>JAXMHE010000001.1:0-357441 GCA_046346945.1 Turneriella sp.
TCGTCGATTCCAAGAAGATGCTCGATCAAAAAGGTGGAGCCAATGTGCAGCACCTTGCATACCCCTTCGGCATCCATACATCCGCCAGCGTGCGCCTGCTGAAAGAAATCGGCTACCAGTCAGCCTACACCACGTTTCACGGCGGCAACCAGGTCGGCGAGCACCCATACCTTTTACGCCGGTTTTTGATCGTCAAAGGCGACACCGCGAAACCGTTTGCACAGAAGACATTGGCGCGTTCGCTGCCCTATCGCATCGTCGGCAGCGAACCTGGCGCCGTGATCGAAGGCGAAACAACGCTCAAATACCTGATCCCGCCCAAGCTCAGCAAGGAGAACTTCAAAGTCAGAGTGTTTTCGACGGCACAGAATTTCAGCTATGACCCGAAAACCGGTGAAATGGCGGTCACAATCTTGCCCTCGAAGAAACGCCTCAGTGTGCTGGAAATTGTTTACAAAGAAAACGGCGTTGAATACCGGGCAAATATGCTGCTGAACCATAAGCGCAGTGCAGCGGCAGAAAACAGCGAAGAGAAACCCAAAAAGAAGAAACGCAAGAAGCGCAAGCCGAAACAAGAAGATTAATGTCACAATCGCCGCAAAAAAAACTCCCTGCCCAGAACACAGCGGGCGCCAAACCGAGCGGGAAACAGTTTTTCACAGCGGAAAAAAAGACCGCACCCTCGGCGGTGAGCGGCGACTTTCGCATGCGCATTGGTGGCCTGCCGCTCGAAACCCGGGCCGGCTTTGAACTCATTGGTTACCGCCTGCGCAGCCTGCTGAGGGCAACACCCACCAGCTGGGATGAAATCGACCGCGAAGAAACCGGTTCATTCTGGTCGCTGTTCCGCAAATACCACCTGCCGCTGCTGGTGCCGTTCTTTGTATTTTTTATCGCGCGCGAAGCCCTGCATTACAAGAAGCTCTCGCTGTTTCTGCGGCACATTCTGGTTTATCTGCCCGGCATGGTCGCGCTCTATGCAGGGTACATCTTTTTGATTTCGATTATCGCTGAAGAGACCGCAGAACATTCCGGCGGCCGATTTTCACCGCAGAGCGGCACACGCGTCGCGATTTTTTCGACGCTAATTGTCAGTTTTCTTTCCGCCGGAGCAATGCTGCCGGTCGTTGGCATGCCGCTCATGGCGCTGGGCTTAATCTGGCATTACCGCCAGCTCTTCGCCGGCGCGCGCAGCTTGCTGAATATCAGCGAGAGCCATTATAAAGTCTACCGCCTGAGCCATGTGATTGTGTGGTTGTTTTTGGGATTAACCGCGTTTCTGATGCTGAGTCTGGTGAGCTTTATTTCTGCCAAGCTGGGCCTAGTGGCCATCTAGGCCGAAAATTTAGTCACATTCTTCGACGTCGATATCGGCTTCACGCAGAAACAATATTCCACTTTCGATATCCTGCGGTTTACCCTTAAGCTCCACAACCATCGAGCCACAGCGGTTGGGGCTTAAATTTGCCTCGAGAATATTCGGCTGCAGATTGTATTCTGTGACCATACGATACACAAAGGGCTCGCTCACGCGATCGACCGGAACTTCGAGTCGCAGTTTTTTGACCACGCATCAGCCCCCCTTGAGCAAAGACCCCGTCAAGAATTATGTACGCAAATTTCCGCTGCCGATGAATAGTTGGTCGTTAATTTGGCATTCATTCGTTTACTGATTTTTGGCGCATATTTTTTCCAGAAAATTGGCATTTTTTTCCGCACAGTTGAGAAAAATCCGCGGTTTCCTGGTACTTAATATATAGAGGGGAAATTGCCTCCCCAAAATTTGTGTGGAGTGACTATGCTGAATGGCATACGCCTCTGCGGGCTTGCGGCACTTCTGGCCGGCTCGCAGCTAATGGGTTTTTACGGACGCGTCTCGCATGATACCGCGAACGCCAATGGCTCGCGGCCGGCGCTCAGCGAAAGCCTCGAAGTCGACGAGCAGATCCCGGGCGCAGGATTTCTGCTCTTTGCGCGCCGCGAACAGATCGTGAGCGACCGCACCTTAACCAACGCTATCGCGCTCGCGACAGCGAATGCCCGCTTTCCGGGTCATCTCTTCCAATTCGGCGCGGGTACACACTTCAGGCAACAGGCGCTGGCCAACCGCGCGGCTGAGCCCGGGCTATTTGCGCCTGCAGCCGGTTTCGCCTGGACGACAGCTGTCTTCCGCGGCGAGATTGCCGGCGCTGAAAAATTTCTGCGCGCGACGCTTTCAATTCTCACCCACATCGCCCTGCCTGTTGAGTTTAGCAGCGACTTTGAGAATGCTTTTTCTCAGCCGATACGCTGGTCGGCAAACGCCTTTGTGCATCTTACCTCGCATGTCGGATTGATAACGGGGTACGAGCCTCTTTCACAGCGCACGCGCGCGGGACTGTGGCTCAAGCCCATCGAGGGCCTGAAAGCGCGCTTTCTCGCCCGACTCAATCCACAGGCAGAAACACGCAGTGGGAGTTCTCACTGCATTACCAGGTCGATACTGCGACACCGGTGAATGCCACCAAACCCACAGTGCCACTCGAAACAAAAGAAGTTAAGCGCCCGCCAAAACAAAGGCATGCACCCGCGTTTGCAACGCTCGTCAAATGGGGATTAACCCCGGTAGAAGCATTGCGTTTTGCACGCGAAAAAGACATCTGCAAACTGAACGCCGCATCGCAGGCAATTCTGCTCAAGCACCGCTGGGAGTGCAGAGACGATGCATAGGTTCGCGTGGTTTTTCGCGGCTGCCATCGCCCTGCAGGCCACACCGATGCAGCAGATCGAAGTGCAAACAGGCCGGTTAAAAAACGACATCACTCCCTCTGCCGATTTTGGCGTCGCATTCTATCGCGCGAATGGATTTCGCATTGGTGGTTTTACTTCGCCAACTGCTCAGGGCCTGCTGGCTTCATATAAGGACCTCAAAGGCATTCTGCAACTCGAACTTGGCCAGCGCGAAAACTCGCTCGAACAGGGTTTTTTAATCAGTAATGGAGCCTACCTTCCGTGGACGCGCAATTTTGCTTACGCCGAGCCCGCCGGCCTGCGCCTTGCTCTGGGGCCGAAAATCCTCTCTGCCGACGCTGCGTATTACCAGCAGTCGCAGAATAACCTGCTGCTTTCGCGCGTCACCTTCTCACCTGTTACCTGGTTTAGTTTACGCGCCGGTGCCGCGATGGCTGAAGTGCAGCAACAGACTCCCGCTCTACCGGTAGCCTCACTCACTTTCGGAAAAGCGGCTGGTATGGACGGTAAAATCTATGCGGGCCTGGAAATGGCGGGCAAGGGGAATTACCTTACATTTGTCCAGTTTTCGGACGACCTGACCATTCGTGCGCTGGCGTTTCGCCGGAGCGAAACCAATGCGCTGGCCAGTGGTATATTCGACAACGACCAGGGCCTCGCGATACAGTATATATCCGACGGCTGGTTCGCGCAATTTTTCAGCGCCGGTGGAGAGTTCGGCATGCTGCGCTATGCGGGCGATTACCTGACTGCGGTATCTGTGTATGAACAAAAAACACAACTCGCGGGTTTTTCGCTGCGCAACAGTCCAAAAGGGCTGCATGTCCGCAGCGGAATTACTTTCGCCGCAGATACTTCGATGCAGACACTTGCCGGGCTCGGCTACGATGATTTCATTTTTTTGGGTGGTGGTCACTATCAGACGAAGGCGGATCAGCCGCTCGAGCCGATCATTTTTCCGTCTGAGTGGTATTCGTCGGTACTCCTGCAATCCACCTCTATGCGCATTAAGGACACCGGATTCAAGATGCTCGCGCTGGTGAATACCGGGGTGGTCAACGGCTTTGTGGCGCTGACATACGCCGAAGATTTTCGCCGGCGCGAGCAGTTTGGTTTTTTCATGCGGCTCAGCGGGCATGTGGAGTTTTAAGGATGAAGATGATTGTTACAAGTGTCAGTATGTCGAAATCGATGGCCGTGCACTGGCGGCAGCACCAGAAAGAGATTTTGTTTCTTGGGCAGCGCTGCCTGCGCATTCTCATGCGGACTAACTATTCGCAGCGCGGCGTGGCCAGGCGGTATAATCGGTCATTGGCGGATAGACGTGTTGTCACGACCCGGTTTTCTCCAGCGGAATATGATGCGTTACACTACGTTGCTGCGACGCTTCGTGTGAGTGTTTCATCTATAATTACACTGATGATTGCCTTTTGGCTCAAACCGGCTCGCCGTAGCCATCCTTTCGCCTACGCGACTAACTATTGGCTCGAAGAGGGAATTTGGTGCCCTTTTGCCGGGGCGACCGAGGAAAACATCCAATTTCTCAAGGTGCGAATCTATCAGAGCCTCCCAGGGGCGAATTGTGCCTTAAAAGTCGAAAAAACTTGACTTCACGTTCGCAAACTCCGAGAATATATCAATGGATTGGTCGCAATTGATGATCCGTGCACTTCAGGATGGCCACATCCGCGAGCTGCACCTGTACCAAATGCCCGTGCTCAAGAACGTCGAAAATTGGGCGCAGGTCAAAGAAATTGGCAAAGTAGATTTCCGCGGCAAGCACTCCGATTATAAGGGAGCGATCGTCCAGTACGGTTCAAATTACTTCTTCCTCCCGAATGCTCGCATGGATGCTCTTTCTGTCTACCGCAAGTGGAATTTCAAAAAAACCATTCGCGTCGTGACTGAAACTGAGCATAAAAAGAAACCAGCCTGACTAACTATTCCGGGCACATAAGTGAACACTTGTTCATTTATGCTTTACAGCGAGTTGCCTCCGTATTCCGCTTGCCGCGCTCATATTAGCTGCCGATAATTTATCTTAGGAGTACCCATGGCAATCTTTGCGCGCCCAGTCGAAAAACTGGTAAAACCCGAATTTGTAACACACGTCCACAATGCACTCACCCGTGAGATGTTGTGGAACGTTCGCCTCGCGATCGTTGGCCTATTAGGCGCGATGCTGCTCTACTATGTCATGCTGATGCTCGACACGGGTATCAAGGAACACCTGGTTTGGTTTATTGTGCAGTTTTCCATCGGTGTCCCAATTGTGGTCTTTTATTTTTTCGGTGAAGACTGGATCAAAGACACCAAAAAGAAATCACAATTTGCAAATGCGCAGGCCTTTTTGATCGCATCTGCTATAGGTGTGGGATTTTTCTTCCAGGTGCCGGCCATCAAGAATATGAGCATCAAACTCACCGCATTCAGCCTGGTGATCGGTGTGACCGGTGCCGCGGCTTTTACTTTTGCCTGCAACCGTTTTACCTTTCTTCTCTTTTCCATCCCGTGGTTAGTGCCGATCCAGGTATATTTTTTCTTTTTTGCCGGCGATCTCGGCTCCATTATTCTCGGCGGTATGGTATTTCCTTACCTCGGCGTTTTGACCTTTCTTTGTCTCAAAGATTACGAGCGCCGGGTTGAACTGATTCGTTCTGAGCTGACTGTTCTTGAGGAAAAAGAACAGGTCATCACTGCTTCCAAGCAACTGAAAAAAAGTCTAGATCTGGTCAATGAGCTGAAGACTCAACAAGATGGGGATTATTACCTTACCTCGCTGCTTCTGAACCCGCTGGGTGTCAACGCAGTCGACGAAGGCCTCAATGTCGAGGTGGATTTTTTCACGAAACAAAAGAAAAGCTTTGAATTCAAGAGTCAGAAGAAAAATATCGGTGGAGATATTTCCATCGCACATACACTCAACTTTTCCAATGGGCCTGTCACCGTCGTGCTCAATGCCGATGCGATGGGTAAATCAATGCAGGGGGCCGGAGGCGCCCTGGTTTTGGGAGCCGTTTTCCAGTCGATTATCGAACGCACTCGTATCGTGAGTAACGTTGATGCAGAGACCTGGCTAAAAAACACCTTCCTTGAGCTGCAAAAGGTATTTGAGAGTTTCGATTGTTCGATGCTCGTATCGATCTACATCACCGTGCTCGAAAATGAGACTGGTAAACTCTATTATCTTAATGCCGAGCATCCCTGGGGAGTGTTATACCGCGACAGCAAAGCGATCTTTCTGCAGAACCGCAGTTATTATCGCAAGCTGGGTACGCCTGGTTTACAAGATGAAATTTCGATTGATCATATTCAACTGCGGGAAGGCGATCTCATCATTCTGGGTTCCGACGGCCGTGACGATATTGCCCTACCCTCGCCCGAGTCGAATGTCAGGGTTATTAACGAGGACGAAAGCCTGTTTCTCAAGCATGTCGAGACAGCAGACGGCAGACTAAAAGAAATGGTTGAACTTATCTCGGCACAGGGCGAAATTACCGACGACCTCTCACTGGTACGTATTCGTTACAACGCCGCCAAATCCGGCGTTGCAACAAAGGAAAAACAAACGGCTTCTGTACTGTTGCGTGACGCGAAACAACTGGTCGATTCAGGACAGCATCATGAGGCTGCGCAGCTTCTGCGGCGCGCGTACCACTCGGCAAGCGCCGGCCCAAGGGCGCTGCGCGCAGCCCTTAACCTCGCAATGCAGATGAAGGAATATTCGCTGGCGATCAACATTGGTGAAAAACTGATGCGCATCCAGAGCAATGATTTCGAGGTCATGTACCTGCTGGCCTTCGCCGAACGCAAATTGAACCACCTCGAGAAAGCGCAACAGTATTCAGAAAATATCCGCGCGCTAGATGCCAATACAAACATCATGAATCTCAACCTGCTGGCCGAGATTTACGTTGCTCTTGAAGAGCGTGACAAAGCGAATTCAGTGCTCGATGAAATCCTGGTCACCGACCCTTTTAATGCGCGCGCAAAACGCCTGCGGGAAGAGCTTGCCTGAACTATGCGCCATCAATACATCCGTATTGATTCCGTTTCTGACATAGACACTTCCCGCATTACGCTGCGCAGTATCGAACAAAGATATGTCGATGCGCAGGGGAGGCGCTACGCTACGCGCTTTAACCTGCGCACGCGCAAGATAGAAATCGTACCGATTGCGCTCGGGCGCGAAGAGGCTATTCTCATCAAACGCATGGGCAGCAGCTCGCGCCCGCTCGAAGAATCCGCCATTGGGGAAAACAAAATCCAGAACCGCGTGCATCCTAATCCGATGAAGATACCGCCCTGGATCAGCGCATTCCAGGTTGAGCCTGAGACCAGCAGCGGTGAACTGCATGCATTCCTGGTCGAAGCGGAGCGCGAAATGCAGCGTAATGGCGAGCGTTACCGGGGTTTGATCCAGAGCCTCAAAATGTCTTCGATTCTCGAAGATATCAAAGATAGCAACCAGCACGATGCAATTCTCGAACTGACAAACACCTATGAACGGGATATTCAATCTCATGCTTCCCGCGTGCAGGCAATGGTAGTCGAGTTTCTGCGTTTTCCCAAACCGCTCGCCAGTTATCTCGGGCAAATCGATCGTAACTGTAAAAAATACGTTGAAAAACTGGATATGGACAAGCAAAAGAAATACTGCATGGCCTATCTTTTGGCCGGGGAAATGTTCGCGGTATTCAAGGGTTGCCAGGAATTAATCAGCATGATCGACCGCTTTACCGTAGATGCAAGGCCCGATAAGCTGAATTACGACCGCAAAGGCGCTTTTGAATCGGGCATGCAGACTCTGCAATACTTGAAAAACTCCCTCAAAGAAGAAGTGGCAAAATTTCTCGGCGTGCTTTCCGTGGCAGACGTTATCTAAGTCATTTTCGCTGATTCGCGCTGGCGTTCTGCTGCGGCACGTTTGCGGATAAACTGTACCTGTTTTTCGAGCTCGGCGAGGTCTTTGCAGATGAATTTGCCCTGGTCGAGGCGCAAATTTTTGTCGCCCAGCATGGTAATGAGGTATTCCTCGCCTTTTTCCGGCGGGTAACCGAGCATCTTGAGAATTTCCTGCGAGCCAATATCGAAAACGTAACTGGTCTTTGGCTGAATCGCCACCTTCTTTTTCTGTACCTGTGTCAGCAGAGTATCGTACATCCGCCCGACCGGGTCAGTAATAAGCAGGTTGGCCAGCTGTCTGTACGCCAGCCAGATGCGCTCGCTCAACAGCGTAATCAGTTTGGTTGCCAGCTGCGGCTGCGCCTGCACCATCGATTCAAAGTTTTGTTTATTGATGGCGAGTGTGGTCACATTACCAAAAGCCGCCGCCGAAGCAGAGCGTGGCTTATTTTCGAGCAGGGCCATTTCACCGAATATATCGCCTGGGTTCAGAACTGCAAGCAGCACTTCATTTTCGTTCACGACTTTCGTGATTTTAACTTTGCCACCCTGGATGATGTAAAGTTCATTGCCGGGTTCGTGCTCGATAAATATCATCTGCCCGTCTGCAAAGACGCGCGCGAGCGCGTTGCCGGCGGGTGGTGGCACAGCCATCGGCGCATTCATGTTTTGCAGCGCCATTTTGGCTTGCGGAGCAAATTGGCCGGTTGGGTAGTATTGCAGGTAACGCTGGTAAGCATACGCAGCGTGCTTCATCTCTTGTTTACCGTTGTAAAACTGCGCAATATTGAACATCATTTGCGGGTCTTCTTCAACAGTGCTATGGAATGTGAGTTTGGTGATCGCCCGGTCGATGATGCGCAGGCGCTGTGAAAAATAACGAATGATCTTCATCGCGATCGGGGCGTTTTTCTGAATCAGCACCCCGAACTGGTCGCGGCCGACGTTAATCATTGAGGTATTGGCGAGGCATTGAGCGGTCTCGATATGCGGATGCCCGCTCATCGCAGAGACCACACCGAAAAAATCGCCGGGGTTTAATATGAGGTTGGCCTCTTCGCCGGGTATCGGCATCTCTGCAGTCAGGCGCACTTTGCCCTGACGCACAATATAAAAGCCCGGCGCTGCCTTGCCTTCGACAATGACAAATGCATTCTGCTGAAAATTCGCTATCTGGAACATAGGTCGAGGGTTTATCCCTTTTAATTATCGGCACATGCCTTGGCAAGGTGAACAGGATTATGAACGGATTTTCAACCTTGCAATAAGGGCTTGCCATGCGCGAAAAGCCTGACTGTCGGGAATATGTTCCGCGGCACCCTGTTTGTCACCCTGGTCGTTTCTGCCGGCCTATGTGCCCGCCCGTATTCGGGCCGTGTACGCATCGCAGCGGAGACCCTCGCAATGGCGACTGACCTGGGCATTCCGTACCAGCAAAAGCTCGATACTGCCATCGACGGATCCGCCTCTGATTTTAGGGAGTTTATACTCATTGGCCGGAAACTGGACACTGCCGGGGCCTACTTTCATTATTTTCATGTCTACGAAGTCGCCGAAATGGCCGGCGATGCCCGCCTCTTGGCGGCTGCCGAACCGTTAAATCCGGCAGATTTGGCCCTGCTGGCCGATGGATTGCGCGAAGCACGGGGCTGGCTCAAAGGCAGGCGGCCCTTTGCCACAGCCTTTCCGCGGACTTTTGCGCATCTGCAGCGCTCAGTAAAGGTCGGAAAATTCTGAGCGACACCAACCGCACACCCCGTCGGGCAATTGGCCTGATCACGGCGATCAGCATCGTCGTTGGCTGCATGATTGGCACAGGCGTTTTTTTGAAGCCGGCAATCATGTCGGCCGAAGTGGGCAGTGTCGCGATGGTGTTGGCAGCGTGGCTTTTTGCCGGATTGCTCTCTCTGGCTGGGGCTCTGACCTATGGCGAACTGACTTCACGTATGCCTGCTGCGGGCGGCGAATACGCGATTCTGCATGCGACCTATGGCGAGTTTCCTGCTTACCTTTATGGCTGGATGCGCTTCACGATTGGCGCACCGGGTTCGGCTGCGTCATACGCAGTTGGCGCCGCCACGTTTCTGCATGTGGCGTACCCGTACGAAGCGCTCGGACTCAAAGTCTGGCAGGTGGCTGTCATCTTTGTCGCCTTCTTTACATTCATCAACACCTTGACGATTCTCGTCAGCGCATCGGTGCAGGTCTTGCTGACTGCCATTAAGGTTGCAAGTCTCGTCGCCATTGTGGTCGCGCTTATCTTCTTCACGCCTGCGCATAACGGGGTAAATCCCCCTGTGGCCTGGCCCGGAATGGTTTCATTTTCTGCAGCAGTGATGGCCGCATTGTGGGCCTATGACGGCTGGAACAACCTGCCAATGCTGGGTGCCGAACTCAACAACCCGCGCCGTAACCTGCCTCTCGCGCTCACGCTCGGTATGATCGTCGTGATCATCATATACATCGCAGTGAACTCAGCTTTTTTCCGCGTACTGCCTTTTCAGGATGTCGTGGCGATGGTGCCGGGGCGGGTTGCAGCGGTGCAGCCGGTGGCAACCGCGGCGATGGCAAAAAGCATTTCGGACGCGAGCGTCAAAGTGATCGCGACACTTCTGGTCATTTCAGCCCTCGGCGCGATGAACGGCTCAATTCTCGCGAGCGCGAGAGTATCTTATGCAATGGCTCGCGACGGAATCTTTTTCCAACCACTCGCGCGCCTGTCACACCGGCATGCGATTCCGGTGATCGCAACGCTGGCTGAAGGGGCGATTGCAGCTCTTCTAGCCGCGTCAGGTACTTTTGACCAACTCACGGATTCAGTGGTGTTTGCTTCGTGGCTATTCTATGGACTCACGGCCGCGACGATTTTCAAAGTACGACACATGCCGCTCGCTGCCGGAGAGACTGCGGTTTTCAAGATGCCATTCTACCCGGTTTTACCCGTGGTCTTTCTGGTTTGTTCCGCGGCCTTTCTCGTCTACTCCGTGATCGCGATTCCGTGGCTTACCGCAACGGGGCTTGGGTTAATCGCGCTGGGCGTGCCGTTATTTTTCGTATTTCGCCGGCAACAAAAAAGGCCGCTGTAACCGGCCGTGATCGCCGGTTTTTGGCCGCAATGTCATTCGCGCGCTTCTTTGAGCGCCTTTTCGAGATCTTTACCCATCTGTGCTAAGACCTGCGCGCGAAACTGGTCGAGGTTCGCCGGACGCAGGCTTCCATCAGAAGATGTGTAAGTGCGCACCGGGTATTCGTTTTGCAACGTGAGTATTGTCTGCGAATCAATGTTGGATATCAGACGCACGACAATCTGGAACTGGAAAGTGTCTCTCTTATCTTTTTTGAACCATTTTTTATCGCGCTGGAAATAGGTGCCGTCGCCTTTATCCAGTTTCGCATCGTATTTGCCAGGGCCTTCGGATGGCAGCTCAGATTCGACGGTTTCTGATTTGAGTTCATGCGCGGTGATTTCTCCCAGCATCGTGCCCTCGGCACCGAGAAACTGACCGGCTTCGATTGCTTTGTTGTCGATAAGCCCAGACTGGGCTAGCGCTTTTTCTTTGAGCAGTTTATCGATTTTTTCGCGTTCGACGACCTGGATGCCCGATGCGAGCACACCGGATCTGAACATCTCTGAACACTCGCGCGTGACTTTTTCGCCGGCGACGGATGAAGTAAAAGGCATTACCGCAACAGTTTTTAACTGTTTCACCGCGTCTTTGCGCAATGAAATTTTCGATGTTGAACAGGCGGCGAAACTGACCGCGGCGGAGAGAAGAATGATCCGTTTATGATTCAGCATTCCCCCGAATTACATTACCTACAGCACAGTCAATCAATTGTCACGTGTGGGGGATGAATCCGCCTTGATGAGCCTCACCAGCCGGGCGTTGCCATTTTTGTCTATCGCAACCTCGGCGAAGACCTTGCCTTCGCGCAGCGCTTTTTCCCAGGCTTCTGCCTCCGTTTTTGGTGCAAAGAACGACTCGAGTCCTGCTACCACATCGTAGTAGTCGTTTTTGCCGGTGAATTGCCAGCGCGGATGCACTTTGAGCCTGATATTCTTTACCCTGTCAGCACTGTTCACCAGTGCAACCGTTGTCAGCACATTGTCTTTTTTGGCGAGATCGAGGTACAGCGTGTCACCGAAACGATAGGTCGCAGCAGGATCAAGTTCGATGCGCACATTATCAGTGCGCAGATTAGAAAACTCGTATCGCAGCTCGACATAGTTGCCGCGGAAAAAATCGCGCGGGTCGCGTGGTTTTACTGGCAACAGGTATTTTTCGCCACGGAACACGGGCAAGTAGGCTCCGACAATCATCCCCACGATGATGAGCCACGGCACTGAAACCAGCAGCAGCTTTTGCATGCGTTCAGTTTTCATATTTTTTCTCCCATAGTTTATTCATGAAGACCAGGGCCACGGCTGAGAGTATGAAGATCAGCGCAGTGATTAGATAGTTATGAAACAAATCAAGATAACGCACCAGCGCCCACAGCAACAGGGCGACGACAGAGGCGAGAAACAGACCTTTTGCGCGCTGTGCAATACCCTGAAACAAAAGTACAATCACCGTCACCAGGTAAATGGCGTTGGCGCAGATTCGCATAAACAGGTAATCTTCTTTGCTCTCTTCGCCGACAAAGTAACGCTGCAGCCACAGGCATGCGATATTTGCCACAATGTTTCCGGCAATCAGAAAGGTGAGTCTACGCTCTCGCAACTTTTTGCGCTCCAAAAACAACGCCAGAAGCGCCACAACCGCGACAGAAAACGTCACAAGAGCTGTCGATTGTATGCGAGAGTGTCCTGCAAAAAAACGAAAGGTAAGCAGAATATTGAAAAAGGCCATTGTCGCCAGAATCAGCAAAACAATACGGCTGAGCCATTTTTCTGAAAGCTCGCGAAACTGCTGCACGAGAGCCAGCGAGAACAGCGATACCGCAAGCTCCCACGCGAGCCCGCGCACTTCGATATTCCATTTAGCCAGCACGGTGAGCAGAAAGAAATAGATAACCCAAAGCAGCGGTAGAATTGTGTACACTTTTTGCTTAGACCATGTAAAGAAAGCGAGCACCGCGAGGGGAACCAAAGAAATGGCGCTGAATTGGTGATGGCTCAACTGCATTACCAGGTAGATCGAGAAAAGCGCGCTCGCCAGCAAAAAGTTCACCGTGCTTGCCCTGAACCAGATGACGGGTAAAATACCGATCACCCAGAACAGCACACCATTCGGGTAATACGAGCTGATATGGAAAATCTGCGCCTGGAGCATGATATTCGCACCCAGTCCAATCGAAGCAAAAAACCAACCCACCTCTGCGGCGAGGGGTTTACCCCGTTTCTCCTGCCACAGCGCCCAAAGATGCGCTGCGACGAGTGGCAAAGCACTGATCAGGGATTGCACGCCCCATGGAAAGCGCTGCCAGTTTTCGGAAATCACGAGAAAGAGCGCTAAACCGACAAAGGTCGCCGCAAGGCATTGCAGCCAAAAGCTCATTTTTTTATAAACAGGCACATCGCTGTCATAAAGAGCGAGAATTTTCTCAGCCTGTGTGCCGGATATGATACCGCCATCAATCCACCGCTGCGCTTCTGCTTTGAGCTTATTGTAATTCATAGCCATAGACAGAATACCCCGGCCGCTTACCGCCGCAAGAGGTAATCACTTTTCATCCTATGTGCATGATTCATTGATGCCAGAAGGTGAACCCGGTGTTCACCTGAATCTGGCATGGAAGAAACAGGTCCCGACGTCCCCACCAATGCGATTGTTGTTCAGGATCGCTCTTCGCTGAGCGCACCAAACACAGCCGACATGGAAATTCTCGCGAAGCTCGACGAGAAGCTGCGCTTTATCGAACAGAAAAAGGTTAGCGTCAATGACCCAACCTATTATCTCGCGCTCGACCATATATCCGTTGCCAATGCCACGGCGCTCGAAGGTGCGATTAAGAAGGTTGCCGACCTGGCGAACAACGGCAAGAACCGCGTTGCCTACCTGTATCCGATGCTGGTGTCTCACCATTCAAAACCAGCCTTCCAGTTATTTCTTTTTTACCCCCCCAAGAACAAGGCGGCGGTGCGCGACGCGGGGCCGCTGCGCCGCGCGGCGATGGCCAAATCGGAGCCGCTGATCCGTTCGCTGCTCGAAGCCAAACGTTCTAAACCAACAGAGATCGAAGAAGAAGACCCGGGCGCATCACTCATCAAACTCGACGGCAAAGCTGCGCGCTTTTATCCTGATTTTTTTACCCTCGAATATGACTTTCGTCGTCTGCTTAAAAAGAGCTACGACAAACTGCAGATTCCGTATATAGAAATCCCTGATTTTTTCGAGGATCTCCGGAGTTTCTTTGCACGCGCCACAGACATCGTCGATACGATCGGCGATCGTTACCATATCGTCATCGACCAGCTGATGCTCGATGAAAACGGTAACTACGCGCGTGTGCCCGAAGTGATCAGGCACTATCGCGTACTGGCCGACGGTCTCGAAAAATTCGTCCTCAATGTGCTTTATGACAAGGCCAAGAAGGCGGGTGTGAGCGCGTATGTGTCGCAGCTCGAGAGTTACCGCGCGACGTACGTTGTCACGGCAGAGCCCGGCAGAAAACAAAGTAAAGAGAAAGTCGATGCGCTGATGCGCGTTGCCGGCGAATATCCTTTTGACCGCATTCAAGACCGCGAGAACCACCAGATTCGCGACAAGCTGAACGACACACTCAACTGGCTGCGCGTATTGATTGAGAAGAAAGACAAACTCGTTAACCGCAAAAACCAACAGACCGTCGACAACCTCTTGCAAAAAATTGAGAACATGGTGCAGACCCACACGCGGCAAAATCTTGACCTGTTCCAGATCGATCTGCGCCGCGAAATTGTGCGAACCGTTAAAGACGAAGCGCAGGCCATGACGATGGAAAACGACTTTGAGAAGCGGTTGACGATGCGCTTTGGCTCGTATAAAGCCAACGCCTCAGACGGATCCAGCACGTTTTACTTCGTCGACCAGAAATACATGAGCTCGGTGCTTGAGAATCTCAGTCGGCAGATGAAAAGTGATGCGAGTGCGGCCGAGCGTTACGAGATCGCACAACAAATCTATGAGCAGCTCGCCAAAAGAAAAGATCCGGCACTCGACCAGGGGCTGTCTGCCGAAGAGCGCATCAATCTTTCGCAGCTGCGCGCGCTGAACATCAACAAGCACGTCGAAACAAAGCAAAATGAACAACGCGCAAACAGGTATAATATCCCCCAAGGTGTACTGGTCTCGTTAATCTCGGCGATCCTCTTCGCTGCCGCCATGTTCTATTCGACGCAGCTGTTCTGGCTGGTTTCCCGCTAACCCTGCTGTCGGTAATCGCTTTCTATCGCATAAATTTTCAGGAAGTAAACCCAAATCAAAATCAAACGGCTCTGCGAATAATAAGATGTCGGCCGAAGAACACGAGGCAACCGATCATAACGCCCGCCAAGCGGCCGAACAGGCAGCGATCACAAAACAGAAAATTGCCACTTATGGCTCGGCGATGGTATTCCCCTATATGCCGTCGAAGCATTCCGAGCGCGTGTTGACCGAAGATGAATTCCGTACCAAAGTTCGGCTCGCGGCGCCGGAGATCAAGCGCAACGTGGCAGAACTGGCCGGACTCGATGGCAAGGCCCTCGAAGAAGCGGCATACGAGGCGCTGCGCGAAGAATCGGTTTGTATTGTGATACCGACGGAAATTGTGAAAAAATCGCTCAACAAGGTACCGCCTGCCCTCTATATTAACTACAAAGATTTCGCTTCAGATCAGACGCGCAACAAGATCGCCGAAGAATACCGGCAGATATTCAAACCGAACCTCAAAGATTTTGAACAGGAGTTCTACCGCTACCTGATCAATACGCTTGAAGTGAAGTATTATCCCTATCTGAAAAAGAATCTGAAGAAATAGCCTTCGGCTATTGCTTCAGCACATCCATCAGCTCATCGGCCCAGTGGCCTTCGGCGCCGAGGCCCGTGAGATTGCCGACAAGCCCCATAATCGCGCGGTCGATAAACAACACGTCGCCGGGAAAGGTTATCTCTTTCAATTCGTTGAAATTTTCGCGATTGTAGGTAACGATTTTTTTGATCGGATCGCGATCTGCGGTGAAGCGGTAGGGCTTTTCTGCGAATACCGGCGAAAGAGCTTCGCGGAAAAGTTGCACATGCTTGTAGGGAACCGGCTCACCGTTTTTCAGTCTTACCTGTAATGAGACGAGCACGTTTCTCAGGTCCTCAAACCGACCTTCACGGCAGGCCGCGATTGTGTCGAGATACCCCTTGTGCAACCAATCGGGTAGCTCTTTGATGCTGCCAAAATCGTATAAGATGAGTTTGCCGCCGTCGCGAAACGCATAGTTGGCGGGGTTCGGGTCTGACTGGATCTGCCGGAACACCAGCAACTGCTCGGCCAGCGACCTGAACAACAGTCTGCCCCACGCATTTTTTTCCTGCTGGCCGTGCTTGCGCGCTTCTTCGATCGTGAAGCCCATCAAAAGTTCGGTGCTCAGAACGCGCTGCGACGAAAGCTCAGGTACGGGTTTCGGAATCAGAATTTCTTCGCGCCCGGAATAAAATGCGCGAAACTCATCGATGCGTTTTAGCTCACGGCGATAATCCACCTCTTCAACCAGGCGCGCTTCGATCTCTGCGAATAAGTGATCGAGGTTAGCGGCCAGCATGCTTTCGAGTATCAGCTCGAACAGGCGACGCAGGTTTTTCAGATCGGAAAAGATGGCCTGATCGATCTTTGGGTACTGAATTTTGATCGCGACCTCGCGGCCGTCCTTCAGACGCGCGCGGTGCACCTGCCCGATGGATGCTGCGGCAAGAGGTTTGTCGTCGATTTCGGTAATGCGCTGCCGCCAGTCGGGAATATCGCCATCGAGCGTTTCGTACATAACACGCGCCGACACGGTGGGTGCATCGCGTTGCAGGCTTTTGAGCACGAAAACGAGCTCTTTCGGCAACAGCGCTTCCTGTATTGAAAGCATCTGCCCGATTTTCATCGCGCCGCCTTTCAGTTTGCCCAGAGTTTCCGCGATCTTTTCGGCATTCTTCGCCCAGCTTTTCGCCATGCGCATTTCGCGCGAATCTTCGCTTAAGAAAAGGCCGAGCGCTTTTTCACCCACAAGCGAAAAGCCGACCTTTCCCGCGAGTGCTCCGAGTTTCAGAAAACGGCCAAATGCCGACGTGGTGAGCTTTTCCTGTTCATCCATAAAACACCACGTGATGGCCCTTCAGCTCTCCCTTGTCATACACAAACTTGCCCGAAAAAAACTTTGGTTGATCCAACCAACCGAGAAAAATTTTATCTCCCGGCCATAAAGGCAGGGACAATACTTCTGCATTCGGCACCCAGACCAGGTCGCCCTCGGGGCAATCATGCCTGAGCTCACCGGTAAACTCAGCGGCCGTATAGAGAAAACAATACCAATCATGGCCCTTGGCAAACTGCGGAAAAGTCATGACCCCGCGCAACTGCGGCCTGATCGTCAGCCCGCTTTCTTCGAGCACTTCGCGCACCACACATTCTTCGGGCGATTCACCCGCCTCGAATTTGCCGCCGAGTCCGTTGTATTTTCCGAGGTGCACATCGTCGGGTCGCTTGTTCCGGTGCATCATCAGCGTTTTGCCGCCGGTGCGTACGTAGCATAAAGTTGCAAGTATCATGGTTCGTATGTGGAGCTGACCAGCCGGTCGGCCACACCCTCCAGCAGGCGTTCTTCCGCCGTGTAACGAGATTCGTAGAGAGGTTCGCCGATCGAATAAGTGGTTGTGTAGCGGACCGTATGCTCTTCCGATTCACCCTCGCTGGTTTCTATTGCGGCGCGTGCCCTGAGTTTCATTGACGCGACCAGCGTCAGATTGTAGGTCAGGGGCGACGAACTGCGGTCGTAAACACCGGGCTCCTCGGTGTAGAGCAGAATTTTGCCATAGAGTACCAGTTCTGCTTTATCTTTCTCAGGGGTCACCGCCAGCGACTGCCGGCGCATAAAAGCAAACTGCAGCTTCTCTTTCAGGCGCCCCGTCAGTTGCGGCGAATACGTGCGGTTGTCGAAATTCTGTATGTACAGCTGGCGGCGCGTTTTGCGAAATTCTTTATACTGCTCGGTTATCGGCATCGATTCCACATCGGAAAAGCCGTGCTTGAACGAGGCACATCCGGCTACAGCAGACAGCAAAAAAAGAAATAAGGCGGATTTATAAATTTTCATCCGCACCATTCGGTATCATGTACCGCCGTTTGTACGCGCGTTGCTGAATCCAGCGAGCGCGCCAAGCCGCGCACGCGATTCCATTTTTTCGAGTTCGTAAAACAATACCGACGCTACCGCGGCAGCTGTCTGCACATCGTTCTGCGGCGGCTCGAACTCGCGCTGCAGGTAACGCGTGTAATGTTCCACGCTGTGGAATTTCTCATCGGCAAGAAGCTTCTTCAGCAACGGGATATTCGTGTGGATGCCGTTGATGATATACCCGGATAGCTTTGCGGACAAAAGAACAATTGCCTGTTCGCGGTCTGCGGCGTGCACGATCAGCTTTGCGAGCATATTGTCGTACTTGCCCGATACCGTCGAACCTTCGCCAATGCCTGAATCGATGCGTACCGTTTCACCGGCAAAACTCTGCGGAACCAGGTATTGCGAAATTTTGCCGGTCGAGGGCAGATAACTGCCGTCGCTTTTTTCAGCGCAGATACGCGCCTGGATCGCATGCCCCTGCATTCTGACATCCGCATAATCGGTGGGGTGCCCCTGTGCGATCAGCAGCTGCTCGCGTACGAGATCGAGACCCGTGATCATTTCGGTAACAGTGTGCTCGACCTGCAGGCGGGTGTTCATTTCGAGAAAATAGAATTCATTGCGGGCGCTGTCATAAAGGTATTCCATCGTGCCGGCGTTCTGATAACCGACATGGTCGGCGAGGCGGATTGCCGATGCATGCAGAGCCTTGCGCACACTTTCGGGCAGTTGCGGCGCCGGGGCTTCTTCGATGATCTTTTGGTTGTTGCGCTGTGCGCTGCAGTCGCGGTCAAACAGGGCGAAGTTTTTACCCGCAGCATTGCCGATAACCTGCACTTCGACGTGGCGCGCCCTGACGAGGTAGCGTTCGATCACGAGTGACTTGCTGCGGTATAACCGCTCTGCCTCGCGTATGACTTTTTCAAATGCGAGGTCTATTTCGGCTTCTTCTTCGATGATTGCCTGCGCCTTACCGCCACCGCCGGCCGCCGCCTTTAGCACGACGGGTAGACCAATGTCGCGCACGATCTTGCGGCGCTCTTCTACCGTCAGCGCGGCGCCATCATCGACTTCGGCGCCGGGCAAGAGCGGCACGTCCGCCGCTTTGGCCTCAAGGCGCGCCGCAGTTTTTTCGCCCATACGATCCATCGCATCAGCAGAAGGCCCGACAAAGATAAGGCCGGCCTTTTCGACTTTGCGCACAAATTCGGAATTTTCTGACAGAAAGCCATAACCCGGATGTATTGCGTCCACCTGCACCTTGCGGCAGATTTCGAGCAAGGTCTGCTGATCGAGAAACCCTGCAGGCAGGAAAAACGATTCGTCAGCCTCGCGCACATAGAGCGCTTCCCGATCTTCGTCTTCAAAGACCGCCACGGTTGAAATCCCCATGGCACGTGCGGTGCGCATGATACGCAAGGCAATTTCGCCACGGTTCGCGATGAGTAATTTACGGATAGGTTTTGTCATGTCATTTGTCCACTGTCTGGTTGAGCAGGCGTTTTGTCTGTTCAAGCCGTTTTCGCATGCGTATCAGGGATACTTTCGAATAGATCGCGTCCTGGGGAAAATTCAACATCGCCTCATACTGGCGCGCCGCTTCCTGGTAGTCCTGCGCATAAAAAGAAGATTCGCCATAATAGAAATGCAATTCTTTCTTGTATGTCGCCCGTGTATCGACCGTGCGGAACCACAGCGTCGCATCGTAATACTTTTTCAGCGTGTAAGCCACTTTGCCCATACCGATCAGGGCGTCGTTAAAGCCCGAATCCTGCTTCAGGCAATGTTTAAAAACATTCAAGGCTTCGATGGTACGTTTCTGTTCGAGCAGGGAGTCGCCGAGCGCAACCAGAGGATCGAGGCTATAGATATCGTAGCGGTATGCGCGCAGGTAGTTGTAATCGGCTGCGTCGCGCCGGGCCGCAAGCTCGTACGATTTGCCAAGATAATAATAATTTTTGCTGTACTGAGGCACCAGCTGGGTGCATTTTTCAAATTCTGCAATTGCTTCGCGGTGCTGCTTGAAATAGAGGTATATGCGGCCCAGGTTAAAACGACCCGGAAAAAACTGCGGCTCAAATTGCCTCAGCTCTTCAAAAATATCGCGCGCGCGATCCATGTCGTTGGCCAGCACAAATGCAAGGCCTTCGTTGTTCTTTCGGGTTGCAAGGTCGTTGGGGCCTTCAGTCCATAAGAACTCACCGCGGTTTGCGATGCGCGGCAGCTGTTTCTTTTCACCCCCTGTTTTGCCGGGTTTTGCCGCCGCAGATCATCGGCGGTTATTTTTCGGGATACTTGCGGGCACTTTCGTCGACGATTACCCATTCCATCTGGAAATCGAGCTCTGTCGGTTTAAAACTCGAAAGAAATTCAGGCGTTATTTTGGGGTGAAAAAGTTTGAGATCCGGGTGCACAACATCTTTTTTCTTCTGCGGGCTACCTGAATAAATCTCACTGACTGCTTCAATGCTGAAGGTTGCCCACAGGCAAAGAAGCGGCAGCGCTATCCGTTTCACACCGCACAGGATTCGCCGCGCTTGTCGGCATAGAGCTGGTCGCGCCACTCGATGAGGTCGGCAAACTCCGTCGCAAGATCATTCTGCGTGAAAACATCCCGTATCGCTGGCTTCAGCGGAATATACCTGTCGGCGACTGGCCTGATAAACTCCAGGGTGGCAGCTGCAGTAATGTCTGCATAGGTGAAATGGTCAAAGATGAATTTTTTTCCGTTCAAAGCTTTGCGCACCCGGTTGAGCACTTCGCGCACTTTCTTCTTCTCTTCGGCGATAATTGCATGCCGAAAATCGTATTTCATGCCAAGATAAGCCACACCCAAGTCTGCCAGTGGCGTCAGCACATTGCGCGTGAATTCGGGAAAAAAATCGGGGAGGTTATCGCGCTTTGCATCTTCGTTGTGGGCCGTTGCATCAGTTGCAATGATGCGGTTGGATTTTTTGGCAATATCGCAGAGATCGTGCCACTCGCGGATTGCATCGACTTTGTCAAAGGGGATTAGTTTTTCGCGGTGCCCGGTGCGATCTGCATACGCCACGATCTGCCATGAATCGTCATAAACGCGACCATCTGCGACCAAAAGCGGCGCACTCACTTTACCGGTAAGCTTGCCGGCCGCGAGGCGCAGGATCGGCGTGGTGATCATCGGTATGTGTTCAAAATAGCTATAACGAATAACATGGTGGTCAAGCGCCCACCGCGCCTGGATCGACCACATCGAATAGTTCATACCGAAAAACCGCAACTTCATGTGGCGCAGTGCCGCGGCGAAAGGGGCCGTAAAGCCGTTACTTTGACTTCAAGTTCTCAGCTCTTATGCTTGCCCGTCAAACTCTGAAAGATCGCCTCTGCCAGTCTGTCCTTCACATCAGTCCAGTTAGGATAAAGCTGCGTGTAAACCAGAATGACCAGCTTCTCTTTCGGCGCGACGCGATAGTAAGTGCCATACGCTCCCGACCAGCCGAACGCACCAGCCGGTTCAGGACGCTTGGGAGTCGGTGACTCTACGACTTCGAAACCATAGCCAAAACCCAGGCCGTTTGAACTGTAGGTTCTGCCGATCTGGTTCTGCGTCATGAGCGCAATCGTTTCGGGCTTCACCAGACGCACACCGTCGATTTCGCCGCCATTGCGGATAAATTCGAGAAACCGGATGTAATCCGGCGCCGTCGAGACGAGACCTGCTCCACCCGAATAGTTGCGGCGCGGGCCATCGACGTATTCACCCTGCATCGCTGAACGCTCGGCTTTTTTTCTTTGTTCGAAGAGTACAGAGTCGCGAGGCGATCCCGCTGGTCGGCGGGCAGGTAAAAATGTGTATCTTTCATGCCAAGTTTTTCGATGATGCGTTTGCGGAAAAATTCATCGAGCTTCATACCCGACACGCGTTCGACGACGCAACCCAGCACATCGGTGCTGTATCCATAGACCCAGACAGCGCCCGGCTGAGACGTGAGCGGCAGACGCCCAAGCTTTTCTGCAACCTGGCAGATGGTTTCATGCCGCGCCGACAAATACCATGCCGGTCCCAGTGCCGGCCCGAGGCGCGCCGCTTTGAAAAAATCCGCCACATCGGGGTGCGTGCCATAAGACAGGCCTGAAGTGTGCGTCAGTAAATGGTGGATTGTGATGTGTCTGTGGACAGGTTTCAGCTCCACTGGATCTTCTTTACTTTTTCTCTGCGCGACTCTCGCCCAGTAGAACGGGCGAATGTATTTCCCAAGATTATCGTTCAGAGAAAGTTTACCCTCTTCAATCAGCATCAAAGCGGCAAGACTGGTCATCGCCTTGGTCTGCGATGCAATTCGAAAGATCGTATCGATCTGCATGGGCTTAGCGGCTTCTTTGTCTGCCCATCCCGCCGCACGTTCGTAGATAGGCTTGCCGTCCTGGTAGACGACAACCACAAGGCCTGCAACTTTTTCTTCCTGTATGTACTTATCAACAAGGGCATCGACTACGGCCAACCTGGCCCTGGGGGGTTCTGCGCAACCAGCCGAACCTGCCAGAAGACCGGCGAGTAATAATAGGCGGATAGATCTCCGGCCAGGAATCTTGCTTATGAAATTGCGGAACGTCATTGTGGATTTGGTAATTTTGCCGGCAGGGCCTTCATTGCCTTCAACAATTCTTTTTCGACATAAGGCGCGAGTGTATTGACAAATGTTTCGGTCAGGTGGTGCGCATCGCGGTAGACCACCACGTTGCCAATAACCGCCGGGCATTCGTCTTTGGTGCAGAGATACTGCGTCAGGTCAATCGTGCCAACACCTGCCTGCCCTTGCGCGGCATTCATCACCGCATCGGGAATACTGTCGAGAGTCAGCGTGCGCGGCTTATTGCATGCCGTCGGTTTCTTCGACCAGGCGAGGCACGGCGGCACCTCCATCCATTGAGTCGCATGCAGCTTGATCAATGGATTATCGCGTATCGCAATGACGCGCGTACCCTTCTCGATAAATTTGGTCCAGATGGCGCGGTAGCCGGCGATCTGCTTCTCCATCGGGGGCAAGCCTCCATAGACGTGCGTTAAACCGCCAGAGGTGATGACATAGTCTGGTTTCGCGTCAGCCACCCATTTGAGCATCCTGCCGCGCCACAGATCGCAATCCCCCCGGTACTTGCCTTCGCTGTATAAAGGAAAGTCACCGATCGGGCAGGCAACCTTGACCATGACCAACAGTTTCCAACCGAGTTTAAGCGCAATGGTTTCGAGCGCGGGTGCGTAATGCATCGCATGCGAATCGCCGACCAGCGCAACCACGGTTTTACCGTTTTCGTTGCCAAACGTGCACACCCTGCCGCGGTTCATGCACTCGCGGTAACGGTAGCGCATATCGAATTCGGCCACGCGCGGGTTCGGTTTCATTGGCACACCGTCTGGTACCGGCGCGGGCTTAACCGGATCAAATGCCGCCGCGCCTGGGTAGCGCGCATCGGCAACGACCGTCGTTTCAAAATTTTCTTTCAGCAGTTTTTCCGTGATTCTCTGTTCGCTGAAATGCATTGCGCCCGACGCACCACCTGAAAGCAAAAGCATCACGGCGACACTGATGTATGCATTGCGCAAAAAGGCCCCGCGCGTCTTCGCCCTTAGGTGGAATGCGAGGCGTCCAAAACGGAATGGATCTTCGATCAGGTATTTTGCGGCAATCGCCAGAACAAAAGTAAGCACAATAACCAGCCACGGGGTGTAACCCTGCAATACTTCGCCACCGAGCGGTTTGAAAAATACGATGATTGGCCAGTGCCAGAGGTACACAGAGTAGGATATATCCCCCACATATTGCGCTGGTTTCAGGGCCAGCAGGCGATACGGTGAAAATGGTGCATCACCACTGAGCAGGAGTAATGCCGTGCCCAGCGTCGGCACAATGGCAACCCAGCCAGGAAAGCGCATCTGCTCGTTGATGAATGCAATCGAACACAGCACGGCAATAAGCCCCACCCAGCCTAAGATGCTGCGGAGTACCCGGGGCAAGGAGAACTTCCCATGCGCGACGGCGAGAAAGGCACCGAGCGCGAGTTCCCACGCGCGGGTGGTCGTCTTAAAATAAGACGAACCGGCGTCGGCTGCCGGCACGATCGAATGGTAGAGGGAGGCGCCAAAAATCAGCGTAATGAATATCAGCGCATAACGTCGCACACTGCCTTTGCCGAGCGTGCCGAAAAAAGCCGCGAGCGCGACGATCGGCGGCCAGAAGATATAGAACTGCTCTTCAATCGAGAGCGACCAATAGTGTTGTACCGGCGTGGGGGCCTGGCCCTGTGCCCAGTAATCGACCGATTGTGCGACCAGAGACCAGTTTTCAAAATAAAAGGCCGACGCGAAAACATGGCGCGCGGTATTGATCCATTCGGTGCGGGGCAGCCAGAAGAGTGTGCCCACGAGAACAACCAGCAGCACGATGGTCGCGGCGGGCAAAAGCCGCATCATGCGCCTGCCCCAGAAACGCAGCAGATCCACCCTGGTTGTTTCTTCTGCTTCGGCGAGCAATAAGCCCGTTATCAGGTAACCTGAGATCACAAAGAAAACATCGACACCCACAAAGCCACCGCGGAAAATTTTCGGCCACACATGGAAGAGCAGAACTGCGATCACGGCGATCGCGCGCAGGCCCTGCAGATCGGGACGGTATTTCAGCGAAGTGGTACTCAAGGTTCTCTCCGAAGGGCGATTCTCATGGCGAGCGCCGGAGTAAGAAAACCGGATGCTATGCCAAGACTGAATTGATCAGAATGCGCCCGCTAAGCCGGGATCCAGTATCGATGTGTCGCAGCGGCCTTCAGAGGTGAAAGCCCAGACCGAACGACAGCCTGAGCTCGCTCATGCTGACCGCCCCCACCGACGGGTAGAGCAGCTCGCCATAAACATAGCGGATGTTCAGTGTGAAATGGAACAACGCCTCGGAATAATAGTTCACTCCCGCAAACGGCGAAAACACCGGCATCAGGCGCAGGTTGGAATACGTCGGACTCTCCAACTGCGCAAGACCAAAACCAGGCTGAAAGCCCACGAAAGGCGACAGTCCCCAGACCTTCTCGAAATTGTATGCAATGCCGAGAAATCCCTGGTAGTTCTGTTTTAATCCCCCTGGCTCTGCCTTGCCGACGAGCACATAGCCATCAGAGCGCAGCGAAATACTGCCGGTCGGAAAGTATTCGAGCTCGCCGCCGACGCCATACGTCGTGGTTTTCTGCGCAGTGAGATATCCCGGCGTCAGAGTCAGCAGCGCGCGCACGGTAGGGCGCTCAGTTGCGGCGCAAAGCGCGCCGCAACTGAGCGTAAGGATCAATATTTTTTTTACCATAAATTACCTACACGATAGTTTAGGCTGAACGTCAGCAGCAGATGCCCTTCGAAGGAATTGTCGTTCTTCTGCACGGTCAGCGTATTGCCGCTCACGCCGGTGTGCAGATCGGCGCCGAGGTGCAACATATATTGCGCCGACAGCGAGAGATTAAAGCGCTCATTGAGATGGTAATGCGTACCCAAGCCTGCTTGCACCGCAGAGCTCAGCCGTTCTTCGCCGCCATTATCTGAATAGCGCGCAATGCGCGTGTAATCAAAGCAATGGCCCGCGAGCAGGTAGGGCGTGAAGTTCTGCGGCGTGTATGGTTGTGGCAGTGGATAAAACATCACCGACCAGCCGATGTGCGCGTCTTGCCTTAAGCCAAGCTTGCTGACGTCATTCTGGATATAATCTGCGAACCACTCTGTATTGAGTGATTCGAGTATGCGTATGCGAAACTGGCCTCCGGTGCCATAGCCCGCAGCAGTCTCGGCATTGAACAGGCTCACTGTGGTGCGGCCGCCGAGCTCGAATTGGCCGGATGGTTTGTCTGTTGCGGCAGCTGCGCTGCCGAAGACAAGACAAAACAACAAGCAGGCGGCTACGCCGCTTGCTTGTTGTACTAAAATGGGTTTAGAAGAAATCAAACCAGATACCTACCAATACTTGCGCATACGGCCCGGTCAGGTTGACCTTCGGCCCTCCGGTAACGGGTACAATCTCATTGATGCCGCCGGCAAACCATTCGCCGCGCAGAAATGCAAAGTCATAGCCGGCTTTGACACCCAAGGCCAGACCGAAAACTCCTTTATCGGCTGCGAGAATCGGCAGGCGCCAGGTCATCTGCACACCCGGCGAAACCAAGAGCGACAACGAACTCAGCACCGCACCCCGCTGGCCGGTGGTCAGCACGTTGCCAAATGTATCGGATTGCGTGTTGGTCATGAGCAGGTTATAGCCCGCAAGGCCGACACCGACGTACGGGAATATGTCGAGATGGTCCGATGTGTGCACGAGGTAGCCGACGATACCCAGCACCTTGAGTGCCGAAAACGAATTGCGTATCGTGTTACCGCCAATGACTGCATCGCGGCTTTGACCGTAAAGCCATGCACCATCAAGCCCCAGAACGACGCGGTTGACCGACACCTGCGCGGTACCACCGATGCTGAAAAAATTCTCGGGAGCCGCCTGGTAGCCCTTCTGTGTCAGAGCGTTGTTAAGGTCTGAAAGCTGCAGATTTTCCCAGCCGAGAGTGATCGCGCCGGTAAAATGCCTGAGCGTGAGCCAGTCAAAAAGCGTGAGACCCGTGCGCGGCATTTTGCGGCGGCTCACCCCCTCCATTTTTGACGCGTGCCCGTCTGTATAGACAACGTCTTCAACTTCGGCGCGTGCATATTTTTTGAGCGACTGGTCTGCGCGCTGCAGAATGACATATTCGGGAGTTTCGTTTTCTATCTTGCCCGAATCAAATGTCCCCGTCCTGAGCAGCACGCGGTCTGCAAAAAGTTGGCTTGCGCACAGAAACAGCGATAGAGTCAGAATCCCCCCTCTCCCCATTTGTGGATAGGGGCGCTTGCGCTTGGGCGAAAGCCCAAGGAGGGGGTGAGGTCTATTCATACCCAATAAGGTGACACTCCCGGAAAAAACCCGTCAGAATTTTGGAAAAAATTACTCGCGCTCGGCCAGCGAAACGCTCGTAATATCGCGCA
The DNA here is from genome assembly GCA_046346945.1 of Turneriella sp. Lineage (GTDB taxonomy): Bacteria > Spirochaetota > Leptospiria > Turneriellales > Turneriellaceae > Turneriella. Next base: position 26,934 of record JAXMHE010000001.1, read on the forward strand.
CGGCCAGTACTTGCGTACCGCCACCGAGCAACTGCACCCTGTGCTCGAGAGGCCCGGTCTGCAATTGGTAGGCGAAAAACGTCTCGCCATTCAGCAATTCATAGCGAAACAGCGGTTTGTCGTCCGTACGCTGAGAGCTGTCGGATTTTCTTACCTCGTGCGACGTCGCCGCGAAAAGCAGTTTCGCCGGCGCCTTGAGCCGCAGGGGCTCCTGGCTATCTTTGCCCTTGAGCACAATCGCGAGACTGCCATGTCTGAGGTCGATACTGCCACCTTTGCCAGTCGCTGAAAACAGAAACTCAGTTCCCGTAATAGTCACGGTGACGAGCGGATGTTCAATCTGCATATCGACGCGCTCGCGCAGCCTGAAATCGGCGGTCAGGGTGGTTGCGGCAATGCGCACCTTACCAGCATCTTCGGTGAGTTGTGCATTGCCCGCGATGAGCAGGATTTCCTTTTTGCCCGAACGATAGACATCGCCCTTGCGATATATGCTTGCCGCGGTCCTGGGTGCAGTATCATTTTGCCCGACCTGTGGACTCGCCGGTTGTTCCTGCCGCATTTGCCACAGAAAGAACACGACCCCTGCTATTGCGAGCGCCGCAACGGGCAATAGCCAGCGTACCAACTTCTTTTCGCGCAGTGGTAGAATCTCCAACCGGGGGATCCCGGTATCTGCATTTGTGTAGAATTCTTTTTTGAAACGGTTCCAGCTGGCATTGGGTTTCGTTTTGTCCTGCGGGAGCAATCCTTCTGCTTTCAGCATTTCACGGATGCGTGCTTTGCGTTCGCTGTTTATCACTTCTGGACCGCCTTAAATTCAGCGTAAAAAGGCTCGAGCTTCACGATTGCGCGCCGCATGCGGCTTTCGACGGCCTCGACAGTGAGGCCCAGAACCGCTGCAATTTCTTTGTAGCTCATGTCTTGAAAACGCAGCACCGCCACCTCGCGGTATTTTTCCGGCAGAGCCGCCAGTGCACGGTCTATTAATGCGACTTCTTCTCCGCGCAGTAGCAACTCTTCGGGTGTCAGGGTCGCTTGCGGTAAAGGTATGGTTCGGCTAAGGTCGCCCACCAGAAAACTTTGTTCCTGGGCGCGCTTGCGCATAAAATAAGAAGATGTGTTACGCAAGATGCCAAAGAACCAGTAACGCTTATTATCACCCGCGAGATATTCGTCAAAGCGGTTCAGCGCGAGTTCAAAACTGTGCGTCAGCACATCGTATGCATCGTCGGCATTCTGCAGCATGCGGTTAAGGTACCCGAGCCCCATGGCGTAATGCGCAGAATAAAAGACCTCAAACGCATGCTGCCTTTCGGGCGAAAGAGGGAAAGTTCCGGTTTGCTGCACGCGTATTTTTCCTATCGACACAATCCATCCGCCTGCTTGCTCAGGCTGGCTCTATGCAATAGGGTGACAACAAAACGCAAAAGCCGTCAGAATCGGGTAACATTTTTACTGTGGCATTCTTTTTGCGCACTAGGGATTTCCTTAGTTCTGCGGATTTTTCTCATTGTCAGCCCGGCATTCCTGGTGGGGTATCGGGTATGGCATTTCTGAACTGGACACCGAAAATGAGCGTCGGCCTCGAGTCGATTGACGAACAACACAAGAAACTCATCGCACAAATCAACGCAGTCGTTGAGAACATACTCACCCCGGGAAACTCGGAGAAAAGCTTTGATTCAATAATGGATAGTTTAGTCCTTTATACAAAAGAGCATTTTGCCTTCGAAGAAGAACTGTTTGCGCGGCTCGGCTATCCCGACACTCCCGACCATCTTGCGCACCATGAACGGTTGCGCAGCGGTCTCATTTCGCATTTCGACCGCTTTAAAAACAAGCAACTCGATCCCGGGGCGCTACTCGACTTTCTGAAAGACTGGCTGGTAAAGCATATCCTCGAAACGGACATGAAATATTCTGTGTTTATGAAAGAGCACGGCGTCGCCTGATCTACCTGCAAATTCAAGGAGAAAAATATGAAACTAATGATAGTGGATGATTCCATGATCATGCGCACGGCGCTCGAAAAATTCACCTCGGAGCTTGGGCTCGAACTCGTCGGCAAGGCCGGGGATGGCAAAAGTGCCGTCAAAATGTTCACCGAACTCAAACCCGACGTGGTCACACTCGACATCACCATGCCCGAAATGGACGGACTCACTGTGCTGGAACATATGCTCGAGAGCAATCCCGCCGCGAAGATTCTCGTGGTTACGGCCATTACCGAAAAAAGCGTCGCAATTGATGCGCTTAAAAAAGGTGCAAAGGGTTTTCTGAACAAACCATTCACCGAAGACAAGATTAAAACCGCGATCCGCGAGATTTTAGGAGCTTAACATGCAGGAATCAGAACTCAGACATTTTGTGGAAAGTTGCCTCGACTACTTCGTAAATGCGACCTCGATCAAAGCGCAGATCGGTCTGCCCTATGTGAATAATGACAAATCAGAGATATTGCTCGAATATACCGGCATCATCGGTATTTCAGGCGAGCGCCGCGGTGGCATCTACGTCACGTGCGGGATGCCGTTTCTCACCGACCTCATCTCGAAGGTGATCGGTTCGACCGATAATTCGCCGGCGATGGTTAAAGACATGGTGGGCGAACTCGCCAACACCATTTCTGGCAATGCTACCAAGGCGTTCGGCCGCAACTTTCATATTTCGGTTCCAATGATTCTTGAAGGCGTCCCGAAATCTCTCACGCTGCCAATGGACACTCCGACATACGTGATTCCCGTCGAATGGCAGTCGCATAAGCTGTTTCTTGTCGTGGGCATCAGCGATAACTGAAATGCGCGCGCTTGAAATGCAACAAGGCACGGGAACGCAGGGTACCAGGCCAGAAGCCTCTGAAAGCGGAGCGTGGCAGCGCGCGGGCTTATATGGCCTTCTCGCGGGATTGATCGTCGGCTTCGGGTTTGTCTTAAGCTCGCTGGCGATCACTTTCAACCTGCACTCTCTGCCATGGACTCTCCTTTCGCTCGCCGAAGCGCACAGAATCAGCCCGAACAACTGGCTGGTCGATTGTGCGCCGCCGATTCTCGGCGTTCTGGGATTTTATATGGGCAGATTTTTGGGCGAGCAGAAGAGGCGTGCGGTTATTTTGCAGACTCTCGTCGAAAGTCGCACCGCCCAGATTGCCGCACAGCAAAAAGATCTGCGCCGCATATTTGAAAATCTGGATGAAGGCATCTTTACCATTAGCCGCGACCGGCATATCGGCACAGACTATTCGCCGGCTGTGGAAAAAATTCTGCAGAGCAACCAGATCGGCGGCAAGACACTACCCGCCCTCTTTCTGGGACGAGCAGATCAGGCGACACTGGCTGAACTCAGTGGTTATCTCGATCTGCTCTTCAACGGCGAGCACAAAGAGAGCATGCTACGCGACCTGAATCCATTTGAGAAACTGCGCCTGAGCGACATGGAGACTCGCAGTGTCAAAATCATCAGCGTGCGCTTTCAGCGCATGCTCGACGCCGACGACCGGGTCGATGCCCTGCTGTGCGTCGCGAGCGATATAACCGCCGAACAGACCTTGCGCGCAGAACTCACCGAGCAACAGAATAAGGCAACCGGCCATCTCGATATGATCCGCGAAATATTCGAGATCGGTCCCGAAATGCTGTCGTTTTTCCGCCAACAGGTCGTCACCGAACTGAATGCAATTTCGTCCACGCTCCGCTCGCCTGGAGATCTGGATCTGCGCGCCGCTCTCGCGACGATATTCCGGCGCCTGCACAGCATTAAGGGGTCAGCAGCCCTTCTGGGACTGAGCCGTATCGCCGACGAGGCGCACAGATATGAAGAGAAGGTGAGCGAAATCGGCAAAAAGGAAGAAATCGACCAGATGGACTTTCTACCGCTGATGATCTCGCACGCCACTTTACTCAAAGAGTTGGAGACGTTCGAGAATCTTCTCGCCAAGATCAGGAACTTCCAACAGGGCACCGAGTCACAGAAAACAGACGGCATCTCTTTGCTTTCCGAAATTCTGCAGCGCCTTGCAAAACAGAGCGCAGAAGAGCACAACAAAAAGGTTCAGCTAGTTCTCGAAAAGTTCACACCAGAATACCTACCTGAAAAGTGGAGTAACGAATTGCGCGACATGCTGACGCAGCTGATACGCAATTCAATTGCGCACGGCATCGAATTGCCAAGCCTAAGAACATCGGGCGGAAAAACGGAAATAGGAACGATAAGCATCGGCGTTATCCCAGGTCGCCGCCACACCGCAGTGATTTGCCATGACGATGGCGCGGGTTTTGCGGTCGAAAAAATCCGGCAGCGCATTCTGGCAAAGGACCTGCTCAAGTCAGATCAGGTCGATGCTCTGTCTGACGCGCAGGCTGTAGCCTATATTTTCGAGCCGGGATTTTCCACCGCTGATAACGTCGACCTGAGCGCCGGCCGGGGCGTGGGTATGGATCTGTTGCGTGAAAAGGTGCTGAGCCTTGGCGGAAAGATTCGCGTGCAGTGGAAAAAGGGGAGAGGCACGCAGTTTCTGCTGTTGCTACCCACGAACAGAAGCAGCTGAAGCAATGGACCTCGCTACCATTTACGTTTCGCTCACCCTATTGAGCTTCACGGCGCTTTTGGTGTCCGTGAATATTGCGAGAGTACTGCGCACGGTGGCGGGCACACGTTACTGGTATGCCACGCTCGTGTTTCTCGCGCTCGGGTCTGTGCTGATTGCACTGCGCGGCAGAGTACCGAATTTTCTCAGTGTTGAGCTGGCAAACGCGCTGCTGATATTTTCACCCGCGTGCATGATTATCAGCATGAGCAAGCTCCGGGCCCCGGACACAAACCCTCGTATGGCCTTAATTCTCGCAGCAGCCGGTTCTATCGCGTATGCACTGGCCGCCGAACTTTCGGGCATGCGCGCACGACTCATAGCAATCTCGGCTGCCAATGCTTCAATTCTTTCTTACGGGGTCTGGCTGCTCTATCGCGTGCGCGGAGTGATCGGTGCGAACCGCATGATGATCAGCTGGCTGGTGATCATGTCAGGTTTTGCGGTGGCCAGAATTTTTGTTACCGCGACGGCAGACCGTATCGGCGAGAATTACCTGCACGACAGCCGTTTTCAGGTGTTTTATATGCTTGCAGTGCTCGCTTCGACATTTGGTTTTTCGGCGGCATTTATTATCGAAGTCTTTCATCGCATCAATCAGGATCTGGAAACCGAACGCAGCAGGCTCGCGAACAACAGCCGCGGAAAGGAAATGATATTGCGGGTCATTTCGCATGACCTGCGCGGGCCGCTGGGTGTCATGAAACAACTGCTCGCGGCGCTGCACGAGAAACTCACTTCGGGAGCCGACAACAACCCCGACGCATGGGCAAACGAAGTGGTCGATGGTTTGCAGCGGCAGGCAGGCGTAACATACCGGCTGCTCGAAGACCTGCTGACATGGTCGCAAAGGCATACCCACGGCACAAAAAATCCCGAGGTTACGGCGCACATCAGGCAGATTGCCGCCGATGCGCTGGTATTCCATGCCGTCGAAGCGCGCAGGAAAAAAATCTCGCTCATCTTAAACGCCAATATGCCCGACGTGGAAATCCGACTCGATGCGGAAGGACTGTCGATGGTGCTGCGAAACCTCATTTCAAACTCTTTGAAATATAGTTTGCCCGGCGGCACAATCGTCGTCGATGGCAGGGTCGAAGACAGCCGTCTCGTAATTACCGTCACTGACGAAGGAATTGGTGTGAGCTCAGGTATTGCTGATAAGATACAGGCAGGTATGAATGTACATTCGCTACCAGGTACCTCGGGAGAAGCCGGTACCGGCGTCGGCCTTTCGATGTGCCGGGACTGGCTAGAGGTCGTGGGAGGCAAACTCTCTGTTACGCGCAGTTCAGAGACGCACCATGGCACTCAGGCTGAAATAACCCTGCCTCTTGCGGTAGGCCAGATTGGGCAGACATACCCCTAAAAAAGAGCATACGTAACAGCTCACAGCTGTGTCTCGGACGTCGTGTCGAAGCTGCGCATACTCATCGTCGACGACCATCCCGTGATGACGTTTGGGGTGCGCGCAATTTTCGAAGAATCGGATTTTTCCGAGGTCATTGAATGCAACGACTACAGGCTTGTTTCCCAAAAAATTGAAAAACATGCCCCCGACATTGTTTTATTCGACCTGCACATGCCGATGATGAGTCTCGGATGATGAGTCTCGAAAGAGATTTCCAGAATCTGCACCGTAAGCATCCTTCCGATATTTTTGTGGCCTACACGGCAGATTTTGACGCGACCCTGATTGCGCGTTGCAAGAGCCTCGGGTTTCGCGGTTATCTGCTCAAGGCCGAAAATGTCGAAGCTCTCAAACGGAAAATCCAGGCGATTCTCGCGGGTGGAACAGTCTTCCCCGATGTTGAAGGTGGTACTTCAGGTGTGCCGGCCACGCTGACGGCGATGCAGATCAACGTACTGAAGCTGATGGCGGCCGGTTACAAAAACAGTGAAATCGCGAAAGCACTGGGCATCAGCGAAGCCACTGTCGACTACCACAAACGCAATATCAAAGAAACGCTGAATTCAAACACTTCGGCAGAGAGTGTAGCCATCGGCAAAGCCAACGGCTGGCTTTAGGCCCGGCTCCAAACCGCTTTACGCTGCGAATTCGGCCGGCACTGCTACTGCATGGCTTACAATTTCTTTCTCATCGAAAAATCAGGTTCCGTGGCGACGGTGTGGCTCAACCGGCCCGAAAAGCGCAATTTCATGAATTGGGATTTCTGGCATGAACTGCCCCTGGTCGTGGATGAGATCAATGCCGATGAATCGATCAAGGTTTTTATCGTCGCTGCAAAAGGCGCGAGCTTTTCGATCGGCCTCGACCTGCCCGACTTCGTCGAGCGCTTCGCCTGGCTCGCCGATTCAAGCGGTGCAGAGGGCAACCAGCGCCTGCATGAATTTATTCTGACATTACAAAAGGGCATGCGGGCGATCGCTGATTCGCCAAAACCATCGATCGCGGCCATACACCGCCACTGTATTGGTGGCGCGCTTGACCTGATCTCAGCGTGCGATATACGCTACGCCGCTGCCGACGCCATATTCTCACTGCGCGAGGTGAAGGTGGCGATTGTCGCCGACATGGGTTCGCTGCAGCGCCTGCCTTACATTATCGGCGAGGGGCTCACGCGCGACCTCGCGCTCACCGGCCGCGACTTCGGTGCCGAAGAGGCATTGCGCATGGGCCTTGTAACGCAGGTCTTACCGGATAAAGAAGCATTGTATGCGGCAGCGCAAAAAACTGCCCATGAAATGGCTGAGAATTCTGCACTCGTGATGCGCGGAGTGAAGCATGTGATGAACAAACAACGCGGTATGGATATGGATCGCGCATACGATTTCGTCGCGCTCTATAACAGCGGCTTCTTGCAGACAAAAGAATTCGTCGCAATGGCAAAAGGCATGGCGAACAGAAAAAAGAAACCGCAATAGTTACGCCGTATGCGCTCAAAACTATACATTCTCATCTTGCTCTGCTGCGGCGCGCTTGGCGCGATGGAAAAGAACGATGTGATCGAGGCAGTAACCCGGCTCAAATCGAACTGCGGCACACCGGATTACACCAAGACGCCGCTTGTTTATGCGGAAGCGGCGAAATTTATCGCCTATACGGGACGCGACCGCGCGCGCAAATACAAAAGCCGGGCTGACTATACTCAGACTGAAGACCAGCGTATCGTGCATGCGTTCTGCGAGCGCATCAATACCCGTATTGGGATGATTGACGCGTGGGGGGAAATGCTCACGCAGCATAAGCGCGGGCAAAACTGGTATGCCATCGAGGGCCAGCATACCTATAGAAACCGGATCAAAAAGGTAATATTCGCTTTTGTCGAGATAGAGGGCAAACTTTACCTGGGGGATATTGATTAAATTTCCCCGATTATTTTTTTTGCTCAAAGCGCTGGTCTTTGCCACGCCATTCGGCACGGCGCTCGACGCGCAGCTCAACCAGAAACCCTCGCCACTGCGCGAACCGAAAGGATCGCGGCCTGACAAGCCCGCGACCGAAATATTTTCGCTGCCACAGATCAAAACGCGCGCAGACTTCGATCTGCTGCAGCGCACGTACTATGCCGGCACGCGCTATGCAATTCCGCATATTTTGTTCGTCATCGACCGCTCGCAGCAGCACAAGGTTTTTTTCGTCAACGCACAGAAATTCCGATTCCATAAAGATTTTCTGTACGCAGAAGGATTGGCGCCGGCGGGGGCCAAGCTCGACAAACAACTGTATTTCGACAGCGAACGCCGTTTCGTGATCGGCACCGTTGCCTGGCAACCTTCTGCCGCGCTGTGGACATGGGAATTATGGGAAGGCGACCTGTTGCCGAAAGACATCATCGGCGAAGCCCACACGGCTTTGTCGCAAGGCTTTTTCGAAAAGCTCACCTACAAACCCAATTCTTCACGCCAGGAATCAGCCGCGCGCGAGCTCGCCCTGCCTGCGATTACGCAGGCAGATCTGGCCGGCAAACAAAGCTACCTCGCACTCAATACCGGTCATGCGATCGGGCGCGTGCGCATCGTGAACAATGAAGCGGAACTGGAAGACTGCGAACCCTATGATATCGTTGTGCTGAATTTTCTGCCGCTGAAAATTGCTCCCGTGCGCGGCATTATCGTAACCATGCCGTCGACTCCGCTCTCACACATCAACATTCTTGCGCATGGCTGGAAGATACCCAACATCTATGTAAAGCATGCTGAATTAACCTTTGCCCCGCTTGCGGGAAATTGGATCGACCTCAAGGCCGAAGAGCGCAAATACAGCTGGCAATCGGCCAAGCCCGCTTTCACAACCGCACAGGAAAAAACGCCAGTGGCGCCGGCCGCCGACACTCAAAGAACCGAGATTTTGCCGCTGGCCGAACTCACGCGCATGCATTCTGTCGCCTATGGTGCCAAGGCGGCCAACCTGGGCGAGGTGCAGCAAAAACTCGGCACCGCGGTGAATATTCCCGACGGCTTTGCCATACCGTTCCATTTTTTTGCCAGCCACATGGAACGCCACGGTTTTGACAAAGAACTGGCAGCGCTTGTTGCGAGCCCTGCGTTCAGGGAGCGCAAAGCCGTGCGCAAAAAGCAACTTGCGGAACTGCGTAAAAAGATCATGCAAACAAAGTTAGATAAAGCTCTCGCGGAGCAGATCCGGCTGGTGTGGCAGACAAAACTCAAATCGCGCGGCGTATTCGTGCGCAGTTCGTCGAATCTCGAAGATGTGCAGGATTTCAGCGGTGCCGGACTCTATTATTCTGCGGCAAACAGGCGTTCTTTGCGGGACATTCTTTCGGCCGTAAAGCAGGTCTGGGCGTCGCTCTACAGCTTCGAGGCATACGAGGCGCGGCGGCACTTTGGCGTCGACCAGCAACATATTTACATGGCGGTGATTATTCAAACCGGCATCGACATGGAACGTGGCGGCGTGATGATCACACGCAACCCATACCAGAAGAAAACAGAAAACGATGCGGTGTTAATTTCGAGTGTTTGCGGTCATAATTCGCGCGTCGCCGATAATCGCGGCATGCCCGAACAGGTGCTGGTGAACTATGAATCGGATGCGGTGATTGTCTGGACGCGCTCATCCCAGCAGGACGCACTGCGTTTCGATGTCAAAGGCGAACTCAGCGCGACCGCCGCCGACTGCGCTGAAGAATCTGGCCGTGTTCTGGACGATAAAACCGCACGCAACCTGGCGCGCCTTGCACTCAAAATACGAACAATCTTTGATGACAAGATCGAGCAGGATATCGAATGGGGAATATTGAACGGCCGTATCTACATTCTGCAATCGCGACCCTATCGCGACTGAACCGCGCTACGGCATTTTCAAAAATTCAGGATACCAAACTCAACGCGACGGTTGAGCCTGCGGCCCGACTCACTCTGGTTATCTGCCACCGGCTTCGTTTTACCATAGCCACGCGCAGTGATGCGACTTTTTTCGACGCCCTGGGAAAGCAGGTACTGCCTGACCGCAGCCGCGCGCCGCGATGAAAGCTTCATGTTCGCAGCCGCTGAGCCGACGTTATCGGTATGTCCCGCGATTTCGATCTTCAGACTGCGATTTGCCTTCATGAGTAACACCAGCCGGTTCAGCTCTGAATGCGAAATTTTGTTTAACTCTGAAGAGTTCGACCCGAAAAACACATTGTTGAGGCGAATCTTATTGCCTGCCTGCAGAGGCACCAGCGTGAGCCTGACTTCGTACGCCCGTGCCCCGGCATTTTTGGTCAGGTCAAGCGAGATGCTGACTGGCGCATAATTTTCCTTATTCGCGTGCAACCCATAACGCATACCGGGTGGCACAGTCAGCGTAAATTCTCCGTCAGGCAAACTGCTCTTTGAACGGGCGAGAATTTTTTCGCTGCCCAGTTTTTCGGCGAGGACTTCAGCTTCTAAAGGTATTCCATCAATGTCTGTGACCCGGCCGTGAATGATAGGAAACCGCAATGGACGAAATTTTTCAGGCACAAGTTGGGCACGCAAATTTTTGCCGCCTGGAGCCGTGTCGCTGGCATAAATTGCCTCGCTACCACTGGGATTCAGCACCAGGGAAATATCACTGCCCTGCGTGTTGAAATTTCTCCCCAGGTTTTTGGGTACGCTCCATTTTGTGAACGAATCGTCTTCGCGCCGCGACATATAGAGATCAAACTTGCCGAAACCGCCGTCGCGGTCAGAGGCGAAATACAGGGTGCGCATATCGCCCGCGAGATAGGGAGTGAGTTCTGCCGCAGCGGTATTGATGTCGTCGCCGAGATTCAGCGGCTTCGTCCACGTTCCGTTTTCCTGCAAAAAGCTGACGTAAAGATCTGATTTACCGCGCGTATCCCGGCGCTTGAGACTCATGAGGAGCGTCTTCTGGTCTGCTCCCATGGCATAGCCCACCAGGTTGACGTCGTTATAGAAATCTTCAATCATGAGCGCCTCAGGGAAACTGAACTTTCCGTCGACGAACCGGCTTTTGGAAATTCCCGGCGCTGACTTTCCATCGGCTGAATAGATGTTGCCTAGATAGAGCGTCTGGTTTTCGGAAAAGAACGCGATGGGAAAGTCATAACCCGCGGTGTTGAACGGGGCATCGAGGTGTTCGGGAGCTCCGAAGGTGCCATCGGCCTGCCGCCGTGACATCCAGATATCCTGGTCGTATTTCCTTTGTTTAAATCCTGCATTCTGCGGGTCGCCTTCACGGCAAAAAAACAACAGACTGCCATCGCTCGAAATCACGGGGGATAATTGCCGTGCAGCTGAATTAATATCTTTATGGAGTTTCAGCTCCGCGCCCTGCGCATAAGCCGGCTGGCCGCAAACGAGAACCACCCAGAACAGTGCGGAGAAACGTATCAGAAGGCCATGGGAATGGTGCGCAAATATTTTGATTTCCCTCTCATTCACATTCGGGAAAAGTATATTCGTCGCAAAGCAAATTTGCGAGGTGGTAGCGTCGGAGACTGGAATTGGCCATTGCCCTAATCACTACTAAAGAAGACCGGGATAGCCTGACCATCAGGTTTGTGGAATCCAAAATGACGATGCACCTATCAACCCCGCTTTTTAAAGAACTCGAAGAGACGCTCGAGACGCCCAAAACGACGATTTATATGAATATGGAAGCCGTCGATGCGATTGACTCTTCCATTATCGGTGTCTTCGTACGATTCCACAAAAAAGTCAAGGAGCAGGGCAGAAAACTGATATTCAGAAATCTCACGGCAAACATGATTGAACTCTTCAAATTGACCCGCATGAACACCTACCTGAACATTGAAAGCTGAAATCAGGCGTATAAAGCATGGCAGACCAAAAGGCAATTGATCCGCCGGTAGCTGATTTACCATCATCGCCATTAACTCCCACCGGAGGTTTCCAGCGTAAAAACAGGCTCGTTGCCTCAATTTCACTGACTTACCTCGGCCTGACGATTCTGAACCTGATTATTTTTTGGGTGGCGATCGGCTCAAACCAGATTAGCCTCATCAGCCAGAATGCATTGCTAGGCACTCAAACGGTATCTTATGAAATACTGCGCAGAATGCAGACACTGACCGATTCGGCGCAGAATGAAGAATGGGTAAACGAAATGCGCAGCGAAAAGAATGAAAAAGCCGTTGCGCTGATGCTCGACAGGCTGCGCTCGGACAAACAGGAAAAATCGCTGCTCGTCAGCGAATTCCAGATTGTGACGACAAACAACCGCGTCGTCTATGAATATCCGGCCGGCGGAAAGTCGCGCGTGCTCGATCGCGATTCGCTGCAGAAAGTTTTGCGCTCGCTGCAATTACTGGAACTCAAGGGGCAACTCTTCTATGGTGTACCCGATCTCAGCACCTATACGGTCGAAATATATATTCCGCTGACCAATTCCGGTTCGCGCGACCTGGTGTTCAAGAGCCGCATACCGATGGCCTCGATACAGAAAGAGCTGCGTGCACTGATAATTCTTGCCCTGCTCATGATCGTCATGATGCTCGTCGTGCAGGTGATTTTTGGCATGATTCTTTTTCGCAGGCTGGTTTCACCGATCATACGGCTTGCTGACGGTGCGCACAGCGTTGCGACAGGGGATTACACTGTCAGTATCAATGCGGGCAAAAGAAACGACGAGGTCGGCTTTCTCGTACACACTTTTAACAGCATGACGGCGTCACTGAAAGAGAAAACCGATCGCCTGCAATTGACAATTAAGCAACTAGATCAGCGAAATGAAGAGATGCAAAACGAACTGGTGATAGCCCAGAACATACAGCAAGGTGTGATGCCACAAAAAAATCTTTCCGGGCAATGCATCTCCGCCGTATATTTTTCACCCCTGGAATCGGTTTCAGGTGACTATTACGACTTTTTCTCCCTGCCCGATGGCTCAACGGGAATTCTGATCACTGACGCTTCAGGCCACGGCGTGCCGGCAGCGCTGATCACCATCATGGCGAAGGTATATTTTTCAGCCGCCGCCGCGAATAACCTTGGCGCCGCACAGACGCTCAAAGAAGTCAACCGGCAAGTCAGTGAAGTCATTGTGACCTCCCACTTTCTGACGGCATTTTACGTTATCATCCACCCAGACCTCAGCGCAGAATATGCCTGCGCATCGCATCAGCTTTCATATATTCTGCGGAAACACGATGGAAAAATCGAAACTCTCGATGTAGACGGATTTTTTATCGGTATGGACATCGAATCAGGAATAGAATATGCGACAAAGAAGACGAAATTTCATGCGGGCGATAAGCTCATTCTGTATACCGATGGCATTACCGAGGGCACGAACGCGCAGCACGAGCAATATGGCGCAACGAGATTCTTAAACCAAATCAGGGCTTCGGCGGCACTGCCGCCCGAAGACATGATTACCAACATCATCGCGGACTATCATAACTTCACTGGCAGCGCGCCGCGCACCGACGACTGCACGCTCGTCATCGTCGAAATTACAGATAATAGCGGCAAGAAAGCGCCTCGCTCCGCTTCTACATCAAAAACAGCGAAATCTACACAACCGGCCGGGAAGACGAAAACAACGAAGCGCAAATGAAAGGTATTCTGCAGCGGCTTCACCTCAGTGGCGCGCAGGCGTCCATTTTTCTGGTGATCGTATTCCTCGTAGGGCTGTGCATACAAGTGATGCGGGTGATTGCAGATATCCGCTTCCGGGAACTCAAGATATCTCTGCAGAATGTCGGCGGCGAAAGGTCGACGGGCGCTTCGCTCAGCCTCATCACGCGCTACCAATTCGTGCAGAATCGCTTCAACCAGGGTGGCGAAAAAGCGTCGGATTACCTCGCTGAAGGTGAGCTCATGGCCGCGGCTTCGTTCGATGTATCGAAAGACGGCATGGATACAAAAAGAGCAGGGTTGCTCGAACGTATCGTCGTCGCGGCGATGAACCTCGCAGGCAAACTGACCGGTTCAAAGCCGATCACCGATCAGGCTGAAGACCAGGGTCAGAAAATTCTGGAGGTGGCTTTTTTTTACGAACGCCGCAGGGATTTCGTAAAGGCGATCGAAGCCTACAACGCGTCGCTCAAGAATTATGCTCAGCAGCGTGACATGCTGGCATATATTTTCCTGCACCGGGGTTTTTGCAACTCCAACATCGGCAAAAGAACCGAGGCGCTGGCTGATTACCGACAGGTCAAGGCCTACGATCCGCAGGGTGAACTCGGTGTCACTGCAGAGGTGCTTGCACTTTTTCTTCTGGATATTGATAAGCGCCTCTCGCTGGTTGAACGAATGGCCGACTCAGTCGAAAAAGGCGAGCTGCTATACCTGCTGATGTCATATTACCGGGCAATCGATACGCTGAGTGCTGCGATAAGGCGCTCCCCTGAACCCAAAGCCTATTTTTTCCGCGGTCGTTCGTTTGAAGAAAACGGTAACACGGCAGGAGCCATCGCCGATTACCGGCGCATCATCGCCATGGGCCGCCAGTCTGAATGGTCTGCGAAAGCCAACCGCAGACTATACATCCTCGGCACGTATTATGAAGCTGATGCGAAACTGACAGAAGAATCGAAAACCCTCGCCAAAGCCGTAGGGGATGAAAAATTTATCCGTGAAAATCAAACTTATGAACAGGCAGTCGATTCTGCAAAGGTGGCACACCTGCGCCAGGACACAATATTTGCCGAGACGCTGCAGGTTATCGAAGAGCGCAAACAGGAAGATGCCACAAAGATCAAGCTGATCGACCCGGAAACCAAGCAGGAAATCGAATGGACCGAAGAGAATCTGGGCCGAAAACATGGTAAGCTCGACGAGATGATCGAACGCGCCGGCGCTGCGCAGCGCGACGAACGCGTGCGCAGTATTTTACTGAATCCCCGCACGAGCAGGCAGGGCAGAAAGACGCTCTTGCAGAGACACTTCAAAAAGCTGGTGCGCATCGAAGCGGCCGATGGCAATGAATTCATCGGCATCGTCGATGCGGAAGATCCGAAAATTGTTGAGTTAATAACCGTGATGGGGTTGGTGCGATTACCGAAAGACGCCATTCGACAGCGCAGCGAAGTCGACAGCCAAAAGGCGTTTGAATGAGCTGCACACGCGAAGTGCAGTGGGCGGCGACTGAACGAATGCCATCTTTACCGAAAACCGCTTTGAAGTACATGCTTGCTGCGCTCTTCTGCATGGCGTTTGCCGGGCAAATCTTAGCGTTACAGACCGGTAAAAGATATAACTTCCGCTTCAAAGACGGGCAGCTATTGCGGAACGCAGTACTGCTCGAAGAAACCGAAAACACCTACCGCGTGCGGCTCGAGTATATTTCCGACGAGAAAATCCTGGAAAAAAAAGATCTGAAAGAACTGCCGGTTCTGGCGCACTCACTATCACTGAGTCCCGCCACAGGAACCCCACTCGCGAAGCTCGAGACGATTACCATCGGTTTTGCCGAACCGACACTGGGTGCAGAGAGCCGCGAAAATTATGAATTGAGCGGAAGCGCATTGGGCACGCTGAAAATTTCTGAAATCAAACAGACCGGTAAATTCCAGTACGAGGTTCAACTCTCCGGCCAGCACAGCGATGGTGACCTCGTGGTTCACCTGCGGAATATCACTGATAACGTGGGTGCGGCGCTGATGACCGACAGTATTGAATATAAACTGGATGCCACAAAGCCGAAACTGGAAACCACGCCAGCAAACAAGTCAGCCGTACGGTCGCTGGACGAAATACTGATGCAGTTTTCCGAGGAAGTCACCGGGGCGAACAATTTGCAGAACTATGCAGTATCAGTTTCAAAGCGCGGTTCACTGAAGCTCGCTCAGGTCACGCCGCATGCAACACGTCCGTCTCAATACAGACTTGCCTTCAAGGGCACGCCCGGTAATGGCGAAGTCAGGCTGCTTTTGAAAAACATTGCCGATAGAGCGGGAAATCCGCTTGATGCACCCGAGATCGCCTTCACGGTCGATACCATCAGGCCAAGGGTCACGGTCTCACCGGCGCCAAATTTGCTCCTGCGTGAGCTAACGAATCTCGATTTGAATTTTTCAGAAACTGTAGTGGGCGCGGATGTGCGCGAAAACTACGCCATCTCGGGTACGGGAGCGGGCAACCTAAGCGTGCAGGAAGTTACACGCACCGGGCCTCAGCAATACCGGGTTAAATTCAGCGGTTCGCCCGATAGCGGCACCGTATCTGTGCGTATTGCCAATGTCACAGACGCCGCGGGAAATACGTTAGAGCAGGACACCTTCGCCTACCGGACAGATGTACAACCGCCCGAGCTCACAGCAACACCAGCTTCCGGCTCGGCTGTTTCGCGCCTCGCAGCTGTGGATGTGAATTTTTCCAAGCCTGTCTCAGGAGCGAACGATTTGCGCAATTTTCAGCTCGAAGGGAGCGGCGTGGGTAGCCTCGTGCTCAAGAAGATCAGCAAGACAGGCAACTCGCGCTACACTCTGAATTTTACCGGGAACCCGGGCAACGGCAACATTGTATTGCGACTGAATAATATCACCGACGCGGCGGGCAATGCGCTGCGAAATGCGGCCCTTGAGTATCGGGCAGATACGACACCGCCGCGCTACACGGCATCACCTTTGCCAGACACTCCATGGAATGCCACGAAAGAAATAGATCTGCAATTTTCAGAACCTGTGACAAGTGCCGACAAAGGGGAAAACTACAGTCTTTCCGGTGCGGGTGCAGAGAAACTCAGATTAGTGAGCGTTCACAATCTGCAGGAAAACACGTACCGGTTGAAATTCGACGGTGTGTTGCAGAATGGAAAATTCATTTTGCAAGCCCGGAATATTTTCGATGCTGCAGGGAATCCGCTCGCAACCGGTGTACTGGAATACCTCGCCGATATCAATCCGCCTGAGGTGCAGAAGGTTACGCCCCGTGTTAAAACGCCGCTGCGCGAACTCACTGAAATTGAATTGCAATTCTCAGAGCCGGTGACCGGTGCAGAGAATAGGCAAAATTATTCGCTGAGCGGTGAAGGTGCGTCAGCGCTCAGCATTGCGTCCGCCACGGCCTTGCCTCGCAATAAAGTGCGGCTGGAGATCAGTGGTCAGCCGGGCGAAGGCAAGGTAACGCTGAGCTGGCAGAATATCACAGACCGCGCGGGCAATTTGCCGGAAAAACTGTTTACAAATTTTTTTCTCGATACGCAGGGCCCGGTGTTCCAGGCGGATCTCCCCCGCGGAATCACCATCGCTTCACTGCAAAACATCAGCGTCTTTTATTCTGAACCGGTTAACGGAGCTGAAAACCCGCTGAACTACAGGGTGTCAGGCAGCGGTGCCGGCAACCTGGCCGTCAAAAATATCACCAAAACCAAAACCGGAACTTACAAGGTTCATTTTTCCGGTGCGCCGGAAAGCGGAGAGGTAAATCTGCAAATTCTGAACGTCACAGATCTCGCCGGCAATGCGCTGCTGGATAACACACTGACAGTCATGGCAGATGTTACACCACCCGTTTTTACTTTTTCTCCTTCAGAAGCAAAGGCGCTCAGTACACTCAGTGAAATTGAGCTCCGGTTTTCAGAGACTGTCATCGGTGCAGACGAGGCGCGAAAATATTCGCTTGCCGGCGAGGGAGTCGGCGATTTAAAAATTTCGCATTGCGAAAATTTCCCCGAAAACAAATTCAAAATCTACCTCACTGGGAAACCAGGGAATGGCAAAGTTGTTGTTCAACTCGGTAATGTGACCGATGCAGCTGGAAACAGGCCCCGCAAAGAAACACTGGTTTTCCGCGCAGACACAACCGCCCCCACATTTACGGTCATGCCGAAGAGCGGCGCACTGGCGAAAGAATTTTCGCACATCGACGTATCATACTCGAAACCCGTTACCGGCGGCTACGAGCCCCAAAATTATATCCTTTCGGGCGATGGTGTCGGTAGTCTCAAAATAGACCGCATCACAGAGCTCGGCGCATCGGAATACCGCATCCAGTTAACCGGCAAACCCCAGAGCGGTGCGATTCAATTAACCATCGCTAACGTGAACGATTTCGCAGGCAATAGCCTCGTGCAAAACGCGGTCGTCTATCGGGCAGATACATCAAAACCCGGTGTGATCGTGTCTCCGCAACCGGAGACCACTTTGAACCAGTTGCCAGAGATTGCGCTGCGTTTTTCCAAACCAGTTTCGGGGGCCGAAAATATCGCAAACTACCGCGTCAGCGGCAACGGCATTGGCTCGCTGCGCCTGGAAAAGGTCGTTAAGCGCGAAGACGACAACTATGTACTGGTATTTTCCGGTGCTGCAGCGCAAGGCGATATCGTTCTGGCCTGGGATAAAATCTATGACCTGGCAGGTAATACACCCGAGACCGTTTCGCTGCGTTACCATATAGACCAGCAACCCGTCGAGGTGCAGGCATTCCCGGCAAACAAAAGCAAAGTCACGGCGTTGACTGAAATCGAACTGAAGTTCTCAAAAGATACAGCGGGCGCAGAAGATATGAACAATTACGGGGTTACCGGCGAATATGCAGATTCGCTCAAACTCGCCACGGTCGAAAACCGCGGAAAAAACACCTACTTACTGCGCTTTAGCGGCGAAGGCTCCGGAGCGGTCCAGATTCTGATCAAAAATGTAAAAGACCCGGCCGGGAACGGCCTCAAAATCAACCGCCTGAATTATGTAATCGAAATCCCGACCGCTTCGCAGCCGAGCGGCGATATTGTGCGCTGAGCAGCGCTATGCCTTACCGAAATATTCCCTGAATTTCTTATCGGCCTCTTTGCCGAACAGAATCTTGCACGCATCCTTGATGCCCTTCGATTTGCGGATGTCGTCTTTGCGCATGACCAGCGCTATCTTCGAACGGCGGCGCAAAAAGTCTTCGAGTTTGGTCACCATCTCACGCTGAGCCGCCTCTTCGATTTCACAGCGCGTGTATTCTGCGCCCTGAATCAGCACCTTTGCTTCTTCGGGATTCTCGCGGATCTTTTCGAGCAATTCGAGCGCATGCGAACCGTAGCGGCGCCAGAAGCGGGTCGAAAGTTTCTCCGACGAAGTTGGAGCGGTGTAGCTGTCTAAATCCATCAGCTTTGCCTGGTGGAAATAGTCGTCACGCACAGAGTCATGCGGTTCCCCATACCAGCGCCGCTTGGGAAAGCGCAGTGTGATACCCATCTCTTCGATAAATTCAGCGACCTCGTCGCCCACGTTGAGGCAGTCGGTGAGCTTGCCGCCGAAGATCGTCAGGTATTGCTTGTCTATGTCTGCCTCTACTTCGTGCTTGCGGGATAACTGCATCCAGTCTTTGTTGCTGCCCACATTCTTCTTCGTGACGAGCGGCCGCACACCGCAGCGCTCGGCGATCACATCAGCACGCGTCAGCGGCTTTTCGAGTTTGAGGCGTTTGTTGATATTATCCAAAACAAAGTCGCGGTCTTCTTCTGTAACATGCGACTCGGGCGACGGCATGCGGGTGTCCGTCGTGCCGATGCAGGTCTTGGCCCCCATCGGAATCGCAAAGAACAGACGACCATCGTCGGCAAAAAATGTCAGCACGCGCGGCTCTTTTGAGAGACGGTTCACAATAAGATGAATTCCCTTTGAAAACACGTGCTGGTGTTTCGTCTTGATGCGCGCCTTGTCGTTGAAGTCATCGGCATAAGGGCCGCAAGCATTGACGAGTACATCCGCCGTGATCTGCAGTTTTTTACCCGAAACCGTATCGCGCGCTTCAACGACCCACTGGTTGTGGCTGCGTTTGCCCGACACTACCTCGATATAGTTCGCCGCAATGCAGCCATTGTTCATCGCGGTACGTATAAATGAAAAAACAAAACGCGCATCGTTGTCGTGCAGATATGCATCCGAATATTCAAAACCACCGGTCGCATTTGCCGTGTTCACAATCGGTTCGTCTTTATTGATGCGCTTGCGCGTCAGGTAGCGTGGCCGGCGCGTGAAGAAATTGCCGATCAGCCAGTAAAACCAGGTGCCAAGCCAGATGAACCAAACGGGAAAGCGAAAACCCTTTTCAATCGTGGTAAAAAACCGGATCTCCTGCACCGTCGAGGGATAATTACGGATCAGGTGATTGCGCGACATGCAGAGCTTGCGCACGAGACCAAACTCGAGGGTCTCGAGGTACTTAATGCCGCCCCACGCGAGATTCGAAGATTCCTGGCTGGTTTCAGAAGCAAAGTCCCGCTTATCCACCAACGCAACTTTTGCCCCTTTTCCCGAAAGCGCTGCGGCAGAGACCGCGCCGTTGATGCCACCACCGACAACAAGCACATCGAAGTGGATTTTTTGCAGTTTGGCGATATTGTTTGTGCGCAGATTCATCTGATGCCGCGTTGGTGCTTCAAAACACCTTGTAAAATAGGAAAGGATTTTCTGCGGTCAAAGTGTCTCAATATGAAATTGCGCTGCGACGGCACCCAGGCGTTCCGCCAGTTCTGAGAGATTTCGAGCCCGCGGCACGCCCATAAGCTGTGCAGCTGCCTGATACACGATTGCCGGTGAAACGCCGGCAAGGCGTTTGGTTCGTAGCGGCGAATCACCCTGTGATTTCGAAAGTTTGCGACCGTCCTCAGCCACCAGCAATCCGTGGTGGAGAAAATTGGCAAAGCCGAAAGCAACACCCTGTTCGCCGAGCGCCCGCGCCAACACCAACTGCGTCGCAGTCGAAGGAAGCAGGTCTTCCCCGCGCACGATCAGGTTTATGCGCTGATCAACATCGTCGGCAAGCGAGGCGATGTGGTATGCGGGAAGTCCATCACGGCGGCGAATCACCGGGTCGCCCGCGAGAGAAGACAGGTTCACGCTCAAAGCGCCGCGCAATACATCATGAACCACAACGGGCGAATCTGGCAGCGCAAAGCGCAACACCCGGTCGTTTGCCAGCGGATGCCGGGCGCTGCGACAATGTCCGTCATAGACCAGCGTTCCGGTGCGGTCTTCGATCTCGCGTCGTGAGCATGTGCAGGCATAGACATGCCCCGTCTCTTTGAGCCTCTCGATGAGGCGGATGTATTCCGGTACACGACTCTTCTGACTGAAAGCAGAAGTCTCACCCTGGCTTCGGGGCCCTGAATCCCAGCGAATTTCCAGCCATTCGAGAATTTCAAAGATATCCTGAACATATTCAGCGCGCACCCGCTCTGCATCGAGGTCATCGATGCGCAAAACCAATGAGCCCCGGCCTGTATGGGTTAGAGCTGCCGTGATTGCAAAATTGACGGCATTACCAGTATGCAGAAAGCCGCTGGGTGTCGGTGCAAGGCGCGAGCGGATTAATCGATTTTGATGCAGCAACAGACCCAACTTACTTATCCGCAGTGAAACCCGGAAAGCACGAGAGGCTTTTCATGACGGCAAGATATTTTGTAACTGACCGGCTAAACAGCATCGCAATGCGCTCCTCGGGAGGATTGATTAGGATGTGGCTCATATTATCCCAAGGCTCGTCTGATTTCCCCAGTGGACAAATTCACTGGCATGCACGGATCGCAGATTCCGTCGTCGGCCCGGACGCATTACCGTGGACAAATGCAACGCTTGTAAAATGCCCAAGAGCGGAAATCAAAGATTTGCGCATCTCTTTTGAAGCCTATCCGCTGAGCGAAAATGCAGCGGTCAATTTTATCCGCCCACTGATGTTTGCCGGGGGATTGTTGCGCACATTTTTCGAGCCCGGCGCCCTAACACTGCAAAACCTCAGGGAACATGAACTCACGCACGAAGCACCCGGCGATGCCGCGGTAAATCCGACGGATGACCAAATTAATCGCCTGCTGAATTCTCAACACACCGGCCATGTCTGGATGATCAACTTACTCAGGTATCGCAAAACGGCAAAGTATGCGGCGACTTCTGCATTCGCTGGTAAGGGAATTTCGGGAAAAGAAGCTTACATGAAATATGGTCGTGTTGCGCTGCGCAGTGTTGCACTGCTCGGCGGCGAGGCGATGGTTGCCGGTGATCTTGGGCAGCCCGTGCGCAATGCGAATTTCCCGCAGACATTCGGCGCGTGGGATGAACTGGCGATTGTTCGCTACCCCGCGCCGCAGAGCCTGCTCAAACTGGTTTTCATGCCCGGTTATACGGAGGCTACGGAACATCGAACTGCTGGATTAGAAGATACGCGGCTCATTATGACCACCGCCTGAAATTTGCCAGGGCGTAACGCCCTGGCGTTTTATTTAGCCGCGCGAACGGATCAACAGGCGGCGCTCGATTTCAAAGATCTTCTCAGGAATTTTTTCCTTACCGAGATCCTTTTTGTCGTTCTCTTTGATAAAGAGATCGGCGCCGTATTTTTCAATCGCTGGCTTCGGCTTGATGTCGCGCAGGCCAATCACCTGCAGCTGCACTGCACCGGCCTTGAGTTTACCATCTACCGGTTCTTTCGCCAGTACGCGGTGAATACAATAAACAGTTTCACCCGATTTTGATGGCTGCGTGTGGTAGCCTTCGGTGTAACCCAAGTCTGCCAGCGCATTCTCAGACACATCGCGGCCCGCAAGACCCATGAGCCATGCGAATACCAGACCACCGTAAGTAATCGGATCGCCGCTCATTGCACCCGACATGCCCTGTGAGTAGAGGCGGTCGAAGTGCAGCGGGTGAGTGTTGCCCACGCGGTACGTCCAGGCAAAGTGCTCGTCGGTGATCGTACGGCCGTTGGGTGAAACAATGATGTCGCCCACGTTGAAGTCATCGTAATAAGTGTCGGGGCGAGTGACTGTCGATGGCCACTTGTCGGCGTCAAAGTCAGGAATCTCAATTTCGACCGATTCGCCGTATGGGGGAACATCCACCTTTGAAGGGATGAACTTAGGCGGTTGGTAGCCCGCCGGTGCAGGGGGCACCATGATCTTGCGCATGTACTGCGCGACACGCTCGCCGCGTTGGTTGTTGCCAATCGTGTTGATGGTGACGATACCAGGCTTACCTTCGCCGCGTTCTTTTTTGTCGAGGATCTTGGTAAAAGAAGTGATCGTATCGCCGGGGTACACATTCTTCAGGAACTTGACGTTGTAGTAACCGAGGTTCGCATAGGCTTTTTCAGAATCGTTCTGCACACCGAGCGAGAGCAACAGGTTGAAGACAAGCATTGGGCTCGCAGGAATGGCGGGGTGGCCGAGCGCCTTTGCGTATTCGAGGTTCAAATAAAGAGGATTTGCTTCGAGAAAGGTTGTTGAAAAATCCTGAATCATGCCGGCGGTGACAGTCATGCCGCGTGGGTGCTCATAGGTTTCGCCGGCGACGAAGTCACCGAGGTATTTGCCATACTGCTTGTATTTTACTTTGCCGAGGTCGGCCGGGGCTTTGGCCGACAGCTCTTGCATATTGGGATTTGCGATTTTCATGGGGCAAAATCGGAGCGCAATTCAGGCGGTGAAGGAGAATTGGTTTTTCCACCTCCTTGGCAAGATTCCACTAAACAAAATATCTCGGTATGAGATAAACCGTCTGCCTCAGAAGGTTCCACACATGCCGGCGCGTATGGCGCCGGCGCAGCGGCAACAGCACCAGCAGAGCGATCAATCCCACTATATAATATGGCCAGTAATTCATTTTGACCCCCGTTTCGATGGTTGGTATTTCATCACGAGATCGGCGCCGATCATGCCCGAACAAATTGTCGTCGGCACACCACCACCCGGATGCGTCGAAGCACCGACGAGATAGAGGCCCTGGATGCTCTTCGATTTTGCCGAAGGGCGGAACATGCTCGCATTGGCAAAGTCTTGCCTCAGCGCATAGATCGCGCCTTCAGGCGACAGCAGGCGGCGCTCGAAATCGAACGGCGTAGCAAACTCGGCGACCTTGACATGGTCTTTGAGGCCGGGCAGGTATTTTTCGGAATAGTAGTTAATAATCTTCTTTAAGAGGTCTTTCTTGAGCTCATCCCAATTCTTATCTTTGAGCCGATAGGGCCCGGGCGCCAAAGTGAGAATGATGATGTGGTGGCCCTTGGGCGCAAGGGCCGGATCTGATTTGGTCGTCCAGCTGATGATGCCAAACTGCTTATCGGGATAATTGCCTTGAAGATAGTCTTCATCCCAGTAGCGGTTCATGTCTTCGGTGGGCACCGTCACGAGCGTGTGGTGCGCGTTGAGCGGTGGCTTGTAGTCGATGCCGAGATAGATCATCGGCGTCGCCATCGAATATTGGTAACTGTCGAGCCCCTTACGCACGAGCCACGGCAGATTCTCATGGCCGATGAGCTCCTTGTACATCTGCTTGGCGTTGATTCCCGAAATAACCACCGGCGCCGTAATGCGGCTACCGTCGGCGAGCTCGACGCCTTTAACACTGCGCTTCTCGAGCAATATCTTTTTCACGCGCGCGTTTTGCCTGAACTCGAGGCCATACGATTTTCCAATGCGCAACAGTGCTTCGGGAATCTGGCCCATGCCACCCTTGGTATAGTGCACGCCGCGGTGCTCTGAATAGGGCAGCATCGCAAAATACGCCGGGGCAAATTCAGGAGGTAATCCCACATAAAAACTCTGGAACGACATGCTCTCGAGCACGCGGCGGTCTTTGAAAAATTTTCTCAGCGCGCCCTCATAGCTCCCAACGAACAGGCTGCCGAATTTCAGAAGCCCCGGCGTGCGGATGAAGATCTTCGCCATGTCAATCAGGCCGCGCGCGGGCATCACGAAAAAGCCCTTGAGTGCCGTCTCGGTGAAATCGCGGAATTTGCGTACGTACTTGCGGAAGCGTTTGCCATCCGCCGGTGAAACCTGGCTGATCGCCGCCACAGTCGCGTCGATATCGGTCGGTATCTTGAGGCGCGTGCCATCGGAGAGGATGCAGTCATAGACCGGCTCGCACTGCACGAGCTTCACTTCTTTTGCGAGCGAGGTGCCGAGGCGCGCAAACACCTGATCGATCACATCGGCGTCTTCAATGATGGAAGCGCCGAGGTCGAACTTGTATCCCTTAATCGTCGCGGTCGAACAACAGCCGCCGACGAGCGAGCTCTGTTCAAGCAACAGTACTTCGTAACCGTTTTTCGCGAGGAGCGCCGCTGAAGTGGTGCCACCGCAACCCGCACCGATAATGATCGCATCATATGAATTCTTGATTGCGGCGGTTTTCTTCGTCGGTATCTTCTTATGGGCCATAAGCCACCTTCCCCGCAGGGCTCCGTACATGCGATTAATTTTCTTACCCGGTCAATGAAGTGACAGCCAAACCGATCAGCGCAGGGCAAGGCGCTGCAGCTTATCGCGCATGCGCAGCACCGAGTGTTCACGCGTACAGTCTTCGAGCTTACCCAACGCGATCCATTTGGCGTCGTGCGATTCTTCGCTCACGACGATGCGCTGGGCGGGGTCGGCCTCAAACAGGAAGCGCACATCATAGTGATCATGCTGCCCGATATCGGGGCGCGCCGGTATTGTGTGGATGTCGATGTCGAAAAAATCCGGCACGACAGAAAGTGCATTGAGTCCTGTTTCTTCGCGCGCTTCGCGCAGCGCCACCGATAAAATATCTTCATCGCCGTCGGCATGGCCGCCGGGCTGTACCCAGATATTGAGCTTCGCGTGGTGCACGAGCAGGGTCTGTGTGCGGCCTGGGTCGACGATCCAGGCTGAGCCGGTGATATGGCCGGGTAAGTGCAGCCGCTGGTATGCATCGGCGCTCTGCAGCAGCCTGAGAAAGCGCGGTACGGCTGCTTTTTCTTCCACAAAAAAATGCGGATAGGTTTGCAGGCGCTCGAGCAGCGCGTGGCGCAACAACGATTCCACGAAAGTGTTAGGCCAGAAGTTCTGCAGCGCGCGCCATTTCAGCGGGGAGTTGCGGCAATGCTGTATCTGACCAGATTTCTGAGCCAAGCACATTGATGATCGGCGCTGCTTCGCCC
This sequence comes from Turneriella sp., assembly GCA_046346945.1. GTDB lineage: Bacteria > Spirochaetota > Leptospiria > Turneriellales > Turneriellaceae > Turneriella. Next base: position 52,786 of record JAXMHE010000001.1, read on the forward strand.
TTAAGCAGCCGAATGTGCGCCGCAACGATATCCTCTTCCGTTGTCATGTGGTATGGCCTGTCACCGGCGATATTGAGCTTTTCTTGCTTTGCGATGTAGTCAAAAAAGAAATCCGAAAATTTCATGCCCGACTTCGCGTACTCATCCATCAGCGGTTTCAGATGCGGCGCGGTTTTCGACATGCGCTGCAACAGCAGGCCGATGCCCCGTGTGGCCTTGCTGACGAATGAACCGATGCGCAGGCATTGTACTGCTGCGGATTTTCGACAGCGAGCTTTTCCGTCGCATATTTGACGTACGCGAGCGCCCCATAGAACGCCAGCACCGAATGTGGTTTGAAATAGTATGCGGTGTACGCAACGCTCATTGCGCGGTTTGACCTCTGCGTCAGTGCGACCATTGGGTCGAAGCAGAAGGCATTCGCCTGCCGCACCTCGTCGCGTGTCGCAGCAGAAACGGGTGACCCGACAGAACCGAACGCCGGCGTATAAAAGAGAAAATCCAACTTCTCGCCGAAATTTTTCAGCTGTTGAATTGCCTGAGGTTGATTCAGATCGACTTGGCGGATGGTTTCTGTCGCACCGGCCACGTCACCCTCTTTCGAGCTGGTCGCCCAGATCTGTGCTGCGGGGTCATGTTTTTGAATCGCGCGAATTGCGCACTGCCCTGCCACCCCGCTGCCACCGACGATGAGTACCTTCATGGGTTATGTTTGCCGGCAGAGAACAGCAGTCAGCACTTTTCCGGTTGAGAGAGTGTCTCAATCGCCCGAAATTGTAAATGGAGAGCAAATGGATTATTCTATCAGAGTATTGCTGGTTTCGGCATTGCTTCTCACAGGTGCGGTGCATGCCGCCGAAGGGAAGGGATCGGACAAAAGCCATAAACCCAAGTCACAGATTATCGTACGCCCGGGCCCCCCGGTAAAGCCCACAAAAGCAGCAAAGCCCAACGGCCCGCAAAAATCGGACTGGGGAACATCTGCCGGCGCGCAGCGCTGAATCAGGCTTTTAGGAGCTCAGCGAGTGCCGCAGGTGAGAGAGAGAGAGAGAGGCTGGGCCTTTCCTGTTTCAAAGCCGGTGCGCACGCGTTCTACAATGGCTTGCGTCAAAATCTCCTCGACTTTTTTCGCTTCTTTTGCAGCCGCGACAATCGCACCGTGAATTTCGTCGCTTCCGTCTTAACGCCTTTATCAATGTCCTGCAGCATCGACGTGCGGATCTTCGCGTATTTGCGTCCCAGGACATAGATGATCGTGTGCTGCAGAATGGTGGGCATCGCGGCGAGGCGATAGACTGAAATCGTTCCGGGTACGATGCCTTCAAGAATGCGCAGGCCCTTCATCACTGCTGCCGCGTTTCCTGAATCAAGCGTATCGCAGCCCTCCTGCCATCAGAGCGCGAAAAAAAGCAGCCCGAGCGCAAGCCCGGTTACTGCACCGAGCCCATTGATTACGGAATTGATCGCCAATTTGTTCCAGCGAAAACCCTGCGAGTTATTCGTCAGCAAAACCGGCTGATGAGGTTCAAGCGCGGTTTAAGAGTGCCGGCATTCTTTCAGAAGCTCCGAGAATCAGGTGGCCGGGGTTTGACTGAAAATAGCTGCCATCGGGCAGACCTGCGTGTTGTAACCGACAATGCCCGAAACAATCTGTTCTTCTTTCAGACCAGTGATATAGCCTTCAAAGTCCGTTTTGCAACAGAACATGACTCTACCGTCTTTTTCGAGCAGCTTTTTTGCGGTTTTGCCAGCGGTCTTCAGGTGCGGAGTTTTCATGCCGAGAAACACATAGTCGTACTTTTCCGCTTCGGCAATGGTGCGCACTGCATACTCGCCACCGAGTTTAACTTCGGTCAGATTCCTGAGGCGGTATTTAATACCCTGAGCGAGCAGATCTGCCTTGCGCTTCTTGTCGCGCACCAAAATCGTGAACGGCACCTGGTTAAGATAGAGCGCCCTGACAAGAGAAGCCCCGATTGCCCCGGTACCGAGAAAGGCAATCTTCTGTGAGGTCGGCATTAGACCAAGTGATTACGGCATTACGGCGTGGAAAGTCGAATTGGTTTTTTGTTAGTCCTCTTCAACCGCGCCGGCAGTTAGCTGGCGCGCCGCCTTCTGCACTACCGAACCACCAAACCCACGCAAAGCCAGATGCTGGTACAGCTTTTGGGCCTGCACGCGCGGTTCGAGAGACCCAAGGCTGCGAAGTTTTTTTTCACCTGCAACCAAGGCGCGTTCGAGTTCATCCGGCAGCTCTGTGAGCGCAGATGCTTCTTCATCGGCTGATATACCTTTCTCTCTGAGCTTCTGCGTGATAAACCGATTACCCCGGTCTTTGTATTGCCTGCCGACAGCCTGCGCCATGCGGGCGTCGTCGAGCAGGTACACTTCTTTTAGGCGGGTAATCGCTGCATCCACTGCGTTGGCGCTATAACCTTCGCCGATCAGCTTCTTGCGCAGGTCTGAGGCGCTGCGCATTTTGCGCGCCGCCAGCGCCACTGCCCGCTGCTGCAGGGGCTCTTCGCCTGGAATTCGCTTCTTTTTCGCTGCGCGCCGTTCTGCCATGAGGATTTTCCCGGGTATTACAGCGGCACTGAATGACAAGATAAATCCACCTGCGCTTATGAATAGGCACGGCAGAGACCATGGCCTATTGATTCTGCTTGTAGCGACTAAACAATCACCAATATGGGTATGGGCGATTCTTTTCCATGAAACTCCGCTATAAACTTTCGCTGACGCTGGCTCTGCTGATACTCGTTGGCATTCTGCCGGTGTCGGTTTATATCGTGAATACGCAGGAAAAAGAGCGAATCGCGGCGGCAGGAGCGCGCGGAGATTTTCAGGCGCGGCTGTTTGCCAAAAATATTTTCAATATTTTGCTAATGGATGCAGGCGACATTACTGCCGCACGGGTCGATGCGCGCGAACTCAGCGCCATCTATAAGAATCTCGAAAGCGACGGCCTGCTGCGCGCGGTCGCCTATCTCAGTTCCAAAGATGCAAAGCGCAACCGTGCAATCATCGCCGGTTTTGACAGAGCGCGCAACGTATTGCCCGAATTTTTTGCGCCTGGAAATCCAGGTTGGGATTCTACTGCCTTTGCAAAGCTGAATTGTACTCCCGGAGGCATGGGAGAAAACCGGTGCATGCGCTTTGAGGCACAGACCGGCCCCGCGGGTAAACCCGCGGTACTCACGGTCGAACTGGTCTATAGCCTGCAAGAGGTCACGGCACCTATTTACGGCCTGCGCCGCTTGCTTTATGGCTCAGTGGCGACTGTCATTGCCATCATGCTGATCGCCGGATTTTTCCTCTCACGACGCATTACCCGACCATTGCAAGACTTGCTCGAAGGCGTGAACAGCCTTGAACACCCCGACAAAAGGCACACCGTTACGGTCAAAAGCGACGACGAACTCGGCATTCTGGCGACTTCGTTCAACCGCATGGCCGATACGCTCGACCGCAGTTTTGCCGAGCTGCGCCAGAAAAATGAAGAACTGACACGACTCGATAAAATGAAAGACGACTTTCTGGCAGTCACATCGCATGAACTCAAAACCCCGCTCAACGGCATCATTGGCCTAGCCGGTACGCTATTGGACGGTGCAGCAGGCCCGGTTGCCGACACGCTGCGTAAAAACATAGAAACAATCAAGCACAGCGGCCAGCGGCTCGCATCGCTCGTCGATGGCATTCTGGATATGACCGAGGTTCAGAACAAAAAGATCCACATCGAAGCTGCGCCAGTAGTTTTGCGTGACCTCGCCGATGAAGTTTTGGCGGTGATGCGGCCTGCTTCTAATCTGAAGAAGCTGCTGCTGCTTTCTGAGATCCCCGCAGATCTTCCCGCAGTTCTCGCCGACAAAGACCGCCTGGCGCAGATTCTGTTCAACTTGCTCGGCAATGCGATCAAGTTCACCGACACCGGCTCCGTAACCCTCAAAGCCGCAATCACTCCGCAGGGCATACGCATTATCGTCAAAGATACAGGCATTGGTATTGCCGCGGAAAACCAGTCCCGCATCTTTAATTCGTTCGAGCAGCTCGAAGGCGCCAATACACGCCGTTATGGCGGGCTTGGCCTCGGCCTCACCGTTTGCCGGCAGCTCGTGCAATTGCATGGCAGTAAAATTGAAGTTGAATCGCAGCCAGGCCGTGGCAGCGAATTCAGCTTTGTGCTGCCCGCGGCAACAAGCCAGCGTTCCATGGTGAATTCTGCCCCCAGTGCAACCGAGTACAAGCGGCCAGAAACGGACATAACCCGAACCAGCCAACCCATTCAGGTGCCTACGCCTAAAAGCGCGGAAGCACCGGCGCGCAACCGTCGATACAATATTCTCGTGGTCGATGACGAGCCCGTTAACCTGCAGGTATTGCTGAACCAGCTTTCGCTATTTGGTTATGACGTGAACGTGGCAGAGAGCGGCCAGCAGGCGATCGATTACATGGAGCACGAAAGCCCTCCCGATGCGATTCTGCTCGATGTCATGATGCCGGGGATGTCAGGCTACGAAGTCAGCCGCATTCTGCGCAATAAGTTCAGTTCCTTTGAAGTGCCGATTCTGATGCTGACCGCAAAAAACCGTAACGAGGACGTGGTCATGGGTTTCGCAGCGGGTGCCAACGACTACATCACGAAACCTTTCGAATCTGAAGTCCTGCTTGCGCGGGTCAAAACTGCGATCTCTCTCAAAGAATCGGTGCGCGAAAAAGACATGCTCGAGAGTCTGCAACGCGAGCTCTCGGTGGCACAAAAAATTCAGCAGGCGCTGCTGCCGGTCAAATACCCGCAATTCGACGGCATCAAAATCGCCGCGCGCTACCATCCGATGGCAGAAGTGGGCGGCGATTTCTATGACTTCGTCGAACATGCCGACGGCTTCGGCGTTCTGATTGCCGACGTTTCGGGTCACGGTATCCCCGCGGCGCTGATTGCGAGTATGGTGAAAATGGCCTTCTCACTCAACCGCGAGCTCGCGGCACACCCGGGCAAGATGCTGACGGCGCTCAACCAGGTTTTGTGCGAAAAAGTCGATAATCACTTTGTAACAGCCAGTTATTATTTTGTGGATTTTAGGACGCGGGAAATCCGCCACGCTAACGCAGGCCACCCACCCCTTTTCCTGATCGACAGACTCAGCAAAGACATCGGCGACCGCAAAACGAAAGGCGGTTTTCTGGGTGTGTTTCCGGAAATACAGCACATCGAGGGCACAGACCAGCTTAAACCCGGGCTCAGACTCTTGCAGGTGACCGACGGTGTGCTCGAGAGCCGCTCTCGTGCAGGCACGGAATTTGGCATCGGCAAACTCAAAGAAATTATATCACAGACGCTCGCCTTACAGACAGAAGCGACGGCTGACATGATCATGAAAGAATTGCGGACACATAATCCGGCGTATTTTGACGACGATGTGACGTTTGTTCTGATCGATTGCGATTAGCGGCTCCCTGAACAGGCCATGCCGACTGATGCAGGAGCAAATAACTATTGAAGTCTTTCCATCGCTTTTCTGCGGCTGCGTGCACGCGGTAGGTAAATCTTAGCGGTTTCGTCGTCTGGGTTTACAAGCAACACCTTTTCCATTGCAGCTTCGCAATCGGCATAGCGTTTTTCATCGTAAGCAACCACGCCATCTTTGGCAAGTTTCGCCGCATAAGCAGCCAGCATCAGACGCAATTCGCGCAGTTCATCCGCCAGCTCGGGTAGCTCGCTGGATGCCTGGATCATCAGGGGCAGAGCTGCCCAAATATCGCCCTGCATTTTCAGTGATCGCGCCTTTTGCGCCATTAACTGCGCCTTAATACGGCTGCGGAATTTGAGGGAACGTTCATGCTTCGCGTCGATCGCCAGCGCCTCAGCAAATTTTGCATCCGCAGCTTCATAAGACTTATATTCGTACAGTTGTTTGCCCTCCATATAAATCTTGTCGGCTGGCGATTCGGCAATTTCTGTCGGCACCACCTGATAATTAACCGCAACGGCGGCTTCAATGCCATAGAGGTTATCCGGGCCCAGATAATAGAATGGCATTGCGAGCGAAGCTTCCAGGAAAACAGAAGGATTGATCTCGGCGAAAAAGCCGGCTTTCAGGCGAAAAAAAGGATTCACGGCATTAAGCGCCTCATTGCGTGAGGCCAGCGAGAGTCGATTGTAAAATACGCCTGCATCGAAAAATGCCATCGGCTGAAACCAGGGGTGAAAATAGTACACGATTCCCGGCCCCACACCCAGCGCCAGATTCGTCATGGTGCTTGAAGTCTTGCTGGTGAGGTTCATATTCATGAACTGGAAACTTGCCCCAAGCAAAAGCGACGTGGCCGGTAAAATCTTCCAATCGACAAAGCGCGCCGCCGGCAAACGCCCATTGATGTCGACCGAGATCCCCTGGCTAAACTCGCTGCCAAAATAACCGAATGGCTTGAGAAGACCAGCCCCGATTCCGGCTGAAGCCGAAGCCTTGTCACGAAGTACATTGGCCTGCAGTTGAGTGGCGAAGAAACAGCCAAACAGCGCCGGAAGAAAAAAACGACTCACCTGATAATCCCCGGGTGCCATTTAAGACGGGAGTAAGGCACAGCATCCTGACCGATGCTCGGGTTACGCTTTATTATGTGAGCAGGGAGTACTTGAAAAATCTGCATTTATAGGACGAGATTACTGAAAGTATGCCCCAGATAAGAGATCAGAATAAGCCGGATCTTTGTCTCGGAATGCGGCATAGATGACCGAACCGATCAGAGTGATCGAAGGATTTCCACACGTGAGGGTACCCCCGAGCTGTGACCAACTGGTTCCGTCATAACGCTTGAGCAAACAAGTATTGCTCGAATTCACCTGATACGCAACATTGGGATAACCGCCGATCATAACGCTGGAAAGATAATTGGGAGTGCCCTCGGCAGTCATAGTTGACGCGCCGACAGACCAAGTACCGGCGGAATATTTCATCGCAGACACCCCGGTCGTTCCGGACTGGTATATTGCCCAAAGTTCTGTAGCGGTCTTCTGGAAATTTACATAATCTGATGCGACCGCATCTGCAAGGCCGGTGCTTGTCCAGCTGCTTGAACCGTCCCATTTCAGCACCGAAGGTTTGCTCGTCGGCGAGACGCTGCCCCCATCACGGAAACCAATATAGAGCTCATTGTTAAAAATCGTCATGGGAGCTTGGCGAAAGACGTTGGCGGCAGATAAGCCATTTGTGCCCATAAGTGTCCACGCGCCTGGAGTAGAAATGCTGTTCCGGTATACGGAAGCCTTACCTCCATTAGCTAAATCGCGAACCGATAAATAGATGTTGTCGCCATCTGCCGCGAGAACCGGAAAACGCGAATTTGCACCCACCTGCGCCGGCAGGGGTGAACCAAAAATATTCCATTGCGTGCCGTCAAATAGGCGAACGCGCGCAAAAGTATTTGTACCGTCGAAAGTTGCGCCGTCTACATGCGTTTCAAAAAGTTTACCGTTATGCAACAGCAATGAGGGGAAATTCGAATTTGTCGTGAGGCTCGCGCCGCCAAGACAATAATCGCCAACCACCGACCAGGTGCCAGATGACAAATTATATTTCATCACCGACACATCGGTCACACCACCGCTGCCAGTATAGCAGGCGGTTTCCGTAATCGCCACATAAATATTTTGTGAGTCTGCGGCTATGCCTGGCCCGTAGTTGTTGGCAATAGTTCGCCGCGAAAGACCACGGCCGATGTAGCGCCACTTGGGTGTAGCGTCTGATGTAAAGCTGAGATCCGTATCGCGCAGCGGATTGTTCACTTTATCGGTAACACCATTGATTTTGACAATAATATTACCATCGACCAGCGTTCCGGAAAACTGCAGGGTGACCTGGTTGTCACTATCCGCAACAATTCCCGTCAGGGCGAGCGTTCCCGCGCCATCGCCGCTTAGCGAATAGTTGCTCAGAGTGGCAGCGCCGGTGACAGGCTCTGAAAAGGTAATCTTTACAGAGCTGAGCACGCGGATTGTCGCGGTGCCCGCCGGGTCGCTCGACTGAATGACTGGCGCCTCGGTGTCCTTCTCTTTATCTATTGCGCTGCGAAAATAATCGTACTGGCAGTTCACATAAAATGCGAATATGAACAGCGCACTCAGAACCCGCAAAAATAACTTAAGCTGGTCAAGAGCAACCATGGGAGGGAATACCCCCTCTGCCATAGGTTGTAAAGCGGTTCGCGGTCAGCTGCCCGAAAACGCGATCATGTAGAACATTTGCCCAAGGCCAACCATGGCACCAAGCACTGCACCAAGAATAATGAGAATCCACTCGTCTTCCTGGAACGCCGAACGCAGCAGCGTTTCAAAATCAGCACCGGGTAAATCCTTCATGCGGTTATAGATCGTCGCCTTGACGTTCATCGAACGATTGATGAGCTTCTCCATGACCTCTGAAGCCTGCGACAGGCGCGCGGCAAACTCACCGGCGAGTTGCTTGCGGCTCTCGTCGCTCGCCTTTTCAAAGGCATCGACCGCAGCGCTGTCGGCGCCGGCACGGTTCATTTCCTGGATGATGTCGTCGTTAATTGTCTCAACAACCGTGCGGCCGATGCGGCGATACAGCACCTCGTCGAGAATGTTTTTGCCGTTGAGCACATGATCGGCAAACATCGAAGAAAATTTATCGGACACCTCGACCTGCCTGCGGTGAAAGAGTCCCTGGTACTTGAAGAACAGGTAGCGTTTCTCAACCATGGGACGAAAGATCATAATAAGTGCCATCCAGTTTGTGACGTAACCGACGATGATACCCTGTACCGGCAGAGTCCACGCGCCGGGATAAAGCCACCAGATCAGCATCTGCGCCAGACCGAACAGAATACCGAAATACCAACCCGATGCCCCGATAAATTTGAATTCTTTCCTGCCGATTTCCTGGAATAGGTCGACGAGCAGGTGCGTGCGGTCACCGGTGAGATTGCGGAGTACCATGTTTTTGAAGTTGAAAACCTTGGAAGCATCTTCTTTGAGGTGCCCGGTAATTTCCACGAGACGCTGCTCCGACTCTGCAATCGCGCGGGCCACGATCTGCGTTTCATTTTCAGCGATGCGTGCCTTCTGTTCAGCGGGCACCGCTTCGAGCACACGGTGCAGCATGCCGGGGATGTTTTCTTTAAGCAGCGGTTTGTAAGATTCAGCGAGCTTATCCGCCGGGATCTTATCGAAAAAGTCTTCGATCTTGATCAGCTTTTCGCTGAGAATATTCACAACCTTGAGCGCAAGGCCAGTCGCCTTGCGCGGCACGATGCCCTGCCATCCAATATAGGGTTCCCACAAACCAATGAATTTCATCGGGTAGAACATCATCTTGAGGGCGACAATGTTGGTGAGCCAACCAATAAAACCGTAAGTCACGGGCATAAACAAAATGCCCAATAGTTCTGCGTGTTTGCTCAACCATTCCATGGGGTGGAATTCTTAGGCAGAGATATGCCGAAAAGTGAATCTTTGTTCACTATATTTCCCCGGAGACTTGAGAAAATAAGAGGGTTTCTTGGTATTTAAATTATAGGATGCAAAAAATAAACGCCTTCGAATACCACCACAGTTCAGTGTCGCTCCGTAAATCTGCTTACCGCAGGGCCACAGCAGCACTGTGGATTTTGCGACGGAATGGCATTCATTACTCTGAATCGGAACTATTCCAGCGCCTGATGAAACTGTACCTGCAAAAATGGCGTGGAAAATGTGGAAAATCTGCTTCAGCAAGGCGCTATAATGTGAAAGGCGCAGGTTATGTTATTCGGCCATGGTACGTCAGCAAAGTAGTCTATTCCTTGGTGTGGCAGCGGGCGATTCATTCAGGCGAATCCATTTCCCGCATGCTGGATTTTGCCTTGCGGCATTATTTACCGCAATTGCTGGAGAGTTTACTGCGCACCCCGATGCCGGGTTGCCCCCGGTCAAATCAGAATGCATCGTATTGGGATAAAAAATATGGCGAACGAAAACATAAAGCCGCTGTGGGTTTTATTAACTACTCATGCAAAACTTCAGAGAATCAAAAAGGAAATATCCGGTACGTACAAGAATCGACATTTTTTCTAAAAAAAGGACTCGAACCGAAACAAATCTTACATCTAACCTTCTACGCAATATGAAAATCCACCGCTAATCATCCACGGTCGGCACAATTTCCGGCGCCGGCAGGTTTGGACCAAACGACAGGTTCATATGGCTGCGCGTCGGTTCACTTTTCTGCACCACACGCCCGCTTTTGTCGGTCTGTTGCGCGCGTACTTCCCACACAACATCACCCTCTTTAAATTTTTTGAAATCCGCCACGTTGATCGCAGTGCCCTTCGTCGTGCGCGCGTCGACCAGTACGAGACTGCCTTTGCGCTTTTGGAACATCCTGACTTCGTATGAATTCGCACCCGCAACCGGCTGCCATTTCAGCGGAATGCCCGCGGTCTTCGTGATATCGACCGTCTGCGCGGGTTTAGGAAACAACTCCGCGACAGGCTGCAATTTCTCTTCGACCGCAACCGACACAATCGCCGACTCAGAACGCGGTATATTATTTTCGAGCGCGAGCACGCGCACATAGTAACGGCGCGGTGACAGACCTGTAAACCGGAACTCGGTCGTATCGACGTTGATTTTCTTGATGACGCTCTTCATCGCGGCGTCTTCTGCCAGCACCAGCTGGTAGAGCTGCACCTCACCGTTGGCACGCCATGACAACGAAAGCGAGGTCGTTTTCTCGCCGGGCGTGAGGTAGATTGTCGTGCCATTCTCGGGCGAGAGCAGATCGACCTTCACCTTATCGCGCACTTCAAACCGCTGCGTGATTTTTTCACCAGAGGTGGATGTAAGACGAATCTGGTACTTGCCACCGGTGAGTACGGTCGGCACGATGAACGTGCCGCCCTGTGTTTCCGAACCCTGCACAACCTGGCCCTGTGTATCGAGTATTTCTGCCTTCAGTTTGCCACTGCCTTCATAGGCAATGAAGGCCTTGCCCGCTTCAACCTGCGCCAGCGGAAACGACGGGGTCGAAAGGCTGACGAAGGCGAGTGGCACGGCAGCTTCGCTGCGTGTCAGGGTGACGCTGCCGTTGAAAGGTGAGAGCTGCGATTCAACACTGCCGGCATCGCTCGCCGGGGTCAGGCGGTAATAGTATTTTCCCGCTTTGGGCAGTTTGAGTTCGACGAAGCGGCGCTGTACGGTTTGCGCATAGAGCGCGCCGCTAAACTGCGCATTGTCAAAAACTTCTACGCGCGTTGAGGTGACGCTGCGCGGCGCGCGGAATTCGAGCCGTACAGCAGGTTTGTCGGAAAAACTGACTTCGTTTTTTTCCGGGCGCAGAATCTGGTAATTACCAGCCTGCACCACGCGCAGGCGCCTTATGCCCGACAATGCATCTTCGCTGCCATTGCAACGCACGAACCAATCTCCCGGCTGCACCGCGGCGGTCACATTGCCATTTGTCAATGCGAGGCGACGGGCCGAGGTGAAATCCGCACTGCGCGCAATTTCAATCTGTTTTGTAGCTGCCGCCGGCGCACACGCAAATGCCACGCGTGCAGCATCGGTAGCCGTTAAGTATTGTGTTTCATCTGCGGGCGCAGTTAGCTGCAGCGCAACGCGGGATTTTTTGCCCGCGGCGAGGACTTCGTCTTTTGAGACGGTCTCTTTTTTGCCTTCTTTACTGGTAACCTCAACCTTCCCCTCTTTGACTTCGACGGCAACCTGATTGCCCTGCGAGCGAATACTCGCCGAACCTTCAGTCACATTGATGGACTGGCCATTCTGGGTGGTCACAGTTGTTTGCGAATTTTGCGCGCCGGCTGTCTTGATGCCGCCACCCGACAGGCGCAGCGTCAGGCCTTCTTGTTCGAGATCGAGCTCGACGAGTGTGTTCGCTTCGAGTTTGAGTTTAAGGCCGTTATTGAGCACGAGCTCTGCGTCAGAATAGCTACCAGTCATTACCGCATCGTGTGTATAGAGCGGGCTGCCGCTCTCGACGTCTTCCCACACCATACGGTCAGAAAGCTTTCGCATGGCGACTTCGCGTTTGTAATACACTTTTCCGATCGACTCACCCTTGCCCATGCTGCGGGTGTTCATGTGCCTGTAGAGCAGCGCTGACAGGCCCGCTATGCCGACAAGAATGGCCGCGCTGAATATCGCGTCATTTCTCGAGAATTTCATATTTGACTTCTTCGTCGTCGCCCGATTTGCTGGGCTTGCCCGTCATATCGATACCGAGCAATTTACGCAGCTCGGCGAGGTTCTTCGGGCCCGTTTTATCGTTTTTCTTGCGCAGCACGGCATAGATCTGTTGCGGTTCGGATTTTCCCTTTACTTTAATTTTCTGCATCGGTTCGCAGTCGAACTCGTCTTTCACGATATTATAGGTGTCCTGAGAAATCAATATATCCGTACCAAAAGGCTTATTGAGCGTTTCAACGCGCGAAGCAAGGTTCACTGCATCGCCGATCACGGTATAGTCCAGGCGGTCTTCTGAGCCAATCTGCCCCGCGAGAACTGGGCCCGTGTTGAGACCCGACCCAATCTTGATAATCGGTTTTTTATCTGACCCGCGGCCTTTGTTGAATTCGAGCAATGCGCGGCGCATTTCGATGGTTGCGTTCACGGCATTGAGCGCGTCGTTCCCCTTCGATTCCGGCACGCCCCAGACCGCCATAATTGCATCACCGATGAATTTATCCACGATGCCGTTGTAGTCACCGATGATTTTGACCATGATGGTCATGTACGCGTTCAGAAACTCCACTACCTCTTCAGGTTCAAGTTTTTCCGATATCGCGGTGAACGAGCGGATGTCTGAAAAGAAGATCGTCGCGGTGCGGCGCTCGCCACCCAGTTTGAGTTCGCCCTTCATCGCCTTTTCGGCGATTTCGGGGTTCACGAATTTGCCGAGCGCACCCTTGAGCTTTTCGCGCTCTTCGAGACCGACGGCCATTTCATTGAACGACTGCGTGAGCGCGCCGACTTCATCACCCGAGCGGGGCGTCAGGTGCGTGCTGTAATCGCCGCCCTTGATTCGATCGGCGGCGAGCTTGAGTTCGCGTATCGGCTCAGAAATGGTTTTCGCAAAGAAATAGACCAGCAACAGCGCTGCGAGAATGATAATGCCGGCGATCAAAATCGCCGTGGTGCGCAGGCGATTGACCGACTCAAGCGCCTTATCTTTTTCCAATTCAACAACAACCGCAGTTGAACCCACCGGTAGTTTTGAATACGCGCCGAAGTATTCTTTTTGAGTGGCACTGTTGGTATAGATACTGAATCCTGCGGTCGTCTCCTGATTCTGCAGGAATGTGACCCCGGGGTGGTCTTTTACACTACGCCCACCGAGTGTTTCTTTTTTGTCGGTGTGAACAATGACCGTACGGTCTGTATCGACAAAAAAGGACGTATAGACCTGGGACGTGAAAGCCGAGTCAAGCACCTCTGTCGAAAGATACGCAATCACGACGCGCGTGGCGACCTGCCCTTCGATGATCGGAAAGGCGATGAACCAGACAGGTTTGCTGAAAGCCTGCGTACGGCTGAGCACAATGCTTTGGCCTTTAAAGACTGATTGCAGGCGTTCGCTGAGCTTTGCCTCGTCGCGTTCAAAAATGTCGTTTGTGAGTTCCAGCTTTTGCTGCAACACCTGCATATCGCGTGTGTAGACACGGCGCGGCTTGCCACCCTCGTAGACGTAGCGGCTGACCCGCAGCACGCCCGAGCTGGCCGGCATGAGCTCCACAGGCGCTGTGGGCACTGCAGCGGCCTTACGCGCGGTACGGCGCCCTCTTTTGCGCGCCGGCTGCGCCGCCGCCGGAGCACCGGCAGCCACGCGATCAAAAACAGTGATTGCATCGATCTTGGCGGCGATTTCGGTTTTGAGTTTATCGCCGATTAGCTTCGCCGTATCGTTTGTCTGCAATTTGACAAAGTCAGCCTTGTCTGTGGTAAAATTGCGTATGGAGATGACTGACAGTACAATAAGACTAACTATGATTAACCCGGAGGTAATCACCATCAGTTTGTAACGGAGTGAGAGGTTTTTCAAAGTTTTTCCTTAAAGCCCCGGATTTCCATAGCAGCCATGGAAATCCATAGCTATCTACATTGCCTTGCTGCGGGTCTTCAAATAGTTAATAAAATCGTGTACCAGGTTCGCCATGCGCGCGAGCACCAGGCTCGAAAGTATAAAATGGATCATCTCAGGAATGGCAATCTTGGTACCAAAAAGAAAGCGCAATTGGTCGATTTTTGCGCACACGCCGAACGAGGCAATCAGCACCAGTGCATTTTTGACCGAGCGCAGAAGCGTCGTATTCAGCAGATCGTCAATAATGCGCACCGAAAAAATGGCTGAAACCGCCAGCTCAATGAACACCCCGACAACCAGAAACAGCATCAGGTTATCCCACAGTTGTGATACGGGAATTTGCATACACCACCGTTGCGCTTCGGCCTCGGTATGGAAAGTAAAAAAGCGCAGGGCAGAGACACGGAATCGCTTGACTTTTGCCGGCTACCGGCACAGCTTTCGCGCTATGCCTGCCGGTCTGAATCTCACCCTACAAAAAGGCCGCGAGGTACCGGTGCGTTTCGGCCATCCGTGGATTTTCTCCGGCGCGCTGGCCAAAGCCCCGCAAACAGAAATTGCCACACTGGCAGATATACTGTCGTCGCGCGGCGAGCTGTTGGGCCTGGGTTTTTTTACGCCGCACGCGCGACTCGCGGTGCGAATGCTGACCCAACCAGGTGAGCCGGCTTTTTCGGCAGGGACAATCCGCCAACGTCTGGCCGCTGCCATAGAGCTCCGCCGCCACCTCTTCACAGGCGAAAACAATTCGGCCCGCCTCGTGTTTGCGGAAAGTGATTTTCTGCCGGGGCTCATCGTCGACCAGTTTGACGGCATACTGTCGGTGCAACTCAATAGTGCCTTTGCCGAGCACTACCGGGAAGATATTCTCACAAGCCTCAACGCGCTACTGAAACCCAAACAGGTTTTCGACACTTCTGACAACGAGGCTCGCAACAGAGAAGGCCTGAAGCCGGTCAGTCGGATCAATAACGCAGACGAGATAATCATCCAGAGCGGCGGCATTCGCTACGCGGCCCACATTGGCGCCGGCCAGAAGACCGGCTTCTATCTCGACCAGCGCACGAACCGCGCGCTTGTTGCAGAGCACGCCGCAGGTCGCCGCGTGCTCGATGCATTCTGCTACAGCGGCGGCTTCAGTCTCGCATGCGCCAAAGCCGGCGCCACGGCGGTGACCGCGATCGACAGCTCGGCCGATGCGCTGGCGCTGTTCAAACGCAACCTTGAACTGAATGCGGCCGATCTCAAACAAAATGCGCCAATGAATCTGGTGCAGGCAGATGTATTTGAAGAACTGCGAAAAATGAAAGCTGCCGGGGAAAAATTTAACCTGATCGTGCTCGATCCGCCGAAGCTCGCCCCGTCGCGCAGCAAAGCTGCTGCAGCCGAAAAAGCGTACAAAGACCTGAAGCTGCAGGCGCTGCACCTTGCGGCGCCGGGTGCGCTCCTCGCAACCTTTTCGTGCTCGGGTGCGATGACGTTCGATAAACTGCGGCAGGTGCTGCACTACGCCGCACACGATGCCGGTAAACAACTGCAGATTCTGCGGCCATTGGTGCAGGCCGAAGACCACCCGGTATTGCTCGCGTTTCCCGAAAGCGAATATCTGCGCGGCTATCTCTGCCGCGTCTATTGATGCAGCTTAGTTATTTTTGCGGCTCGTGGCAGACGGCTTCGATGTTATGGCCGTCGGGATCCAGTACGAACGCCCCGTAGTAGTTGGCATGGTAGTGCGGTCGCGGTCCGGGCTTGCCGTTGTCTCTGCCACCCGCTGCGATCGCCGCAGTGTAAAAAGCATCGACTTCGCCATGGTTTGCAGCGCGAAATGCGATGTGCACGCGGGGTTCGTTGGGTTTGCCCTCTGAGACCCAAAAATCCGGTTTGGGTGCGATGCCGAATCCCAACACCACGAGACCACCGGTATGCTCTTTTGGGATTTCGGCAAGAATCTGGTAGCCGAGCGCCGCCAGTGCTTTTTCGTAGAATGCCCGGCTTTTTTCCGGGTTACTGACATTGAGTCCTGTATGATCGATCATGGTTCCTCAGCCGACTGCATATCGGCAAAGTCAATCTAAAATGCCAGTCTCACCCCGGCCTGCCACGCGGCAGAGTTATGGCCGATCGCTGAATAAATAGCCCGGTAACTGCCAGCTATCGAGTTCGTTTTCTTCGAGCGCAGCGTCGCCACGCAGAATTTTTTCGAGTTTCTTTTTCGTCTTCTCGTCTTTTTCTACTGCAATGCGCTGGCGCACGCTTTCGAGAATCTGCTTTTGAGCGCTCAGCGTGGCAAATGTTTGCGCAAAATCGGTCGATTCAGAGTTGAGAACTATGGTTTTATCGGCGCAGCCCAGCCACACTTTCAGCGCCGTTATATCCTGCGCGTAAATCGGCAAAAGCGCCATATAGTGCCGTATATTCTCCAAACAGGCATCGTGACGCGCGAGTTTATAATAGTTTACTGCAAGGCGCTGGTATAGAGCTGCATGCAACTCAATGAATTTACGGTGCGATCTCTGCTCTTTGCCCAAAATTGTGGATAGATGGCTTAACCCGCTCGCATAGCTTTCCTGCAAAATGGCTTCTATTTGCTTTTTGCTCTCGGCATTCTGGCCGAGAGATTGCAACCGGCTGTCACCGTCTTTCATGTTCCAGTAGGCGAGATGAATTTTGCTCTGCGCATAAGCCGCATCGAAGCGAAACAAATCCATATAGGCAGCCGAGGTCAGGGTGCCCTTTGCTTTCAGCTGCAGAAAATAGGCATAGCGTTCATTGTCTTTACCGTAGCGCAGCTCGACAAAGCCCAGCAGGTGTTGCGCCGCTTTTTCGCGGTCGGGGGATTGCAGGTTTTCATAGCAGGCAGCAATAAAGCGGTGCATGAACTGCTGCGCGGGAATACTGGTTTCACTGGCGAGCAAGCCGTTGAAGGTGCTGACGCATTCACGGGGCACAAAAACAAACTGCATTGTCAGCGCGCGCACAATGCCGAGACGCTGCTCATGAGTCACTGCGCGCACGCTATTAAACTCGCTGTGCAGAATTATCAGCTGCCTGATTTCTTCTGGATTAAGCTTAGATTTAGCGGTCGAAGCCTTGCTCACCTTCGCAAGCAATACCGCAGTATCATCGGTTTCTGCCGCGCGCAGCGGAAAAAACGCACAGCACAGGATAAATCCGCCTGACAGCAGCTTCAACAAGGGTCGCATGTTTCTATAGATGCGTGCGCAGAAATTCGACCTGTGCCGCAACAACAGTGTCGAAGAGCGGCGGCAGATAGACGTCGAAATGGTCGGCGTCATATTGAATGAGTGTTGCTTTGGGCGCGCGCGCTGCGGCGCGTTCGGCAGGGCCCACGGGCGTAGTCTGGTCTTTGGTTGCCACCTGGATCAGCCACGGCATGGTCATCTTGTCGGCACAACGCTCGGGCGAATAGAGCGGCAGGTGCAAAAAGATGCGTGCCGCAACACGGTTATCGAATGAAAACCCCTGCGGAATCATGCGCGGCCAGATCGTTGCGACATTGTCTGAGGTCATCGCCGCGAGCTCGCCGGCCGAACCTGCGACCTTCACGTAGTGCGGCTCAAGGCCGATGAGACCACTCGCCGCATCGCGTGCGGCTTCCATCGCGAGGCGGGCAGCCTGCGTGCCACCGGCCATAGAGGCCGAGGCAAAACCGTCGAGATGCGGCACCTGCGAAATCACGCAGCGCACCTTCTGGTCGGTGGCGGCAATTTCGACCACGTGGCCGCCGGCAAACGACGTGCCCCATAATGCGATGCGGTTGGCATCCACGGCTGAATGGTGGCGGATGTATAAAAGTGCTGCGCGCCAGTCTTCGAGCTGCTGGCCGATATCGATCAGCTGGCGCGGTTCACCCTCGCTCTGGCCGAAGTGCCGGTAGTCAAAAACCAGCACGGCAAAACCCGCCGCAACAAACTTTTCGGCATAGGCATCGAGGCGCAGTTCTTTGACGGCCCCGAAGCCATGCGCCATAACCACGGCGGGCAATTTCCCTTTGGGGGCTTGCGGCAGGTAGAGCCAGCCGCGGCAGAGTTCGTCTTTGTTACCTGAAGCAAAGGCGATGTCGTTCCGTTCGAACATGGTTTGCTAAACCAGAAAATCTCACTTCTCGTAAATGAAAGTATAGCCTGGAGTATTTCGGGGCGAAGCCCCGAAATACTCCAGGCACAACATTTTCACCGATCAGGTGAAAATGATTTCCCGCCTTGGGCTTTTTCGTAGAATTCGCCCACGGTGATGATTTCATCGACCGGTGACACAAAATCAGCCTTGGTCATCTTAAACATATCCACAGTCGCTTTGCAGGCATAGAGTCCCGCACCCGAATCGTGTATCAATTCCAGAAATTCACCCACCGGCGGAATATCGAGCGATTCGATCGATTTTTTCATGCGCGACGTCACGAACGCCGACATGCCGGGAATACCGCCCAACCAAGTCGGAATATGCAGACCGGGATTGCCCACTGTCGCCACCTTGATATGCTTCTGCTTATTCTTATGTATCGCATCGAGGCCGAAAAAGGTGAAGAACAGGTTTGCATCGATGCCTTCCATGCGCGCACCGTTCGCCATAATGAGCCCGGGGTAGATACCCTCGAGCGAACCTTTAGAGATGATAATTGAGACTTTCTTGATAGTGTTTTCCATATTTTCCTCTTTTGAGTGCGTGCAATCTGCGCGGCTGCCCCGCGCAGATTTCACGCAAATTAGTCTAAATGCAACCCCTCGGTTTTGGGATACCCGCAACATAGGCCGCAAGTTTTGCCGGCCCTTTCGGGAACAGTGCATACAGGTCTTTGGTTGTGACCCCGGAATCTTTGCCCAGCGTGCGAATCGAAGGGGAATCTCCGTTCTTGAGGTAGCGCTCGCGCATATACTTCACCACTTTCCAGTGGCCCTCTTCCATGTTGGCGATGCCCACATCTGCAGCCAAAAGCTTTGCGAGCTCTTCGCTCCAGTCTGCGGTGTTCTTGAGGTAGCCTTGTTCATCTACTTCGAAGGTTTTGTTACCAAGTGTCTTTGTTGCCATATCTCCCCTCGCTGCGCTCGGGAGAAAGGCGAAAACCGGTTCTGCGGCTTCGCCGCAGCCCGCTTTCCGCCGGCTCCCTGCTGCACGGCCTTTATTTAATTTGGTCTATATTTTCCTTTCATTGTACAATGGCGTCCAATCGGCAGCCAGCGCGCCGGCAGCAGAATGTACCAGTAAATCAGCCTGAACGCCAGCTTACCCCAGTGGTTCATGCGCGTCTCTTTTAACAGTTTCAGAGGCCCGACACCTGAATAAGGGAACTTTCCTGGCAGCGGTTCGATATCGTAACTGAAATCGATCAGCGTGGCCTTCGCACCGCCGGTTTCGATGAAACAGTTTGAATGCCCGTCGAAGTCTTTGAGAAGCTCCTCGTTCTTTGCAAACCGGATGATATTGTCGCTCACCGTCTCAGATTCAAAATGCGTGACGCTGCCCGCCTTTGAAGCAGGCACATTCGTGGCATCGCCCAGAGCAAAAATTTCGGGATGAATTTCGCTTTGCAGGGTTTCCTTATTCACACGCACAAAACCCAGGTCGTCGCCGATGTCGCTGGCTTTGACGTAGTCTGCGCCGTTGTGCAGCGGTATGGTGACGAGAAGGTCGAAATCGACCGTGCGCTCGTCCCATGAGATGATCTGGTTACCCTCGACCCGGCCGGTATTAAACTCGGTTACAAGCTCGATGTTTTTTGTCGTGAGAAAATCTTTGAAGACACCCGCGGCCACGGGTTTGGTAAACGCGGCATCGAGCGGCGTCACGTATGAAATTTTCACTTTGTCGCGCAGGCCGCGCCTTTTAAAATATGCATCCGCCAAAAAAGCAAACTCGAGCGGGGCAACCGGGCACTTGATCGGCATGTCGACGATATTGATCACGAGATGCCCGCTCTGAAAATCTTTTAGCGCAGCCTGCAGGCGCTTTGCGCCCTCGAGGGTGTAAAAATCAAAGCGGTTCTTATACCAGCCATCGCCGGTTAAACCTTCCGTTTCTTCAGGCGCCACTTTTGCGCCCGTGGCAATGATGAGTATGTCGTAAGCTAACGTCTGCCCGTTTGCAAGCTGAACCTCTTTTTCTGCGGCATCGAGCGAGGCCACCGGTGATTCAATGATTGGCACAGACTGATGGATGAAACGGCGTTTGGGTTTGAGTATTTTTTTAAGCGTCGTCTGGCCAAACGGCAGAAACAACAGGCCGGGTTGGTACAGGTGCTGAGTTTCGGGGTCGACGACAGTAATGTCAAAACCGAGGCGATGGCGGCGCGATTCTTTTCTCAGCCGGTTTGCCATGATGCTGCCGCCGGTACCGGCGCCGAGAATCAAAACCTTCCTCATGCGCCATTGCTCCCGCCCATATGCGGGCGACAATTAAAAACGACTTCAAAGTCCATAATTTGTCTTTTCCCGACTCGGGATCAGCAGGTTGCCAAATCCAGTCGCAACACCTGCTATTAACGATACAAGTTGACCCGGCAAATCTGCCACCGGGCATGCAGTATGCGCAGGCTCATTCTGTTCGCGATCCTCTTCGCCGTAGCTCCGTTATTTTCCGAAATCCAGTCAAAGTACTATGAAGAGATGCAACGCAATGCGCCCGAAAAGCTGCGCATCCGCATCGAAAAGATCGACGATGAATGCTGCTGGTTCTTTTGCGATAAATACCAGACGCGCGTGAGTGCCATCATCATGCGCGTCAACAAATCGGCGGCAGGGTTACAGGTTGGCAACCATGTCTATTTTGAATATGAAATTTTCAAACCACGCCAGGGCTGGGTCGGTCCACGACCGATGCCTGTGCTCAAAAAGGGTGAAGAGTACGATTTCTTTGGGTCGAAAACCGACGTGCGTAAAGACAAGGGAGTGATTCTTTCACCCGATGCGCGGGGCTACAGCTTTGAAAGCCTGATCGGCGACCTTTAAACTCAAACGCCATGGCTGAAACCGGTACCGATCTTGTTTATGCCGCGACGCTTTTGAGGCGGGGCGAACTCGTGGCGATACCCACGGAAACTGTCTATGGGCTTGCCGCGAATGCGCTCAACAGCGACGCCGTGATGAAGATTTATGCAACCAAGAAGCGCCCGACATTTAATCCCCTGATTGTGCACCTCGCCGAAACGAACGACATCACGAAATACGCGCAGGATATCCCGCTCAACACGTGGCGGCTTGCCGAACGGTTTTCCCCCGGCCCTTTGACGTATGTTCTGCCCAGAAAAAATATCATTCCTGATGTAGTCACAGGCGGCGGCGACACGGTTGCGCTCCGCATACCTGCACACCCGATGGCGCACGAACTCTTGTCGCTCATTGACTTTCCTCTCGCGGCGCCGAGTGCGAACCCGTCGGGCTATATCAGCCCGGTGAGCGCGGCGCATGTTGCTGCAGAACTGGGGGGAAAAATACCCTATGTGCTCGACGGCGGTGAATGCGCGGTAGGCCTCGAATCGACAGTGGTCGCGTTCGACGGCGACAAGGTGTTGGTGCTACGCGCCGGGGGTGTCACTCTCGAAGCGTTGCAGGAAATCTGCCCCCAGGTCGAAATGCGAACCGGCGCGAGCACCGGTTCACCAGGTCTTTTGAAATCCCACTATGCACCCCGCACGCGCCTTGTAGTGGGCAATCTCGCGCGGCTCGCTGACGAATATGCCGGGCATAGGCTGGCAGTGCTTGCATTGTCGGATTTTCCCCGCGCCGAAAACATTATCTCGAGCGAAATACTCGCTGCCAATGGTGACCTGGCCCTGGCTGCGCGGCACCTGTTTACCGCGATGCGCCGGTTAGACCAGTCCGGTGCCGACCTCATCATTGCAGAGCGCATGCCCGAGCACGGGTTTGGCATCGCGATCAATGACCGGTTAGAGAGGGCGAGTGCAGAATAAAATAAGCCTCAGCTCCCGTTGCCAACACAGCTCCGCAGGCGTCTTATAGCATATGCGTGGATCTTCCAGATTTGCCCTGCCCGTATGCCTGGTTCTGTTGTTTAACTGTGGTTCGCTGACGCAGGAGCTTTCGCGTATCGAGACCAGTGCGGCCTTGTCTAACGATCCAACAAAGACGACCGGAAATCCGGGAGGTTCGGGAGGCACAGCCGTCGCTGCGCCGATTCCCGCGGCGGCCATCTGGGCGCGTACCGTGGCTGCAGCACCGACAGATTCGTCATTCAACGGTGTCGCGATCGATACCAGCGGAAATATCTACGCCGCCGGTTCGCAGTTTGGAACAGGTACATATACATTCGGTGCGCAGAGCACAAATGGATCCAATGCCGGCAATAATTCGGCGCTCGTTAAATACGATGCGGGCGGCACAGTCCAGTGGGCCCGCACAGTCACGGCATCAGCGGGTAATTCTGTGTTTAGAGCTGTGACCACCGACACGAGTGGTAACATTTACGCCGCAGGTTGTCAGAACAATTCTGCAACCTTTACTTACTCGGCGGGAGTAACGGCCACGGGCAACTGTGCTGGCAATAACCTGTCTGTAGTGAAGTACAATAACACTGGCACCGGTGTCTGGGCGCGCACAGTATCCGGATGTGGATCTGCAGCACAGGCCAACGCGGTCGCAACAGATTCGAGCGGCAATGTTTATGTCGCCGGTTACCAGGTCGGCACCGCTGTGTATGGCTATGCGGGGCAAAACGCGACAGGAACCTCGACTTTTAACAATGTCGTCCTCGTAAAATACAATTCATCGGGCACGACACAATGGGCGCGTTCGCTGGCCGGCGGTACTAACAACGCTCAATTCAACGCGCTGGCAGTCGATACCTCGGGCAACATCTATGCCGCAGGTTACCAATCAGGCCCCGGCACCTACACTTATGGTTCGCTGCCGGTCACCGGAACCGCGGGCGGTGCCAATGCAGTACTCGTGAAATATGATTCGACGGGCACAGTCATTTGGGCAACCACCGTCAGTTCAGGTGCGGCCGCGTCGCAATTTCTCGGGCTTACCACCGATTTGAGCGGAAATATTTTTGCAGTAGGATTTCAAACAGGTACAGGAACTTTTACCTATGGCGGTCAAAGTATTACCGGTGGCTCTTCCGGTACGAATATCACATTGGTAAAATACACTGCCGCCGGCACGGTTCTGGGCGCGGCAACGTTAACCGCAGGCACAGGTAACTCGCAGTTCAACTCAGTGACAACAGATGCGGGCGGCAATATTTTTGCTGCAGGCTTTCAGACAGGTACTGGCACTTACACCTTTGGCACCGCTTCTGCGACCGGAACTGCAACCACGAGCAATCCTATTTTGGTAAAATATAACGCTTCGCTGTCTGCCCAGTGGATAAACACCATCGCGGCGGGTACGACGAATGCCACCTTTAACGCAATCGGAATCGACTCAGGAAATAACATCTATGGGGCAGGCTTTCAATCAGGGAACGGCACATATACTTATGGCTCACAAAGCATTGCAGGTCCTTATAATGGTAGCAATATTACCCTGGTAAAGTACCAGTAACACCCTGGGTATCCTGAGATGAATAAACACATTCAGGTTATTACCCCCGCGCTGCTCGACGAACTGACGGTAAAAGCAGGACTTTCAGAACGCCTGCGTACCAACCACAATTTCCACCAGAGTTTCGAGGAAAATCCGAACCGTTTTCTGAATGTCATGGCGAAAGGCACCTACGTCACTCCTCACCGCCATACGACGCCACCCAAAAGCGAAAGTTTTATCGTGCTGCGCGGGCAATTGCTGTTCATCACGTTTGATGATGATGGCGGATTGCAAACAGTGACGCGCCTTGGTTCCAAAGATAATTTTGGCATCGACATCGCTCCCGGCATCTGGCACAGTATCATTGTCGAAAGCGAAACCGCGATTTGTTTTGAAATTAAACCCGGCCCCTATGCCCCCGCAAGCGACAAAGATTTTGCGCCCTGGGCGCCGCGCGAAGGCGAGCCGGAGTGCGCGGCATATGCAGCTAAACTTTCAGAACGTGCCCTCGCGCACCTGGAACATGGCTGAACACCGACCTTTCGAAAGCGTATTTTCCGGCGTACCCGCTGAATGGCAGACAGTTGCGCAGGCACCGCTCGGGTCTTGACTGGGAGAAGGCGCTGCCGCTGACCGACGGCAAGCGCGCATTGAAAAGCCATCGCACCATATCGGCTTTGAAATTTTTGCAGATAGGTTACCTGAACATACGCACTGATTGACGCTCCGCTGATAATCTTCAGCATGAACAATGCTGCGTTCAAAGGTTCTGCCCTATTTTTTCTTCTCTCTTTTCCCGCTCACAGCGCTCGCGGCTAATCCCAAAAATATTTTCTATGCAGAAGCTGGGGCGATGAACGGATTTGGCTTCACGGCCGGTTATGGCATGCACGATATCTCATCCCGCTTACCTCTGGGTTTTGATGTTTTTGCCGGTTATGTTTTCCAGTCTGACCCTGGCAATGCCGTCGATGCGCGCAAGATCTTTATCAACGATGCAACGGGTGGTAACAACAACATTGTCGAATCGGGATCGACATTCTTCTTTGGCGTCGATTTGCTCTATCCGCTGCTACGAAAATCCATTTTTGAACTCAATATCGCGGCTGGCCCGCGCTATTCTACCTATGCGGCATTTTTTGACTACCAGGGCGGCAATGAAGCTTTTAAGGTCTATTCGAATGCCTGGGGATTCGGTGTGGGATTTAAAAGTTATGTCGCGCTCGGCGATCACTTTATGATCGGTCTCGAAACAACTGTGGAATATTTTTTCAATACGCAGCTCAAGGGCCATGGCTTTTTCTATAACGCCGACAACCAGGACGATAACCCGCGCAACAACTATCGTTACGGTGACGCCGATGCAGCGATCAACCAGCCGCTGTTTTATCCGCGGGTGCAGTTGATTTTGGCGTACCGGTTGTAACCTCCCCCCGTTTGGGCTTGCCGATCTGAATTAACTTCTTACTGACACCGATGTCATCCAAAGCCATCGTCATCGGCGCCGGCCCTGCGGGTCTGGGTGCTGCGCTCTCGCTCGCGCGGCAGGGGCTTAAAGTCACCGTGCTCGAAAAAGAAGCTGAGATCGGCCTAAACCGCCGCGGCGAGACAATCCGTTTTCACCAGGGCATGGAAGACAAACTGTATAAAGGTTTTTTTGCTGAGCAAACAATCCACAAGATTAACCAGCGTACCTACTATTCGCATACCGGCAAAAAAAAGGTCGATCGCCAGATTTCGACCTGGAACCTGATCATTGAATACCCACGCTTCGTGCAGGCGCTGGCCAAAGCCGCCACTGATGCAGGCGTTGAGATTCTGAAGTCGATGCCTGTCGAGCGCATCAATAAGGAAGGAGATCGGGTCAAATCAGTGCTGGCGGGCGGCAAAGAATTTGTGGCCGATATTTTCTTTTCTACCGCCGGCCACAAAGACGCCGCACTCGACACGGCGAAGCGTGCGCAGACGCGCATGGATATTCCCATTCGCAAGTATCTGGTGAAAAATTATGCGGGCCGCGACACACACCTCGAATATTTTTTCCATGTCGATGAGACCTACCCGGCGATCTGCGCGATTTTTCCGCGCGGCAACAGAGAAGCCGAAGTTCTCTACATGTTTCTCACCGACTCGGCCAGTAAACCAGCGAACAAGGATGTTCATGGCTCGCGCGGAGCAGGAGGCTCCTCCGGGCGCGAGCCGCCCAAAGAGGTGGATTTCAAAGTCATCGCGGGCATCATCGACAATTTCGAGACTCTACACCCTGTCTTCGGTGAAAAACTGCGCGGCGCCGAGCGCTATTATGAAACGAATACACTGATACCGATGGGCAATATTGGCAGCGAAGTTCTGCCGCTGCCGAACCTGATTGTCGCGGGCGATGCAGTCGGCCAGGTCGAGGCACGCGGCGGCTCGGGTATTCGATCATCTTTCATGATGGGTTACCTGTCGGGTGAAGCGGCGGTGCAGAATCTGTTAAGGGATAACTTTTCTGCGCAGTCGCAATCCGCCTTTCGCAAAACGGTGCTCGAATCAGAACAGATGCATGAGCTGAAAGACCTCAACCTGAAATTCGGCATACCGCGCCGCCTGTTCTTTTCGACGGTCACGAGCCCCGGCGCCATGGATACGTTCTGGTTCGCACTCGAGTTTTTTATGCGGTAAGGCCGGGCATTCCCCCCTTACGCATTCGATCTTGTTTTTGGCTTACGGAGTGTTTCAAATGTATATTCAGCCTGTATGGTTGACCAGATCTCAGTGCACGATCTCAAAAAGAAAATGGACGCGGGCGAAAAATTCGTCCTCGTCGACGTGCGCAATCCCAACGAGCTCGATATCTGCAAGTTTGACAACGCAGTGCACATTCCGCTGCACCTGCTGACGGTTCGTTACAACGAAATCGACCGCGACGCTGAAATCATCATGACCTGCCACCACGGCGGGCGCTCGATGCAGGCGGCGAATTTTCTCATTCAACAGGGTTATCGGAACGTCTCAAACCTCGTGGGCGGTATCGATGCGTGGGCATCGCACATCGACCCGAATATGGCGCAGTACTGATGGCAGAGAACACGGATGTTCAGGGTTTGCGCCGCACAGCTGTCAGCCAGGAGGCTGCCAGCCGATTGGGAGGTGCGTCTGAGCGCAAACGGGTTTTATGCGCAATGTCGGGCGGCGTCGATTCAGCCGTCTCTGCCTACCTTCTGAAAGAACAGGGCCACGAAGTCATCGGCGCTAACATGCGCTTCTGGGAATATAGAGAACCCGAAGCATGCGAAACTCCCGTCGTCACCAAACACAAAATCACCTCGTGCTGCTCTCCTGAAGACATGGCCGATGCCGAACGGTCTGCGCGCGGCATGGGTATTCCGTTCTATGCGCTGAAAATGGAAGCCGACTTTCGCGAGAATGTCATCGATCCTTTTATCGCCGATTACCAGAACGGGCTGACGCCCAACCCATGCGTGCACTGCAACACATACATTAAGTTCGGTGAGTTTTATGAGAAGGCTACTGCGCTGGGCTTCGACCAGATCGCGACGGGCCATTACGCCGACATTGTACACCTGCCCAACGGTCGCTGGGCAGTGGCGCCCGCAGCAGATAAAAAGAAAGACCAGAGCTACTATCTCTATGGCATGTCGCAGGAATCGCTCGCACGCACCATTTTTCCGCTCGCGAAAATGGTGAAAGACGAAGCGCGCCGTATCGCGGAGGCAAACAACATTCCCGTCGCGCGCAAACCCGACTCGCAGGAAATTTGTTTTATTCCCGACAACGACCACAAGGCGTTTTTAAAGCGCGAAGGTGCGTCGATGCGGCCGGGCTATTTTCGTAACCGGCTGGGCGCAATTTTAGGCAAACATGACGGTTCGGTAGGATTAACCATCGGCCAGCGCAAGGGCCTCGGTGTTGCGGGTTTTGCCGAAGCGCAGTTCGTGCTGGAGATTCTGTCGAACGGCGACGTGATTCTCGGACCACGCGAAGAACTAGAGCGCCGCACGTTTTATATTCGCGACGCCATTTTTCAGGGCGTCGCCGAAGACGACCGCGCCTGGTCTGCAGGCGTGCCCTGTAACGTGCAGATTCGCTACAATGGTCATCCGCTTTCTGCAACTGCTTATCTCGAAGCAGGGACAAAGCCATTGCTCCGAATAAAATTAGATTCCCCTGCATGGGCGGTGACGCCGGGCCAGGCAGGTGTGCTCTATGACTGTGAGGGTGGCTTCATTCTTGCAGGTGGTAAGATACGGTTGAACAACACATTCCCTGAGGCTCAGCAATAATCTTTAAGGTTTCGACACCGGGGAAGCGACCACTACCTGCGTTTGATTTTGTTGCTTAGTATTTGTTCAGGTATGCGGATTGCAGCACTGCGCTGCAGAACGCGCCGTTCGATTTCGGGTCAATAACAAGACCTATTGGGCTATCAAATGGTATGCCATAAATCTTGCCATTGGAAGCCATCACGCCGCCAAACCATTTGTCTGTGCTTCCGGCGAGTCCACCTACCGATGAAATATCTGCCGTGTTTGTTTCGGGATCGATGATCAGCAAGTTGCCTATGGCGAGGTTGTGAGGCATGCCGTAAATTTTCCCGTTAGGCGCAAGCGCACCACCAAGCCATTTCACCGTGGTGGCGCCGAGACCTGTAATCGTTGTCGTATCAACCGTGTTTGTTGCCGGATCAATAATCAGTACATTGTCTCCACTTCCCGGAATGCCGTAGATTTTCCCGTTTGGCGCCAGCACTCCGCCTGACCATTTGCCCGTCACTGCCGACAAGCCTGAGATCGTCGTTGTGTCGGCGGTATTGGTTTCCGGGTCGATAATCAACACGCTGGTGGAGTCAGACGGTATGGCATAGATCTTGCCATTCGGAGCCAAAACTCCTCCAAACCACTTTGAAGTACCGGCGGGCACAGAGATAGCAGTGGCATTGGCTGTGTTCGTCAACGGATCAATTACCAGCACATAGTTGTTATCCCGCGGAATTCCGTATATCTTGCCATTTGGCGCAAGGACGCCACCATACCATTTGCCGGTACCAGTGCCCGTAACTCCCGTAATTGTTGTCGTATCTGCTGTGTTAGCCACGGGATCAATAATAAGTACGCTGGTGCTGCCCGAGGGTATTCCGTAGATTTTTCCATTCGGAGCCAGTACGCCACCGACCCATTTATTGGCGGTTGTCGTGAGGCCGGTAATGGTCGTCTGGTCAATCGTGTTGTTGGCCGGATCAATGATAGCGACAATATCACTTTGCCTGGGTATCGTATAGATCTTACTATTGGGTGCGAGCACACCACCCGACCATTTCAGTGTATTTGCTATGCCTGTAATGCTGGTAATATCTGCAGTGGCAATGCCGGTGCTACCCTTATCACGCTGCGCGCGCAAGTGGAAGAGCAGGTCTTCGCCAAAGTCGTGCGTATGACTTCTGCATAGGAGGAAGTGATTGTGCAAACATCCACTGCCGGTCGTTTCTTCCCCGAGAGATCCCAAAACCTGCCCCAACTCTGCGCACATGCCAGCAGCATTGGTAACACGAGAATGAGGAAGAGGTGCGTACGATGCGAACTCATATTTTGATACCCATGCCTATATCCGGATGAATATCCTATCACATCACGAGGAATGTTTTTGTACGTAAAGCCGGTTTTGGTAAGGGCAGAATCACTGTGCCCGCGAACGCACCATCAGGATATGGCCTCGGTGTCTGCCGGTGATGCGAAACTGTGAAACCCCTTAAAGACCAATTCTTTAATAAGGCCTTCGTAACGCAGTTGGCCACAGACCTGAGTGCTGCCGATTTCCGGTTTGACGCTACAAAATTTATTCAACGCGTTCTGGACAAAGGCTGGAAAGCGCGTGAACTCAAAGAGCGCATGCACCACGTCACCGATTGCATGCACACCGCGCTTGAGTACAGCTATAAGAAATCCATCGCGTTGCTGGTTCGCGTGGCAAAGACACGAATCAAAGAGAACCAGACTTCTTTTGGCGACATGGTTTTTCCCGACTTTGTCGAGCGCTATGGACTCGACGATTTTAAGACTTCGGTAAACGCGCTCGAAATTTTTACCGTGGCTTGCAGCTCCGAATTCGCGGTCAGGCCGTTTATTGTCCGTTATCCCCGCGAGATGATGGAAGTCATGCTGCAATGGTCAAAGCATAACAGCGAGCACGTGCGCCGGCTTGCATCAGAAGGGTGTCGCCCCCGTCTGCCGTGGGGCATGGCGTTGCCGGAATTTAAAAAAGACCCGCGGCCGGTGCTCAAGATTCTCGAAAATCTGAAATCCGACTCGTCTGAATATGTCAGGCGCAGCGTGGCAAATAACCTGAACGATATTTCGAAAGACAATGTCGAAATCGCGCTTAAGACCGCAGAACGCTGGTTCGGAAAAAATGTGGAAACGGATGCGCTCGTGCGTCACGCGCTGCGCAATGAACTCAAAAAAGGCAATAAGCGCGCGCTCAAACTTTTTGCTCTGGCACACAAGACCAGGGCCCGCGTCACGGGCTTGAAGATTGTCCCGGACAACATCCAGATCGGGGATTCCGTGCGCATCGAGTTCTCTTTGGTGGCAGGTGCAAATGAACGACTGCGGCTCGAATATTGGGTCTACTTTGTCAGAGCCGGGGGCCATAACGCGAAAAAAGTTTTCCAGATTGCGGAGCGCGATTTCAGCAAGGGCAGCCGACACAGCTTTAACAAAAAGCACAGATTCCAGAATTTCACCACGCGCAAACACTATGCCGGTGCGCACCGCATCGTCGTTGCCGTCAACGGCGAGAAAAAAGCAGAGACGCAAGTCTTGCTGCACTAGCGGGGCTGCGGCACAAGAGCCGCTTTGACCTTCGCGATCAGCTCAGGCGAATTCCAATCGACGTCGCCGACTTTCGTGAACATAATTTCGCCCTGCGAATTCAAGACATAGAACGTCGGAATCGCATGGATGCCATATTGCTCAAAGTCCTTGGGTAATGCATAGAAGCGGAAGTTGTAGCGGGTCAGGTTACGGTATTTTACCATCGTCGCGAGATCTTCGTCGGTGAGCGCCACCACGTCGGCTCCCTTGAGCGGGCCATGCAAAACCCGCTCGAGCTTCGGTAGCTCGCGCGCACAGTCGTGGCACCAGCTGGCAAAGAACACTACGATCACGCCACGGCCTGTTTTTCGCCAGACTTTCCCTTTTGCGCCCAGTGCGTCGATGGCTTCGAGCTCGGTGAACGCAATTGCAGGCGCAACGCGGTACTTTTTGTACGTGTAGACTGCAGCAAGCAACGCCCCGGCGAGAATGGCACCGAGCGCAATCCTGATTGCCTTTGTAGACACGCTTTTTTCTCTGCAGTTTTTTCTCCGCTGTCAAACATTTAACAACGCCGTTGATGACACAGGTGGTACGAGGGTGACACCTTTGCTGCTGACACGCTGAACCCAATTCCGCTTCGGGATTGCCTACCGGCACATGGATAATTTAACGCATTCGATGACCGCGGCGCTGACCGCTAAGTTTGTGGATAGAGGCGACCCAGCAGAGGCGGCGTCGCGCTCGCGCACGATCTTCTGGCTGTTGATTGCGAGCGTGAATTTTCCCGACCTCGACGTGGTGATGGCACTGTTCCGTGATCCGATTCTGACGATCAAGACGCACCGGTGGATTACCCACTCTGTTTTGGCGGCGCCGCTTTTTGCGATTATTCCCGCCGCAGTCTTTTACCGCTTCAGCAAGCTGAAGAATTTTCGCATGCTGTGGCTGGTAGCCCTCATTGGCATCTACATCCATATTCTGGCCGATCTCGTTACGCCCTATGGCACGATGCTTTTAGCACCATTTTCGAACCACCGCTTCACGCTGAGCTCGCAGTTCATCGTCGACCTGTATTTTTCATTCGGGCTGCTTGCGTTTATTTTGCTGGGCAGATACGATTCACGCCGGCGAAAAATCTGGCAGAGGACCGGGTTGATCTTTATGATCGCTTACCTCGCGGGTACTTTTTGCCTGCAACAGTATGCACAGTCCCGCGTCCGGCGCGCAGTCGCTGAAAACCAAATCGAATTCCAGAAAATTTCTGCGCTGCCGCTACCCTTTAGCGTTTTCGACTGGGGGGGCCTGGTGCAAACAAAAAGCGGCGTGCGGCGCGTTTTTTTCACTCTGTTTGACGAAAAACTCGCCTTTGAAGAGCTGCGGCATGCAGACGACGCATTCGTGAACCGGGCAAAACAGCATGCTCAGGCACAGTGGTATCTCAGCTTCGCACACCATCCGCTGATCCATTCCTTCGCCGAAAGCGGGAATCACATTGTCGAAATTTACGACCTGCAATTCTCCGCTCCCGCGCGCATCGTGAAGATGCTGGGCCTCAAAAAACCGCGTAATCCGTTTACGCTGAAATTTACCTACGGCTCAAAGGGTGATCTGTTAAATACGTCGTTCAACGAACAATAGATTCTTCGTCACGAAACGGCGAACGGGCTTCATAGTCAGTCGCGACCAGTCTCGAGACATAGTAGTTGCCGACGGTGCGGTAAAACCAATTATCGGAGTGAAATAATAAGAAGTAATCTTCGCGCTCGGCGCCGACAGTGGACTTGATCTCGAGCGCGGTGCGACCGAGGTGAATGGCGGGCAGCTTTTTTTCGATACCCTCAGCGACATAGTCAAACAGCATGCGCTGGTAAATTTTCTGCTCTGCGTTCACACCACTGTCAAAGCCGACATAGTGTGCGATCAACCGGTCTGAAGCGTAGAGAGAGCTGCGAAACCCCACCAGCCGGTCGTGTAGAAAATAGCCGTAGAGCGAAAACTGTGGCATGCCCGCAAGGCGCATGAAATAGTCTTCGGGTATGCGTTCGAGATTGAACTTGTCCTGCTTCACGACCTGCGCCAGCAACGCATTGATTTCTGCCTTATGCACCGCGATCTGCGTCAGGTTCAGCTTCTGCATCGAAATCGCCGCGCTCTTTTTCATCGTGCTCTGGTAACGCTGCCGGTATTTCGTGCGCATCGCCGACACATAGGCCTCAACCGTCGGCCAAACATTCTGCACAACCATATTGGGGTCGACCTGGAATTTCTTAAACTCAGGCGGCATTTTCTTGAGCGGCGGATTGATATCTTTAATGATCACGGCGTCGAAATCGATCACATTTTTGAGTTTTCTGAGCGCGGCAACCAGGGCGTCGGCTTCGTCGAGATCATCGGGCTTCGACACAAAACGAAAATCACCGGTCAGGTTGGGGCAGCCATTCACCAGAATGGTAACGCTGCGGTTCTGGACGAAAAACTGTATCACCCGGCGCACGAGGCTTTTGCCCAGCGACCCGCGCGCCTTGACATAACCCAAAAGCTCCCTCGGCGTGACGGTGATTTTCTGGAACAACAGCAACGCATCCGAACCGTTGGGCCCACCGACCTTAACGAAGTAACTTTGCCCCTCGGTGCCATAGCTGATCTGCGAAATATACGATGCGAGCCAAAGCTGGTCTTTAAAGTATAAATCGACACCCTTGATCTGGTCGAGCTTTGTGTAAACAATCGAGCCGAGTTTTTTCTGCAGGCTGTAGCGCGCACACGCGCTGGCGATTTTTTTGCCTACCACGATCAGCAGCAGCAGAACGGTCGACATGCCAAAATAGATCGGAATATAATAGAGCGGATTTTTTACGTAAGGGCTGAGCGCGGTTGTGATGAGACCGATGCACAGAATTCCCGGTGTCAGGCCGAGCAACGTGCCGAGAATATACACACCCGGTCTGACGCCCACTGCACCCGCGAGATAGTTCTCTACCGTAAAGGGCGCCACCGGGGTGAGGCGAATAATCATGATCGTCGCGAGGCTGGGGCTCCGCAGCGCTTCTTTCAGATCAGACAACTTGCGGTTTTCAAGAAATCGAAATACCTGCCGCTGGCTGAACCACGCGCCGAAATAATAATTCAAGATGGCGGCCGACATCGTGCCCGCAAAACAATAGATCACCCCGGGATACAGACCGAACGTGAGTATTGTGCCATAGAGCAGAACACTGATCGGGAACACAAACAAGCTCAGAATACAATAGACGACAACAACCCAAAAAATAGCCCACGGGGTATTGGGAATGCTACGTACCGTATTCGCAAGAGAATCGATCAAAGATGGATCGAGAAACTTCCACGAAAGCGCGAGGGCGAAAAGCAGTATGAGCGGAAAACTCAAACGCAGCAGATCGACAAATCGGCCAATCTTGCTCTGCGCCATCAAGGCGATGTGCAATCGGCAAACCGACCGTCAATGTGATTGACATGACAGGAGTGTTGATACTGCCTGCGCGACTATGATGCCCAATTTGTTAATCGTCGCACTCGCTGCACTGATTCCGATGCTTGTCGGGTTCACCTGGTACCACCCGAAAATATTTGGTACGAAATGGATGAACCTCGCTGGCCTGACAGAAGAGAAAATGAAAGGCGCAAACATGCCTTTGATTTTTATCCTGAGTTACGTATTCTCTTTCCTCATGGGTCTTGCGATCATGTCGATCGTGATCCACCAGGGGCACGTCTACTCGATACTCGTGAATACTCCTGGTTTCGGTGTTCCCGGCTCGCCGGTACAAACCATGCTCGAAGGTTTCATGCGCGACTACGGTCGCAACTTCCGCACGTTCAAGCACGGCGCCTTTCACGGCGTGCTGTTCAGCATTTTCTTTGTGCTGCCGCTCATCGCCACGAACGGCCTCTTTGAACGCAAGAGTTTCAAATATATCTTCATCAACACAGGTTACTGGTTAGTGACAATCGCCCTCATGGGCGGCGTGATCTGCCAGTTTAGCTAAAAAGGGAATCTGCGCAGGCGCGTAACTCTTGTAGAATTGATTTACCTCCGGGGGCGCCAGCCCCCGGAGGATTTATGAAGCTTTCCCAGAAACTCCTACTTGCTCTTATCATGGCTATGCCGTGGCTGCTTTTTTCGGCCGACAAGATGACGCCCGGTGGTCTCATCTACGCCCAATCGTTCTGGGGTGATAGCGGCAAACCAATGACCGAGAATCGCATGAAAATCCGCGTTACCGATTATCCCGGTGATGCATCAGAATATTTTTGGTCACAGCAATTCTTCTACGCGGGCAGCAACGAGGGTGGTTACGTTGGCATACAGACGGGCGGCCTGCAAAAGGGACGGCGCATTGGCAAGAAGCTGATCTTTGCCGTCTGGAACGTCACCGATGCACAGCCCGGCAAAGGTGCGGTCTGTGAACCCTTCACCGGCGAAGGCGATGGCATGACATGCAGTATCGCGTACAACTGGAAAGAAGGTGAGGAATACATTGCTGCGGTAAGAGTTGATGACAACAGGCTTGTTGGCACCATCACCGAATCGAAAACCGGGAAAGTATTTACCGTAGGCAAAATGCCTTTCGCAAAGGGATATAAGAATCTCTCACACGGATCGTTGGTCTGGGTTGAGTACTTTGGTGACGCCGCGAGCTGCGCGGCAACTCCGTTACAGCGGGCAACGTTCACACCGGCAGTCTCTAATGGACTCAATGCCCGCGTCAGCAACATTACCTTCGGCCAAAAGTGCTTTAATGCACGGGGTACAATTACGAAAGACGGCAGCGCTATCCTTTTTGCCACCGGCGGCGAAACCGCGAAGTAACCATGAAACCGTACGTGCTCCTGGTCTTCCCGTGACCCACGGTGAAGCAGCCCACATAATACGGATGATCTGGGCGGGCGGGCGCTTCAGCAGCAGCTTTCAGGAAGACTGCTGGGGAGTTTACCGCGAGCAACTTTCGGCACTGCTCTCTGGTAATTATTCGTTTGCGATGATTAAGCCCTGTCGTGCGCATGCGAGTGCCCGGATGCACAATTCTGTTTCAAGGTGCCGGCCAGTTCGCCCGAGGGGAATTCGCCGGGGAATGGCCCGACTGACTTTCCCGCCGCCCAGCGGCTCCCTTGCTTCCCAAGGACCCAGACAAAAGCAAAAACTGCTGGACGCTATACCGAACGGTAGGTATATTGCAAAGGTGAATTTGAACGATTGTTCAAATTACAGAACCACCTATGACGGGGCAAGGTTGGAGGATTTATGAACGAAACAAGACACATCTCCGATGGCAAGTCAATACACCTCGATACCGTTGATGATCTCGAACTGTGGCTCTTAGGCACTGAAACCCGACCCGAATTCAATGAGTTTGTGCTGAAGGTTTACAACGATGCTTTTACCGACGGCACGTACAAGATTCCTGCGCACGAAATCGCCGAGCCCACAGCAGAATATTTCCACAAGGCGCGCGTGTGCGGCGTACGCCACAGGAGCGGCCAGCTCATCGGCACCTGGGGCTTAATACTAAAAGAGGTAACTGATGCGAACTTCAAGCTGCCGATTGAAATCCGCTACAACCTGCCGGTCGAAAAGATCGTGCGTGATCTGCATTCGCCCGCAACGCGATATGCGTTCAACGGCTGGCGCACTGCGGTCGACAAAGATGCGCTCGAGAAGTTCCAAATTGACCGCAACAAATCCATATTCGTTTTCGACTTTTTGATACGCGGGCTAACGATGGACTTGCCCGGTGAAGCGAGCGAATATCTCGGCCTCGCCGAAATGGAAAAATTGGTCTACAAATACCACCGCCGCGTCGGTATTCCATGGCAGATCATCGGTGAGCCGGTACACTTCTGGAGCCGCGACCGCTACCCTTGCGGGTTTCAGCTCGGTGAATTCAAAGATTACATGAAGGCGCACCATCCGGAACGCTATGCTTTTCTGTATGAACGCGCGCCTCAAAAACAGATGGCATCGGCAGGAGACCCCTGAGGTGAAGCAGCTCGATACTAAGCAGAATATTCTGGAGCAGGCCGGCGCACTTTTTTACCGACAGGGCTTCAACAACACCGGGATGGAGAAAATCACCGAAGTCTGCGGCATCAAGAAGCCAGCGCTCTATTACCACTTCGGTTCAAAAAATGCGCTTGGTCTGGCATACCTCGAATACCGCGCCAAGATGCTTTTCAGTATGTTGGAAGGCCTCTTGAAACGTGCCAAATCATTTGATCAATACCTTTCAAGCTGGGCTGGCGCGCTCGTTGTACTCGCCCGGCGCGGTGAATTTTTTGGCTGCCCGTTCACAGCGTTTGCCAGTGAACTGGATGTTGAAGAGCGCACCTATTTTGAAAGCAAACTGCGCAGCGTAGAAAAGGAATGGCTCGCGGTACAGGAAAGAGCCTTTGCAAAATATTATGGCGAATCGAAAGCAGCGAAGAGCGTCGCGGCGAAAATCCTCATCGCTCACACCGGATGTGTAATGCTCTATCGGGCCTCGCGGGATGTGAAGCACCTGAAACAACTGAGGACTGCCTTTGCCGAACTGGCAACCGTCGTAAAAGAGAGAAAATGAATGGGCAGCGCCCGCGCTACTTCGCACGGGGACCACAGACGCGGGCCGCGCGGGATTAGCTTTTGAATTCCCGGGCTTTCCGGGTATTCCGGGCCTTTGATGATCCTGTAATATTGTTGCTGCACCACCGTCGATTTGGAGCGTACGCCTCAATGGCCCTGCACCTGGACCCCGATGCACAATCGCTTGTGAATCAGCAGGAAAATGAGTCACAGCAGAGCACCGATCAGAGAATTTTCCCGAGAATCAAGATCGTGAAGGCGATTAAGCTTTCGGTCGGCCTTGGGGATTATGCCGGCGAAATGTATGACATTGGGCAGGGCGGCCTTGGCTTCATTGTTGCCGAAACGATCGACCTGGGCCCGGCAAGTATACGCATAGCCAATTCAGATTACGTATTTGATGGAAAAATTTTAGCCAGCCATAAATTCGGTGCGGCCGAAGCGCTGCATTTTCATTTTCAATTCGACAAACCCATCGATAGAGCAACGCTGGCGGTAGTTCTCGGTATTTGAAAGCTACTGAGAAAGCTGGCAACAGGCTTTCACCCAGTCGCGTATCTCGATTGAAACAGTTGTATCAGCCATAAATGCTTCTGCCGCAACGGAACTAAATTCAGTGTGCGTCTGTTCTTTGCGGTCAGTTTCATATTGCAGCACGTAACCATCGCGATAGATATAGCCGTGTTCGCTCCACTGGTCGGCTTCGATCGTGAAGATACTTTCAGGCATGTTTGGTCGTTTTGGTTAAGGTTTTTATGTAGATGTCCATTTTCTTAAAGCAGCGATAACGTCGTCCCGGGTCAGCGGTTTCGTCATATATGCATCCATTCCCGCGGCAAGACAGCGGTCGAGATCTGCCTGCACCGCGTTCGCGGTGATCGCGATAATCGGAATATGACCACCGTGGTGCTGTTCGCGTTGCCTGATTTCCCGCGCAGTATCGTACCCGTCGAGATGCGGCATCATACAATCTAAAAGAATGATATCGGGTTTTAATTCGGGAATCAAGCGCAAAGCATCGCGGCCGTCGCCCGCGCAGGTGACCACACATCCGAGATGGGCTAAGATTTTCGTCACAACAATTTGGTTGATTTCATCGTCCTCAGCGAGCAGAACCCGTAAACCCTGAAATTCCGGAGTTGTCTGCGGGGCGGGCTGCGGAAGAGTATTTTCTGCCGCTCCCTGGAATTTACCGAACTCCAGGCGCAAGGTAAATTCAGATCCTTTTCCCGGTTCACTCTGTACTTCGACTGACCCGCCTAACAATGCCGCCAGCTGCCGCGAAATAGTGAGCCCTAATCCGGTACCGCCAAAGTTCCTGGTCGTGGTCTGGTCTCCCTGTTCAAACGGCTGGAACAAAAGCTCCTGCTTTTCAACCGGAATGCCAATTCCCGTATCCTGCACGATAAAGGTCATGCCGACATTCGTGACACCTGATGGAACCGCAGAAATCCTGAAATTGATTTCACCCTGCTGCGTGAACTTTACCGCGTTGCCTAGCAGGTTCAGCAAAATCTGTTTTAACCGGGCGGCGTCGCCATTGACCACGTCTGGAACCTCGCCACCGAACCAACAGCGCATCTTGACATCCTTTTTACCCAGTGAACTTTTGGCGAGGTCAAAAGCATCGACACAAATTTCTTTAAGGTAGAATGGAAAGTTTTCGCGTTCCGTTTTACCCGATTCGATTTTTGCCAGGTCAAGAATTTCATTGATCAGTTTGAGCAACGACTTGCCAGAACGCTCCACGATATTCAGGTATTCTGATTGCTCGGGTGAAAGCTGGGTTGTGTGCAAGATGGATGACATACCCATGATACCATTCAAAGGTGTGCGGAGTTCATGGCTCATGTTGGCCAGAAACCGGCTCTTGGCGACGTTGGCTGCTTCGGCCTTTTGCTTCGCCTCTTCCAGCTCGCGGGTTCTCTGTTGCACGAGAATCTGCAGTTTGTCGTTAAGGGCGGTCTGCAGTGCTTCTTTCTCGCGGAAAACATCGAGAAAACGGTCTGAAAGAATCACGGCCTGAGCCAGTACAAAAATCACAATCCCATAAGGGCCCAGCATCGCGAGGCGCAGAATTTCGCTCACGTAGAGAATATCATTGAGTACAAACAATGCGAACACAATCGCGCTCGCGAGAAATAACCGTATTCCAGGGACATTTTTGCGCGCGACAAGAATCAGGGTAACGATAGCATAAAGCACAGCGGCATAATGGGTAATTAAAGAAGGTACAACCATATGGCTGTAAATCGCGGAAGGAAAAGCGAGAACGAAGGTAAACAGGCTACCCACTATATACACCGCTGGAATAAACCAGCGCGCGCGAATATTATGGAAAAGACTATCGACATAGTGAATACCCAAGGGCACACTTATAAACCACGAGAATAATTCCAGACGGATGTAAAAATCGAATGGCAACGCAGGCCAAGCCTGCACCAGAATTTTTTGCCCCGTCGTGATGAGACGCAAGACGAGACTGACCCCAAACAACCCCAGCAACAACGACGACTTCCCTTGCGGATAAAAAGAGAAGACCCCCAAATGATAAAGTGAGATCAACGCAAGCCCGCCCGCAATGAAGGCCAGGAACAATTGCATCCGGTGGTTCGAGATTGCGATCCGATTCTCTGTGCCGAGCATGATCTTATTCCACATGCCGCCTTTGCGGTAATGGAAGTTTGAGACCTGCACATCGAGCATTAGCTCTGTGCCGATGCCATTGAGTGGCACAGTCAGCGGAATCGTGTGGGGTACGCTTTCGGCAGCATTGGAACCGACCACGCCGTTGCCCCCGAGCAACTTTCCGTTCGCA
The DNA here is from genome assembly GCA_046346945.1 of Turneriella sp. Classification (GTDB taxonomy): domain Bacteria; phylum Spirochaetota; class Leptospiria; order Turneriellales; family Turneriellaceae; genus Turneriella. Next base: position 92,601 of record JAXMHE010000001.1, read on the forward strand.
TAGATGCGAAACGCAGTGCCCTGATCTTGCATCGTCAGGGCCAGGGTTTCTGTGTGCGGCGGCAGCAGCACTTTCAGCGAATAGGTGCCGAAACTATGCGCAGGAATTTTCTCATTGCCCATCGCGATGCCGTTCCATGAGCGCGGCACCTGTATATAATGCGTGGGCATGTCTCTGGCACTCACGACACCGGTCGAAATGTGGAATTCTTTCCAACGGAACGCCCATTCGCCTTTAAGTTCGACGGCGCTGCGGGAGAAATCCTGCGCCCTGAGGTCGAGCAAACCCTGTTTTGCATTGAGTGGAATTTCGGCCGCCCATGAAACCGAAGAAGCTGCCACGAAATATAAAATGCTATGGCAGACAGAGCGAATCATCGAACAATTCAGGAATGCATCTTTGGCCGCTCAGTCAATCGTTTATGCTTGCTCTGCGCCGTAGGCCTCTGAGGTGAAAGCGCTTTGCCGCGCAGCCATCAGAGTTATCCGTACAATTTTCAACGAGCCTGCAATTCGATATTTTGGCGCAACACGACAAAGGCTGCCAGATATGCGGCCTTGTCGAATTCAAAGGGGCCAATTTCGGGAAAATCGATCACGATACTGTCTCCGCGGTGTAAATCCGCATTAGGGTCAGGCGAAATCTTGCCTGATTTGAGCGCATGGAGGTATTCATAGTCCATTTCAATGTTGCTCAGCCCGAATGCATCGAGCACTGCATAGTCGTGCCCGCGTGCCTGCCACAGGTCGAACAGATCGCCGCTGTTAAAGGATTTCTCCTCAGACATGTAGTTGGCGTAGTCTTCGCGGCCGTCGTCGAAGCGCTGCCAGATGACAGTGGTTGGCGTCTCGATCAGCTGCATCGTAACACTGCCGCAACCCAGGTCGCCGCATTCAGGGCAGCCATAAATATGCACACGGCGAAATTCATAGCGGCACGGAAGTTCGAGCAAAAGTTCGTTTACCAGCTGCCCTGAGCGTTTATAACGATTAAAGACTTCGCGCCCCACCGGAGCGACAGCATGCAGATTTTGAGGAGTCAGCATGCTCACGAGATCGCGCTGGTCGATTTCAAACACATCTGCCAGCGAACGCCCGTTGACAATAAAATCGATGTATTCTGCCTTCTGTCTATAGCCATCCATCGCACTGTTGACGCGGGCTCCTGGCGGTTGTACGTCAAGGCGCTGCCGCAAGCTGAATTCAAGTTTATCCATGGACCAGAACGCCTGTACCGAATCGAAGACAATATTTCGCCGCGGTTGTCAATCCGCCTTACTTTAAGGCACGGATGCACTCTCCATTTTCCAGCGCCAGCCATGTCGATCTGACGGACAATTCGACTGGCTTTAATTTCGATACCACTTACCTGAATCTGCCGGGTGCCTTTTATGCGCCTGCGCAGCCAGTTGCGGTGAAATTGCCGCAGCTTGTGCTGTTTAACCGTGCCCTCGCCGAAAGCCTGGGCCTCAATGCGGATGTGCTCGCTGAACCCACATCGGCGCTGTTTTTTGGTGGCAACGTTTTGCCAGAAGGTTCGACGCCGATTGCGCAGGCATACGCGGGCCACCAGTTCGGGCATTTTACGGTGCTGGGTGATGGGCGCGCAATTCTGCTCGGCGAACATGTGGTCCGAGGCAGCGGCGGGCCTGGCGCATCCATGCGCTGGGACATCCAACTCAAAGGCCCAGGCCAAACACCTTATTCACGCCGCGGTGACGGCCGCGCTGCGCTCGGGCCCATGCTACGCGAATACATCATCAGCGAGGCGATGTTTGCGCTGGGGATACCCACGACGCGCAGCCTCGCAGTCGTCGCTACGGGTGAACCGGTTTATCGCGAGAATGTGTTGCCCGGTGCCGTGCTCACGCGCGTTGCAGCGAGTCATATTCGGGTAGGAACTTTTGAGTACGCGGCGAGCCAGGGAGATTTGTCTCAGGTAAAGGCCTTAGCAGACTACACCATCCGCCGACACTATTCTGAAACTTTGAACGCAGAAAACCCTTACCTAGCCTTCTTTCAAGCCGTCGCCGAACGGCAGGCCGAGCTCATCGCAAAATGGATGCAGGTGGGTTTCATTCACGGCGTGATGAACACCGATAACATGGCTCTCTCTGGTGAAACGATCGACTACGGCCCGTGCGCATTCATGGACACCTATGACCCAGCGACCGTGTTTAGCTCGATCGACCAGCATGGCCGCTATGCATTCGGCAACCAGCCGCGCATCGCCTCTTGGAACCTTGCGCGTTTTGCCGAAACTTTGCTGCCACTGTTCGACGCCGATGAAAAGAAGGCAATCGAACTTGGGCAGGCAGCGCTTACCGAGTTTGGTGAGAGTTTCAACCGCCACTGGGTGCAGGGCATGCGCGCAAAATTAGGATGGATCGGCGAAGAAGAAGACGATGCCGAACTCGTGGCAACACTTTTGCAACTGATGCAAAAGCACGAAGCCGACTATACAAATACATTCCGCCGGCTCAGCGGCAGCGCATCGGCATCTGCAGAGAATCACGGCACAGCGGCCAATGCACTACCCGGCACCGAGACATTGTTCGCCACCCCGGAATTTACCGCCTGGGCGGGCAATTGGTGGGCGAGAATCAAGCGCCAGAATATTTTGCCTGCGGAAGCACTCACAAATATGCGCAGCGTGAACCCTGCGGTAATTGCACGTAACCACAAAGTTGAAGAAGCCCTCTCGGCTGCGAACGAAGGTAATCTTTCGGCTGTTCAGAAGCTGCTCGACGTTCTGCACAAACCTTTTGCAGAAACTGCTGAGAACGCTGCCTACCGCGAGCCTGCACCGCCCAGTAATGAACCCTATCGCACATTTTGTGGCACCTGAATCCGCGATGAAAATCCTGCTGCTCATCGTTGCTGCGACTGCCTGCGGCTGCATCACGACCGCGTCACTCACCGACACACGCGGCTATAAATATGAAGCGGAGAAGCAGGCCTGCCTTCCCGACTCGCGCTACGGCCTAATCTATGGCGGCGTGCGCGGCGATGTGGACTTTATGGCGACAGCAACGCGCGGAGAGTTGCACCCGCACTCGATCATACCCGGCAGCGTAGTGTTCACACTCGCGCTTTTGGATTTTCCGCTGTCACTGGTGCTCGATACCGTAGTTTTGCCCGTCACGATTCCATGGGCTAGCTACCGCCATTTTCACGCGAAAACACTCAGCAAAGAAGTGCAGAGGCTGCCAATGAAAGAAAAAGAACGGCGGCAGAATACGACGGGCGATATCTGCGTTCCATAGATGCTTGCCGGCGGAATTTGTTGATTCAATCTTGCCCATGAGTCAGCAAGTTCTCGGCATCGGCGGCATCTTCATTCGCTCGAAGAATCCAGATGTGCTCAATGCGTGGTACCGCGACATGTTTGGCATAACACCGGCGGCCGACCACACGCCGTGGAATGCGGGCGGCGGAATGCTGGTTTTTTCGGCGTTCAAACAGGAATCTGATTATTACCCCGCAGCGCAGCAGGTGATGATTAACTTTCGAGTGAAAGATATCGACCTATTCCTGAAAGAATTGGCGGCCAAAGGGGTGCGCATCGACGAAAAGCGCATGCACGAACCCTATGGCAAGTTCGCATGGGTCTATGACTGCGACGGCAACAAGATCGAACTCTGGCAAGAGGTTTAACCGAACGGCCCAGCGCGCAGAAAACCGCCTGTAATTTCACTGACAGCCGATTTCTGAAACGGGTTTTGGCGCATGCAGAAACCCACACTCCTCATTCTCGCCGCAGGCATGGGCAGCCGCTATGGCAGCCTCAAACAGATGGATGGCCTCGGCCCCGGCGGCGAGACAATCATGGACTATTCGGTTTTCGACGCGATACGCGCGGGCTTCGGCAAAGTCGTATTCGTCATCCGTAACAGCTTCGCCGACGATTTCAAGGCCGTCTTCTCGAAAGAACGCTACCAGGGAAAAATCGAGGTGGAATATGTGATGCAGGAACTGGACAAAATTCCATCCGCCTTTAAACTCAACCCTGAACGCACGAAGCCATGGGGCACTAACCATGCAGTGATGATGGCAGCAGGTGTGATTCAAGAACCCTTCGCAGTCATCAACGCCGACGATTACTATGGCCGCCACGCCTTTGCTGTGCTGGGCGAGTTTCTCACCTCTGTGACGGGCAAGCAGAACGACTACTGTATGGTTGGTTATCAGCTCGGCAAAACACTGTCAGAACTCGGTGCCGTGTCGCGGGGCGTCTGCTCTGCCGATGCGAATGGTTATCTCACCACAGTCGTCGAGCGCACGCACATCGAACGCATCGACGGCGTCATAAAGTACAAAGACGAAAATGGCAACATGGTCGCCGTCGACGACAAGGCGATCGTGTCGATGAACATGTGGGGATTTACTCCCGATTACTTCGCGCATTCAGACGTCATGTTTGCAGATTTTCTGCGCGCGAAAGGCAACGACCCTAAGTCAGAGTTTTTTATCCCCCTCGTCGTCAATAATCTCGTTGCGAGCAAAACCGCAAAACTCAAAGTGCTGACCACCGATTCAGAATGGTTCGGTGTGACTTACCAGGGCGACCGGCCTAAGGTTGTCGAGAAGCTGAATGCGCTGATTGCAAAAGGGGAATATCCGCGGAAATTGTGGGCTTAAGCCAGCGGACTGATGCGGCCCTGTGACTGGCATGCAGGGTTTTTGGGATTTAGCTTTACAATGATACTATTATTTGATACTATCAATTATGGGCGAGAACTACCCTCCGTTCTCTTTGACGCCTAAGGCGCTCAGACTCGTTTCTGAAATTGAGCGCCTTTTGGGACAGGTCGATCTTTCAAGCATGGTGCGGCAAGAGCCCATACTGCGCAGGCAAAACCGGGTACGCTCGGTAAAAGATTCACTGGCGATTGAAGGCAATAGCCTGTCGCTCGATCAGGCCACGGCGATTTTTGACAAGAAGCGCGTTGTTGGCCCAAAGAATGAAATCCGCGCGATACAAAACGCCATTGAGGCTTATGCAACCGCAGGCAAATGGCGATCGACGAGCGAAAAAGATTTTAAAAAGGCACACGGCATCATGATGGCAGGCCTGTTGGCTTCTGCTGGTAAATACCGCGCTGGCGCAGTCGACATCATGAAGGGTGACCGCATTTCGCACATCGCGCCCGGAGCCAAACAGTTGCCGCAGCTGATGGGTCGCCTTTTTGCATATGCCGTTCACAACCGTGAGCTGCACCCACTCGTGATGGCCGCAGTTCTGCACTATGAAATAGAGTATATTCATCCTTTTGAAGATGGCAACGGTCGTATGGGTCGGTTATGGCAGCACCTCGTACTGCGCGAGTACCACCGTTTTTTTGAAATAGCAAGTTCTTTGAATCGGTCATCAAGGCAAAACAGTAGAAGCAATACTATAAGGTGCTCGAGCGATGCGAAGGGTGATTCAACAGAATTCCAGGAGTTTGCGCCTGGAGACGACGGCGATTGCCCTGCGAGAGGTTGTCACGGTTACACCCAATCGCCGGTCGACAGCTAACGAACGGCTTTCGTTTGCCCAAGTGGTTTTCCAGAAAAAACGGTTTAGCCGAAAGATTATATAGCGCTATCTGCCGATACTTTCCGTTGACAGCAAGTCGCGACCTCGCGCAGGCCGTAAAGAACGCAACTCCGCATTCCTGCAAAAAATAAGACTCAGTATCGGTATATTTGAGCCCGTCTGCTTGCTGCGCGCATAATAACGCTCTTGCCATCAGTTTTGAAGCAACTGATCAATAATCCATCCGGCGCGCATATATCAGGTCTGCCCGGCGATAGTAATACTGAACTTTTCGCCACCGGCGCCTGACGCTCACGTTGCCGCCCTTCGGATCGGGTGCGCAGACAATTTCATAGCTGTCGCCCGTGTGCAATACTCAGTTTCACTTTGGGACATCCGCCGCGACGCCCCGTCGGCAACCATGTTTCTCAGATAGACAGAAGAGCAAAATGGCATTCTTTCTTTTCATTGCAGTAAGCACCCCAGTTCGAAAATAGGAACGGTGTCGGTTTTGACGGTCGGCAATGGGCCGGTGCGGCAGCCGGTTGTTGCTTACAGTACATGGCAAATGCCAGTAAAACGCCATCAGGATCCGGTTTTTTTGCATCATAATCTCCCTGGCCGAAGCCGGTAGCGTCAAACCGTCGGAAGCGTGGCGGTGCTTGCGTAAATAGGTTTTATGGCCTGTATTAAGGAAAAGCGGAAACCCTGTTTTAACGAACTTCTGCAATGACGTAATGATATTTGCCCTGCGCGGCGCGCTTCATGAATGGGCAGGAAAAATCACACACAAAGAACAGGTTCTTCCTTCCCGGCGCTTGAGCACCGCCTTGCCCTGACAGTCTCCCCGGCATTGCGGGTCGCAGGTAACGCAATGACGCATTGATCGTCAGCATATTCTCTCCCGCTGATGAAGAACAGGCACATGAGTGCGGTAATTGTATCGCCGACTGTAAAATAGGCGCCGCCATGCAAAAGGGCCGTGCAGCGCGCGGTTTGACATAGCGAAGCGGAATCGTTGCCTCAGCCATTTCACCCGGAAAGAGCTGATTCGCATTTGGTCGTGCCTGGGTGGCACTGGTCGACCAAGTGCTGAATCTGGCTAACGAAGTCGCCTTCGCGGCGGATGTCAAACAGGTCTTTTGGGATGATATCGAAAATGAGGTCAGCATTTTTCATTTCGGTACCGGCTTACAGAGGCGGATTAGCGCGTCGACGAATCGGCAAGTCGAGCATGAGAATTATTCTCAAATTATTTCCCGTATGGACGTTACCGACAAAGCAGTGACGCGTATAAGTTTTTATCCGGACAATATGGATAGTACATATAAGATGAAACAGAAAATGAAAAAGCTTTTTTGGGCCACTTTGCTGTCGCAGATAGTGCTTCTGAGTGCATGCCAGCAGACAACCGACGACACGAATATTCCACAGATTGCGAGACTCAATTTTACCAGTGGCAGTTCGATATCCGATGGCACGTACGAAGACTACAATCCGGTTATGGTGCAACTGGCCAATGGGAAACTGCATTGGTGTTCGTTTCCGATCGCCTTGTTCAAGGCTTTCTGTAGTGCGCATAACATATTTTTACTGCCTCGTCTAGTACATACTCCAATGATCGTAAGGTCCCAAATTTTCAAGCATTGGTAACGATCATATCGAACACGAATGCGATTAGCCTGACTGGTCCAATGGGTTAACTGGTGGTTGCAGTTAACGGAAACCAAATCAATATTTTATTTTAAAGACGGTCCGGGGCAGTTTAACCATTAGCGAAACTGGTTTTTTTGACTCAACAACGGGTGCTAATTAGTGTTCCATTCGGATTACCTGATATTGGCGCCATTGGCGGTACGGGTTGCAAGAATGGAGGTGTATTCCTTTGGTTTGATGCCACTATAACAACTTGATATCAGTAGCCTCAACAATGCCATCTCGCGCTATAACCCTGCCAGCTATGCGGGTAATTGAACACCATCAACATGTTCTCCAACACCTCGCTGAGTTCAGCCCCCGCGGTTAAGCCCAATGCGTGTGCGCTCAGCGACGATCGGTATTCCAGAAGGATTTCTCGTCACCGAAAGCGCCGGTAAGCTCAGCGCACAGACTGCAAGCATCAAGGGCCCGCAGATCAAATCTTTCACCGATGGTCTGACTGCACAGGGGCTCACCCTGACGAGCGCGAGTGTACTCGTTGCAAACCAGGCAGCAGGCGATTTGCTCGTCTTCTCCGCCTCGGCGGGCAGTGGCAAACCCTCTGACCTTTACGTACTCGCAAATAAAACGCCGGGGGAGCTATGGCTCAAATACGTCGGCTATGGAAACCAACCCACACCATGAAAACAGGACTACAATTACCGTTCAGAAAATTTCTACTGCTCGCCTTGGTTTGTATTGCGGCGCCAACCTTTCCGGTCACGGAACATGGCGACAAGCTGGGCGAAATGGAACGCTATCGACAGATCGAAGAAAGCCCCAGTGTGACCTGCCAGGATCTCGTCGACCTGCTGCTGATGGTTCGAGGAGAATATGATAAATACCACAGCCCAGAAAAGCGCATCGAACATGCGCGGCACGAAGGCTGGATCAAAAAATTGCAACCCGGCGATAAACTCGACCGCGGCCACCTGGCCTTTGCACTCATGAAAAATTTTGAAATCAACCGCGGCTGGCTGTTCCTACTGACGAAAATGAACCGCTTTGCGCTGCGCGATGTGCAGCAGGCAGGCATAATGAGCGTACGCTATGGCACGGGCAACCTTGTCAGCGGGGCCGAACTCGTCGGAGCAGTGCATGCCGCTGAAAATTACCAGAGTGAAAAATCTGCCTGGTCACAAAACCATTAGGAGTAATATGAAATCCGCCCTGATACTATTCTTTCTCGCCACTTCCCTAATCTGGAGTACACCCGCCGCCAAAGTCAGTCAGCTGACCGGGCATGCGCAATACCGCTTAAAGGGTGGTCATTGGAAAGACGCCAAACCGGGAACAACGCTCGAAGTCGATTCTGAAATACAGACTGGCCCCAGGGCACGGCTGACGATTGCATTTCCGAATGGCAGCACACTTGCACTCAGCGCGCTGACGCGGGTGGTGCTCGACAAGCACAGCGTCGGTTCTTTCGGCTCTCAGGTCATCATGAACCTGCACGGCGGCACGATCACCGCCAACATTGCGCGTTACAAAACGCCCGATGAGCGCAATTATTTCCAGGTGCGTACACCGACTGTGGTCGCGGGGGTGCGCGGTACCATTGAAGAAGTCAGTTATTCACCCGACCGCGGTACACAGGTGCGCATGATCGAGCATGCTGCAGATGTGATCGATCGCAGGCGTTCGCGCAGCATCGTACCCGAAGGTGGCAAGTCGCACGCGACAAAAGACGGATCTACCCCGGCGGACAAAATGGCGGCGAAAGAGAATACATCCACCCTGGATTCAAAGCATGCCTCAACCGACGGAGAACACGATGTGAGCCTGAGTATCGGCGACTTCATTTATTCTGCGCACACGAGCGACTTCATCGAGTTTACGAAAATATACGAGAAGCTGCTACAGGATGTTTTTTCCGCGAACCGCGATGCCATCAGCATTGAGAAATTCTGACAGTACACAATATGTTAAAATCTTTTACCGCAAGCCTGCTGGCATTGTTGCTTTCCACGGGAGCCTGGGCCAGCTCAGAGCTGATACCGCTCGACCTGATTCGCCCGCTCGACATAGTGCCAACACCTCAGAACCGCCAGAGTTTTGACTACGGCCTTTCCGCAACAAACACGGCTCTGTCGGATACCGCTTTTATCAAGAAGGGTGAATTCCTCGGCAATTACCGCCCGTTCTTCCGTTTTTTGTGGAAAGACACACACGCGTTCAATGCACGCGCGCGCATCGACTATACCTACAACAATTCGCTGACCGACACGCAGGCACAGAGCGGGCAAAAAGCTTCCAATGGCTTCTACGCCGTCGAGATGCTCAATGCGGAGTTACAATTCGGCATGCATAAGCTCACTGTTGGGCGGGCATATTATTCTGTGGGACGCGGCCTGCTCTTAGCAAACTTTGGTGACGGCGCACAGTACGAGGGGCAGTTTCGATTCTTTAAATTAACTGCCCTTGCCGCCTACTCGGCGCAGTATACGGGTTGCGCGATCTCACTCGGCGGCTGTGGTTTTTCGGGGCAAATTATGCAGAAGGGCCCGTATGACGTCACCCCGGGTCGCACGATCGACTCGAACCTGCCCGACGCAGGTCGTCGCATTTTTTCGGCTGTGACAGTACAGTCGCCACAGGTCACGGGTTCGAGCGCTTATGCTCTCGCGATGTACAGTTACGACTTTGACCAATCGGTCATTCCGCTGACGGATGGCAATACGGGTAAGATATCGGGCCAGCGTTATACATTTCAACCATTTTATGCCGGTCTGGGTTTTTCGGGTTTTATTAAAACTCCCCGGCTGCGCTACGTCGCCGAAGGTATCTATGAAGGCGGTACAACGTATAACCGTGTGAACCTGTATTCGAGTTCCAGCGCGAAGGCGACTATCAAGGCATGGGCTGCGACCCTCGATGTCAATTATGCCCTGCCGTACGCAGAAAAATTGCTGAACCCCGGGCTGATTTTCCAGTACGCAACCGGGTCAGGCCGGCAGGCGAAGGTGGGCAGCGGTGCTAACCCCGCTAATCCTTCTCAGGAAAACGATACGGGAGACGATACCAATTTTTTCTACTATGGCTTCTATTCAGCCGGTCTTGCATTGAAGCCTAAGCTCAGCAACCTGCACGTCTTTCGCCTCGGCATACAGTTAAAACCTTTGCAGCATTTCCACTGGGGTCGCGATTTCATGACGGTATTCAAGTACAGTTATTACCACAAGCAGAATGCGGACAATGTGATCTCAGACCCGAATGCGGTGGTCGCAAAAGCGAGTGTCGGGCACGGTCTTGATGCTCAGCTCGTGTATAACATGAGTTCTGACCTGAAGCTGTTCTATGCGTACGGCCTGTTCTTACCGGGCGCTGCGTATTTGCCGACTGCAGAAGTCGTGCAGATCCATGTATTGAGCCTGAACCTGGTGTTCTAAAGCAGGTCGATTAAAAGCGCAGCGCCTTGCGTATGAGCGGCAACCAGCCGGCAAACGGTACCATGTACGCGGCTTTATCCGGATTCTTTGCCAGTGCCTGCAAAAAGCCAGCATTGCCGTAATCGATTTCGGGTGCCTTATGCTCTTCATATTGCCTGTCGTGTTCGGCGAATAAGAGCGGCCACCCGCTCGGCAGTAAGTAGAGAATTTTGTCGAGGTTCGAGCGCCAGAGCTCGATGAGCTCATCCCACTCATAAGGATCTTTGCCGTACTGCGACTCTGCCTCGAGAATGTGATTCTGCAGTTTTTGCTGAATCTGGTTCGTGAGGTGGCGCAATTCTCCCTTCGTGATTTTTTCGGGATCTTTGTCGGTCATCTCATAGATCTTGATCGGTTCACCCATCACGTACGTCAGTTTTGCCGGCATGCCGAAATAGAAGGCCCACGGGCTGGCGGGTAAAAGCCCCAGCATTGGGCCGATCGGCAGAAATGGAATCTTGAGCGCCTTCTGGATCGCTTTGTTGATTTCTTCGATGCGGTAGCTGTAGGGATTGATGTACTCACCGTTGATGGTCGCGACGGGAATAATGTCGACTTTGTATTTTAAGGCCATACGCGAAAACGACAACGAAAAATGCTGCAGCTTGTAGCGTTTGTCGAAGCCCTTGCTGATGCCGCCGACCCCCTCGGGATAGATCAGCACGTCGGCGAGCGACGAGTGCATCACGGCTTCGAAGTTGTCGAGCGTCGCTTCGATGCATCCGACCTTGCGCCAGAAATGCTCCATCATGTATGGGTTCATGTAGGGTGTTTCGGAGAGAGCCTTGTAGATGAGCGGACGTGCCGCGTCCTTGAGCTGATATCCTGCGCGCTTAAGTAATCCGCTTGAGAAGATGATGGCGTCCCATGGAAAAGCCATGCCCGAATGGTTGCTGATGTAGATTAACGGCAGCGGTGGGTTGTTTCGCTTCGGCAGATTTTCAAAGCCTATCCAGCGCGAACGAAAGTACATGCGATCCAGAAACTCCGCGACATTTTTGGTGAAGCTTGTGGCATAGTCTTCGTGGAAATACTGGTTGATTTCGGTAAGAATTTTACGGATTTCATCTGCACCGGGCTTGCGCTCATAGAACTCGTCGGAAAATTCATTGCCCTCGGGCACGACGAAGCCCTCGGATATTTTGTGCAGGTGCCTGTTTGGGGGAGCCATAGAGGGGAGCGCAGTAAAGATCCCCATTATTGTAAACGCGAAAATACAAAACCCCGTATATTATGTCATGCAATGCGGCGGAAAATGAAGCCTGGTAAATATGGCAGAATAACACCTTGAACGACCATTTTCCTTGCCATAACAACGGCAACAGCCTATGCGGAACCCGATGAATTTCAACTGGATCGACTACAGTATTCTTGCCACGTATCTCGTGCTCATACTCGGCGTGGGTGTTTGGGTTTCTCGGGCCAAACCCGGCGAAGACAAAAATGCGAGCGATTATTTCCTCGCGGGCAAGGGGCTCAGCTGGTGGGTGATCGGCGCGTCGCTGATCGCCTCCAATATTTCGGCCGAACAGTTCATCGGCATGTCGGGTTCTGGTTTTGCGATCGGCATGGGTATCGCCTCATATGAATTTATGGCGGCGATCACGCTCATTGTCGTAGCCATTTTCTTCCTGCCGATTTTTTTGAAGATGGGCATTTATACGATGCCCGAATATCTCGCGCGCCGTTACGACGAACGCGTGAAGACGACGATGGCAATTTTCTGGCTGTTGGTCTTCGTCTTTGTGAATCTCTCTTCCATTTTGTACCTCGGGGCTTTGACGATCAAAAACGTGATGTTCCAGGGCGCGGATGTATATTTATTCGGGCGCGCCGTCGACCCGTTGTGGATTGGCATTCTGTTACTCGGCGCTTTTTCGGCTGCATATTCAGTCTATGGCGGGCTCAAATCGGTGGCTCTCACCGACGTGATACAGGTGGTTTTTCTGATTGGTGGGGGGCTCTTTACCACGTACGTTGCGCTGCAGTACACGAGCGATAGCCACAACGCAGTCGATGGTTTCATCAAAATTATGAAACGCGCCCCCGAAAAGTTCGACATGATTCTCGACAAAAGCAATCCACAGTATGCAAACCTGCCGGGCATCAGCGTGCTCGTGGGCGGTATGTGGATTGCAAATCTATATTACTGGGGCTGCAACCAGTATATCATACAACGCGCGCTCGCCGGCAAGAGTGTGCGCGAGGCACAGACCGGGCTAGCGTTTGCCGGGGTGCTGAAGCTATTGTTGCCGCTGATTGTGGTGATACCCGGTATCGTGGCATTCGTGATCACGCGCGACCCGGCAAACCCTCACTTCAACGAAATCACCAAACCCGATGCTGCATATCCATGGCTCTTGCACAATTTTCTGCCGAATGGCATCAAGGGTCTTGCGTTCGCGGCGCTGATCGCGGCAATAGTGAGCTCGCTGGCTTCGATGATGAACAGCATCTCGACGATTTTTACAATGGATATTTACCACGGTCATCTGAATAAATCGGCGACTCAAAGCCACCTCGTGCGCGTGGGTCGCATCACAGCCGCGGTTGCGCTGGTGATTGCGATACCCGTGGCGATTGCGCTGCAGAATCTCGATCAGGCATTTCAATTCATCCAGGAGTTCACCGGGTTTGTGAGCCCGGGCGCGCTGGCGATTTTCCTGTTGGGTTTCTTCTGGAAGCGCGCGACCGCAAATGGAGCGCTCTTGGCTGCGCTCGGCACATTTGTGTTCTCGCTGTTGCTGAAAATATTCCTTCCGGCAATTCCGTTTATGGATCGCATGCTCATCGTATTTCTGCTTTGCGTTGCAGTCATGATTACGAGCGCGCTCATTGAGAAAAAAGTACCCACCAAAGAAGCTTTGGTCGCTGAACAGGGCATGTTCGCCACCAGCCTCGGTTTCAAAATCACCTCTGTACTGATAACCGCTGTGCTGGTTGCGATCTACGCGTGGTGGTGGTAAGATGGTCCAGGTAGAAAGAATCAGCAGAGAATTTAAAGATCGCTTCGGCGGTCAGGGGAAACTCTACGCCGCACCGGGACGCGTGAATCTGATTGGCGAACACACCGACTATAACCTGGGGTTCGTGCTGCCGGGCGCGATCGATAAGGCAATCACGCTCGAGATCCGCCCGAATGGCACGAAAGAATTCCGGGTTGTGGCGCTCGACTATAATGAGGCGGTAACTTTTGTCGCCGACGGCCACAAGCTGCAGCAGCACTGGGCAAACTATGTGCTCGGCGTGGTGATGGAATTTCTCAGCCGCTGTTTTCCGGTGGCGGGCTTTGACGCGGTGTTTGCGGGAGACATACCGCTTGGTGGCGGCCTGTCATCGTCCGCCGCGCTCGAAAGTGCCTTTGCATACGCACTAAACGACATGGGCAACTTCGGTGTCCCCCGCCTCGAGCTCGCGCAGATCGGGCAGAGCGCCGAGCACAAATACGCCGGCGTGCGCTGCGGCATCATGGACCAGTTCGCTTCGCTGCATGGCGAAAAAAACCAGCTATTGAAACTCGATTGCCGCTCGCTCGACTATGAACTCGTGCCATTCGATTTGCCGGGCTACAGGGTTGTGTTGCTCGATACACAGGTCAAACATTCGCTGGCATCGTCTGAATACAATGTCCGCCGGGCACAGTGCGAAGCGGGCGTTGCGGCTCTGCAAAAGCAATACCCCGAAGTAAAAAACCTGCGCGATGCGGATTTAGCCATGCTCGAAGCCTGCCGGGCACAGATGGATGCAACAGTCTTCTTACGCTGCCAGTATGTCGTTGAAGAAAACATCCGCCTTTTGCGCGCAGTAAATCAACTGAAAAAAGGCGACATAGGAGAGTTTGGGCACGAGATGCTCGCGAGCCACGAGGGCCTGCGCCATAAATATGCTGTCAGCTGCGCAGAACTCGACCTGCTCGTCGATACCGCGCGCGAGATACGCGGCGTTGCAGGTGCGCGCCTGATGGGCGGTGGGTTCGGCGGCTGCACCATCAATATCGTTGCAGAGCAAGCACACGAAAATTTTATTCGCCGTACAGGTGAAGTTTTTGAGAAAAAGACCGGGAAAATACCTTTGGCTTACGACGTTGCCATCAGCGACGGTGCACAGCGCTTAGCTTAGAAGCCTCACGCACCGAGCCGCGTAATAATTTCAGCCGCAGACACCGGGGGAGAAAACAAAAATCCCTGCGCATAACGGCAACCCATCTGCTTCAGCATTTCGCCCTGCTGCTTCGTTTCGACGCCCTCGGCGATCGCGCCAATGCCGAGCGCTTCTGCGAGATCGATGATTGCCTTGCAGATGCGCTCGCTTTCAGGCCTCAGTCCGAGCCCTTTGACAAATGAGCGATCGATCTTGAGTGCCGCGGGTTGATATTCCTGCAGGTACTGCAGGCTCGAATAACCGGTGCCGAAATCGTCGAGCAGAATGCTGAACCCCCGTGCGGCGCACTCGCGTATCCAGTGTCCAACCTGTTCAGACTGGAACAGATTGCGCTCAAGCATTTCCAGTTTGATATTTTCAGGCGGAATGCCGTGGCTTTTGACTGAATCGCTAAGGAACGGCAGAAAAGCCTGGCTTTCCATCTGCCTGCGCGCGAGGTTGAAACTCAGGGTCAGGTCTTTGCGTACCCCGTCGCGAAACCGTGTCAGATCTTTCAGACCGCATTCAATGACCCAGTTACCGATGGGTATGATGAGCGAGGTCGACTCGGCGAGCGGCATAAACGAGGCGGGTAGAATTTCACCGCGTGTCGGGCTGCGCCAGCGAATGAGAGCTTCTACACCTTCAATCTGTTGCGATTCGAGATCATAGATCGGCTGGTAAAGCAGACGAAACTCGTTGTCACGCATCGCGGCTTTGAGTTCAGCCTCGACTTTAATCATTTCGATCGCTTCGGCGATTTTACGTTCGTTGAGATCAGTCTCAACGGCAACAGAGGTTTTGCGCGCAAACGGCCCATAGGCTGCACGCGATCGCTCGACCTCGGAACGAAAGTGTTGCATAACGACAAACAGCACCATCCGCAAAATCGGATCTGCATCAGTGAGACGTTCATCTACCTGCTGCTGCGTCACGACGGTCAGCAGCGTATCGGTTGCCGCCGTCGCGGATGCGGAGCGTGGTTGCCGGTCGACAAGAGCTAATTCGCCGAACAGGGAGCCGATACCAAGCGAATTAAGCACGCGGCGTTCATCGTCGATCATCGTCCAGATCTCTACGAGGCCTTCTTCGACAATGTAGGCAATATCCTGCACGTCGCCTTCAGCGAAAATGACTTCGCCCGCATTGAAGAATCGTTTGGAAATCTGGTTCATCGCCGCAGTACTTCTGTTCTTCGATTCCATGAGCCGCGTGGGCGGCACCGAACTAAGTGGTCATCGGCCCGCAAAGCGTAAACCCCCTTTCAAAAATCCGTTTACAGGGCACCGGGTCGATATTGCGCATGGCACATGTTTGCCCGTATTACCGGAGTTGGCGCCTACATTCCCGAGCGGCGCGTCGGCAATGCAGAACTCGAGAAAATTATTCCCACATCCGACGCGTGGATCCGCGAAAACATCGGCGTAGTCACTCGCTCGGTCATTGCGCCTGGTGAAACCATCGCCGATATGGGCACAAAAGCCGCACGAGAGGCGCTCACGAAATCCGACCGCAACGACATTGGTCTCGTCATCTGCGCGACAAACTCACCCGACATACTCTACCCTGCCACGGCATGCCGCATCGCGCACGAACTAGGATTGGGATTTGTGCCCGCCTATGACCTGCAGGCAGGATGTACGGGTTTTCTGTATGCATTGGCGCAGGCCCGGCCCTTTGTCGAGTCTGCGGGGAAGTCGGCACTGGTCATCGGCAGCGACGCACTGTCGACCGGCTTCCGCTGGAGCGGTGATCCAGGCGCACGGGCGCGCGGGGTCGACGCTGCACACGAGGTGCATCCAAGCGGTGACCGCAACGCAGTGCTGTTCGGTGATGGTGCGGGTGCGGTTGTTTTGTCGCCATCAGAAAAACCCGGAATACTTGCAATGGAAATCGGCGCGGAGTATTCCGACGGCATCACACTCAAAACACCCTATGACTCTGCACTGAGTTCACCGCTGCATTATCTCGCAGGTGAAAACGAACGTCGCACCGGCGATTGCTATACCAAAATGAACGGGCGCGCGATTATGAAACTTTCGCTAACGCATGTGCCGAAGGCCATGGACACAGTGCTCGAACGTGCCGGCCTGAGTTCAGCGGATGTATCGATCTTTCTGCCACACCAGACCAATAAGCAAGTAATCCGCAAGCTTGCCGACCATATCGCCTTCCCGGTAGAAAAAATTCCCGACGTACTGTCGCAGTATGGCTCGCTGTCGACGGCCGTAATACCCGTGTCTTTGCATATGTCACAGCAGCGCGCAAAGAAAGGCGACAACGTTCTGATTACTGCTTACGGCGCAGGTTTTACCTTTGGTGCCGCCGTGCTGCGCTGGTAGACATGCGAAATACCGATTTACGTCGTGCGTTGACATTCACACTGGCGCAGCGATGACCCCGATCACAGCCCGGCCGGCAGATCATATTCCGCGTGTGCTCATCGCCGATGACTCCGAAGTGGAAGCCTTGTACCTCGAGGCCTTGCTCTCTGAAGAATTCAATGTTGTGATTGCACACAATCTGATTGAATTCTGGGCACATATGGCCGAAGAATCACCCGACCTGATTCTAATGGATGTCATGATGCACGAGATTTCGGGTTTTGAGTTAGCCAGACAGGTGAAGCGAAATTCCGAATACAACCCAATCCCGATTATTTTCGTCACTTCGCTCGACAGCTCTGCGGATATCGAAACCGGATTTGAAGTCGGTGGCCACGACTATGTCACTAAACCGCTAATGCAACGCGAGCTCAAAGCACGCATGCGGGCGGCTTTGAGGCTCAAAAACCTCGAGCACGAATTGCGCCTGCGCTCGGTCACAGACTACCTGACCGGCGCCTACAACCGACGGTATTTCTACGAGGCAGTCGAATCGAACCTCAGTTATGCACACCGCATGCACCGCAACCTCTGTATTGCAATGCTCGATATCGATTTCTTCAAAAAAGTGAACGACCAGTTCGGCCACGGAGCCGGTGACACGGTATTGCAGCATTTTACGCAGACGATTCGCAGCCAGATTCGCAAATACGATATTCTCGCACGCTTTGGTGGCGAAGAGTTTGTCATACAATTTTTTGACTGCACAATCGCAAAAAGCATGGAACTGCTGAACCGGGTGCAAACAGTACTCGAAAAAAATGCCTGCCAGGCCAATGCAACACAAATCAGCTACACATTCAGCGCAGGAGTTGCCTCGCTCGATGAAGTGGCAGACCAGAATCCTGTGGATAAACTCATCGAAATAGCAGACCGCCGCCTCTATGCGGCAAAAGACGCTGGTCGCAATAAAATAGTGAGTGCTGAATAAGCACCCTGGCGTTGAATATTTGCTTTAGGTGTCTTAGGCAGCCATTAGTCTGCACCGTCGAGCAGCAGCGTCACGACTGAGCGCGCGCCACGCGGTAGTTGTTCACCAGCTGTTTCAGCCGTGGTCGTGCCGGTTGTTTTCGCAGCCGCAATGACACGCTTGGTCGCGACCTCATAGAGCGCCGCGTAGTGATCGACATTTGTTACGGGGCCTACTGCGCCGGCCTTTTCTGCTGTCACAAAGATTATATAATCGAACTTTACACCGAATTTATTTCCACCTTTGAGAGTGGCATTGAGCGCGATCTGCGCGAGTGGATCTAAGCCCTCAGTACCTTTTTTTTCGAGCCCCAGGCGGGCAGCGGTTACGGGAAGCTCGAGAGCCGGTGCAGGCATGAGCGGCAGCACGTGGATGGATCCCGCGCGGTCACCTGCGGCGAGACGATAGAGTTGCTCGACCTGTGGAATGCCCGATACGCGATCTTGCGCCGCAATCAGCACTCCTTTACCTTTAAAGGAAAAATTGGTCGTTGCATCCGGGTAGCGCTCGACAGTTTTACAGGCATAGGTCGCCAGGGCGGCGATGAGAAGAACGACAAGGCGGATTTTTCGCGTTTGGAACATTTATGACGGAAACAGATTATGCGCAACTGCGCAAAGCGATTTTGCCTGAGACCGCGGCAGCTGTTGGCCCCGGTCTCAGGCTGTTAGACAAGGTTATTTTGCCGAGACGCTGATGACTTTTTTTGCGCTCGCTTTGCGGGGCAGAGAAACCTTCAGCACTCCGTTGGCAATTTCGGCGTTGATCTTTTCAACATCCACATCGTCGCCGACGCGGAATGCACGTTCGTAACCCGCAAGACGGAATTCACGGTGGATCATCTGCGCACCTTCAACCTGCTTTGCAGCGGCTGAATTTGCCCTCAGGGTCACGACGCCGTCTTCGTACGTCACGTCGACGCTGTCTTTATCGGCACCGGGTACGTCTGCAAAGATTGTATATCCCGCTTCGTTTTCTGTCACATCGACAGCGGGTACATATGTCACAGTGTTTTGTGCCGCATTTGTCTGTGTGCCAGCTTCGTTTTCAGCAGTTTTCTTTTGTAATCCAAACATAAATCCTCCCCTTTTTATTTCGCAACGATCTCGATCTTGCGTGGTTTTGCTTCTTCTGCTTTTGGCAGAGTCACCGTCAGAATGCCGTTTTTCACTTCGGCCTGAATCTTGTCTGCAGCCAGCGCATGCTTGAACGTAATGGTGCGCTCAAACTTGCCGCTCGCGCGCTCTTCGCGGGTAAAGCTGCCCGCATCGCGCTTATGCTCGCCGCGAATCGTCAGGGCACGGCCCTCGAGCTCAACCGAGACATCGTCTTTGGTGAGGCCTGGTACGCGCGCCTGAATCACATAGGCGTCGGTATTTTCGGCAATGTTTGCCGGCGGGTAGTAACCGCGTGCGCCTTCGCCGAAACCACGGCGGAAGAAGCGATCAAATTCGTTTTGGACCTCTGCGAAGTCATTCCATATAGAGTGTGCTTTCACTAACATTTTCCCTCCAAAATTATTGGCATTATTCTGTTTTGACTGATAGCGCTCTATCAATCACAGTGCCAGTATATTCAAAGATGCCTGCCTTGGCAAAAAAAAATGCATAGTTAGTCACCTACCGCAGTAGATAGCTATGGATTTTCATAGCTACAGCTGTATGCGCCTGCAGATTGCTATGGAAAAACAGAGCCTGGGAGGGCTTTATTAGTTAATAACGGGCAAATCCCTTGCCTGCCAAACGCTTGACGCTGCTTGGTAATGGAAATCCATAGCCCGCCGGTGAGGCTTATCCTGGGCGTCAAAACGCCAAATACTGCCGCTGCCGTGGTATGCGGGCATGGTATGGCGGGCGCGCCGGCACCATTAATCTTAGGGTCGCGGGTTCAAATCCTGCCTGGCAGAAATGCCTGTAGCTCAGTGGTAGAGCATAAGACTGGAAACCCGAAAGGGGAGCGGGTTCGAACCCCGCAACAGCTTTGGGCGCTGCTTCAGGAGGGTGTCCATCCTTAATCGGGCACGGCGCTGAGCCCGCCTTAAAGGGCTTATTCGGGCATGGGGGCCGGCCTGCGGGCAGCCACATAACCTGCCCTGCAAAGCGCAGATACCGCCGCTCTTAATCAGCGCCAGCCTCGGCCCGCGCTGCAGCAGGGCGACTCACGCGTCTTTCCGCAGGTGTTGTGGTGGCCCCCGTGTGCGAAGAGATTTTTCGGGATGAGGATTTATGTTTGTAACAATTGAAAGCGACGAGATCGGTATTGTTTTCCGCAACGGCATCTACGAGAATTTTTTGCGCCCGGGACGACACTGGTTTTTCCGCTGGGGCGAGATCGTCATTGAACGGCACAAAGTCGCGAACGAGTTTAAATCCGCCAAGAGCCTCGAAATTTTTTTGCAAGATGCAGATCTGATGAAGCTCGTCGACGTGATCGACGTCGGCGACAAACAGATCGCGCTGCATTATGCGGATGAGCACTTTCAAAAAATCATCAAACCCGGCAAAGCGGCGTTTTTTAATACGCTACGCAAGAATCGTTTTGAGCTGGTTGATTTTTCGAACCCGGAAATTCCCGATACTTTGTCTTCTTCTGTGCTCGCGCATGCGGAAGTGACACCGTATCTGCAGGTGGTCAATCTCAACTCATTCGAGAAGGCTATGCTGTTTTTTAACGGCAAGTTTATTCGAGTGCTTGAGCCAGGTAAATATTACTTCTGGAATGGCCCGACCAAAGTGACGGCGCAGAATTTTGACATGCGTCAGCAACAGCTCGACATGACCGGGCAAGAAATTATGACACAAGATAAAGTGACACTGCGCCTGAATTTCATCTGCCAGTATCGCATTGTCGATCCGGTAACGCTGTTCCAGAAAATTAAAGAATATGAAAAGCAGCTGTATATTTTGCTGCAGTTAATTCTGCGTGAATATGTCGGCATGCTGCGGCTCGACGAGCTGCTCGAGAAAAAAGAAGAGATTGGTCAATTTATTCTCCGTAAACTGAAACAGACCGCAGGCGACTGGGGTCTTGAGTTTCTGCATGCGGGCGTCAAAGACGTGATTCTTCCCGGTGAGATCAAAGACATTTTGAACAAAGTGATCGAAGCAGAAAAACGCGCGCAGGCCAATGTAATCACACGCCGGGAAGAGACCGCTTCGACGCGCAGCTTACTCAACACCGTCAAACTGATGGAAGACAATCCATTGCTGGTTAAGCTCAAAGAATGGGAATATATCGAAGCGATTGCGAGCAAGGTAAACAGCATTTCTGTTTCGAGTGGCGCTGATATTCTGCAGCAGCTCGGGAAACTGCTATCCCCAGGTAAGGCACAATAAATCTATCTGCAGGAGAACCCCATGAACAAAGAAGACCTGACCGCAATCATTGTCGTGCCGGTATCAACCGCGATCGGTGCGATGCTCGCGCTCACCGGTTCAATGCATGGCCATACAATTGACCGCGTCCCGCTCATGGCAGCATGTGTCGCAGCGATCTTCGGCCTCCAATGGATTGCTTTTGTTCCCGCTTATATTTTTCGCACGGAAAAGTTTTACGACATCACCGGCAGCGTCACATATATAAGCGCAATTGTTGCGGCGCTGGCGATTACGCCTGTCATTGACGCGCGTTCTGTCCTCATTGCCGCATTTATCTGCATCTGGGCAGCAAGATTGGGATTTTTCCTGTTTCTGCGTATTTTGCGCGCCGGCGAAGACAGCCGTTTTGCAAATGTGCGAGGGCGTTTTTTCCGTTTTCTCATGGCATGGACTTTGCAGGGCCTGTGGGTAACCTTCTCACTCGCGGCAGGGCTCGCAGCGATTACATCAAAACATAAATTGCCCATCGACGCGCTGGCTATCGCAGGCGCCTGCTTATGGATTTCGGGTTTTGCCATCGAGGCGATTGCCGACGCGCAGAAGAATGTATTCCGCAAACATGCAGAGAACAAAGGCAAATTTATTGCGAGCGGCCTGTGGTCGTGGTCGCGGCATCCTAATTATTTCGGAGAGATCATTTTGTGGACAGGTGTCGCGCTGATTGCATTACCTGTCCTGAGCGGCTGGCAATATGCCACTCTCGCTTCGCCCTTTATGGTCACACTGTTACTCACGCGTGTCAGTGGCATTCCACTTCTTGAAGAAGCCGCCGACAAAAAATGGGGTGGTCAGCCCGAATACGAAGCATACAAAAAATCGACTTCGTTACTGGTGTTATTGCCGCCGCGCCGGGGTTAATTCGGTAATCGCCAGCTCAAACCGATCTCGAGCGAGCCACTAAGCGGCACGAGGGATATCGGCGCCGTGCTGATAACTTCGCCCGCGACGCCCGTCGCCGTAGGTGCAGCACCCGTCAGTGCCGGCGTCACCGCGTGATCGACGCGCACCGTAGCGGTGCCGTAGAGCTGTTGCGTGATCGGCAAATACATACCGACAGCAAAATACAGTGCAAGATAAGTGCGTGGAGTATAGTCATAATTGGTTATCGTGCGGCTGGTGGTCTCAACCGTCAGCGGCGCGTTTGCCAGTTTGATCGCCGTGAGCAAACCCGCCTCAAGAAAGAAAATGTCCGAATGCAACCTGTATCCAGCCCGCACATCGAGATACTCCATTGGCCAATACCCGTCGGCGATAACACCGCTTGCATTGATGCCATGCACGGGAATACGCCGGGCAGCATAGCCCAGGCTACCGACAAAAGCCTGTTTGTCATCGGTATACCACGCGATAGCCGCCTTGCCTTCGAACAGCGGCCGGTAATCGGGGCTCGTGCCCAGGGGAAAAGTGCTGAAGGTGGCATTGGGCCACAGCATGCCCGCCGAACCTGCGACACCCAGATGCAGCCCGCGGTAATTGAGCCTGCCTGATTCCGGCGGCAACTCGATGCGGCGGCCTTTCGCTTCGGGCGTGGGATCACTTTGCTGAATAACCGGGTTAGCCCAGATAAGATTGCCTTCGTCGTCATAGATTGCGAGCACCTTTTCTTTACTCAGCGAAATCTCACCGCCTTTTTCAGGCTTCAGCGTCACTTCCTGATCGGTATTACGCAGCATTTTGCCGGTAAATTTTTCAGTTTCGGTGAATACGGTTTCAGCATGAAGGTGCCTTACAAGCAGACCCACAATAAGGAAAACACCGGAAAAGAATGCCCCACTGCGCAAATAAGCCATTGCGCGCCTACGGCGCTTTGCAATCAGATGTGCCGTCAACCCGTCTCGATGATATGCTTTGCGGGATCCCTGCAAAAAAAAAATTTTGAAGTGTAATTTTCTTTGCACCCCGTCGTCATATAGCATATACTGTAAAAAGCGATGCGCTACCTGCTGACATATAGCCTCCGCCTGCTGCCTGCAGCACTGGCCTTTCCTGTTGCGCTTGCGGCAGCCCCGCTGTGCGGCGATTGCCCTGCATTGAAGCCGGTTCCGGTCGAGAAGAACACGCACGCCTGCTGCGACAAGACGCAAAAACTGACTCAGGCTGAATCCACCGGGGTTTGCAACAGCTGTTGCCTGCAAACGACCACGTCATTGCCGTCTGAAAAGCTCAAGGGGGATCTAGCCTTTGTGGCGATCGGACTGCCTGCTTCGCCAATCGGTTCGATTTTTCTGCACAGTTCTTTTTTATCACAACGCCTTTCATTTCAGCCACCCTCGCCCACGGGCGCAGTGTTTATCACTCAGCTTAAAATTCTGATATAGCAACCCCCACGGCGGCTCACAACAACGCGCAAAAAACGCGTCGGGCCGCCGTACGCGCCAATTCCAAAGGAGTTGAATAACGCGTTGGAATTACCTTGGGAGGATCTATGTTCCGGCTTTTCTTATTGCTGATTATTGTAAACCTGCCGCTCGCGGCAGAATCGACAGACCACTACCTCAAACTCGCGCTCGAAAACAATGCGCGACTCAATGCCGAGCGGCAACTCAATGCCGCCGCAGAGAGCGACCACAGGCGCGAGAGCACGTTCAACGATAATCCCGAGCTGATGGTGGGTCTCATGAATGTGCCGGTGAATACTTTCCCGGCACTCAATCGCGACACAATGTCAAACTTCAGCGTCGGCTTCTCGCAGCGCATTGCATTGCCATGGGAGAGCCATTACCGTAAAGCCGCGGCCGAAATGCGCGCAACAACGAGCGACATCAATCTCGAAATACAAAAGGCTGCGCTGCGCTTCGACGTATTGGAAAAATTGAATGCCATACAGTTTTACGAGGAACGCGACAAAAATCTAAACGATGCGAAGAAACTCGTATCGGCGACGATGCGCGTCCTTTCCGTCCCGCGCAAAGAAGCGCGCAACACCGCCGGGCAGATACTCGAGGCACGCGCCGCACTCGCAACCGTTGAAAATGAAATATTGAACAACGGCTACGAACTGGAAAAAGCATGGATCGATCTCGAAGCTCTCTGTGGCCAGACGCTGCAGCGCCTCGGCGGCGATGCCGCCTTCGCCGACTGGCAGAATCTCCCGGATAAAATTACGGTGACAGACACCGCAGCGTTGCGCGCGACATTTCTGTACCGCAAGGCAGAGAGTGAAGTGCGCGCGCAACAGGCGATGCTCTCCCTCTCGCGCTCTTCGCTCTTCCCTGAGGTGAAAGTTTCGGCGGCGTATATGTTCCGGCAGACAGTGCCGGGCAACAACATGGCCGAAGACATGGTTTCTGTTTCGGCTTCAACCCCGATGCCGCTGTTTTATCCACTGAAAAACAAGCATGAAATCGAAGGACAAGACCGGCGGCTCAAAGCAGCCGAACAAATGCTCACCGATACCGAACGCCAGCTTGGAGCGCAGATCGCCGCGGAAAACGCGAGACTCAGAGCGCTCATCGCCTCGGTGAATAACTATGCACACGCGATTCTACCGGCGCACATCTCGGCGCACCGTTCGCATCTCGTCAATATCAACCTGATGGGTGGCAGTGCCGCTGAAGCCTTGATCGCCTACCGCATGTATCTGATCGCCGGCGAAGAGCGCCTGAAGCAGATTCGCGACGCGCACACGGCGATCCATCGCCTGGAATACCTGACGGCTAAAGGAGAAATCAAATGATCACGCAAATCCATCCACACCGCAAATTACTCTACGTTGCGCTGCTCGCAACGCTTTTCTTCTTCGTCGATTGCGCAAAAAAAGTTCCAGAAGTGTGGTATTGCCCTATGCATACGCACTATCGCACCGACAAACCGGGCAATTGCCCCATCTGCGGCATGGCCCTCGTCAAAGAAGAGAATCCACAACCTAAGCAAGCTGCAACCGAACCCGCCCCTGCCGCAAAAGCCGAAGTTGAAGCAAAACCACCCGAGCAGGCCAACGCAATTACGATTGCGCCCGACAAACAAGAGCTACTGGGCATTACCACTTCACACCCAAAGGAACGCAAGCTCACGCTCAAATTGCGGCTCGCGGGGCAGGTAGCATACGAACCCGATATCTACGCGGTAATCATCGAATTCCGGCAACTTGCAGCGGCTGCTCAGAGTCTCGAGGGATCGGTCGGTGGCGGTGCGGGCCTGACACAGAGCGCGGCACTCAGGTTGCGCCAACTGGGCCTCGGTTCAGACGAGATCGGCCAATATGCGCGCTCCGAAGCGGCCGCTTCACGGCTTGTGACGGGTTATGGCGCAGGCAAGTCGCTCATCACACTGCGGCTGTCAGAAGCCGATCTGGCCTTCATGCGCAAGGGCCTGGCTGTGACGATCACGGCCAGCGCGTTTCCCGGCAAAACCTGGCGAGGCCAGGTAACAGGCATTGGTAGCCTGATCGACGCAAAGAACCGCAGCCTGTCTGCGCGGGTGCTGGTTTCAGACAACGGCCAGTTGCGCGCGCAAATGGCAGTCACCGCCGAGCTCGACATCAAGGCCGGCGCGGGTGTGAGTGTCGAACGCTCTGCGGTGTTTGACAGTGGTGAGAGGCAGGTTGTGTTTGTGAAAGTGTCACCGACAGAATTTTCACCCCGCGTGGTGCGCGTCGTCGGCGGTAACGACGAATTTGCGCTGGTGTCAGGCATTACAGCGAAAGATAAAGTGGCGACATCATCGGCGTTTCTGCTCGATTCAGAGGCTAAATTGAGGCTGGGCCACTAGCCACGGGCTATAGCCTGTGGCTAGTGGGGACAAAATATGATCCGCAAAATTATCACTTTCTCGGCGCAAAACCGCGCGCTGGTTCTCTTCCTCACGCTGCTAACCGTGATCGGCGCGTGGTATGCCACGAAGACAATCCACCTCGATGCGCTGCCCGACCTGTCTGACACCCAGGTTATCATCTACGCGCGCTGGGATAGAAGCCCCGACGTTGTCGAAGCGCAGGTAACCACGCCGATTGTGCGCACGCTGATGGGCGCGCCGAAGGTGAAGACCATTCGGGCGGTAACCGATTATGGCACAGCGTTCGTGTATGCCATTTTTGAAGACCAGACAGATCTGTACTGGGCGCGATCCCGCATCAGCGAATACATGAGTCGGCTGCGTGCGGGCATACCCGCTGATGCGCGACTCGAAATCGGGCCCGACGCAACGGGCCTCGGCTGGGTTTACCAGTATGTGGTGAAAGACGAAACAGGCAAAGCCGATCTGGAAAAGTTACGCGCCTTGCAGGATTTTATAATCAAGTACCAGCTGCTTTCGGTGCCGGGTGTCGCCGAAGTGGCAAGCGTCGGGGGCTTTCAAAAACAATACCAGATCAGTATCGACCCCGTGCGCCTGCGCGCCTCGGGTATCAGTCTTGCGACGGTCGTCGAAAAAGTGCGCGGCAGCAATTCGCAGGCCGGCGCACGGCTCCTGGAAATCAACGGCGCTGAATACATGATTCGTAGCCAGGGCTACCTGAAAAGCAAAGCAGATATCACCGAAATTGGTATCGGCAGCGACGAGGCGGGCAATGCGGTAACGCTGCGCTCGGTGGCGACGATCAACGAGGCACCGGCTCTCAGGCGTGGTGTGACCGACTATATGGGCCAGGGCGATGCCGTATCCGGCGTTGTGGTAATGCGGCAGAATGAAAACGCATATGAAGTCATTGGCCGCGTCAAAGAGAAGGTTCAGGCTATTAAGAAATTTCTCCCCGCAGGCATCACGCTCGTTCCAGTCTATGACCGTTCCGAGCTCATTGAACACAGTATTTCAAACCTCAAAATCAAGCTCATCGAAGAGATGCTGATCGTCGCTCTGGTCATCTTAATTTTTCTGGGGCACTTCCCGTCGGCTGTTGTACCGATTCTAACCATACCGATTGCGGTGCTGATCTCGTTTATTCCGCTGAACCTGTTCGGCGTAAGTTCGAACATCATGTCGCTCGCCGGCATTGCGATCTCGATCGGTGTGCTCGTCGACGGGGCGATCGTCGAAGTTGAGAATGCGTACAAAAAGCTCGAACACTGGCAGAGTTCTGGTATGAAAGAGGACTACCACCAGGTGCGGCTGGAAGCCCTGCTTGAAGTCGGCCCATCAGTATTCTTTTCGCTGCTGGTGGTCGCTGTCGCCTTTCTGCCAATCTTTACGCTGGTCGACCAGGAAGGCAGGCTGTTTAAACCGCTGGCTTATTCCAAGAATCTGGCGATGGCGGTGGCAGCGTTTCTCGCCATCACCGTCGACCCGGCGATGCGCATGCTGTTTACCAGAATGGAACCGTTTGTGACGCGCGGTACGCCCACGGCCTTCAGCGGTGGGCGTACCGCGCTGTTGAATACATTGCTTGTCGGCAAATACCACGCAGAAGAAAAACACCCAATCAGCCGGAGGCTGATTGGGATTTATGCACCGGTGTGTCGCTTCACGCTTGAGCACCCGAAGAAGATTATCGGTGGCGCTATTGTGCTGATGCTGACCATGATTCCGCTCTACCTGCACTTGGGGACAGAGTTCTTTCCTGCGCTTTATGAAGAGTCTCTACTCTATATGCCAGTGACCGCGCCGGGGCTGTCGGCGACCGAAGCCGCGCGGCTACTGAAACTCACCGACCAGATTATAACCTCGCACCCAGAGGTGGAGCGTGTGTTCGGCAAAGCCGGCCGCGCCGACTCGGCTACCGACCCGGCGCCGCTCTCGATGTTTGAGACCAACATTATGCTTAAACCCCGATCGCAATGGACGGTGAAAACGAAAGAAGAGCTGATCGCCAAACTTGACACTTCGCTCAAGCTGCCGGGCCTCACCAATGCGTTCACGATGCCGATTCGCGCGCGCGTCGACATGCTTTCGACCGGTATGCGCACGCCGCTGGGCCTCAAGATCCATGGCCGCAATGTACACGATATCGACAAAACAGCGGTGCGTGCCGAGCAGTTACTAAAATCTCTGCCCGGCCTGCGCAGCGTGGTCGCCGAACGTGCGGCCACGGGCTACTACGTCGACATCGAACCACGCCGGCAGGATATTGCCCGCTACAATCTGTCGATCGATGATTTGCAGCTGTTCATTCGCACCGCGCTCGGCGGCGAAGTCATCACTGAGACGATTGAGGGTGTCGAGCGCTATGGCGTGATTGTGCGCTATGCGCCTGACTGGCGCAATTCGGTCGAAAAGCTGAAACGCGCGCCGTTACCAATTCCGGGTGGGGGGCAAATACCACTGAACGCTGTGGCGGATGTATCGCTCAAAACCGAAGCCGGCATGATCAGAAACGAAAACGGGTTTCTTACGGGTTATGTATTCATCGACACCAGTACATCCGACTTATCTGGCATAGCAGAAAAGATCGAAAAAGAATTGGTGAAACTCAACCCCTTGCCCGACTCCGTGTCGCTTTCGCTGAGCGGGCAATATGAAAATATTCTGCGCGTACGCGAGCGGCTGAAGATCGTGATACCCATCACACTGATGCTGATTGTCTTTCTGCTGTTCTTCAACACGAAGTCGTGGGTGAAGACCGGCATCGTGATGCTGGCGGTGCCGTTCTCGATGCTCGGGGCGCTGCTATTGCTCACGGCAATGGGTGTGCAGATTTCGATTGCCGTCTGGGTGGGACTCATCGCGCTCCTGGGTCTCGACGCTGAGACGGGAGTTTTTATGCTGATGTACCTCGATCTCGCTTATGAAGAACGTAAAAAGAAAATCCACAATGAACGCGATCTGAAAGATGCGGTCTATGCCGGCGCAGTGCACAGGCTCAGGCCTAAAATGATGACAGTCGCGGCGGCATTCTGCGGGCTTTTGCCGATCATGTTTTCATCGGGCACCGGTTCTGACGTGATGAAAGCAATTGCTGCGCCACTCGTGGGTGGTTTGTTTACAAGTTTCATTCTTGAGCTCGTGATTTATCCGCCGGTGTATTTTTTATGGCGACGCCGATCTTTGTAGCACAGGAGAGTACAAGCGTTTTTAAATTCCTTATCGGGTATGGTAAACTGTGCCAAACCCGGTAAATAATTTGGCCTGCATGCGGGCCGCCAATTTTCTTGCATAGACATAGACCCTTTCTGCGGTGGTCGCAGAGATGCCCATGCGCACCGACCGGAGCACCCATGAAAGAGAACGCAAAACGCATCGTAATCATTGACGACGAACCCGATGTCGTGCACCTGCTGCACCAGATCTGTGCCGCTGCAGGGTATGTGGTAGAATCTACAGCCTCGGCGGCCGATTTTCACCGGCTGTTAATGACGCGGCCTGATTTTGTGCTGCTCGACCTGCTCATGCCGGATATCGACGGCGTCGAATTGCTGCGCCACCTTTCAGAAGAGCGCATCGAGTCTGCCATCATTCTGATCAGTGGCGCAGACTCAAGGGTGCTGCAGAGCGTCGCACGTCTTGCGGCAACCAAAGGTTTGCACGTGCAGGGCACGCTCGCCAAACCTTTTAATCCATCAGAGCTATTGCGACTACTCGCGCAGAATCCCTCTGAGCACATCGAATACGAAAACGGGGTATTGGAAACGGTGCAGCCCGGCGAATTGCTCTCTGCGCTGCGCGAGAACCGTCTCATTGCATATTTTCAACCACAGGTCGATTTGGCAACAGGCAAGCCAATCAGCTGCGAGGCGCTGGTGCGCTGGCAGCATCCGGACCAGGGCCTGATCTTTCCCGATCGGTTTATTCCCGTTGCAGAACAATCGGGCATCATCGGCGAGCTAACGGAAAATATTGCCGCACAGACTTTCCGCCATTGCGCTCGGCTCTCTGCTGCAGGACACAAAATACGCTGTGCTATTAACGTTTCGGCTCTTTCGCTGGCAGACATCCGTTTTCCCGACAGGCTGATCACCATGCTCAATTCAGAAAAAATATCCCCCGCTTCGGTCGTGGTTGAAATTACCGAAAGCCGGCTCTATGACAATGCAGCGCATGCAATGGATGTTCTGACACGCCTGCGCATGAAGGGCATTGAACTTTCGATCGACGATTTTGGCACAGGCTATTCGAACCTGAGACAGCTGCAGCTCATGCCTTTCAACGAGTTGAAAATAGACAAAGGTTTTATCAGAAACTGCGAAACGGACAAAGAGTCTGAAAGTATTGTCCGCTCATCGATTGAACTCGGGCAGCGCCTTGCCATACGCACTGTCGCCGAAGGTGTGGAAACACGCGAGCTGGCGGAGCGCCTGCGCGAATGGGGCTGCAACATCGGCCAGGGTTTCTTTTATGCAAAAGCGCTTCCTCCGACGCATTTCTGCTCTGGTTGCGCGAATTTAGATTGAAAACCTGAACAGAACCTGTTATTGGGAAGCATGAAAAAAGCAGCACTCTTCGCCCTCGCCATGAGCGGCGCGCTCATGGTCCACGCCGACCAGCAGTCCATGATCGATGCAGAAGACACCCGCATCCGGTCGCGCATGACAGCAAAAGGGTTTGCCTGCCGTGAAAAATGCGCCGCAGGGTAACTCTGATAAATTCGAAACCCGCATTCCGATGGCAAAACACGCGATCTATTACATGGCGCTGATTACCGGTAATGGCAGCAGCACCGCGCGCACTAAGGCGCTCACGCTGATTAACCAGCGCAAAAGTGTGAAAAAGCTGGAATACCAGAATACGCCCTTCGGCACAGAACTGAGCATCAAGCCGAACAGTGAAGGGGAAAAGCTGCTCAAGTTTGAATTAACTAAAAAGTCGGATTACCGCTTTACTGTCTGCACGATCCAGACGAGCATCTACCGTGTCGACGACGGCATGCCTGCGATACAGGATTACGGCAACTTTTAGCAGGTTGCGGCCCCCCCCCGAAAAAGCGAACGCCTCTTCGGGAGGTGTCTGATTTGATTTTTTCTATTTACGCAATGCGGCACGGCCTTCTTGCTGGCCGATGCAAAAGACAAAACAACAGGCATACAAGCTGTGCCTTGCAGCCTTGCTGCTGATTCCTGCCTCAATCTTTGCGGGCGATTTTGGCCCGATCATCTATGCGAGCAAGAAACCCACAACCAAAAACGCAGCCGACTACGCCTGGATGCAAAACCATGGCGAACTCTGCAAACCGTACGAAGCTCCGAAAAATATGCAGGCCTGCACCATGCATAACCTGCTGCAGCTCGATAAAACCAAGGTACCCGATGCAATCCTGCAACTGTGCCGCGAAGGTGACGACTATGAGATAGACCCATGGTTGCTCTTCAAGACCAAAGCCGCTTGCCAAAAAATGGCAAAGGTAGTTGGCACGAAATACCATGGCCGCCGCGAATACAAAGTCGACAACGGCTGGAAACCCCTCATCTTCAAAGAACTATATGTCTACGGGCTGCGGACAATTCGCACCACGGCCGCAGTGTCATTGTAAAGTTTTGCGTCCGCGGGCTTGACCCGCAACCGCGCATAGCTAGTGCCCGGCAGCGCCTTAAGATCAAAACGGCCACGCAAAACCCTGCCCTGCTCTTCGGTGGCGGCGATTTTTCCGCCTGAAGCAACCTTGCGATCGCCGCTAACGGGGTGGCGTGGCGGCGCGGCAATTTAAAATTAAACGATCTTTATATCCTTAGTACGCGAAGCAAGCAAATGATGTCCGCTACGGAAACTCCACGGCGTGTCTGTAGAAACATGAATAGGGCTTTACGCGAGGTTTCAGTCTTGCGCGGTGCATAACAATTCCCCCCGAGGACATATGGCAAAAGAAAGTTTAACGATAAAAGAAGCTGTGGCGCGTAGCAGCCAGTATCGCATACGCATGTTCAAAAGCGATTTTATGGAACAGTTCTCTTATGTGCATCCCGTTGTGCCGTTTGCGATTTTTATTCCGATCATCCTGTTCTGCGCCTTTGCATCGTTTTATTTTTACCGCGTTTCCGTTGTCGACTTCGCCATCTACGCGCTCATCGGCATCGGTTTTTGGACTATTACCGAATACTCGCTGCACCGCTTTGTGTTTCACCCACCGATGACGAATGCATTTTTTCGTAAACTCTACTTCTATTCTCACGGCATTCACCACGACGCGATGAATGATGCAACGCGCCTTGTCATGCCACCGGCGGTGAGTATCCCGCTGGCAATCGGTGTGTATTTCGCTGCCAAGGCTGCGCTGGGCATCTATGGCTTACCGTTCTTTGTCGGATTTGTCACGAGCTATATCATCTATGACTTTTTGCATTTTGCGACCCATTTTTTTGTTTTCGATAACAAAATTTTCAAGATCCTTAAGAAGAAGCACATGGTGCACCACCACAAAGACCACCATGCAAACTACGGCTTCACCTCACCTCTTTGGGATTACGTGTTCGGCACGAATTACAAGAAGCGCGCACAGTAAGCAGAACCGGCAACGCTGGGCTTATTTATTTTTTAGAACTACGGTTTCCCGCCAGCGCTGTTATAGATTTTTTGCCCCATGCACAGGGCGTAGAACATAACTGTCAGCGCAGCAAAGACGTAGAAAAAATAGGTCATATCGATCAACGCGCGCACGAAAAACAACGCTGCGACGCGAAACGTTAATCGCGGTCGGGCACTGTGGCAAGTCTTACAGTGCCGCTCGAGCAGGCGATTGTCTGTACCGCAATGCGGGCATCGGTAGCGAATATTGTCAATGGCATCGAGAACACTGTAAATCACCTCGCGCACGATGTACAATGGGTTCAGATGCCGTAAAATTGCGGGCAATGGATTTTTTGGTTCGCCCACTGCCTCAGAGACCGGCCCGGGTTTTTCCTGCTTTTCATAGTGGAACACGCGTATTTGTCCCGTGGTTTTGATCGGGGCCAGTTTGAAATGGAAATATTCATACCTGATTTCGGCATTCGTGTTGGAGATAAAGCGCTCGACCATGAGGCCGAAAATTCCCGGTGGCGCTGCTTTCAGAGTGTCTTCAACGACTTTTGCCACAATCGCCGGTTGGTGCGAAAGCCCCGCAGCCGGATAATAGTTGCTGGTGGCTGACAATGCCCGCGACGCCGATTCATCTTCCCATGCCGACGATTCGGTGAGCCCACGGCCAAATGAATATGCCGCAATGCCATACGCCGAAGAATTAAAGCGGATCGCCCTGATGATAAAGTTACTGTCAACAAGCAAAACTACCGCGCGCGACAGATAATCGGGGCGCGAATATTCTTCAAAACAATATTTGCGGAATGCGTCTTGCTGCTGTATCCGTGTCAGCGCGAGCACGTTCGCCTCCGGCTTTCCGGGCAGCTTCTCCTGAGAGGTTCAGCATGCACTCTATATACTGCGACGGAATTGTCTGAATTCCGCCGACAAAAAAACACCATGACGCGACGAGCGTCATTATTTGATAATTTGCATTTCGGCGAGAGCAGCGTACAGTAGTTTCTTCCGGTGTTCCAGGTCGGCAGGTCCGGCAACATCGAGATTCAGCACAAAAAACCATATATCCCCGCCTCTTTCGATATACCCGACATACCAGCCCACCTGGGGATTCATGCGCGCGGCCCAACCGGTCTTTGCATACAGGGAATATTGTTCCGTTTTTCCTGCGAGCATCACTTCCCTGAGAGTATCATAGTTAGCCTGCGAGAATGCAAACCGCCGTTCATAGATTCCCCTCAGCACTGCAAGCTGCTCGAGCGCAGAAATTTTGAGGCTGCCATCGAGCCAGAAATTATCCACCTCTTTACCCATGGTCGCATTGCCAAAGCGCAGCTGGCGCAGGTAGGCGCGGTACCGGGCTTCGGGAACCCGGCGCGCCAACTGTTGGTAAAACCATACGCAACTGACGCGGAATGCACTGCGCAGATTTTGATCCCGGTTCCAATCGGGAAAATCATACCTTGTGCCATTCCATGGCAAAGTTTCATCGGCATCGCGGAGTGCTTTTTCTTCAAGCAGAATCAGTGTATTGGCAATTTTAAATGTCGATGCCGGCGAAAAGCGTGCTGCGGCGCGCTGAGAATTAAATATTGTTCGTTTTCCGCTGCGGGCATTCTCAATTACCACCGTCGCCTTGAGGCCGTGTTGTTGCACATAGAGCAGTCGCAACTTAGCCGGCTGGGCCCACTGAGGTACCAAAAAGATGAATAAAAACCCGCCCAGGCTGGCAAAACTTTTCATTGAGGGCTTTGGCATTTGCAGGTCTTTTGTCTTATAGCCGGTATGCCGTCAGTTCAATTGGAAGGATTGAGGCCACCAGTATGTATGCGTGAAGCAATATTTGAATATTCGCCGCTACTGTGCTAAGGGATTATCTTGAAGCATGAAATATCGCCCGCTTTCCAATACCGGTGTACTCGTTTCTGAGCTCTGCCTTGGCGCCATGACCTTTGGCGGCAAAGACGGCATCTGGGGCATGATCGGCAATCTCGACCAAAAGGCCGTCGACGAACTGGTGCACGCGTCGATCGATGCCGGCATCAACTTCATCGATACCGCGAATGTGTACGCCTATGGCGAATCGGAGACT
Source organism: Turneriella sp. (assembly GCA_046346945.1). Taxonomy (GTDB): domain Bacteria; phylum Spirochaetota; class Leptospiria; order Turneriellales; family Turneriellaceae; genus Turneriella. The sequence continues at coordinate 127,526 of JAXMHE010000001.1, forward strand.
TTACTAGGCAAGGCTCTCGGCGCAAAGCGCAAAGATGTGATCGTCGCCACCAAAGTGCGTGGCCGCATGGGGCCGGGAGCAAACGAGACAGGTCTTTCCCGAGTGCACATTATGCAATCAGTCGAGGCGAGCCTGAAACGCCTCGGCACTGATTATATCGACCTGTACCAGATACATGGTTTTGACGTGCTTGCCGACCTCGAAGATACGCTGCGCACTCTCGACGATCTGGTACGCAGTGGCAAGGTGCGCTATATCGGCTGCTCTAATCTCGCGGCGTGGCAACTGATGAAGAGCCTCGGTATCTCTAAACAGCAAGGGCTCGAGCCATTCAAGAGCATTCAATCCTACTATTCACTGGCCGGCCGCGAACTGGAACGCGAGCTTATTCCCGTTATCAAAGATCAGAATGTAGGTCTCATGGTATGGAGCCCCCTCGCAGGCGGATTTTTATCCGGCAAATTCACGCGCGCAAACAGCGATGCAGACAGCCGGCGCGCGAAGTTCGATTTTCCCCCCGTGAATAAAGAGAAGGCTTACGATATCGTCGAAGTGCTTGCGCAGATTGGCAAGGCCCACAACGCGAGCCCGGCGCGCATTGCCCTGGCATGGGTGCTCGCGCAATCTGCCGTGACGACCGTCATCATCGGCGCGAAGCGGCGCGACCAGCTGGATGATAATATCAAGTCCTGCGAAATTCAGTTCACGCCTGAAGAACTGAAAGCGCTCGATGAAGTCAGCAAACTTGCACCGGAATACCCGGGCTGGATGTTAGCGATGCAGGGCTCTGACCGTCTACCGGGGCAGACACGGCCGATTCCTGTGACACAGAAGTAATACCTAACCCAACAGGCCTGCGATATCTTCGCGCGTGATGCGCTTTGCCGTCGCTGGGTCATCGTCGATCAGGTCGTTGAACAGCTCGCGTTTCTGCGCCTGCAAGGTAAGCACTTTCTCTTCAACTGTACCTTCGCTGATGAGCTTATAAACCATCACATGTTTCTTCTGCCCGATGCGGTGCGCGCGGTCGGTGGCCTGGTTCTCGACCGCAGGGTTCCACCACGGGTCGAGGTGAATCACAGTGTCCGCGCGGGTCAGGGTAAGTGCCGTGCCGCCTGCCTTAAGACTGATCAGAAAAAATTTCGATCCACCTTGCTGAAAACGCGCGACCAGTGTGCGACGACTCTTCTCGCTCGTCTTGCCGTCGAGGTACAGCGGTTCAATGCCATGCTTCGCAAGCAGCTGCCTGAAAACGCGCAAGACGGTTGTATATTGGCTGAAGACCAGCACTCCCTCTGAGGCAATGGCAAGTTCGACGATCTGGCTATCGAGATATTCAAATTTCCCTGACTGAAACGGGTCTGGTTTTTCTTCTTCGAGATACGGATGGCACGCAATGCGGCGCAGCGTCGTCAGGTGGCGCAACAGGTCAAAGAGCGGCGAACTCTGCTGGCCAAGCGTCGTGAGCGCACGAAGGCGCGCGGCTTCGTAGACTTTCGCCTGCTCGGCAGCCATGGGTATTCTGATGACCATTTCCGTCTTTGCCGGCAGCTCTTTGAGCACGTCGGCCTTACGGCGGCGCAACATAAACGGGCGGATTTTTCGCATCAGGGAATCGCGGTCGCGCAGCTCGAGATGGCCGCCGTAGTTGTCTTTGAAACTCTGCGCAGTGCCGAGGTAGCCGGGAAAGATCAGGTCGAAGAGTGCCCACAGGTCTTCGAGATAGTTCTCCAGCGGCGTTCCGGTCAGACAGACAACCGAGCGCGCTCTGAGTTTTCTCAATTCGCGTGCCGAGCGACTACGGAAATTCTTAATAAACTGCGCCTCGTCGATAAAGACCATGTCCCATGTATTCTGGCAGAGTTTCTCCGCATCGAGCGAGAAGGTAGCGAAAGTAGTAACAATCACGTCGGCCTTACGCGCTTCAGCGTCTGAACGGCTCGGACCGTGCCAGCGGTAAGTGGAGAGCTTTGGGGCAAACTTTTCAATCTCTGACTCCCACACGCCGAGTGCAGCGAGGGGACACACAACCAAAAATTTACGCAAGGCTCTGCCGGCGCGTTCCGCGCCGGCAGAGCCTTGCGATAAATAGTCCATGAGCGCAATTGCCTGCACTGTCTTACCGAGACCCATGTCGTCGGCGAGAATGCCTCCGGTTTCGGTTTCAAACAGATGCAGCAGAAAACGAAAACCTTCGAGCTGGTAGTGCCTGAGTTTCGCGCTGAGGGTTTTTGCCGGCTCTGCTTTTGGCAGTGCGGCAGCGAGAAAGCTGCGGAATTTCTCTTGTGCCGTCGCCGCCCCTTCTTCGGTGCGCAGCAGCATTTCTTTTTCGGCTTCGAGGCTTGCGAGCTGAGCAAACGAGACTTTGGCAATGGTACCATCTGCGCCGGCGGTGATACCCAAACGGTCGAGGGACTTCAGTACCTCAGCGATGCCCGAACCCTGCACCGACAGCCAGTTGCCATTCTTGAGTTTAACGAGTTCTTCTTTCTGCCGGTAGGCTTTGATCACTTCGCGCAGGTGGCCGCGATCCAGACCCGGGACTTCGATGCGCCCCTCAAACCAGTCGATGCCCGAGGAGCCTTTCAGCGTGAGACTTGCAGCCGTGGGCTTGGTTAATAAACCCAGAATATTATCGTGGATACGCACGATCAAACCCGCCTCTTTCGCCGCGGGCACGTCTTGCGTGAAAAAATCCCCGTAATTCTTTTTGGCGATGCGCACGCGACCGACGCTGGTGTACTTGAAGGGGATGTCGAGCTTAAGCAAGTTCCCTTCTTCGCGCCCGAGGCGTTTAATCAGCACCCCGGTCTTGTGCTGCACAATCTCGTTGAGCGGCTTACCCTGTGGACGCTGCATGCTGACCGAAATACCATAAATCGGCTTGGCTCCATCGGCAACTTCGCTGCCGGCATCGCGGTGCCTCAGCGCACTTGTATCGCGTGCGTACGCAAACTCGAGGCGACCTTCTATGGAGAGCCTGCCAGTCTTTTCGTTTTCGACGCCCGCGACCGAAAGCATCAGTTTCGGCCCGGCAGTCGCCATGGTGTCGAACGCATGTTCCCACTTGCGGCGCATTTCGCTGCCGCGCATGCGTTCAATATTTTCGAGGTAGTATGGCCTCGGCACGACGGTGATGTCGTGCGGCACAGCGACCACATAGAAATATTCGTTATCTTTTCCCCTTCGCACCATTGGATGGTAGAGGTTAAAATTAAAAGTGTAGAGTTCATGCGTCTCAGGGTCTGTAACCGTATGGCTGCGTTCAAAGCGCACCCGGCGATAACCGAACTTCTCATAGTTGGCCTCATCTGCCGGGTCGGCAACTTCATGCATCTCGGAGTGTGGCTTTACAATTCCCGCGCAGCGCGTCGGCTTTTCGGCCATGTCAAAGAAAAATTTCACTTCGCCGTCACGCGCCAGCTTTTCGAGCAGCGTGTAGGCGAAGTCGCGGAATGGCATACCGCGCTCGGCCACATGAGAAACGTAACCGACAATATGATTCAAGAGCTCGCGGTGGCGCAGTTTCAGAAAACGAAAATTGTTGCGGGAAACGGGTATAACCCTTCCTGATTCCGAAATGCCGTTCAGCAAAACATGCCCGTGCTCAAAAATGCGCACGCACAAATCGTAACTCTCATCGTGTTCGATTGCCACCGCAGAGGGCGCGGCGAAAGCCGTTTCCTGCGACGCAACGAGTGCTAACGCGCCGATATGCTTGCATGGCTTATCGGCAGGGCAGCTGCATGAAATCGCCTGGGATTCCAGGTTAATGGCGACACGGTATTCCTCTGTGCCGATAACATTTGCTGTGAGACGAGGGCCTTTGCGTGTGATCGGCCCGACATACCCCGAGCGCGCATAGTCCTGCGCACGGCGCAGTGTCGCTGCTGCAATCTCGTCAATGATGCCATGAAGGGCCGCCGCTTCTGTCGGCGTCAGTTGCAGACCCGGCATATTGGCGTTTATTTTACTCGTTCGTCAGCTGCTGCGCGAGTGAGAGAGCCTTTTCCAGCCCGCCACCCGAAGCAAAACCGGCAAAGCGCACCGTACCCTTTTTATCGATGACGGCAAGCGTCGGGTAGCCTTCAACACGAAATTTCAGGTTCGTATCGCTGGCAGCGTCGATGAGAATCGTATAAGGCGGATTTTTCACGCCATAAAACTTTTTTACTGTCGCAGCATCTTCTGAAGTGATGCCGATGATTTTGATTGGCCGCTGCTTATTTTTTCGCTGGAAATCTTCCAGAATCTGCCTGACCGGCTCGCACGCGCCACACCATGTCGCCCAGAAATCGATAATATAGACGGTACCTGCCGCATTGGTGAATTTTGCCTCGCTGCCATAAACCGGCAGGGTAAACCCCGGGCTCTTTGCTCCGACAAGCGCGGCCGTATTGAGCCTGACACCCAGCGCTACCTGCAGGTTCTTTTTTTGCCCTGCGCGCAGGTAATCGATCGAAACGATGGTACCGGCCGAGTAACGCTGCACTTCGTTGAACAGGTGGCGTGGATTTTGTATCTCGACGCCATTCACAGAAAGCAGCACATCCCCCGGCTTGAGGCCGGCGCGCTCGGCTGCCGATTCAGGCATAATTTTCTGGATCAGCACACCCTGAGGCGCCGACGTGTGAACGACACCCAAAAGCGGCGGCTGGCGCGGCGCCTCGAGACCTGCCTTGTCAGCGCCCGTAAGCCCCGGCGGCAGCAAAAGCAGGGACAGCATGGCTGAAACGGGTAAAATTTTTCTGAACATCCGTGTCGTTTTTGCACAGTGCGACGCATCGGTGTAAACCAAAATCCTCATTTAACTCCCCTTTGCGCGCGATGATTTACGCATGTTTTTGCGGATACTGGTCGAGTTCGACGTGCCTGATGTGCATGCCGCAGTTCATCAGCACACGCAAATTCTCACCAATGCCAATCGAGCTATAGGGAAATTTTTCGTCATGCCAGTCTGTTTCATGCTCACCCACCGCGTCACCGAGAGTATAAACCAGAATGCCGCCATGAACGAGCAGATCAACCAGCTTCTTCAGCACCTGGTCGTGTTCGTTATGCGCCAGATGGAAAATACTGTCCCACGCAATGATCAGGTCATGGCGCTCTTCGCTCTGCCATTCCCGGATATCGGCGACCTGCAGTTTCACCGCCGGATGGTTTGCGCTGGCAATCGCAATCATCTCCGGCGAAGCATCGATTCCGGTAATCTGAAAACCAGACTCTTCGAGCACGCGAAAAATCCGACCGCCGCTGCCACAACCAACATCCAGCGCACTGCCGTGATATTGGCAATAGCGAATGGCTCGGCGAATCTGTTCAATGCCATACGATGACCCGCTATGTTGCTCATGCCACCAGTGTGCGATCTTGTCGTATTTCGGGCCGATGCGCTTGGGGTCGACGAATTTCACAGCAACGGAACCTTGCCGGCAATAGCAGCTTCAAACGCGCCGCGATCTGACGGCCAGACTTCGAGGCGCTGCGGGTAAGACATATTTCTATGGCGAATGCGGTATCCTTTGCGGAACATATGACTGCTTCTTTCAATCTGTACAATTTCGTTAAAAGGAAAGTAGTACACTTTGTCGCAGGCAACCACCAGGAACTCGGTATAGACTGCGAGCCGCAGAAAAGGCCCTTTGTACGTAAGCCATCCGACTATACCGGCGCAGGTGGTCGCGTAGACTGCTTTTTTACCCTCTTCTGCGGGGTGCAGCCGGTCTTTACGAACGAACATCCAAATGAACAGACCTGCCACGCCGGGTAAAATCACCAACGGCAGATATGCCAGATAGTTAGTCTCCATACTGCTGACGCAGCGCGGCCCGGCGCTCCGTCGAGTGATTTGTGAGGATTTTCTGCCGGTGCGGCAGGGTGGTTTTATCGATGACCAACTATGTCGCCGGCTTGATGTGACATAATTCTGCCCTGACGGCAAGATTTGTATTAAACCCTCATAGCTATGGATTTTCATAGCTATGCTGACTTTCCACCTCCATTCCGCTTTACACCTTGTCGCGTGGCACAAGTTTGCACTTATGAAACGGACATGGCAGCCCGCAAACAAAAAACGCAATCGCACGCACGGTTTTCGCGCGCGCAATGAGACTGCCGAAGGTCGCGATGTACTGCGCCGCCGCCGCCAGAAAGGCCGCTGGAAACTGACAGTTTCTGACGAACGCCGCCGCTGGGATATCGTTAAGCGCTGATTTAACCGCGAACTGCGAGCCCGCGCGGGCTCAGGGTCCTAGTTTCCGTGCGCACGGAATCACCCCATGAGCCGCTGAAAAGCGGCACTTCCCGGTCTCTTTACTTCAACAGTCTCAAATTAAAAAAGCGAATCGATCACCTGTTCAGCCGTGGCGGCAAGGTGTTTGGGCGTAACCTGATGCTGCGCTTTGAACGCAGCGAAACGAGCAATCCCCCTTTTCAGGTTGTTTTTGCCGTGAGCAGCCGCCTCGGCGATGCACATGTGCGCAACCGCATTAAGCGCCGGTTGCGCGAAGCTATGTTTGCAATTCTTAAAGAAGGCAGGTTGAAACAGGGCGGGTTTGAGCTTGCGGTGATTCCGAAAAGAGAAGTCGCGGATTTAGCCTTTGCTGAGCTTGTTGTCGACCTGGAAACGGCTCTCAAGCGCCTGCCCGGTATAAAATCCCCGGGGAATAAATGAACCACACAACACACCAGTTCAGCGGCCATGTAGCTGTGGAAATAATTTCAGACATACATCTGCTCAGCAATGCCGGCGATGCACTGGGCCTGATCCATGACAATGGAACGGGGTTTATTATACTACACCAACAGAATTTGCACCCGGATTTTTTTGTACTCGCTAACGGGGTGGCAGGGGATATCTGCCAGAAATTCGTAAACTATCGTTGCCACCTGGCAATTGTCGGTGATTATACCAAAGTGGAAAGCGCAAGCCTGCGCGATTTTATTTTTGAAAGCAATAAAGGCAGCTTTGTAATGTTCCCGGCAACGGTCGCCGAAGCGCTGCAGAAATTTGGTGATAGAATCGGGGCGATTCGTTAAGACAATTCGTATGCTGCGCAAATTCTGTATTTTCCTGATTCGCTTTTACCAGTACACGTTTGCGGCGATTCTCGGCGGCCAGTGCCGCTTTCACCCGACCTGTTCTGAATATGCCGTGGAGTGTTTTCAGACGTTGCCGGCTCACCGCGCGTTCTTTCTGACGCTGTGGCGCATTCTACGCTGCCAGCCGTTCGCGAAAGGTGGCTATGACCCGGTACCACAGAACCACAAGCACGACCATTAATCGCAGCCAGTTTTTTTGCCGTCGCAGATTTATACAATGTCGTAAAAACTTGCCTGCAGATCGGCTTAAGTGTAGCTTACCGCCATGAAAAGACTTCTTTTTGCCCTTCTCTCGACAGGGGCGCTTTCAGCAGCCGTCGAAGATAAGGCTGCACTGTTTTCACCGAAGGCAGTGGCTGCAGCGAATAAAAAGCTCTCAGACATCAGGCAATCGACGGGCAAAGAAGTAGTCATACTCACGACCAATGATCTCGGCGGCAAGCGCATCAATGAATATGCCCGCAATACAGCGATGACCCGCAAGCTGAACGGCATGATTATCGTCATTTCGACACAGCCACGCATGCTCGAAATCGTGCCTGGCCGTAAGACCGGACTCATATTCAACCGCGACAAAGTCCAAAAGACGCTGGAAATTTTTAAAAAAGATTTGCGCAAGAACGCCGATGGTGCACTCACAGATGCGGTACAATTTATCTATGATACTTTTAAGAACGCCAATTCGGCATTGATCGTGCCAGATTCACATACGCTGCAGCCGGCCGCACAACGGCAGGAACCGGGTTCCGGCGGCTGGCTCAAGTGGGTCATCATCATCGGTGTGGTGCTGTTGATTATCCGGCTGATTGGCTTTTTCATGAGCCGCAACGCCAACCAGGGCGCTGCGGGCGCAACACCTGCGCCCGGCGGTTTTGGCGGCGGCGGATTTTTCCCTTCGCTCATGGGCGGCATTTTCGGCGCGATGGCAGGCCACTGGATTTACGATAGATTCTTTTCTGACCACGAAGACCGTTCATACCACGCGAACGATTCGCGCAACGATGACACGTGGCGCGGCGACGACAACGGCGATATGGGTTCGGGCTCGAGCAGCGATTGGGGTAACGACAGCGGTAGCAGCGGTGGAGATTCCGGCGGTGGCGGTGACTCGGGTGGTGGCGGCGACTGGTAAAAATTCAGACAGGCATACGGCGCAGGTGTGAAAAACTGCGCAGTAACCACTCGACAGGCCCGGTCTGAAAATACCGCAGCCACAGTACAGAAAACAAAATCTCGACCACAAATATAGCCGCGGACACCAGTATCAATCCGCCATGGTCGAGCCTGTCATACAGGCCAAAACCATAGCCGTGAAACAGTACTCCGGCAATCAGCGACTGCAATAAATAGTTAGTCAGAGACATTCGCCCTGCTGCACTCAACACGGCTATTAGCGGCGAACCGGGCCTGGCCATCGCCAGCGAAAAAATCAGCTGCGCATAAAAGATGGAAAACAACGGCGCGCTCGCTGCCAAAAGCACCATTGCGAGCGGCATTAGTTGTTTGAGCTGATAGGTTGCCGCGTTCGCATAGAGCAGGCTACCGGCCAAACCTGCGGCAATGAGCAGCGTCGAAAACAGGTTGAGGCGCAGGCGGGTGAGCCAGTGCTCACGCGCCGCAAGGTAGCCCACGCAAACCATTGCAAGCGCACCCGGCCAGTTGAAGAGCAGTACATAACCCAGTGAAACGGGATAAACAGTCAGATTGCTGCGGACTGCGGCTGAATACCTATCCAGGTAGTGAGTCTCAGGCACCGTCGGCGCAGAGAGCGACAGAACACCGAGCAACCAGTACGTGAATATGCCCAGCACAAGACAACAAACTGCGGCGACCAGGAGCGCCCTGTGGTGTAGATTGCGCAACGGTAGAAACAGGAGGCCGATAATGCCATAGCTCAGCAGAATGTCAGCGGGAAACAGCAGCACTGCGTGCAGAAAGCCGAGTACAATCAAAGCAAAAAAACGCCGCACGAGAAATGCGGTGGATTCCCGCCGGTGCAGGTAATAGATGCCGATACCGAACAGGAATGAGAACAATGTAAAGAATTTGGCTTCGCAAAGAAGTGAATTGAGAAGGAGTCCGAGGCGGCCACCCGCGGTGGCGGGCGCTTGCATCAGGGACTGCCAGCTGCGCGCAATCAGCGGCAGGTTGACGATACAGATGCCCAGCAGCGCAAAACCGCGCAACGCATCGACGGCAGAAATGCGGCTATGGTTGTCGCGCAGCGGATTAATTTCGGGCATCGCCCTCCGACACCATTTTATGGATTACGTACATCATCACGATGGTAACCAGCATCGCGCCAAAAACCACGTAGCCTAGAACATCGTACCGCTCGAGAAAGCCAGACGGGGTTTTTACCACGATTGCACCGGCAATGGCTGACGCGATACCACCCGAGATTTGCTGAAAGGCAGAGCTAACACCCATGAACGCGCCGCGGTCTTGTGGCGATGGCACAGCGCTCATCAGCGCCGACGCGGAAACGATGCGCGCTGAAATACAGGCAAAGAGCAGGGAAGAAACAATGATGACTTGCCACAGCGGAGTGCGGCCGAGCTGCGAATAATACAGCATCACCGACATGCCCAGCACCGAGCTGATCAAAAACAGTTTATACTTTCCGAGGGTATCGCTCAGTTTACCGGCAACAGGGCCCGCAATCATCGCGGTAACACCGGTAATCACATAAAGAGTCGGTAACTGTTCGGTACTGAGTCCCAGATTGCCGGTACTAAATGCACTGGCGAAGGGCATCAGCATGAATCCGCCCGTTGCTAAAAGCGTCGTTGCCGCAAAGCCGCGCACATAGCGCGGGTTAGCGACCGTGGTAAGCAAGTGGTGCAACGGGCTCTTATCGAGTCTGAGTTTGAGATGGCCGTCGACAGGACGCATGACCAGAAAAATGACTAATCCTACCGGCAAACCAAGCGCAACGATGATTAAAAACGCAGAATGCCAGCCGAATTTGTTGGCGGCATAGAGCCCGACGGGAATGCCTAAGACCTGGCTCGAAGCAAATGCCATTTGCAAAAAGCCCATGACACGACCACGCACCTGCATCGCGAACAGGTCGGTTACGATCGCAAAACAAATCGCGCTGATCACACCGCCAAAAATGCCGGTGATAATGCGCGCTGCGAGAAGCGTGTAATAGTCGGGAGCGATGCCGCAGAACAGCGTGCCACCGAGAAAGCCGATGTAAAAAACCAGCAGCATTTTTTTACGGTCGAATTTGTCGGCAAAACCCGCGGCCGTCAGTCCCGAAACGCCGGCGCTGAATGCATAGGCCGAAACCACCCAGCCAAACTGCTGCGGTGAAATTTTGAGCGCGGGCATCAGAATCGCTCCCAAGGGGGAGAGCACCATAAAATCAAGTATCACCGTGAACTGCAGAATCGTCAGAATTGCGATGATGAACTTTTCATAGCCGGTAAACGTCGGTCGTTGAGCTGTGGAGGCATCCATATGCGGAGAAGGCGGCAGATGAAACAGGCGGAACACGTTTTTCCTGTGTGAACATTAGTCTTACCGCGGGGGGCATTTACATGGTTTACAATCTGCTCCGCGCAAAGCGCCATGGCGACAGTGGATATTCTCGAAACGGCTTTCTCTTTTCCGGTAGCAGACCTCGCCCGCACTCACCGGTTTTACGTGTGCGTATTCGGCTCAGAAGCCTGCACGCGCGACGAAGAGCTCGTGTCGCTCAAGGTCGGCGCGATGACAGTGTTCTTTATTCCGCTCGAAGAGTTCAACCAGATGCTAAAACCCGCCGACAAAGAAACGGATTTTACGACTGGCAAATTCACTTCGATGCTGAGCTGTACAGTCGTGTCACGCGACGAGGCTTATGCGAGCCTCAAGGCCGCGGTGGACGGCGGTGGGGCAGCATGCGGGCAGGCAGTGCCTTATCCATGGGGGCTCGCGGCTTACTTCAAGGACCCTGATGAACACCTTTGGGAAATTCTTTGGCGTGACCCGCGCTTTCGGGAATAGTTTATATGCGCCGCATTCTCATTTCTCTCGCAGTCGTGCTCGGCATACTCGTCGTGGCTCTTGTGAGCCTGCGATGCGCCATCAGCCGACCGTTCATATTTCCCGCACCAAAGATGCGGCTCGAACTGCAGTTGCCGGGCGGCTCGCTCGAAACTGCGAAGAGTGAGCGCACTGCCTATGGCTACTATGCACCCGGCGGCAAGAAGCTCATTGTATTCTTTCACGGCAACGGTGAAGTGATGGGCTCCATGCAAGATCTCGCCGCGGCGATGCTCAGAGAAGGTTTCAGCGTGCTCCTCGCCGAATACCCGGGTTACGGTTATGCCGCGGAATACAGCGTGAGCGAACAAAATATCTATACCGATTGCACGTCACTTTTGCAGGGCGTGCAGCTCAAATATGGGCATCTGCCCGCAGACACCATACTGTGGGGATTTTCGCTCGGTACCGGAGTGGCCGTCGAACTCGCTGCTCGTAAACAGGGCGAAAGACTCATTCTCATGGCGCCTTTCACCTCAACCGATGAAGCGGCTGAACACCACTTCTTCCCCGCGGCAGCCTGGCTGATTGTCGACCATTTCGACAACAAGGCCAAGGCGCCGACCATTGCTTACCCCACACTCATCATACACGGCGAGCGAGACAGGGTGCTCCCGTTCAGGATGGGCCAGGAGCTCGCAGGTTTATTTCCCAAGGCTGCGCTGATCGCCATCGCGGGCGCCGATCACAACGATTTGTTGGCGCGTCTGGGTGAAACTGACTGGCAGGATATTATCCGCTTCGCGAAAGCAAACTAATAGCCTGTATTACCGCCCGCCGCACGACTGGTCACGCGCGAAACACAGCTGTCATAGTTCTTTTCGCAATTTAAATCGCATTTATTGATAATCTGGTACGGGCTGGTATTCTGGTTATAGGACTGCATCGCCTCATCGCAGTTCTCATGGCATTCTTTGTTGGTCTGCTCGCACAGGCGCGTGGCCCGGTTGGTAGACCGGCATTGCGTCAGCATAAAAAGGGAAACGATAAGCAAGATCGCATAAGTTATATATTGATGGGTTTTCTTCATGCACTCAGTATAATCCGGCGGCGGCTGGGTCGGCAAGCAGTTTCGGCCTTTGAGCGAAAGACGCTACGGATTTCCGACGATACGCACTTTTTTATCGCTCTGCCGTTTCAGGCATGCCTGGTAGTTCTGCTCGCAACGCACGTCGCAGGGCCCCACCGGCTGCGTCGGTAGCCGGGTATTGGTAAAATTGGCGTTGCTGTTCGCACAATTCTGCTGGCATTCGGTAATATTCTGCTCGCAGATCTGTGTCTGCCGATCGGCCGAACGGCAATAGGCCGCAAACAGAAGCAATAAAACCAGTATGTACAAGAACCGTCCACTTCGCATGGCAAAATCTCGAAGCCGTTAACTGTTCGACAAGCCGTTTCTAAAACCATATTGCCCGGGTGTAGCAATGGAATTTATAGTCAAAGACAGCACACCGCTTTTGGAATTTCTGCTCGTCGCGTTGCACGGCAAAAGCCGCACCTCGGTGAAGGCCATGCTGGCAAGGCGGATTGTCTCCGTCGACGGCGAAACCGTCACGCACGTCAAACATCCTCTGTCTGCGGGACAGATTGTCACCATCGGCGACAAGTCGCCGGAAAAACCCAAGGCCCTGCGCGGGGTAAAAATAATCTTCGAAGACGATGCAGTCATCGTGGTCGACAAGTCGGCCGGCCTGCTTTCGGTCGCCGCCGACACCGGCAGTGAGCGATCTGCTCAAAGCGTGGTGAATGAATACATCACCAGGAGAAATCCTAAACAAAAAATATTCGTCGTTCACCGCCTCGACCGCGACACATCGGGCATCATGATGTTCGTGAAAGACAAAGACATTCAGCGCAATTTCAGAACAAACTGGCAAGAAGTGGTGGTGACGCGCACCTACGCGGTTGTGGTCGAAGGTGTGGTGGCGAAGAATGGCGGCACGATTAAATCGTGGCTGCACGGCACCGATGGCCTGCGCACCTGGTCTGATCAAAACCCCGAAGACGGACAAAAGGCCATTTCGCATTATCAAGTCATTCAGCGCTCAGCGGAATTTTCGCTGCTCGAAGTTGAACTCGAGACCGGGCGCAAAAACCAGATTCGTGTGCACATGCAAGACCTCGGCCATCCGGTTGTCGGCGACGAGAAGTACGGCGCGCACACCAACCCGATCGGCCGCATGGGCTTGCACGCACGCGTGCTCGCGTTTGTGCATCCGGTGACCGGCGAGAAGCTGACGTTTGAGTCCGATGTTCCGCCGGAGTTTTTGCGGTTGTTTCGGAGTTAAGTTCCGGAAAATACCTGCTGCCAAGTATGACAAGGCGTCATTGTCGGCTGAAGAGACGAAGCTTTTCCAGCATTTCGGGTGAAAGTACAAAAGTGTACGGTAAGTCATCTATTGTTAATTGATACGCCAAGGCTTTGGCGCCGGACATTTTCTGCCAGAGTTCTGGAGAAAAGACAATAGTTCCAAAAATTTTATAGGACGTAGTCTCCCTGGGCTCCCAGGAATATTGGCGGGATAAATTTTCAGAAACATGAACCGTACGGTTGATATTTATGATCTGAATTTCCTGTGGAAGCGAATCGATGAGCACTGTGGCGCTTGCCCTTAATTGCATCTTTTCCGGGGCCTGATTGAATAGAAGTTTCATTTCTACAGGCACGGAGACGCCTGATTTTTGGGATTTGGAATAATTGACCTGTAAACTCTTGGGCATATTGGTAATCCCATGAGTCTCTTCACTCTGATGGGTACCCACCAGCGTCACAATTTTCGCTTGTTTATACCTGTCTTGAGCCACATAAACGTCTCCATATGATGCGCAACCGACCAGCATGACAGGGTTAAATATAAATATACATAGGCGATGACCGATCGTTCTTTTGTAAAGTACCTTTGCTTTCATTGGCGATCAAAGAGGCGCAATTTCTGCATATCTTCCGAGGATACGCGAACAGTATATGGATTTTGATCCACGTAGATACGATAAGATAGTACCTGCGCGCGCATCATCTTCTGCCATAATTCGGATGAAAAAAGAAATGTGCCAAAGACCTTATAGTCGGTTGTTGTCCTTAATGGGCCTATGAGTGGCAAACTGGACTTCTGGTGAACGTTAGTTGAACGGCTTGTGGCCGTCAGGTTAACCTCATATGCCACCGCATCTAGCTGTACAAAAGCCTCACTCCTGAATTCTGCCGTTTCTGACGCATCCATAATAAATTTCATTTCTACCGGAACTTGTATCCCAGGTTTGCTTTTCTTGGAATAGGTGGCTTCAATCTGCTGGGTCACACCCCAGGTATTGATTGCCTCTTGACTCCTGTGGAGTAACTTGACGTTGACCACTGTGGCCTGGCGAAATGTGTCATTTGCAACTTGAATGTTTCCATAAGATTCGCAGGAAAGAAAAAACAACAGCGCAAGCAAATGAAAAGGAATTCTATACGAAAACCATGGGAAATATGCAAATATGACTGCCATCGTGTTATATACGGGAATAGAGGCGCAGCTTGCCAGATAGATTGTAAAGTCTCATTGCACGTGGTGAGTTCGTACGCGGAAAAACCCGGGTTCAAAGTCCAACCGAAATACAGTCGCTTATTCCGGTAACCATTTCCATTCTATTTGCCCAAAGCTGAACACCTTACCCAATGTGCCGCCGGTCGTGCAGAAAGCTTCAGCTGTACTCGCAGAGTACAGGGGGCTATAATAATGTTCATAGTCTACCTTTTCTTTGCTGGACTTTAGGTTCACCTGGCAAGTCCCAACCCGATTTTTCTGAAGGCACATTTCCGTAGTGCTCGGTGTTCCATCGGTGCATTTATCTTTCACTTGCGCCAGCTCGATACCTGTATACTCAGTACAGGTTCCCCCAAGCAAGTTATGATTATCGCATGAGCACGGATGATCCTTGAGATCGCATAAAATCGGCTCTGTTTTTGCGCACCGCCCCGATAAGCCGACAAAAGCCCATAGAGACAATACAATCAGATTTCGGGCATAGCATAGCATATAATAAGACACATTCCTTTGGGGGGGGCAAATTGTAAATCTTCTCTGTCCGGCCTCGTTGTTTGGACACAACTGTATTAATATATTGCTTAGCAATTTTCGCCGGCTATGAAAATCCATAGCCTCCCCCGCTATGACTATCCATAACTACAAAATCCATGCCACAAGACCCAAAAAACTATGCCGCGCACCGGGCATTTGCAGACAAGCTCCATGAAACTACACCGCTTTTTCTTGTTCACTCTTCTCGCCCTGAGCCCGCTCGCAGCCGACCAATTCGCCTACATTCAACCCGACGTGGCAAAAAAGGTGCTCGCGCTGTTGCAAAAAGAGAAGGATGTTTTCTTCTACTGCGAGCTCTGCGGCGAACTCTCTGGCAAAGTCGAGCCGATAAAAACTGTCGATGAAATCGACGTGAACTATGAAGGCCGCCACGAAGTGAGAATCAACGGCGCGGGCATCGACCTGGCATACACATATATACGCCGCAACGGCAAGTGGAAGAATATTGCGTTTGAACTCGGGCTCAAACCGCACGGGGCAAGCGCTGAAGTGCCGTTCAATGCGCCGCCGCGTAAACCGACACCCGATCGCTGAGGCCATATGAAATACCTGCACGCCATGGTTCGCGTACGCGATCTCGAAAAATCGGTCGCCTTTTTTCGCGATGCGCTCGGCCTCATTGAAAACCGGCGCAAAGACTATCCCGAGGGGCGTTACACGCTGGTATTTCTCGCCGCGCCCGAAAACCCCGAGGTCGAAGTTGAACTCACGTATAACTACGACGACGAAGACTATGGTGGAGCGCGGAATTTTGGTCACCTGGCTTTTGAGGTCGACGACATCTACGCCACGTGCGAAAGACTGCAAAAGCACGGCGTGACCATCAACCGCCCGCCGCGCGACGGCCGCATGGCATTCGTGCGCTCACCGGACCAGATTTCGATTGAGCTCTTGCAGGAGGGCAACCCACTGCCGCCGAAGGAGCCGTGGGTTTCGATGTCGAATACTGGGAAGTGGTAATGGGCGGAAATCATTGCGCTTTTATTACCAAGGCCGATGGTCGGGAAAAATCTTCCGCTTATAATCTGTTCAATTGGTCATAGCGCTTTTGGAACTCATCGTTGGGCGTGCGTTCATGGCCGGGCCGTTGCAACTCAGACAATAATCCATTCACAAAATACATATCTATCTGCCCTTTGTTTTTAGCTGGGATCGCCCCACGGTATTCACAGGAAAAAAAACTCTTAATCAATTCATAGGTCACGCCGGAAATATTAATCTTACCCGACACGCCAGATGATTCACAACGGCTTGCGGTATTCACCGTATCACTCCAGACATCATAGGCGAATTTTCTTTCACCAATAACGCCTGCCACGAGATCGCCAGAATGAATTCCCAGGCGAAGTTGCCAGTACGGCAGGCTCTGAGCTGCTTTTATTTCCTTCATCTGGTTCATGAATGCCTGAATTTCCAGTGCGGCCATTACGCAATCTACAGCATGCGTGGCATTGCTTTGAGGAATTCCGCCCGCGAACATATAACTGTCTCCAATTGTCTTCAGCTTCTCAAGCTTGTGCCGATCCATCAAACTGTCGAAATAGGAAAAGCACCGGTCTAACTCCCCCACCAGTTCTTCGGGCTGAAGAGTTTCTGCGATTTTTGTGAAACCTTCAAAGTCGGTGAAGCAAACCGTAGTTGAAGAAAAATGGCGCGGCCTGCTCGTGCCTTCCGTTTTTAATTCATTGACCACATCCCGGGGTAAAATATTCAATAGCAGCTTTTCAGATTTAGCGTGCTCAGCCGAAAGCCTGTCTTCAGCGCTATTAACGGCCTTCACGAACTGGTAGGTAATAAGAATAAAGAACACGATGACAAGGGTCAGCGGCGGCATCAGGTAGTCGGCAGGTACCGTTAGTTTCGCTGGGCCAAAAATCCCAGGTTTTCCCAGCACCCGGTAATAGAACTGAAAGAAAAGAAAAAGACCCATCGGCACCACTACCAGGCTCCAACGCGTCACGGCGTGCCGGCGAGAAATCATCACGAAAGACAACATTCCGAGGATCAGGAATATTAGGGGGGCGGGATCATCCGCTTGCTCGATCGACAAGGCCATAATATGAGAATTTGCCGCAACCAAAGTAACAATGGCTGCAGCCGTGGGTTTTCTTTTAATCAACAGGTATCGCGCGAAAAAGAGTGGTATCACCAAAGGGAAATAAGTGGCATAAGTGTATATATGGGCTTCAGGTGGCTCTGTGAAGTACGTAGGAACGATGAGCAGCGTTGGAAGAGCAAACATGATGATTTGCACCCACGCGGTCGTGCGTACGGCTCGAGCATCCTGCTCGTTTAAGCCATCCGTGGCACCAGCAACCGTAAGCCATGCCATGAATTTTTGGTAACGGGTCATGGAGTGACCGCCTGCTGTTGAATACAGTATGGCAAGCGAATTCAGCTGCTGCAAACAGCAATTATAGCTTTGCAACCACGCGACGGGCCCTACGACCGCCACGAGGCCAACCAACTCGCGCCCGCTTTACGGCGCGCTGCAAGTGCCCAGCGTGGTAAAAATGAACTGCAGACAATTAATCTTATCCAGCATGGTTCTATCCGTCTTTGAGTCAGGTATTGCCGCTGCGACTCCGGAAAGCTACGGCAAGAGCGGCACGGTGGAGTTGTCCGGGCAGGCTGCCATCTCTTACAGCAATACGCCAAATTCGCGTACGGCCACTACCTACTTTAACCTGGGTATCCAACCTACTATCAGTTATTTCTTTCTGGATACCTGGTACGCCGGCACGGCTATTCAGGGTAATCTTTTTTATTCCAACTACCTCAACTCTTCATGGTCATACGTGGGCGAGTGGTCTGTGCTGGGCGGAAAAACTTTTGCCTGGAAGCCAGACCTGTTTTTCTTTGGCCAGTTTGAAATTGGCACCACTCTGCCTTACATACAGGACAATGGACTTTCGACGCGGTACTTTTTTTTGCGGCCGGCGATCGGGCTCAAGTTCCTGGTGAACAGCGTCGTGATCAGTACCAGCCTGAAATACACGCTGACGCAGGCGAAAAACAGCTATGATTCGGATTACTATTCCACACACAATTTGCAGCTGGGTGTGGGTATTGGTTTTTATTTTTAATACACAGGTGACCGGGCTAGTGAGCGATCACGCTTCCTTCTCCAGCACATACACCTTCTGCAGACACCGAACTGTGCCGAAAGCCGTGGGCCTTCATTTTCGGGCTTCTTTTCTTCGAGCAGCCCGGATATTGAACTGATCGTGAGCAGGCTCTGTATTTCACTGCCACTCACACTGAACGGCGGCCCTTCCATTTTTTAATTTGTCATAGCCGACAATCAGCAGGCATTTTCCGCCTTTTCTGAGCGAGCGTTTGATCACCAGTATAGGCTTTGCGCATCTGCGACGGCAGGGCGACAGGCTGCGCACATTGCAGACAAAGTCATAGGTGGATTTTTCATCAAGCTGAAAATCTCCAGCTGAGCAAAATTCTCATGGCTATAATTCTGAAATGCGCATCCTGTGTTTTCTCAACCGGCGACAGATGATTGTCCGAAAAGAAGGATTGCACCGCCTGCTCGTGCAGTTCGACGCCGTGCACACTCAGCCCCTGGTTTTGCAGCCAAAGCATATCCACTGATTTGCCGCACAAGGGTACCAGGACTCTCTGCCCTTTTTGCGCCTTCAATGACGGAAAAAATTCCGTCAGCTTTTCGTGGAATTTCCCCTGGTGAAAAGCGGTCCGACCGGTATTCCATGCATTTATCCAGAATTCTTTTTCCATCGCGCTGCTCCCATGGTCTAATTCATATTCAAGATAATCAATTTCCGCCCGCCCGGCATTTTGCCGAGCAGATGAACGCAAAGTGAGTTTACGCATATCGCTTTTATGCTCTTTTGACCGATGGCACCCAGATTCCGCTCCACGCGAAGCTGCACCGCGATACTTGCGACCCTAAGTATTCCATTTCTGCTCAACTGCCTGAGCCCCGGCCCCAAGACTGGCTCCAATGTGCCCGCCGAGTACATCGGCGACAGAACAGTGCACAACCTCGCCGAAGGTATTCTGTCGATTCCCATTGAAGATGGCAGAAACGAATATGAAAATCTGCACTATGTCGTTTCCGCTTTTGTCAATCCGCTCGAATCTTCGATAGGTTCGTCGACCTATGACGCTGTTAACCTGCTCGAGAAATTTGAACCCCGGCTGAGTGCGGCGATTTTGAAAAAGGTAATTCCAAAAAAGCCCGTTTCGTTTTCCGAGGCGCAAAACCTCCACGCGCAAATTCTGCACGTGGCCAATGCCACGTTCAAACCCTATTATGAGCGTTGGTCGCTAAAGGCGAAATATTCTATTGAGTTGGATATCACCGTTTTCTATTTTTCGAGCAGTATTGAAAATCGCCGTTTTGCACCCGGTGATTTTTACTCAAAATAGAATATGAACATCGAAAAAGCCCACAGAAAAGACTACCTCGCCGTCGCGGCGCTGGACCGCGTCGCGTGGCTCGATTACCCCAACGGGCACAACATCGCCGACGGTGAACATACCTGGCGGCACTGGATCGAAGATGCGATCGTGCGCCTCTGGCGCTATGACGGCAAGGTTGCCGGTGTGGCGCTCGCCTTTCCCACGATTGCGAGGGGATATTGTCTGCACAAGATATTTGTCGACAAAGACCAACGCGGCAAAGGTGCGGGGCGCTTTCTGTTGCAACGCCTGCTCGACGAACCGCAGCTCAAAACTTCGCCCTGCTACCTGACAGTCAATCCCGCGAACCACGCCGCGCTGGGGCTATACCGCGAGTTTGGGTTTGAGGCGGGTGAGGTAATTCAGGGCTATTACCGCGCTGACGAACCGCGGCTCGAAATGTGGAGAAAGGCCCATGTGTAACCACACGGGCTCTTTACCGATTAGTAGCGGGCGAGAGTGATGGCGACACCGCCGACACCCTGCGAAATATTCGGGCTGCCGGAATTGCCCACAAAGTAATCATAGCCACCATACACACTGAGTGAAACGTGCTCGAGCAGCCGGAATTCCAACTCGGCAAACGGCATTGCGTTAAAGTAGGCATACTTGGTTCCGCTGGTGCGAGTGGTTGTGTCATGTGTGCCATAACCCGCGCCCGCAGCTTTAACTCCCAACCCGATGATAAACGGATCGAAGCGCAACAGGTATTCGCCGAAGAGGCCCACGCTGCCCGATGTTTCGCGCGTGCTCGAAGAAAAGTTCGTGCGGCCGGTCATCGTAGCGATGGCACCCAGACGGAATGTATTACCAAAATGCACAAAGCCGCGCACGCCGAACGAAATCGTGTCATTCATCGAGCTGCCGTTGCCATACAGAAACAGCAAACTGCCGCCATAACCGTTGATATCTTCGAACAGATATTTACCGGTTTTGGTTTTGGTTTCAGTTGCCACAGGAGCAGTTGCAGCCGGTGCAGAAGATGCGGCTTCAGCCGCGTGAATCAGGCCAGTCAGGCCAGGCGCTAAGATGAGTGAGAGTATGATCGGTGTGAGTTTATTCTTTTTCATAATGAGTTGACCCGAATATACCCCCTGCGGTTCCAGATAGCCAAAGAAAACAAGCCAGCGCGTTTACAACTTCGCGACAATTTCCTCTGACACATCCCACAGGCGTTTGGCCATGGCGGCATCGTTTGCATCGCTGCGCGGCTTTGCAATATTGACATCGGCAAAATATTCACCGTTTATTGCGGCTGTGTTTGCGTGCACGGCGACATAGCATTGCGTCGCGGCGCCCTGCGGAATGGACTTGAGAAAAATTGGGCCTACCGCGGCGAACACCACGTTCGCAATCGCCGGCATGTGGCGTCCTAAGTTCGTTCGGATAACGCCCGGATGCACGGCATTGGCTGTCTTTTTGTCCCTGACGAATTGGCGCGCGAGTTCTTTCGCAAACAGCATGTTCGCGAGTTTGGACTGCCCGTACGCCTTCCAGGGTTTGTACTCTTTTGCACCATCGAGATTTTCGAATTGAATGCCTTCTTTGGGAGCCATGTTGTGTGCTGAACTGGAAAGCATCACCACCCTACCCTCGGCGGTGAGTTGCGCGAGCAGGCCGGTCACGAGAATGAAATGCCCGATGTGGTTGGTAAAAAACTGCAGCTCATAGCCATGCGCCTGTTCGAGCTTGGGCAATGCCATGATGCCGGCGTTGCAGATTATTGCGTCGAATTTTAATCCTTCTTTTTTTAAAGCTGACACGCAGGCAGCGAACGGATTTTGGGTCAGACAATTCGCACGCATAACCAAGATGGTTGCTGCCAAAATCGATAAGAGCGCCTTCGGCCTTTTCAACAGAGCGCGCAGTGCCGACGATGCGGGCGCCCCTAAGGGCAAGCACGCGAGCAGTCTCTTGCCCTAACCCCGAATTGCAGCCGGTGATGAGGATTGTTTTGCCTTTGAGATCAATTCCCGCTGTGACCTCTTCTGCCGTCGAAGTATAGCCGATAGCCGCTTTTGCCTTTAGGTTTGAATAAGCCGATGAGTGACATGTTTTCTCCTGTGGTCTAAGGTCCGCTGACGCAGCGGGCATAATAGCGATTGGCAGCCAGTCAGGCTTGCATTTTTTGCATCGATCGTCGCAGAACTGACAGTTGCATAATCGATGACGTACGCATAGGTGCTGTTGCTGGGCGACGTGGTTGAGGTCCACATTCTCGGCGTCGGGGTGCCGGCCGGTGGAAAATTCGGGAAACGTGCCGAATCGATAAAAGGTGCTGCAGGCGCACCTGGTTAATCAGCGCAAACGCTTCCATCATGTTAGGCACGCGCCATGTGCGCCCCGCAAGGCTCAGGCTCTTACAGGCAATCAGAGCCTGGCTCCACGTCACTGCGGTGACAGGCCCGCCAGAGCATGTTGCATCATTCGTTTGCCCTGCTGCGCATTTTTGCCACACGAGACCCATGCGTTCGTCCAGAATCGTGCCATCGCCCTGATCGACAAGACTCGGCGCAGGGTATGCCCCGCCCGCGACACACTTCACGCGGTTCGCCGTGCCCGTAGATACTGCTGAGTAGTTACCCAGAATCTGAATGCCGTTGCCTGTGGTGAGAACCGTCGACGACCAGTGGTTGAAGCCCGGTGCCGCAGGAAACACTGCCGGGTCAAAGTAGACACCACCCGTGACAAATTGTTGCAGTTGCATCAATTCGATCGCCGTCGGCAATCGCCAGCCTTGCAACCCCGCATAGCCTGCCCCACTGTTCAGCCCCAGACACGCGGAACTGGCCGCTGCCTGTGTCTGGCTGCCGGGGGAACCCGTCGCGCATGAGCCGCCCGAAGCTCCCTGCGCGCAGGTTTTCCACACGATGCCGTTTAACGGATCGCGATTGATGTCGTCAGCAGGATATCCAGGATTCGTGGTTTGCGCCTGCACCGTGCGTGCATTAGGCCAATTGGTAAAGTCTGCATCCTGGTTCGGGAAGGTATTGTCGTTGCATGCCCCGAGCGGTACCCCCATGCCATAGCATGTCGCCTGCCCGGTATCCTGTAGTCCCGAAATCTGGAAAATGGAAACATTATAATTCTGCGTTGTGCCATCTTCGGCAACAACGGTATAGATCACCGTGCTCGAAAAATTGTTTGCGGTAACGCCACTTACCTGCTGCACGGCGCCAACCATGACAGATTTCCCCGTAGTCAAAAAACTGGGCTTAAGAGCAGTCAGCCCTAAACCATAGGGCAAACGCACCGTGATATTATTGCCGCTAAAGGTTCCGTTGTATGTGGTGCTCAGCCCCGTTATGGCCTGGTCAAAATACAGAGATGTGAGCGCCTTGTCTGAACTCGCTGCCTTGCCGGTATTACCGGCATTCCTTCCGTTCGCGAGGTCGTTGATGCGCGCTGTTTCGTTGAGCAGCGAGCCGCAAGCAATTTGCAAGGCCATCAATGGAATGAAAAAACCGCTGATTGCAAGCCGAAACACTGGTCATATCATACCCCGTTGCCTGAGTTGTCCAGCAGTTCAACGGGCGGGTCTCCAAATAATGGGCAGACTGCCCTGAAAAAAATGCCGCCTCACTGGCGGAGGAATATCTTGCACGTGGTAAATCCGACTATGAAACTCAACCCACTCACCGACGACGAAGCGCGCGTCATTCTGCGCAAAGGCACCGAATATCCGGGCACCGGCGAATTCAACAAGCATTACGCTGCTGGCACCTATATCTGCCGGCAGTGCGATGCGGAGTTATACCGTTCTGGCGACAAATTCGATTCGGGATGCGGCTGGCCCAGCTTTGACGATGAAATTGCCGGTGCGGTAAAACGTGTGCCCGATGCGGATGGCAGACGCGTTGAAATCGTCTGTGCCGCGTGCGGCGGGCATCTCGGTCACGTCTTTGAAGGAGAAAGGTTTACTGCGAAAAACACGCGGCATTGTGTGAACTCCATTTCGTTGAAATTTCGACCGGCATAACAAAATTATCCCCGGTATGGCAAATGCTGCGCCAGACTACAAACGCCGGGATTATCACTCGCTAAATCAGGAGATCCGCGCGGTCACTGCCGCCGACCGGGATTTGCTGCGCAGCTGGTTTCGCGTGCGGGTTGTCGTGTCGGCGATCTTTCTCGTCGGTATTGCTGCGCTTGCAGCACTGGCAGCCGCATATTTGCTCCATGCGTTGCATCAACCCCGTAAGGATAGCATAACTCTTGCGATTCTCGTCGCAGTCTGCATCGTGTTAGCTGGCATATTGGGGCTGTTGCTCTGGGGGCTAGCCTCGGCTTCGCGGTCGATAACCGCACAACACAAAACCGTCTATAAAGGTTATGTAACCGCCAAGTCAGATCCTAACGCACGGTCTGTGGGGCCGCGGACTCGCATTGAAAGCCATTTCGTGTTTTTGGATGAGCGACCCTTTAGTATCCCTGAAGCGTGGCTCAGGCAGCTTGCCGTTGGCGAAAAAATCGAAATCGAATGCTTTGAGAAAAATCTGGTTGCAGATATTCTGCGTCAGCATGATGGAAAGACCATATCACTGCGCCAAAGCAATTCGCCAGGCAAGCCTGCCCATGGCGCAGGTTTCGCGCTACTCAAAATGATTATGGATTTCCTGAGTTTTTGAATCTGGTCACTGACAGCTAAAATTTATAACGGATGCCATTGGTAACCGTGAAGATAAAAGGAATGATTGGCACAATTGGCCGCGATTCCCACGCGGCATTGACGGCAACGGTGAGCGACAGTTTTTCGACCAGTTTCACCGCAAGATTCAGATCGCCGCTCACACGGTGTAACGTCTGGTCATAGTCGCGGTCATAGCCTACCTGGTAATATACCACTGTATTGGCATCGACGTTATCGTTGATTGCATAGCGAAACGCGATATAGTTAGTCGATTTGAGATATCGGGCTTTGATGGTTTCCGTATTTTTTACCACCGGGTCATGCCAGTCTTCGCCTTCGAACATGAGCCCCGTCCCAAGCGCAATATTCCATGCCTCGGTTTTGAGCAGCCGCCAACGCGGCCCCGCACCTGCTAACAGGCGCAGGTCGAGGCCGCGCGCCTGGTCATATTGATACTGCGTGAACACTTCAAAGCTCAGCGGGTTCTTCTGGAAAAACTGCGTGCGAAAATGCGTATAGCCAAAATTCACGAGGCGCGCGTCGTTCACAAACAGCAACTGATAGTTGTTGATCAGCATGAACAGGTGGTTGTCGCTGAAATAACCGATGTCGGAAGTTAAACCCCCCGTCGCGACTCGCACCGGCGTTTGCAGGTTTGCGCTGCGGTTGTGGTATGAAAGGTTCGTGCCAATGTTGCCGAACACCACCTTGTCTTCGGGGTATTCAAGGCGGATTTTCTCCACATTCAGAATCTGCGCATAGATTGAGACAGGCAAAATGAAAAAAATAAATCCGCGCAGTATCACGTTAGCCGAATTAAAGGTTGCGCGCGCAGCGCAAAACCTTTAATTCGGCATATGATCAAAAAAGCCGTGCTCGCCGGGGGCTGTTTCTGGGGCCTCGAAGAACTGATTCGCGCGCAACCGGGTGTAACCGACACCGAATGCGGCTATTGCGGCGGCAAAGTGGAAAATCCGACTTACCGCAACCATACCGGCCACGCGGAAGCCGTCGAGATTACGTACGACGACAGTAAGACCAGTTTTCGCCAGCTGCTGAATTTCTTTTTCCAGATCCATAACCCCACCACGCTGAACCGGCAGGGCAATGACATCGGCGATTCATACCGCTCGACCATCTTTTATGCCAATGAGGATGAAAAGCGTGAAGCGCAGGCATTCATCAAAATTGTCGATGACTCGAAGCGCTGGCCGAAGCCGGTGGTCACCACGCTCGAACCGCTCGGCGCCGAGCACGGTGCAGCGGGCAAATTCTGGCCGGCCGAAGATTACCACCAGGATTACCTGCAGAAAAACCCGAACGGCTATACCTGCCATCGGATATATTTTTCCAGCTATGTCTGACAGAATTTCATATTTCAAATCCGCTCTGCCTCAGATCGTAGAGCGAGCGCGAGGCGAGAAACTCGTCGAGCCTCGCCAATGGTTAGCCGGTTTTTCCGGCAGTATAAATCCGAATGGGCTTTTCCCTGCCCCTGATCGGAAATTCACCAATCACTTCGAGTAGTGCTTCTTGCTGCATCTCAGCCGCAGTGGCTTCTGAAATCAGTAGCGGGCGGCCGGTTTCTTTGCACAGCCCCTCAATGCGCGAGGCGACATTGACGGTATCGCCGATCACGGTATATTCGAGGCGCGAAGCGCTGCCAATGTTGCCGGCCAGCACTTCACCCGTATGCAGACCAATGCCAATCTTGAGCGGTGGTAAAGACCGCGCGGCAAAGGATGCATTCATTGCCGAGAGACTTTCAAGCATGCGCAGCGCGCTCCTGTATGCGCGACTGGCATGGTCGGCGTAAGGCAGCGGCACATTGTAGATCGCCATGATCGCATCGCCGATGAATTTATTGATGAGCCCGCCCTCGTCTTCGATGCAGCGGCTCATAGTGTCGAAATGAACATTCAGCATTTCAACAACCTGAGCCGGGGTAAGTTTTTCAGACAGAGCGGTAAAACCGCGCAGGTCACAGAAGAGCACTGTCGCC
This sequence comes from Turneriella sp., assembly GCA_046346945.1. Lineage (GTDB taxonomy): Bacteria > Spirochaetota > Leptospiria > Turneriellales > Turneriellaceae > Turneriella. Next base: position 153,813 of record JAXMHE010000001.1, read on the forward strand.
ACGCGCATCTCTCCACCGAGCTGCAGATTGCCTTTGAGCAGGTGGTCGCGCACCGCGGGAGCGACCACTTTTCCAAAAGTTTCTTTCATGAACTCTTTTTCGCGCAGCCCCTGCGCCATGTGGTTGATGCCTTCGGCCAAATGGCCTAATTCGTCTGTGCTTGTGGCGGCCAGCTTCGGCTCCAATGAACCCTGCTGAATGCCCTGCACCGCCGTCTTCATTTCGACGAGTGGCTGTTCAAAGGCGCGCGCCAGCAACCAGCTGAGCACTGTACCCACAAAAAGCGCCACGAGCGGAAAAAGCAGAACTGGTGCGGTCAGTGTGCCTGATGCCGCGAGCGCACTACGCGCGAGCATCTGCGTGACCATCAGCACAGGCAACACCGCAACGGAAAAATAGAAAATAAAAAAACGCATCGTGACGGAAGGCCTGAGAACACCCGGGATTTCACTCAAGCTGCGACTGCCGAGAAAGCGCAATATCACGACCCGGCGATTCACGTAGTCGAGCGCATAGTAGCTAAACACGAAGGTGATTCCGCCCAGGCAGAGGGCATTGGTAATCGTGACCAGCATGCCATGGAATGGCACATTGCGGATATAATAGACCTGCAACGAAATAGAGAGCGAAGTGCCCAACACCCACCCCGCCATGCCCAGCGCGCTGATTACCAGCGGTGCGTTAAGCAGCCGGCTGGCAGCTCTGTCACTGAGGGGCGTGCCGTCAAAACGCCGCAGTTCACGAAAGAGCGGCCAGAGATAGCTATAGACCGCACACATCACTGCGGGAAAGGGCAGCGCATTAAATAACCACATTGCCCATGGTACCGCAACCGTGAATTTCCGGAAGGTCTCGCGTTCTTCGTCGAGATAGACATAGTCGTTGAGCACAAAGCTGGCAGCGACGGCGACGAGGTTGGCCAAAACGGGAATAACGGTGAAGACAGTGATATAGGGAAAGCGGCGGATTTTCATAGTGGTTAAAATTTATTGGATAACGTGCAAAACTCAATCACCAGATACAAATACAGTTAGGAGCCATCTATCATTAATTCTTTCAAATATCGCCCGGTAATCAATGGGAGACCGCAGGTAGCGCTTACAAACATACCCTTGGATTTTGGATGAATACAGCTCAATTAGCGACCAATCACACGAATTCTGGCACCTCTCGGTTTTGACGGAATTTTGCCGTTTGCAGGAATCATCGGGTGATTTTTCTTTTACAATCTCATAGCTTACCGTCGCCCGTATTGTTGAGGTTTGGAGGGGTTTCTCCCGGATATTCACATTCTTTGCAGTTATGACCAGATTCTCATATGCATCAAAATTATCCGGAAACTCCGAATAAACATAAGGACATACGTGCGATGGTCCTTTTCCATCTTGACCTGGAGATGAAGTGCAGCCAAGGTGAATTACCGTGGCGAGTTCATGCCACAACGAGGAGTTCTGCGGCTGCTCTAAAATCTGCCAATGCGTGAGAAAACCGTTTTTCCCGTTCTCACCCCCAAAACTCCATTTGATATCCTTCGCAGTGTGCGCGGTAAGAAATTTTACATCTTTGGCCCGTAGTTTTACCTGAAATTCTTTGATGAATTCTTGAAAATCCTGATACTGGCCTGAAGTATTGATTGGAGGCAGGACTGTTTTCACAGGCGATTTTGCCCAATCAGCAGTGCCTGCCCCCAGCAAAATTGCCGTAGCAAGATAAACTACCGTAAATAATTTTCTGTTTTGCATGTCACCCAACGCGGAATTCACCAGACGTGCGCCGCGGGTGTAAAGGTCATTATGCAGGACTTTATGCGACTTTCGCGAAGCGCATGTACCCGCAGCGCCTCCCTGAAGAGCACAAAACAAACGTCCCGTTTTTGCGACGAAGGGATCTTCGGCGCGCAGGGCCGGGACCTGTCTTCAGGTCTCCATCTTCGGCGCACGCATGAGCGTCATCGCTCTCCATCTTCGGTGGAGCCACCGCACCGCAGCGAGCGCCGTGGGTTACTGGGTATTTATTGCATACGTCGAGACCTGCGCTCAAAAAGCGCAGATGTTATTCCATGCGCCAGAATGCAAGGTCGGGTGGGGAGTTTGAAATATTGATACTAGTGGAACCAATTTTTCCCTGCCCCATGTAGAGCGCACCGTAAATCTTACCCGATGCATCCATGGAAAAGCCGCTGAGGTTGCCAGCCGCACCAACTATGTCCGTGACTGAACTTCCAATGAACCTTCCCCCTGTAAAATTCCCGGAAGTATCGCTGGTAATGAATAGCTGATCCAAACTGCCGATTCCCTTCATGGTTGCGCAGCCAAAGCTGTTGTTGTATGTGTTGAAAATGGTTGCGTCATAATTCATCAATAGGCGTATGCGGTTATTGGAAAAACCGATTCCCAGGAAGTTGTCAGCGGCAGTACCACCGTAACTTTTGGCCCACACCGCGTTGCCAAAGGTCGTCGGGATCCGCAGTAAAAATACGTCGGCATTGCTCGCAGACCCGACGCTTGTGCATGGCGTTGGGCTGCAATTGAAATTGGTAGCGACCCCTGTAACTCCTGCAACGTAGAGATCATTATTTGCAGGGTCTTTCACAATGCCCCATGCCCCGGAATTTCCGCCAGTAGCCGTATATGAGGCGGCGGAGACCGGGGCAACGTTCGTACTGTTGTACGTGAATCGTCCAACATAGGCGTTACCCGAAAGCACGCCTGCCACGTACATATTGGACGCGTCAAAGTCCATATCGACAAATGCATGATTGGCGCTCACCCATAAGAACTGGCTAGTCGTCCATTGGCATGCCCCGTTAGAGGCATTTATTCCCACGAGCCAATAACTCCCTCCATTACCGTCCCCAGCGCCGCAGCCCGTGAGCGCACCCATTTTAGAAAACGTGGAAGAAGACGTGGCCGAATTTGTTGCATAGACCACTACCAAATTTCCCGAACGATCGAGGCGGAGACCGCGCGTTGAACTATTACCGCTTCCCGAGCTGCTGATCGCACTTGCCCAGGAAGTCGTCCCGCCAGCGTTAACCTTGGCAACGAGACCGTTGCACTTGCTTGAGGTACCGATTAATCCCTGGCCCGGCCAGGTGTACTGGTTACAGAAAAGACCGGTGAGGTAGACGCCCGTGGCATCTGCGACCATACCCTGAAGGTGCTCAGATGCCCCCGAAGGCATATCAAACATCGTATCCCAGAGATAATTACCACTGGAGTCATATTTGGCCAGGTACAGGGCAAAAGTTCCAAGCGTTACTGTGCGATTACCACCACCAAAGTTGATTGTGCCGCTGAAGGTTCCACCTACGTAAATATTACCTGACGGATCTGTGGCAATTTTAGGCGCATGGTCCTGCATTCCCCAACCGTCTGAATAGACACCACGACCTATGGGATTTTTCGCCAGCGTAAACGCAGGGCCGATGCTAAATGCGACCTGGGTATTGGCAGAAATCCCGTTGGCATCTTTAATATCGCTGCCTAGATTAACTAGGTATGTCGACGCAGACAAGAGCCCGGAAATTGTAAATGTGTAAGGACCAGCCCCGCTGCCGGAAAGCGAAGATAACGTCGAGCAGTTGAGACAACCTGAATCAGCAGACACAGATAGTGCAGTAGAACTGAACGCGACTCCATTGACCGGCCTGTTAAAGGTGATGCTGGCATTAACCGTGGTTGTCCCCTCCGGAAAGACGCTCCCTAGGTTGTGACTGACAACACTTATTCCGGACGAATCATAAGTGGAGAAACTGACCGAGACTGCCGACGCGATAGCGCGCCCCTGCAAATCTACAACCGCAGTGGGGATCGTCAAGACGTAGGCTGTTGCACTCGCAAGTCCGTTCACCGGGGTCAGGGCATAAACATCGTTACCTCTTTCTGTGACTTGAAAAGATTCGCTTTTCCCAGCAGCTGATATGAGGGTTATGTTCATAAGAGTACTCGTACGTAGAGTGGCAGAAGCGGCGATGATTATCGTTCCCCCGGGAGGAAATGCATTACTACCATCTGTGGGATCGCCAACGATAACCCTTGTCCGCGTCAACGTTGTCGCATCGAGCAACTCACGCGTTGATACAATATTGCAGGCCGAAAGCACCATCATCGCTATGATAGAAAGTGAAGATTGAAAAAGTCCCTGATGGGCAAATCGCGTCACCGACATTTGATATTCGACGAAAAAATGGCGGGATGTTCAACGCGTGTTTACAATTTTTTCCGCTACCTCGCCAATCAATCCGCCAAAACTGCCATTCGTCATGAAACAGACCACATCGCCGCCCACTATCCGATCGAGCACAAAACTTACCCGTTCCGCGCCCGGTAGATCTCGTCGTTAAAAATCACCTCTGCATCTGACAAGGCGGACGCGAGGCTTTCCTGGAAAAAATTGCGCACCATCGTGTTGTTGTGCGCCGTGATGATCATTTAGATAAGCCGCTTGGATAGTCATAGTCGTAATTTTCCACAAAGGAATGATGAGCAGGACTGGGCACATCTTCTGCAAGGATAAGATTATCTTTCAAAAGCGCATAACGGATTCTATCTTCTGATTCAGCATTGAAGAGCACTACTGTTTTTCCAACCAATTTCCAGGTGCCGGATACCGTACGCGTTCCAAAACTACCCTCATCACCGCCGGTGAAAAGCGTGAAAATGAACTTGCCACCTTTCTGGATATCTAATTTTGTTATAGGTAACTTTGTGTAGCTATCAAAACGATGCCCAATCCACTGGCCGACAAGATCAGCAGGCTTTATGGGTTTAATTGATTTAGATAGTTCGGAAATTTTCCTGGCATAACCAGAAAAAATGAAACCTGTTTCACCGAAGTATTCAGCAATTAACCATTCGCCCTTTATGCCATCAACAACCTCCGCTTTGCTAGACTCCTGTTGCCGTGCGCGCACGGCCTCACCGAATTTTATCAAGCGTTGCTTTGAAGAGTTTTTTGAAGGCTCTGACCGTAGTAATAGACCATTTTCACTAATTACAGTAACAAAGAATGTTGGTAACTCGGGCTTCGATGGCTCCGGAATAATTTTCGGTACGGTATCTGGTTCTGAACATGATATTAGTAAAAGAAGAAAAATGGCCGCGTACAGAGTATTTCTTTTCATCGATAAAACCCCTTGATCATCACGGCCGACAACGTTGGATTTACAAGAAGTTGATGGTGCGCCACACAATGGCGCCTGTCTTCTTCCCTAAAGCCGCGTTTTTAGCGCGCCATCAATTTGCCGAGGGCGCCTACCGACGAACGCAAAATGCACTTCTGTCCCGCGAGGAGGCAGTCCAGGTGCCCGCGACGAGCCGCAACTAAGTCTCCGTCTTCGGAGACCGAGCACACGACCCAGCAAAGCTGTCGTACGCGCAGCTTGTAAATCTTGTTGTCTGAAGTGCCCGCTTCAGCCAATTACCATCATAAAAGTGTATTCAAATCCTGATCCACTGTGACATACCCAATGCCCCTGATTACTCTTGCAATGAAGCAATCGAAATCTAGGCTCAATTTTACAGTTATCACTCTCGAGTTTCAGCCCAGTAGGATTGCTAAGGTGAGTACCCGTGCCAATAAGGACATATTCATCATTGTGATATGGAAAGGACCTTCTACATTCGAATCTGTCATCTTCCAAGAGCACAATGCTGTCCACATAAGGAAGCCCGTCGCGTAGGTAGTATAAATGTCTGTATTGGCGATAGGGTGATTCGCTGGCAGATTTTCGATAGTGGCGCTGACAATTTAAAGATGTGAAAATCAAAAGAAGACAGGCTAATAACAAAGTGGAATGAGCAATCTTCATATGTTTAAAATCTTGCGGGCATTTCAGACAACAAATATTCTGCGACGGCAAATGTGTTTTCGCTGTGATCTGTCACCCTAAAACACGCATTTTCGGGCTTCTGCTTTTCGACTGCATAATTTGCTTTACATTATCGAAATCAGCGGCCCCATAGTCTGTGAAAAGAACCAACCTTATTTTCGGTATTGTCATCGCACTGATGTCAGCCGCAGTATTGTCTCTGGCTTCCGGCAGTATCGATGGCACCCACAGAACTGCCTGTGTCACAAAGGAATTTAAAACCCAAATGTATAAGGCCGTCTGTGCCAAAGGCGGGCAGAATGAGGCGAAAGACGTGGCCAAAAAATTTATGAAAGACCATAAAATTAAGAGCTGCAATCAGTGCCATACAAAGCTCGCACCCCGCTATGAACTGAAGAGCGACGCTTTGGCACAATTCCAAAAACTCGGCGGCAAATAGTACCCGCGGGCATCACGGGTTGTTTGCATCTGTAAGGGCCCCATTAACCCGCTTGCTGCGCCACGCGCCCGGCAAAATCGGGTTCATGGAAAAACCGATCGCCTTAGACGCTCAAAGCGTCGAACCCCGTGCTAAAAAATCCATCTACCCTGAGCCCTTCGCTTCGATGATGGAGCACCGCGACAAGCGCGTGCTCGGCGACCTGTTTGGGTTGAAAAACTTCGGCGTGAATATGACGACGATAAGGCCCGGCGGCATGTCTGCCCTACGCCACGCGCATGCCACGCAAGACGAGTTTATCTACGTAGTCTCTGGAAATCCGACACTCATCACCGACGAAGGGGAAACACAGCTCGCACCCGGGATGTGTGCAGGTTTTGCGCATGGCACTGGCAATGCACACCAGCTCTTCAACCGCTCAAATACAGACGCGATCTATCTTGAAGTCGGCGACCGCAGCGCCGGCGATTCAACGACTTACCCCGACAATGACCTGATCGCCATTTTTGAAGGCGCTGGCCAATGGCGCTTCACGCACAAAGACGGAACAGCTTACTAATGCACAGCGGCTGCGCCGCTGCGCATTAGTAAGCGAAGCGCCTTATGCCCATTTCGAAAACATTTTCTTGATCGAAAACACTGCGAGGTGTAACGACGCCTTAATCCAGGACAGCGGCCCGCGCGGCGCAGAGAAGATGAGCGCCGACTTCAGCGCAGCATAGGTTTCAGGCGAGAAAGGAAACCACCACAGGTTGCGCGGCGGGTTCATGATGTCCCAGTTCACGATCTGCGGCTGTGTCATCTCTTCGAGCCCGAGCGCCGAATGCGTGCGGCCGAGACCGCTTTCTTTAAAACCACCCCATGGTGTTTCCGCAAGACCGTGTGTGTAAAGGTGGTCGTTGATGGTGATTGCACCCGCCTGAATCTGCGGCGCGATTTTTTTGGCAAAGCGCGTATTCTTTGTCCAAATCGAGGCAGTGAGGCCCATCGAACAATCATTCGCCAGGCGGATTGCCTCTTCTACTGTGTCGAACTTCATCACGGGCAGTATCGGCCCGAAAGTTTCTTCGCGCATGAGATCCATATTGTGGTTCACGTTAGTCACGAGCGTTGCCGGGAAAAAATTGCCTGCCCTGCTGGCGCTCGCGGTTGGCTGCGATTCTGCGACCACCTTCGCACCTTTTTTCACGGCGCTGGTGAGATGCGACTTAATCGTATTGTACTGGTCTTTGGTCGTGACTGCGCCCATGTCGACGTTGAAGTCGGTGTCGGCGCCGTGGCGCATGGCTTTGGTTTTGCGCGCCAGCAGGTCAACGAACTGCTGGTAAACGCCACTCTGCACATAAATACGTTCAACGCCGCCGCACGACTGGCCTGCATTCTGGTAACCCGCCCACGCGGCGCCGTTGGTGGCACGCTCTAAATCCGCATCGTTCATCACAATCATCGGATCTTTGCCGCCGAGCTCTAGCGACAAGGGCACGAGCTTCGCGGCAGCTTGGGCCATGAGATGCTTACCGGTCGGCACAGAGCCCGTGAAAAAGATTTTATTGATGCCGTGGTCAATCATCGCGGTCGAGACAGCTCCGCCCGAACCGATCACGTGCGTGAACAGCCCATCGGGCAGGCCCGCCGAGCGTACGATATCTTCGATGGCTTTGCCGCACGACAGCGTTACCGCTGCCACCTTCAGAATCACTGCGTTGCCCGCCATGAGCGCCATCACCACTTCGCCGAACGGAATCGACAGCGGGTAGTTCCACGGGCTGATGATGCCGACGACACCCCACGGCACACGAATAATTTTAGATTGTTTATTGAAAAACAGCCAGCTCGAACGTTCGAGATGCTTTTCTCTGAGCACGCGGCCTGCATTCTTTGCATACCAGCGTACTGAAAGAGAGCACGGAATCACTTCGGTTGCGAGCGCGTCGGTGCGCGATTTGCCGTTTTCCTGCGAGACGATCAGCGACAGCTCGTCGGCGTACTCGGTGATATAGCGGCGCATGCGCAGAATATATTTTGCGCGCTGGCGAAAAGACAGCTTTGCCCATTCTGATTGTGCTTTTTTTGCGCGTTCCAGAATTTGCGGAAATGTGCGCATGTCGGTATTCTGGTACTCGGCGACTCTTTCGCCGGTTGCCGGGTTATAGGTGACGGTCGTTGCCGCCGCTTTGGCTTTGGTTTTTGCTGCTTTCACAGAGCGAGAAGCCAAAGCGAGAGCGCACGCGTAAAGTGGTTTAGTGATACCATATCATCTTTACGTCTCACCGCAACTCAACACTTGGCACTGTGCTGCGGCTCTGGAAATCTTTCATCGACGCAGGTGCGAGGCATTTCGCAACGGCCTCAGCGCAGAAATTCAATCGCGTGCTCAACGCGCTGTTTGCACTGAACCTGCTCGCGGGGCTTTTTCTCGCACTGGCAGAGGTGGTCATTTTCGCGATTTTGCTCGGCCGTGATGCGGCTACATATACGCGCTACATTCTGCCTTTCGCAGCACTGGCTGTGGCGCACACCATCATCACGCTTCTTACCTTTTGGGTGAAAAACCGCACCGGCAGCTTCCATACAACTTTCATCAGTAACCTGGCATACACGGCGTACATGGTGGCGCTTTGCCTGTTCCTTGGCGAACGTGCAGGCATACACCTCGTGCTGCTCATGGTTGTGCCCACCTCTTTTATTATCTACGCCTATGGCAGGTGGATTGATCTCATCGGGCATGCACTGATTATGGTGGCGGGCCTCGTTACTGCGCTTATAGCCTATGAGCGTATGCCGCCGCTGTATCCTCTGCCGGCAGATATCACACGCATTGGCGGCTATCTCTCATGGCTTGCCGCGCTCGGGCTGCTTTATGTCTACTCGCTCTACAACTGGCGCGAGGTATATGAGACTGAAACGCGACTGGCGCACGAGAAAGAAATTACCGAAGGTCTGCTGCAAAAGACGATTCCCAAACTGGAGCAAGCCGAAGCAAAATACCGACACCTGGTCGACGACTCGGACGACCTGATTTTCCAGATCGATACCAGGGGGACAATTCTCAGCATGAACCAGGCCGTGCAGAAGATGCTCAGCACTTTACCTGAAGATATGCTGGGTAAAAGCCTATACTCGTTCATTGCCGATGGCGGGCAGACCGATGCGGATTTTCATCGTCGCATGGTCAAAGAACAGGTACGCGAACTCTTACACACGGGTAAACTGCTGCGGCTGCGTACCTCGCTGCACCATAAACACCGCCCCGATGGAGTTGAGGTGCTGCTGAGCCTGCAGCTGAACCGCAGCGCAGATGGAGTTGAGATCATTGCGAAAGCTTCCGAAGTCGAACCCGAGGTTTCGCTGCGCTTTCTCGACCGCGAAAACGGCCGTTATACATTGCAAAACAATCTGGTGCACGCAGAGTTGCTGTGCCAGAGAATCACCGAGCGCATTGCACTGCATTTCGAAAACCAGCAGCTCAGCGGCATCAAGACCTGCCTGCGCGAAGTACTGGTCAATGCTATTGAACACGGGAACCTCGAAGTTTCTTTCGAAGAAAAATCCCGCATCATTCTGGAACAGGACTATATGGAGTTTCTGCTCGAACGGCAAAAAGACCCCCGCTTCGCAGAGCGCAGGGTTTATGTAGATTACCTGATCAATCGCCGTGCTTTTGTCTTAAGGGTGACCGATGAAGGGAAAGGCTTCGACCACCGCGCATTCATGGCACGGGCGGCGGCCGACGATGCGATGCTGATGCTCGAACACGGCCGGGGTCTGACGATGACGCGCAATGCTTTCGATGAAATGCTGTTTAACGAAAAGGGAAATCAGGTCACGCTGAAAAAATATATTTCCAGAAATCGGGTTTAACACCCCATCACCGGTGCACAGGCTTCGGCATAACGAGCCCCACACCCCCCGCAACGGTGAGGCAAATCAAAAGTCCCGCAGGCACATACCATGTCCATGCGAGGGGAGAAAAAACTGCAATCAGGGCCATGCCAGTCGCCGATGCGATAAATCCGGCAAAGGCTGAAACCTGCGACACCCGCAAAAAACCTAGCACATAGAGCCCCACAATACCGCCCGCGAGCACTGAGGCGAGCTTCAGCGCAATCACCACAACGGGGTTCTTCTGGTCAGTGAACATCAGCGCGATCAGAATGATTGCTGCGGCCCACACCAGCGTCAGCATGCGCGAAAGGCGCAGGCGTTTCTTCTCGTCTCCCTTTGCATAATCAGGAAACAGATCAAACATCGTCGACGAGGCGAGCGAATTGAGAGTGGCCGAAAGCGTCGACTGGCCGGTGGCGAAAATGGCCGCGAGCACAAGACCGACCATTCCCGCGGGCAGGTGCTTGATGATGAAAGTCGGAAAAATCACGTCGGTTGAATCAAACGCCGCACCCCTAAAGAAAGCGAACATCCACACCCCGATTATCAAAAACAGGAAAAACTGCAGATCGACGATGATGCCGCTGGTGATCATTGCCTTCTGTGCGTCTCGTAAATTGCGGCAGGAGAGAGACCGTTGCACGATTAGCTGGTCTGTACCGTGCGATGAAATCGCTAGCAAAGCGCCACCAATGAGTCCTGCCGCGAGGTGAAAAGGCTGCGTGAAAAATGACTGCAATCCCTGGTTTAAACCTGAAGAAATCATCTCGAACTTCGCTGCCCCCGCAGAAGCAAGGCTCACTCCGCTGCTGTTTAAAACAAACAGCGCAGCGAAAGCACCGCTGAGATAGATGCCCATCTGCAAAAGTTCTCCCCACACGACGGCGCGGATGCCGCCGAAAAGGGTATACGGAATTGTCAGAGCAGCGAAGATCATGATCGACGTAGCGAACGACCAGCCGGTTAGAAGGCTCAGCGGAATCGCCGTGGCGAAGAGCCTGACCCCGGTTCCCAGCATGCGGGTGATCTGGAATAGCACGGCGGCCATGCGCCGCATATTGAGACTGAAGCGGTGCTCGAGAAATGCATACACCGTTTCCATATTGCCCTTGAAATAGGCGGGTAAAAACACCGTTGCGACAACGATACGGCCCAGCACATAACCGAAGGCCAGCTGCATGAAAGTGAGATTGCCTGCGTAAGCCATGCCGGGAATCGAAATGAAAGTGAGACTCGAAGTTTCGGCGGCCACAATCGAGGCAGTCACCGCCCACCACGGCAGCGAATGCTCAGCGGCAAAATAATCAGCGGCATTTTTCTGCCGGCGGCCGGCGACAAAGCCGACGACCTGTAGCAGGACAAAATAGGAAATCAAGACCGTAAGATCGAGGGCAGACAAGTGGTTATGTTTGAAATGCGCTACAGCGCGGCGACCGATGCGGGAAAAATTGCAACTCGCTTATGTAGATCAGGATTTCTGCATTTCCCTGTTTATGCGCTGGGCGGTAATTATCTCCAGCACCGCCAGTATGGGACCAAGATCCAAAAACGGAATTAATATGAGCACGAAAAGTCCCGCGGCACCCTGGCAATCGCGGCATCCAAGCGCGGGAGAATTCACCGGCAAGAGTCAGGATTCGAATGCCTGTACCTGGTTTCTTGACCATCGGCCCGATTGTGATTTGACTGAAACTAACGTCAATCATAAGCGTCATGCAAGGCCGGCAGAAAACAGGATTTACACCATCTGTTCTTCGTCCGAATTCTATGCACAATACTATGAAGCGCTCCTTTTCTGAAGCCCAACACGCACTCCAGGGTCTCGGTCAACTATTGCTCATGATTCTGTGTTCCAGCGGTGGAGTTATTATTCTGCTGCTTCTGCAATTTTTTTATCGGCGCAGATTCCTGAGCTTTTTGCTGATTATCTTTAGTATCGCCAGTTTATTAGCCACTCTCTGGCTGGCGCGCAGCGCATGGCATGGCATACTGATTGTTCCGCTGTTCCTCGGATTCGCGGGGATTTTAGTTTCGGTGATTTTCCGGGCAAAGACTTCTCGGCATTCGCCGCAATAAAAGAATATCTCACCTGAAGGCAAGCTCAGTATCTTTCGTTTTAAGGTAAATAATACACATCGCCCGGTCGCAAAATCGCTGCCGTTTTCGTCTCACGGATTCAGCGACGGTGTATTCCCGGAGTTTTTGCCCTAGTCTTTTTTGCCAATAGATCATGCTCACCACGCCCCAAAGAATACTGCTCTGTCTTGCCGGTGCGGCACTCATTGCCTGTTCGCGGTTTGACGGCCATGACCAGACCCTGCCGCCGGAAATCATCGAAGCAATTCAGCAGCTTTCCAGCGAAACAGCCGAAAACCGTGAAAGCCAGAATAGTGACCCAACCGAAATTACGATCGGTAAGATTCTCATCATCAACCGTACAGTTCTCGCAGATGACGACATGCTCGCCCCGATACTGAATAACATCCATTTTGTGACACAAAAAGACGTCATCTACGACGAACTCGACCTGAAAGAAGGTGACACGGTTCCCCGCTCGCGTATTTACGATGCTGCGCGCTATGTGCGTCTTTTGGGACCGATCAAGGCCGCGCGCATCTTTGAACAATACAATCCCGCCACGGGAAAGACCGATCTGACCGTGGTTACCCGCGATCGTTATTCACCGAAAATAACCACGGGCGCCAGCGGCACGGGAGGCTACTCCGCGATCGGCATTCGGCTCACTGAACCGAGCCTGTTCGGGCGCCTCTACACACTCGCCGGCAGCTACAGCCGCGAGAATTTCCGTGATTTTGTTTCACTGAATACCGGCAAAGCCCGTATCAATGGTTCGCGGTGGGAAGTCGGCGGTGGCGCAATGCTCGGCTTTGCAGATTCACAGCACAACTACAATGCGTACACATTCAATGTCGCGCATCCGTTCACACGCAACGGCCAGAAACATGGCTTTAATCTGTCGGGGAATTTTACGCAGGGCGTTAATTATGACTACCTCGCCTCGGGGATTCGCCGCGGTATCGACAGTGACACCGGAAAATCTTTCGACCTGATCTATCGCACCAGGGTAGAGAACATCAGCGCGCAGTACCTGTTTGGCATAGGAGTGAATGACCGCATTGAATTCGGTCCAGGCCTCGTGCACAATATCAGGCAGGATTACTACATCAATCCGGCTGATCAGTATTCTCTCGGCAATACGCCAGCAATGCTCGTCTCGGCGGTTTCGCGCGCATTCTATCAGCCACAGCAATATTCAACGCACGCTGTCAGTTTTGCGGTGAATACGCGCAATGGCAATTTTGTTCCTATGCGTAATTTTCAGCGGTATATTTTTACCGAAGACCAGTTTGAGGGGCTGCGCACATCCACCAACATCGTGCATGCGAACCCATCGCTCGGTCTCACCGATCATTACACAATGCCATCATTCACGGCAAGCTACCAGAAAAATACGCACGACCAGAAATGGCGCATGGAATCTTCATTTAGCAGAATTGCGACGCTCTGGCATGCCGGTCCGGCCTATGCGACCGACGATATGTGGAGTGCGGAATTGCGCGGTTTTTGGTTCACCAAATACGGCACGCTCGCCTTACGCAGTAACCTGGCGCAAGGCTACCATTTGACCCAAAATATGCGGGCCACAATCGCCACGCAGTTCACCCGCGGATTCAGCTTCGGCTCCGTCTATTCGAGCGCCGGCAATCTGACTTCGATCGAATACCGCTCACCCGGCCTCAAGCTCCCTTACATTATTATTGCGGGTGTACTGTTTTACGATCACGCGGGCATCGGCGAAACGCTCAGCTCGCTCAATTTCTACTCGATTGCCGGTTTTGGCATCCGCAGCATGTGGCATGAATTTGACAACAATGTGTTCCGCATTGATTTCGGATTTAACCTGAACGACCATAATTTCAACTTTCGCAATGCGCTGCAGTTTGGCCTGAGCCATTCGTTCTAGCGGCAGGTACGCGCGATTCCCGTTTCTGTGGCGGGCGGCGGCAAAAAGAGAATCAGCATAAAAGAATACCAGGGCAGCAGCAATGTGGCCAAGACCTCCACCGTCACGTTTGAGATTCCCGCGGACAACGGGCACTCGGCGAATGTGCCGGTGTGGCTCAACACGCGCCCCTACCCGGTGCGCTACGTTGCCGACCGCGAAGACCGTAAACTCCGTTGCGTTGTCAAAACTGCCGCCGGCAATCAGACACTGGGCTGCTCAAGAGCAATGCGTCGCAAAAGGAATTTATGTACGGCGCGGATGTTCCCGTGCCGGCCGATTACCAGGGTGAAACGGTGGTGGAGATTTTTAACCGTTAGACATTGCGCCATTGGCCGGGTAATAAATCGTTTGTGGTATTAGGTGAGCTCGATAACGACGTTGCCCGTCTTTTGCCCTGAATTCACATAAGCATACGCTTCTGAAATCCTCTCCAAAGGATAACTTTTTTCAATCACGGGTTTAAATTCACCGCTCACAAGTAACTCCGAAATGAAATGAATGCTGCGCGGAATGTCGGTCGGCAGCGGAAATTTTACTTTTTTGCGGCTAAAAAGTGCAGTGATAAGTGGCAGGAATATGTTCTGCCCGCCAGGACCGAGCTCCGATGAAATATAAATCCCCCCATCTTTCAACAGCGGCTTGCATTTGCCAAAGGTGCTCTTGCCCACCGCATCAAATACAAAATCAAATCTTTCTGGCAGCTGCGTGAAATCTTCCTTTAGATAATCGATCACCTTTGTCGCGCCGAGGCTTCTCACCAGCGCGATGTTTTTTGTATCGCAGACGGCAGTTACCACCATTCCATAGTGTTTCAGAAATTGCAGCATGGCCGAGCCAATGCCACCGGTTGCACCGTTGACCAGAACCTGCTGCCCCGCTGAAAGGTTTACCGTGTTCAGAAAATTGTACGCGTAGTGCGCGGCTTCAAGGTTCGCTGCCGCACGATCAAAATCCACACCGTCGGGAATCTTCGCGATCGCCGCCGTTTCGGCGATCGTCATGTATTCGGCCTGCGATGCGAGCCCCTGGTCGTTGAATCCGAACACGCGGTCGCTGGTCTTGAATCGCGTGACGGAGCTGCCGACGGCCTCGACCACGCCAGCAAAGTCAGTGCCGGGCACCGGTGACTTTGGCCGCATCAACCCGACAAAAAAACGCATGATGAACGGTTTGCCGGTCAGCACAGCACAGTCGGTGCGGTTCACCGTCGTCGCATGCACCCTGACAAGAATTTCCGTGGGGAGCGGTTCGGGCCGTTTGATTTCACGCACCTCTAATTCCGCAGGATTACAATAGCGGTCTCTGAATGCTGCCTGCATAGATGCGCCATTCATGATTCACACGTCACACTGTTAAGCGCGTCGGCAAAAAGAGACCGCAGCCCTCGATGGCCGCAAAGCCATGCAGAAATGCAAATCACTGAAAAGCCCCAAGCGTGAAGAATGCGAAAAACAGACACAGGCCTCACTCGCCGGTGCTAAAAAGCCTGCCGCGGCGGCCGATAAGGATTTCTGGCCACGGGCTACCTGCGGTGAGTCCGGGTGTTTGCAAAGCAAACACCCTGACCGAACCGTAGCCCCTGGCCTCAGTTCAGTAGAGATAAAAATCTTTAGCAGCTTCCCAGAACGTCGCCGGTTATGAGCGGTATTCATCTCGGTAATTTTCCAGGCGACCACTACCCTCTACATTCAACCTGAACTGCTCTGACCCGCTCAAGAGATCGATCGCCAAAACATCCGCCACATATTCATACGGCTCTCGCCGCCAGTCGAACGCTTTGGGCCACAGATCATGCGCGGCCTTCACCATCGCAAGCCCTGTGTAGAACGACTGAAAGGTATTCACATCGGTCACATGCACGAACACGCCGCCACAAACTTCGTCTTTGAATTTGTGGAACGTGGGCTTGAAATACAATGGGCGAAAATACGCACCGGGCAATTTGAGTGCATTGAGAGCCTCTGCGTATTTTTTAGGAGCTATAAAAGGAGCGCCGATGATCTCGAAGGGGCGGGTTGTTCCCCTTCCTTCTGAAACATTGGTCGCTTCAAAGAGGCATGTGCCGGGATACACAATCGCCGTATCGACCGTCGGCATGTTGGGGGAAGGCTGCACCCACAGACCTGCGGTCTGCGGGTACAACCACGCACGGCTCCAGTTCAGTAATTCGACCACCTGGATGCGTGCATTCCATTGCTCCGTCGCATTCAGCAATAACGCAATCTCTCCGATCGTCAGACCATGCCGCACTGCAAGCGGGTATGCACCCACAAACGACTCACAGCCGCTGTGCACAATGCCACCCTCGACAACCACACCACCGAGAGGGTTCGGGCGATCGCAGATAATCACTTCAATACCGCGCGCGGCGCAGGCCTCGATGCAGAATGCCATCGTGTAGGCGTAGGTATAATAACGGCAACCGATATCCTGAATGTCGACCACAAGCGCGTCGAGGCCATCGAGATCGCTCGCTTTGGGTTTGAGCTCTTCTTTCGTCTGGCCATAGAGGCTCACGGCCCTGAGGCCGGTAAAACCATCGACTTCGTGGGCCACGGTAATCTGGTCTTGTTCGGTGCCGAACATGCCATGTTCGGGCGCGAAGATTTTCTCTGGCCTGAATCCGCGTGCCAGAAGCGCTTCAAACAAGTAGCGTCCGTCGGCCGCTACAGAGCTCTGGTTCACGAGCAGCGCAAAGCGCTTACCCTTGAGATATTTGCCGGGGTCGGCGAGCAGTCTATCGATGCCGAACTGGGTACGCATATTGCGAACAAATCAGAAATCCTCAACGCGGCGTAAAATGAGGTCGCTGGCTTGGCGTTATGAAAACAGGATATCGACGTAAGTCGTGCCGGTAGCGAGCGAAGACGATGGCCGTGCGGGTTGGCCCTTAATCTGTACCTTATGCTTATTGAACAATTCCTTCAATCCCGAGCGGCTAATACCCCGCAGTTTTGCATTCTCTTGCTGTTGGCGAATCGCCTCCAGTAACAGACTGTCGAGCCTTTCGGCGCGACGCTCCAGCACGAGTATGATTCTGACCGATTTTTCGGGTTGTGGCGGGATATTTACAGGCATTGGCTTTATTTTCGAATATGGCTCTGGCAAATCAGCGCGTAAAGGAGTAAAGCTGCAGCAGGTAAAAACCATTGACGCCAAAGCATTTTGTGGGCAGCTATACCCGTGAATGCATTCAAGATTGCCTCTAACGTGGGTTTCGTTATCGCACTTGCGGGCCTTGGGGTCTCCTATTACGGATTTCGCTTTCTGCTCGAAACCAACGACCTGCAGAAGAACGGCATCAAGGTCAAGGGCAAGGTCATCGAAGTTCACCAGAACGGCCCGATGTACCGCATGCCCGTCGTCGAATTCAAAACCAAAGAAGGCAAAAAACACCGCTTCGAAAGCCGCTTACAGGTGAACCACCTGATGTTCAAATACGTGGTCGGGCAAGAAGTCGAAATTATCTACCATAAGGCGGATTTCAGAAATTGCGAAATTAATGCATTCTGGGAACAAAACATGCCACAGATTTTTCTCGGCAGCTTCGGTGTCTTCCTGTTTCTTTTCGGCCTGCTCTTCCGCTGGCTGATGCTGAAAAAGGCGAACCAATATGCGACAAATTAGAAAAGAATAATCAAGAGATATATTTTCAATTCTTAGAACTTAACGCACATGACCGACAAAGAATACTTAGCTTATCTGCACACGAAATCTTTTGAAGAACTACAGGATATTCTCGCGAATTTTAATCGTTCGCAGAATCGCCAGCGCTATGCCGTTATCCAGGAAGTCTGGAATCAAAAAATAAAGACAGCACCTGAAGAATATGCTCTCTTCACCCAAGAAATCCGTTACAAAACAATTCCACGGAGAATTGGCGCCGCTTTTATCGATGGCATTCTCATCTGGACAGGCAACGCTCTCGGTGCATATCTGCTCGCACGGATTTCTTTTGAGGCCGAATTTACCTTAAGGGTTTTTCAGTATTTCGCCCATTTACTTTGGGCAGTATTGATTCTATTTCCCATGGTGAAATATGGAAAAACGTTGGGGATGCATTTCGTGGGCGTACAATTGTTCGACGCATCAGAGAATGAGTCCAGACCCCTGCAAAGGCTGTTACGCGAAGGAATTTTCCTGGTACCCCAGATAATTTCGAGCATCTTTCCGGAAATCCTCGCTTTTAGCTGGGCAATTGCCATTTTCTGGCTTCAGGCCAGCGCGCTGGCGATTGCAAACCCCATTGTCGTTTATTTCGACGCCAAACACCGTGGGTTGAACGACATGATTGCCAGGACGGTGATTTTACGCGTCAAGGAAACAGCCTGACGAAAGTGTGAAAAGCCGGTGCCCATTACCGAGCCTTTCTTCCATTCCGGGAGATTAGGCACACGAAGCGCCCTTCCCCTCATGCCGCTGCGCGTAACGCACGATTCAATATTGGCACCAGCGCAAACAAGGGTTATCTGTCAATTTTGATCTGCGCGCTTGCGCAGCAGTTCTTTATTTATTTCCGCTTTCCGTAATCCACCAGCTTCTGTATCAGCTGGTCATACGAAATACCCAGCCGCTGTGCCGCATACGCAATCTCATCGTCGTTCGCAATATTCGGGTTGGGATTTACTTCGATGACATAGACTTCATTCTTATCGGTGAGCCTTAGATAGAGGCGCGCGAAGCCGGAGAGCCCCAGCGCGCGAAATGCGGTTTTGCTGATATTCTCAATTTCGCTTTCGACCTTTTCGTCGATACCCTTCGCGAACGTGTTCTTGATGCCCCATTTTTTGCGGAACTCGGGATTCCATTTGGCATGGAATGTCGCGAACTTCGCCGGTCTTCGGGAAAATTTGTGAACAGCACGTTGGCGCAGCGGCAGAGCCGTTAGCTTATCGAGGCCCAAAACACCCGCGTAAATTTCGCGCCCTTCAATATATTCTTCGGCAATTGCATCGACTTCATAGGTTTCGTGCAGGGTTTTCACGCGCTCGACGCAGGCTTTTTCGTCTTCGACAAACGATGCCTGTGAAATGCCGTCAGATCCCTCGAGCCCCAATGGTTTTACAATCACCGGAAAGCGCAGGTCTTTCACACTGCGGTTGGTTTTGCCGCGCGGAAACAGCACCGATTTGGGAATTAGAATTTCATACTGGCTCAGCAGTTGCTTCGTGTACTGCTTGTTGCGACAGATCGTCAGCGCCGCCGCAGAGCATCCCGTGTATGGCACCTGCAGCAGGTCAAAGAGGCCCGCCAAAGCGCCCTCGTACTTGCGTTCCTGCTTAAAGGTTTCGAGCAGATTGAAAACCAAGTCTGGCTTGCGGCGCCGCACCGTCGTGATGAGCGGCATAATATTGTCGAACACACCCTGCAAGATTGCTTCATGCCCCAGCCGGGTGATGGCTTCGCTGACATTCCGTATTGGCCGCCAGTCCTCGGCCGAAAGTTGCGCCGCGTAGTCGCCGTTTTTGGGTGGCATGACCGGGTAATCAAAGGCCACAAGAATTTTCATTTTCTTGGGCCGGCGGGCGGTGGTGCGTTCTGCCGGCTGCGTGGCGGTGCTGTCTGTCGAATTTGCTGCCAAATTATTTTCCGGGTTTGTAGCGGTTGGTATAGCGGTGGTTGCTGACCAGCGTCGTTAAGTAGGATGTAAACTGTGTCAGCGCCAGGTCTTCTTTTGCAGCAGGCACTTCCAGTTTCAGCAGGTCGCAACGCTTCTGCAGCCGGGCCAACAGGTTATGGATCAGCACTTTCTTCTCCCCAGTCCAGCGGCCCACTGTATCTTCAAGAGCATGGCGTTTCTGCGTGATAAAACGTGACGCCTTCAATTTGGCTTTGCCTTCTTGCTGCACAAAAATTGCTTTCAGATCGGCGTCGAAAAAATCGGGCTCATGTTCGATATAGAGCTTACGCTTTGCGCGGTAATGCGAGTCGAGCCTTTTCTTCAAGGTACTGATGTGCCAAAAGAAATCCTTTTTGGGTACACTGACAGCCTTCTTGCCAATCGAGGGAACGAGGCTGTCGATGTATTCGAGTTTCTTCAGCGCGGGCCATCCGGCATAGAGTTCACGCCAGTTCACCTCGGGGTTAAGCCACACCGCAAAAGTTTCAGCGAAATCTTCTTCAGGGTGGCTCTGCGCATAAAAATCTTTTAGGTTGCGCACATAAGATTTGCTGTAGGGCTGGTAACGATAATAGTCGCTGAAGGGTTTGCGCGGGTGCCCGAACACTTCGCGCCAGCTGGCGCGCTTGGTGAGACCAAATGCATGCACGACAGCATGGCCGCATTCGTGGCGCAACAGCCGCATCGCTTCGCCGCGGTCTTCGCCCTCGGCTTCACCGATGAGTTTCCGTTCGAGCTGAATGAGGCGCGGGTGCGCAAGGTAGAAAGGCAGCGCAATCGCGGGTATGCCTTCGGGCGAAAACCATTCGTCGCCGAGGTAGCACGGCGGGCGAAACGAAAGGCCGCGCCCTTCAAGTTCTGCATAGAGCTTGCGGATTAACTCTTGCAGCGCGGTGTTTTCGATGCGAATCGGCAGGTCGCACAGGCGCAACTGCAGCAACTGTTTCTCATCGATTGCTTCCAGATCGATCGCCGGGCGCGCCACTGCCTGAACAGGGCAACAGGGTGCAGGTCGTCAATCGATTCACCTGCAATTCTCTTTACAGGGACTCAAAAACACGCGAACGCCCGGCAGGCATGATGGCAGACAGAAAACGAACGGCATGGGCGGGTATACTGTTTCTTGCCGCCTTTTTCGCATACGGTTTTGGCGCGGGTCTCGTTGCCGGTATTCTCGAAGCGATGAATCCCGCTGGGGCCCTGGCGGCAAAGCGCACCGAGTTTTTCTCGGGTGCGGCGCTCATGCTGCTCAATTCAGTCATCGTAGCGGGCATTGGCTGGTTGCTGAAGCCCGTTTTGGCGCACTATAGCAAGGCTGTTTCGCGTATCTATCTGCTCACACGACTGGCCGAAGCGGCCCTTTTAGCGGCAGGTGTAATTGCAGTCGTTTACTTCATGACGGCGCAAGAACCGACGCCACCCTTTGCCATGATGAAAGCGCGCCGGGCAAACTTCTACGGCTACCAGATGGGTATGGCAGTGTTGGGCTTCGGTAGCCTGTTCTTTTGTGCGCTCTTGCACCGTGCGCGCCTGATTCCGCGCTTCGCCGCGATTTGGGGCTTTGCCGGTTATGCAATATTTCTCAGCGGCGCGCTGATGGAGCTGGGGGGCGTGAACAGCGGTTTGCTGCTGTCAATTCCCGGCGGCCTGTTTGAGCTATTCTTCGCAGCCTGGTTAGTCGCGAAAGGCTTTCGCACGGCGCATCATTGAACCGTGCGGCAGAGCAATCAATGCGCCTCAATTTCTTCATATCTTCGGTTGCATCACGGCTCAACTAAATGCCGCGGCTCCACCGGGTTTTGTTAAAACGAATGGCCTCAGTTTCTCCCGTTACGGTAAGAAATACGTGTTTCTCGGTGCGAACCTCTGGTATGGCATGAACCTCATTGCCCATGACCGCGGTCGCCATGGTGCGCGAACTCGACCGCTTGCGGGCGATTGGGGTCACCAACCTGCGGGTTATGGCAGCCGCGAGAGCGATTCAGAGCCTTGGCGCATTATCCCGGCTGTGCAGCCGAAACCAGGTGAGTATAACGAGAAGCTTTTGCAAGGGTTGGATTTTCTTCTGCACGAGATGCGGCGGCGCAACATGACAGCCGTCGTCGTGCTCGGGAACTACTGGCAATGGTCAGGCGGTTTGCACAGTACCTGCGCTGGGCGGGAAAAGTGAAATTCCGTATCCCGATTTTTGATCCGGAAGCCAGCGGCGGCAACAGCCAGAGCTGGAGTTCATACTGGATGTGGCTGCGCTACAACCTGTACACGGTGCAGTTCTATTCGACGCCAAAAGCATTGGAGTATTATGAAAAATTCATCCACAAGATTGTGCTGCGGCGCAATAGCATCAATGGTATTCTATACCGTAACGACGCGACGATCTGGCGTGGCGGTTGGCCAACGAGCCCGCGGGTTTTCTGAACGCCGACTACTACGACGCCTGGATCGGCAGAACAGCCAAACTGATCAAAGCGCACGATCCGCACCACCTTGTCAGCAGCGGCGCGATGGGCGAAGTATTTTCATTCGCGGGCGTGGAGCATATACGCAATAATTCCCACAAAGAAATCGATTATGCCACACTGCACATCTGGGTGCAGAACGCGGCGACTTATAACCCGCAAAGCTCGAAGAGACTTATCCCAAGGCAATAGTCAGCCTGCACGAATTGCTGCAAAAACACCGCGACTACGCACGCACGTTGAAGAAGCCTCTCGTGTTCGAAGAGTTCGGCATCTCGCGCGACCATAATGTCTTTCAACCGCACACACCGGTCACGATACGCGATAATTTTTACGCCGAGGCCTTTCGGTACGTCGTTGCATCGCAGAAAGAGCGATGTGCCGATCGCCGGCGTTAATTTTTGGGCGTGGGGCGGTGAAAACCAAACCGGCGCACATCCAGTGGCGACCCGGCGACCCGTTTATCGGCGATCCCCCACACGAGGTGCAGGGCTGGTATAGCGTCTTTGCGAGCGATAGAACCACGTTATCGGTGATTGCCGAGTATGCCCGACAACTTGCTGTGACTGCAAAGTAATCTGCTTTGCTGCTCGGTCGCTGTCGCCAAAAGCAGCCATGCCGCGGAAGAAAAACGCACTGCAAACAACGGCCGGCAATTCCTTTCCGTTGGGCGCGACCGTCAGCGGCGATGGCGTCAACTTCTGCATCTTTTCCAAGAATTGCACCCGCATGGAGCTTTTATTGTTCGATGCACCTGACGCACCCCCCACGCATGTACTCGAACTCGACCCGGTTATTAACCGCACTTTTTATTACTGGCATATTTTTGTGAACGGCCTCGCGGAGGGGCAGCTTTATGGCTATCGCGTGCATGGGCCGTTTGATCCGTCGCGGGGGCACCGTTTTGACGGCGAAAAATTGCTGATTGATCCATACTCGAAGGCGATTGTGACCCCGGCGAATTATAACCGCGCAGCCGCCGCGCACAAGGGTGACACAACGCAGACTGCGATGAAATCCGTCGTCGTGAAGAGACACCAACTCGATCGCGAATACCAATCGCATGTGCACAACCCATTGCATGAGACCGTCATCTATGAAATGCACGTCGGCAGCTTCACTGCAGACCCGTCGTCGGGTGTTGCCCCCGAACGGCGCGGCACATACCTTGGCGTGATCGATAAAATTCCGTACCTGAAAGAATTGGGTATCACCGCGGTCGAACTTTTGCCCGTGCAGCACTTCGACGTGCAAGATGCTCCTGCGGGAAAAGCCAACCACTGGGGTTACAGTCCCATCGGTTTTTTCGCTCCGCATGCGGGTTATGCTTCGGCGAAAGATGCTCTCGCCCCAGTGCGCGAGTTCCGCGAGATGGTTGCCGCACTGCACAAGGCAGGTATCGAGGTGATTCTCGACGTTGTTTTCAACCACACGGCAGAGGGCGACCACGACGGACCATTGCTCAGCTTCCGCGGTTTTGAAAACCGTGCGTACTATATCCCCCGGGCGGATGACCCGCGTTATTATGCCAACTATTCTGGCTGCGGCAATACCGTGAATGGTAACCAATCGATTGTACGCCGCCTGATTGTGGACTGCCTGCGCAACTGGGTCTCTGATCTGCATATCGATGGCTTTCGTTTTGATCTCGCTTCGGTGCTGTCGCGCGATGAGTGGGGGCAGCCGATGAAGAGCCCGCCGATTCTGTGGGAGATCGAGTCAGACCCCGTGCTCGCCGGCACACGCATTATCGCCGAAGCGTGGGACGCTGCGGGGCTCTACCAGCTTGGCAGTTTTGTGGGCCACCGCTGGGCCGAGTGGAATGGGCGTTTCCGCGACGGTGTGCGGCGTTTTGTGCGCGGCGATAACGATACAGCTTATGAAGTTGCGATGCGCATTACGGGCAGCCCCGATCTTTATCCGCAGGTTGACCGCGAGTGCCATCGCAGCATCAATCTCGTTACCTGCCACGACGGTTTCACGCTCGCAGATCTCGTGAGCTACAACGAGAAGCACAATGATGCGAACGGCGAAAAGGGAGCAGATGGCTCGTCAGAAAATTTTAGCTGGAACTGCGGTAACGAAGGCGAAACTGACGACGAAAAAATTCTCGCGCTGCGCCATGCGCAGATGCGCAATTTCTTCACCCTGCTGTTTCTTTCGCAGGGCACGCCCATGATTTCGATGGGTGACGAGGTGGGCCGTTCACAGCAAGGCAATAACAACGCCTACTGCCAGAACAATGCGGTCTCATGGTTCAACTGGAAGCTGCTGGAGACTAATAAAGACCTCTTCCGGTTTGTTCAGGGGCTTATCGCCTTCAGCAAAACGAATCCCTTTATGACCTCGCCGAAAAGCTGGTTTCTACCCGATGCTTCGGGTAGAAAAGAGATCACCTTTCATGGCGTGAAACAGCATGCCCCCGATTTCAGCCTTGAATCGCATTCGCTCGCGTTTTCGCTGAAATCTGACACAATACCTTCAGAGCTGTTTGCGATTTTTAACGCGTACCGCCAGGATCTCGACTTTGAAATGCCCCCAGGAAGCTGGAAACGGTTATCGGACAGCGCGCAATTGCCGCCTTATGACTTTTCTGCTGATCTCAACAAAGCGCCCGTTTTTGCGCACCACTACCACCAGAAGGCGCGGTCGAGTTCCGTATTCATTCGGCAAGCCTAGCGCGTCTCTTCTTCGATCCACTCGGCGAAGCGGATATCTGAGACATTTGTGCTGCCACATGCGGGGCATGCAGGTTTGGCGTGGAACGGTTCTTCACAGTCGTAACAGATAAAGATCACCGGTCGTTTGCGGTTGTTTAACAGCAAAAATTAAATGAATCCAAATGTTGGCGACAAATACAGCCAAGAGCGATAAAGCAGATGCATTCTGTAAATTGAAACTTGCACCCGGAATATTTTTGCCTCCCTGCAAAATACTGTTAAGGTAAGAGATGCCATAAAGCACAGCAACGAACACCACGGTGGCAATCACTGACTGTATAATACGGGGGATGCGCGGTTTTTTTTCGATGTCCTTCGCTTTCTGTTGAATTACAGCCTCGGGTAATTTGCGCCACATGGGCAATCTTAGTGTAAAAGCGAAAGCAGATGGCAACAGCGAAACGAAGCCAACGTTCGAAGCTATTTCGAATGCACTCCTGAAAAGCTATTTGGGCATAATGTCACCGCCGACTGGTCTTGACCAAGGCGATGTTACTTTGACTTCATGTGCGTCACGCCATCCCAGTTCGCGGCTGGCTTGTTCTTCATATAGTCCTTGCAGCGCTCGATGAAAATTTCACCCAGGGGGTTTTTAGGGTCGAGCTTTGCCAGTTCGGTATAAAGCTTCTTTGCACCAGAGAAATCCTTCTTCATGTAGGCATTAAATGCACGTTCCGTCAGGTCGCGGATCTTGAGAGTCTTCGCATCGGGGGCAATTTCACCGTCTTCGGGCAACCCGGCCAAGAGCTGGTAAATCTTCACACCACGCGTTTTACCTTTGACTGCAACAACGTCGATCGGCCTGAAGCAGAACTGATCCTTCACTACCTGATACGTGCTTTCGCCGACAATGACGTCAGTACCATAGTATTTATTGATCGCTTCGAGCCGCGAAGCAAGGTTTACCGAGTCACCGAGCACAGTATAGTTCATGCGATCCCGGGAGCCCATGTTACCGACACTGACATCCCCCGAGCTGATACCGAAACGCGTTGGCAGCTCTGGTTTACCTTCGCTCGCCCATTTGGCGTTGAGCTCTTTGAGCTTCGCAAGGCAAAGCAGCGCTGCTCTGCAGCTGTGGTATTCCTGGCTTTCATCGGGGTTTGGGGCCCCCCAGAAGCTCATAATTGCGTCGCCGATGTACTTATCGACGGTGCCCTGCTGCTGGAGAATAATCTGCGTCAGGTTGTCGAGATACTCAGAAATATGCTGCAGCAATGCTTCGGTTGTCATACTTTCTGAAATCGTCGTAAAACCGGCTATATCAGTGAACATCATCGTCAGGTGCCTTTTTTCGCCTCCGAGCTCTGCGCCCTTACCCGAAGCAATGAGCTGCTTTACCAGCGCCAACGGCACAAACTTGCTAAACGCCTTCAACCCATGCTTCATTGAATCCAGCGCGTCGGCAATCAGCGATATTTCATAAAAGAAAGATTTGTGCTTCACCGATTCATCGATGTCCAGATGCTGAATTCGGTTCATATCCTGCGCGATGAGTTTGAGCGGTTTCAGAATGCGGTGTGCAAAAATAATGATAATGATAATCGACAGAATGAGAATGCCTGTTGCCATCAGTGTCACCTCGGTGATCGTCGACTTCAGGCGGCCGATAAAATCGTTCACCGGCACGACGACCCCGATCATCCAGTCTTTGCCATAACTGTCGGGAAACTCGCGAAAACTCGCAAGGTATTCCTTGCCATCGGCGTCGAAGCGCACGTTGTAAGTAAAGCCGATCGAATCGAGCAGATCGGGTATAGCTTCTCTCACTTCTTTGCTGACCGGCGTATTCAGGGTGATCTTTTTTTCCGCGTCGTTGACCTTGTAGGCTTTATGGAAGATTTCTTTATCCTCATCTTCGAGGCGCTTGATGCCGCGAATATAATCGTTATAATTCAGGCGTTTGGGTATGTTCTTGTCGTCTTCCAGGTTGGATTTCTCATGGAACTTCTGGAAAGCCACCGCCAGCGCAGGATTGCCCACTTCGGTCACTTTATTAAACACACAGGTCGGTCTTTCACCTTCTGCTGCAGGTGGCGTACAACGCACAATCTTGCTGCGGTCAGGATACGCGATCACCTGGCCATCCCCATCGACGAGGAAACCAATGCCGTTCTGGCCTACCTGCAGGCGCGATGAAATGCCATCGCGCAGGGAAAGCGCCAGACTGACAGATATAACTAAACGCACTTCGTCGTTGGCGTCTTTTATGGGCTCGACGTTAGCTGCTCCGAATTCGCCGTTGGAATAAGTGCGCATGTCGGTCCAGACGTTTTCTTTATGCTCAAGGGCATCTTTATACCATTGTTTGGTGGTCGCGTCATATTTGATTTCGTCGGCGGGCCGGGTCTCGCGCACCACCTCTTTCATATTTTTGTCCATGTAGATATAATTCTCAGACATCGGTTTACTCTGCCTGTCGACCCAGTGCGCGCGGTAGACGACTTCTTTCGGAAGAGATTTTTTCTTGTCGATGCTGAATTTCGGGTCGTCGAAAATTTTACCCACCATCAAGACAGAACCGTGCTTGTCCGCTACCGTTACCGCAAAGACTTCGCGCTGCGCCCGCAACAAACCTGCAGCCGCAGGGAATATGCGCTCACGGCTGCCGTGCACGGCCTTGAGTCCCTTGAGATTCCACGCGACGGCCCGCGCGGTGCGGCGGGCCGTGCCCATGTAGCGCAGAATATCGCGCGACATTGCACTGTTCGCCTGTTTCATCATCTGCCGGGCAGAGCGCAGCGCCGCATCGGAAGTATGGATATAGGTATAGACAATAGTAAAAATCGAAGATAGCGCAAGCAACAGCACGACCATCGTAGTAACCGCCAGTTGCAGCTGGCTCTTACCGCGCGTGAATAATTTCAAAAATGTCAGATCCGCTTTCATGGCTCAGTCTCCGGAAATCAGGCTGTCTCACTTGAAACAGCTCGACACGGGTGTCAAACCAATATGGAGTATGATGTCGATTATGTCGGCAGCGGCACGAGCCGACTCAGCCTGTCACGAGACGGGCCTTCTCAGGGGCGACGCCCACGGTGGCGATTGCACCCGAATTGAATTGCAGATAATCGCGCTCGACACCGTCACTGAACACAACTCCCGCCGACGCCATACGCGATTCGAGCACCAGAGGATTCGCCGCATCGATTATACCCCAGACCAGTGAAGCCTGCGATTGTTTGCTGATAAACGGCTCGCGCACCGCATAGATCAGCTCGGGTGAGTTCCACTGTAGTTTTTCATACTGTTGAACGGACGAACGACCCGCAAATCCCGAAACCATGTTGAGCACCGAGCTCATCCACCCTGTTTTACCAGCCCCCGTCGACACAAGAATACCCGAAGAAGAATGCTCTTCTTTTTTGCCGGCATGCGAGATGATGTAGCGCGCGGAAATGTGCGATGATGGCCCGATGAAAAAATCATTAAACGCAAGCAGCCGCTGGCCGTCGTTCAGCTTCAGCTCGGCCATCGTGATTTCACTCAGCTGCATCGACTGCGTGAGGCAATGCTGCACGTGCTGACTAAAAGTTTTTACGGAAGTTTTTAACAGTACGCCGTCGAACCGACCGGGGTCGGGGTTTACACCGATTATCGGCTGACCTTTGACATACTTTGCGGCATTGGCGACAAGGCCGTCCTGCCCCACAGTGATCACCAGGTGCGTGTCTGCAAAAATGAACGAAGGCAAAAAACCGCGATCGATAATTTTATACTTTAATTTGCCGGACAGCTGCTGCTGTATCGCCTCGAGGCTGCGGTAAAACTGGTCATGCTCCGCATCGACGTCGTCGATCGAACCACCCGATCTTTCGACGTAGAATTTTGCCTGCGCATGCGTCTGGAATTTATCCTGCAGCATTTCGCGGCGCGTCTTGCTGCGAACAATAATTGCAAACTCAAAAGCCGATGACCTATCGGTCATCGGCTTTTGAGTTTGTGAGTGATTGAAGCAGATCTGGTGTGATGTTCAGCGTGCCGATTTTCTCGGCGTTCTCTGCTAACAGGCGAAAGGCCATCGCAACCTGCGAGTTCGCATTAAAATCTTTACCGATCGCCGCGAGCGTTTTCCAGTCCATAGTACGGTACGGTTTCAGAAGCGTTTCGATCGAATACCCCTGCGCATCGGCTTCTTTGCGCTGGTTCTGCACACGCGTATCGATGAGCTTCTGCCTCTCTGTTTCGACCGAAATGTCGGCCTTGATTTTCATCTCTCGCAGCTTCTTGTTGTTTTCTGCGGTGAGAATCTCTGTCTCAGCTTTTTTCTCAACGATCTGCTTTTTCTTTTCTTCGACGGCAATTTCAGTATTCAGTTCCGATTCTTTGATCTTTCGCTCTTGTTCCACGGCAAAGTTTCGCCGCGCGTAGATCGCATGGTCGGCATCGCGGAAAATACCCTCGCGAGTTTCGGCTTCGAGCGAGCGTTCGACGTCGGGAGTACCCTTCACGGCGAGAACATTGACCGAAAGAATCTCGAGCCCAAGTGAATTGACCGCGCCCGCGCTTTTTAAACCTTCTGAAATTTTTTCACCGATCGCCTTCGCGCCCCGGATTGCCTCTTTCAGAGACATCGAATGCACCAGCGCCGAAGTGGCAGTCTGCGCTTCGTTGATAATCCGCTGCGTCAGCTTTTCGCTCTCGTCTTTTTTATAGATACCCTCGGCGTCGACGGTAAAATCGAGCACCTCGGAAAGTTTTTTGGCGTCGCTGACACGGTAAGACACCTGGCCCTGCACAGAAATCGTCTGGTAATCGAGCGTGGTTTCATTGAAAATAAAAGGCACGTCGTTCGAACCCAGCGGAATTGCCGCGATCGAACTCGACGGTTCGTAATAGTAGAAAGCGAGGCCACGACCCTCGCGCGCCACCCGCCCCTTCTTGTAATGGATGACATACGTCATCGCATCAAACTTGATGAAGCGGATGCCGAGCATATTTTACCTCAGGAACAGGAAGTGGATTAACGCCAGTACCGGTACCAGAATCGCAATTGTGTATGCCATGAAGCCAAAGAACGAAGGCATCTTGATCTTGGACTCTTCGCACATCGCTTTCACCATGAAGTTAGGTGCGTTGCCGATATACGTGTTAGCACCAAAAAACACTGCGCCCACGGATATACCAATGAGGATTTTCTCTGTAATCGCTCCCGAGGCGGCCGTCACCACTGCCCCAGCGGCAGCGCCCATATTGGTCGTCACACTCTGGCCCAGGGCAAAGAATGTCGCATACGAAGGGGCATTATCGAGAAATGAGCTTAAGCCGCCCGTAATCCAATAAAACTGCCATGGCTGCGTGACGCCGGTTTCACCACCGCGCGCCTTCAAGAGACACAGCGCCGGAATCATCGTGATGAAAATACCGATAAAGAGAGCTGCAACCTCGATAATCGGCGCAAAACCGAAGTGATTTTTGTCGCGCGGCGTGTGCGGATGGTAGTGCACCATCAGGCGCATATTTTCCGTAGCCTTACCTTCATTTTCGAGGCGCTTCAGAATCTGCTCTTCGTGTGCCTTGGTCATCTTCACTTTTTTCATATGGTCGAGCACGAAAGACAACAGGGCAAAACCCAGCATCACGGGTTGCTGCAACCAGGCCATCGCCAGCGTGCCATGCTCGAGTTTGTAATCTTTCAGAAAAACAACGGCCATGAGCACGCCACCAATGAACACAAAGTTCAGGGCGCCATGCACCTTCAGCGGGGTCGCATTCTGGTCGTCTTTCCGGATGTCTGCCTTGGTTTCGCGGCTATAAGCAAACATATCCCACGCGAAGAAAATTATCAGCAGCACTGCGACAGCGGTCAACCAGATCGGCCAAAGTTTAATCAGGGTCCAGAAGAACGGCACCCCATAGAGGTAACCCATGAAGAGCGGGGGATCTCCCACAGGTAGCAGCACGCCGCCCACGTTGGAAACCAACAGAATGAAGAACACAAATATATGTGTCGTATGCTTTCTTTCTTTGTTGGTTTTAATCAAAGGGCGTATCAGCAGAACAGACGCACCCGTAGTACCGATAAAGGATGCGATCACTGCACCAATTCCCAGGATCACGGTATTCGTGAGCGGGGTTGCGCGGAGATCGCCTTCGACAAAAATTCCACCGGAGATGGTGAACAAGGCAATCAGCAGGCAGATAAACGCGTAATATTCTTTGAGCGTTTCAACGATGACTTCAATACCAAGGTGGCCCTGCGTCACGAGGTATGCCCCCATGATCAGCGCTAGCAGCAGACTTATCACGGCCTTCACGAGGTTTGATTCCCACAGGTGTGGAATCACGAGCGGCAAAATGGCAATCGCGAGCAGAATCAGAACAAACGGAATAACTGTAAAGAGCGATAAGCGCTTACCGAGTTCTTTCTGCGGATCCATCGCTTCATGAGCAGATGTGGTTGTGTGTGGCGTTGTGGTCTCGCCAGTCACGGCAACCGGCGGCGTTGCAGGCGCCTTTGTATCAGCCAGAATCGGCGCTGCGGAGAAGAGTGCGAGCAGGGAAAAAACTCCCCATAAACGAGTTAGACGAACCATCACATTACCACCTTACATTTTTTGGGGTTATTGTCCGTACATATTCCGAGGCTACGCCTCGGAATATGTACGGACACATAACGCCGCTAATTCAACAGTTTGAAGGACACGCGGCGATTTGCCACCCTGCCTTCAACAGTTTTGTTATTGCCCACGGGTTGCGTATCGGCAGCCCCCAATGTTTCAATGCGGTCTGCGGCAATACCACGCGAAACCAAAGCTTCTTTCACGACGAGCGCGCGCTTTTCAGATATCGCCTGGTTGATCGATTTTGGGCCCAGCGAGCAAGTGTGACCTGTGACCTGCAGGCGGCCACCTGACGATTTGAGGCGTGCCGCGAGTTCATCGAGAGCCTTTTCAGACGCCGGAGAAAGTGCGGTTTTTTCGGCGATGAACCGCAAACTTGTTTTGCTGACATACGTCTGCAGCTCGGCGTTGACAGGCGCAGGAGAGGTGGATGGTTTCTGTTCCGCGACAGGCTTAACAGGCGCAGCAGGTACCTCTGCCGCCCTGGGCGTTTGTGCCGGTGCCGCCGCAGCAGGCGGGGTTGTCACCGGGCGAGTTGCTGCGGGCGGTGTTGAACCCGGCTGCGGTCTCGCGCAGCTGCTTTTGTAGACTATAAAGTAGAAGAGCGCTGCGAGGCCAGCGATGAGAACAAGGCCAAGCAGAATCTGCATGAAGGCCGAGCCCCCTCGCGTAGGCCGTGCGGTATCGCTTTTGGTTTCGACGGGAGCCGCCGCCGCTGCAGCAACGGCCTCTGCTTCATGCGCAGGAGAACTTGCCACTGCTTCGACCGCAGCAGGTTTTTTAGCCTTCGCCGTTGCCTTTTTTTTGCCCTTACCGGCTGCCCATTTGCGTATTTCTGATCGGAAAAAATCGTCGCCCTCTTTGGTGAATTTGAAATGTTTGCGAATATATTCCATCGTCTGCTTTTCAGTGTTGGAATAGTTATTTGCATCTTTCACCACGCGCAAAAGATTCTTTGCATCATTGATCGATATACGTCCGTCGCCGCGACCGCTCGTCAACCCCTCGGCGAGTTCGAGCATACGGCGATCGTATTTTTTGCCGCGAATAACAGTATAGTAACTGTCAGCCGCTTGTGTCGCGACCCGTTTCGGGTCTCTGCTTTCAGAGCTTTGGCGAGCCATGAGTGATGCCTTTTTTTTTGCGGGGGATGTCAATAGTTTTAATTGACGATTCCTTTTTTTGCGGTGAGTTTTGGCTTAGTTGCGGTGCTGCTCGTATAGACGCATGACAAACGCACCGGCTGCCGTGCTGCGGTAATTCTCCACCCATTTTCTGACAGCGGCGCCAGCAAAAACATCGTCAAGCCGGGGCAACTTCGCTCCGTAATTTTCGGGCAGCAGCACCGGGGCTGAAAGCGCGGCAAACGTAATATCCGCAGCAGTCAACGTATCGCCGCAGAGGTAACGCCGGCCATCCTGCAAGAGGCCGGCGACGAATTCAAATTCAGCTTCAAACACACGGCGCGAATTTTCGGCCGCGCGCGGATGTATTGCCATATCGCGAATCATCGCGTCTTTGATCGCGGGTGCAGCCACGCGCAGCAATGCCAATTCCCAACCGGGAACATTTCCCTGTGCAAATAAATCTGCAATTGACAAATCATTATCAAAGAGGTGCTGGTAAATAAAGCGGCGTGTGTGCGGCCCGATATAGCGGTCAAAACGTTCTTCGAGCTCAAGCGCTGCCGGCGCTGAGTACAGCCATTTTTGTCCGTATTTTGTCGACAAGTGCCTCAATATTGCCGTCGAATCGGGGACGACGAGGGAACCGTCGATCAGCACCGGAGTTGCCCGATGCTGACCACGTGTGTACCAAAGCGTGGCCAGCGCGTGCAGGCCCGGAATATGGCTTTCTTCGGTATAGGCAATACCGGAGTAGGCGAGCGCCCATTTCACTTTTTCGACGTAATGACTGATCGAGATTGTGATCAGCTTAACGGAGGCGGACATATTTTAGTGTCGTAAAGTGGGTAGTCGGCGCGTCGTCTATTATATAACCGGGAAGTTAGGGCAAAGAAAGCCGTATTTCACGGAAACAGAGAGGGATTTGTGGAAGCCAAAAAAACACGCAAGAGCCTGAGCAAGCTTACACCTGCAGAATATTCCCGCTTGCTGAAGCTTTACCTGAGCGATAAACGGCAGGCAGAGGCGATACAGCTCGCCGGTGAAAACCTGTCGGCACTGGAAATGCTGGTGCAATTTGAAACAATGGTGGCACTGAATAAGCGCCAGGGCGCTTTGGTAGAAGCCGGTGGTTTTAAGTTGCCCGTACATCAGATTGTCGAAATGGCTGAAAAATTCTTTAGCGTCGATGATCCGCGCGCTATTGAAAAAGAACTGAGCGGCAGCAAGACCTGGCAAACAATCAAGGCCAACAATGCCGACTTCGGCCTTTTCCAGGATACACTTGCATTCTTATTCACCTGGGGCGACCGCCCGCTGATACCAACCCCGGCATATCTGAAGCAGATCGTGATGAACCGTATTTATGCCACGGCACCGGCAGAAGAAGAGTCCACGATTGTTATTCGTCTGAAAGACGGCCTGCGCCTGATCGCAGGCCATATCAACGCTCTCTACAATCTTACCAACAGCGACGAAATGGTCGCGGTGCGTTCGGCGGGCGAAGCAGTTGCAGCCGGCGGCGCGACAGGTGCTCTGCAGTTCATGACCAGCGAACCCAAACAAGGCGACCTATTTTACCAGGTGGTGAAAGATGGAAACGACACCGTCATGCTCACGGTAAAACTGCAGAATTACCGGCCGCGGCCAAAGTTCATTAACCTGCGCCGCCAGGGAAGGCTCTTGCAATCGATTCCACTGCGCGACGATTTTGCGTGGTTTTCGCAACTTGCCGTCGGCAAGTATGAAATCGAATTGCAGAACTCCGGCAATATGTCGGGCAAGCGCATCGATATCCACATCGTCTGACCTTGAGTGTCGGGCGGTGTGGCGCCCCAAAAGATGCATCGGCTTATTTCGCACTTTTCACAGCCTGACTTTAATTAGCCTCCCCGAAAGGTCGATAATCAATTACCGAACCGGTGCGCCATGGTGAAAAAGCACTCCTTACTGATTATCGAATCCGACCCGGTGCAACAGGCGCTGCTTGAACGCATTCTCTCGACCCTGCCCTATTCGCTGAGTCTTGCTGCCAGCGCTGAAGATGCGCTCGCCGCTTTTACAAAAGTAAACCACGATCTTGTATTGCTCGATGCGGCCATAGCGGGCAAACAGACAGGCAGTGAAATTCTGCAATCCCTGATGGCAACGGCCAAACCCCCGATTGTTGTATTGCTCATCGCAGAGTCGGATCTTCGCGTTGTGATAGACACTTTTCGCCTGGGTGCATTCGACTACATTTTGAAACCGGTGCAGCCTGCCGAGGTGCAGCATGCGTTAGAGCGCGCGCACAACAAAGCAGTCACCGAAGCACAGAGGCAGCAGGCAGAACTCGAACGTGCGCAGCGTGTCGAACAACAACTCGCCACGCGGCGCATTACCGATCAGCTGATACGGCGCCAGGCAAACAAACTATCAAAAGCCCTTTTTAGCAACATACACACATCGTTCACGCAAGGGCGGGGCGTGGGTTCGCTGACCACGCTGGTTTCCATGTTGGGTGGCTCACCGCTGACCGCGGACGGACAAAATTATCTGATCTCGAAAGACATTCTTGAAATGATTTTCGACAACCAAAAGGCCGTTTCAGACATGATTGAAATATTCGGCGAACTCCATTTGCTTGTTTCGCAGGATTTTGCACTCTTCGATGTGACGCTCGGAGAGTTCCATAAGATCATCCATGACATTCTGTACGAGCTGCAGCCGATGTCGGCGCTGCGCGGCCACCGGTTATTGCTGAACGAATTGCCACCTTCCCACGCTGGAGTGAAGCTCAGGCTCAACTGGGAATTTATGCGCAAGGCCATGCGCGAATTGCTGCTGAATGCGATGAAATTTTCACCCGAAAACAGCACGGTCACTGTGCTTGTCGAGCATCTGCATACGCGTGCGCTGATCACCATACTCAACGCGCCGCTGCGTATGGAAAACGGAGAGGTGACGGGAATACCCGAAGATTACCGCAAAATCGTCTTTGAGCCTTTTTTTCGCATCACGCGCGTCGTGCACGAACAATACCGCACCCTCGAATACGGCCTTGGGCTGACTTACGTGGATAAAGTAGTACAAATGCATAAAGGCGATATCACCTGCACAACGGTGCATGATTATTCGGCTGGCGACGGACTGGCCGAAGAATTGGTCGCTTTTGAAATAGAGTTGCCAACTTGACTTTTGCGCCCGGTTTCTCTGTAAATGGCGCGCAATAAACCGACAAAAAAATCCACAGCAAACCGCAGCCCGGGCAGCAAAACCAAACCTTCCAAACCAGTAAAAAAAACCGCGCAAAGCCCAAGCGCACGCCTCAAAGAAGGCGACCCGACGTCGGAAGCGGAGCTCAGTGCCCTGTTCCAGGCCGACCATTCTGAAGACACGCGTAAATCCGTACCAACCGAAAAAGTTTCGACCATCAACGACATGAGCTACCAGCAGAAGCCGAAACGGCACTACCTTCGCTGGGCGGCCTTGGTGCTCGTGCTTGTACTTGCGACTTCGTACGGATGGCTCAGGCACCGCCTGAAGAAAAGTGTGATGCCCGAAGAGGGCAGTGTCACAGTGCAGGCGATTTCTGCTGATGTCGAGATTCGACGTGATCAGTTTGGCGTCCCGCATATCAAAGCGCAGAATCTCGACGACATGGCATTCGGAGCTGGTTTTGCAATGGCGGCCGACCGGGGTTTCCAGATGGAATTTCTGCGGCGCATGGCCTATGGACGGCTGTCTGAACTCGCCGGTGAAGAAACGCTCGGAGTCGACGTGTATATGCGCTCGCTGGGGCTCGAAAAGCTGACGCAGAAAAACTACCAGATACTCGAACCGCGCCTGCAGCGCATGCTGAAATCTTTTGCGGCGGGCGTAAATGCACAGCGGCATCTGTTTCCCAAACGGCAGTTTGAAGAGATGCTGGCGGTGGGTGCCGCCGGCATCAGCGTTGAGGATTGGAAAAGCGAGGACTCGCTCGCGCTCTACCAGCTGTTTTCTTTTCTGCTCGCGACCAACCACATCGAAGAAGTCGCGTTTCTGAAATTTGCCTCAAAGCTGGGCCTCGAAAAAGCCACGTGGCTGTTTCCTGTCTATGATGGTGAGCCGCTTCCATTCGATGAGGCGAACCACCTGAAAGACATCGACCTCAAAAAAATCGCCTCGGGCGACGCAGTACTCAAGAGCCAAATCGACAGTGCATACCAGATTTGGCAGACGCTGATTCCTTCACCTTCACTGCCTGCCTCGAATAACTGGGTGGTGGCCGCCGGTAAAACCAAGAACGGCAAAACGCTCCTGGCCAACGACACGCACCTGCAAATGACGGTGCCCGCGATGTGGTATATGATGAGCCTCGAATGCCCTGAATACCGCGCTGCAGGTGTGGCGCTGCCGGGCACGCCGATAGTTGCCCTCGGCACCAACGGCACGATGGCGTGGGGTGCTACGATGGTGATGGCAGATAACCAGGATATTTTTCTCGAACAGCTGAGAGAAGAAAAGGGTGCCACACAGTACCTTTATAAAGGCAAATGGGAAAATGCGGATGTCATCAGCGAGACAATCAGCATTCGCGGCGGTAAATCCCACACATTCAAACGTATCACAACCCGCCATGGCGTGCTGCTGAACGAGGCGTTCACGCATCCTTTTCCCGACAGGCATCTCGCACTCAATATTCGCAGCGACTATGGGCTGGCGTACAAGACCACCGTCGGTTCGCGGGAAACCACCCTGAACGGCATCTTTGAAATGGCTGCTGCGCGCGA
The DNA here is from genome assembly GCA_046346945.1 of Turneriella sp. GTDB lineage: Bacteria > Spirochaetota > Leptospiria > Turneriellales > Turneriellaceae > Turneriella. Next base: position 191,237 of record JAXMHE010000001.1, read on the forward strand.
CATGAAATCCGCAAGGGCGGCGCTCGATAAAGTGACCGGCATTTATCTGAACGTCGTCTATGCCGACGAAAAGAACATTGGTTGGCTCGCGACCGGCAGATTCCCGGCGCGCAAGGGTGCGACCGGCCTTTTGCACACCGCATCGGCTGGACAGGAGAAGACGGCTGGGACGGCTATTATCATCCCTCGGAAAACCCGTCTGCGCTTAACCCAGAAAGAAGGTTTTGTAGCAGCAGCAAACAAAGTGTGGAACGATGAGGAAGCACGAACTCTGCGGTGTCTTCGTCATGGTATGGCGGCGACCGCGCCGATCGCGCAAAGAACTCGTATCACAGGGACACAACTGACAGCCGAAGACATGGGCCGCTTTCAGGGCGATACATTTTCACGCACAGCAAAACGCCTGCGCGACCAGCTTTTTACCGTCGGCTTCACCGGCGAACTGACGCAGGCAATCGAACAACTGCCCGCGGCGGCGAACATACGCGCACAAGACCTTAAAAATTCTGCAAGGCTTCGACGGTAATCTTAGCAAAGACTCTGCCGCCGCCGCGGTCTATGAGAACTTTGTTTCCGCGATGACAATCCTCACTTTTGCCGATGAACTTGACGGTAAGGATAGCCCGCTGTGGCACAACTTCCAGGCGCTCAACAAACGTTCTTACAATGCTGTGCAGGACCACCTTCTCGGTCGCTCAGACAGCCCGTTCTGGAATAATATTCAGACTTCAGGAAAGAGACCCAGCCGATGATTTTTGCCGCGGCGCTCGCCGGGCAATTTGCGAAAAAGACCTGGGCTCAAACCGCGCAGATTGGGGGAAATGGGGCTCGCTGCACGAAATATTACTGGAAGCACAGGGTACAAGAGGCGGGGTTTTGCGCCGTTATCTCAACCGCGAGGCCCATCGAGGCCGGCGGCGACTACCTCACTCAACTGACGGGCAATCTGTGGGGCGACGACCACGACGCGTCTGGCTGATACCCGCAATGCGCTTTATCGTCGATTTTTCTGCCGACAGCGAACCCGCCCAACTGATCGTGCACATGGGCGTCTCTGGCAACCCAGAGTCATCTCATTACGACGTCCTGATTCCGCTGTTTACGGGTGTGAAGAACCATCCATTGCCACTGAAGCAGGCGAATGTGGAGAAACAGTATACTAAAAAGTTTGTTTTGAAAAAACAATGACGTTTTCGCCCCACCCCTTATCCCCTCCCCAAATTTGGGGAAGGGGCAGTAAACTCTCCCCTTCCCCAGGCTTGGGGAAGGGTCGATTAGGGGTGAGGTTATGCGACCGCTCCGCCCTTATTCCACCGGCATGCGGGTAAAGACGAACTCGCGGAACAGGCTGAGCGTCTAAAAAACCGCGACTGGGTCGAAATTTTGCGCGTGGTGCATCCGTCGCAGGCAGAGAGCGCCGAGCGGGAGTATCTCATCGCACGCCTGCGCACAGACTGGCCCGAGCTTGCCGGAAAACTGCTCTCCACACATTCAATCGTCGCGAGCATCAGCGGCCGCAGTTTGCTGGTTTTGTGCGATCACAATACATTCGCCAATGAGCTGGCGATGCTGGCGATACCGATTGCGAAAAAGATTGAAAGCCGCTATGGCGTGAATCTGAAGATTACCGCGCGCGCCTCGCAACGCCTCGACTGGGAGGAAGCGAAGGGCTCGGCCGCGGGCGAAGTGCCTGCAAAAACCAACATAGACCAGAAGACCGAAACACCCAAAGAAAAAACCGCCATCGACGATCTGATTGCACAACTGGAAAAACTCACCTTCTGATAGCCACTGGCTATCAGAAGGTGGTAGAAATTATTGCAGCTTCGTTCCGGGTCGCGACTTTGGCAGCGATGAAAATCCCCCTCGGTGCATTGCTGATAATTGTCGTATTCGCCTGCCAGAAAAAGTCTCTCGTGCCGGCACAGGTGCGCGAAGCGCTACCCGCCGGTTTTGAAGAGCAGGCGAAGACCACGGTATATCCCGGTGCCGAATGGTCAGAGCTGTCGCCGGAAAAAGCCGGCATCAACCGCGAAAAACTCAAAAACCTCGAACAATACCTGTTTACCACGACGGGCAATGAAGCCGACCGCAAAGGCATACGCACCGACGCATTTGTGCTGGTGCGCGGCGGGAATATTGTTTTTGAACGCTATGGCCGCGATTCAAGAGCAACCGCAAGCACCTGATCTGGTCGGTGACAAAAAGTTTTGTGAACACACTAGTGGGCCTTGCTGTTGCGGACAATAAACTCAAAGTCACAGACAGCGCGGCGCAATACTATCCGGGTCTGTCGGGCGGCGGTAAAGAAAAAGATACAGATCTCGACCATTTGCTGCGCATGAGTTCAGGCCTTTTTATTGGTCTGAAGGCTATGAAAGCTCTCCGCTGAAATCGTCGGTTGTCGCGATGCTCTACGCGCGAGGCCGCAACATGGCGGCATTCGCCGCTGCACGGGAAACTGGCGCATGAGCCGGGTGCACTGGTATTATTCGAGCGGCACCAGTAACCTGTATACATGGCAATACTCAAGGGTATTTATCAATGCGCCACCGCCACCGGGCTATATTTACCCCCCGGGAGACAGATTTGAACCTGATTTTCAACCGCCTGTTTAAGGCAATCAGCATGCCTTCATCACGCTGCGGTGAAACGCGACGACGGCCGCCAGTCGGTTCATCCTATCTCTCGCCTGCTGCGCGCGACACTCGCGCTGGCGCTGCGGCTATCTGTACCACACGACGGTGTCTGGCAGGGGCACCCGCATTTACCCGAAAAATGGAGTGCACTACACCTGTTTCGCCAGCGCCCGCGTATTACAACGCAGCTGAATCCCGAAGGTGAGATAACCCGGGTGCTGTGTGCATCTCAGCGTCGGCATTCCCGAACGCGGACAACAACCACCGTGGCCCGATGCGCCTGCCGACGTTCGCAGCACTCGGGCACTGGGGACAATCGCTCTCTGTGATACCTCTGCTCGACATCGTTGCAGTACGGCTCGCGGACGATGCGCGACGGCAGTTTCGACAAGAACCGTTATCTGGCCTTTTGAAAAATATCCTGGAGCGCGCGCCATGATGAAGAAAATTCTGAAACACCTCGGCCAGCTGGTCGCCCTCGCAGTAGTCGCCGCCGGCGCCTACCTGGTCAACTACCGCACCGCCGCTTTCACGGCATTCTTTCTTCTTTTACAGCAGAGTTTGTTTCTTGTTATTTTGTCACCGAAGGCACCCCCCGAAGAATGCCATAACTGCGCCAATGGGTGCCCATACAGAATTTTGTGCTCGATAAAGAAAAACGCACCGTGACCGTCTCAAGGGTCTCTTTGTCACAACGACTGCCCGCTACACCGGCGATCGTTTCGGCTGCGTGCTCGAACCATGGAAATGAAAATCAATGCACGCACGTTGGCAGGCGTCGCGTAGCATGTCTGCCAGCATATCATCGAGGCGGGCGGTGTCGGCATGAAGCAGGCTTCGCGTTGCTTCTGAAGCGCAGCGGTGTGACGATCACCGCATCCGGCCAAGAGCGATTCACCGTACCTGCGCAAGCTCGCCGAAAAAGGCATCACCACCGCAGGTGGGCTCCGATACAGGGCGGATTAACCCCGCTGCACATGTCTATTACTCCAGTGCAATCAAACCCGAAGACGCGGAAAGGAGCTTTGCCGAAAAGAACGACATGCGCTGCGAACCCGCCACGCTCTCTTAGCGGCACAATCACGCGCGAATATTTCACGATCGCCGTCGCAGGCTGCCATGGAAAAACCACAACCAGCGCGTGGATTGCCTCTCTGCTCGAAGCGGCAAAGCTGGATCCGACGGCGCTCATCGGCGGCACCGTGCCCGCATGGAACTCGAACTACCGCGAAGGCAGCGGCGGGACGCTGGCAGGAAGCCGATTCTGGTCATCGAGGCCGACGAATCAGACCGCAGTTTTTTGTCGATTGCTGCACAGGCAGCACTTATCACCAATATTGATCTCGACCACACCGATGTGCATGTGCCAGCCTTGAAACCCTCACGGCGGATTTTAAGCAGTTCGCTACCGGCGCGCTGAAAGCCGGCGGCTGGATTCACCTGTCAAAGAATGCGGGGCCGATCTCATGGCATGGTGCGGTGAAAACGATCAGACTCTTTGGAGTAAAATATCACTGCAAGTCGAGAGCATACGCTCATTTACAGCGGGCGGCAATTCAAAGATTGGCCTCGCGGAAAACACAACCTACGATGAATGAACGCTCGTATTGCAGCTAGGCATTCGGCTCGGCATAGATGCAGATGTCATAGCGGAAGTGCCTGCAGGGCACCCGGTGTGAACCGCCGTATGTAAACTGGCTGAATTTCCCGCCCTCAAGCTGACGGTAATAAGACGACTACGCGCACCACCCGCATGAGGTTGTGGCAACCCTCGCGGCACTGGCGCCACAATACGAACGCCTGATTGTTTTCTGGGGCCGCACCGGCTGAGCCGGGCTAAGCCACTTTCACGAAGAATTTGAGGCTGCGCTAAAACCTTATGCCGCAAATGGCACGGTGATTGTTTTGCCAGTGTTCCAGTCTGGAGATAAACCAGGTGATTATCCGCAGGTAGTAGAACAGTATCTTAAGTTTACGCAATCCCCCTTTAGCGCCGTGGCTTCGATTGCGGAACTCGACATAGGTTCGCTGAGCCTTGGATCGGCAAACTGTGCCGCGGTTTTTTATGGGTGCAGGAAAGAGCTCTGACTACGCGAAAGAATTTGTGGATCGAATTCGTCGGCACGGGCTATAGCCCGTGGCCAGATTGCAGGTTATGCGACGCGGTATGTAATACGGCCGCGCGTCAGGTCATAGGGTGAAAGCTCAACGCTGACTTTGTCGCCTGGATTGATGCGGATGTAGTGCTTGCGCATCTTACCGGAGATGTGGCCCAGAATCTCATGGCCGTTCTCGAGCTCCACCAGAAACATCGCATTGGGCAATGCTTTTTTGATGATGCCGTTGACGGAAATTGCCTCTTCTTTGGCCATTGAGGCATTTTGCGCATTCGACACAGGGCGTCGAATCATTTGGGGATTGGCGGACAGCTGTGGGAAATTATTCAATCGGCCCCTGGCCCGCGCAAACGGTCTTTCGCACGGCGCAGGCCTTGTCGTACTTAGTGCAGGACGCAACAGATTTCGTTTCAGCATCTCCGCGGCCTTCGCCGTAGGCATAGCCATAACCGCCCTTCTCGCCGCGTGCCAGACTGACGCAGCGGTTTTCTCCACTCGCCCAAACGGCAAGTTTGCAGTCTTTAGCTTTGCAATTCTTCATCGCCACTTTGGTGGCTGCATCTTTGGTCTCGGCGTCGTAAGACCAGCCCAAAACATCGCTTTTTTGCGAGTAGGCGATGCCCATATAGGTTGAACCACTGAAGGTTGCGCCGAGTTTTTTACCGTGGTCAGTCTCGGCGTCGTAGGCTTTCTGTTTAGCTACCACTTTTTTGAATTCAACACTATATTTTGAAGTCGCGGCCTTGCATGTCAGTTTTTCGACTGCCGCTGGGCTGCCTTGAAGGCCTTCATTGAAGATATCGACATGACCCTGCTCGTGCGCGACGAGCGCCACGTAGAACTTTTCCCACTTCTGCTTTAATTGAGCGTTGGAGGAAGAGGTAAACTCTGTCCACCGGGGCAAGCGAACTTTGCATGTGACGGTTAGATCTTTGCACTGGTTCTTATAGTTGTAGTTAGTCACCGCAAAAAAGCCGCCTTTGACGCCATTTTTTGATTTTAGCTCATGCAACAGGTCACTCCCTGACTCGCCTGTAATGTCGTAGTATTCTGATTCGCAGCCGCGGATTTCTGGCAGTGAAAATAGCGCGCTACCCCCAGCAGTGAGGATGCCAGCAAAGAGAAAGCCGCGTATGAATTTCATGGAAGTGACTCCGCGGAAGACAACGGCAATGTAAAGCGGGAATTTCGCCTAGTTGCCGAACAGCACCAGCCCCTTCTCGAGAGTCTGTTTGATATTTTTCATAGAGGCGAATTGCGCCTGCACATCCGGGTGTTGCTGCAGAAATTCCGCGGCTTTTTCGAGCAGAGGTCCGTGCACGCGCAGATCGGCAACATGAAACTCAGAAGCACCCGACTGCTTGAGGCCGGTCATCTCTCCGGCACCGCGGATCTCAAAATCGATCTGCGCAAGCTCAAAACCGTCTTCGGTTTTCACCATTGCATTCAGGCGGTCTTGCCCTTCAGGTGTCAGGCGGTCGGGAGCCACGAGAATACAAAAACTCTGGTGTACGCCGCGACCGACGCGACCACGCAGCTGGTGTAGTTGCGACAGGCCAAAACGATCGGGATTGCGAATCACGATCACATTTGCGTTAGGAACGTCGATACCGACTTCGACCACAGTCGTTGCCACCAGCACCTGGATTAATCCTTCTTTAAACTTCTGCATCGCCCGGTCTTTTTCGTCACCCGAAAGGCGCCCGTGCAAAAGACCGAGTCGTAGGTCGGGAAACACTTCGTTTTCAAGCGCGGCATATTCGCTGACAAGAGATGCCATGTCCGAATTTTCGCTTTCGTCGATCACGGGATAGATGATGTAGGCCTGCCGCCCTTCGTTGACATATTTCCGCACGGCCTTGTAGATGCGTTCGAGATCGCTCTCAGCAAAAATGCGTGTATCGATCTTGATGCGGCTCTTGGGTTTTTCTTTCAGATAGACCGGTTCAAGGTCGCCATAATAGGCGAGCGTCAGCGTGCGCGGAATCGGCGTTGCCGTCATCGAAAGCAGGTCGGGAGTTTTGCCTTTCGCGCGCAACTTCTCTCGCTGCTCGACGCCAAAGCGGTGCTGCTCGTCGATAATGATGAGAGACAGATTGTCAAAATTCACTTCGTCCTGAATGAGAGCGTGCGTGCCAATCGCCAGCAGCGACTCGCCGCGCGACAGTCGATCGAGTTTCGCGCGCCGCTCTTTTGCCGGGTCTTTGCCTAACAGTAGCTCTAAACCTTCAAAGGAGCCATTGGGTAAAATATTGAGAAACGTCTGGTAGTGTTGCCGCGCGAGAATTTCCGTCGGTGCAAGATAGGCAACCTGCAGCTTATGCCGCATGTAGACAAGCGCCAGCATCAGTGCAACCAGCGTCTTGCCACTCCCAACATCGCCCATCAGCAGGTGATTCACCGGGTAAGGCGCCGCAGAGTTTTTGAACAAGGCGGCAATCGCACGCTGTTGATCACCCGTGAGTTCAAATGGCAGGGCTTTGACTAACTGTTCGAGTTCTTTTTGCAGAGGTGGATTGATTGCGATGCGGAATGCCTTTTCGATGCGGCGGATCGCGAGTTTTTTTTCTTCGGTGAGAACCGAGAACAGAACCAACTCATCGAAAGCCATGCGCTTCCGCGCTTCTTCGGTCTCGTCGAGCGTCTGCGGAAAGTGTATCTTATGCAGCGCCTCCTGAATACCCAACAGCTGCCAGTTTTTCAGGGTTGCGGGTGGCACATAGTCTGTGATGCGCTTCTCATAGTTAGTCAGGCATTGTTCGATTTTTTCGCGCAGCGTCTTTACCGTCAGAAACGCCGCGCGCATTCCTTCGGTAATTTTATAGATGGGGACGATGCGTCCGCTGTGCGTCGGCCCTTCGTCGGTGATTAACTCCCACTCGGGGTGCATAAAACTCATGCGCCCGCGAAAGACTTCCAACTTTCCCCAGCAGGCAATCTCCTTGCCAACCGTGAGAATCTTCTGCATATAAGATCCGGCGTTGAAGAAGGTCGCATAGATAATGAAAGCATTGGACTCGATCTTAATCGTGAATCTTCTGCGACCCGCGAACTTCATTTCGGCGTGCATGATTTTGCCGACGACGGTCACGAGGTCCCCGGCCCGCGAGTTGCGCAGATCTAGCTTCTGCGTGCGGTCGATATATTTTCTCGGGAGATAATAGAACAGGTCACGCACATCTTTGACCTTCAGACGGCTCAGAACTTTGAGCTGCTCTCCGGAGAACAGGTTTGTTTCGGAGAGCGATATCATATTTGGGAAGCTGTGGCAGGGATTATTTTTTCGCGACGTAGTTTTCGGTAAATTAAAGTGTATTCGTTAAAAATCAAGGCATTGCGGCCTGACGAACAGGGAATAAACACATAGTTAGTCACGAATGGATTTTCTTGTTTTCTCCGGCTTGGCTTCATCCACATCTGGATGATCTGGCACACCAGCCATGAAACACTGACACGGAAAGCAGAAGCAGCACTATGCAAAGTATCATATTCCGCTGCAGTAAATCTCGTCGTAACGATAACAAAATCCCCCGGAATACGGTTATACCTGCGGGTGACGCCCCTGCGTACCTGCAATTGTGAAAACTGAATGCGAAGCATGCGCGTCGCCAGGCGCATCATTTCACCCCGCTTTTTCCTCCACAAAGACGCAAAAGCCACAGGCAGTGAAACACTTGTTGTCAGCATATAGATCCCTCTATATATTAAATACCGGAAAATGCCGTTTTTTTCTCACCGGCAAACAGAAAAATATCTCTGACTAACTATTAGCCTGGCAAAGAGAGAATCGTTTCAATCGTATGGATGTCTAAATTCACGCGCTGCGAAATTTCTTCGGCACTCCAGCCGAAATCAGAGAGCTTCCGCACCATCTCTTTCTTATCGCCCACACCAGCCGGTGAAAGCGTTTTCGTGATGGTCACTTTATTCGCAGTCTGCTCATCCATCGCTTTCATGAATTCTGAAAGCTGCCGAACCTTGGACTCTGCGTTCTGTTCAATCTTCTCGATCTGCTGAACGCTCGAAGACATGGCTTTGCGCAGCTCTTCAAACTGTTTGTTGAAAGCAATAATCTGCGTCTTTTTCTTCTCGATGTCGGACATGAGGTCTTCGATTTCCATGAAGCGACTTTGAATCGACTGCAGCTCCTGTTCGTTCTTGTGCAGGCCAACCATCTGGTCGGTAATTGTATCGAGCTGGTCTTTCAGCAGATGCGAGCGCTGTTCGACGCGCTGGAAAAAACCGTTGAGCTGTGCGATACCTTCGTTGAGAGTATCGATATGCTTATCCTGCGCTTCAATTTTATCGATTGTTTTTTGAATGAGGCGATTCTCATCGATCAGATTCTGCATCAGCACATCGGCTTTGCGACGCTCTTCCTCTATCTTGCCATAGTGTGCGCTGAATTCATCGAGGTTGGTCTGTACGCGCTTGAGTTGTACGGATTTAGCATCAATCTCATTCTGCATCGCGAGGACAAAATTGATACTCTCTTCGAGGCGATCGACTTTATCGCGCTTCTCTTTCAGCATCAGAAGCTCGGTCTCGAGTTTCGTGCGCATCTCTTTCATCTCTTCGACGCGCTGGTAGACTTCGCCGAGAATCTGGTTCTTGCCCTCGGCCTGTTCGATCTTCTGGCCGAGCTCGCGAATGAGCGTGCGCATTGTCTCAGCGGATTGTTTGCTCTTTTCAATGCTCATGCCCTCGGCCTTGAGCTCGCGCAGCGCTTCTTTGAGGTCGCGGATTTCCTGCCCGGTCGAGCGGGTTTCTTCGACAATGGCGGCATACACTTCCTGCTGGTTTTCCTGGAACTCGCGGAAGGTGGATGTTGTGTCTGACTTCATCTCCATCAGGCGATCCATCAGTTCATTGACTTTGCTTTTGAAATCGCCAACGGAGTCTGCAGACAGTGCCTGCAGTTGGGCTTTGTGGCGGTTCTCGCGTTCGCCGAGTTCCTGGTCGAACAACTTTAACTGTTGATCATTGGTCTGACGAATTTCGTTTTCGATGCGGCGCTTTTCGGATTGCAGGTTCTCAATCAGGCTTTCCTGAGAAGATTCGAGGCTCTTTTTCATGTCGAAAAAGCGGGCGATATTCAGTTCAATCTTGGAGCTAAACTCGTTCTCTTTCTCTTCAATGCGCGTGCGGAATTTCTGCACTGCGTCGGAGAATGCATTCGATGCCTTTTCCTGCGTTTCTTCGATCTGGTGGCGTGCGTGCCCGAGACGGTCTTCGAGTTCAGAATCCATGTCGCGCATCATTTCAGCGCGGCTCTTCTCAATCTCCATCGTATTCTTATGGAGCGCGTTGCGAGCGTCTTTGACGATTTCTTCGAGGCGTGCCTGCGCGCTCTCAAAATGGCGGTCGGCATCTGCGATGCGGTCGCGCAGGTTTTTGTCGAGGCTGGTGATGCTGAGAGTAAACTGGCGCTCGCGGTCTGCCAGCTCGTCGCGGTAGTCGTTGAGGCCTTTTTCGGCGGCTTTTTTGAGTTCTTTCAGGTAGTTGGCGAACTCTTTTTCGGTATTCTGAGAGATATCCGCCACTTTTGTCTCGAGATTTTCGCAGCGTTCTTCGGTCTGCTGTACGATCTGCGTGACTTCTGCCTGCACAGCGCTCAGCTTATCGCGCAGCATGCCCGATTCGCGCAGAATATCTTCTTCGATGTCGCTGAACAGTTCACGCGAAGCGCTTTTGATTTCGCCCAGCGCCTTCTGCAGTTCGTTCTGCATTTCTTCCAGGCCCCGCGTGCGGTTCGTCGCCAGATGTGCCGCAATGCTTTTATTCAGACCTTCGATCTCGTCGAGTTTCTGTGAGAGCTCATTCTCACGGCGCGAAGCTTCCTGGAAAAGGGTTTCGCGGGCGCGGCTATACTGGTCGTTGAACTCTTCGATATTTTTTTGGATCTTCTGCGCTTCGCTGCGCGCCGATTTGATGATTTCGTCTTTTTTCGCCAGCGCGTCGAGGTCAAGATTTGAGATCTGGTCGCGAATGCGCTCAGCCTCGGTTGCGATTTCATGGAACAGCAGCGAGCGCTGCTGCTCGAGCTCTTCGCGGAAAGCCTGCAGCTTCTTGCGCATCGTGTCTTCGGTGCCGCCGAGCGCGAGCTTCAGTGTTTCCAGTTTTTGCGCCTGTTCGTGCATGTCGCGCAGCAAGTCGTTCTTGATATCCCGGATCATGTCGGGCACCGTGACATCGAGATTCTTCTCCGCGGAGAAAATACGTTCCTGCAGGTCGGTCACTGCCTGAATCTGCGTCTGTATGCGGCTTTCTATATTCGCAGTCAGATCCTGCGCACTCTTCTTGAGGTCAATTTCGAGCTGTTCATAGCTGTGCTCGACTTCGCCCTTCAGATCTACGTGGCGTGCCATCAAGTCGTCGCGCAACTCACCCTGCATGCGCAGCGTTTCGTTGGTGATCTCTTCGAATTTCTTTTCAAGCACCTGCAGTATTTCGCCGGATTTATCTTTGAGCGCCGCCTGGAACGCGTCGATCATGTTAGCGGCTTCGTCGTCGACCTGTTTAACATGGTCTTGCAGCTTTTTGATTTTTTTCTGCTGCTGGTCAATTTTATCGAGCGAGTCGTTAATAAATTTCAGCTGGTCTTTAACCGAGCGGGTCGTGTTGTCGAGCGACTGCAGCTCTGTATCCATGACACGCAGATTCTGGCGTGTACTTTCCACCGAAGTGAGGTCTGCTTTTGCCTGCTCGAGTTTTTCGGTGAGAGCTCCGAGGTATTTGTCTGCATTGATCAGCAGAGAGTCGAAGCGAATCGTTGCATCTTTGAGTTCTTCTTTCTTCTTGAGCGTTAAATCCGCCAGCTCGCGCTCTGCCCTTTCAGCGATGGCTTTGATTTTCTTCAGATTTACGTTCGATTTGTCGAGACGGCGCAGGAATAGTGTAAAGAACACTGATGCCGCCACCGGTAGGGCGTACTCGAGCATATTATGTCACATTATTATGTCGCATGTGCGTTTACAAGCCCTTTTTCAAAAGAGGGAAACTTCTTTTTGAGGTGTGATTCTGCTTGCGACCGCTTGTCGCCGTCCACAGAGAGGTTCATGCGAGCCCTCTACTCACTCGTAATAAAGCTTGCGGCGTCAGGCTACCCGGCCTTGCCTCGTATTACGATTATTAAGTCCTCACAGCCACCTATGAGCCGCAACCCACGGCAATGAACGCCAAAGGCAAGGGGGTGAAACGGCTTGAGTACCACTTTGAACTGGCTCCCGGGCAGAAGATACCCCTTCGAATGGTTTGGACTGTCGAACTCGAACCCGGAGAAGAAACCATGGCGAAGCCGGTTTCGCTTAGCGATGCGGACCGGGCACTTTATACATCCGCCGAAAAACTGATCGAATCAGACAATGCGCTCATCGTGAACCTCGCGAACGAAATCAGGCAGACTGCGGCGACTGACCGCAGTTCATCGACGCCACCTACGCAAGGGTCAAGGCACAGATGAAATACGTGAAATTTGGCTCTGACAACAAGGGTGCACTCTACGCGCTGCAAAACAAAAAAGGCGACTGCAACGAATACGCGGCGCTGATCGTTGCGCTGAGCAAGGCTGCCGGAATACCTGCGCGGATCAATACCGTCATGTCGATGCATAAGGACGGCAAAGCCCTCTATGACAACCATAACAATGCAGAAGTTTACCTCGACGGCAAATGGTTACCGGCCGAACCGATGTTTGGCGTCAAAGAAATCGGCAGACTAACAGACGACGAAATCATACTTCGTCTCGGCTGGCCATCGGCATCGCTGGCAAAAGCTGAACTGATCAGTCAGATCTGAGCTTGAGCGCGAGTGCAGCCGCAATTTCTTTTGCGTGCTGCTCCTGCGCTTCGGTGAAGCTCTCTAAGATATCCATACCGGCCCATGTGCCCCAAAAGCTGAAGGTTTTAGTGGTATAAACCTCGATGAAGCCTTTCTTGTTCGCTGCGCCTGCCACGGCATACTCAGCAAGCGTGTGCGAGACCACACTGTAGATATCCCCGTTTACCAGGTAAACCAGTGTGCCGACGAACGGCCAGCAACCATAGGTATGCATACGCAGGCTGGATTCGGTGCTGAGCACTTTTACACTGAGAACGCTGCCGCCTTCTTCGCTTTCACCAGGAATAGTTTTAATATCCAGTTTCGTGAGTTCATCCGCAACGAGCGCGTGCACATTATTCAGCGATGCAATCGTCTTGAGGCCGCTCTTTTCGTCGGGCAAAGCGCCACGGCCATATGTATCAAAGTCGATGCCTTTGTAACCGGGCACCACAAAAGCTTTGCGATGCATGTCAGAGCGATGCGGCATTTCAGCGAAAGTAAAAGGGCGGATATAGAAGGTGCCCACCACGGCACCACTACCTGCATCGGCGACCGATTTTGGCGCACGCGCCTGCATAGATTCAAAATTCGATCCTGTTTTGCAGGCAAACATCGTCGCCAGTAAAAACAGGCGCGGCACATATTGCGTTAACCCTCGTCTCACGTCTCGACCTTTACGAACCGTGTGCGCAGGCAACCATTCTGTAATTCAATGAGACGATATCCTTTCGTCTGGCTCCATGTATGGTTGCGCTGGTGCCTGGCGAGCGGAGCGACCCCGGCAAAGAGCAGGTTCTTTTCTGGGGCAAGATATGCCCCATGAAAATGCCCGGTAAAAACTCCGACGACCTCGGCATCGGCGAAAAGCCCGAGCACCTGGTCAGCATTGCGCAGGCGAAAATGCGGCGCGTCTTTTCCGAGCGGGTGGTGCGCGAAGAGCAGGATTTTCTTTCTTGTCTCTGCCATTGCCTTAAGCGCAGGAAATTCTGCTTTCAGGAACGCTGGTATAACTGCCTGTAAAAGGGCCTTCCCACGCGGTATCGATCAGAATCAACCGGTAGTTGCCGATGTCGTGGTAATGGCTCAATCCGCCTTTGGCAAACCGGCTTTGCTTGAGCGCCATGTCATGATTACCCCAGACATAGAGCGGCGACGGATTCAGGTCTTTCAGGCCACCGGTAAAAGCCAACCACTCACTATCTTCACCGTCGAGCGTGATGTCGCCGGTATGCACAAGCACATCAGGCTTATTCACAGCGATCGCCGCCACGAGCTGTGCGTGCAGCCATTCTGCATCGTTGTCGTTACGCACATGCGTATCGCTGAACTGGAGAATTGTCAGATCGGGCTGAGTAATAGTGCATGCAGGTGATTGCCATTCCCGGTAGTTCGCCCGGCAATGGCAAACGAGAAGACAGGAAAAAAGGAATAGCGAGCGGCGCACGCGAGACGAAGTGGCAGGGATTTCAGCCCGTAAATCGTAAAAGCAACCCTTTAGGTGCCCGATCAGGAAATCCATCACGGATAATCGGGGATAAATCCGAGAAAAATTCCCAGAAAAAAAACCCACTCGGCAAAGAAGTGGTACCTTTGGTTTTTTTTGTAGAACGACTCTTCGGAGATGATAATACCGGGAACGGCGCAGAGAATAAACAGGAAGCAAAAGCCCACCAGAAACCTCAGGTCAATACGGTGTTTCACGCCATACTTCAGAAAGGCTAAAATCCCCAGCGAGGCGAACCACGAAAGCAGCATGACCAGCATGCGCACACGCTGCGGCGAAAGCGCGCGCAGAGCCGAAACAGGTGCCTGCAATCTGCGAGGCTCATACTCCATTATGGAATTCATGAGCTTGTTTAGCAGCATCGCCAGCATAAACAGAGAGAACCCGGTGTATTGTATCCATGAAAGGGCGCAGCCCTTGCGCAAAAAAGGGCCGCACCAGACCCCCGACGAATAGATGATGGCCGCTGTGACCTCCCTGCCGACTGCCATCTTATCCCAGGACAGCAAAATCCAGCGCAGCGCTGCGAGAGAACAAAGAAACAAACCGCCCTTCCAGGCAATTTCAGAGCGGAAAAATGCCGCGATTACAATCCAGGCGGCAACCACAACACCGGCGACAACCACGAGTACTTTAAAATGCTCGCGGTGGAATTGCAGGCGGATATTTGTCAGGTCTCTGCCAAATTTTATGGCATCGAACAGGCTCTGCGTGGTATAGACCACCCACGCCGCTGCGGGCAGCAAGACCCACCAGACGGGCCGCATATTTGCCCGCAGCAACGAGGTAGCAAGCATTCCGGAGCCAACCACGCCAATACAGACATCGATATTCAGTACCCGCGCATAATGGAATGCACCAGAAAAAACTTTCATTTGCTGCCTGTGAAAAACGGGTTCACCCGAAACTGCATTATGGCTGCCAGTGCGGATTCTGCTGCGCTTCCTGTTGGCCGCGCCAGCCACCGCCGATGGCCTTGTAAAGACCAATCGCTGCCTCGAGTTGGGTTTCTTTGGCTTCGAACAGATCTATCTGCGCCTCCAGAAAATCCCGCTGCGTTAACAGCACTTCGATATAATCGACACGACCCGCTTTGAACAACACGTTGGAAATCTGCACCGATTCTTTGAGCGCGGCGACTTGCTTCTCTTTCATTTCCAGCTTTGAGCGCAGGTTCTTGAGTTTAATTATCTGGTTTGTGACTTCGGCGAATGCTTTGACGAGGGTGTACTCATAATTATACACCGCCTGAATCTGCAGGTTGTTCGCCGAAAGATAACTCGCCTGAATGGCCTTCCTGTTGAGCAAGGGCGCCGTGATTCCCGCTGCAAGACCATATGCCAGCGAAATGGGCGTGCCTTCGAAATGCTGTGAATTGAACGCTTCGTAACCCACGCTGCCGTCAATGGTCAGCGAAGGGTAAAACCGGGCGCGCGCAACATCAACATCCAGCTTGCGGGCTTCGAGGCTGAGACTTGCCTGCTTGATATCGGGCCGGTTGTCGAGCAACTTGACGGGAACCGAAGTGTAAATTTCAGCAAAGGCAATTTGCAGAAAGTTTTTCGAGGTACGAACTATCGGTTGCGGAAAACGCCCAAGCAGCAGGTTCATGCGGTTCTCTGTGACCGCAATGCGCTGCCTGAGTTCATAGCGACGCGCAATGTTCTTGGCGACTTCTGCCTCGAAGCGCGTCACGCCCAAAGATGTCGTCCGCCCCGCTTCGCGCTGCAGTACGACCATGTTCTTCACTTTGGTCAGAACCTCGATGTAATCGTCGATCAGCTGCAACTGGTTGTCGAGCGACAACAACTCATAGTAGGAATCTGCAACTTCGGCGACGAGGTTTGTCAGTACGTACCGCCGGCCCTCTATGCCCGAAAGATACCGTAAGTATGCGGCCTTTGTGGCATTGCGCAGCTTTTTCCAGATATCTACCTCCCAGTTCATAACCAGCCCGCCATGAGCGAACCGTGTCTGCGAATTGGCATCCTCCGTGCTGAACCTTTCGGTTTTTTCCACACCGACATTCGCCTGCCCGGAGACCTTGGGCAAATACTCGCCGTGCCGCGCCATAATTTCGTTGTTCGCTACATTAATTTCCTGTTCTAAAATCGCCAGTTCCTGGTTATTTTTTACCGCTGTGTCAATCAGCGCAACCAGTTGCGGTTCCTGGAAAAACTCCGTCCACGCCTTGTTGGCGAGGCTTTCTGTCTCGGGAGAATTTTTCCAGTCCACAAATTCCTGCGGCAGCTCGAGTGCGTTGTGGTCGCGCCGGGGCAGCGACGGCACACAAGAATAAAGGAGCAGCAGCGAGGCAAAAATGCTTTTACGCACGTTTGCCCCCGTTCTTGCGTGGTTTTTCTGCCCGCTCAACTTGTTGAGGATAATTTTCCCTGGGTTCGCTGAGCGGCATGTTGTCTTCCTGGTGGATCAACGTTTTTCCTTCCGAAAGGCTCGCGAATATGTAGTAGAGACCTGGCACAATAATCACTCCGAATACCGTACCAAAGAGCATGCCACCGAGGGCGCAAGCACCGATTGTGTGGTTGGCAATCGCACCGGGGCCAGTGGCCACAACCAGTGGCAAGAGACCTGCAATGAACGCGAAAGATGTCATGAGAATCGGGCGGAACCTTGCCTTGGCACCTTCCATTGCGGCTTCAAAAATCCCCAGGCCCGCTTCTTGCCGCTGCTTGGCAAACTCGACAATCAGAACCGCGTTCTTACCGAGCAAGCCTATCAGCATGATCATCCCAATCTGGGCATAGATGTCATTCGCAAGACCCATCACCTTCAAAAGAAAGAAAGTCCCGAAGACACCGGGGGGCAGCGACAAAATGACCGAGAAGGGTAATATGAAACTTTCATACTGCGCGACGAGCACGAGGTAGACAAACACAATGACGATGAGGAAGATATAGATCGCCTCGTTACCGCGCAGGGATTCGTCATAAGATAACCCCGACCACCCGACATCAAATCCGGCTGGGAGTGTCTTTTTTGCCACATCCCGCACTGCATTAATCACATCCCCTGTAGTGTATCCAGGGCTGGGTAAAGTATTCAGCACTGACGTCGTGTATGCGTTATACCTGGTGATTTCGTTAGCTCCCTGCGTCTGCTCCAGCGTGAGGAAGGCGGAATAAGGCACCATCTCCCCCTTGTCATTCGGCGTGTATAACTTCATGATGTCGGAAGGAAGTCTGCGGAACTCAGGTTTAGCCTGCGCATAGACCTTGAAAAACTGGTTGAAGCGAATGAAGCCCTGTTCGTAAGTACTGCCGATCAGTATACTGAGGTTTTCCATCGCTTCACCGATATTGACGCCTTTTTGCATTGCGACCTTGCGATCTAATTTTACCTCGTACTGCGGAAATTTTGCAGAATAAAAGGAAAATAAACCGGTGAGTTCCTTGCGTTTCCGCAGGTCTTCCATGAACTTCACGTGCACCTTGTCAAAGGCGGCGTAATCGCCACTATTCGTCTTATCCAGAAGATTAAACGAGACGCCGCCGGCAGCGCCGAAGCCAGGTACCGCGGGCGGTTCGAAGAATTCGACGATCGCTCCGTATTTTTTCGTCTTTTCCTCCAGCTGTTGGATAACCTGGTGCACTGAGTTTTTCCGCTGAGACCAATCCTTCAAGCTGATCAAACAGGTACCAGCATTAGAACCTTCGCCACCTGTTAGAATTTCGTATCCAGCCAACGAAGCAACCGAATCTACACCTTCGATTTTTAAGGCCTCTTCTTCGAGCTGGTTGACGACACTGTTGGTTTTCTCAATCGTCGAGCCCGGCGGAGTCTGCACAATAGCGTAGATCATCCCCTGATCTTCGCCAGGAACAAATCCAGCTGGCACCGTTTTAGATATAAAGAAAATTCCAACCATGAAGCCTATCAACACAAATGTGGTGAATGTCTTGGAACCTGACAGCTTCCGCATCATGGCGACGTACCGATCCGTAACTTTCTCAAAGTAGAAGTTGAACTTCTCCAAGAGCCGGCCGATGGGCCCGTGCGCATGCTGGCCCGGCACGTGCGGCTTCAGAATCATCGCTGTGAGCACCGGGGTCAAAGTGAGCGCCACGACACCGGAAAGGACAATCGATGTAGCCATGGTAATCGCGAACTGCCGGTAAAACACGCCAACGGGACCGGGCAAAAAAGATACAGGCACAAAAACGGCCGTCATGAGCAATGTAATCGCAATCACGGCGCCACTGATTTCATTCAAGACCTCTTTGACGGCGTTGTAAACACTCAGGTGCTTCTCGGCCATTTTGGCGTGGACTGCTTCGACGACGACGATCGCGTCATCCACGACGACCCCGATCGCCAGCACCATGGCAAAGAGCGTGATCAGGTTGATTGTCAGCCCTAACGCTTTCATGAATGTAAAAGCGCCAATGAGCGAAACAGGTACCGCAATCGTTGGTATTAATGTGGAACGCCAGTCACCCAGGAATACGAACACCACAAGTGCAACCAGCACGAATGCTTCGAAGAGAGTATGCAAAACCTTTTCTATCGATGAATCGATAAATTTGGAAACGTCGTATCCAAACTTATATTCCATTTGCGGAGGGAAGTTTTTCTTCAGCTCTTCAAGACGTGCCTTAATTTCTTCAATAACTTCTTTTGCATTACTTCCCTGCGTTTGATTAAACAGAATAGCAGCGGCAGGGTGCCCGTCAACATCGGAATATATGTTATAGAATTCGCTATCCAATTCGACCTGCGCGATATCTTTCAGGGTCATCACCTGGCCATCTCCTTTGGCGCGTATGATAATATTCTGGTACTGCTCCGGGGTGCTATACCATCCTTCATACGTCAGGGTATATTCGAGAGACTGTGCTTTTTTACCTGAACTCTGGCCGAGGCGCCCTGGTCTTGCGATAACGCTTTGACTTTCGATCGCTTTCATAACTTCCTTAACCGAAACATTATAGGCGCGCATGCGGTCAGGATCGAGCCATACGCGCATCGCGTACTGGCGCGCTCCGAGAATACTTGCCCAGCCGACTCCATGTATTCGCTTTAGTTCGGGCAGCAAGAATACGGTTGCATAGTTAAACAAAAACTTTTCAGTCGCATTTGGATCAGTGCTATAAAGATTCACGTACATGAGCATACTCGCCTGTACAGGCTGAATAAATACCCCCTCAAGCCGCACCAACGGGGGAAGTCGATAGAGCATCTGGTCGACCCGCGTTTTGACCAGCACCAGCCCGGCATTGGGATCGGAACCTGGTTCGAAAAAAACCTGTATAATCGCATCGCCCGAGCTGGTGGATGACGAAAACATATACCGCATGTTTTGCACGCCGTTGATCGCCTGTTCGATTGTTGTAATCGTCGACTTAACCAGTACCTGCGCACTCGCGCCGGGAAAAGAGAGTTTGACGATTACCTGCACCGGGGCGATCTCCGGAAATTGCGCCAGGGGCAGAGTTTTTATTGAAAGCGATCCCATAAAGACGACGACGATAGATAGTACAATGGCCAATGCTGGCCGATGAAGAAACTTAGTAAACATGTAACCCTCCCGATCTATTATGCATTGTTAATGCACCTTAAGATCGAAGCTTTTTAATACTTCTTCAGGCTGTTGAATTTCAAATTTGACAATTTGTTTGTCCTGAACTTTTCCTAGGCCCTCGAGCAGAATGGTGTCCTTCTCTGTTACACCTTTTTCCACGACAAAAAGGTGGGGCACTTCATGGGAGATTTCAATCTGCGTGGCAGCCAAAGCTCCCTGCTCGTTGATAATATAGACGTAACGTTTATCCAAAACTTCAAAGGTCGCTTTTTGCGGAATCACCAGCGCGTTCTTCAGTTTTTCGCGGATGATAACATTTCCCGTTTCACCATGCCGCAATAGTCTGTCTGGATTAGGGAATGTGGCGCGAAACGGGATAGTGCCTGTTTCATTGTCGAACTCTCCTTCGATCGTATCCGCGACCCCGGTGTACTTGAACTCCTTGCCATTTGCCATCATAAAGCGGACCTGGATAGGTTCGCCGCGTTTTCTTTGATCCGTTAGATTCAGGTAATCCTTTTCCGAAACATTAAAATAAACCCACAGTTTGGATATATCCGACAGAGTCGTGAGCAATGCTCCTTCATCTACAAGGCTGCCAAGCCGCACGTTAAATTTATCCATGATACCCGTGAATGGAGCAGAAACCGTTGCCAGATCGAGATGGCTTTTGGTGAGATCCATCGCCGCTTTGTTTTTTTTTAATCGGGCCTTGACCAGGGCGAGTTCAGTTTTTGAAACCACATTTTGCTGAAAAAGCCTTTCGGTATTTTCAAACTCGATTTCAGTGGCTTCGTATTCTGCTTTTGCTTTTTCGTAATGTGCCGTCACCAGCATGGGCATTACCTGGAACATCTTCTGGCCTTTTTTGATCAGGCGGCCTTCATCCACAAAGATACGGGTTACATAACCCTTTTCGAAGGCCCGCAATTCAATATGCTGAATCGCTTTCACCTGAGCGACGTATTCCTGATTGACCACAACGTCCTGACGCCAGGGTCGGGCGGCCCTCAATGCTTCAGATTCTTCTTCATGTTTGTGCCTGCATCCCGCAAAGAGAACAAAGGCAAAAACAGTGAGATAAGAAAGTCTGAGATATTTAATTAATAATTCCATAAGATCCTCCAAGGTACAACCGCGAGCCATGCCCGGGCGGCACAAAATTAACCTGTGCAAATGCCATTAAGGCAGCGCAGGCAAAGTAACTAGATGTGGGTTAAAGCGCCGGAGGTGCGCGCGGACTGAGTGAATGTGCGGTGAAAAGAACGGGGTCGAATACCTGAGAAGGAGAAATTGTTTCAGCAGTGAGGATAATCCTCTTTAATGAATCTTGCGACCGAACATAAATAAAGTCGGGGCTCGTCAGGTCTTCGTTTTCAGATTCTTCGACCGCTTCGAAAATGACATTGGGCATGCCAACGGCCATCTCTTCAATGCCGGTATTATCGGATGCATACGAATGTGCTTCTGCTTTACTGTTGCCGATAAAATTTGTGCCAACAATCAGCAATGCTGGCACGAGCAGTGCCGCTGTTTTTCTTAAAATCTGATTATGTATCGAATCAGTGGACACGCAGTGAAAACGATACTCAATCTAAATCCAGACGGCAATTATTTTCCCTCAAATCTGTTCGTGATTCATTGTTATCGTATCAAAGTATCGCTGCATCGAAGCGAGTAAAACGGGGAACACTGCGACATTGTTCATACCCTTGAGGATACCATAAAAGCCTTCGTGCGCCATGACGATAAAATGCGCGGCTTCAGCCACGTTCACCCCTGGCCGAATAAAACCCGCCTGCTGCGCCCGCAACAAATGCTTCTGCAGGCCACTGACCCACATCTGTAGCGCTGCCGCAAGGCGCTTGCCAAATCCCTTGTCGACGGGTGCCATTTCCTGCACGAGATTATTGAGCGGGCAGCCATAGCGCAACAGCGCCGGCGGCGTGTCGCCGATATTCCGCTGCATCATTACCAAAATACCCTCAACCGGGTTTTCATACGCCTCCAACGGAGTGATCCAGCGTTCGAGAATCAGCTGCGTCAGCACTTCATCGACCACTGCATAGCCAAGAGCGAGCTTGGTGGGAAACTGGTGGTAAAACGCTCCCTTGGTAAGCGTGGTTTTTTTCACCAGGTCGTCCATACTTGTGCCCTGAAACCCCTGCATAAAGAAGGTTTCGAATGCGACCAGCAGAATCTGCCGCCGCGTCGCTTCCAGGTCGCGGTGTTTCACAGCGGCTTTTGCGGGAGTTTTGTTCCGTGTTTTTAGCGGGCCTTTTTTCACCGTACCGTATCTTACTGCCATTTTTACACCCCTGCAAGGAAAAAACATCCCGCAACGGTCCACCTGGATAAAGTTCATTTATTTGTTTACAACATACTAAATAGTATGTTAACTGGCAAATAGGACGGGTGAAAAACCGGGGGATTTTGCCTTAAAGCGAAACCGAACCCAAAGGGATTAATCCGCGCTGATACTGATTTTCTAAAAGGAGAAACTATGTTACCCATCAACCTCAAGGCAGTCGTCGTTTCGGCGGTTGCCGCTTTTGTCATTGGCTTTCTTTTTCATGGCCCGTTATTCGGTAAATTGTGGATGAAACTCGCGAAAATACAACCCACCGGAGAGGAAAAATTTTCTGATATGGTGCCGCAGTTGATTTTTAATATGCTGACCAATCTCGTGACGGCATTCGTGCTCGCTGTGATATTTCTATTCGCATCGGGCTCACCTTATCTTGCCGGCAGCGGAGTCTGGCGCGGCATAATCTGCGCCGTCTGGGTGTGGGGTGGTTTTCTCGTCACATCTTCCTCTATCGAAGTCATCTGGATGGGGCGCAGCGTGCAGCTGTGGTTGTTTGAGACTGTCGCGTCGCTCGTGGTGATGTCGACAATGGGCGCTATTATCGCGGCCTGGACTTAAGTTTTTTACACGACTCCGGAACCGGAAATGGGTTGAATACCCGGCATCGCAACATAGCCGGGTAATTTTTCGATCCGCTGCATCCACTGGCTAATAGCAGGAAATGCGGACATATCAATTTTGCCCTGGTGCGCGAGGGCGATGTACGGATAAACAGCAATGTCGGCGATGGTGACGGCTTCGGTTGCGAGCCATGAATTTTGTTTGAGGCGCGTATCGAGTATTGCGAGCAAGTTTGCGGTCACCGCGCGGGCATTGTCGACGTTGATATCCCGCCCCAACACGAAGTGCGCGCGCAGGTCGCCGGGTCCGCGGGCGACTTCATTCGCTGCTGTCGATAACCATGCAGCGACGGCCGCCATCGGGTAGGGATCAGTCGGCAACCAGTGTTCTGCGCCATATGCGCGCGCGAGGTACACCAGAATTGCCTGGCTATCCCGCACGATAACATCACCGTCTTTGAGGACTGGCACCTGGCCAAATGGATTCATTGCCAGAAATGCTTCTGCCTTGTGCGCGCGTTCTGCGCCGTTGACGATTTGGCTTTGGTATTGAAGCCCCAGCAAAGATAACATCAGGCGGGCCTTGTGGCTGTTTCCGGAAAGGGGAAATTCAAACAACTCTATCATTGGTCACCTCTTTTGCTTGATAAGGAACTATCGTTTAGGCCTTTTTTCCGGTAATTCTTGATTTACCTTCTTTACTGATTGCGAACTTTCGCGTCATCTTCTTGAGAAACTCCACACGCCTGAAACGCAGCGCTGACCAGTCTTCGTCGATCGCAACCATGCGGACTGGTTCCCAACCAAGCTTGCCCGGGACTTTCCAGCCATTATCGCGGTTGAACTCGCATTTGTAACGCTTCGAAGTACCCTTGGGATAACAGAACCAGATGATTGCGTCACCCTGCGCCTTGGAAAGAATCGCCTGCGCAGCAGAATCGACATCCTTTTGCGTGATGCAGAACACCACGGCAAACTCAACGCTCTTCTTGACTCGCTTTGATATGGCCGTTTGTTTCTTCCACTCCGCAATGAGGGGGGTCAGATTCTCCGGCGCATGGAGAACCAGGATTTCAGCCTGCTGTTTGAAGTTGAGTTTTTTAAGAATCGCATCCATAGAAATTTTAATTTAACTATAAAATTTCACCTTCTCTTCAAGGGATTCCCGCGGCGTATGAAAACGGTTGAGCTCGGGATCAGGCAACGGGTAGCCGAGGCTCAGACCCACGAGAACCTTCTGCTCCTCGGGCAAACCCAGTTCGGCGCGCACAATCTTCGGCGTCGCCGACAGTGCCGCCTGCGGGCAGGTGCCGAGCCCCTGCTCGCGCGCAAGCAGCATCAGCGATTGCAGGTAGCAGCCAATGTCGATGCCGACATAATAGTTGAGTTCAAAGTTGCTGGTAATGAACACACCCACGGGCGCGTCGAAGAATTTGAAGTTGTCAACCATGAACTGGTCGCGCGCGGCCTTGTCTTTGCGGTCGATACCGGCAACGCCATAGATCTTCATGCCGAGATCGAACATGCGGCGTTTGGCATCGGCAGGGTAAGCCGCTGGCCATACAACATCGGGGTTAAGCTCACCCGCAAGCGCGGCAGCTGTCATCAGCTGCGAGAGGCGTTTGAGTTTTTCGCCGGTCACCAAGTGCACGTTCCACGGCTGTGAATTTTTCCAGCTGGGGGTGCGCAGGCTGGTTCTGAAAATAGCATCGAGTTTCGCCTGCTCGACCGGGCGCGCATCAAAGCGGCGAATGCTGTGCCTGGTGTTCATCGCCTCGCTGACGCTGTTCGCCGCACCGGTGATATTCACCATCTCGAGTGTTTCTGCTGCATTTTCCATGGTTCCCCCAAATTGTCTTGCCATGCTGTCCGTTTCGGGCGGCATGGCGTACAGACAAGTCTGTCTGTTCAGAAGCAGGATTGATGGCGTCAATAAAAAAAGGGTCTCTGACACGGTATAGATCCCCCTCGCGCAAAAAACACACGCACCAAATGCCAGCCACAGTACAAACTGCCCGGGACCGCATTGTCGAAACTGCGGCCCGCCTGTTTGAATCGCAGGGTTATGCCGCAACCGGCATCAACCAGATCATCACTGAGTCAAAAACCGCCAAAGCCAGCTTTTACGATTATTTCCCGTCGAAAGAACTATTGGGCAAAGAATATCTCGCGCGCTATGGCCAACACCACATCGCACTGATTCGCAACCTGATTGCACGTTCATCCTCGCCGGGCGTTTTTCTTTCTTCTTGGGTAAAGCTGATCAAGCGCCAGCTGCGTTCAGAGAAACTCTATGGTTGCCCGATGGCGAATTTACGCGCGCAGATCGGCAGCGATTCACCGCTGTTGGTGCGTGAAATACAGAAACTCACTGCGCAGACGCTCGCGACACTGGCAGATTATCTGCAGGCAGAGAAGCTGGCCAGCGACAGCAAAACGGCGTTGCTGATGGCACGCAGGGTTTTTGCCGCATATGAGGGGGCGATCCACCTATGGCAGCTCACCGGCGAAGCATCGGCTCTCGATGACATTGAATTTCTCGCCCTGAATGCGATGCAATAATCAGGGCACCACGAGATCGAGCGAAACCACGTTGGTAAATTTCTGTGCCGTCAGGTCACCGTAGAGAACGCGGCTTTTTACGACTGCGCCGTTTTTGATTTCGTCCAGATCGAGCTTCAGCAGGTACGGTTTTTCACCACTGAGACTTTCGAACTGCCACGAATTTTTTCCGTACTTCAGCAATTTGCCGTTGATCCACGCACGGTTGATTTCAAATTTGCATGCCTTGCAGCGGTGGGATTTAAAACGCAGGAAGACGGGATATAACTTGGCTGGTATGGCTTCGGCAGAAGACTGGAACGTCAGACTCGGATTCGATAAACCCTTTTGCAGAATTTCAGTCAGGAAAACCTGCCCTGGAATCTGCGCGCTGAGCGCAACATTGCCAAAGAGAAATAAAACTGTAAACGAACAGCGCCTGATAAACAGCGGATTGCGCGGCTTACTTCGCTGCTGCATGGGCTAAGAACAGCGCTCGGCGAGTCGTTCAGGGCGCCAAGCAAATCTGCTTGACGTGGGCAGAAAAACCAGCATGCATTGAACCCGATGCGGTATTGGATTGCGCTGCTTTTCATCTGTAATGCATCCGCCTGGTCTTCCCCGACGGTCAAACGGCTACTCATTTTACCCGCGGTAAATGAAAGCCTAAATGGAGAAAACGCCTATGTCGGCCCATCGCTCGCCGAAGCCATCAAAACCAAACTCGCCGAACGCTATTTCTTTTTCCATCCCAATGACGAAGCGATTGAGAATACACGGCGCAATAACTTTATACAGCAAGAAGACCTGCACACAAAATCATCCGCCATACAGATGGGCGAATGGCTGAGGCAAGACCTGGTCATGAATGGCAGGTACAGCGTTACGGGTAACCGCCTGCGGCTGAATCTGAATCTGTATGAAATAGAAACCGGCAGGCTGCTGGTGAATTTCAAAACCGAAGCGCCGGTGACGGCCAAAATGTTCGACACGTTCGCTTCTATCGCGACTGAGCTCGGCGAAAGGATGGCCAAAGCGCTGCCGTCACAGCAAGAGCTGGCCGCGAGCGGCGGGTCATACTATGACCCTGAAAAAGGGAAGCGAACCCTCGTGCTGGGTTTCGGTACGCGTGCCGCCGGCTTTACCACCACGGCCACGAATTTATCTTCCTCAGCGGCGATCTCCAATGCCGATTTTCCGCACCTGAGCGCTTCTCTCAGCTACCAACGCCACAGCGTTCTCGATATGTTCAATCGCCATTACCGCTGGCCGGTCTTCGCGCAGGTAACCTTGAGCGGCGCGTATGCTAAGCGCGATTACAATCGCGACGGCGGCACAGTGCCAGGGCGCTTTCTCGCCTTCGAAGCCGTGCCCTCGGTGGGGTATGCTTTTTCTGTGTTTTGGTTTAAATTGGAACCGTATTTAGGCGCAGGCCTGGGGTATGCCAATTTTAAATTAGACTACTCCAACCTGGCGCGCAAACCCGTCGACACCACTATTGGACAGTCGATCACAACGCAGACTGTAGAACAATTCTACATTCTTTCGCAGGCGGGCATGCTGATTAAATATGCAATCCATCCGCGCTGGTCGGTAGTGCTGACACCTTCGGCGACGCTGTTCCATTACGCCGGCGGTGTGCAGGCAGAAATCAATGCGCGTGTGGGTGCGGGGTTTTATTTTTAAATGAAAATGAAGTATAGCAAAGTTGGCTTGATCCTGTTCACGATACTTTTTACTGTGGCCGGATGCATTGCGCAGAAAACACTCGGTGTGACATTTACCGAAAGCGGAAAAGGCGCCGGTATTCAATCGGGGCTCGTCGAGAAAACTTCGTATACCACGCCCGCAACAGTCAGCTCGATTCTGAACAACATCGGGCAGGCGGTGGCGATTCTGGAATTCACCGTTAAAGAGAATGGCTCGCGCGACGGTTATCCGTTTCAAATCAAAGAATTACGCTTCAACATCACTGGCACAGCAGACCCCGCAGACCTGCGCTTCGTGCTCGAGGGGCCCGGCAGTAACAACACGACGGGTTCGATCAGCGGCAACGTGGTAACGTTTAAAGACTTCGGCGACATCATTGTGACCGATGGCGATACAACGGGAAAAACCTACCAACTAAAAGGACAGATTCGCAGCTCGGTAAACGGCGCAACCACGGATGGCCAGACAATAGCTGTTTCTTTTACACCCGCAACTGATATAGACGTGGTCGAAGCCTCTTCGAATATATTGCCAGGTAATGCCTCAATGGCGAGTGGTGCCATGGCAATTACGATAGTGGCGACTGAGCTACAGGGAAAGAATTCGTTTACGGGGCTTACAGGCCTAATCAATCAGGACATTACTGGTTCAGGCTCAGTTTCGGTCTATGCCACGGACGTGAATGGTCGGATAGATCGGGATTTTACCAGTACCGTGACGATCTCAGCACATCTCACGGTCTGTCCCAACGCCGCCCCGGGGGTTTTAAGCAGTACGGATACTCTGAGCCAGGCGTCAGTTCTGGGCATTTCAACCTGGAATGATCTGAAATACAATACCGCCTCCACAATACGCATTCGCGCTCAGGCTTCGGGTGTCTCAGACCTTTGTTCTGCGCAAATAACTTTTAACTGAATACTTGCCATCTATCCTTCCAGAGCGACAGAGTCGCCCTGGAAGGTAATGTTACTTCGTCCGTGTACCGCAGCTCTTCACGTTCGCTGCAGTTGGGCATGAGCCAGTACCGCCACGGACGCAGCCAAGCTTTTTGCACGCCTTGTCACCATCTGACTCGCTGCCCGAGTAGCAGCAATAGCCCTTGCCTGCGCATGCACCCGTGCTGCTTGAAGTACAAAGTAACGCCTTGTCATTCGCATAGGCAGAGCCGGCAAAGCCTGCCGCCACGATAAAAACCAACGCCATTGTTTTAATTGTTTTCATGAATATCTCCTTTTTTATATGTGAAGTGCATAATACGTCTGTCCACTTTCGGCGTCAAGATCATGCAATCACCGATTGCCTACAGCTATCGCAATTGCGTTGAATAGTCACGCTTTTTTCAGAAACTCTGTCCGCAGCACGATATTACTACCACTGATTTTGCAATCCACCTCGGCCGGGTCGTCGGTCAGGCGTATTTTTTTGACCAGCGTGCCTCGTTTGAGCGTGACCGACATGCCTTTGACTTTGAGGTCTTTGGTGAGGGTGACTGAGTCGCCGTCGGCGAGCAAGTTTCCGTTGCTGTCTCTAACTTCCATGTCAGCAAGCAAAGCGGTAGGCAATTCAGCACGTCAAGATGCTTGGCTTTGAAGATTCTTTTTTCTCGATGAAAATTCCCAAGATACAGTTTTCGTAACGTAACATAATTGAGCAACGAGCAGATCCTGATATCCCGTTTCGGCAAATACCCGCGCATTGGTTCGTTTCGCATGATCTGATCGCAAGCAGGAATTTCAATAGCCTGTTTGATTGCATCGGCAATTTCTGAAATACTGTTGGGATTTACCAGAATTGCACCTGCCATTTCGCTGATGATGAGGGTCTTTTCTGGCGGTAAGATATTCTTTGGCGATGAGATTCATACCATCGTGTAGCGGCGTGATCAGCACAATGCCAGAATTTCGGTATTGGGGAACAGATCGCACGGCCGTTGCGGCAAGAGCAGCAAATGATCGTCGTTGATAAACACGACATCGTCGGATGACAGGATTTCGACGATGCGGTTGCAATAGCCGTCTTAAAATTTTTCCATCTGCTCTTCTGAAAGCATGACTGGCAGATGAGCCGGGCCTGGCGCCGCAGCCAGCCCAGACTGGGCATTTGAATGCAGGACTGACCGAATACAGTCGGTTATGCCCGAGTTATGCATTTCTCAAAGACCGCCCCAAATACTTTATTGTGTTTACGGTGAGTGGAGAAGCCTGTGATCCGCCATATAGGATAAATATCCTATAGACAGGTAAGCCCATGGGTTACGCCTTGAGATACCTGAAAACAGCCTAAAGAATTAAAGATAAAGAGGTAAATGCATGATCAAAAGTAAACTCTACCAGATTTTAGCCGTAGTTCTGACCGCGTCTGTTGTTGCCTGTGGCTCGACACAGAAAAGTGAAACTGCAT
The DNA here is from genome assembly GCA_046346945.1 of Turneriella sp. Lineage (GTDB taxonomy): Bacteria > Spirochaetota > Leptospiria > Turneriellales > Turneriellaceae > Turneriella. The sequence continues at coordinate 220,439 of JAXMHE010000001.1, forward strand.
CGCGGTCAATGGGTGATGACATGGTCATCGATGCTGCCAACCAGCAGCTTGCAAAAGTCCCAGCCGTAGGATATCCCCCCTTCGCGACAACAATGCCAACTGCTCAATTTGACCAGTATGGTGAAACTGCAGCGACTGTAGCAAAAAATGTCGTGAATTCGATGCCACCGGGATATGTGCTGCAAGTCACTGGTCACGCCAACCAACACCCCTCTAAATCCGCCGCGTATACAAAATCTCTTTCCCTGCAACGCGCAAAATATGTTTATAACTACTTCATTAAAAAGGGAATCGATAAAAACAAAATGACTTACGTAGGTGTCGGCAATGCTGAGCCTGATCCCAATTTATCGCACTCTGATAATCGCCGCGTCACCTTTAAAATCGTTAAACAATAATTTCCTCCGTCTCCTGGGTACCGCACGGGCAGAGAGAATCCCGTGCGGTACCTTTTTTGCATGCCGTGCATGATAGTAAGCAGCCAGTTCACTTAATCAACGTAATTGATCGATGGCAATTCTTTGCAATGTCTTTTTCCAATCGGGCGCCTCGGAGGCGAATGTGATCGGCAAGATAGTCGATACGATGCCACCAAGGTTGGCCGATTGTGCCGTCGAGTTTCAAGTTGCTCCTTGAAGCCGGCGAAGGAATGGATATTTTCGCTGTGAAATGTGCCAGGCTCACCGGCGCCTTCATCACGGCCCTATCCGGGATACGCGGCGTTTCTACTTTGCTTTACCTGAAGCCCTCGCTGACGGTTTCCTTTTTGGAATAAGAGATCTTGGGTTTTACTGGGGCTCGGGAACAATCCGCCCGCAGTGGACGCATGCCAACCGGTAAGAATACGGGAGCCTATTTCTGCCGCAGTTCTTTGCGCAGTATCTTACCAATCGGGCTCTTTGGCAGCGATTCGCGAAAGACAAACTCGCGCGGAACCTTGTACTTGATGAGCTGCTCAGAGAGGAATGCCTTCAGCTCGTCAGCCGCGGTCTGCATACCTGGTTTCAGCGCGATGAATGCGCGGCCGACTTCACCAAGATGGTCATCTTTAATACCGACCACGCAGGCTTCGAGCACCGCCGGGTGCTTGTAGAGCACGTCTTCGACCTCTGCCGGATACACATTATAACCGCCGGTAATGATCAGGTCTTTCTTGCGATCGACGATCGAAAAATAACCGTCTTCATCCATTTTGCCGATATCGCCCGTGTATAACCAGCCGTCTCTGATGGTCGCTGCTGTCGCTTCATGGTTCTGCCAGTATCCGGTCATCAGGTCGGGGCTGCGCAGAATAATTTCTCCTTCTTTGCCAGCGGGTAAAATCTCTCCGGTATTCTCATCGATGATTGCCATTAAGGTATCAGGCCAAGGTATTCCAATCGACTTTTCTTTCTTTTTACCCAAATACGGATTTGCACACTTTGCCGTCACTGATTCGGTCAGGCCATAGCCCTCGATGAGTGTGCCCCCGGTCTTCTCTTTGAAAGTGATTTTGAGTGCTTCGGGTACCGGTGCTGCACCGACAAAACATCCGCGCAGCTTTGCGCGCTTCAGCTTCGCAAAATTTTTGTGGTTCAGAATCGCATTGTACATCGTTGGCACGCCGGCAAAGACAGTGATGCCATCTTTTTCGAAATGCTGAATTGCCTGCGCTTCGTCCCAGCGCGGCATCAAGACCATCTTACCACCCGAACTTAGGCTTAAATTTAAGCCCACACTCATGCCAAAGCCGTGAAAAAACGGCAATACGCAGAGACCAATATCGTCCGGCGTGATCTGTCCCCAGGTCTTCGCCTGTGTCATGTTGACGCCCATCGCATAGTGCGACAGCACGACACCTTTTGATACTCCGGTCGTACCGCCTGTGTATATGATGACTGCAGTGTCTTCGCCCTTGAGCGGTACGGTCGGCACAGCCGCAGCGTGGTGAAACTGTTTCAAGACTGAAGCATAAGTAATGGTTGCGGCACGCTGGAAATCCGGCAGGGGTTTACCGAGCGATTTTTTCTTCAGGCGAAAGAGAAAGTTTTTGGGCCACGGTAGATATTCGCTAACATCAGCCACAATTGCCGGAATGTTCGGTTCGGCGCGCAAAAGGTCCATCAGCTTGTCGTAGAGCAGGTCGAGAAAGATGATGATCTTTGCGCCCGAGTTGCGGAACTTATATTCGGCTTCGCTCGCGGTATCCAGCGGGCTTGCAGGCACAACAATCGCACCGCGCTTCAATATCGCATAGTAGGCAATGATAAAATGCGGGCTGTTGGGCAACATCAGCAGAACGCGGTCACCTTTGCCGATGCCCTTTGACTCGAGATACGCAGCAAAGGCGTTGGCGGATTTCTCAATCTGCGCATAACGCAGCGACTTGCCGAGAAATTTTACCGCGATGCGCTGCGCATGTTTTTCTGTACTCACGCGAAAAAGTTCTGGCAGGCTCTGCTTAGGGTACTCGAGTGTTTCAGGCACGTGCGGGTCGTAGTGTTTCAGCCACGGCCTTGGTATCGATTTTGGATCAGGTTTGATTGTCATATATTCCTACATAGAAATAGAGCCTTTTCTAAACTCGCTGCGGCCAATCAGCACGTTCAGAATGTAAGGCTGTTTTTTCGCGAGGCTCTTCTTGAGAGCCGCGAGACCGGTCTTAATCTGCGCCGGTTTCGAAATTGTGCTGCCCGCGCCGCCGAAGGTCTTTGCAACCTCATCGTAGTGCGAATACTCTAGCATGCAGGCAACATCATCTTTCAGAAACTCTTTCTGGTCGCGGTAGATCTGTGTCCAGCAGGCGTCATTGCCGATAATTGCGCCCACAGCTAATTTGTGGCGCGCGAAGGTATCGAACTCCATGATACTGTAACCCGCCGAACCGTCGCCATAGAGAATAATGACCTCGTGATCGGGCCGGGCAACCTTCGCTCCCAGCGCAAAACCGGCGCCCACGCCGAGTGTGCCAAACACGCCGGGGTCAAGCCAGGTCAAAGGCCCGCCGGGGCGCACAATGTAAGCACCGGTCGCCACAAAATCGCCGCCGTCAGCAACGAGGATTGTCTTCTTCGCCAACACATCCGCCGCTTTGACAAAGAATTCCACAGGGTTGATGAGCTTCATTTTTTCAGAAGCCTGCTTCGCGATTTCCCCTTCGCGCGATTTTTCGCGTTCGGCGAGAGTCTGTTTCCACGCGCTCAGGCGGCCACTGTCGGCGCGCACGCCTTTTTCCGCGAGCTTCATCAGCAGAGTACCGGGGTCGACGCGCGCAGCAAGATTAGGTCGCTTATTTTTCCTGAGGTCTTTCGAGTCTAGATTCACATTAATATGGTATGCGCGGCGGCTGATGTGCGCGCCATAGTTGAGGCGAAAGTCGGCTGGCACACCGAGCAGAATAATCAGGTCGGCTTCGCGCAGTGCTTCTTTGCGCTTCTGCCTGAACTGCAGCGGATTCTTTTCGCCCAACAGGCCGCGTGCCATACCGGACAAATAGACCGGCACTGCAAGGCTCTCGATTGCGCTGCGTATCTTCGGGGCCTGCTGAGAACGCACAAGGGTTTGGCTGCCGACAAGCAGCAAGGGTCTCTCTGATTTCGCGAGAGCCTTCGCGAGGCGTTCCACGAGATTTTCAGAAATAAAGGGTTCGGGCACCGCCGCGGGCGCTGGAATCTGCAGATTTTTTAATCCGCCAAACAGGCGATTGACATGGAATTTAAGATAGGCGCGTATCGCGCGCGCTGAGAGGCTATTGCCCTTCGGCATTGATTCACCATACCATTCACGCACAATCTTCTCGTCGTAGAGCAGATCGACCGGCAGCTCAACAAAGACCGGGCCAGGCACGCCACTCTGCGCAACGGCAAACGCCTTGTTGAGCGAGGGCGCGATGTCTTTCACGCGACTCACACGATACGCCTTCTTCACATTCGAACGAATGAGTTTAATCTGGTCGATGTCTTGCAGTGAACCACGGCCTCTCAGTGCGGTGGCAGTTGCACCACCAATCAGCACCAGCGGCGACTGCGCCATGAGTGCATTGCGCATTGCGGTGATCGTGTTGGTAACACCGGGCCCCGCGGTGACCACTGCGACGCCCGGAATGCCCTTCAGGCGCGCCCATGCATCGGCTGCAAAAACCGCATTCACTTCATGGCGCGTGTCGACGACACGAATGCCGCGGCGTTTACTTTCTACCAGAATCGGCGACACGTGGCCGCCGATGAGAGTAAAAAGTGCATCCACGCCGTGCGCGGCAATCACGCGCGCGGCAATTTCTCCGCCGTTCATGGAGCGATTTTTGACGGCGGAACCGTCGTGTCAATTAAATAGATAAAAAGATCTTTATTTGCTTATTCTCTGCTAGCTTGTCAGCGACCAGCCGCAAAATCGCGAATCAGCTGGCTTGCGTGGAAATGCTTAAAAAATTCCGCCGTCTCTAGCGCATTGCGATGGTAAAAATCTTCGCGTATTGAAATATCCGCTCCTTTCTCGAGAAGCATTTGGACAATTTCCACTTTGCCTTTTTCGGCAGCCTTAATGAGCGGCGTTGCGCCATATTGTCCCTTATGATTGACATTCACCTTAGCTTTCAAAATCGCCGCAACCACCTGAATGTCGAAATTTGAACAGGCGACGATGAGGGGAGTATTGCCCACGGCATCCGAAAGGTCGGGTGCTGCCCCGGCGTTCAGCAGCAATTCAACCATGTTACGGTTGCTTCGGTTGGCAGCCATATGCAGCGCAGTGCGTCCATCGCTGCGTCGGGCGTTGATGTTCGCGCCACGTTCCAGCAACAGTTTAACCTTGTCCTGCCGACCGACATACGCCGCATACAGAAGCGGAGTACCTTTGCCCTGGTCAGCCTCGATATCTAGACCCGAGTCCAGCGCCTGCCGCAATTCATCTAATGAACCACCTTTTATTATCTTGTAAATATCTGTTGCCGCAAGTGGCTGCAAAAGAAATCCAAGAGCTGCGGCAACTAGCAGCACGCGTCGGCAATATTGCAACCCTTGCGAACAAAAAAACGACCTAGCCATTTGCATAATTCTACCTCATGACCCCACCATAGACCCCGCGCGCCACTTCCACTATTTTCGCATAGTCGAGTGTACCAGGCGTGTCTGTCTGTTCGTGGTAGTTTTCGTTGCGCATGAACGCAGTGTCGGTCACCATCACTGCAGGCCAGCCCTGTTTCCAGTAATTCAGATGGTCTGAAAAATCGATGCCGGTGACCACCGACGGGGCAGCGAGCGAAATGAGTTTCAGGTTCGTTGCCTTGCTAAATCCGCCTTTCAAATAATCTATCAATGGAGAATCGCTGCTGCGTCCCACCATTGCGATGAAATCACCCGTACTTGGATAAATGAGCCCCAGCGGAAAAGGATAAGACTGCGACCCCTTCGCGTCGGAGTAATAACCAATCGTCTCCAGCGAAATCATATATTTCACGCGGGCGCTCCGCTTTTTGAGATTTGCGGCATGCACCGCGCTGCCCATGAATTCCGTGCGAAAGTACGGCGGCTCTTCAAGACTGTAGAAGACAATTTCAAAATTATTTTTGAGCGTCGCCTGATTGGCCGCCAGGTACTTCGTAATGAGCAAGAGGCCTGCGACACCGCTCGCATTGTCGTCGGCGCCGGGCTGATCGCCGCAGACATCGTAGTGCGCACCGAGTACAATCGTGTCAGCGTCACTGGGGCCGAGATTCGCGATCACGTTCTGGTAAGTGCGCTCTTTGACTTTAAATTCTTCAAGGCGGATCTTCTTCGTAAACGGTTTTAGTTCACGGGTGATGTATTTCACCGCAGCTTCGAGCGACAGCAAGTTCCTGTGGTTGCGCGCTGGCTGTATTGCCGCGAGGAATTCGACGTGGCGGCGTACTGCGCGCACATCGCCTTCCCCGGGCGAAATGGCCAACAACCAGCCCATACCTGCACACAGCGCCACAGCCAGGCTAATACAAAAATTGGCGACGGCTTTTTTCTTTGCAAACATCACGTTATATCGCTGGTCTATTCCAAAGCTGTACTGAATTCTTTCATATCGCGAACTTTATCGAATGAAGAGTCTGTCTTTGGGTCGGGCAGTTTCTGGCCGGTCTTTTTTGCGACGGCTTTTGCCTGTTTCAGGTACCTGGCAGCGTTGGCAGCGTCGCTCTCTTCTCCGTATGTGCAGGCGAGGTTGTAATAGAATAGTGCATAGTCTGGAGTTTTCTTTATGCCATACAAAAACACCTCCTTGGCCTTTGCGGAATCGCCTGCGAGCACCAATGAAATCCCAAGATGATCGATCAGAGCATACCAGGCTTCTTTGTCCAGCGTGCGTTTTCGCGCTTCGAGATCGAGCGCCGACGAATAGTATTTTGCCGCGTTCGTGTATTTTTTATCCCGGTACATATATGAACCCGCGGCAAAATAATCAAAGGCCGACTTGGGTTCGATCTTAACAGATTGAATAACTGCGTCGAACAGCGCACGGTCGGCATGCGAATAGTTGACTTTCGAGATATGGATGTCGATCCACAGGTTATCGCGCGCGACATACATGTTCAGGTGCTGCTGGTTTATCTCCTGATCGCGGAATTTGGGTACAAAATATTCGTAGAACGCCGCGTCGCCTTTTTCAGACGTCTTCTCCTGAGTTTTTACGAGCGGACTCTGGCTCAGTTTTTCAGTGTAATACCGGCGGGCAACGGTGCTATCGCCCGCCTGTGCGGCAGGTTCGACAAAAACAGAAACGATCAGTCCGTTATCACTGAATGCATAGACGTTGCGGAACGATCTTTCATAGACATAGTCATTTTTCTGGATGCTGAATTTTTTCAGATCGATCTTAAGTACCCAGTCATTATCAAAATGAAAAATACGGTCGATACCGTCCGCGCCGAGCGGTATTGTCCCAGAGGCGCAAAGTAACAGGAGCAGAAATGATCGGATTGTTTTCATGAATAAATATCCGCACCACACGGGTGCACGCTTCAGATTTGCAACTCTATTACCCGGACAACAGATCCCAGCTGTACGACGGCATGAAAAAGGGCGCAGCGCATGCGAGGTCCCCAATCTAAAAATAGACAGCTTCTAAAAATAGAGCTATATTAGACACAGAGATCAGCCATGAATAAGCCCGCAGACATTGCCCAGTTTCTCAAAGAACGTGGCCTGCGGGTGTCGCTGCAGAAGCTCGAAATCGCGAGGCACGTACTTGGCTCCCACCGGCATTTTACCGCTGAAGAAATTTTCAAAGAAGTCAATGCGGATTTTCCCCGAGTCTCTCGTGCCACGGTTTTCAACGTATTAAATCTGTTCGTGGAGCACGGTCTGCTGAAGACGCTGCAGGCGCGCAGCGACGTGCTGCTCTACGATTCGAATACCGAAGAGCATGACCATGTCGTCGTCGCCGAAACCGGCAAAATTTTCGATGTGCTTTTGCCCGAGAAAGATAAAGAATCGTTTCTGAAAAACTTGTGGGCGAAAAACCCGCACCTGCCCAAAAAGGCCACCGCTTCGGTGGTTGTGCACGTCTGATCGCAATCAGCTTTTTTCGGGTGACAGACCGTAAAAAGCCGCGAGAGACATTGTCGCGTGCTTCACTTTTCCCGTTAGCCCATTTGGTATATCAGCGAAAAAATCGGGCATGACCGATAATACCCCGCGGCTGATGTCTTTTTTCCACAGACCCCGCACCTGCCCTTTGTGCAGAATGACTGCGCGGAAAATTCCATTCGAGGAAATCACATTCTTCGCAAGCCCAGCGGGCAAGGCCGCTGATCTGTCTGCGTAACCGATAATAAACTCGTCAAAAGCCGGTAGTAAAAACGCAGAGTTGTCAGCGGCGGATTTGCCCCTGTGCTGCGAAAGATACCATGTAGTTTCTTTGGCCGCGATTTTTCTCAGGCTATTCGCCGCGGCGGCCAAACCCAGGCGAGCGTCTGAAATTTTCAAACCCGACCACCAGATAAAATCCCCGAGCGTTGCGGGACCATGGCCTGCGAAATAGCGCTCCGCCAGACGCGCAAGGGCTTCTTCGCGTGGCAGATTTTCTGTCTTGCGAATGCGCCGCCCATAGAGCGCATAGGTGGTATCTGAGCCCTGCACCGGGCCGCTGCAGATTAACCGATCCAGTTCGCAACGGAGCAGAATATGAGAGTAGCATTCGGCCGCAAGAGTGATTTTAGCAGCTTTCAGCGCAGTAATAAGCTCTGTCCGTGTGCGTGAGGCAGCAACGCGAAAATCCTTCTCTATGGCTTTTTTGCATTGTGTGATGAGCTTTTCATCCAAGCCGAGCTGTTTATGCCGCGAGCGCATCTGGGTCAAAATCTGCGGCGCAGTGAGTTTCAGAATCCAGTCGACGTCGGCGTTCGCCAACATATGCCATGTCGGGCGCAATGCATGCGTGCGAATGGCGTCGCCGCGCTCAATGGCCTGATCGACGGCTTTTTCGGTCAGCCCAAGGGAACGCAAACCAATCGCCCATTTGCACATCGGTAAATCCTGCGCCTGCATCGCACAGAGTTGAGAGACGACCTCAGCCACACTGCGCGGTTCGCGCGAACCAATGGTCTGCGCCGTGACGCGCAAAGATGTGATTTCAACCGGCTTCAAAGCTACTTAACCACCAAACAATGCTGCGGGAATCAGCTGACGACTCAATTCGCGGAGTTGTGCGACAACAAGAATCCATATTAAAAATACGCCAGCTAACTTGCTTTACGCCGTATTGTATTCTGCGATCAGCCGGAGGCACTGCATATGAACTTTTCCGGTGTTTTCGCCCCCGATTCACGCGCGCGCAGCGCGTGGGATTTTCTGCTTTTTGTGGTTACCCTCACGCTCGCCATACTCGGCCCTCTGGAGCTGGTTTATACGCTCAATAGCAAGTTGTTCGTTCTATACTCAGGCTTGTTTTTAACGGCAATTTTTGCCGCAGATATGATCCTCAGCTTCCGCACGGCCTATTACGAACGCGGCGAACTGGTTTCTGATAAACGACAGATCCGCCGCCACTATTTCAAAACCTGGTTCGCGCTTGACCTGGTTTCGCTGTTTCCGCTCGACCTGATTTCGGGGCAAATACTGGTCATGGTGCACGGTCATACCATCGATCTCGCCCCGGCACTGCGCCTTGTGCGGCTCGTGCGTCTTTTGCACCTGAAAGAACTCGTGAACCGCTGGCGGCACGCGGATTTCTTAAATCCGAGCATGATGCGCCTCGGCATTCTTGTGCTGTGGATGCTGATGGTTGCGCACTGGGCAGCCTGCGGCTGGATCGTGCTCGGCAATATCAAACCGGAATATAACGCCGCGGAAAACTACCTGCGCGCATTCTATTGGGTGATCACGACCTTTGCCACAATCGGCTACGGCGACATCACTCCAATGAACGTACCGCAGATCGCGTATACGATTGTTGTGGAAATTATCGGCGTCGGCATGTTTGGCTACATGATCGGTAACATTGCCAGTCTTCTCGCGAACCTCGACATCGCACGCTCGAAGTACCAGGAAAAGATTAACCGGCTGAACCTTTACATGGAATACCGGGATATTCCCACGGCGCTCAGGCAAAAGCTGCGGCGCTATTACAAATACATGTGGGAAAGCCGGCGCGGTTACGATGAAAACCTGATCTTGCACGATCTGCCGAGCGCGTTGCAAAAAGAACTCGCAATGCACATCCACGCGGACGTGATCGAGAAGGTGCCTATCTTCAAGGGTGCCACTGACGCCTTCATCAAAGAAATTGTGATGAAGCTGACGCCTGCTATGTTCACGCCCGGCGACTATGTGTTCCGCGAAGGCGAAATCGGCCACAACATGTACTTCATCAGCCGTGGTTCCGTCAAAATATTATCGGAAAAATCGGGGCAGGTTTTCGCTTCAATCAGCGAGGGTGGCTATTTCGGCGAAATTGCGCTGTTGATGGATTCACCGCGTAACGCGAGCGTGAAAGCAATCGACTACTGCGATCTTTACACACTCGATAAAGACAGCTTCCAGATGGTATTGCAGCGGTTTCCGGCATTTGCCAAGCAGGTGCGCAAGATTGCCGGCGAGCGCATTCACCATGGCGGAAAAATGCCGAAGAAAAGCGCGAAGCGCAGGTGAAGTTGATCAAGACCTTTGCCTGATAATTGCTTTGCCTTGAATCACAGATTCAATCAACTGCCTTTCGAAAATGATTTCACGATTCAAGGAGTCAGAATGCAAAAATTAATTATCGTATCACTCGCTGCATTGGGCCTGAGCGCCTGCGGCATGTCCGCCAAAGAGATGGAAACAGCAAAGAAGCACTTCGCAGACACAGCGGTACAGCAGTGCAAGTGTGACCAGATTAAAGGACAGAAAGATCATAAAGCAGAGGAATATTCCGCGTGCGTGAGGGAGTACGAAGAAAAAGTTCGCTACATGAAATCTTTCTTTGATGTCGTACAACCCTCTGAAGGCCAGCGAAAAGAGGCTGCAAAGGCCGGGGAAAGCATCACTGCAGCTTGCAAGAAATAGGTGTGCAGACCGAAAGAAGTGCCCTTAGCTATTCTTCTTTCGGTCGAAAGCCTTTTTTGTCCCGGTTGTACCCTGCATCGACAATGGGTCTTCAGGCCAAAAGTGCTTCGGATATCGACCACGCATCTCCTTGCGTACTTCTGCATAAGTGGATTTCCAGAATGCGGGCAGATTGAGCGTCGTCGCAATCGGTTGCTTGCCGGGTGATAACAGCTCGAATGTCAACGGCAGCCGGCCATCTGCCAGCACAGGATGCACATCGAGACCAAACACCTCTTGTATGCGGACGCTAACCACAGCCTTACCCTCATGGTAATGAATGCGGTGTGAAGAACCGCTCGGCACAATCAGGCGCGACGGCAATTTCTCTTCTAAGAGTTTCTGCTGCGGATAAGACAGACGGGCTTCCAGCGCCTGCAACACCACAGTGGCCGAAATATCCTGCAGCGATTTGACGCCTTGCACAAACGGGGAAAGCCAGTCTTCGAGCGTGGCGGCGAGATCAGCCTCTGCAAAAGACGGCAAGTCATGCCCCCAGCCGCGCAGCAATTCTGCTCGTGCACGAAAAGAAATTGCTTCGTCACTAAACAGCGGCGCAAGGCCGGCCTCGCGTATTTTCTGCACCACCAGTTTTTCTGCGAAACCCTCAGGCAATGGGGTTTCTTTTTCTGCCAGCACGATCGCATCGAGGCAGGTAAGTTCATAGGCACGCGGCTTGCCATTTACCTCGCGGATTTCGTGCCGTGTGGAGATATCATTCTGAAAGTGTGCCAGCACTTCTTGCCGCGAGACGGAGAGACCCAATCTGAGTTTGGCATTTTTTTCCGCACCTGAAACATCGACGGCAATGATAAATTCTGATTCGGCAAGCCAGTCGGATTTATCGGTGTAAACACCCCGACCGTTGCGCATCAGAAACGAACCATTTTCGCGTCTGATGGCCGCACGGTCGGGGTAAGCGAAGAGAAGCGCCGAAGCAAACCGCATCACCTGCGGCGATGCGGTTTGCTTCGGCAACAACTGGTTGAACACCTTCTCTATCGCACTCAATCCGCGCCGGTCGGCGCCTTGCGGCAAATCACCGGTCTCAATGAACTTCTGCAATGACTGGAAACGGATTTCGAGATCGGTAGCCATGGGACCCGTCACGCGCATCGCATCGCGCTCTGAGAGCATTGCCGCGAGGAGCGCTGTCTCTTTCGATGGCGCGGCGGCTAACATTACAGCGAGGCGTGGTGGCAAAGGCAGCGCCGAGGCTTTTTTTCCGGTTTCGGTGAGTTTGCCCTGAATATCAAGGCAGCCGAGATCGCGCAGCAGCTTTTCTGCCTGCGACAAAGCGGCTGCCGAAGGCATGTCAGGCAGCAACAATGTCTTTAGCGGCGAACCGAAAGCGAGAGTTCTGAGCGACGCCTCGGCCAGATCAGTGCGCAGAATTTCGGGTGCCCGGGTTTTGGGACGCCTGCGGAAATCGGCTTCGGTGTACATGCGGTAGCACGTGCCAGGGCCCAGCCTGCCTGCGCGGCCTGCGCGCTGCACCGCAGAATCCTGGGTGATGGGTACCGTTTCGAGAAATGAAATGCCGGTGCCAATATCGAGAGCAGGTTGCCTGACAAGACCGCTGTCGATGACGACGGTCAATCCTTCGACGGTGAGACTCGATTCGGCAATCGGGGTCGCAACAATGATGCGGCGTTCGTTTTGCCGCGGTGGTGCGAGTACTTTGTCCTGCTCGGCGGCGGTGAGCTCACCATAGAGAGGCAGTACTTTTGTCTGCGCTAAATTCCGGTCTTCGATAAACTCAGTGGCCATAAAGATCTCGGCGGTGCCAGGTAAGAAGACGAGTAAATCCCCCTTGTGCTTTGCGTGTACATCGATCGCCTTGCGCGCGCAGGCCAGGGCCATCGCACGATTGCCCTGTTCAATCTGTTCGTTATGGTATTTGATCTCAACGGGAAAATTTGTTCCCGCGGAGGTAACAATCGGGATCTCGCTCTTGCCTTCAGGCGAAAGCGCCCTGTTCAGAAAATTGCCAATCGCGGTTGTGTCGATCGTGGCCGACATCACAAGCAGTTTAAGGTCGGAACGGAATACCTTGTTGCATTCGAGTGTGAGCGCGAGCGCAAGATCGGTTTCAACATGCCGCTCGTGGAATTCGTCAAAGATAACCAGACCGACACCGGCGAGCTCCGGGTCACCAACGATGCGGCGTGCCAGAATACCTTCGGTGACGACTTCGATGCGGGTATCTTTGCTGGTCTTGCTTTCAAAGCGCACCGAATAGCCGACAGTCTTGCCGGGTGTTTCACCGAGATGAAATGCGAGCCGGGCAGCAGCGGCACGGGCGGCGACTCGACGCGGTTCGAGCATAATGATCTTTTTGCCCGCAAGCCACGGCTCTGACAATAATTGCAGCGGCAGCCAGGTGGTTTTGCCCGACCCGGTATCAGCCGTCAGAATGGCTGCTGGCGCACTAGCCAGCGAAGTTTTGAGCTCAGCTAAACATTGGGCGACGGGAAGATTTGACTGCACTTAATTTGATTTACCTTTATAGGCAATGCTGATGAGCGAAAGATCATCGCTGAGTTTTCCCTGTTCGCTCAGCTTCTGCGGCATGAGCTCAATGTTAGCCTGCGTCTGTTCGACAATGCGCAAAAAGCGCGACTCGTCGGCGTCGATGTTGCCGTCGATTTCCAGATCATCGCGACCGTCTGAGCCCAAAACCAGCGTATCGCCGTTCTTAAGTTCGAGCTTGCGGATGCTGATCTGCCGCTTGTCGTCGGGCATGCCGAGTTTGCGTATCATGAGTTCATTTTCGATAAAATCAGCCCAGCCATCCCGGTAGAGTATACTCCACGGATGTTCACAGTTCATGTAAAAAGTTATTCCCGTTTGTGAATGCACAAGCCCAAACGCCGCCGACATCAGCATAGATCCATCGAACAAAACAAATATGCTGTGTAACTCGCGGTACATGCGGTAGAGATACTGCTGCGGTTCGAGCTTGATTTCCTGGTGTTTGCCCGTGCGGCCGAGAATCGAGTGCAGCGTGACACCACAGATCAGCGCGCCCGAGGCCCCCTGGCTCGACTTGCCCATCGCATCACCGTTGAAGAAGAACAACCATTCCCCCGGGTGTTCGAGGAATTTCAGCGTCGTCAACAGACAGAAATCGCCACCTATGTCGCCGGATTTTCCGCGAAAGCTGTAGGTTTTCTTTTGGCGCATCAGGAAACGCGCGTGTACATTCATGGTATTGCATTCTGAAACAACGAGTGGCTGCACCAGCAGCGACATCAGCAGGTAGTCGCCTTCCTGCATCTCCTTGAGTTGCATGACATCGGCAAGCGCGGTATTCAGAGCTTCGGTGCGCTGCTCTACTTTTAGCTCGAGATTCTCATTGGCTTCGCGGATTTCATTGATCTTCTTCTGCAGATCCTCTGCCAGTTGGTTGAACCCCCTTGCAACCGAGCCCAGCTCGTCGGCCGACTGTTTTTTCACGCGCACAGCCAGTTCTCCGCCCCGGAATTCAAACATTGCCGACGAAATTAATCCGGCGTAGCCAGCGATATTATGCCCGATCTTAAATGCGAGAATGATACCGAGAAAGATAATCGAGATGCTGAGCAAAAACGTGCCCCAGAACAGGAAAACATCAGCATGCGCGAAAACGGTGGCTTTAACGGCGACAGCGAGACCGGCGCGGGTGATCTCGGCGCTGCCGGGTTTTGGTGACGATCGGGATATAACGGAATTCGTGCCGCACGTTGGAAATACTGCCATTAGCGTGCTTCACGGGAATTTTTCGTGAGATTGTGTAGTCGCGGTTTTCATCTTCGTATTGCGTGTCGGTCTTTTCCGGCGGTTTCGCAAAAAACGAATCGGAAATGATGCGCCCGTTCAGGACAAAAACACGCCCGACTGCGTCAGATCTGATAACGATTTGGCAAAGTTATGGCCGAGCACATATCCGGTCGTGATCGCGCCGACAATTTCGCTGTCAAAATACACGGGCACCGTGTTCTGCAATACCAGCTCACCATTATCAGAAGCAGGTTTGCCGTGTTTTCACCTTTCCTGAGTGCATTGGCGACATGTTCTTTTTTGAATTCTTCTTCGCCAAATTCAGATGTTTTGTGGCTCTTGACGATCACCACGCCCTTTTTATCATAGACGGTGATGCGGTTGAGATAGACGCTCGACGCTACCTGGTTCGCCACCGCAATATTGGTCCAACATTGATCATCTCAGATATGAGTTCTTTCTTAATGAAGGGATTTTCTGCGAGCATCTTGCCATAGACGAAGTCGTGCGTTCATAATAGTTGTACGCGTTGCGCGCCGCGATCATCTTTTGCACCAGAGTGGCATCGATCTGGCGCGAGTTGAAATACAGGAAGAGAAACAGCGCCGAAATCAACAGCAGCATCGGCACCGCAGAAAACAAAATAATGAAATTAATCTTGCCTGCGAGGAATTTTCTTTGATGCGCTGATAAACAGAGTCGGGAAGGATTTTCTTCTTTTCAAGACTTTGCAGCAACCGGATTACGAGAGTCCCTGAGCACAGCGCTTAACATTGCTCTCCGCAGGTGGTTTGTAACCCTTGATTAGCTGACCAGTCTGCCGCACCACAGAATAGATGGCAGGCGAATGCACCACATAGCCCGAATATGGGAAGCCGAGACCCTTGTCTAGAACAGGTCGCCCGTCTTTGGTTTTGGAAGTTTTATTGATACGCAAAAGCTCGGCACGCAATTGCCGCGCAAATGCCGCGCCTTTTTGCGCGAAACGACAATCGCATCGTAGGGAATCTGGTCGGTCTTAAGGATGATGTTCACCTTCTCCGGTTTTTCCCATCTGCTGTTCGAGATAACCATCCCAGCTGGCGCTGCGCCAGCTTTCCCGTCGCCACAGATTCAACGACGTTGGCGTGCGAACCAAGGTAGTAGACGTGAGAAAAAATAGCGGTAAGGATCGATATTGCGCTGCAGAAACAGTGCGAGGAAACTTATAGCCCGAGCTTGAGCCCTTCTCGACAAATGCGAACAGCTGGTTCCTGAGGCTTGCGGTCTTTATATTGTTTGCCGGCGATCACACCCCGGTAGTAGGAGTTTCCGTCGTTCTCGTCGAGGCGACATAGTCTGCATAGCCTTCGATTCCCGCATCGAGCGCATCGGCGTAAAGACCCGGAAAAAGGCTGCAATGTGTACGATGCCGCGTTTCAGGTCGTTCAGTAGTTCCTGGTATTCCTGCGCCACCATGAAGCGAATTTTGAGCTTCATCTGTTCGCCGAGGTACGCAATGAAGGGTGCATACATGGCCCTCAATTTTCAGGCTCATCCCTGAGGGTAATGCCGAAATTGATATATTCGCCGGAAGATTTTCACTCAGCGAGCCCTTGGCCCTGATGTCTTCTGCACCATAAACTTCGGCTGGGTTGCCGGCAGTCAGCTTCGAAGGATCAACGCCGTCATCGCCACCGCAGGCGGTGACCAGTAACAGAAAGAATATCAGGGGAGTTTTTTCAAGCGTGCAACCCGCAGATGCAAAAGACACGGCGAGGCCGTGATGTAAACAGCTATTCGGCCAGCATTACCGGCCCAAGGGCCGGCAATGGGAGAATATTATTTGGGCAGGTCGTTAAATCCGCCGCCGTTTGTAACAGAGGTGTAACCAGCCGCTTCGAGCATCCCTTTTGCGCGCCCACTGCGAATTCCTGAAGCGCAATAGACAACTACGGGTTTCTTTTTATCGCCAAATTCAGCCATGCGCGACTGTACCTGGTCGATGGGAACATTCACCGCACGTGGATGATGGCCTGAGGCAAACTCACCGGGGTGCGCCTACGTCGACGACCAGTGCTTTGCCGTCGAGCAATGCCTTGAGATTATTTCCCGCGTCAGGCACCACCGCTGGTGCGCTCGTTGCAGACGCGCTCATGCCTATATCTTTTCCGCAATAACCGGTGACTGTAATTACCGCGATCATCATAAATACCTTTTTCATTTTAATTCTCCTTTTAAGTGCAGCCCACCAGGAAAATCGGTCTGGCCCATTGCTGACCTGATTCTGCCGATGATCTATCTGCTGTGGCGGTAATATAAAAAAGTTGTCGCCGGACGGCAAGTATTATACTATACCCAGTATGGCAGTAGAAAGCACCAAAGAAGCCCGTGAAAAGCTGCAACTGCGGCTGAGCCGGGTAATCGGCCAGCTACAGGGCCTGCAGAAACGCTTAGCTGCTGCAGAGTCTGATTGTTTGGCAGATATTCAGCAGATCAAAGCGGCTAAAAACGCGCTATGGAAAGTCGCCGAGGCTTATTTGGAAATCCACCTTGCTGAATGTGTGCATCAAAAGAAGAGTCCCGTTGAAATCCAGGACAATCTGCAGTCGGTGATACGCGCGACTTTTACAATGTAAGGAAAAAGAGGAAAATATGGCAAATCCAGTGCAATTAATCATGTATATTGGCGGTGGCGCCGTGGTGGGCTACCTTTACTACCGGCTGATCGGCTGCTCAACCGGCGCATGTGCAATCACTTCGCGCCCGGTACCTTCGATCATCTACGGTGCAGCAATGGGCGCAATGCTCGGATGGAGATAAATATGTCTGAATCGAATAAGACCAAACTCGTGATCGTGGGCGGTGTCGCCGGCGGGGCAACCGCCGCAGCGCGCGCGAGGCGCCTCGATGAAAGCGCCGAAATCACCCTGATCGAGGGTAGCGGCAATATCTCGTTTGCAAACTGCGGCCTACCGTACCACATCGGAGGCGACATTCCGAAACGCGATGCGCTGCTGTTAAAAACACCGCAAGAGCTGTGGAACCGTTACCGCATCAAAGCGATCGTCAACACGAAGGTGACGCAGGTTGACCGCGCGGCAAAGATGGTCACTTATACTCAGGGAAGTGAAACGCACCAGATGGCCTATGATAAACTGATTCTGTCGCAGGGCGGCGACCCGATGAAGCCCGCTGTAGAAGGTCTTGAGAACATTCCGCATTTCTCGTTGCGCTGGGTCGAAGACATGGATGCAATCATTGCACAGATGGCGCGGGCCGAGCACAAGCATGTCGCGGTCGTGGGTGGTGGCTTCATCGGCATCGAAGTCGCAGAGGCATTGCGCCACAAAAACTTTGAAGTCACGCTGGTCGAGTTCGCACCGGGTGTGATGCCCAACCTCGACTCTGAATTTTCTAACCTGGCAAAGCGCGAGCTTGAGGCACATGAAATCAAGGTACGCACGCAGACGACGATACAATCGGCGGCCAAAGGCGGATTGTTAACCTTGTCCGATGCTTCGACACTCAATGCAGACTTTGTCGTGTTTGCTGCGGGTGTGCGGCCCGAGACGAGTCTCGCAAAACAGATGGGCCTCGAAATCGGCAAAACCGGCGGCGTCGTGGTCAACGACTTCATGCAGAGCTCCGATCAGGATGTCTACGTGGTCGGCGATATGGCTGAGATACAGAACCGTATCACTCATACCTCGACGCGCATTCCGCTCGCCGGCCCGGCCAACCGCCAGGGTCGCCTCGCAGCAGAAAATGCGCTCAATGGCAACCGTTGTCGTTACCGCGGGGCATTGGGCTCGGCGGTCATAAAGATTTTCGATAAGACACTGGCATTCACCGGGCTGACAGAAAAAGCTGCGAAGCAAAACAGCATCGCAGCGCAGTCGGTCGTCGTGCATACCAACAACCATGCCGGCTACTATCCGAACGCTGAACGGATCGCGCTTAAACTGCTCTTTTCTCCCGCCGATGGCCGCGTGCTGGGGGCTCAGGCCTTTGGCCCCGAAGGCACGGAGAAGCGCATAGACGTGATTGCCACCGCAATCGTAGGTTGGCTTACCATTTACGACCTGGCGGGCCTCGATCTGTCCTATGCACCACCCTATTCATCGGCGAATGACCCTGTGAACATGGCGGCGTTCCAGGCAATGAACCACCATTCAGGCCTGTCGCCGGTTATTTCGGCGGCTGAACTTCTGGCAAAGCGCGGCGACTATGTAGTCATCGATGTGCGCAGCCCGGGAGAAATCAAAACATTTCCGCTCGAAACCGAGCAGCAGATCGCCGTCGATCTCATCCGCGAAAATCTCGCACAAATCCCGAAGGGTAAACCCGTGGCATTGCTGTGCCAGTCAGGCCAGCGTAGCTATATTGCGCAGCGCATTCTGAAGCAGTCGGGCTTCAAAGATGTCTTCAATATTACGGGCGGCTGGCTCGCAGTGGCCGCCCAACAAGGAAAATGGAGTTAAGATGACAGACCAACAAATGATGCTCGTGGCAGGCGCAGGCCTGTTCACGGCATACTTTATTTACAAGAAAATCAAAATGGGAGGAAACAAAGTGAAACTGAAAGAGATGTTACAGAACGGGGCGAAGGTGATCGACGTGCGCAGCAAGGGCGAATTCGCCGGTGGAAGCTTTCCAGGCGCAATCAATATACCGCTCGACGAACTTTCGGCCAAAGTAAACAGCATCGGCAAAAAAGACCAGCCGGTGATCGTCTACTGCGCGTCGGGCATGCGTTCGAGCTCAGCCCAGCGTGTGCTGTTGTCAGCAGGTTTTGAGAATGTCGAAAACGGCATCAACCACATGAACCTGATGAGCCTGAAGTAATTTTTCATCCCCCCGCTAAGCGGGGGGATGAAGAAATAATTCTGATGGAACAATATTTCAATCATTTTACCGCCGGCTGGCAAAGCCTGCTGCAACAGATAACACACCCCGGCTGGGGTAATTTTTTCTGGCTGCTGGTGACTGCCTCAGTCATCGTTTTTGCGCTCGAACTGCTCTTCCCCTGGCGACGGCAGCAGCGGGTTAACAGACCCGAACTTGGCCAGGACATTTTCTACATGTTTTTCAATATGTTCCTGTTTCCTTTGCTCGGTTATGCCACCTTGAGTGCGGTAGTCGCGAACGGCGTCGAACAGGCCACGTTCGTGCAGGGCGTACGGGGCATCATTTCACTGCAAGCATTACCGGGCTACGCGCAAGTGATACTGCTTTTTTTGATCCGGGATTTTTTACAGTGGAATATCCACGTCATTCTGCACCGTGTTCCTTTCCTGTGGAAGCTGCATGAGGTTCACCACAGTTCCGAGGTGATGAGTTTTCCAGTGCATCTGCGTTACCATTGGGCTGAAAATATTATCTACCGCGTGCCTGAATATTCGGTTTTTTTGCTGATCGGCAGCAACGCTGCAGATGTTTTTATTATCTATGCCGTGTCGCTCACGATCGGCCACCTCAACCACGCGAACCTCAGGCTGCCATGGGGATTTCTGAAATATATCTTTAATACATCCGAACTGCATCTCTGGCACCATGCAAAGAAGCTGCCCAGCCGCTATGGCGTGAACTACGCGATCTCACTCAGTCTTTGGGATTGGATATTCAGAACTGCGTACAATCCGGCGCAGCCGCCTGAACAAATTGGTCTCGCCAATGAACCGCTTTTCCCGGGAAGTTTCTGGCGGCAACTTGTCTGGCCGCTTAGACCAGCCAGGAAAACTGAGGGCCACGTAACTTTGAAACCGTGAAGGCAACTGCATTCATCTCAGCGCCGCGTGTCGGTCTTCTGATGCGCTCTCTCATCTGGATCGCCGACCGGGCGGCAGGCAAAAGCCTGCTGCCGGCGCGCCTGATGGCATGGGCTCCCAAGGTGGCCATCACCTCGGGAATTCTCGAGGCCAGTGCAACAAAACCCGAAGGCCGACTGACGCCGCGCCTCTTGAAATTGCTGCGCCTGCAGGTTTCATTCAATGCCTCGTGCGCCTTCTGCTATGACATGAATGCAGCCGACTACGAACAAGCCGGATTAACCACTGCCGAAGTAGAGGCTTTACAGAGATTGACTTCACCACAGAAGATTCGCTCGCTTTCTGCGGCCGAGCGCGCGGCGCTGCAATTGGCGCGCGAAGTCACTGCCACTCCGATAGCCGTGCGCGCCAAAACCGCGGCCGAGGTGCGCTCGCACTTCAGCGACCGCGAATATCTGCTCATCGTCGCGACCTGTGCGCAGGTTAACTACTGGGCGCGCTTCATGCAGGGGCTGGGTGTACCGCCGGCAGGGTTTAGCCTCGAATGTAACTCATCCCCCGGCCCCCTTCTCTTGCAAAGAGAAGGGGCGGCCAGAAATCCCCCCTCTCTTCATAAGAGAGGGGGTTAGGGGGTGAGTTTCTTCCCCGCTTTACAAGCTGAATACCTGAAGAGCTAGTCGCCCATGATCATCGGCGTTCCCAAAGAAATCAAAAAACTCGAATTCCGCGTGGCGATGACCGCCGAAGGAGTGCGTGAAGCCGTGAACGCCGGGCACCAGGTCATCGTCGAACAGGGTGCTGGCACTGGCAGCGGCATTGATGATGCTGCCTACGCACAAGCCGGCGCGGATGTATTACCGCGCGAAGAAATTTTCCGTCGTGCAGATTTGATCGTCAAAGTCAAGGAGCCACTCGCCGCTGAGTACAGCCTGTTCCGTGCGGGGCAGATCCTATTCACTTATCTGCACCTCGCACCGGATCGTGCGCAAACAGAAGCATTACTGAAGGCCGGCGTCACCGCGTTCGCCTATGAGACACTTGAAGTCGACGGCGAACTGCGCTTTACTCACCCGCAGGCGAAGTTGCGGAGCCGCATGGCGCCGCTCATGGGGTGTTCTTTCTGCAGAGGTTCGGCGGTCAGGGGTTCTGCCCACCGGTGCAACGGGCGCTGCGACGGCGCGTTGCGTCGTGCTCGGCGCGCCGGTGTTATCGCGCAACGCGGCCCGCGTTGCTCATGGTATTGGCGCCGCAGACCGTAGTGCTCAACCGTAGCGCCGCACGATTGCGCGCGATCGACGAACTCTACCAGGGCGCCATCGCCACGCTGCCGCTGACTACGCGGCGAATATCGAGCGCGAAATACAGACTGCCGACATAGTGATTGGCGCGCTTTTAGTACCGGGTGGCCGCACACCGGTGCTCATCACGCGCGCAATGCTCAAAACGCGTGAAGCCGGTGGTGATTGTCGACATCTCCGTCGATCAGGGCGGCTGCGCCGAGACGACAGTGCCGCGCACACGACGACCCGGTGCATCGTATTGCGTGCTGGCACTACACCGTTGCCAACATGCCCGGTGCTTATCCGCACACGTCGACCTATGCGCTCACCAACGCGACGCTGCCATGGATCTTGACCTTGGCGAAGCACGGCGTCGAAAAGGCGCTGGCGGAGTTTCCGCCGCTGAAGAAGAGTCTGAATCTCAGGGATGGGAAGATTGCCAGACGAAGCTGTGGTACTGGCGCAAGGGTAGGAACCTCCCGCCCTTGGGCCTCTCCTCAATGAGGAGGGTGAAGATTTTGCCAGGGTATGAGTCCACAGAAATTCACCAACGGCACCAACAATCAGATACGCTCAGCCCAATACAGCGGCTCTCTGCTCAGGTGCATAACGGCAACTATCAAGATCGATTCATCAACAGAAACTAAAGATAACGGCATAGAAACCGCTTAAACAAGCACTTACGACAATTTGCGCTGGCGAAACCCCATGCTTTCGGAAAGCTTGCAATTCGATTCAGACAGTTTTTCATATTCAGCCAGAAATTCGATTCCCAGGTCGCGTTCATGATCCTCATAGTATTGCGCTGCCGCACTCAACTCGGCTATAGCCGGTTCGAGTATCTCGATCTTCATTTCAGGCGCGAACGAATTTCTTCCAGATTTCCCCGAGCATCAAATGCCAGCAAGAGCTCGCGGCAATGCTTCAATGGTCGAGCCTCAACCAACATAGCCCAAACCTGCTCGATTGCGGCATTCGCTGGGTTCAGACTCTGCAACAGCAGATTTGCAGGGATTCTTTTCCACAGGCATAGCCAGTCAGCCATCGACGACAGGGCATACGCGATGAAAAACGCAGCGGATTAGTGCGTAAAGAAATATTTGGCTTCGGGTTTATTCTTTTCGCAGCCACAGGTGTTTTTCCCGGAAGTACTCGGGCTTACTCTTTATTCTGCCCAGTACTGTGCAAAAGCAATTACTCCATTCGCCCGCTGTCAATAACCGAAAGCGCTGCCCTCAACAGGCTGGTGGCTCCCGCCGCGCAAAAGGTTAAGCCATATTCAGATTCCAGCGCCACCGTGCCGTGCAAGAGCCGTTACACCGCCGCCGATCTCTGCAATGCCAGCATAGCTGCGCTTCTGTTGCAATACAACGCTGCCGTTGTACAGATCGTTGCAGATCATTTCGCGCAGGTTTTTGCCATCATCGTTAATAGGCAACCATGGCTTGCCCGTCGTGAAGCCGGCTTGCGCTGAATTATCCCACAGCATGGGCGTTCGTGCAGGATCGCGGCTGACGGTCAGCGGCCAGAAGCGAATGCCTACCGGGTCGCGCAGTTCAGCGCGAGAAAATCGCATTCTTCATGCCAATTTCGTCGCCATAATACAGAAACGGTGTGCCCTTCGCTGTCAGCAAGCGCGGCAGTATTTTCGCGCGAGCGTCATCTGCCGTTCTTTGCGCAGCGCAGATACAGAGATCTATCACCAGTCATGGTTGTTGAATACCGTCGGCCAATTACCCTCATAGCGATGAACCAGTTACAGCGCTCGCCATGGCCGCGGCATCCCATTTTTAGTAGAGCAGCGTAAAATCAAACGTCAGGTGCAGCTGGTCGTTTTCGCCGAGATAGCTCGCCGCGAGCGCTAAGTCGCCTGAAAAAATCCACCAAAACTTCGCCGACCGCTGCGGCGCCGTACTTGTCGAGCAGTTGCCGCATGTCTTTCAGCAGCGGATGCATTTCGGGGCGCGACATATCATAGATATGCGTCTGGAACTCGTAAGGGCGTGGGTACTTCCAGCCCCACAGACGCAGTGGGTTGTCGCGAAACTGGTCGTCCTTGAAGTAGAGGTTAACCACATCCAAACGAAAACCATCCACGCCTTTCTTCAGCCAGAATTCCATTTCGGCAAACACCGCCTGCTTCACCTGCGGGTTGCGCCAGTTCAGTTCGGGTTGTTCTTTGAGAAACGAATGGTGATAATAGCTCTCGGTCGCTTCGTCCCATTCCCATGCCGGGCCGCCAAACACGCTTTGCCAGTTATTTGGTGGCACGAGGCCACGAACTTTGCCGCGGGCATGGACGCCCTCTCCTGCGGCCTGTGGCAGCTTGCCTCCCTTCCCGTCGTGCCAGATATACCAGTCACGCTTCGCATTATCGCGCGATGACCGCGATTCGACGAACCACGGGTGCAGGTGGGATGTATGGTTAACCACGAGATCGAGCATCACCCTGATGCGGCGTTCGTGCAGTTCTGCGAGCAGAGCATCGAAGTCGGCCATGCTGCCGAAAATCGGGTCAATGCTGCGGTAATCGGACACATCATAACCGAAATCAAGCATCGGCGATGAATTAATCGGCGAGAGCCAGATCGTGTCGATACCGAGCTCGGTAAAATAATCGATTTTTTCGCGAATGCCCGCGAGGTCGCCGATGCCGTCACCATTGGAGTCTTTGAAACTGCGCGGGTAGATCTGGTAGACTACCGCTTCTTTATACCATGGTGTTGCGATGCAGCGGAGTTGCTTTTGTAAAAAGGCTGTAAATGAAGTTATTAACTAACTCTTTACAGAGCAGGTCTATCAGTGTCTCAGACGGCATGCGTTTTGCGTCGATTCTGTCTGCACTTCTCTTCGCCGGGGGTAGCATCTCTGCCGGTCTGGAGCTCGGCGCGGACGTCAGCTATTTTAATCCCAAACTGACGGCGGCGGTTTACCCTGGAATGAAAACTTCAGAGACCACAGGTTTCTCAGGGCCGCTCTTTACTGGCTACGGTCACCTGACCTTTGGATTACCCAAAGCGATCACAATCGGCTTCGGACCGACTCTCGCATTCAGCAACCAGACCGCACTCGAATATCCCACGGGTTACACGAAAGAAGAAATGACGATTGCGCGCTTCGGGCTCGACGGCAAAGTGCAGATCGAGGTGTTGCCGTTTATCTCGCCCTATATACGCCTTACCGCCGGTAAAGACTGGATTAACTGGAACGACAAAGGCACCGTGGGTAGCAGCACGTACATCGCGTCTTCGTCGGCGGGCGGTTTTTATTACGCAGCATTAGTGGGGGCACAGTTCCCCTTTGCGCCTGAATTTGCCCTCTATGCGCAAGTCGGATTTACCGCGTCGCCAGGTTCGGCGCTCGTGACGAAAAGTTATGCCGTCGATGGTGTGAACCAAACCGTCAACACTTCGGCTGCAGGCAGCACCAGCTATTCGGGTATTCTGCTCAGCGCGGGAGCGCGGTTGTCGTTTTAGCCCCTCAGCCCTGCCTCAGGTCTGAATCCGCAAGACCGCTTTCACCGGCAAATGGTCAGATGCGACGCGTGTAAGCTGGTTCTTCACGACTTCGTAGTGCACCATTGCACACTTCTCGTTGTGGAAGATTTTGTCGAGGTTCCAGATCGGTGCAAATGACGGCCAGGTCTTGATCTTGCGTTTCAGCGTGCCTGCCGCATTGCGATAGCCGGCAAAGTTCATGAAGATATCGAGGTAGCGCGTGCGCTCATTGCTGTCCCCCAAAAGAATCACGGGCAATGACTTGTGGCGACTCAGTATTCCCGATTCGAGCATCTTCTTGATCTGGAAATGCCGCTCGATGCGCGACAGGCCAAGATGGAAATTCATCAGCAGAAGATCACCTGCCGGCGTATTGATGACGTCGGTCAGGCAACCGCGCTTCTTTTTAATCGTCCAGGTCAGGTCGATGTTTTTCCCGTCGGCGAACGGCCAGCGCGAAAGAGTCGCATTACCATAAGCGCCGATTTTAAGCTGCACGTTCTCACCCAAACGGTGGTGGTAACCCAGCCGCTCACCCAGGTCAGCCGCCAGGTTGCGGTTGCCGCTACGCGGCACGCCATTGTCGACCTCTTGCAGGGCAACGATGTCTGCGCCTTCATTTTCGCAGACACGCGCGATACGCTCCGGGTCAAAGCGGCGGTCATTGCCGATCGCTTTGTGGATATTGTATGTCAGAACCGTGATTTGCACGAACTTACGCCGTGATCGATGAAGTTTAGCCTCCGGCAGTGTAAACGCGGTTCCATGATTGTCTGCAGGCTGTGTCTACAAAGAGGCTTTACGGCATGTCTAAATCCCCTTTTTATTCCTGTGTTCTTTCATTGCGAGCCTGAGTGATACCGCAACGCCCCAAGCACCTTTCCCGTCTGGCCGCAGTTCTCTGGCTCGTTGCCTCTTTTTCACTCGCGTGCCGCAGCGACAGCCTGCGTGCACCGCATAGCGAACAGGCCCAGCAATATCAGGTTGCCGAATTTCTTGCGGGCCATACGCTGCCGGCAGAAAGTGTATTCTACGCACGCACACAAAAACCGTTTTACCAGCGGCACCAGGCATACATGCTCAAACTCAAAGAGCAGATATTCAGCCGGCATGTCAGCCACATTGAAGAGTGGAAATCCGCAAACCAGTTCAAAGCCACTTCCCGGACAGCAGTCTATCTTCTGAGCGGTGCGGATGTGCCCAACCTAATGACATTTTTTCCTGACTGCAAACAATACCTGATGGTTGCCTTGCAGCCATCTGCCGAAATCGGCGACCTTGCCACACTTTCTGACGGAGAACTCGATCGTTCGCTCGAAAAACTGCGCGTCACCATGCAGGATATTGCGAAGCGCAATTACTTTCGCAGTGCGGTATTGCGTAAATCGAAGACCAACTTGGGGCTACCGGGCATTGCGCCGATTCTGCTGGCATTTCTGGCAACACTCAATAAAGAAGTGGTTGCATACGAAAATGTGCTGCTCGACGATTCGGGCAGGCTCATCAGAACAGAAACGGATTCAGCAACGCGCACATCCGGCTTTCGCATTTACTTTCGCGAACCGGGCGATGCCGAAGTCAAGACGCTCGTATACCTGAGCCTCAAGGTCGACCCGAATTTTATTTCGACTCAAAAACCCGAAGGGAAACTTTTCGCAACCTTCGGCCAGGTGAACCTGATGCTCAAGGCCGCCATCTATCTTTTTCACGAAGACGCCTATCGCAACCTCGCGACTGAATTACTGAAAAAAAGCGATCTCGTTCTGCAGGATGACTCCGGTATTCCTGCCCATTATTTCCCGATCGAGGAATGGAAATTTTCGCTCTTCGGTGTTTATTCGCGCTCAGCGAAACTGAACGATTTGAAGCGCTATAAGCTGCAAGAGGATCTGCGCGAGCTGTATGCACAGAGTGCACAACCCCTCAACTTTGCGTTCGGGTATGGCTCGTGGTCTGGTCGCTCTAACCTGATGTGGGCGAGCCGGGTGAAGAATCCGAGTAAGTAACCTAAGCATCTCCCAACAAACCCATCTGCCTGGCACGATTCATCGCTTCGATCTTCGAATTTACCTCGAGCTTTTCATATATGTGATTGATGTGCCTACGCACTGTGTGCGGACTGATCTCGAGGTCTTCAGCAATGTCCTTGTAGTTGAGACCCAAAGCGATCAGATTCATTACCTCCGTTTCGCGCTCGGTCAGCACCGATGCTTCCTTGGCCGAAACCTGATTAATTTCACCTAACAGGGTTTGCGCAACGCGTTCTGTCAGGGTCGAGCCACCGGCAACGATGACCCGCAATTCAGCCAGTAACAAATCATCGGAAATATCTTTGAGTAGATATCCACGAATACCGGACTTGAGCAAACGCACGATGCGCGCGTGGTCTTCAAAAACAGTAAACACGACAATCTTGATATCCGGGTACTTTTGGCGCACCATCGGAATCAGGTCTTCGCCGTTCATGCCGGGCAGCTCAAGATCGACCAGAAATATCTGTGGCCTGACAAACTGTAATAACTGGAATGCTTCTTCAGCACTTCCGCAAATCTGCAGCAATTGAAAATCAGCACGGCTGACGAGAAGGGATTGCAATCGTGCCTGAATCACTGGCTGGTCTTCGAGCACGAGTATCGGCACAGTAGAGGGCAATTCAGACAACGAGCACCTCCATCGGCAAGACAAGGAGACACAGCGCGCCCTGATCATAGGGTCTGCACATGACGGCTGCGCCAATTTCGCGCGCACGGCGTTCGATGCTTTTCAAACCGCCTTGTTTAGCCTTTCCCTTCCAGGAAAATGCACCAGCGTCTTGTGCAAAGAATATTCGCAGTCTTCTGTGGCGAACCTGCCAGCCAAGACTGAGCTTATGCGCTGACCTGGCATGCCGAATCACATTTGATGACCATTCTGACAGGATACGTTCCAGCTGCATTCGCACGAAGGGTGAGAATACCGGTAAGTCAGATTTTCGCTGAGTTGATGGAGGAAGCATATTCTGAAGTCGGCGCCCCCGCAAAAATACATCCGCCGGATTCTCCAAGAGAACAACCTCGTATCTTTTCAGCGACCGCAACCGGTCGGCAAGCTTGTGTAAAATCGCAGGGAGCTCGTCAACGGGATTCTCACCTTTAAGTATGTGCGCAAAATTACGAATCTTTTCAAGCGTACTCGAAGCCAGTTGCCGCATCGCCCCAGATTCGCCCGCGGCGCGGTTTCGGTCGCTAAGCACAACCAATTGCGATAACTCTGCACCGACGACGTCGTGCAACTCATGCGCCATTTGGATCTTCTCTTTCAGATGCCTGACCTCGGCTTCTGACCTGCCAATATCGCGACCCTTGTAGCGCCACGAATATAGATGAAAGCTGAAATGGTCTATGAAGTTTATTGCATTGAACAAGCTCGTGTAGTGATAGATCCATGGTGCATTTGTTAAGTAGCTAAACATGCTGGCGTCGCTCAAGTAGACCACCGACACAGGAATGCTTGCGGCGATGAAATGGTTGTAAATTGAGCGCTTTGCGCTTTTTTTCATTTGCCTGAAATAGACCCAGAGCACAGCGACGTGTCCAATAAAAGTCCATTGTTGCCACTGCATCACAAGGGCGAAGGTCGCGAGGGTGCCCGGCCAAAAAGCAAAAAGAATATAGAACAAGCCAATGAAAGACCACGCAAAAATCGAGCGTTTCGTTTGTACTCCGAAATTACTCAAAAAATACAATGTCGTAAATGCCGCAGACGCTATTCTGCCCGACCATTGGAGCTTCAGAAATGATAAGTATTCGAACGAAACAGGTATGGGTACAAAGTACACACTGTGTACAAGGTATGAGACAAATGCGGCGATGAGCCAGGCATTGCCTGCGCTGCGTTGCCAGTAAGGAGAAGTCAGGAGAAAGCCAAACAATATTACGATGAACAAGATCGGTGCGGCAGTGAAGATATATTCACGCCAAAGGCGCAGCAAGAAAACTTCTGTGGTAAATTCGGAGGCGTTACCAAGGCGCAACGGGCCGGCATGAATACCGGCTTTGATATCCAGCACGGTAATACGGACGCTGATCGTATTTAAGCCCTCTCGCAGGATTCCAGACGGCAACCTGTATGCCCTCACCTTGTTCCAGGCGGAAACAACCATTCCCTGTTCATAAATACCATCGTTTCCGATAAGTTGTCCATTGAAGTGCACCTCATCCACAGAGCCAATAGAACCGAGTATTATCATATTGGGTTCGCGCGGCGCGGTACCGCGTGAATAGTTGAAATCGTGCCGATACTCAGCCTCGCCGTAAAACCATGGGAATTGAGAATGCAGATTGTGCGGAACGGTGACGGAAATGGAATCGGCGGCATACGTTTTTGCTCTTGTTACTTCAGACGCACCTAAATGATTCCGTGAACGCGCGCTCAGTCTTGCCTGGCACTCGATTTCGGCCGGTAGGCACTGGAGCAATCTCAGCTGCCACGGGCCTTCGAGGTTGATGGTTTGGTCACCTGCAACGTTAGCAAGCGTAGAAGAACACGAAAGAATCAGCACCGCCAAAAAACGCAGTTCAGCCCAAGGCATCATCGCACGGAAAATGGCATGAAGCTCTTCGAAAGCAGCGATCATTCGATCTTATCAGTTTAGCACAGGCTCGGCGGGCGGCGGCATGGGCAGCCGCTCCCGTGCGAGGTCTGTTACTGCGCTTTTACCAGCTTACCCTTCTTGAATTGCACTGTGCAAGTCTTCTCGGTCGCACTGTTGGGTTCAAAGTATATCCAGGTTTCCTGGTCTGCGGCGGGGTCTGTGAGCTGCGGTGCGGCATCACCATCTGCGAAGGATTTAATATTCACCTCTTTTCCCTGCACAATGGCTATACTACCGGGTGTACCTAGCGTATCGAGCGCGACCTGTCGGTTGCTGCCTCTCTTGAGATTTAGGCACAGTCTTTTGCGTTCGTTGGGCGCAGCCGTTTCTGCGGCCTTTGATGCACCTTTGAGAGAGATTGGGTGTATTTGGGCACTTGTCGACTTTACGATCTGGGTACTCGTTGGGACGCCATTCTGGATCGTTGTAATGCTTGTATCTTTGAAGAAGACAATCACGGCTTCCGAGCCGGTGGTTACGGCTATCTTCTGAGCCTGTTGGGCGATGAGCTTTTCACGGAGCCCTTGGTCGCTTGGCGCGCTGGGTTTGCACGTCCAATAAAGCGGTAACTGCGCCCAAACAGAGATCGTAACCCAGTTCAACGGTACTTGCCAATAACAGTAGCCCTTGCGCCAGCTCTCATCCTCGCGATAAGGGTAGAAGCGCCAGCCAAGTCCATCCAGAAAACTCTCATCGGCGGTCACGTAAGCCCCCCAATTGATGCTATTATCAAATTTTGTGATTTTGACTGGTGAGCCGGCTATTTGGGCGACACTCACTTGCATTTTGCCCTCGGCGCCCTTGTCTCCGTTAGTCACCTTGAATACGGGTATCTTGTCGGCGTCCGCTGGTTTTACCCCATTCGTTGCTTCGAGAATCTGTGCCTTTCTTTCTGGCGGCATGCTCGCTTCTTGCTCCGGAATCATTTCGCCTTTGTATCCGGTGGTCGCGCAGCCAGCCGATAGCCAGACGATGCCGAATGCAGCGATCAACCCTCGCCGGTAGTTTGTGAGTTTCGAGATCATATGTTTCTCCTTGCCTTTTTTCCCTGGAGCTAGAAAGACCCGCGGGGGTTTGTCGCCTTGAGTGCTTTGCGAACGGCCTATGCGTAGGCAATCCGACAGGCACTTAGGTCACGGGTTTATGAGCAATGAATTGGATTTTATACCCAAAAAAGGGCCGGGTGCTGTTTGAAAGGGAGCCCACAAAACCGTCGCTTCGGAGTTTGGTTGTTTGAGCCAAGTCGCTGCCCTGCTAAAGGCAGGGCACCGTACTGCATGGATTATTGTTTTGCCTGGGGAATTTGCGCTTCCTTGAGTTTGCCATCCACCAATTAAATTTCGCAAAGACCATTTGAGGTCCCGCAGAAAGAAAACTTCCCCAGGAGCGGGCTGAGTATTATGTCGTTCAGACCCGGGAGCGCCGCTCAGGGCGTTTTTTCCACAACACCCGGTTGTTTGCAATAGTAGTCAGCCTTAACATCATACGTGAGCAAATGCCTTTCTTGAAGCGTTCCTGAGTCGAATACGCAGCGCTTGATAGCACCTTCTATTGGGCACTTGTCTAACACCTTAAGATTCGCCGGCTTACAATTGTCTTCGTCGACCCATTTTCGGTCTGCCATGCCGTAGTATTCATTGCAGTATTTTTCCTGCACATAGTGGCACGCGCCGGCCGGTTTTTTTTGCCCTGTAGACTTGGCGTCTGTCTTTTTGCCGCATGCCGATGCGAACAACAGCAGCCCCGAGCAGATGAGAATAGTCTTTTTTTTCATAGAAATCCCCTTCAAGATTTATTTCCGGGAAATGTGCCCGGAATATCGTTGAGACATTTGGGGTCGGATGTTGACCCAAAAAAAACATCGTGCTCCTTTTGCGGGAATGCTGTAACGGGGGTGCCGGTTCGCCGAGGCCCAGTTGCAGACGATCATTGGAATTTGACAATTGCAGCATTGTTCGCCGTGGCGCTCGCTCCCGCAACGTTCACTCCGCCCCCATACCCGTAGCTGCCGTTCAGATTTTGGGTGCCGACTGCAAAGACATTGCCGGTGGGGTCGATCGCTACGGAGGCGAACGATGCTTGAGAGGCGCCAGAAACCACGGTGTTGATTGCGGCGGTCTCACCAGCCAACGTGTACCTGACCAGAGCTGAGTTGGAGCCACCGGCAAAAATGCCCGCCACGGTCTTGTCGCCAAAGGTGAACGGAGCTACCCCGTTGATCGAGCCCGCAGTAAAAACAGATCCAGATGTGTCGACGGTCACCTCATTGCAGGCGCTCGTATCAGCGGCCACCGAGGGTGTACGAATCCACTGCGGAACGCCTGACGAGTCAACCTTGAGCAAGACGAAGTTCGTCAAAGCCGCTACGGGGGCGCTCACGGTTACACCAGAACCAAAGTCATAACTCGTGTTCCCTGTTATGTAGCCACATGCGAGAATATCTCCGGTGCTGGCCACAGCGAGGCTGTCTACTCGACTATTGTTCGCTGCGGCCGCGGTGCTCCGACCCCAGACAAAACTTCCCAGGCTGTCAAATTTCAAGACTAGAGCATTGTTTCCTGCGTACGCAGCATTCACAGGGGTACCACCGTAAGCGAGAGTACCGGGCCCATTTTGCGTGCCACCAACGATGAGGGTATTTGAGGCGTTGTCGAAAGCCGCGGCCTTTAAATCCGAAGCCAATGTGCCGGATGTAGCGGTCCGTACCCATTGTTCCGTGCCGGCAGAATTGTATTTCACAATCAGGATGTTACGCGCGCCGGCTACGCCAGTCACTGTCTGGGCTCCGAACGAATAGGTTGCTGTCGCGCTAATGTAACCGACAGCGTACACATTTCCGGCAGAATCCACCGCGACGGATGAAAACACCGAGTTAGAACTTCCTCCCGTTACGCTGCGTGTCCAGAGCGCAGTACCCGATGAATTGTATTTGGTGATGAAAGCGTTATTAGCATTGTTGCCACCGGTGACGGCGCCCGCACCGTAGTTGAAGGAGCCTGTTCCAAAATGGTAGCCAACTGCATATATGTTGTTACTGGAATCTACTGCCAGTGCGTTGAGAGAGTTTTGATTGCTCGCCGCGGTGGCTGTGGAAGATGAAAGCAGAGTCCCGGCCGCGTTGTATCGCACCAGAGCAACGCTGTTCGTGGAATGGAGCCCGGTGATGGCTGTACCTCCGAAATTAACAGGGGTCGTATTCTGGATGTTACCCGCGACAATGATGTTACCCGACGAATCAGTCGCTACGGATTGAAAATCGGAACCATTGGTTGCGACGGTAGTGCTGCGTGCCCAAAGGGCGTTGACGGGCAGAGAAACAGAAGGCGATCCGGCGGATGAACCAACGTTCTGAGGTTTATCCTCCCAGAAACGGCCGAAATTCTGGAAAGTGCACGACGAAGGCAACGTCGTGGTAAGCAATAATGCTGCGAGAATACGCGCGGAGTTCATATGCCTATGACAGGCGGGCCAACGCGTTAACCCAAAAAAGGCGTCGTGTACAAGGTTGGTTTACTTGAAGGCGCCTGCGGTCCACGACCCGGTACTAGGCCTTGTCAGGCCTTCGCGGTCGTCATTGATAGGACCATACGTAGCCACGCCATACAGGTTCTCGCCAATCGTGAGACCGGCTGACGTGGCGCCCAGATGGTAATCTGCGGTGACCGGGCTAACAAACAGTATTGCCGACGCCTGGTTAGTCCAGCGGTTGCCGCTCGTTATGCCAGCAGATACACCGCCAGCGGTTAGTTCGGGGTCTAAATTGCCATCCAGGTTGGTGTCGTTAATCGTCGTAGCTCCGCGGTAATAGAGTGCTGTCGCGGCACCTGCAATCAGGTTATTGTGCACGGCCTGAAGATTTGTTGAACCTGGATCCATAATGCCGCGTGAATAGCCGGTCGCCGATGCGCTTTCGGCATAGATCAAGTTGTCCCGAATCTCCCAACAGCGGTTTGCATCGACGATGTTTATGCCAACCTGGTTTGATGTTGGGATTGCCGTGTTCTTCATGACAAACGTGTTAGAAATCGCGTGAATGCGACGCAGTGCGCAAGCACCAGACGACCCAGCGATGCCTATCCCTTGCGCGAGAGTTCGCGCATAGGTTACCAGGATGAGATTATTCGTGATGACCACTGCCTGATTCCCGAGAAATGCAGCGTCATCCCAAGGGGCGCCGGTATCGAGCTCGATGGCTTTCGAATTAGCCTGAATGCTTGCATCATTGCTATCGGGATCAGCGGAATAAATCGTGTTTGCATTAATTTTGGCGGTACTGTATTCGAGATGTATGGCGCGATTCGTCTGTGTTGTGTCAGAATTGTTTCAACCATAGATGGTCGAACGTTCAATATCCGCAAAAGACCAGGCGACAAATATTCCCACGGGCCCCAAAGTCCCTTGCGCAGTCGTTGGGCGCACAACGGAACTGTCGATGATGAGTTGGGTGACAAACTGCGCATAAATTCCGTAGTTGCTGCCACTATTCGCTAATCCGCCCGTCACCGTGCAATTTTGGATCGTAACCTTGCCAGATGAGGTCACACTGATGCCTTTGGGGTCGAACCCCGGCGCCCCACCGCCACGGATTGTCGAATTCAAAATCTCAACTAGATTTGAACTGTAGATTGAAACGCCTGTCGCGGCATTGACGGTGTTGTCATTCAAAATCTCAAAATCCGAGATGATCGCCGATTGTACTCCCGAGATGGTGACTGCCGCGCCAGCCCCTGACGGAGCTTTGATTGTACTTTTGTACAAGCTCGGGTTTTGCACCCAGGTAGATGCCTGAAAACCACCAGTCACCTTCACTCCGCTGAATAGATTTACCGTTTCAGCGTCATATGTTCCCTGCGCCACGCGGACTTCGCGCGTCTTAGGCGGCGAAAACAAATCACGTGTACCCACCGCCAGGGCGATGGCTTCATTTATGCTTGTGAGTGGCTGGCCTTTAGTACCTGAGCGTCCGGTTGTAGTAGTGCCGATATCGACAAAAATATTGTTTGAGTCCTCGACGCTGAAGTGGAACGGTGAAGAAAATTGGCTGTCGCTGCTGCGCACTCGCCAGTAGAAATCGTTGTCCCGCAATTGTTGCGCTAACTCAGACGTAATTGCATATTCTGCATCGCGTACAACGACTGTTCTTAGAACTTGCGAGAAGTCAGACCCCGCTGCGATCTCAAGGGTGTACTCGCCGATTCCCGCACGTTTGCCCCAGGAAAATACCAGCGAAGAAACAGCCTGAACAGTTAATCGCGAACTATTTGGTGGGGAAGCAAGAACCGGGGCAGCTTTATCGACATCACCAAAGTTACCTGCAAGAAAATCGGCGCGATTTACATAGTTGCAGCCCCAAAAAAGCGTTAGACCAAATAGGCAAACAAGGGGCTGCAGAAAACCGGTCATAGCGCAAATTCCAAACCCAGCATAGCCGACCCAACGAACGTAACCTTTGCATCGAATTCGGCAAGCACAATAACTGGTAGAATCAGAGCTATTCGGCGCGTCAACGGATATGCGAGCGAGCCGCGCATCTGGACAACCGGAATCGTGTTGGTAACATGAGCAGTACGAAACCCTTGAGTGTGAGTATCTTGCAGTATGACACCGCCACCCAGACTCAAGGCGAACTGCGAATCGCTCCAGATAAATGTGCGCCACCCGGCAGAACCGACAAGGCTGAAATTCAGAGTTTCGACCGAAAGACCGTTGAAGAAAGGCAAAGCTGCGGCACTTGGGCGGTCGCGAAAAAAAAGTCCATCCGCTCGCAAGTGTAACCCCTTCGGCAGACCACGAAGCAGGGGTAAGCGAAAGGCCAAACCCACACCAATTGCAGGCTGAACGGAGGTTAAATTGTCTGCGTAGCCCGCCGCAAATGCATGCGCACCACCAGCAAGCTGAAGCCGCCAGTCGTAGTGATCGATAAGCTCCACGAGTTTTCCGTTTTCTGCCGTTAGGCGGATAGTCTCGGTGGGCTGTGGTTTGCCATCGATAATGAACCGGTATTCATACTCGCTTTTTTTGAGTATGTCAATGGGAAGAGATACCTGCCAATCATCGGCGGCGTCTTTTTCCATTTGCACACTCTGCCAACCGGAGAAATCCCCTTCGAGCGAGACTTTTTTTGCGCTAGCGCGTGTCTTGAAAAGAAAGGGTAGCGACGTTGTCTTTAGCTCGGTTTCAGAAACCGAAAGAATCATTTTCCGCGCGATTTTCTCTTCTCGCATATTCTCCAGTTCGTCCCGGATGGTGATCAAACGGGCATTCTCGTCCACAATAAAGGCACGCCTCTTGTCACCGTTCGTCAGGTATATATACTTGAATGGAATCTCATCCTTGTAGAGAATGCGCAGCACTTCGGATCGCAGTATAACGCGCGAGCCCGCAATTGCTTTGATCTGAAGCGTGAGGTCACGTTCAGATTCTTTCTGTATTTTTCCGAAAAGGATCTTCCCGTCTTTCATGAATATAGCGTCGCCGAATACGCTGGTAACGGGAAACAAGCAAAGCAGAAGACTAGAGAGGATTTTCTTTCTGAATGTCATCGCGCTGGATTTCCACAGTTCCATGTGCTGTTTGCACGGCATAGATGTTGCCGCGGCGCAAGATCCAACCTTCGATTACTTTGCCATTGTAAAGGGTAATGCGCACGCGCGGACGATTCATTGCCGCTCCGCTTTGTGGCTTACGCTGTTCTGGGAGTGCTTTTTCAACGATTGCCCTCGGGCTGACCGTGTACATCACGCCCGGGCGCAGTGCAACCCGCCTCTCACGCGAGGATAATGAAGCATGCCCTTCGTGCATCTCGATCGCGTAATTCTGCAATGGGTCATCGGGTATCCGAACCGTTAGCGCGGTGCCCGTAATGGAAATGGTGTCGCCAGTGCTGCCGATGGCCACGACTCGCGCCTCCATACGCATGCGCGGCGTTAAGAATCTCAGATCGAACACACCATGTTGTAACGTGATTCTGAGACCGTGGCGGTTAACCGAGCAGGTGTGCGCAGCTCCGCGATCTGCACGAATAGTAACGCCAGCATCCGCCAATGCCGGACATTCATTACTAAGCGTTGGGCGCAGCAGTACATTCAAGACCAGAAGACCCAATGCTGCCGCCGCGACGATGCCACCCCATAACAACGGACGCTGAAAAATCACCGGAGACCTTGAAATGGGAAACCTGGCGCGCAATTCTTTGTTATTTGAATTTGCGGAGTTGAGTTTCGATCGACTGGCGAGTGTGAAGATGTCGGGCACTTCGGGCACCGACAACGCAGCTTCGGCGCGGCGGGCAGAAGAGCGCAAGGTCTCAAGCAGGCGTCGGTCACCCTTTGTCATTTTTGGCTCACTCATATGACCAACAAGGCAAGAATTTTACCCACTTTCTTGTCTGTCCTGAAATGCTCGCGCAGGCGGCTGGTGACGGCGATGAGTATTCTTGACACCGCCGATTGCGAGAGAGCAACAACGGCGGCGATTTCTTCCTGGTTCAAGCCGTCGCGGACATACAGCTGAAATATCTCTGATTCTTTGTCCGAGAACTCTTTCGCCAGAAATTCCCAGATTTGCTCTAGTTCGAGAATATCGAGTAGTCTTGGTTCAAAAGCCGAATAGGTTGCTCCGTTGAGGTGCTGCCCTTCACTGAGTAGGCGGCGTTCGAGCACCTGCCTTTGCCCCGTGGATATGCAATGGTTGCGCGCGATGCTATAGAGCCATGCCCGGGGATTATGGATTTTGGACTCTTGTCGCGCCGCATGTTCGAGTGCTCTGTAAAATACATCCTGGACCAAATCCATTGCACCGTCGGCGCCGTCTGCGAAGCGAAAAACGTAGCGGTAGATCTCGGAGAAATGGTTTCTGTAGAGGTTTTCAAGGTCAGCCTGGGTCACTGGCCCACCATGGGATTTCTGCAGTGCCGGCATCACAATGAAAATCGCGCATTGCCTTATTTACCCCCATGTGTACCAAACGCCGCTGCATTTTGTGCTCGTAAAGCGCCTTTTTTTCGAAATGCTTTCCCGGGCAGTTGAGCCTCAAAACCTTTGAACTTGTATGCGGGCGCCGAGGGAACCCGCCAAACGCGGCTCGAAGTAGTTTGGTTCAATTACCAGAGTCAATAACCAGTTCCGAAAAGAGCTCTTTCATAGCGGCATTCTTCGCCTCGCTAGGGCCGCTGTATGATATTTCGAGCTGATAATTTCTGAAGACAGTATTGAGAAAGTAAAGCGTCAGATTTCCGCCGCCAGAACCGGATACGTTCAGTTCAACTGAGGCCCATTTTCTTCCGCCGATGGTTTCTTCAGGTACTTTCTCTTTCTGCAATGCTTCTTTCTTCATAAGAGTGTTGATTGTTTTGGCGAGATCGGCTTTTGCGTCCCTTAATTTAACTTTATCATAGGCCAAAAGCTTCAAGTCAATCACAACACTATTTTCTGGCTTGGTTAGCCTGACGAAAAAATAACCCCCATTGCGGATTTTAAAGCCAGGAGATACGCTTAGCCCTGTGCCAACGGACGCATCTGCTTCTGCGATCTTGCGAAACTCATACTGGAAACTTTTCGGAAAACGTAAAAGCATTAGCGCCGTACTGTTTGAGTACACCAACTGCTCTGCATCCTGAACATTGTAGAATACAGATCCGAGCACCTTCTTGACTTCGGGCGACGGGTCAGTGAGATCAATCTTTTTCTGCACTGTTTTGCATGCTGCAAATACTGCAACGCAACTCACTAAGAAACCCATGGTGATTTGTTTTTTGTTCATTCGTTACTCCTTTAATGAAATGGCAGGAAGAGTTTTTTATTCCAATATTTTTGCTCTTAATGCGATTTAAAACCCCAAAATCAGCCCGAGGGTCCAACGCGAGCCGCTTAGGGAAAAATCTTTGATCGTCGATTGCAGTGCCGCAGGCACGTCTGTCACCTGTACTCGGCCGCTCATAATCATGTATTCCGCAAAAAGATGATATAAGGGCATAATTTCGAAGGCAAGCCCACCGCCTATTTGCTGGAAAGTACCAGACAATTTCTGGCGGCTATAGTAAGCAGTGTACGAATAGCTGCCCGTGGTCTCTACATATGTATAATCCACAATTGCATTGGCGTATACAGATTTACTCACGCTGAAATGGACAAAAGGCCGCACGGGACCGAAATGGAGTAACTCAATATAAGCAACTGCATCGATTCCCAGGTTCATAAATGACATCAAACCAGTGTTCTGCCCTGACCCGGTTTTTTTATCGAGGGAGTAGCCGTCAAAGACGCCACCTAACGCAATCGTTGCCAAAGAGGGAAGTTCGAAACTGAAGCGCATCGCAGTGCTCGCGTAGAAACCCGAATATGTGTTATCTGTACCACCAAGATCGGCTTTTGTATTAGCCTGACCCAGGCCTACACCAAGCTGAAAGCCGGCCTCGGCGGGGGCGGAAATTATGAACAAACCGGCCCAAATAGTAAAGATATGAATAATCTTTTTCCGGATCACATGAGAATTCCGTTTCATCTTTTACCTCATTGAGACTAAACCAATTGCCGCCAACCGGCGCGACACCGGAGCACTGCCTCAGAAAGCTCCGAACTTGCTTTATGCCACAACTCTGGATAAATTTCAATAGGCCATATGGCCTAATTCAGGGTCAACATCCTGCGTCGGCACGGTACGAATACGATGCTACATATGGCCTATTGACTTTCGCCAGAATTTAGGATATTTGATGCCATGGAAAAAAGGGGTTCTGGATTTTGCGGGCAATGCTATCGTCATGCCCGATTCATGGCAATCATCTTTGCACTTTCATTTTTACACTGTAAAAATAATTCCACAGAGACAGGATCGGCGGATACAAAGACATCAGGCACTGGCACCTCGGATACAGTTGCCCCCTCAGTCGGTTCATTATCTTCATTTTCAGGTATCTCAGCTACGCAGATTGGCGTCAACTGGACTGCAGCCACTGATGCAGTTACAGCAGCCGCGCAGCTTGAATACAAGTTGGTTAAAGATAACGTATCAGTTACAAACATTAACACAATAGCCTTGGCCAATGCGAAAACAGGAGTCGATTTGATCATGAATTGGACTCCAAACACCACCGGATATGTGGCAACTGGGCTTACCGCGCTTACAACGTATTATTTTGCTGTTCTTGTACGCGATTCAGCGGGCAACATAGCTTTATACACGCCATCCTCGCAGGCAACCGCCTCAACCGGTTCTTTAGTTAGCCCAACTTTTTCCCCTGGCGCTGCGTCTTATGCTTCGCCACAGACTATTGCTATAACCTCATCAAGTTCGGGCGCGGCTATATGTTATACGTTAGACGGAAGTGCGCCGGCGGCGACCACACCGGGCTCTTGCTCTAATGGCACACAAATCACCAACGGTTCTTCATTCAGTCTTTCAACCAATGGATCAACACTCTTGCGCGCCATTGCAACTAAATCAGGCGCAACAAATTCTGGCATATCTTCCGGCTCGTACATAATCGACAATGTTGCACCAGTCATTGGCTCTGGTATTTCGTTTTCTTCTGTCAATGTGACAGACCTCACAGTTAGTTGGGGGGCTGCCACAGATAACGGTACGTCGGCGGTTAATCTTCAATATAAGCTGGTTAAAGATTCGGCAAATGCAGCAAACATAAACTCAGTGGCACTAGCCAATGCAAAAACAGGAAGTGATCTGGTCATGGACTGGACAGCAAATATCACTTCGCGCATCGCGACGGGATTGCCGGCATCCAGCATCTCGCATTTTGCAGTACTTGTACGGGACGCACTCGGCAATATGGCACTATACTCACCGCAGTCTAAATCCACACAAGGCGGGGCGAACGATGGTACTTTTGCCACCAGCACGGGTTTTTCGAACGGCTCGGTCTTTACAGCGGTACAACGAACAGACGGAATTGTTATTGCCGGAGGTACTTTCACTACGGTTCATGGAACAACACAAAACCGCCTGACTCGATTAAAATCAGACGGCAGTCTTGACACAAACTACGCCGGGGGTACGGGCTTCGATGCCACTGTATGGGCATTGGCAATGCATACCGGCGACACTACACTGGTAGGCGGTAATTTCACGTCTTACAATGGTACCACCGTTGGATATTTATCCCGCATTACGGCACTCACTGGTATACTGGATTTTGGATTTAACGGCCACATGGGTACGGGTTTCAATAATACGGTTGAGGCGATCAGCGTGCAATCTGATGGCAAGATCATTGTGGGCGGTAGCTTCACTTATTTTAATGGTAGCGTTGCCACAAAACTTTTGCGCTTAAACGAAGATGGTAGCAGAGATGTTTCATTTGGCCCAGGTGGTGTCGGGCCGGATGACAAGATAAGGACGATAGCCCTGCAAACGGATGGAAAAATAATGATCGGCGGAGATTTCACTTTTTACAATGGAATTTCTAAGTCGCGTATTGCAAGACTCAATGCAACAGGCACCCCCGATTCCAGTTTTGATCCGGGAACGGGATTTGACAACACTGTGCAAAAAATACAGATTCAGTCAGACGGAAAGATTATAGCCACCGGACTCTTTACGAGCTATAATGGCACTGCCAGAAATCGAATTGTGAGAATCCTCTCAAATGGTCAAATTGATCCAACTTTCGATCCCGGCGTCGGTGCCGACGGTGCCATCTATGGCAGCGCGCTGATGACAGACGGGCGAATGCTCATATCCGGTGCGTTTTCTAATTATGCCGGAGCTGCGGCGGACAAATTGTTGAGACTCAATTCAGATGGCACACGAGACGTGACTTTCTCACCCGGTGCGTGGAACTTCGGCAGCACTCTAACGACTCTCACCCTTCAAAGCGACGGTAAAATCCTCGTTGGCGGTAGTTTCGTCAGAACCGAATCCGGTGGTGATATTTACCGATTTATACGATTACTGCCAGGACCGTGACCTCCAAAAAAACTGCATCAGTATACTCGCTTGTTAAATCCCTTTGCTACATAGAGAAACTCAAAACAGGCCGGAGCATCACTCAGATTCGGATATGTACTTCTTAATCAAATACAAAAACTGCTCACCGTACCTCTGCCACTTGGCCTCGCCCACGCCATGAATATCGAGAAATGCCTCGCGGTTCTGCGGCAGGTGAATGCACATCTCCATTAGACTCTTGTCGGAGAAGATCATATAAG
Organism: Turneriella sp.; assembly: GCA_046346945.1. Lineage (GTDB taxonomy): Bacteria > Spirochaetota > Leptospiria > Turneriellales > Turneriellaceae > Turneriella. The sequence goes on from JAXMHE010000001.1 coordinate 262,051, forward strand.
GCGCGAGGTTTTGCTCATCCGCAAGGTCCTTGCGCTTTTTGCGTAGTATCTCAAACAACTCCTTGTCGACATCTGCGTCGAGCTCACGTTTACTGCTGCCTGAGCTGCGGCCCGTATCGGCGGCAGTTCCAAGCACTTTACCCCAGAATTGCACCTCACCCCTGAGCACCGGCACAGCCTGCGCCGTGAGGGCCAGGCTACCGAACTCGGGGTCTTGTCGCAGAAGCCCCTGCTGCACCAACTGGCGGCCCAGACTTTGCCATGCGGGCTTTGACAGCTCCTTGCCAATACCATAAGTGCTGACGCGATCGTGGCCGTTTGCGACAATCTTCTGCGACTTAGCGCCGCGCAGAATGTCGACAATATGCACCGAACCGAATTTTTCGCCGGTGCGTTTGACGCATGACATGAACTTCTGAGCAGGCACTGTGAGATCAACCTTGTCTTTAGGCGGATTGAGACAGACATCGCAAGCACCACACTGATCGGCGGCATCTTCCCCAAAGTACTGCAGCAGGTTATACCGCCGGCACACATCGCTCTCGGCATAACTGACAAGGGTTGCCAATTGCTGCAGCGCGACGCGCTTTTCCGTTGCTTCTTTCTGAGAGATGAAAAATTTGATCTTCTGGCTATCGCCATGCGAGTAGAGAAGATAAGTATCTGCCTTAAGACCGTCACGCCCCGCACGCCCGATTTCCTGATAATAGCTTTCAATGTTCTTCGGCAGGTCATAATGGATCACAAAACGCACGTTGGGCTTGTTGATGCCCATGCCGAACGCAATCGTGGCGACGATGATTTGCACGTCGTCGCGAATGAACAGCTGCTGATTCTTTGCCCGCACCATGTCGTTGAGGCCCGCGTGGTAAGGCTTCACCGAAAAGCCGCGTGACGCGAGCATCGTCGAGAGCTCATCGACCTGCGCTTTAGAGAAACAATAGATAATGCCCGATTGGTCGGGATGGTCGCGTAGAATCTGCAAGACCTGCGAGTCAGGGTTAGACTTCGGCTGCACATTGAGCAGCAGGTTCTTACGGTCAAAGCTCGAGACGAACTCATGCGAATCGGGAATCATCAACTGCCGTTTGATGTCGGCGCGCACCTCGTGAGTTGCCGTTGCAGTTAAGGCAATCGTGACCGCATCGGGAAACTTTTCGCGCACTTCGACGAGCTTGCGGTATTCGGGCCTGAAATCATGCCCCCAGTCTGAAATACAATGTGCCTCGTCGATCGTGAGGCAGTCGACGCGCACCTGCTTCAGCAGCGTTTGAATGCGCGGCAGAAACAGCGTTTCAGGCGCAACGTAGAGCAACTTGATTTTTCCGCTGCGCACATCCGCCACATTCTCTTCATATTGCATCAAATCGAGAGAGCTGTTGAGACAGACCGCAGGTACGCCGAGCTGCGTGAGCTGCGAGACGCAGTGCTGCATCAGCGAGATCAGCGGCGAGACGACCACCGTGAGGCCATCGAACAAGAGCGCAGGAATCTGGTAGCGAGCGACTTGCCACCGCCCGTGGGCATGACCGCAAGCGTGTCTTGTTTCGCGAGCACGCTGTCGATGATGGCCTTTTAGTCTAAACGAAAGGCCGAGTAGCCGAACGGAATGCAGCAGCGATTCGGCCGTGGGTTTACTGAGAGTGCCACGATCCACCGGGCAAAATGGCCTGGCGAAAGAGGTCGTAAAACGGATTACTGCTCCTGTCGGTAGTGGCTTTTGGCGCGTGCTTAACGCGCTGACTGCGGTTCTGCTTTGGTCTTCCCTCGCAACACTGGCCTCACGCCTCTCTCACCTACCTCCGTTTTTCCTGACCGGCGCAGCGCTTGTCATTGGTTCTCTGATCATGGCGCCGGGCTACCGCTCGTGGCGCGTACGGTTCAAAACGTTTGCCGTGGGCACCGGTGCACTGTTCTTTTATCACGCGGCTCTCTTTGTTGCCTTCCAAAGGGCACCGGTGGTCAGTGCAAACCTCGTCAACTATCTCTGGCCACTGTTGATTGTCGTGCTTGCGCCACTCATTCAGCCGGGGCAACGGCTGTCTGCCCGCATCGTTTTAGCGGCGCTTTTGGGTTTTGCCGGCGCGGCGCTCGCGATCATCGGTGAGCAAAAACTGCATTTTGCCCCCCGCGAAATTATGGGCTACGCATTCGCGCTCTGCGCTGCGCTTATCTGGTCGTCGTACAGCCTCGTGCTACGCAGGCTACCTTCCTTTGCCGATGCAGCGGTAGGCGGATTTAACCTCGCGGCGGGATGTTTTTCTCTGATGGTTTCGGCACTCTTTGAGACAACGCCTTCACTCCAGACGCAAGATCTTCTCTATCTCACAATCATCGGCGCCGGGCCACTGGGTCTGGCGTTCCTCTTCTGGCACCGCGCGGCGGTGACGCTGCCCCCGCGCAAACTCGGCGTACTGAGTTTTCTCACGCCGGTGCTGTCGACAACGGCGTTGGTATTCAGTACCGGAAAAATTCCCGGTTGGCAGCTGGCATTGGGTGCGGTGTTAGTGGTCGGAGCGATTGGTTTGGCGCTTCAGAACCGGACGGCTTCAGAATAGCTTGGCCTGCCGCAGCGAGGGAGGAAGAACCACCCCGGCCGTTGGCCACCCCTCCTCGATGAGGAGGGGAGGTGGCACCGTCTCCGGTAACGGAGGGGTTCTTTACGGCAACAACTCGACAATACGCTTAGATTCCATCAGACCCGTTTTCAGACACGCCCTGACTTCGCGCACAGCGTTGATTTTTTCGCCATTGTCCATGAACTTGCGCGCACGGGCATAAACGTCTTTGGGTAGCCGGGTTCCAATACGCTGGAAATCCTCATCGGTTGTGAGCTTGCCGCTTTTGCTGATTTCAGCGGCGAGCACCTTGCAGGCTTTCGATTGCGGCGGAATTTCTCTGGGCGTATTGGCGAGCAGGGAAAAAGAGAAGAGAACAAGTGAAAGAATTGCCAATGATTTCATGCGCCAGAACAAGCTGCGGATTATGACCGTCAATACAGAACGGGGGCTTTGGATAACTCATCCCCCCGGCCCTCTTCTCTTACAAGATAAGGGGGAGCACAAACTTCCCCCTCTTTTTGCAAGAGAGGGGGTTAGGGGGTGAGTTATTTGCGAATTATCCCACTGACCGCATCGCCGGCAAGCGCGAGAAAGTCGCCGAAGAGTTTCTGCCCCCGCTCAGCCAGTTCGCTCCAGCCATCGCCGCTCTGCACTGCGCGCGATTTTTCGATCTCGGGCGGCGCCCATGAGCGGCGATTCTGTTTGTCCATTTCAATCAGGTCATGCATGCTGCGGCCCGCCTTGAGCGAGGTGACAATCTCGACCATGCGCGCCATATCGGGTTGCTGCTGCAGAAGTTCAATCGGTACACGCACGAACACGCCCGTCGCTTCGCAGTAGACTGTTTCGCCGCGCATGATCTTCGCCGACACCATCGCGCGCCGGGTTTCGAGGCGATCGATCTTTGCCGTGCAGGTGTATTCGCCGTCGAGCGGCACGGACTTACGGTATCTCACGGTGAGATTGGCGGCTAACACCGGCAGGCCATTGTACCAGCAGGCGCTGCCCATCGTCTCGTCGAGAATCGTCGCGAGAAAGCCACCATGCGAATGCGCCTTCGGACCTTCGACGCCGGCGCGCGGCGTGAACTCTGTGGTGAAGGATTTATCAGCATTCAAAAAAGTGCGCACTTTCGAGAGTGACTCGTTCGACAAGAACGTTGAACTCCAGTGCGGGGGGATTGCGATAGATTCGGTGGCCAGGGCTGCTGTTTGCACACGGCTATGTAGCGAATGCTATAGAGGCTGTAAAATGGAATGCCCATGGGGGCGGTCGGCAAGAAGCCACGTATCGCGCCCGCACGGCGCGAAAGGAGTGCGAAGGCAGGCCTGAAAGGCCGCTTTAGTAGCGGTTTGCGGCAGCAAATCGCGAGGCCTTCGCGCTTCTTGTGGTTTCTTGGCGACCGCCGTTTGCTGCTATGGAATTCCGTAGCTGTTATGGAATCTCATAGCTAATCAGCGCAAATCCGCCGCGGCTCAGGCTGCGGGTTTCAAACCATTATGACGCAGCAGAGCATCGATCGTCGCGTCACGGCCACGGAACTCGCGGTAGACCTCGAGCGGGTGCTTCGAGCCACCGAGTGCCAGTACGGTTTCGCGGTAACGTTTGCCCAGCTGGCCCAAGGCCGCTTCGTTGTTGAGCCCCGCCTCTTCAAAGGCGGCAAACGCATCGGCCGAGAGCACCTCGGCCCATTTATAACTGTAATAACCCGCGGCATAACCGCCGGCAAAGATGTGCGAGAACGAACACAGAAACGCATCATCAGACAGAGGGGGAATCACTGTGTAATCGGCGGCGATACGCTTCTGTATATCGCGCACCGAAACACTGCCATCATATTTTTCATAGAGCTCCATGTCGAGCAGCGAGAAATACAACTGGCGCAGCATCATCGATGCCGCCATGTAATTTTTCGCCGCAATGATTTTTTCAAACAGCGGCTGCGGCAACACCTCGCTCGTCTGGTAGTGCCCCGAGATCTGGTCGATCACGCTGCGTTCATAGACCCAGTTTTCCATGAACTGGCTCGGCAGCTCGACCGCGTCCCATTCGACATTTGAGATGCCCGCGGCTTCATATTCATCGACGCGCGTCAGCATGTGTTGCAGGCCATGGCCGAATTCATGAAACAGGGTTTCGACTTCGCCAAAGGTCATGAGCGACGGAGTTTCACCAACAGGGGGGGTGCCATTGCACACCAGATAGGCCACGGGTAGAGTCACCTTCTCTGCTGTAACCTCACGCTGGCGGCACGTATCCATCCACGCGCCACCGCGCTTTTCACCCGAGCGCGCATAGGGGTCAAGAAAGAACGCGGCGATCTTTTTGCCGCCGGCATCGAGCACGTCAAAGAACTGTACATCTTTGTGCCAGACAGCAACCTGTTCCTGAGTCGGATGGATTTTTACACCGAGTAGTTTTTCCGCTAAGGCAAACATGCCGCTCAGCACTTTGGGCAAGGGAAAATAAGGGCGCAGTTCTTCGTCGGTGAAACTGTATAATTCTTCACGGCGACGTTCTGCGTAGAACGAGACATCCCACAGCTTCAGCTCGTCGCCGAGGCCTTTGCTCTTTGCATACTCGCCGAGCGACGCGAGTTCTTTTTTCGCTTCTGGGCGTGCCACTTTCGCCAGGTCGTCAATCATCTGGCGGATCTTCGCGCCATCGGGAGCCATTTTTGCCGAGAGTGAAACTTGCGCATAATTGCTGAATCCTAACAGCGTCGCTTCTTCTTTGCGCAGTTTCAGAATCTCGTCGATGAGCGGCCAGTTATTCCACTGCTCAGAGAAGCCCGAGCCGCCAGCGCGCGTCACACTCGCGCGGTAAACTTTTTCGCGCAGCGCACGGTTCTTCGCGTGCTGCAGCACGGGAAAATAAGACGGAAAATCGAGCGTCAGCAGCCACGGGCCTTTTTCGGCGGTTGCGTCTGTTTGGCCCTTGTCGCGCGCCGACTGCGCCGCCATCGCCAGCCAGCTTTCCGGTAGGCCATCCACCTCTTCGCGCGTGGTCAGCAGCTGCGAAAAAGCCTTGGTCGCATCGAGCACTGCATTCGAGAATCGCGTCGATAGCGATGCCAGGTCGCGCTGTATATCATTGAAACGTTTCTGCGCGTCGCCCGTGAGCGCAACACCCGAAAGTTTTGCGTCGCGCAGCGCAGCCGCGGCAATGCGTTTGCGTGCGTCGGTCGTGAGCTCAGTTTCAGAGCGAGCCTGCAGCTCTTGCCACGCTTCATAGAGAGCGCGGCTCTGGCTGAGCGAGAGCGTGAACTCGACAATCTCGGGCTGCACTTCTTCGTGCGCCGCGCGCAGCGCATCAGAATTTTTGACGCCCATCAGGTGATTCACCGCACCCCAGACGCGGTCGAGCCGGCGCGTGATCTCTCTCAGCGGCAACACGAATGTCTGCCAGGTGGGCTTTGCGATCTTTTCGAGTGCTGCGAGCTGTTCTTTTCCGAGGCGAATCGCCTCGCGCACTGCCGGCACGACGTGTTCGGGTTGGATTTTGGTAAAATCGGGCAGGTCAGCCTGGTGCAATAGGGGGTTCAGAGAAAGATCGCTATTCGACATGGAGACAATATACGCGAAAATGAGCGATTCGTCCCAAAACACTCCGGGCGCTAGACTGAATAATTTATTGACTGACCAGTCAGTCAATAAATTTTGACCGAAATGCTCGAAGCACAAAAAGGCAAGGCCGGCCGCAAGCAAGCCATTCTTCGGGCTGCTTTGTCCTTATTTGAACAGAAGGGGTTTGCAGATACTTCAGTCGAAGACATTACCGCGAAAGCCAAGATTTCGAAAGGATTAGCGTACCATTACTTTGCATCCAAAGACGAGATCCTTTCGGAGATTATCCAGTTGCGTCTCGGCGAACTCGATCTACTCGTAACACGCTTGAAATCCGAAAGCGACCCTCGGCGTCGCCTGCCCATTCTTGTGCAACAGTTAGTCGAAGAGCTGACGCATGGCGAAGCACGGCAGCGCTTCTTAATCACAACTTTCTTGCAAGCGCAGAACAACAAACTGGTGGCGAAGGCAATGCGGGAAAACCCGGGGCGCTTCGAGGCACTGCAACACGAAGAATTGTGTCTCTTGCGAGATCTGGGCTTTGCCGATGCCGAAGGTGAGTTGCTATTTTTTCGCGCCACATTGCAGGGCATCGTCTTTCTTTATCTGCTAAACCCGACGGGCTTTCCACTGCAGCAGGCTGCTACGGAGTTTATCCGGCGCTATCAGAATGGCAGAAAGGAGACAAAATGAGCGAACACCAAAAAATTGTTCGGGATTATCTTCAGAGAATTCAAAATTTTTCACTTCCAGAAGATTCCGTCTCGATGTTACTGCACGAAAATGTCGAATTTGTCGAGCACCCGAACCTCATTAACCGCCATGGACAGAAACGTAATCTCGATCAGGCAATTAAGGGTCTCGCGATGGGCCGAACTATTCTCGCGCAGCAGAATTATGAAATCCAGGAATGCACTGAACAGAGCGGAGCGTTGTTTCTACAGGTGCTGTGGACGGGTAAAATGGCCGTTGATGCAGGGCATTTGAAAAAAAACCAGATTCTCACGGCGCACTGTGCCATGCGATTTGAATTTGAAAACGGGAGAATCCTCCGGCAGACAAACTATGACTGTTATGACCCATTTTGAGCAAACCTAACTACCAAGCCCTAGCCTTGAGACCTTCCGCCAGTTTCACAAAGGCTTTGCTCACCTTGGGCCAGTCTTTCTCGGGCCCGTGGATGATATAGACCACTTCGACTTCGCCCTGCTGCTCACGCATGTACGCTGACAGGTGCGGCACGTCGATGCCGAGCAGCGTCAGCGTGAATTTTTCCTGCAGGCCCTTGAACTTGCGGCGGGGTGTGTCGATCGTCAGCGGTTCGAAATCGTTCCGCTTCTGTTTGGTGAGCTGCACACCACCGACGGTGAAAGTCTCTTCGACATTTTTTGTGCGTTCGTCAGAGACGGTTTCGGCAAACTCTTTCAGCGAAACCCCGGTTTTATGCCTGAACGCGGTGATGATGATCAGCAGGTTATCGGGCCCTTCGAGCGTAATTTGTTCGTTTTCCGGCTCGGCGGTTTTGTTGGCAATTTTCCAGTTACCGGGATACGTAAAATGCAAAGCCGGGCTTTCAAAGCCTTTGGGCTGGCTGCTTGCAGCGGAGCGGCGGCACGCATTGTTCAGCGTGGCGCATAACACCAGAATGAGCAATATGGCGCATCTTACCTCGCGTGGCTTTGTATTGTACGCTAATCGGTAATTAAGATAGGCCTGCATCAGGCATTTTCGCAGAAAATGTCGTCGGGTACAATGGTTTTCCGGTAGGGCCAGATATGCTGCAGTTGAGCGGAACAAATGCAGACCACAAGGCGTTCCCTGCCGCCCTGTGGCTGCTCCAGTGTCTAGTTCATTGCGCACCGGCCGGCAGGGGCGCTTCGCTCAGGGATCTAATTGCGTTCGGCGATTATATCAATCATGCTGTATTCGTATATGGAGAATTTTATGGTGCACTGGGTCTTTTGCTTGCTATGCGTATCGCCTTCGTTCGTCGGGGTCGGATTTTTCTGGCCAAAAAATTCCATACCGAATTATTCCCCAAAAACGCTAAGAAAAAACCGATCTCGTATTCCAAAGAACGTAGCGAGCTGGAAAAAATTCTGCGTGCTTTGCCTGCGGTGACTGAATCAGTACCAGTCAAAATCACCAGGTCTGAGTTTGCGCAAGCCGCTGCGGCTTACCTGAAGCAAAATGCATAGGTAGTTGATACCAAAAACGCTTGGCGCACGCAGAAAATTGTATAATTTCGGCCTATGGCAACCGATCCACAGATAATCCTCACCGCGATTCAAAATGCAGGTTATAAACAGAAGCAGATCAATTCGAGCCTGAAGAAATGCCTGAAAAAACTGTCTTTTCGCTCATCGGCTGATCTGGAAAATCTGGCGAACTTGGCCCATTGGTTGTATGTCTTCGGCTATAATGACGATGCGTTGCGTGCGACCGGTATTGTCGACGATATAAAGTTTGCCGGCAACTTCGATCTGTGGTCGCCCATAGAAACTCTGCTGCTGTTGCAAGCACGCATTCTGCGGCTCCGAAACGGGAAAGCCAGAGCAAAACTCGCCAAACAAAAGGTCACTGATGCGATGGTCGGCCACGAAGAAGCTTTGCAGCGGCGGCTCTCGTTTGATTGGCTGAACGATGATTCCATTGCACGCTCTGTTAAAGAGGGGAATCAACGTGAAGCCAACGTCGGTCGCTTCGCCGATCTAAGCAGCCTCATCTTCATAAGCGAACTGGGTGAGGGTAAAACGGATCTCGAAGGCAAACCTGCCGATGTTGCAGGTGCAGAAACGCGCATTGCCGAGTATCTTGAGATTCTGCAATCGGTTAGATAGATTTATGATGGCTCATTGCCGTTCACTTGCCTGAACGGGTTTTTGCTTCACAAAAATAAAATAAACCAGCGACAGCGCACCCCCGGCCGCCGCGAGAAAAAAAGTCATCGTTGGCGTGGTCAGTTGCCAGACGAGGCCAGCAATCAGGCTAGCCAGCATCGTCGCTACGCTCGAGAAACCGGTATAAGTGCCGATGGCCGTTGCGGTGTCCTTGGTATCGCACAGGTTAGAAATCCACGCCTTTGAAATGCCCTCGGTCATCGCGGCGTAAAGACCGTATAAAAAGAAAAGGCCGACATAGACTCGTATGTCAGTGGTCACCGCCGCGCCGGCATAGACTGCCGTGAACAAGATCAATCCGCCGATAAAGGTGCCCCTGAGCCCGAGCGCGTCGCCGAGTTTGCCCATCGGGTATGATGCTGCTGCATAAACGAGGTTATAGAAGATGTAGACGCCAATCACCTGCTGGTCGGTAAATCCGCGCTGCTTTAAAAGCAGCAGCAAAAAGACATCGGAGCTGTTGAAGAGTGTGAAGAGCAACAGGCCTGCAACAGTGGTGCGATAAGAACGCGAGGCGGATTGATAGTAGCGGAAAAAATCTAAAAACGAAACTTTGGGTCTGTCGATGCTTTCTGTGGGTTTGTCTTTCAGAAAAAAAGTTAACCCCACCGCGACAAGCCCTGGAATCAGCGCACACAGAAACAGGTTGCGGTACTCGTGCGGCCACAGCGCGAGATAGCCGAGTGCGAGCCCCGGACCAATCGCGGCACCGAGAGTGTCCATGCCGCGGTGGAAGCCAAACACTTTTCCCTTGTTGGCCGTATCGGTTTCAGCCGAGAGTATTGCATCGCGCGCGCCGGTACGCACGCCCTTACCCAGCCGGTCTGCTGTGCGGCAGAGGAATACCCAGATGGGGTTGATAGTGACGATGATTAGCGGTTTTGCCAGCGCGCTCAAGAGATACCCCGCGCGCACAAAGGGCACACGCCTTGCCGTCACATCAGACAGGCGCCCAAAATACCCCTTGCTTAAACCCGCCATCGCTTCGGCGAGGCCCTCGAGAATGCCGATGTAAAACACCGAGAAGCCGATAGTCTGCAAGTAGATCGGCATTACCGGGTAGAGCATTTCGCTCGCGACATCGGTGAACAGCGAGATGAGAGAGACGATCCAGACTGTGCGGGTGATGGGGCTGGTCATTTTGTTCCGTCTCAGTTCATGGCAGCATTCTTGAGCACCGCCCGCACATTCGCATCGGTAATCGGCGAAACCGAGCGTACGGTGGCATGTAGACCGATCATGTGGTCGAGAACTGCGCGCGGCGAATGGCCAGGAAATTTGTGGCGGGCAAATTTTTCTGCGATGCGGGCTTTGACAATGGGTGCAGAATCGAGTTCGTCGCTTAAGAGATAAATGCGGTTTCCCGGTCTCTCTTGCGGGTGCTGCAGATAAAAGCCTTTGTGAAACACACGCTGCAGTGTTGCCAATTCGCGTGCGTCGAGCGATTCATTCTCCCATGTGTTCATCAGCACAACTCCTTTGGGCTGCAGCCGGCTCTTCATCAGCGCATAAAATTCGAGCGTGTAGAGTTCAGGCGGGATAAAAGTGTCGCCGAATGCATCCATCACGATGACATCATATTTTTCCTGCGTCGTGCTGAGATACGTCCGGCCATCCGCCTCGGTAATTTCTATGCGATTATTGATCGGAAAAAATCGTTTTGCCAGCCGAATCATGACGGGGTCAATTTCGACGACGCGGATTTTCCATTGCGGAAATGCATCTGCGAGAAAGTCGGCAAAACTGCCACCTCCTAAACCAATCACCAAACAACGCAAGGGGCGACCGCCAGCGTCGTTTTGGTGCGCAAGAACCGCAAGCGAAAGCAGATACGTGTATTTGTAGACCCATTGCCGCTTGTCGGTTAAATCGAGAGCCGACTGCTCCTGGCCGCCGATGCTGATGAAACGCTTATTATCCGCTTCTGAGACTGTGATCCACGCATAAGGCGATTTTTCGCGCGCGAGAATTTTTCGCGGTGCCGGCGCTTCGGCGGCGGGTGTGGCGCAGGCGGGCAAAAGCAGGTTTGCCACGAGCAGTGGCGCAAAAAACCGCATGCGTTGCAACATGGTGGGGAATCTAATCTTCTTCGGTGGAAAGCATTTCGCGAATCGCTTCTGGCAAAGCGACTCCTGCAGCGAACTGTATGCCCATGCTGGCAAACGCTCGACCGCTTTCCCGGAAATCGCGCTTCCACACAATTTTGCCCGAAAACTGCATCTGTATTGCAGTGTTATCGCTGACAATCTCCCCCGCGATCTCCTGAGGGGGATCGAAAGCTGTGAGGTCTTCTTTTGACGAGAGCAAAACCATCATGCCGCCTTCTGAGATATCGCACAGTTGCAGCAAATGGTTGCCGGTGCTGCCCAAGCGCACTTTGCAATCGAGGTGCTGACTGACGAGAAAGCGTTCGTATTTGCGGTTTTCGTGCATATTCCAAATCGGCGAAACGGGCAAACCTATAGCAAGTGCCATGCGGTCGCCCACCCGTCACGTAAAATTCACTGTTGCGGGTATTCAGCTTCCCTTTTGCAAAAACATTCTCACTGCGACGACGGCAAGCAATACCGCGAAAATGCGCCTCACTAAGAGCTCGGGTAACAGCAGCGCCACCTTACTCGAAAAAAAACTGCCGACCATAAACGCCGCAGCGAGAATTGCGGCATAGGTCAGGTTAACCGAACCCGCCTTGTAATAGTTATACGCCGCAAAGAGACCGATGGGGGGCAACATCACCGCGAGACTGGTGCCAATCGCAGTGTGCTGGTCAAGGCCTGCCAGAAGCACAAGACCCGGAATCAATACCATTCCACCGCCGATACCCAACACGCCCCCGAGCCCACCGGCTGTTAGGCCGATCAGGATAAGCACAATCCAGATTTGCGTCGTCATAGGGGTAGATTTCTCAGATACCAAATGTTTGCACGTAATTCTCTATTTCATGCAGAGCCTGCTGGTATGAAACAATGGGTTTGAAGCCCAGCTTCTCGCGCACCTTTTTATTGCTAAAATCGTTATCTGCGCCGACCAACATCAGCGCCTGCCGTGTCAGCGGTGGACGGCCCTTGATGCCAAAGGTCTTCCACGCGGTTTCACCGGCGATCGCGAGAATATCCGAAGCAAAGCGCGGTATCGACGACGGCGGGTCGGTGCGCGCGATGTGCGCCAGATCGGAAAAATACGTGTGCCACGCGACGTGGTTGTCATCGGATGCGAGGTAGATTTCGCCGCGCGAGTTTTCATCTTCGGCCACGCGCAGCAGAATGTCGACCAGGTTCGTGACGTGAATCAGCCCTGCGCGGCCCTTGCCGTCACCGATGAGTGCCGGCAAGCCCTGACGCAAGACCTTAATCACTTCGACGACCCAGGGTTTCGACCCCGCGCCATAGACATTGGCTGGTCTGACAATTCTGACATCCAGATTCGCGCGGTGAAAATGCCCGATAGCGTTTTGTTCCTGTTTCTGTTTATATTCTGTGTAGTAGCCGTTCGCTTTGCCATAGGATGTCGATTCGTCGATCGGCCCTTTACCGATTTGGTCGCCATACACCACAACTGAAGTCGTCAGAATCAGGCGTTGCGCTTTTTCTTCGGCAATGCGGCAAATCAGATCCGAAAGTTTGAGCGCGGCGATAAATTTGTCTTCGCTCTCCCAATCAGATACCGGAAAGGCGAGATGAAAAACGACTTCAGCCTGGCTGAGTGCCGCGCGTACGTCCGTCTCACTGGAGAGATCTGATTCCACCCACTCAATGTGTTTGCCTTCGACGGGTTTTACCCCAGGCAGATCAAAACCGGTGATCTTTGCGCCACACTCGGCGAGGCTTTGCAGCAGGTTACGGCCGATAAAGCCGCCAGCCCCGGTGACGGCGACTTTTTTTCCTTTGAGATCCATTACCGACGCTGCGGTGGGCGAAGTTGAGAGAGCAAGACTATTCTTTAGCGTTCAGGATTGCTTGAATGCGTCCCACCAGCTCAACTGAGGCTTCTATTTCGGCCTTGTTTAGCGATACGCTTTCTACGTTACAGCCGAGGCGGATGTTTTTTTCCCTCGCAAACTCGCTAAGTTCGCTGAAAGTTTGCACACACAGTTCAATCGATTTTTCCAGGATATCGTGCGCTTGTAGCAGCTCGTTTTGCAACAAGCGTGGCACCGATACCCCCAGCCAAGCCATAAACTCCAATGTCTTTTTGGAGCCGCAAGGGCTCAGTGTGACGAGCAGCGGTGGAACAGGGCGCCCGGCCGCTGCGCAACGGTAATGCAAATCACTTAACAGGTTCTTGCTGGCGGTCACAGAGTACACCGCCTGCGTGATAAAAAAACGACAGCCTTGATCGACCTTGCCGAGGACACGTTCATCTTCGGCCCCGCGCGCTTCGTGGCGTTCGGCAATGGCCACACCGCCGAGCGCCAGCGCGGGCACCTGGGCGCTGCGTGCACGATAGGCATCCCCCAGGTGCAGGCTAACGGCCTGTGACCGGGAAGGCGCACCCACCAGGACGGCAGCACCACCCAGCCCATGCAACCGCGTGAGCCAGTCGACAAGCTCGGTCTCACCCGAACCAGATACGGACCGGTAAATGATCTTCGGTTGCGCGACGCTGTCGAGGTAGTCATAGGCATAATCGAGCGGGTCGATGGCCCTCAGGAAAGGAAACGGTCGCTCGGCGTCAGTGCGGCTTGATTCATCCTGTAAGTCATAGACCACGAGCGCGTCGATCGGCAATTTGGCGATGCGCGCCGCCTGTGCGGCGGCAATTTCACGCCGCCGCGGCTCAGGCGTTGAGAGCTTGGGCGGCGTGATGCCATAGGTAAGGCGCAGCGCGGTCCAATCGGAACTCATGGTGGCTCAAAATGAAAAGCGTCACGGGTGTATTGCCGAAATTCACCGGATAGGATTTCTATTTCTCCACTGCAACAGCCGGATAATCCTCAGTATAAGTTTCACCTGTCGCACCATAATACGTAACCCGCCGCCGTACGAAATCCGCATCGTAGCCGATGACGCCGGCATTCCACGAAGCCTCGAGAAATTCAGGAAAAGTGCTGCGCCCTTCCTGATCGGTTCTGAGAGCTTTGATCAGGGCTTCGCGATCAAATTTGGGAATCTCATGGGTACCAGAAACCAAGGGAGTTCCCTGCTGGACTACCGCTCCACCTTCCATGATGTAGATGGATTGGCAGGCCGGCAGAGACCAGCGATTCATTTGAACTCCGGCTTGTCGAAGCACTTCCGCCAACACCGGAAATCCGCCCACTTTGGGCCGAATGGAAAAGGCGTATTTTTGTGCCTCAGTCAGTCTTGTCGTAATTGGATTCATTGTTTTCTCCTGTTGGTGATAGACCCAATTTAAGGCAATCGGGTAGCGGGAATTAAATAAATGCTGGGTAAACACTGTAATTTTGAATACTCTCACTTCCTGTCATGCAGGCGGGGGCGATGATTTCTGTAAGTAATGGGTGAACAATGAATCGTTGCATGAGTATGCCGGCGGTCTGCGACTAGGCTTCATCGCAAAAGGTTAAATTCAGACGTAAAGCCTGATTTCTATACCAGGTCTTTCAGACACAGTTGTTAGAGAAAACAATATTTACAAGCTGCGCACAGATCCAGTTCCCATATCGCAAATCGCACCTGCAGTGAACGGAAACAACAACAAGGGCACAAACCTGAACACGGTGTCACCTTCTACCCCACCTGGGATGATACCAATGACATGGCATTTATCAAGAATCTCTCAGCGCCGGTCTGCCGGGAACAGAATCCTTTACACCAGCCGGGTGAATTTCCGTTAGTGCCTTAAACCTATGAAACCACAAATCACCACCGACCACAACGGCATACCGACCATTATCGCCAGCGACGCGCAAGACCTCTTTAGACAGTTAGGCTTCGTGCACGCAACGCAGCGCAGCGTACAAATGATTTTAATGCGCATTCTGGGCCAGGGCCGCGGGTCTGAATTGCTCGAGAGCAGCGACACGATGCTCGGCATAGACACTTTTTTCCGGCGCATGAACTGGACAAAGAATCTGAGCGAAGAGGTCAGCAAGCTCAGCGGCAGCGAACAAAAGCAACTCGCCGCTTACTGCGAGGGCATCAACAGCGTACTCACCCAAAAAACCCCGTGGGAATTCAAGCTCGTCGGCTACCGCTTCGAAGCATGGAAGCCCGAAGATTCGATTCTTATCGCGCGCATGATGGGCTACCTGACGCTCTCGCAATCTCAGGCAGAAGTGGAAAAGCTATTCGTTGAATTGGTGCAGGCTGGTGGCAGCCGCGCGCAACTCGAAGAGCTGTTTCCGGGGCTTTTAGGTGGTGCGGATTTTGAGCTCATCAAGCACGTGAAACTCGAACATAGAATTGTGCCTGCAGAATACCTGTGGCAGCTGGGCCTGCCACGCATGATGGCGAGTAACAATTGGGTAATCGCGCCCAGCCGCACCAAGTCAAAAGCTGCGATCCTCTCTAACGATCCGCACCTCGAAGGTAACCGGCTACCCAACGTTTGGCATGAGTTCATCTGGCAATGCGGCGACCGCAGTGGAGCAGGGGCCGGCGTTCCGGGATTGCCAGGCATGATGGTCGGGCGCAATGAATTGGTCGGCTGGGGTGCGACGTACACCTTCATGGATTCGGTCGATTCATGGATCGAAAAATGCCGCGGCAGCAAATACCTCGACCACGATAAGAAGTGGAAAGCATTTTCAATTCGCCGCGAAATTATCAAACGCAAGAAAAAGCAATCCGAAGAAGTGGTGTTCTATGAAAACCACCGCGGCACAATTGAAGGCGATGCGAGCGGCGCCGCCGAAAAACACCTGCTGAGCACTGCGTGGTCGGGTGCCGGCACCGGGGTCGCTTCTCTCAGGGGGCAATGGCGATTCCTTTTGCGAAAACTGCGAAAGAGGCGATGGCGATTGCCGGTAATCTCGAAGTGTCTTTCAGCTGGGTGTTCGCCGATGCAGCCGGAAATATCGGCTACCAGATGTCGGGCCTGATGCCCAAGCGTGTTAGCGGCTGGAAGGGTTTTGTGCCAGTACCTGCATTCAAAAAGAACAACGACTGGCAAGGTTTTGTCAAACCCGCCGATCTGCCGCGCCGCTATAACCCGAAAGAAGGTTATATCACAACCGCCAACAACGACCTTAACGCATGGGGCAAGGCTAAGCCGATCAATATGCCGATGGGTAATTTTCGCGCACGCCGCATTGCACAGGTGCTTGGCTCGGCGAAAAACCACACTGTTGAAACAGTACAAAAACTGCACTACGATACTTATTCGCTGCAGGCCGAAGAATATCTGGCGCTGCTCAAACCACTGCTCGATGATTCCGCCAACGCAAAAATTCTACGTGAGTGGAATTTCGAATATAGCCTCGACAGTGTTGGCGCATCCGTTTTCGAAGCCTGGTACCGCGCATTGTTTGCCGTGGTGTTCGGTCGCCAAAACGACCCGGGTGGAGATCAAGAGAAAAATGCCGCCGAATTCATCTGGCGCGAAGGCGGTATTTTTATCGATTTCTACCAAAACTTTGACCGCATCCTGCAAGCCAAAAAGTCCACGTGGTTTGGTCTTAGGTCGCGCGATGAAATTTATAAGGCCGCGTGGGATCTAGTGCGCGGAAAATCCTTTTTACCCTGGGGCAAGACCAACACTTTTATTCTGAAACACCTGCTCTTCGGCGGCAAGTTTCCGCGCTTCATGGGCTTTGACCACGGCCCGATTGCTATTCGTGGCGGCCGTGCGACGGTACACCAGGGGCAGATCTACCGCTCTGCGGGGCGCGACACTTCGTTCGTGCCTACGTTCCGCTTTGTCACCGATTTCAGCACGCACACGCTGCATTCAAACCTGCTCGGCGGCCCGTCAGACCGCCGCTTTGGCAAGTTATACCGCAACGAAGTGGAAAACTGGCTGAACGGCGTTTATAAGAATCTGGAATTCTGACGAAAGTCGCTTCGGCTTTGACGAAACTGTTGGTAATAAGCAAAAGATATTGACGACTTGCCGCCTTCAGTTTCGATACACGATGCGGCACATTTGGCACCTATCAAACATTGTGTTTGCCGCTGCGGTTCAGACGGCTTGCAGTAATTATAACCTTAAAGAAAAGCTGGAAAATCCGGGTGGAAGTAGTGGAGTCACCGAAAAATTTTCGGACCGACTGTTTGCTTTCGTAACCTCGTCAGTCACCAAAGGCGACATGCAAGGCTTGGTTGCGGATAACTGCACCGGCACAGGCATGGCCCGCGCGGATTGTGTCTGCCAGCAGCTCGCGCAAAATAATGGCCGCAGAATGAATTCTAATAGCCGCTTCGTGGCCTGGCTGAGTACGACTGGCGCACCTGACAATACTATGACATGCAGAATTCTAGGAAGCTCTGGTGCAGGTTGCGCGCCCGCTGGTGGCTTTGTATGGTACAACACAAATATGCAACCTGTGTTTTCCGGTGTCTCGCAGCTACTGAACGCCGCTCCGAATCTTTCAGCTCTGTTGCGTTTTACCGAAACGGGTGCACAGACGAGTGCTGTTGTAGTGGATGTCTGGACGGGCACAGACCAACAAGGCACGGCGAATACGAGCAACTGTGTCAACTGGAGCGATAGCACGAACACCCCACTAGGCCTTGGTGGACGTACCGACTTAACCGATTTCTCTTGGACAAACTCCGCAACGCGAAACTGTGATACCTTTTTGCGCGTTTACTGTTTCGCAGTGCCATGAGGCATGGGCTACAACATTACACGTTCGCTTCGTTGCCGCGCAGCTAACAAATGAACCGTGAGAATTGCACTGACTTGCTCGCCGACGTTTTTGCCGCCGACCCGATTTTTATCCACCTGTTTTCGCCGGACGCGTCGGGTTTACGGCTGAGACTCATCATGCGTTTTCTGCTCGAACTCAGCGAGCGCGAAGGCGTCGTGCTCAGCGAAGGTGAAAGGCCAGACGCGCTCCTGGCGTACTACCCGCCAGAAAGATTTCCAGTCGCTTTATGGCGCACGGTGCCCTTTCTGCTGCACCTGGTACCTGAAGCCATTGCGAGCCCCTTGTCGCTCGGCGCTGCATGGAATGGCCTCAGGATATATTCACGCCTCGAAAAACTCCATCCAACGGAGCCGCACAATTATGTCGCCGCACTGGCCGTTGACCCGGCTGCGCAAGGTAAGGGGGTGGGAGGCAGACTGTTTGGCCGATTTCTGGACGATGTCGATACCCGCAAAGAAACGGTGTATCTTGAAAGCTCCAATCCGAAAAACCACAGCTATTATCACCGCAATGGATTTGAAATCGTGCAGGAATTTCGTTATACGCCAGAAACTCCACCGATCTGGTGCATGTTTCGCTCTCGGCGCTGAACGCCCGGCGCCTATCGAAACGAGCGCCTGCCAGCCAGTGCCTTGTAAATTTCATGCCAAAATCTGTCCCGGATGTCGGTCTGGTTGGGCAGCATCTGCGTCATCAGAATAATAGTCAGCCCCTGCTGCGGATCGACGCGGTAAAAGGTGCCATATGCGCCGATCCAGCCATATGAACCTGCGGCCTCTGGCCCATTGGCGCCTGCCCGTTCGGTGGTTTCGAAGCCATAACTGAAACCCATGCCGCGCACGCTCGTAGGCCCGCCGCCGGTTTGCGCAGTCGTCATCAGCTTCACGGTTTCGGGTTTCAGAATGCGTTTGCCTTCAAAGATGCCGCCGTTACGAATCATCTCCAAAAAACGGGAGTAGTCGCGCGCGGTTGAGACCAACCCAGCGCCACCCGAAAAATTTTTGCGCGGGCCGTAGACATAAGGCCCGTCGGCAAACTGGCGTTCTGCGGCATATTCCTGTGTCTCTTTGCCGTTCTTCACAACCTTTTTTGAACCATAGACGACCGCAAGACGGCTGCGGTCTTTCAACGGCAAAAAGAAATGCGTGTCATGCATGCCCAGCGGATCGGTGATACGTTTGCGGATAAATTCATCGAGCGACTTTCCGCTGACCTTCTCGATGACACAGCCCAGAATATCCGTGGCGTAACCATAGACCCAACCCTCGCCAGGTTGCGACACGAAAGGCAGCTTTGCAAGTTTTTCCATCGTTTCGCAGATGGTTTCGTTTTTCCCCGAGATGTTCCACGGCGAGCCGAGGGCCAAACCCATATCAGCCGCGCGGTAGAGCTCGGCCACTTCGGGCTGCGTACCATAAGAGATACCGGCGGTGTGGGTGAGCAGATGGTGGATTGTAATCGGAGTTTTCGCCGGGACAATTGTCACCTCGGTGGAATTGGCTTCCCGCACGGCGACATGTGTCGTGGCGTAGGCAGGAATATACTTACTGACTTCGTCGCGCAGTGAAAGCTGGCGCTCTTCGGCCAGAATCAACACGGCGGCACTCGCAATCGCTTTAGTCATCGAGGCGATGCGAAAAATGGTCTGCTGGTCCATTGGCACTTTTGCTTCGCGGTCGCGCCAGCCGACGGCCCGTTCATAGAGCGGATCGCCATCCATCAGCACAAGCGCCACGGCACCGGCGATTTTTCCCGAGCTGACATAACTTTCGAGCGCCCGATCGACATACTTTATTTTTTTGGCCAGCGTGACCGCCGGATCTTCGGGAACAAAGGGATAACCCGCGAGCAGCGTGATCGTGAGGGCTACGAATACGGCCGGACGGGGAATAAATTTCATTGTGCAACAGCCGCAGAAAGCTGCGGGGCCGTCAGCTGCGAGGCTAACGGCAGATTGTAAATCGGGATTTATTGGCAGGCCATGACGTGGCCCGCAATATTCTTTCAAAGGTATTGACCCGATGACGGGAAAAGCGGCCCGACTGAGCGCCTATGCTCAAAGGATTTCGCGCTGTGGGTTATCTGGAAGGAATTTCGTTTTTGCTGCTCATATTGCTCGCAATGCCCCTGAAATATATTCTGCACGAACCCATGGCTGTCAGGGTCATTGGCTCGCTGCACGGCCTGTTATTCGTTGCCTATTGTGGCCTGGCGTTGGTTTTGTTTTATAGGGCTAAATGGCCGGCGACACAGTTACTCCTCTGCTGGTTACTTTCGTGTCTTCCGTTCGGAACTTTCTGGTTTGACCGCAAATATCTGCGACCCGTTGAGGCAGGTTAACCTATGGAAAAACTTCCCTGGGAAGACCAGTTCATGGCCAGCGTGCCGGCTTTTATCAAAGCAGGCATGCCCGAATCACGCGCCCGCCAGCTTTTGCAGGATTACATCCGCCTTGCGCGCACCACTGCGCTACCCGCGGTGCTCGACTTTGAACACCACCCGGAACTGGCCGCGAATACGTCGCCGTTTCTTGAACGCGACGCCGAAATACACGACCTGATGCTGGCTATTGTCACGCCGCTGCTGAGCCGGTTTACTGTGAAGGGTCTCGAAAATTTTGAAAAGATTATTTCATGCCTGCACACCACGGGCGTGACGCTGGTGGCAAACCACCTGAGCCTGTTTGACGCGGCCGTCGTTTATGCGCTTTTATACCGCGAGCCTCATCTGAAACAATATGCCCAAAATATTTTCTTCATCGCCGGTCGCCTGGTATTCACGTCGGATTACAGCCGAGTTGCCGGGCGCATGTTCCACCAGATGCTGGTTGCTTCGCCGCGCGATATGGCGGAAAACGAACCGATTAAGCGCGAACTGGCCCGGCTGAATATCCGTTCGTTTAAAGAGGGTAAAGAGCGGCAGCGGCAGGGACACATCCTGGTGCTTTATCCCGAAGGCACGCGCAGCCGCGACGGAAAGATGCAACAGTTTCATGCGGCACTGTATAACTATCTCGACGGCACGGTTGTATTGCCGGTGGCCATCACGGGTGCGGACAAAATCCTGCATTCTGACAGTGTCACTTTTGAGCTGACGGAGGGTAGCATGACAATCGGCGAACCGGTCTTCATAGGCACGGCCGAAGCGGCGCCGCAAAACATCCGCGCCGTGGATATTTCATCCTTCCCCAAAGATACCCGCAAACAGCAGGCAATGGACATCCTGGGCCGTTCGATTGCCGCGGCCTTACCTGAGAATATGCGGGGCATTTACGCAGACGGTATTTCCTCCGTTCCCCGCTAAAGGACTGCATACCCGCCGGAGTTTTGCCGATATTCGTAGGTGGCAGAGGGGTTCGCTGAAAAGCCGAAAAGCGCATCGGGGGTTTTCTGGAGTCTTACGCTACGCATCGAGCTCCTGACTCTTGGACTGTTTATTCCATTTATAGGCTATTTTTTTCTGCTAATCGGGGGTTTGAACGAAAGCCAGGTCCTGGATTTTATTGTCTGTCTCGGTTACGCCGGCTTCCAGGATTTTTTGCTGCACACACTGATGCGGCGCCTTCGACTGCTGCCATTGCTCCAGAAGCTTCACCCGGAGCTCAGTGCAGAAGAAGCGCGGCGGGTCAAGATCCGGTTATTGAATTATCCTTTCTTTGAAGCATGGCTTGCACCCGTGCGCTGGTACGTGGGGATGCTGACTCTGTTTTTGGTATTTGCGACACGCCATGACGTTTCGACGATTTTTATGGCGAACCTCTTTCTTCTGCCGACCGCCGGCAATGCCATTGCATGGTATTGTTTTTTTACTCTCTGCGAATCGGCGCTCGCGAATCTGCAGGCGACGCCGCTCCTGAGCTCGGTATCAGTTGAGCCTCGCGAACACCATAGTCTGACCTTTTCGGGCCGCTTTCTGCTGGCTACGACCGGTTTAGCTATTTTGATTCTCTATTTTTTCAGTTACATACTGCACGTGCCGGTGGCGTCGCAGGTTTTCCATGCTCATCCATGGGTGCATAGTCTCGGCAGCTTTGGTGTAATGCTCGGATTCGCACTGTTCTCGGGTTATCTGACCTATCGCTCATTTAAGCCCGCACTGAAGGAAACGACAATCGCTATTGAGGCTATCACCAATGGAAAACTTTCTGTCTACGTGCCGCAGTTCGGCGCGCATGATATTTCGGGAATTGGCCACCTGATCAACGAACAGGCAGGCAGGCTCCGGGAAGTCGTGGGGCAGGTGCGCGCCGAATCGGAGGCGCTATCATCCGGTGCGACCCGGCTGGAAAAAGAAGCAGCTGATCTCGCGCACGAGGCAGATGCACAGTCCCATTCGGTCAGGCACGTGGCGCAACAGATTCACGAGATTGGCGGCGCTATTTTAGAAGCGAAGCAGAGTATGGCCGATACGGTGCAGGCGATCGAAACCGGATTCAACGCCATCTCCGAGGTTTCCGACAGAATGACAGAAATCGAGAAACAGAGTTCTGAAATCGACCAGACGCTCGGCGTGATCGACGGCATTTCGAGCCAGGTGAACCTGCTGGCGCTCAACGCCACGATCGAGGCCGCGCGCGCCGGCGCCGAGGGCCGCGGATTTGCGGTCGTCGCAGATGAAATTTCGAAACTATCGGACCAGACGAAGAAAAATTCGCGCCGCATTCACGATGCGATTCAGGCCGCGAGCGACCGCTCCAAAAAAGGCAAAGTGGCGGTTTCGCATGCAAGCGAACAATTTGAAAAAATCAGCGAATTCAGCGGACAGAATGCGCAGCACATCGACCAGATTGCCAGCGCCTCGGGTGACGAACTGGCACGCAGCATGGGACAGATTACCGGCACAACCGGACAGGTCGTCAGCTCAAGCCGCCAGGTAGAAAATCTGGCTAATGAATTCCGCTCCAAAGCGCAGATTCTCGAGCAAGTCGTGCGTTATTTCGACTGAATGCTGAAGTCTTGTCTACTCGACAGCCGACTCCCGAGTTGCAATGCGTGACGCATGAAACGAATCGTTTTTCTTCTGGTAGCAATGCTGCCTTTCACCCTATCCGCCGCGCGCATCAAAACCGAGAGCGGCCTGCAGTTTGACGTTGTTAAACAGGGAAAAGGAAGCGTTGCACAATCGGGCAAACGCGTCCAGGTGCACTACACGGGCTGGCTAAATCAGAAGGGAAAGAAAGGCGCGAAGTTCGATTCATCTGTCGATCGCGGCAAGCCGTTTGTCTTTGGCCTGGGGCAGGGTATGGTTATCAAAGGGTGGGATGAAGGTGTTGCCGGCATGAAAGTGGGTGAAAAGCGTACGCTCTACATTCCATCAGAACTCGGTTATGGCGAGCGCGGGGCCGGTGCATCGATACCGCCGAATGCAGACCTAATCTTCGATGTAGAGCTTCTCGACTGCGAGTAAAATTATGAAAATAGAAATTACCAAAGAAGGCGACGGCCAGGCGGCGAAAGCGGGCCAACAGGTGCGCGTGCACTACACGGGCTGGCTCGACGATGGCGGCAAAAAGGGAAAAAAGTTCGATTCGTCGGTCGACCGTGGGCAGCCGTTTGTTTTTGGCTTGGGCCAGGGCATGGTCATCAAAGGCTGGGACGAAGGCGTCGCTGGCATGAAGATCGGGGAAAAGCGCACGCTGTTTATTCCATCTGCCAAGGGCTATGGTGCTCGTGGGGCCGGTGGAGTGATTCCTCCGAACGCCGACCTGATCTTCGACGTGGAACTGCTCGGCCTCGATTGATGCGCGCAAAAGCACTGATTAATCCTGCTCTCTTCATATCGGCAGCATGGATGTCTGTGCATTGCTTTGGCACGATCGTGGTGCCACCTGTCACGATCACCGGACAGAAAACCGCAACCGAACGGCAGATTATCGGCGAACAGACAGAGCTCGAAAAGGATGTTTGGATGATCTCGTCGGCCAAAACAGCCGAACATGCCGAACTGGAATCAAAACCAAAAGAAGTGCGGCAATCAATGGAGCGTGAAAATGCTGCCACCTACCGCGCTTTCCTGAAATTTGAAATGTTCTCCGGCCACCTGGCGCAATTGAAAAAGGACCGTGTCGTCGGTGAAAACAACAAAGGCTTCGTCGCTAATTTGTTCGCCGAAAAAGCTGAGGTTCCGGCAGAAATGCGCGAAAAATACGCCGCAAAACACGCCGATGAAGTGGAGCTGGGTCGCCCTTACCGCACGCTGATCCAGACAGTAAAAGAAATCAACGAAGGGCGTATGCTTGCGGCAAAGGGTTATGTCGAAAGCCAGAAGCGCGCGAACAAAGCCTTCAAGGCGACGGAAAAAGAAATACTCGCTTCACAGAAAGACAAATACCAGCAGGCTGCGCTCAAGGGCGAAATGGTGCAGGCTGCGGACGGCACCTGGGCACCTAAGGATTGATAACCGATGTCAGATTCAGAGCGCAAAGTGAATGTCGAACTGATGGGGAAAACTTTCACCATCAAAGGTGACGCAGACCCTGAATACATGGCGAGCGTCGCGGGTTACGTGAATGGCAAAATCGCCGAAATGCGCAAGCTCGCCACGACCGACCAGGTTAAAATGCTGCTTTTGACGGCGCTCAATCTCGCCGACGAATTGTTCCAGGCGCGCCGCGGCATTCAGGTGTCGCCGGCCGATGCGCAGCAGATTGAAAAGCGCACGCAGGCTCTGTTAAAAATGCTGGAAACAGGGCTTGTCGGCCAGTACACCCAGCCGCGCCCTGAAATGGATAGTGACTCGCGCGATTGATGCCCTGGGCGCACCAATCACATTGAAATTTAACGCTGTTTACCCTCGATAACCTGTAGCAGGACTACCGCAGCAAGACCCAGACGGCGATCGAGTTTTTTGCCGGTGTCGGCTGTAAAATCCACCTTCATCTGTGGCAGAAACGGATTCCACGTTTGTTTCGCATGACCGACCGGAGTTTCACCGATGGCGAGCATAAACTTCTGCGGAATAATATTCGCCAGATAGCGGCGGATCATTGCAAGCAGCATGCTTTCTTCTTTGATTGAGCCAATCACCGCATCGTTCTTGTCGAGAATTTCCCAAGCGTCCATCACAAAAGAAGACATCATACCTTTACGGCGCAGAACACCGATCTTTTCGCCGGTGGCAACATCGGTCACGTCATATGCTGCGCTGAAGTCGATAATATTGCGCGCATTGATCTTGAGCACGGGCCTCGTTTGCGCTTCGTCAGCAAACATCGTGATATCTTCTCTAAGCTTGAAAGCCTTTTGCTTCACATAGAGCAGCAGGTTGGTCTTTGTTTCGTCAAAAATACGGATTGTATTCCCGAACAGTTTGAAGAACTTCATTTTTGCGAAATAGGTATCGCGGTTAAAAACATCCATAAAACCTCCGCTCGACCCATTGGTCGAGCGGGTCAGGGCACACTATTTCTTGTACTTGGCGAGCAATTTATTGAGTTCGCCCATCAGGCCTTCAAATTCATTTTCTTTAAGAACCTTAGCAAACTGCGACCTGTATGTGCTCGACAGGCGCACACCTTCGACTTCAAAATCATAGACACGCCACTGCTCACCCTTTTGCGTCATCATATAGTTGACCTTGGCCATCTTGCCCTGGTATTCAAGCAGAGTCATCACCGTTGCACGGTTACCTTTGATTTCTTCACCGGCAAATTCGATTTTATTACGTTCGTATTTGTCTATTTTATCGAGATAAAACTCTAACACGAAGCGGCCGAATTTATCCGCAAACTCTTTCTTTTGCGCATCGTCGAGCTTCTTGTAATCGCTTTTGAGCGTATTCGCCGCCATCTTTTCCAGGTCAAAATTGCTGTGATACACCTCGGTAATGATCTGGCGTTTTTCTTTTTTGGACTTTTTGCTGTCGAGAGTATGCAGTACCTTAGAAACCGCTTTTTTGACGATTTCCTGCGGGCTGGTGGCAAAAACGGAAACAGAGAACAGAAGGGCGGCCGCAAGTGCGGTACGCTTCACATGAATGAACATTCAGTCGGCTACGTTCTTTCGGGTATTCTGTAAATAAATATCGCGAATAAAGGCGTACGGATCAATCGAGTCTTTAATCAGGTTTTCGTATTCGTCAGGGTCGAGCGAGAACCGGTTTACGGCGCGCGCCGAATAGAGGCCGACGGCTATGCCGGCAGTCACCCAGAAGGTATCAGGCTGAATATAGACCGGTACAATCAGCGTTTGTGGCTGGAAGGTGAGGTCGCCGCCAAAACCGAAGGTGCCGCGCACCGTATAAGGCCCGATGAAGGGCCAGACAACATATGGACCCTCGGGTATCCCCCACTTGCCAAACACCTGATCGAAGTCTTCATTTGTCTGCTCGAGTGAGAAAATCTCTTTCGAGGCATTATAGAACCCCAGCATGCCGACGGTGCCATTGATCACAAACTGCGCCGTTTCTTTTCCTGTGCCGGTGAACTTTGCCTGCAACAGGTTGCTCACCAGACGGCCCGGCGTGTAAGCCCAGTTGAAGAAATTGTTAATCCCCTGGCGCAAGAAGGCGGGCGTGATGAAGTTCCAGCCCTGCGCGACGGGCTTCATCAGGTACCGGAAGAACACGTCGTTGAATGCGTGCATCTTGCGGTTGAAACCTTCCCACGGGTCGTTGATGACCAGGTCTTTTTCTTCTTCTGCCTCGTCCGAATCATTAACTGAGCTCTTGGCCTGCCCGATGTCCGCACTGCTTTCTTCTGTTACCGCACTGGCCGCGGTTTTCTTCGGAGAACTGCTGCAATGGATGAAAACCAGGGACAGGGAAATCAACAGAGCAAACAATACCCGCACTGGCACGAAGTGGAATTTATTTGCAGCAGCTCTTGTAAAGTAAGTTATCGCGAACGCCATTCTGTTGCGATGCTGTCCAACTCGCATTAGGAGAATTCTCCTATATGCCGGCATTTTAGGAAATTGACTGGCGTCAAGAAAAGATGTTCGTGTGGCCGGCAGAAAAAAGCTCGTGCATCAGGCGCGAAAACTCATGAGGAAAGTGTCATACCTGTTGTCAGTGGTGTGTCCAATTTTTTTTCTGCAATGCAAATCGTGGGGAAAATTCTGGGAAGTTGGAACAATATCCATCAATGCACTCGGTACCCGTAGTACGGGCGAACTGTGGACGAATACACTGATCGGCACTGCAACAGGGCCGGTCGCAAGCGTTGAACTATCAATAGGGGGCGGAAGCTGGGCTGCTGCAACCGGGACAAATTCTTGGCGGTATTCAATTCCTTTCTCTGCCAACCTGAAAGTTGGCAAGAGTTACACTTTCAGCGCGCGCGCCCTGGGTAGCGACGGGAATCTGATGGCCACCCAAACCGGTGTCTTATTGCGCCAGCAGAACCATGATATTAACGGCGATGGTTACGCAGATTTTGTCGTGGCGGCAAAAGCGCGTAACACGTCGACCGGGTCTGTCTATATCTACTATGGCTCTGCAAACCTGGCATTTCCCGCGTCAGCCTCTCTCGCACCTGCAATCATTACCGGCGGTGGCACGCAGCGGAGCTTCGGCACTTCACTCGCGCTGGGTGACATCAACGGTGACGGGTTCTCCGACCTGGCGGTCGGTGGCGAACAATATCCCACGGCGCTCTACCAGGGTGGTATGTGGATTTATTACGGCAGTGCAAATGGCATCGCCAGTCAGGCGGCCTTGGTGACTCCCGCCTACACGGGCCTGGCAAATAGCGATTATTATGGCGGTGCAATCGCCGTGTGCGATCTGAATGGCGATGGTTATCAGGATATTAGCGTCGGAGCACGCGAACGCTCAAGCCAGGCCGGTGAGCTCTATTCTTATTTAGGCTCTGCCTCTGGCCTGGCATTAGCAGTTGCTACGACAAAAACCGGGACGACTGGTGAGCGCGTCGGGTCGTCTCTGGCCTGTGCAGATGTCAATAATGATGGCCTCGCAGATTTGGTGGCCGGTGCCCGTACGAGTGCAAACGGCACCGTTTATGTGTTCCACGGCAATGCATCGGGCTTCAACACGGTTGCCGCCGCAACCATTCAGGGCGAAGCGAGTGGCGACGGATTAGGCGAAGGAATCTTCGCCGGTGATTACAACAATGACGGCTCTACTGACTTGATTGTGCAAGCCCGGGACCGCAATGCCGGGGCAGGTGCAAGCCAAGGTGTAGCCTACCTATTGCCCGGCAGTGCCTCGGGATTTAGTAATTTCTCCGCCAATAGTTCAACGCATGTGAATTTTTCGGGTGAATTGGCCGGAAGCACATTCGGCAGCCGCGCGGTTATCACCGATGCCAATGGTGATGGTCTGAGAGATATCTTCCTGTCCGCTTACCTGCCCGCATCAGCCGCTGGCGCAGTCTATTATATGCCGGGTTCGGGCTTTTCGAGCCAGAATGCATCGGCGCTCGCGAACAAAATTTCGGGTATCACTGCAGGTGACGCGTTTGGTATCGCACTGGCCGTGAAGGACTTAAACGGTGATGGTAATCCCGACATGATTGCCGGTGCATATAACAGAAATGCCGGAGCAGGCGCTGGCCAGGGAGCCCTGAGCATTTTCCTCGGCCAGGGCTCTGGATTTTCTAGTCAGAATTCCGCAGCCGCAAACCTCACAATAGCCGGAGAAGCTGCGGGAGACAACTTCGCGTGGCCTGTACATTAAGAGCCCGGCGAATTAGAGTGATTGCGCTTCGTATTTCATGGGCATATTACTTACACAAAATGCTACTTTTCTTTTCAGCATGTCGAATTCATAGGCTAAGGGCTCAGTGCAAAACGCTTTTACAAACCCCCTCGTCGCGCTCCATGAAGTGACACTGTCGCTCCTAACGCAGGAATCGAGCGACAAACTGCTCAATGCGCTGCTCGATCGCGCCGTTGAGTTCACCGGCGCGGATTCAGGAACGATTTCGATCCTCGACGAAAGCCGCAAGTTTCTCGAAATCAAAGCCTTCCGCGGCTTCGAGCAGGATATGCCTAAAACCGTGAAGCTCAAGATCGGCGAAGGTGTCACCGGTCGCTGCATCGTGACCGGCAAACTGCGCAATGTCGGCGACACCGCAGAAGATAAATATTACATAGCGGTAAGGCAAGATATACGCTCTGAGCTCGCGGTGCCGCTCAAGGTCGGAAACAAAAACTTCGGTGTCATCTCGGTAGACTCAAAGCGCCTCGAGGCATTCAACGCCGACCATGAAGAATACCTGCAGATGCTGGCCGATTATGCCGCGCAGATATTCACGACCACCACCTCGGTCGAATCACTGAGCCACCGTACACACCTGCAAGAAGTGCTGCTGCAAATCAGCGGTGTGCTTGGCAAATACGCCGATGTGAAATTATTTTTCGAAGAGGTCATACGAATTCTTTCCGAAAAGCTGCGCGTGCGCCGTTCGGCAATTTACCTCTATGACTCGGTAACGAACGAGCTTTCGGTAGCTGCTTCGCTCAACTACAGCGCCGATGAAATCGACAAGGGCCGCTATTCGCCGGGCGAAGGCGTCACCGGCAAGGCATTCAAGCAGCGCAAAGCGATCGCAGTGCCCGACATTTCGCAGGATAACCAATTCCTCAACAAAACCGGTCACCAGCGCGAAGAAGAGGTCGTGAGCTTTTTCGCGGCGCCGTTTTTTGAAGGCGGCGAACCCCGGGGTGTCTTCAACATGGAAATCCGTTTCCAGTCGCAGTCGAAATTCGAAGACCATGCATTTTTAGCGCAGATACTTTCATCACTGTTCGGCCAGGCGCTGCAGATTGAGAAGCTTGTACAACAGAGCTCGCGCGAAGTCAAAGAAGAGAACATCATTCTGCGCCGGCAGTTAAAAAGTACTTTTGAATACGAAAATATTGTCGGCGCACACCCGCGCATGGCAGACCTTTTTGCGCGCATGAAAATGGCCGCCGACTCGGCGAGTGCGGTGCTCATCACCGGCGAGTCGGGCACCGGCAAAGAGCTCATTGCGAGCGCGCTGCACCAGGGCAGTATGCGTTCGGCTAACCCGCTGGTGAAAATCAACTGCGCGGCGATACCTGCCGACCTGCTCGAGAGCGAACTCTTCGGCTATGCGCGCGGTGCTTTTACGGGCGCGGTCGACGACTACAAAGGCAAGGTTCTTTCTGCCCATAAGGGCACGCTGTTCCTCGACGAAATCGGCGAACTCGATCTGAAGCTGCAGGCCAAATTGCTGCGGGTTTTACAGGAAAAAGAATTTTCTCCGCTCGGCAGCAATAAGGTGATCAAGGTCGATGTGCGCATTATCGCAGCCACCAACGCCAATCTTGAGAATGCCGTTAAAGAAAAGATCTTTCGCGAAGACCTGTTTTACCGGCTCAACGTGGTGCGCCTGTCGATACCGCCATTGCGCGAACGCCTGTCTGATCTGCCGCTGCTAATACAGCACCTGCTCGACAAGATCTGTGATCGCAACAACAAGAAAATCTCCGGCGTCACGCAGGATGCATTGCAGAAACTGCAGACTTATACCTTTCCGGGCAATATACGCGAACTGGAGAATATACTCGAGCGCGCAGTCGTGCTGAACAGCAAACAGGAAATCGACGCCGGCGATATACAGCTCGGGGATGCACTGAGCCAGCCCATGCTCAGCGACACCTCAGCGCCGGGCGTGGCGCATGCAGGTTTCGATCTGCGCACCTATCTCAAAGAAGAGATCGCCAAAACGACTGCCGGCGAAATCTACACAGATGTGGTGGGGGGCGTCGAAAAGGAACTGATACGTATATTGTTAAACCAGAACCAGTTCAATAAGCGTAAAACTGCCGAAGCACTCGGCCTAAACCGTGTAACGCTCGATAAAAAAATCCAGCAGTATGGCCTGTTCGAGATATAACCGCAGTAACCGCTTTTTGGCGTAAGTGCCCGGGCGAAAGAAGCCGATATTCAAGCAGAGGTAAAGGCACCCGTGACGCGGTAAATCCTACTCAAAATAACAGATATGGCCGCCAAAATTGTCGTTTTTGAACCCGACGGTATTTACCGTGCTATCATTGAAAATATTCTGCTGAAAAACGAGTATAAACCGTATTTTGTGGATTCATCGGCCGAGTGCAAAGTTGTCGTCGACGAGATCAGGCCAGACATTATTATTCTGGATATTAAGGCAGCGAAGCCGCACGATTTTCGCATTCTCTCTGACCTGAAAATTCTCAGCAAAGCACCGGTGCTGCTGACCACGGATGAAAACGTCGACGAATACATCAACGCTTTAAACAGCAAGAACATCACCATTGTGCTGCCGAAACCACTGAAAGGCGCGGAGCTCGCGCGCGTTCTGTCGAACCTGCTGACCGTCGATTCGCGCGTCTGGTTCGGCATCCATAATTACCTGCCAGACATGCGCAAGCTGCGCAAGGTGAGACTCAAGCGCTCGACGCAGGTACGCACGTGCATCAAAACAATTTTGAACGAGATGCATGCATGGGGATTCAACTTCAGCCACGAAACCGAGATGGATCTCGTCT
This sequence comes from Turneriella sp., assembly GCA_046346945.1. Taxonomy (GTDB): domain Bacteria; phylum Spirochaetota; class Leptospiria; order Turneriellales; family Turneriellaceae; genus Turneriella. The sequence continues at coordinate 293,305 of JAXMHE010000001.1, forward strand.
GGCAGGAGATTCTGATCAACGCAGTTTACCACGCACACGGTTACACAAAAGAAAAAAAGGAACGCATTGCGATCGAGCTACCCGACCCATATGAAGTCGAGGTGAGTTATGGCGCAAGCGAAAGCGCCTTTGGCATCGCCGTGCGCGACGAAATGGGAACCCTGACTCCCGAGATCATTCTCGAAGCCTTGCGGCAGACGATTGAGCAGCAACAGTTAATCGTACGCGCTGCCGAAACCGGCGAAGATATTTCACAGATCGTCCTTGACCGTGGTCGTGGCATCGACCTGATTCGGCAACTGTCCGGGGAGTATTATTTCATTATTGACCCCGGGAATTCTACCGAAGTTATTATTATCTATGACCGGTATTATGAAAAAGATGATTCGGTCGGATCTCTTAAAATCTTTGACCTTTCTTATTATCTCAACGCTTCCACTGCCGGCAGATAAGGCGGGCGATTCCGCTTCGGGCAAAGGCCCCATATTTGTGACCATCAGCGGCCTGCGTGACGACGCCGCGGCTCACAGTTGTCTGACCGCTTTAAACCGCTACCGGCAGAAGCGCATGCTCGCAATTCCCGAGCATGGCGAAGGAGAGTTCCAGATCGTTGTTGAAAAAAAGCGGCCCGGTTACCAGGTGCGCGTCGAAAAAATGGGTACCGCGCTGAAAACTGCACGCACCCTGTTTGATTACGAGGTGTGTATAGCAGCCGCGGCGATTACACGCGAGGCAATTGCCGACGAATAGCATCCTGCAAAATTGCGGTTGACGATGGGTGACAAACCGGCTGAGTTCGCCGTCAAATTCACGGATAAGGATCTTCATGTTTAAGTTCAAATTTCCCATATTTTTCCTGTGCATTGCAGCAGGCACATTGCACGCGCAATATATCACCACCCCGCAGGGCGCACAGGCCGCCCTGACTTCTGCAATTGCACAACCCGGTTGTTATGCCGAGCTGCGCGGTTACAAACCAAAGGTTTACATCGCGAACTTTCTCGTCGTCGGCGGCAAAAAGGAAATGGGCAAGTCGATCGGCGACTACATCGCGCAGCGTTTTTCGGGCGATAGCCGTTTCGAACTCATCTCGCGCAACGAAATCGACGAAGAAATGAAGCCACTCTTCAAGAAAAAGCCCAAGGCAGAAGTGTACCTGCAGACTACCGTTGATCTCGCGGCTGCAAAAAAGGCGGATTGTGTAATCTTCGGACGCATTTCCAAGAAGGGCAAACAGGTTTCGTTTTTGGTGCGGATGGCTTCAGTAGAGACGGGTGAAAATTTGCGCAAAGTAGATACCGATGTGGAAAAGGCAGAGGCATCCACCTTCCTGGAAAGCGTTGGCGATTCGTTTGTGAGTTATTTTGTATCGGCTCCAGTTATTGCCGCGCCGAAATCAAACGAACCCAAAGACAAGGGCGATCGATCGGCCTATGTAGCCTTGAAAGGCCTCGCCTATTTTCCCCTCGGGAACGACGCGTTCTCTTCAATTTGGGCTACCGGTGCGGCAGCGGAATTCGGCATGAAAGGCTTGCTGCATAAGAATTTCATCCTGGGCATTGGCGGTGAATATCTTTACTACACTTATTACAATCCAATTGCGTACGCAGGTTCATACGGCGATTCGGCATTCGGTATTTTGGGTTTTGAACTCGCTGGTAACAAAATCGTCCACCTGCAGCTTCTGGGCTATTTTGGTTTCCAGTTTGGGCAAGCCGGCGGCAGCTGGGATGTCAGCACCGCCTGGTATGGCATGGCAATGATCGGCCCGCGACTCGTGGTCGACGTGGCAAAAAATTTCTCGCTTATGTCAGATATCCGCTATTCGGTTACGGCCCCGGGAACCGCGACTATTTCGGGTATTAATTCCACGCTGGGTTTCCAGATAAGATTCTAAAATAAACGGAGTAACTATGCCGAACGTAAAAAATCCGATCTTAACTCTCTTTATAATGGCTGTTCTTTCAGGTGCGATTACCGCACAGGACGATTCTGCAGCGGCGACTGCCACGCCTGCAGCGAGTGCTGGAGGCTGTACCGCGCAACTCAACGGCTACCGACCCCGCGTCTATGTGGCCAATTTCTATGTCACGTACGGCAAGAAAGATATGGGCCGTCTTATCGGCGATTACATCGCCAAACGGTTTGAGGCCGACGGCCGCTTTGATGTCGTTTCGCGCGAAGAGATCGAAGACCGTATGCGACCACTATTCAAGGGAAAACTCCCCGCCGAAAAATACCTGCAGACTACAGTCGAGCTGGCCGCGGAGCAGCGCGCCGACTGCGTGATTTTCGGCCGCATCTCAAAAGCCGGCAGCAAACGCGCGGCATTTCTCGTGCGCATGGCATCGGTGCAGACCGGTGAAAACCTCAGCAAGGTCGATACAGAGGTCGATCGCAAAGACGCGCTGGCCTTTCTCGAAGGCATCGGTGATTCATTTGTCAGCTACTTCCAGGCAGCACCGGCACCAGTGATTGCGGCGCCGGCAGAACCAAAGCATGACCGCCACCATGGCTTTTACCTAAGCTTCAACGGCGGTGGGGGATATTATGACATTTCAACCACAGCGGGAACTGTCACCATCGGCTTAGGTGGCCCCGCCACGCACCTCGGAGCCAAACTGGGCATAGGTCTCGGCGGACATGTGGTCCTCTTTGGTATGGTAGACCTCTATTCAGCAGTGGATCCCACTTTGCGGGCTTCAAACAGCACTTCGTCGGCGTCGGCGACGACAAGCAATACCAAGCTCACAGGCAACATGTTTGGCGGCGGGCTCGCAATCTATTCTTCATCGAACTTTTTTATCGCGGGATCTGTGGGCATTGCGCAGGCAACACTGAGCTATACATCTGGCACAACCACATACTCTGGAAGCACCGACACCGGTATCGGCACAAATCTTCAACTGGGGCAAGAATGGGCCGTGTCTAAAGACTGGGCCATCGGCGTTGCGCTGACTGCGCACTACAGCAGCCTTCCCGACCACGGTGTGACCTGGACGCAGATTTATGGCGGTTTGGCGGTAACGGCGACCTATAACTGAACCTCTGCTATGGAAATCCATAGCTAGCGTGAAAATAATTTTGCATTTCCGCCCTGTCTGAATTTTCCAAATTCACATATGGATTACAAGGCCGCCGGCGTCGATACGGAATATGCGCAGAAGCTGATCCATAATCTCAAAGACCGCATCACAGCAACGCACCGGGTACCCAATGTCGGTGAAATTGTCGGCCAGTATGGCGGTTTCGCCGGCCGCTTTGCCCCGGTGCAGATTCCCGGCTTTGACGTCGTCGCGGCGACCGACGGCGTCGGCACCAAAACACAACTCTTGCGCCGCTTCGATTACCTCGAGGGCATTGGGCAAGATCTTGTCGCGATGTGCATCAACGACCTCTACTGCGCCGGTGCCACGCCTGCGTTTTTTCTCGACTACATCGCCTGCGGCAAACTCAACGAGTCGTGGTATAACCGCGTGCTCGCCAGCATTACCGCAGCCTGTGCTGCCACGCCGATGGCACTCATGGGCGGCGAAACTGCAGAACACCCAGGCGTCATGCCCGACGACGATTTTGATCTTGCTGGCTTCGCAGTAGGATTAATAGCGCGCGACAGCAAGCTACCGAACCCGGAACTACAGCGCGAGGGTGACTTACTCATTGCACTGCCTTCGAGCGGCCTGCACTCCAATGGTTTTTCTCTCGTGCGCAAAATTTTTGCTGAAATGGAAGAAAAATCTCCCGCGGTATTTTCGGCGATGGTTTCACATCGCGACAGCCTGATCGCAACCTGGTTAAATCCCACGCGCATCTATAAAGAAATTCCGGCACTGCTGCAATCCGCAGAAATCAAAGGTATTGCACACATCACTGGCGGTGGCATCCATGAAAACCTGCCGCGAGCCATTGCGCAGGGCCTGGGCGCCGTGATCGAAACTGCCGAACCGTTCAGGCTTGCGGCTGCCGACGTACTCGAAAAATATGTCGCGCGCGAAAAACTGTTCCACACGTTTAACATGGGTACTGGCCTCATTCTGATCGCCGCCGAATCTGAACTCGCGAAGATCCGCGCGCACTACCCTGAAGCAGCGGTGATGGGTCGGCTGGCGAAAGGCAGCGGCGTGAGTTTGCGGATTTAACCTGCTGCCTGCGGCAGCAGGTTAAATCCGCCTAGAATATCAACGTCAGGCTTACGAGGTGCGCGTAGCGCCATGCCTGCCCGTCGGTGCCGTCAAAATTCAACACGGGATACGCGGCCCCCGGCTTGAACAGACCAAAGCCATAGAAAAACTGCACATCCGCCTTCACGTTATACACCAGCGCGAGATCACCCGCATGGCCGACGTTCGCATTGTCTTCGGTCGCATAGGGATCTGAAATGCCACCCGCCGAAACGCTTTTGCGGTAATAAGAATATTTGAGCTGCACCGAAAGGTTGCGCAGCGAATAGGTCGACTTAAATGGCCGAAAGTACGTGCCGAGGCGATAGACCTGCATATTCGCGAGGCGCGGCTTGAGCGCGAGACCGCCCGAAAAACTGCCGAAATTCTGGAACGCGGTATAGTTGCCGGATGTATTGCTCTGCGAGCCATTGTTGACGCGGCTGCTGTCGGCGTCGCCCGTTCCCATCGCAAAATCGACCGTCAGCTGCGGATCGATTTTTTTTGCTACCGGCAAAGTCCAGGTGAAGTTGGCGAGCGCCGCCATCGCGGAGATACTCGTTTGCTCAGAGCTGCCATTGAGCACCCGGTTATATGTGCCACCTCCCTGGTAGATAAAGTCGCCGCGGTAACGGTAGTTCGAATTGAACACGTAGCCGCGAAGGCCCGCACCGCCGTACCACGGATTGTACTTGTATTTGGCGTTGACACCGTCTTCTTTGATCATGTCGCGCGAAATGAGTGTGTACGCAAAGAGCTGGCCGCCGAGGTATTCCGGCGAAAAATATTCACCGGCAAAAAACATCCGCTTGCCGGAATTCTGGATGCCCGAGTCGGGCGCGAGGTTCGGCGTATTCACAAACGGGCTCGGATCGCCGTTACAACCGGTGACGTTGAGACCGCAGAGCGAAGAGCCATAATCGCCCGAGAAGACTGCAAATGCCCGCACGCTGCCAAAGGCATATTTTCCGGTGTACGCAATGCCATCGGCAAAATTGGCAAACAGCAACCCCTGCTCGATCGCGTAGAAATTTCGGCCGGCCATAAAATAGTGCGTGCCGAGTTTGGTTTCGCCGGCGAGAATTTCAAGACTGCCCACGACATTGGTTTGCTTCAGCGTCCCCAGGGGTTCGATATAGTGCTTCACGGTCATGAGTCCCCGCGCGCTGAACTCCCACTTCTCGTCGTAGGTATATTTGCCGAAAGGGCGAAAAAATCCCGAGTAGAGCCCTGGGTTGATCGTCGGGTCCATGTAATAGGTATTGGTGGCAATGAGCCCGCCGCGGATATAGTGTTTCTTCGCGACCTCTTCGGTGTCTGCGGGCGGCACGAATACCGCTGCGGCAACGGGGGGACTTTTCTTCTCAAACTCCGTGGCCTCGCGGTCTAGCACCGCCTTTTCCGCCTGTGACGCGGGCGGTTTTACTGTTGGTTTAGGTACAGGCTTTTCTGCTTCAGCCTCTTCTTCGGTTTCCTCATCGACGACCTTCACCGGCACGGGCTTTTTCTTTTTTGCCTTCACCTTTTGTGCCGCGAGCGGAGCGAGGGAAAACATAACTAACAAGACGGGAAAAAATTTCCAAATGGGTTTCATAGATAATGTCCTATGGATTTGTTGGCTCAGGGGGTTTGTTAACCGGCGCATCAGTTGCCGGCGCCGGCTTGGTATTTTTTTCCATTTCCTGGTAAGAATTAAATCCAAACTCTTTGTATGGATTTTTCTCTTTCATCCAATTTTGTGTCTCAGCGGCGCGCGCGAGCCCCAAGTCCATAATGGTCACCAACTCTTCGCCTGAAATTTCATCCCATGTGTTTGAGCCTTTTTCGATGAGGCCGAGTGTCTCTGCGTTTTGCAGCGCATACCATTCCCAACCGGTCAGCTGGAACAACAACGTCGTTTCGAGCTGGTGGTGATTGATCGCAGCCTTCGCGACAGCCCCTCTGCGCAGCGGTGTCAGGTGAATGTGATCGACCGACTTGGTGTTGTAGATGCCGAGTTCCGCCAGCCGCGCGCAGCGCTCTTCGTCGGTTACATATTTTTCGAGCTCGTTGCGCTGAATGAGTACGATCTTGCACAGGTCGCCGAAGGTAGCCCGCTTGGTGACCGTGATGGCACGGATGGTCGAGAGTTCTTCGTCGAGGATAAGGGAATCGAGCAGATTCTGCGGAAACACCGGCCCCATGACTAACATGCAGGCAATGAGAAATTTTTTGGGCATATAGATATTCCGTCCTTACAAGTAGATTCTACGGCGAGGTAACACCGCTGAATTGTGCCGAATATCCGCTCGTGTTACCCGCGAGGTCGCGCGAACGTATGCGGTAATAATAGGTTGTCGCAGGCGAAAGTCCGTTGGAGTTATAGGAAGTCACGCCCGCGCTTGTCGTAAAAGTCACCGTAAACGTGTTGCATCCGTTATTGATCGTCGTCTGGCAGATTTCGTAAACAAGCTGGGCTGCGGCAGTCGTGTTGTCCGACGAAGCCCCCCACATGACCTGAATCTGTGATGAACTGGTACCATCCGCATTGGGCGATGAGGGCGTCGTGGGTTGCGTGCCATCAGATATATGTGTGGCATTGACGATGGATGAATTAGAGAGCCCTGATTTACAGCCCATCGCTTTGAATTTGGTTGTCGTGTAGGTAACCGAAATTCCGGTTGAGTATTGCGTCCCTGTGGTGCACGTCGGCGTTGCGCTGCAAACAGGATCTGTGATACCGTCTGTGGTGTAACAAATGATGGCTCCACTCGTGGCCGTACTCATTTGCACCGATATCGGCATTGCATAAGAACCGGCTGCCGGCGTGAATGTTGGGTCGCTCACACCCCCACCACCACCTCCTCCGCCCCCACCTGCAGGCGCACCGGGTGGTTTAGGTTCGAGATCCTGCCACATCTGCCAGACGGTTAACCCATCAACAACGTAGAGGTCTTCACTGGTGCCACCGCTCTCGGTGCCCGAGATGAACATCAGCGGCCCCGTTGTGCCGCCACCCTGCATCAGCGTCATGCTCTGCGGCGTGATCTTGGATTTTGCAATCGCCGTATTCACAGCGGTGATCTTGCCGCCACTGCCATAGTACGACATACTGGTTACCTGTCCGCCTGCAAGAGCAAAGAAACCATCATAGCGCGAGGTGAAGCTCGAATCGACTGCAGCAATCGTTGTTGCGCTGCCGCCATCTGGTATTGCCGTGAGCGGGTAAGCCGCAAGACGGCTGTACGCGCTAATCGTGCTTCCCTGGCGGGCGATGATTTTGTCGTCGCCATTCGAATAGCCAATCACCGTACCGGTCTGGCCTGAAGCATTGGCAATGGTCGCGAGCGTTGTGTCATAGGGACCATCCGGAGAAATATTCGGCGTGACCTGCACTGTGCCGCCAGCATTCGTCAGGTGAATGCGCACATTGTTACCGGCGGCGGTGACGGCGAAATTGATCCGGCCCGAATAATTGAGAGGCGTCGAAGCGACGGTCATCACCGTGGGTGAATTAAATGCAGGAAAGACGGAGTTATTATTGTAAGCTGAAACAGACTTTGCGATAAACAGGTTATGCCCCGAGCAGCCGCCGCACGACCGGTTTGAACCGAAAACGAGTACGAGATAGTTGTCGCCCATTTGGATCACGTATGGGCTGTATTCGTCGCTGCTTGCCTGCGAAATCGCGGCGCCGCCATTCAGCGCGAATTTCGCGAAGCCTCGCACCTTCTCTTCAGGAAGAGCACGTTTCGCGCACGCTGAGATAGTCACGATCGTCATGGCCAAAGCCATTACTGACAATACCTGCAGCCTGCATTTTTGCGCGGGATACGTTTGGGAAAGTTTCATTCTGCGCACCTCACAATCCTTAGAATTTCTGCAGTGTCGGCCCGCCGGCATCGGAGGGTTGCGTCACCGCGTTGATTGAATTATACAGCCCCTGCACGTCGTTGCCGAAACCCGCCTGCGAATCGGTATTGTTGCCGAGAAAGCCCTGCTCGACCGATGACGAACCGGCCGAATATTCGCGCTGTGCACGCGAATCATACACGCGTTTCACGAGCGGATTCTGGATGTCGCGCGAGGCGGCCGCCGAATCTCCTTCGGCGATCACGGTGAGACCAATGGTGTTCAGAAACTCGTCTTCCGATTCTTCTTTGTCTGTTTTCTTTTTCTCGGCATTCTTCTGCGCGATGAGATACGCCTCGAGTTCAGCTTTGTAAGCGGCCTCTGCCCAGCTCAGCTGCAACAGCGTCAGCGCACGCACAGCGAGCATTGCCTGCACGAGCTGTTTGCCCTCACCGCTCACTGCATAGATCTTCTTCTGCCGCTCAATCAATTCTTTCACCAAAGTTCTGTGGTCGCCGATACCCTTGATACCGTCTTTGATTTCGACGGTTTCCAGGGTGGGATTGATAATTGCGCGCAAAGCTTCGGTGTCTTCGGCAGACTTTGTTTCGCGAATACGGCGTTCGACACGCAGCCTTTCATCGCGGTCCTGCAGATACGCGCGCTCCAAAATCGCAAAGGCCTTTTGCAGTCGCTCGCGCGTCGTCGCCGCCGTCGGGTCATTTTTGATAAACGCGGGAGACTGCACCGCATTCACCAGATGCTGTTCGCCATTCTTTGACAGTTCGACAAAGGAGCCGCGCACACCCACAATCATCGTCGGCGTGCGCACATGAAACACATGCTTCGCATTACCTTCCGGTTTTTTCACGTACGCGCTGAGAGTCCCCTGTACCACAAAGACTTCAGTGCGCGGTTTCTTCGTGTCTGTGCCGAGAGTATTAAAACTCACCACTGTGTTGGATTTCAAAGAAACCTGACTGCCGTCTTGCAGGCCGACGATCGCGCCGCTGCGGTAGCCAACCTGAACGCTCGACTGCTCGGTGATTTTGCTGGTGAGTTCAGCTTTTGCCCAACGGCCGTTTTCGAACACCTGCACTTTGCCATGCATGGAAAGAATGCGCCCGTCGGCGAGCAGCGCCGAAGAGAAGAGCATTGAAATCAAAAAGAATGATGAAACAGAGAAAATAACTGATTCTACAACGCGACGCATCGACCAACACCGGTCTCGCATTATGCATCGTGTAAAGCAGGTTTCTTACAATTTTTTCAAGACGTACTCTTTTGTACTCTGCGACTGATTCTCAGAAATATTTGCGCAGCAACTCGTTCGCTTCTTGCCGCACAATCACACTCTGGCTGCGCGTGAGCGTTTTGAGGCGCACCTGCGCGTCGCGTGTCTTTGTGCGTGCGAGTTCACGCATCACCAGAATGAGTTCTGAAGCAGATTTGCAATGATAGCTGCGCTTCATCATATACGGCCATGCCGTCTCGTCATCATACCAGACCAGCGTACGGTAAATCTCCGCCACGACCTGCGGATTTTTCTCGTTCAGATGAAACAACACTGTGTAGAAATAGGCCTTATTGCTGCGCTCGGGCTTAAACCTGCGCACGGTACGGTACGCGGCCTCGCGCACGAGCCATTCTTTATCTGTGGTGAGTTTGATGACATCGGGCAACACCGACATGTCTGAACTCATACTCTCGACAATCAACAAGGCACGCCAGCGCGTGATCGGATCTTCGCTGGTGAGGAATTCGACTGCCTTAGGCAAATAGTTGTCCAGTTCGAGGCGCAGAATAGCCTCGAGTGCACCGACAACGACAGCGCTGTCGTCATCACTCAGTGCCGCCGAGATAATCTCTTTATCGCCGCGCACCAGATTGGAGTTCGTGATCGATTCGAGATATTCGACCTGCCGCTGCCAGTCGAGTTCAAAAAAATCTTCGCTGGTGAGTTTGGGTTGCTCGTTCGCCTGCAAATTCGACGACGATTTGCACGCAGCAAACACCATCACCAACAGCGCAATAAACAGGTATAAGAACCGTGTTTTCTCACGGCAGCACGAATACTTTCTGCAATTGCAGGCGGCGTTCATCGCCGTACTGTACCGAGTTGGTATTCAGTTGCATGCGCGTAATTCCATAGGCGATCGCCGAGCCCACGATTGCGCCGGTGAGCACATCGGTAAGATAATGTTTGTCCGCTGCAAATGCGCAGATAGCCCGGCAGCGCTGCAATGAGCAGGGAGGTAGCATAAATGCCGGCGCTGTACTGAGGATATGATTCGCTGGAGAAAGCAGCATTGCGCTCGAAAGCGCGAGTGCGAATGAATACGAAGTGTGGCCGCTGAAGAAAGAGAAGAGTCTACCGTCGGGCGATGAATAGTCGTTGCCGTAATAGGCAAACGGCCGCCCGCGCGCGACCGAGAATTTGGCGACTTGCGTGATGACCCCGGTCACCACACAGCCGCTTCGCCGATCGTCAGCGCAGCACGCATATAGTCATGGTTCGTGGCGAGCGGCGAGGCAAACGCAGCAGCCGGCATTACGCCAAACAAGAAAATGCTCATGGTCGCAGCCAATTTGGTATTCGACCAAACCAGCGCGTTTCCGCACACCTGCATCGATTGCCGGCGGAGTTTTCCAGCGCGGCTCTTGCGGCACTAAATCCGCCTTATAATATTCGTTGGCGCCAATACCCACGGCGCCGGTAAACAAGCCTGCCATTTCAGATACCGGCAGCGCAGCCCGCACGGGCAACGCGCCGAGAGCCGTCGCAAAAAACAGGACCGGGAAACGGATTTTACGCATTGTCATCTGTCAAATTTGTCTGTCCGCCGCGACGCGGATACAAAGCGTTTCCCTGAGTCACAACCGCTATGTCAATTCAAACTCCGCGTTTCATCGATAACCTCGAACGCCGTTTCCATAAACTCGGCATCGAAAACCTTGGCCTCATTTTAGTCGTCATGCAGGCATTCCGGCTTTCTGGCCTACCAGACGCCGATGGTGAAACTCAAATTTATGCTGATTCCCGAGCTTGTCCTGAGGGGCGAGGTTTGGCGCATCGTGACGTTCATTGCACTGCCCCTCAACCATGACTTCTGGATCATCATCGTCTTATTTTTCCTGTATTCCATCATGCAAATCATCGAACAGGCGTGGGGGCCTTTCAAGACAACGCTGTACTTCTTGGTTGGATTGATCCTGTCGGTAGCGTATTCGCTCGCGACGGGTCTGGCTATCGACACTTTCATGCCGCTCGAAATGTCGTTGTTTTTTGCCGTTGCGGCACTTTACCCAACAACCGAAGTACTGCTTTTCTTCTTCATTCCCGTACCGATGTGGATTCTCGCGGCGTTCCAGGCATTGATCGTGATTTACCTGATGATCATCAGCGACTGGATCCAGCGCGGCTATTACCTCGTCGTCTATATGAACTATTTTCTCTTTTTCGGTACAGAGCACCTGTACCAATTAAAAACCTGGTTGCGCCGCCGTAACTGGCGCGCCTGAATAAACGGAGGATTTTGTATGAAAATCAGAACAAGAACACTGCTTGCGGTCTTGACCCTGACCACTGCGCTCACTGCGCGTGCCCACTGGTATGAAATCGATTATGCAAAATCCCAGATCGGTTTTCTCTCAAAGTCCCGCGTCGTCAATGCGAACGGCCTGTTCCGCAAGTGGAACTTCAAGGGAAAAGTGGCTGGCAACCTGCACGTCGTCGGCGATATTGCGATCGACTGTGCTTCCATCGATACCGATAATGAACGTCGCGATAAACACCTGCGCAGCGCCGACTTCTTCGACTGCGAAAAGAACGCGCAGCACACATTCCGCATCAAATCTGCGAAGGCTGACAATGCCAACCCCGCCAAGGCGACGAAGTTTGATCTGACCGGCGAACTGACAATTCGCGGCATTACACAGCCGATCGAACTCTCACTCAAGCGCGAGGGCGGTGAAAATGCATTCGTGCTGACAGGCAGTGTACTCATCGACCGCGAAAAATTCGGCATCACCTATAACAGCGCGCTCAACCCGATCGATAAAATTGTGCGCATCGACGTGAAAATAGCCCTGACAAAAAAAGCTGAAAAGTAATTCATGGCTGCGAAGCTGAAGCACCGCGGCCTGCGCACGATCGCCACGATTGCGATCATCTTTGGCCTGATTAGCTGGGTACTGAGGCCGATAAGAGAGACTGATTTTGCAACTGGCTTCACGCCGCTAAAAAGACGACTTGTTGGCGGCTAAGTGCCGGTTGTTCTTGGCCATGAGCTCTATGGCGCACCAACAAGGCTGCTCTACCGCGGCGCGCAATACAAAAGGGTGAAGTTTTTATCGCGTATCACCCCTTTTTATCCCGCTGAAGAAAAATCCTCATAAGGCTTCGGCGCCTTTATGAACACATCATTTATACGGGTGGGTTGCACCTGAAGGATATCATGTTTGGCCCGGCAGATATAGAACTCATTGAGGTAGTACTCGATAAAGACGGCAAGCCAACTCTCATGGCCTATGAAGACGCAGAAAAGTATAACCCGTCTGCATTTTCGGTAAGACACCTCGCAAAATCTGTAAATAATCCACGACAGCCGTTCTGCTTTACTACGCCTGCCTGGAATCACATGTTCGCTCTGGCGGATGCATCGCGCTGCGCGGGCAGGTATACTCAAGGCAGAATATTTTCAGAACCAGAGTGGGTTCAATACCGCATGGTGAAAAAAACCGAAGCCATTTTGCGGCGCAACCGCATGCACCAGTGTACACCCAGACGAATTGGCACCAAATTAATCATCTGCTGCGCAAGAGATTAATTTGCGCGTAGCCCCGATTGAATTGCTTCCTGCGCGGCGCCTTTTGCATCTTCATCATAGCGCGATTGCAAAAGCTTTAATAGCGGAATGAATAGCTTACGCGCCTTCATGATGGCGAGCAGATAGCAAACCTCGCGCAATGCTTTCTCGTCTTCAGAACTATCCTGAAATCCGCGAGGTATTTTCAACTTTAGCGAGCAAGGCAGGCACCGCGAGATCGGCGGCCTTGGTGTAAACACCGATTGTGTGTGCGCAAGCATAGATTACCGCCGGGTAATTCCTCTTCTTTGAGCGCTTTGGCCACGCTGACAGAAATCTGCGGTGCGACGACGAAGTCTTTAAACACAATTGCCGCATTGCACGCGGCCTCGCGCACGTCCGCCGCCCGGACTTTTGTGGGCCAGGCCGACATTGATGCCATCGAGGTAGCGGGTAGCCACACTTTTTCCCCTTCTGCGGATTGCTGGTAAATAACGGACATTTTTTCGAGGCACTGAACCTTCGCATAGCGCAACGCGTTTCAGGGTCTTTGACGATTTTGACCAGCAGGTCACTGTGGCGCATGTCATAGTCGCGTATGCGATCCAAAATTTCAGGGCGCGCCGAATCAGCCAGAACGCCACCCGCTGAGACCGCCGCAAATACAATGTAAGACTCAGGCGCATAGGTTACTGGTTATTAAGGTCCACGGCGGAGCCGCACCGCTGCCATGTTTATTATCTCGCCGGTGCATCGCGTGGTTAATCAACCTCGCCACTTCGTCAAAATTATCCCGCGGGCGCAGCTTGATGTCGGTGTACTCGCCTGTCGCCAGATAATGATTCAGTGTCTTGCGAATTTTGAAAATCGGCCCGGCAACTTTGTGCGAGAAGAAAACACTGTATATCATGATAATCAGGATATTCAGAACGGTCACTGCGACAACGGGCCACAGATACAGGTCGAAAGCGTTATAGAACTTATAACCGCCGCTGGTAATTTTCAGAGGAAAAAATTCTTCGCCCTCGCCTTCGGCGACGATCTGCCATTTCCCCTCTTTATCTTTGGCGAGCGTCTTGTGGTTATTGACGTCCATCTGCGCGAGTACAGAAGCCTTATCGGGCAGAAGGCTGTAGGCTTTGTTTTTCACGGCAAACAGTGCGCCCAGAACCAACGCCGCAGAAATGGCCACGACAATCGAATAGCGCAGAATAAACTTACTCTGGAAGCGTTTATCGATGAAATATTTGCGCTGCCAGAAATAGGGTTTCTTGCCGGGTTCGTTAGTGCCTTGTGCCATGGGCGTACAGCTTTCGAGTGCGAGACGGCGGAGTCAAATGTTTTTGCAGAGATATTCTTCGGGCATGGGCTGACAGCCTGTTTCGGGATTTTTCCACGGAGGCATGCTGCGCTTTCCTTTAGACGCTGAGCTGATCGCCCGCCATGAACGCATCGGCGACCCACTGGTTGACCCCATTGCTGATCTCATCATCGAAAGGAAACCGCCGATGCATGACCTGCTCGCCTTCGTCGAAACTGAGGCTGAAAGCGGCAATGTCAAATGCCGCACGTTTCTCGCCGAGGTGCACGATGTGCCCGTATGGGTAAATTTCGCGGCAATGCGGCCCGGCGCTGAACTGTTTCTGCGCAATTCTCTTCTTGCGACCGCTGTCTTCGTCTTGCACAGCCTTGTGCTCACGTATGTGCCGGTCAACCAGGCCCGCGTACTCGTGCACACAGGCCGGTTGCGCGGCCAGGTGCTGCGCCGCCTGTACGAGACGGCCACGCTGGTGCGCGATGTCGAAGCCGACGCGCTGAAGCCTGGCGCGCAGGGCTGGCGTTCCGGTGTTACGGGTACGCATTCTGCATGCGCTGGTGCGCCGGTCGATTCTTTGCCGCAGGTCGCTGGCAGCATGAAATTCAGCCGATCAACCAAACGGAACTCGCGCAGACGGGAACGCTGTTTGGCTACGTCGTCGCCGATGGGCTCGAAAAACTCGGCGTGCCGGTGAGCGCCGAAGAAAAAGAATCTTACCATCACCTGTGGCGTTATGCCAACTGGCTGCAGGGTGTGCCCGATGCACTGCAAGTGGCGTCTTTCGCCGATGAAGAACGCCTGCACCGCGAGCTAGGAACGCAATTTTATTTTCCCGACGCGAACAGCTTTACGCTGATCGAATCGCTCTATGATGCACTCGACATGCAGGCGCCATTCTTTATGCCGAAAACGTTGTTAAAGGCGTTCACGGCAAACCTGATGCAAACGCAGCTGGCAGATCGCATCTCGCTTTCACCCGACCCTCTGGCGATGAATGCTGCGCCTGCTGCAAAATGCATTGCCCGCGCCGGTTTGCGCTACCAACTCGCCGCCGTTCCTGCGCGGCCTCGAACTGGTGGTTGGCAGAGCCTATTTTCACAATCTGATCGCGCAGGGGCTCGGTGGGGTTGAGGCGGATTTCAAACGGCAAGGCGCGGCATAGCCACCGAAACTTATTTTAGATTTTTAACTTCGCCGCGAAAAAATCCAGGTCGGCTTTGCGCTCCGCGCTGAGTCTGTGGTGTATGATTTCGGTCAGGTAGACCTGCGTGAAATCCGCCGGAAAGCCGAAACGCTCAGTCGCGAGCTGCAGATAACGGGGCTGATCCGACTGGTAAACATCGTGCGCCCTGCTCAGCAAGGGCACAATGTCGTTGCTTAAACCTTCTTGAAATACCCAGAGCGCATAGACGAAGCCATGCGAAAACATGGCAAAATACTCGCGCTGCAAATCGTAAGACGGGTGGTTGAGGTGCGCGAGCGCAACATCCCCGGATCGAAAGCAATGCTTCATCTTCCTTTAGGGTCGCGATGCGGTTCGGGCCGGTAACTTCTTCCAATGCCGGATTTGCGTTGAGTTCGCGCAGCATGACCTGTAGCTGCGCCACCGAACTGCGTGAAGAAATATCGGTGTAAATAGTACGGATATTCTGTAACTGCTCCTTGAACGGCTTTTGCAGATTGCGTACAAACAGGCGTATCGACCGCACTTCACGCTCTGCTGAAATGCACAGTCCGGGATGGTAACCCAAGCCCTCGCGGTGGCGCAGGTATTCGACGGAAGAGATCAGCGCGGCATCGACGCGTCCCGCGAGCAATTCGCCGGCCAGAAAGGAGGGCACTCCTGACAAGTTGGAACTGTACCCGCAAATGCAGGTTCTTCCAGCGCGGCCCACAGCGGGTATGCATTCAGATAATCCACGACGCCGATACGGAGCACCTGCGGCGAGCCAAGTCGAACCATAAGGAAAAATCGGAGTCCCGATCAGCGGGTAAAGGCGAATGCGTGTTTAAGCAGTTGGGCCTGTTAAAGCACGGCTGCAGCCTGCTGCATTGCGGCCGCCATATCGCCTTTGAACGACTCGCCATGACAAACCAGCACCATCTTGAGTTGCTGGTCTGAGGCGAGGCCTAGCACCCAGTTTTTGACCGCTGCCCGGTCGGCTATCTGCCGCCATTTCACAATCTTTGCAATACCGAAACCGTCGTTGCTGGTGCCCAGCATCCATTTGAAAATACTGGCTCCAATACCTTGCGCATAACAATTTTCGCCGGCGAAAATATCGCAGACACACAGTGCATAGCCACCCGGCACCGGATTTTCAGATGTACTTCCGGGTTCTTACAGACCGGGAGCCAGAGACGCCGTCACATTCGCGTCCTTGAGCACTGCCACGACATCGGCTTCGACGCGCACGCCGTTGAATTCCTCGCCCTGTTTTGGCCCGAGCACTTTCAGCTGCGGATATTTCTGTTTATAGAACGCCAGATCCATCACGTGGAAAGGCTGCGGCACCACAATGATTTCGGGATTGCCTAATTTTTCGAGTTCGGTGAACCCTGCGGCATCGAGTGCAATGGCGCTGTAAATGAGCAATCCACCACTGGAAAGCTTCACCACGGTCATATTACGCTTGAGCGGAAATGGTAGGGAACCTTCGAGCTGCCAGAGACCCGGCGCAACTTGCTGAAATGACTGGTGCGGAAAATTTTGTGAGCCATGCGTGCGCTTTGCGGCGGTATTCCAAGCGTCAAGGAAATCCACCCACCACGTTCTTGGTTGCAGAATCCTTGTTTACGCCCGACCTCAAACACATCTTTGAGCGGAAAGTGAGGAATATTTTAATGCAAAAAATAATGATTCTGGGAGCAAGTATTGCTCTCATCGGGCTTGCAGCCTGCAACAAAGCAACCTGAGCTCTCCAAAGGTAAGGCCAGCTACGCAATCGGCACACAGATCGGTAAGACTATGAAAGCGCAGGGCATCGAAGTCGATGTGCCCACCCTGGCTGCCGCACTCGCCGACACTCTCGCCGGCAAAGAACCCAAGCTGACCGACGCTGAAATGCGCGAGGCCATCATGGCCCTGCAAGCCAGCAGAGGCGCAAGCAAAGATCCTGCTGCTGCAGCTGCCAACACCGCCAAAGGCAAAGAATATCTCGATGCTAACAAAGCAAAACCCGGCGTTGTCGTGACAGCTTCGGGCCTGCAATACAAGGTGATCAACCCCGGCAGCGGCGCATCACCGAAAGCGACCAGCACGGTGAAAGTGCACTACCGCGGCACACTGATCGACGGCACCGAGTTTGACAGTTCATTTAAGAGAGGCCAGCCTGCTGAGTTTGGTGTGAGCCAGGTCATTCGCGGCTGGACAGAAGCGCTGCAGCTGATGAAAAAAGGCGCTAAGTACGAACTCACAATCCCCAGCGAATTGGCATACGGCCCGCGCGACAGCGGTTCAATTCCTGCGAATTCAGTGCTGAATTTCGAAGTTGAGTTGTTGGATTTTAAGTAAGATTGTTAGCCCACGAATTCATTCGTGGGCTAACAGACGTTAAGGCCGGCGAACAACGCGGAAACCGCGGTCAGTAGCACCGGACCATGGGTTCGTTGACCCACCTCGACTTGTGGCCTGGTGAAACGATCGCGCGAGGTTGAAGGCTTGTCCTCTGCTCTGCCGGTTGCCCGAAACGTAGGGAGTTCCCTGGCTGTCTACGTCGGTAGATGGACTTCCTGGAACGTAGGCGGCATTGGAGTCGCCTGTTAGCTCCCAAATATTGCCAGACATGTCGTAAATTCCCAGGTGGTTCGCAGATCTTGTGCCAACGGGCTGCATACTGGCAATATTATCAGAGCTCCAGCTGACGAGGTCAATTTCATTCGTATCAACCAGACCGTTCAAATTGCCGTCGACCCAACCGCTGGGTGCATCACCGCGCAAGAATGTTGTACCGTCAATGTAGCGCGCCGCATATTCCCACTCGGCTTCGGTTGGCAAGCGATAGCCGTTCGCCGTCATTTTGATATAAGGATTGTCCCTCGCACCTGGAGTAGCATCTGCGCTGCCCGTTGCGTCGGCGATTTTCAATACGCTGGTAAAGCCAGCGTCATTGTAATAAACCGGGGTCAGTCCATTCTTTTCTGAAGCCGCATTAGCCCAAACAATCATCTCGCGCCAGGTCATGCTACCCGCGGGATGCTGGCTAGTTGTCCCTGTTCCAACGCTAGCTATAGTATAGCCGCTGCCCAAGGCCCAGGTGCGAACTGACTGCCATTCGGCCAATTGTACTTCATACTTGGCCATGGCAAAACTAGTGATCGATGCCACAACGTGAACAGGGGTAGCAATAGCTGCCCAACCGCGACTAAACCCAGTCGTATTCGCGGGCACGCAGATCATTGCGAATGCGTCACCCGCCACCGCAGCCTTGCATGCGGCCAACGGGTCAGCAGTGACCGTGACTGTGGATGCATTTACATCCCAAAACTTTCCCCAGCTATTGTTTTGGCAACTTATTGTAACAGAGAGAAACAGATAAGCAAGTAAGATCGGCCGGACTTTCACATACGGCATGGTTTGGAATTTAATCCAGACACTTACCGTCCAGAGTATCTGTGCAAAGCCTGTGATTGGCAGCATATTCGCATGCGACATAATATGACTAAAGCAGAATTCCTCTCGCGCGAAAGTGGCAAAGCCTTCATCGCAATGATGCGGCTGACCGGGCTCAGGCCCGTGACGATCAACAACTACGCCCGCCGCGTGAGCGTGGTTGCGACCACCCTGCAAAAAATGCCCGAAGAGCTCACGAGCGAAGACGCGGAAGTATTTATCCGCCACGCGGCGCAGACCGGCATTTCCAACATCAACGCCGCGACGACATGCGTAGCGCTCAAGTTTTATGTTGCTCGCACGCTGAAAAAGCCATGGCACCTGACACAGTTTCCGCGCGTGCACCGGCACCGCAAACGGCGTTCGCGCCCGCTCACCCGCGACGAAATTCGGCTACTGCTCGACCGCACGAGCCCCGGCCGACTCAGAATTCTTTTTTCACTGATCTATGGCAGTGGTCTCAGAATCGGCGAAGCGTGCCGGCTCAAAACCGCTGACGTGGATTTCCATAGCTACAAGATCTACATCCGCGACGGCAAAGGCGGTCGCCACCGCGAAACCGTACTTTCGCGCCAGCTCGCTGGTGAGCTACGCAACTACATCGCCGATCGCCGCCCCGGCGAATGGCTGTTCCCTTCGAGCCGCAACACTTACGAAGCAGGCACTCTTTTCCCCATCGTTAAATGCCAGCGTGTGATTTCCACCCGTTCGGTGCACCGCGAATTTGACATCGCCCGCAGCCGGCTGAACCTCAGTGGCCTCGTGACCGTGCATTCTCTACGGCATTCATTCGCGACGCACCTGGTAGAGCTAAGCATGCCCGTTTTCTCAGTGCAACGCCTGCTCGGTCACCAATACCTCAGCACGACTTTGGGTTATCTCTCGTCGATGGAAGCGCCGGTAGTTCCGGATTTCAGTCCATTAGATCGCTTGAACTGAAGAAAGATATGTTCAGAAATCCACAGGTTTGTCTTCAACCAAACCGAAACGGTTGCCCTCGGTATCGATAAGCATTGCCTGCCAGCGTTCACGATCACGAAAATAGCTGGTGATTTCGGGCTGAGTGACCACCGAGGCACCCGCAACGGTCAACTTCTGGCACATATCTTCGATCGCCTCGTTAATCCAGTAAGTAATCTCCAGACCTGGGCCGACAGCGTGCGGGTCGAGAAGCAGCTCAATCTTTCCGGTTTGAAAATACTGCACATCTTTAACGTCATAAAGATACTTCAAGGGCAGCAATTTATAGAACGCCGTAGCCCGCGCACTGTCCTTCACGGGCAGGCGAATTTGGTAAATTTGAGGATTGCTATCTGGCATAAACCTACCGACGATCCCGCACCGCTAAGAGCTGTGCAATCACACTCACTGCAATTTCGGCAGGCTCGCTTTTGCCAATGGGTAGGCCAATAGGGCAGAAAAATTGCTCCGACTGAGTCGGATTGATCCCTGCGGCGACTAGGTCTTTGACTAAGACGGCCCGTTTACTTTTGCTGCCGATCACTCCCACGTAAGGGAAGGGCTTGTCGCGTTTCAGGCACTCGAGCAACACGGGAAAATCCGTCGCATGCCCCTGCGTCATCATCAACACAAAGGTATTGTCGGGCAAGCTCTGGATTTCCGTAGCAGGGTTCGCGCAATGCCGCTTCTCGAGCTTAGCCGAATCGGCCAATGCAGCGATCCAGTCTGCGCGCGTATCGATGCAATATATGTGCGCCTTCAGCGGCAAGAGTGCAGTCACCAACGCCTGCGCGACATGCCCGGCGCCGAATATCGCTATCGGCCAATCGGCGCTCGCATACGTTTCAAAATAGAGCTTCACCCGACCGCCGCAGGTCATGCCGACATCCTTCTCCAGGTGCCAGTCAACAAATGCCGTCGCGGATTTATTAGCAAATAACTCGGCGGCCGTTTTGAGTGCCAAGGCCTCAACCTTGCCACCGCCGATCGTGCCGTAGATGAGCCCCTGAGAATCGCAGAGCATCTTGGCTCCCGCTTCTTGCGGTGCAGAACCCAGCGTTTCTGTGAGCACCACGAGCGCAAAGGGCCGACCGGACTCAATCAGATCATGGTGTTTTTGCCAGAACATGTACTATTCGTCCAAGAATGCCTTTCAACGCGAAAATCCGCGCTTGAGTCGGTTTTGCCAGAGTTCCATTTGCTGCGGGTATTTCGCCAACAAATTCAAATACAATACCGTGAAAATAATCATAAGCGCGGCACACAACCACCACAATAGCGCACCCAATGAACCCGCGTTAAAGCGCCGCTCATAGTATGGCCCGCGCAAGATATCGAGAGCCCACACCGTCAGCGTATTACCGGGGGCATATGAAGGCGAATGCTTTTGCAACTTTGCCTGTTCCATATCTTCATCAATCCATCTGGGTGCAAACAGTGGAAACAACTTACCAGGCGGCTGAACCGAATCTGGTTTCTGTTGAAGATGTTCGAGCCAAACCTGCTGCGAATAAAACGTTACAGATCCGTCATTTGTCGCGGCCTGTGTCACCTCGGCGACACGCATTTCGATTTGCTTTCCCTGCGCCAATAGCGCTCCCGGTGGAAATGCCTTGTACCACCAAAGCGCGGTGCTGGCCGCCATGATACTCGTCGCAACGGCTACTCCAAACCAAAATGGAGGCGGTGCAGGTCTTGCTGATGACCTGAGTGCAGGTAGCAGATTAAGAAAATCAATGCGAATCTCAAAAAGGATTAGAACGAAAACAACCATGAGAATAAGGGTAAAGGGAGCTGCGAAAGCGAATGCAACCAAACCGATTTCGCTGCCGGCGATAATGCTGGCGACGAAACGCAGGGGAATAGAGCTCGCAAAGAGAATAACCGGAGAGATAATCAGGAAAACAACGATGTTAACCATCGGGGGGGAGCGATCAGTCAAGTAATCCCTCGCGCCTCAGGCAACACCAGTGGGGCCGTTCATGTTGGCCTGGGCCTTGAGTGACTCGATATACAGGAGGATCTCTTCGTTTGTCGCCGGCAGATCAAGTTTCACCGCTTCACCCGCCTTAAGGTAAGACAGCGCATTTTTCACTGCGCAGAACACCGCCATGCCCAGCATCAGCGGCGGCTCTGCAACGGCCTTCGACGAACGCACATTAAAGTCGTGCAGCTGGTTGTCGAAAAATTCGAGCCTCAGATCTTCGGGAATATCGCGGACGTTGGGGATCTTGTACGTTGTCGGCGAATGTGACAGCAGCGCGCCCTTATCCGAATATTTTAACTCTTCGGCGGTCACCCAGCCGATACCCTGCACAAGACCACCGATCAACTGCCCACGATCAATGCCGGGATTAATCGACTTACCGATATCCATGAGTACGTCAAGGCGATCGATCGTGAGGTCGCCGGTGAACCGGTCGATCGAAACTTCTGCAACGCAGGCGCCGTTGGTGAAATAGTAAAACGGTGCACCCTTACCGGTCGTATAGTCAAAATCGAGGCCCGGCGTGGCATAAAAGCCGCGCTCGCCGAGTGAGATACGCTCGCGCCACGCGCGGCCGCACAATTCTGCAAATCCAATCTGGTAACCGCCTTCGGCGGTCACCAGATTGGATTCAAATTTTACGGCAGCACCATCGACCCCCCACAACCCCGCAACATAGTTAGTCAGCCGCTCGCGGATCTTGCGGCACGCGACTGCCGCGGCATTGCCATTGAGGTCGGTGCCCGCCGATGCGGCCGTGGGCGCCGTGTTATTCGTCTTCTCGCTCGACGTCGCCATGACTCGCACGTCTTCAAAACGCACACCCAGCTCATCGGCGACGATCTGCTGTATCTTGGTATAGAGGCCCTGTCCCATCTCTGTGCCGCCGGTCGAAACCTGCACCGTACCGTCGGTGTAGACGTTGACCAGCGCGTTGCCTTGATTGAGAAATTTTGTGGTGAACGAAATACCGAACTTCACGCCGGTGAGGGCTAAACCCTTAAGGGGGCCCGCGGCCCCCTTAACAACCCCCGCATTGTGTTCTGCGATCTTGTTCGTCCGTAATCTATATTCTGCACTTTTGTGCAGCTCATCAAACAACTCGGGCAACACATTGTTCTTCACCGGCTGGCCATAGTGGGTGACTGCATTCTGGCCTTGGTACAGATTGATCTTGCGTACCTCGTATGCGTCGAGGCCGAGCATGGCGGCAATGTCTTCGATGATACTCTCAATCGCGGCAACACCCTGCGGCCCGCCGAAACCGCGGAAGGCGGTGTTGGAGGGATAGTTAGTCCGGCAGATGGTGCCGGTAGCGCGTAAGTTGGCGATGTCGTAGCAATTGTCCGTGTGGAATAGCGTGCGTGACAGTATCGAGGGTGACAGGTCGGCAGTACAACCGCCGTCGGAATAATAATCGATCTTGAGCGTCGTGATGCGGCCCTGAGAGGTGAATCCTACTTCATAAAAAGATTTGTACGGGTGGCGTTTGCCCGTGACCATCATGTCGATATCTTTATTGAACTGACAGCGCGCCGGTCGGCGGGTTTTATGCGCCACAATGCCTGCCATCAGCGCGGGCATTACGGCCTGCGTCTCTTTGCCGCCAAAACCACCGCCCATGCGCTTACAGATACAGACGACCTCGTGGTGGCCGAGGCCAAGCACTTCAGCGACAACCTTCTGCACCTCAGTCGTGTTTTGCGTGGAGGAGTGCACGGTGAGCTCACGGCTTTCGCCGGGCACAGCATATGCCGCCTGTGATTCGAGATAGAACTGTTCCTGGCCGCCGCTGATGAATGTGCCAGTCAGGCGATGTTCGGCTTGGGGCAGCGCGGCTTCCGCGTCACCCCGCTCCATTTTAAGCGGCTGACCGATGAAGGATTTCTGTGCAATGGCTGCGTCTATCGACAGAATCGGCGCCAGCTCGCGTAGCTCGATTTTCACGGCGCGTCTAGCGGCTTCAACGAGCTCTCGCGTTGGCGCTGCGACGACGACGATCGGTTCGCCGATAAAGTGCGTGTGCTTCTCCGCGAGAAACACCTCATCGCGCACAATCGGCCCGAACAGATTTATGCCATCGATGTCTTTATGCGTGAACGCGAAAGCGCCCGGTATCTTCGCCACGGCGGATGTATCCACGTGCAGAATTTCGCCATGTGCGTAAGGGCTGCCAACGAAATCGACCACGAGCTCGCCCACCAGCTGCGGCATGTCATCGATGTACGGCGCGGCGCCGGTCACATGGCCACGCGCCGATTCATGTGGGTGCGAGGCGCCGACCGCAGGAGAAGATCGTGCATTCTCTGCGCGCTGCGCGCGCAGAGAATGCACGGGCTTTGGATCGAGATTGCGCATTACGAAATTCTCCCTGCGGCCTTGAGAGATGCCATGACAATGCCAAACACCAGGCCTGCCGCTGCAGTGAAGGGCGCTATGCGCAACAGCCTAGGAAAGCGAGTCTGCGCGCCGCGGTAGACGCGGGCAGAAAAATAGCCTATGGCCAGAAAACCAGCGCAGCAGAAAATCCCGAGCCCGAGCGTCACGTAGTCGTGCGGAAGGCTCTGCAACTCAAGGCCGGTCAGCCGACGGTAAGCGCTCACACCCACGCCGCCCGCTATCACCCCTAAAGTCGGTGGTGCAAAAATGAGTAGAGTAGTGAGTCGCGATTCGAGACGATCGAACAGCTGCTCTCGCCAAGCGGCCCGCTTTTCTGCCTTCTCGACTTCTTGCCGTTTTGTGCTACTTTGCGCCATAATCTATCATGCACTGCGTACGGTTCTGCTCGCCTGCTCGTGAAAAAATTTCAGAAACAGGTTCTTCACCAGAATCTTGCGAAACTCGGCCGAGCCGCGCACATCGCTCAGGGGTTTGATTTCCGCAGCCGCGATCAGGCCGGCCTCTGCAAAGGTCGCTTCCTGAAATGGCTGGTTCAACAGCACCTTCTCGGCGGATCGCAGACGCACCACCGTCGCCGCGACACCGCCTGCCGCGAGATGCGCTTCGGCGATTTTGCCCGCGGCGACGCTTATATGTATTGCGAGGGTGACACTCGAAATGTCGAGGTCGCGCCGTTTGGAGACTTTGTAGAGACCAACCAGAGAATCGGCTTTCGGCAAAGGCAAAATAACTTTGGCCAAAATCTCATTTGGCTGCAGGTCGAATTTCTTGTAGCCCGTGTAGAAGTGGTTGATATCCACCTCACGCTCACCGGCAGCCGATGCGAGCACCAGTTTAGCACCCATCACGAACAGGCAGGGTAGTGAATCGGCAATGGGCGACGCATTGATAATATTGCCACCAATGGTTGCTGCATTACGAATCTGCTCTGCGGCAAAGATCTGCAGAATGTCATGCAGCGCCGGGAGTCGGGTTTTTGTCGCGGCGAGCACATCCGACCAATTGGAAGCCGCGCCGATTTCGAGCGCACCACCAGTCTCTTTGATCTGGCCAATTTCATGCAGGTGCGCAATGAATAGCACTTGAGAAAGCAGAGATTTACCTTTGTTGTGTTGCACACCGAGATCGGTGCCACCCGCAATAATTCTGAGGTGTGGCATCGCGGCGCGTAATTTCAGCGCTTCGTCAAGATTCTGTGGTTTAAAAAAGACCTGATCACCTTCGCCGGTGATCTTCACGGAATCTTCGGCAAGAGTCTGAAACTCGTTTTCCATCGCGGCGCGATCGAACCGGGCCAGCAAGCCAGGAGACGGGCTGCCGTTCAGGGCTAATCCGGCTTTGACAATCGCTTCATACCCCGTGCAGCGGCACAGATTGCCCGCGAGTTTTTCTTTCACTGCGGTGGTAGTAATTTCGCGCTGTTCTTCAGTGAGATGTGCCAACCCCATCACGAACCCCGGCGTGCAAAAACCGCACTGCGAACCAAAGCATTCAACCATCGCCTTCTGCGCGGGGTGCAATTGCCCATTGTGCTCGAGCGCTTCGACGGTGATGACATGGCAGCAGTCGAGCTGGAATAGAAATTGGATGCACGCATCGATGATGCGGTATTCGAGCTTGCGGTCGGCATTCAGCCAACCCAATATGACGGTGCAGGCACCACAGTCGCCTTCGCTGCACACCACCTTGGTGCCGGTCATGCCTTTCTGCAGGCGCAGCCAGGTAGATAGCGGTTGAAATGCGTCGCGGCCCGCGATCTCTACGCGTTCGTGGTTCAGATAGAAGACAATTTTTTCGCGCGTGCTTGCCATTTGGATTTTGGTCTTTCACCTTTTATGGCCAAGCCGCAAAAGGTGAAAGATATATGAATAGTCAGCAGATTCCGTGCCAAGTCGAATAGGTAAAGCAGAAAATGCGGATTTAAGATTTCGCTACAATTTTTGTTGGCACGGCGCGTCTGCCCTGTGGAATCCCCTCTATGGCCGCGTCGACAGCATCCCGCGAAATAACGCACCTGTACCATTTTCTTAAGGGCTCTGCAGAAAAATTTCCGGAACGAGTGACGTTTCGCCGCAAAACCGATCGCGGCTACGAAGGACGCACCTATCAGGAGATGCTGTCTCTCGTGAATCGGCTCAGCGCAGGGCTTCTGCGCATAGGCCTCAAAAAGGGCGACCGTGTACTGTTCTTATGCGATCCTTCTGCGCTGTGGCTGCCTGTGGATCTCGCAATCATTACCGCTGGCGGCATTTCAACCCCGCGCGGCACAGACATCACTGATGACGAGCTGCGTTACATTGCGACGCATGCAGAATGTCGCATTGCATTTGTGCAGAATGAGAAAACTGCGGATCGCATTCGTGGCATGCACAAAGATCTTCCTGAACTCAAATATCTTATTACCCTGGAAGACGGCAAGGGCGCAATTTCGATCGGTGACCACAGCCTGACTCTGCTCTCCAGCAAGGGCGGGGCCGTCTTGTCAGAACATCCCGATATCATCGCCGATCGTCTCGCCAAAATATCTGCCGACGAAATTGCAGCAATCATCTATACCAGCGGCACAACCGGCCAGCCGAAAGGGGTGATGCTCAGCCAGAAAGCGATGGTCGAAA
Organism: Turneriella sp.; assembly: GCA_046346945.1. GTDB lineage: Bacteria > Spirochaetota > Leptospiria > Turneriellales > Turneriellaceae > Turneriella. Next base: position 319,996 of record JAXMHE010000001.1, read on the forward strand.
CGATTAAGGTAACGCAAAAGCGCTTTCCCGCGCTGCCGAACGACGCGGCGGTGAGCATTCTACCACCATGGCACGTATTTGAGCGCATGCTCGAATATGTCTACATGGCGCACGGCATCGATTTTCTGATCTCGACCATCAGCCATTTGAAAGAAGATCTCGCTGCCTTTAAACCCTCGCTGATTTCGTCGGTCCCGCGCATTTGGGAATCCATCTACAATGGCATTCATGCAAAGGTGCAAAAAGAGAGCGCCGCGAAGCGGGGGATTTTTCAATTTTTCCTTGGCATCGGCGCTGCGTGGGCACGTTACCGTGCCATTTGGGGTGGCTACGATTTTCGCCTGCAGAAACCCTCCATCGCCCTATTGGCCCTCAGAAGAAGCGGTGCGGCGATATTACTGGGCCTGCTGTTTCCACTGAAGAAGTTATCTAACGTCATCTTCGCACCGATTCGGGCCGCACTGGGTGGCCGGGTGCGTCTCTCCTTTTCTGGTGGCAGCGCGCTGCCCGCGCATGTGGATAAATTCCTCAGCGCTATAGGCATACCCGTCATTGAAGGTTATGGCATGACCGAAACCTGCGCGATTACTACCAGCCGTAGCGAACAGATGCCGTCGTCGGGCACCATCGGCGCCCCATTGGATGGTGTGTCTTTCAGATTGATCGACGAGCAGGGTAACGACGTGAGTAAAACTCCCGGTAAGAAGGGTGTGCTCTGGCTGAAAGGCATGCAGATTTTCCAAGGCTACTACAAACAACCCGAAGTCACGCAGGCGCTCTTCGATAACGAAGGCTATTTTAACACCGGCGATATCATGATGATCAATTACCGCGGTGAACTGATCTTCGCCGGTCGCGCAAAGGACACCATTGTGCTCGCCGGCGGCGAAAATGTCGAACCCGACCCGATCGAAGAACGCCTCTGCGAATCGCGGTTCATTTCACAGTGCGTGGTCGCGGGCAGCGAGCGCAAACACCTCTGTGTGCTGATCGTACCCGACTATGACAACGTCAAGAGCGCGTTGCCCAAAATTCCGAGCGAATCGGCTCCCTGGAATGCGATGCCCGAAGTGCGGGATTTCTTCAAGAAAGAGATACTGCGGCTGATTTCGAAAGAGAATGGCTTTAAGGCGTTCGAAATGATTCCGGGCAATGCATTTACGATTTTGCCGCGCCCCTTTGACGCAGAAAAAGAGATGACTAAGACCCTTAAAATTAAGCGCAATGTGGTACTCGAAAACTACCATCGCGAGATTGCCGCGATGTATATGTAACGCAATCGAGAATAGCTCTCAATACCCTTGCGGGTTTTGTTGACGCGTCACTCGGGTCTTTTGGTTGTCGCGGATGCAAACTGTTCTGCGCAGCGGTTTGTGCCTGTTATTGTCGATCGCTTCTTTTCTATCTTGTTAGAACGGTACAAGCACCACCGGTCTTCTCGACGCGAGTTTTGTCACAAATTTCAAGCTCTACATGAGCGTGCCCGGCGATGTAATCTATGACGGTAAAGATTTCGATATGAAGCTCGAAGCGAAGGCGTCAGCGACGAGTCTGCCGTTGAAGGGGATAAACGGCAGCATCACGTGGACGCTGAGTGGGACAGGGACACTAGCTTTGGTTTCGTGCCCTGATATGAAAGAGGGTGTCCAAATGTGCAGAATACGTTACAATGGTGGTTTATCGGCTGGGCAATCGAAGATCATCCAACTCAAGGCGATACATAATGCAAGTCAGGAATTTGTTTTAGATGGATTCAGTGTTGCGACAGCTTCATTTTCTATTTCCGTACCTTCCCGTATTACGGTCGGCTCCGCATTCACCGCAACGATTACCGCCCTCGACGCATTTGGAAATACCAATACAACTTTCAACGGCACTGCCGTTTTGCATTTAGCCTTAATATCCGGCAGACCTTCCATTGAGGAAGTCAGCAATTTTGTGAACGGCGTAGCCACTATTTCTCTGCAAATTTTCAAACCGGCCTGGCAGATGCAGATCATTGCGTATGATAAGCAATTTCCTGTTTTTACAGGGACGTCCAATACATTCAGAGTGGTACAAAATGACTCCAATTACCTTGGTCTTGATCTGATTTCAGTACCTTTCACTGCAACCAGCAATCGACTATCCTGGACGACGATCGATGCGGCGAACCAATACAAAATATATCGCAAAGATGCGGCTGGCGCTTACCAACTGATTAATACAATCTCATCACCCAGCGCAACTACGTCTCTGTTTGAAGACACCGCCCTGACGACAGGTTTAAATTACTATTATAAGTTAGAGGCTCTAAACGGGGGCGGTAGCGTCATTAGCGTAGACTATGGCGATTCTACACCTAAATCCTGCACCAGCGTGGGGACTAACATCAATACTTACACCGTCTGGAGCAAAGCATCAAGCCCTTACTGCGTCGGAGCGCTGACAATTTCTTCGGCTCTCATCGTAGAACCCGGTGTGGTCGTATTAGTGACTACAGGGTCTGTTTGGGTAGTGAACCATCAAATTCAGGCAATAGGTACACCCCGGGAACGCATCATCTTTACCCTGAATAACAATTCACATGTTGCGGCGAGCGGTGGCATTAACGTGAGTAACCCATTGCAATCAGTTATTGACGGCTCCTATAACTATGTGTCCGGCAGCGGATTTAAGAATGTCGTTTGGGAATATTTTGGTGGTGCGTATTGGCAGAAGCCTATGTACTACAGCGCGATGGTCATGCGCTACTCTTCTGGCGCTGTATTTGAAAATATTCCATCAAATCTGACCCTTGCTGCCGTGATGGACGGCGTTACCTACGCGCGTAACGCCGGTGCCATACAGTTATTCCATCCGCAGACCGGGATTGTGAATAATGGCATCTACTATAGAAATTCATCTGTTGTTGGAACAATTCACGCCAAATTCGACGGAACAGGCACTATGGATGTGCAGATAAAGGGAAATTATTTTGCGCTAAATACTGGTCTCAATCAAACCGGGGCAACCGGCTGTGGCGCAAATGCAGCTACTAGCGGCGTCATCACGGCAGACCCTCAATCCAACGGCGGCTGCCCAGGAACGACATCGGGCACAATTCAAATCGCCGACAATCAATTTTATGATAATACAGATCAGGCCGCTGGGCACAATGGCGGAGCGATCCGCCTTAACCTGAAGGGTACACCAAGCTATCAAATTTCGAACAATAGCTTTTCCGGAAATACCGCCGTTAATGGTGGCGCAATATCTTTTGACTCAGCCTCTGCGGGCGCGACCGGCCCATTAACGGGGCTGACATTGAGCAAAAACTATTTTGTCAGCAATACAGCGAATGCAGCTGGTGGCGCGCTCTACATCGGTTCACCGGCTACGGCGAATAACCTGACAATTACCGGCAATTATTTCGCCAGCAATACAGCCAGTGTGAATGGCGGAGCAATTGCCTTTTCCGGCGGTGGGGCTACTAACGTAAATTTGGGCAGTAACTTCTTCACCTCAAATGCCGCGACGTCTGGCAACTCAGGAGCCTTGTACTTCGTTTCGATCAGCGCTACAGGATTTTCTGCTTCCAATAATCATTTTTCCGGGAACACGGCACCGGGTGCAACGGGCAGCCGAAACATCTACAATAACACGGCAGCCTCATTGTCTTTTCTGAACGCCTATCTCGAAGGCAGCACTTATGCAACCTGCGATGCCGGCCGCGCTACCAATCTGGGCATTGCGGATCAATGCTCCGGCGTCGGTACAAACACAACGATTATAACCGGAATTACAGCAACGGCTTACACGCTCCCGAGCCTCTGCATCACGGACCCGAGCGTCTCAGGCTGTGTCGGCGCGCGCTAGATCAGGGATCGTCGGCAACGCAGCGGAGATAATGCCAGCCATTGGGCAATCCAGACGGGTCCAAAGGTTGAGGATCGATGGTGCCAACCCCGGAATCATTAGCGCTTGAACCTAATACGCCAATTGCGGTATCATATTTTACCACCCACCAGCTTTCCAGATTTATTGTCCAAAAACGTGCAGCAGGTAGAGTATTGGGAAATAAGTTCGGATCCAAGGTCGGTGCAACCGAGCCAACGTTACACCTTTGGCCGACGGCATCGAAGCCAGCTGAGCAATATCTTGTCGCAATTGATTCTGCTGCAGTTGGAACCCTCCATGTTGTCTTGCCCGCATAACCACCCGACGGATTTGAATTCAGCGCATTGCAGGCATCGTAAATTGGTCCCGCAAATAGCGTTGTACCATTGAAACAATTACTTGGTACTCCATCAGTACAATATTGATAATACTTCGGCATCCCCGTGCACGAGCCATCGTTAGCTTGTCCCTCCGCGCATTTTTTCCACAGGAGATTGCCAATCTTCACCGTGAGAACCGGATCCCATTTTGCATACACGGTCATATTGCCCGAAACGTTCGACGAAGCTGTAAACTGAGTGCCGCCGCCATTTTTCGCCGTGAACCATCCGCCGAAGGTGACATGTGGTTTTGTCGGTGGCGTCGGTAGTGCATCGACTGTTATGGCAGGAGAATTCACGACTTTGAAATTTGGATTTGGATCATTCATTGCAGATTGACCATCGAAGATGACAACAAAGGAACCTGATCCGGCAGATCCCGGGGCGGGTACGGTGCCACCACCGGCACTGCCAGAGCCACCGGTTTCACCGGGGCATGCGACTGCCAGTAAAGAGAGAAAGATAAGACTCAGATGCGTTTTGCGTATCATTGCTTGGGAGAGTCAAAAAAAGACACGCTGTAAATCCTTTTTGGTGCATTGCACTAAACTATGCATATGGGTCTTAGTTTTGTGTTTGAACCAGTCACCTCAGCGATGCCTCATTCAACGGTCGCTGATTCCCTACTAGCGGATGTTGGATGTATGCCTGCGGAAAAAAGACTATGACAAAACAATAATTCTGCCGACGCCCAAATATGGTGAAACAGAAATTAGAATCGGCCTTCAGTGGCCTGTTACTGGTGGTCGCATGTGCTGCACTGAATGCCATCGACCCTGTCTATAAAAGTCCGGCAGACGCGCAAATGGCTGCAGAAGACCAGGCGCTCGACCAGCAGATTCAACAGACAATCTTAAAGATACAGAATTTACACGCACTCAAAAGCTTCAAATCGCTGCACATGTCTCCGCAGCAGACGCGCGTACGCCTGAATAGTAATGGCGAATGCCTCGAAGTGGATGCGCATGCTGACAACCACCAGATGCCATTGGTCAAATCTGCGCCGATCGATTACAAATTACAGAATATTCATGTCTGCTTCGCCAACGATAAATTGACCCGCATTGAATCTGCCTTCACCACCATCTCACAGGTGAAGCGCGAAAAGAGCGTTAACAGTTTCGTGCATAAAGAGCCCGCAACAACCGCGGTGAATGAAATTGTTCTGACCGGCTCATTCAATGAAATCAAGAAAGACAACCTGAAAGTTGGTGACCTGCAGAACTCATACGTCAATCCGATGCGTATTTCATTCAAAAAGGATTATTACCTGCCACACCTGAAAAACACCGCATACATTCTGCAACGCACGTTTGACATGCACCGCCACGAAGCGATCAAGGCGAATACAAGGACAGTAAACCAGTACCTGAACTACACTGAACAGTGATACGCATAAGACTAGCACGCGCTTCGCGCGTGCTAGTCTTATGCGTCCCTCAAAATTCTTGACCCGGCGTAAGCCGGCTCACTAAGCAATCCCCCATGGAATCATATCTGCTCGATTGGCTGCAGCTCGGTGTGCGCTGGTTGCACATGATTGCGGGCATCGCCTGGATCGGAGCGTCGTTCTACTTTGTTTGGCTGAATAACAACGTTCGTAAGCCAGAAGACCCCAATGCTCCCGATGGAGAAAAAGATGGCGAAGTCCATGCAATCCACGGCGGCGGATTTTACCGTGTGCAGCGCTATGCGCTCGCCCCCAAAGAACTGCCGCGCGATCTGCACTGGTTCAAATGGGAGGCCTACACCACCTGGCTCTCGGGCATATCGCTCTTAATTCTGGTGTATTATCTGAACCCGCAGGTCTACCTCGTCGACAAGGGTGTGGCAAATCTCGAAAGCTGGGTTGCAATCACGATCGGTGCAGGCTTTCTCGTCGCGGGATGGATTGTGTACGATCTGCTACAGCGCTCGCCGCTGGGGCGCAACCAGCTCGCATTTGGCTCGGTTTTCTTCGCGCTTGTCATCGCCGCGAGCTGGTACCTGTGTCACACTTTCGGAGGCCGCGCTGCATATCTGCACATCGGTGCAATGCTCGGCACGATCATGGTGGGCAATGTCTTCTTCACCATCATACCTTCGCAGCGAGAACTCGTGCTGGCAAAAGAGCAGGGACGCGCTCCCGAGAAGAAGATGGCAGAAGCAGCGAAGAACCGCTCGCTGCATAACAACTACATCACGCTACCGGTGCTGTTCATCATGATCAGCAACCACTACCCGATGACGTTTTCGCATGAATACAACTGGGCGATTCTGGGCGCCATCTCTCTCGGCGGGGCCCTGATTCGCCACTGGTTCAACCTGAGAGGCCAGGGCAAATCGGCGCCCTGGTTGTGGGTTGTGAGCGCCTTGGTCTTCATTGCGGTCATTGTACTGACCGCACCGAAGAAGCGCGATCTCGGCCCGGCAGTATCGTTCAAGGAAGTTAACGCGGTGGTGCAAAAACACTGCGTGGGCTGCCACGCAGAAAAACCGACGGATGCTGTGTTCAAGATCGCGCCCAACGGCGTGAAATACGATACACCGCAGCAGATCAGCGCAATGGCCTCCAAGATCAAACAAAGGGCCGTTGAAACGACTTCAATGCCCTTCGGGAACAAAACGAACATGACCAAAGAAGAACGCGACCTGCTCGGCAGGTGGATCGACCAGGGGGCGAAAGTTGACTAACTATCACAAGCTCTCCCTTCGGGAGAGCTTGTGATAGTTTTTCGAAGCAATCGCGTCGTTTTCCCCAACGGGGTCAGACCTGCGTCTGTACTCATCGACGCGGAGAAAATTCACGAAATACTTCCCTACGACGCAAGCATCGGTTCGTCTGACATCCGCCTCATTGACTATGGCGATCTCGCGCTGATGCCCGGTGTGGTCGATACGCACGTGCATATCAACGAACCCGGCCGCACTGAGTGGGAGGGTTTTTCGACCGCCACTGCCGCCGCCGCAAAGGGTGGCATCACCACGCTCGTCGACATGCCGCTTAACTGCGACCCGGTAACGACGACCGTCGCTGCACTACAAAGCAAGATCAGGGCGTGCACGAACTTGCTGCACGTCGACTGCGGATTTTACGGTGGCGTCATACCCGGAAACCTGGGGGATCTTGAGCCACTGATCGACGCGGGTGTGCTTGGTTTCAAAAGTTTTCTGATCCATTCTGGCATCCATGAATTCCCTAGCGTGGCCGAGGCAGATATTCGCAAGGCAATACCGATTTTGAAGAAGAAGGGTGGTGTGCCGTATTTGATGCACGCAGAACTCGAATCACCTGTTCTGACTGGTAGCTCTACTGCCAGCCAGAACAGGTTATATGCTACGTACCTCGCCTCGCGCCCTCGCCGCTGGGAGAACGATGCGGTGGAACTTATGGCGCGGCTTGCCGGTGAAACAGGTGCGCACCTGCACGTTGTGCACCTGTCATCGAGCGATGCGCTCGAGACCCTCGATCTGGCGCGGCGGCGTAACATACCTCTCAGCGTTGAAACCTGTCATCATTACCTGACATACTGCTCTGAAGAAATTCCCGACGGGCATACCGAATACAAGTGCGCGCCGCCGATTCGCGAGCGCGAGAACCGCGAGAAACTCTGGCAGGCGATTCGCAATGGCGTGATCGATTTTGCGGTATCTGACCACTCGCCTTGCACACCTGCCCTCAAAGAACGCGGCAGCGGCGATTTTATGAAGGCGTGGGGCGGCATTGCAGGCTTGCAATTCAGTCTTTCAGTTTTTTTCACAGGCGCCCAGGCGCGCGGTTTTGATCTTGCACGGGTGAGCCATACACTGTCTGCGGCACCGGCAAAATTTGTCGGATTAGCAAATAAGGGAAGCCTAGCACCCGGAATGGATGCTGACCTCGTGGTTTTTGATACAGAGGCCCGGTTTCGGGTAGAGCCCGCGATGATTGCACACCGGCATGATGTTTCGCCCTATGTGGGCATGGAGCTCACCGGGCTGGTCAAAGAAACCTGGCTGCGCGGTAAGCAGATCTATGGGCAAAACATCGCAATGGCACCCAGCGGCCGGGCTATTCTGCGACAGCGACATTAATCCCCACCCCTAAAGGTTCGATTCGCGCGAGCAAAAGGCTTGTCACGCACAGTTAATAAATGACTATAGTCACAAATGACTGCAGTCATAAAAAACCAACAGAAGGGCGCCAGTAAATCCAGCCGGGGTGGCCTGCGCGAGCGTGCGAAGCTCGACAAGCAGCGGAAAATTCTCGCGGCAGCAGAAGCGTTGTTTCGGGAGAAAGGTTTTGAAGCCACGACGACGCGCGAAGTTTCAGAACGCGCGGGCATTGCCGCCGGCACATTGTTTCTTTATGTCAAAGATAAGGTAGAACTGTTGCTGTGGGTTTATAGCCAGAAAATCCGCGCGACCTTAACCGAGATAGAAAAGAAATTCGGGGCCAAGCAGGCTGGCGCACAGAGGCCAGCAAAAGAGGTTTGGGAGAGCGAAGCTATAGAGTTCTTTCAACCCTTCTTCAAACTCTACGCAAGAGACCCGGCGACGGCGCGGGAATTTGTCAAACAGCAGATGTTTGCCGCAAATGCAGGCGAAGCGCGAGAAAGAAATGATTTTCTCGTATTGATTGTCCGTTGGCTTGAACGGGGTAAATCCGCCGGAATCGTGTGTGACAGCACCCACAGCCTAACTGTTGCAGCAACGCTGTTTGCGGTCTATTTTTTACACCTGGGCGGCTGGTTACTGAAGGGCGGCGACAGTGCGCCCGCAATCAAAGCATTACAATCTCATATCACTACTGTGCTAAGAGGAGTGTATTAAATGGAACAGAAAAAGTTTCTGATTATCGGCGCCGGTATCGGCGGTCTGTCGGTTGCAGCGGCTCTGCGTAAGGCAGGCCACACGTTTGAAATTTTCGAAGCAGCGCCTGCCATGCGCCACGGCGGAGCCGGCATTGCAGTCTGGGCGAATGCGCTGCATGCATTGCGTGCGCTCGGCATGGAGTCGCTTCCTGATTGTTTTCAGGTCGGTCATAGCCCGGTGGCGATCAGAACCTCGCGCGGCGAAATACTCATGCAAGCCGACACCAGCGAACTCGCGGCACGCTATGGCGCGCTCAGCGCAGTCGTGCACCGTGAAGATCTGCATGCGGTGCTGTGGCAATTGGCTGGCAAACCAGAAATTTTGACCGGCAAAAAAATCGAGAGCTATGAGAACCTGACTCACGGCCCGCACCACCAGGTCTGCGCGATTTTCGCCGACGGCACTCAGGCCGAGGGCGATGCACTTGTCGGCTGCGATGGCGCGGGTTCACAGGTACGCAAAACCATGCTGGGTGACCAGCCGCCGCGTTATGCGGGTTATACTGCATGGCGGGGTATCGCGCACCTGCGCCTGACAGACCCGACTCCCGGCGAGACCTGGGGGCAAGGCCAGCGCTTTGGGTTTTTCCCGTTGCACGATGAGCGCGCTTATTGGTTCGCGACAAGAAACTGCCCGGCGAATAGCCAGTTTCCGGGACAGATGAAAGAAAACTTACTACAGTGGTTCCGCGGCTGGCATGATCCGGTTGTTGCTTTGATTGAAAATACTGCCGACGCCGAACTATTGCGCAACGATATCTATGACCGCGACCCGGTGAGCAATTGGTGTGACGGCAATGTTATCATTCTGGGTGACGCGGCGCATCCGACCACCCCAAACCTCGGACAGGGCGGATGTATGGCGATCGAAGATGCCGTTGCATTGCGCAAGGCTCTTTCCGCTCACAACGACATTGCGGCCGCATTTGCAGCATGCAACGCAGCACGGCGTAAGCGCACGGCTGAACTGGTGCGCAAAGCCCGCCGCATCGGGGCTGTCGGTCAATGGTCTTTTAAACCGGCGGTCGCGCTGCGCAATTTTCTGCTAAGGCACCTGAGCCAGAAGGCCCAACTGCGCGAACTGGATGCCGTGATAGGATATCGTGTTTGATCCGGTTTACGTTCCTGCCGGAGTTTTTTTACGAGGCTAAATTTTGAACATTGTCTCAGCCTAATCAGGCGCAGCGCACAAAAATCGTTTGCCCGATTGAGTAGGGCAAGCCAGGAACGTCCATGCTGCGCTTATCGCCTCTGGCACTAATTTTTTTGGTGCTCAGTTTTTCTGCATGTAAAGAGACTCCACCTGCTTACAAAGTTCAGGATAATTTAACCCCAACTACGGGACCGACCGGTACGCCCATCGTGCCAGGCATCGCCGGCGGGCAAATTGCTGCGCCCGATATTCCATCCGCGCCAGCAACCGAAGCGCCCCACCACCCGACGGCAGTCGATGATGCACCAACATTTTACGAAAAAATCGGGACGACACAAACCGAAGTGCAGAAGATCGCGGTGCAGCAGGCAGCACAACCAATCACACTGAATTTCACCACGTCTGTCGTGGCGCAAACAGTGCAGACAAATAACGTCACCGGTACCATGTGGGACATCACGGGCAATTTTGTGCCGGGCTTTCTCTGGGGTGTGGCTGTCGCCGCACACCAGGTCGAAGGCTACAACACGAACAGCGACTGGTGGATGTTCGAAACTTTCTGCAATGGCTTCTGGGAGGCGATCAGCACGTGCTTTCCGAAATTTATCCGGGACTCAGGGCGCGCTTCTGATCATTACAACCTGTTTGCTGACAGCGATCTTGACAAGGCGCGCGATCTGGGTTCGAACACGTACCGCATGAGCATTGAATGGTCGCGCATCGAACCGCAGAACGGCGTCTACTCAGCAAGCGCAACGCAGTATTACCGCGACTACCTGACCAAGGTGCGTGCGCGCGGCATGAAGCCGATGGTGACATTGTGGCACTTCACGCTGCCGCAGTGGGCGCAGAAGCCCGGTGTAACCTACGACATCTTCGGTCGCCACGATAATATGGATCAATCGCTCGGCGGTTGGCAGAACCCTGTCATGGTGCAGAAGTTCGCGAACTTCGCAAAATACTGCGCGCAGCATTTCGGTGACCTGGTCGATATCTGGGTCACACACAACGAACCCGTCGGCAACATCATGGTCGGTTACATGGCGGGCTTTTTTCCGCCGGGTTACCTGCTCAACTTCAACGGTACGAAGGCCGCTCTGTTGAATCTCACCCGTGCGCACAATGCCGCGTATGACATGATTCACCAGTACGATGTCACCTCGGCAAACCCAGGCCCGGCGGCGCAGGTGGGGCTCGTGCAGCACTTCCGCTACTTCAGGCCGAACAACCCGAACGACGCAGACGACATGAATGCGTTCAAAAAGCTCGATTACTTTTACCACTACCACATGCTCGATGGCGTGACCTCTGGGCGTATCGACACCAATTGGGATGGCTCGGGTGATGAAATCGTCTCCGGCAGTTCAAAACTCGATTTTGTCGGCGTGAACTATTATTCGACATACATGGTCGGCCCCAAATACGCAGCGAACCTGCCATTCTTTCTGGCAAAGGCCTACCCTGAACTCGGCTACACGCCTTACATACCCGACAATAATTCGTCCAGCGTACCACACAACTCTTTGGGCTGGGAGATATATCCTGCTGGCTTCTATGATACGCTGATGAAGGTGAAGAATCGCTACCATCTGCCGATCATGATCACCGAAAATGGCATGGCCGATTCTGACGGTAGCACCAATAAGCGCGCGCAGTACATTATCTCACACCTGCAGATGGCGCTCAAGGCATACCGCGACGGGGCTGATATTCGCGGATATTACCTGTGGACACTCACCGACAACTTCGAATGGCGCGAGGCATTCCGCAATGAAGCGCACTTTGGCCTCTACCATGTGAACACCAATGGACGCGACGTCGCCGAGACGGGTGACTCGCTCGCACGTTCACCGACAGCGGCAGTTGCAGCATTCCGTGCAATTGTGACAAACAATGGCATTTCACAGTTGCATATCAATACGTATGGAAGTTTTCCGCAGTTGCCAAGGCCTTAGCGCATAGCTGTCTAATGGCCGCTCGGCCGGCCATTAGACTCAGTTGATTGACGCGCAGTACGCGCACACTCACCCATGCCAGTTACAATATGAACTATTCTGAACTATCTGCGCAGTGCCTGGCGCGCGCCGAAGAACTTGCACAATGCACCGAAGTTCCGGGCATTCTTAAACGGACTTTCATGTCTGACGCCATGCGCGATGCCCACGCAAAGGTGCGCAGCTATATGGAATCGGCCGGCATGGAGGTGCGCATCGATGCACTCGGCAACCTGATTGGCCGCCTGCCCGGCAAAGGGCCTAAGATTTTTCTCTCCGGCAGCCACCTCGATACGGTGCCCGATGCGGGCAAATATGACGGCATGCTTGGTGTGCTGATCGGCATCGCAGCCGCGCAGGCGATCGGCAAAGACAAGTTGGATTTTCATTTCGACACTATCGGCTTTAGTGACGAAGAAGGCGTGCGTTACAAAATGCCATATCTCGGTTCGCTGGCGATTGCTGGTTTGTTTAAAGAAGAATACCTAACACGTGTAGATGAAAAAGGGATTGCGATGGCAGACGCCATCAAAAACTTCGGCCTCAATTCTGCGGATTTCAAAAGTGCTGCATACAATTTCTCTGAGGTTGCAGGTTTTGCCGAAGTACACATCGAGCAAGGGCCAGTACTTGAAGCCCAGAATCTGGGGCTCGGTGCAGTGACAGGCCTCGTTGGCCAGTCGCGCATCAAACTTTTCTACCGAGGCTTAGCGAGCCATGCGGGAACCACGCCGATGGAAGGTCGGCTTGATGCGTTCGCGGCGCTTGCCGAATTGTCTGTCTTCGTCGAAAAATATGCGCACTCTATTCCGCATCTGGTCGCCACGATCGGCATGGCGCAGGTTCGGCCAGGTGGCGCCAATGTTATACCTGGCGAAGTCTATTTCAGTTTAGATATCCGCCATGGCGAGCAGGCGGTACTCGACGAGGCCACATCGGTCATTCTCGCTCAGGCAGAGTTCATTGCAAGGCACCGCAATCTACAATTAGAGATTGAAACCAAAGAGGCGCAGGCAGTCGTGAAGTGTGATGCCGCCCTCGTAGACAAAATGGCCGCAGCTATGGAAAAACATAGCCATGGCAATTTCAGGCTCGCCAGCGGGGCGGGTCACGATACGGCAATCTTATCTAAAGTAACACCGACTGCAATGCTGTTCATCCGCAGCCCGGGCGGTATTAGCCACAACCCGATTGAGACCGTGAAGGTAGAAGACGTCGCGGCGGCGATTGAGGCATTTGTCACATTTCTGAAAGCTTTGTAGGAGATTGAATCCATGAAAATTTGGTCGTTGATTGTTTTTCCTTTTGTGTTGCTGATGGCAGAAAAGCCGCACGCGGAGTTAATAACGGATTTATTGCAGAAGCAAAATTGGGACGCCGCAGAAAAAGAACTAGTCGGCTATATTAAAGAAAATCCTCGGCAGGCGTGGGCTTACACTTCGCGCGCATGGGCCCTTGAAAATCTGCGGCGCTACGACGAGGGTATCGCGGTCGTGCGCGACGCGCTGCGCCAGTGGCCTCAGGACACTAAGGTGAAGACGGCCCTGGGAAGGTTGCTGATCAAAAAGGCCGAGGCAATGCCCGCCCGCGAAGCGCAACCGCTTTTCATTGAAGCCGCAGCGGCTGACCCGCGTGATTATACCGAATTCTGTCTTGCCCGGTCATACCGCAACCTCGGCGCGTATGCCGAAGCACTCGCCCAAATGGAAAATGGCCTGCGCAGGTATCCGAATTCCCAATATTTTCGCGAAGGACTGCCTTTTACCCGCTACCAGTATTTTAAGACGTTGCGGGCAACCGGCGACAAGGCGGGCATACGCGCCCAAGTTGATGCCGCATTAAGCCAGCTGCTCGCCGGTGATTACGAGCAATTTTATTATCAGCAGATTTTGCGTTTAGGTCTGCGCGATCTGGCCGACCGCAAATTTTTTCAGGCAACTTACGACAGGTTATTTGCCCGGCACCCGCAAAATGCGGCACTGCACGACGACTACGGCTTTCAACTATATGCGAATTATCGCGTCCACGGCCGCCCCGATCAGGATCTCAAGGAGACCGCGATTTCATGGCGGCGCAAGGCATACGATCTGTACTGGAAAGGTCGCTCTCTGCCAAAACCCGTCAAAGACCTCGGTTTTCCGCTCAAAGGCCGTAACATAGTGTGGAGTGAATTTGGTGGCAGCGCGATGACACATAACGGTTTGTCGCAATACTGCTATGATTTTGCCGCCGTAGATTTGCAAAAGAACAATAGCCTGCCGGGAAGCACCCGTCAAAAAAATTCGGATTATTATATGTTTGGCAAACCGGTTTTCGCGGTGGCAGACGGTATCGTGGCTGGAGTCATCAATGAATTTCCCGACAACGAGCCGGGTGGTTATAGCGGAGATGCGAATACGATTACCCTGAAGCACCAGGGCTATTTTTCATTCTATGCCCACTTAAAGGCAAACGGAGTGATTGTGCGTGAAGGTCAAAAGGTGAAGAAGGGAACGCTGATCGGTTATGTCGGCAACAGCGGCATGTCGAGCGAATCGCATTTGCACTTTTGCATCAATGCCGCCAATGGCGCCGATGTGACGATTCCGTTCAATTTCGCCAAAACGACCGTCGAAACCAAGGCGGGTCGCAAATCAGAATCAGATGCGTTTTATAAAGAAGGCGATGTCGTAACCTTCAAATGAGTTTACTCCACGGCAAAAGTTAATCCTGCGTATTTCTGCAGGCGTTCGACGAGCGGTGCCGCCATCACGCCACCAGGTGTGTAGACGCCGCCCGGTGATTTAGTTTCAAGCAGCGCAAGTGCTGCTTCAGAGATCATCTTGCTCGTCGAACCATAACCCGGGTCGCGGTCGCCTTTGACCGATGTCTTCAAAAAGCGCCCATCGGGATAGATGCCGGTAAAGACCACGTCGTAAAAGCCATTCTCACGCTCCTCTTTCGACGGCCCGTCGCCGGGTTTGAGACCTTTGCCCGAAAATGGGTTGGCCTTTGCGGCGGCATCGACGAGCGCGCGTGCCGCTTCGCCGAGTGTCGTGAGCATCATCTCGTCGTAGACGAAATTTTTGCCATACTGATGATTCAGCAGGAAGTTCGTGCGGTGCACGTTCTTGGTGTTGATCGGCGCCATGACAAACGGTGCAGCCCACACTCCGGCTTCTTTATCATATTCGGGAACCATCCCCGATGGTTGAGAAGGCCCTTCAAAACCGGGCGTGAGCGCAAATGGGTTATTGAGCAGACTCAATATGGATGGATCTTTGAACGAAGCTTTGAACGTCGCCTTCATACTGGCCATCGTGCCGCCCGAGGCGCCGCCCTGCATTTTGCGCACGCGGCCTTTTACGCGCGGCGCAGGCGAACCGAACTGCTTAATGGCCTCTTGCTGCAGAAACCACACGCCGAGGTCAAAAGGAATCGAATCAAAGCCAGCCGACAGAATGATGCGCGCGCCGCTTTTTTTGGCGGCAGCCTCATTGGCGTCGATCATCTGGCGCGCCCACGCGGGTTCGCCATTGAGGTCCAGGTAGTCAGTGCCCGACGCGGCACACTCAGCTACGAGTTCAGAGCCATAAAGCTGGTAAGGGCCGACGGTGGTTAGGACGCAGCGCGTGCGCTCGCACATCGCTCTGAGTGAAGCGGGATTCGAGGCGTCGGCCTCGATAAGGGGGGTGTCTTTGGGGGCACCAATCAGGTCTCGCACTTCGGCGAGTTTTGCCGTGTTTCGGCCGGCCATTGCCCAGCCCCTGATGCCGCGTTGTGTCAGGTATTCAGCGACCAAACGGCCGGTAAAACCGGATGCGCCATACACGACGAGGTCGAATTCTTTTTTTGCCATGGGGAGAAAATGGAGACGCGGCATGCCGCGTCTCCACAAATCTCAGAAAATTTGTTGCCGCATCGTAGAGATTACACCAAAATGAAAAATGTCTTCTGTCCCCAAAATCACCGTCGACGGCAAACGGGTTTCTGACGAACTCGAAAAGCTCGCGCGCTTCTCAGACCATGAGTATCCCGCGGTGACTCGTATCATCTTCACCGAGAACGACCTCAAGGCACGTGGCTATTTTAAGTCGCTCGCGCGCGAGGCGGGCCTGCACGTGCGCGAAGATTCGATCGGCAATATCTTTGTGCGGCTCGGCGATGAAAAAGCCCTGGGTGCAATCGGCACCGGTTCGCACTGCGATGCGGTGCCACACGCGGGTCGCTTTGATGGCACAGTGGGAGTGTTCGGCGGACTCGAAGCTCTGCGCGCGCTCAAGAATGCAGGCTTTCAGCCAAAGCGGCCTCTCGAAGTGGTTTTTTTCACGTCCGAAGAACCCACGCGTTTCGGCATTGGTTGCATCGGCAGCCGCATTATGTCGAATACCATCGCGCTGGACAAAGTGGCAGCACTGCGCGACAAAGATGGTCTGAGTTTCGACCAGGCGCGTGACTCCGCCGGGTATAAGGGCGCCGTCAAAGACTCAATCCTCCCTAAGGGTTATTATGACTACTTCGTTGAATTGCACATCGAACAGGGGCCGGTGCTCGAGCGCGAGAAAAAGCAGATTGGGATTGTGACTGGTATCGCCGCCCCGGCTTCGTTTCGCATCCATTTCACCGGAGAGGGCGGCCATGCGGGTGGAGTGCTGATGCCTGCGCGTCGCGATGCCCTCGTGCCGTGCGCGATTCTCATTCAGGAAACCGAACGGCTCGCGAAAACGAGTGCGAGCCCTGACACCGTTGGCACCGTCGGTGTTGTGAAGGTGCACCCGGGGGCGATCAACAGCATACCGGCGAAGGCCACGGTTGAATTCGACATCCGCGACATTCGTCTCGACACACGCGACTTGGTGGTGAATGAAGTCAAGGCGCTCGCGAAGAGTCTTGCCGACGAACGAGGGCTCAAAGTCGAAATTGAAGACATCAACTCAGACCCACCGGCGGTCTCCGATGAAACGATTCTGAAAATCGCCGAGGTGGCGACGAATGCCTATGGTTATTCGCACATGCGGCTACCGAGCCGCGCATACCACGACTCGCTCTTCATCGCGCGTATTGCGCCGATGGGAATGATTTTTGTGCCGTCAAAGAGCGGCTACAGCCACCGCAGCGACGAATACACTTCACCCGAAGAGATCGCGCGTGGTGTGGAAATTCTGGCGCAGACAATGGCAGAACTGTCGCTGAGGTAATGGCCTCATACCAGAATTTTCTATTTTCGGCAGAACCATCTGAGGTATTCTTCACCCGCGTCAAAGCAGCCTTAAAAAACTTCTGCGATGGTCTCAAAAGAACAACCTCTCTTATGGCAGATGACCGCCGGGCCCGCGTCGAATTCTATCGTGAAGAATATTATTTCTATCTATCGCTGGTCGGTGAAAGTTGGGTAGTCGAAGAATCGCGTGAAATAGCGGAAAATAACGCCACACGCGGTGAATCCGTCGTGATCAGAGAATGTCCGTATCGGGTAGAGTTTTACGGTGACGATGACGTGAATATGGACTACTTCAATGATTACTTCGGAATTATGGAAGAATTCCAAAAAATACCGGGGATAATCATTTACGATTATCCGAACGGTACTTTTTTTGGCGATTAAAGCGCCGCTAAGCCGGCTTTCGCTACCTGGGTATCCTGCGCAGAGAGCGCGCCAGAAACACCGATGGCCCCGATTATCTTGCCGTCCTTCAGAATCAACTCGCCACCCTCGACAGGTATCACACCGGGCATGCCCAGCATCTTTAAGCCTACGCCGCCCTTCTCAATGATATCTTCTATTGCCTTGGTTGGGCGTTTGAATTTGAGCGAGGTTGTCGCCTTTTGCTGGCAGACGTCGATGGAGCCCAATTGCGTATTATCCATCTTTTCGAGCAGCACGAGGTTTGCGCCCGAATCGACTATGGCTATGGCCATATTCCAGCCATTCTTTGTTGCTTCTGTCTGTGCTGCTGCGACGATCTTCTTCGCCTCGGCAAGTTTTATGGGTTCACCGTATGTCATGGGAGAATAGATTGCGAAATCCGCTGTGGCGGCAATCGGAAATTCCATAAATCGGTTGTCGCAGAAAAAGTATCTGTATATGCGGTCTTACCGATCTGAATTAGATTAAGGCTGCGGCAGCTCATCCGAGGGGTTCTGTATCTCACCGTCTTAATGAATAAAAAATAAAAGAGGAAGATAAACTTGGCCGAATTGCCGCAAGATAACAGGCGCGAACATTCCCGATACAAGTATGTCAAACCGATGCAACTCACCGTTGCGAAGCGCACGCTCAAAGGATTCATGGCCGATATCGGCCAGGGTGGCGCATCGTTCATCGTCGATACGATGGTTGCCCCCGGCAATGTCAAAGTGGAAATTCCTGAAGCGGATCTTGTGCTTGAAGGGCGCATACTCGGCCACCAGCCCGCCGCACATCCTGGACTTTACCGCCACCACATGCAATTCAAATCAATTCTGCTCACTGCCGATCTCGAAAATCTGCTTGGCTGATTGGCCTTGACATGCCGTATTGGCGATTACTCATCACTGCATGCATTCACCTTTCTGGGGCGAGTTTTTCGGCACGATGGTGCTCATCATTCTGGGCAGCGGCGTGGTGGCCGGTGTCTTGCTTGAAAAATCCAAGGCGCAGAACGCAGGGTGGATTGTTATCACAGCTGGTTGGGCGTTTGCCGTCACCTTAGGCGTTTTTACCGCGAAAACCTTTGGCAGCGCTGATGCACACCTGAACCCGGCTGTAACGCTCGCATTTGCCGTGAAGTCGGGTTCGTTTGAAAATATTTTGCCTTATTTCAGCGCACAGTTCAGCGGTGCCTTTGCAGGCGCGATTGTTACCTGGTTGCATTACCTGCCGCATTGGGGTGAAACCAAAGA
This sequence comes from Turneriella sp., assembly GCA_046346945.1. Classification (GTDB taxonomy): domain Bacteria; phylum Spirochaetota; class Leptospiria; order Turneriellales; family Turneriellaceae; genus Turneriella. The sequence continues at coordinate 339,074 of JAXMHE010000001.1, forward strand.
CAGCAGCCTCAAGCTTGCAGTATTTTCGACAAGCCCCGCGATGCGACACCCGATGGCGAATTTGATCAGCGAAATTTTCGGCACAATGGTTTTGATCATTGGTATCTATGCCATCTTCTCGCGGGGTTCAGGCGGCATCTCGGCCGGCATGGGCCCCTTTCTGGTCGGCATACTCGTGTGGGCAATCGGGCTGTCGATGGGTGGCACCACCGGATATGCGATTAATCCGGCGCGCGACCTTGGCCCGCGCGTCGCACACGCGCTGCTACCGATACCGGGCAAAGGTCCTTCTGACTGGCGTTATGCCTGGGTGCCGGTGTTGGCACCCTTGATCGGCGGTGCGCTGGGCGGCTTGCTGATGCGCGTCGCAGGATAGCAACGCCGCTTGACGGCGCGATGCGTCACGGCATCAGCACCCATGCAAACACCCCATACCGCGCTCACCCGTAGCCGCATTACGAGCGACCACGCCCTGATTACACCCGAAAGCCATGTGCAACTTTCGCCGCCGGGTTGGTCAAAAGCCACCGTCGTCTATTTTATTTCGCCTCAGATGGGCGCGAACTTCACCATGTTCATGGGTGTCTATGAGGCCGGCGGCGAATGCCAGCGTAAGCTGAAAGACAATGAGATTCTCGCGTACGTGCTCGATGGTGAGGTGGATCTGCACTTTGAAGGCCATAACCCACTGAATGCAGGCTCGTTCTTTTTTCTGCCGCCAGGCAGCGATTTTACGATTAAGGCGAAGAAGCAGAGCAGGGTATTATGTTTCGAAAAAATGTATGAACCTCTCGACGGGATCAATCCGCCTAAAGCAATCATTTCACATGAAAACAAAATCACCAAAGAGGCATTTCTCGGCGACCCCGGTGCGCTGCTGCAGGTGCTGATGCCAATGGATGCGCAGTATGACATGGGTGTGAATATTTTTGAGTTCGTGCCGGGTGGCACGCTGCCGAACGTGGAGAACCACTACATGGAACACGGGCTCTTTGTGCTGCAGGGCCAGGGAGTGTATCGCCTTGCCGAGAGCTGGTACCCCGTGCAGAAAGACGACGCGATCTGGATGGCGCCATATTGCCTGCAGTGGTTTGTCGCGTCGGGCAAAGAGAACACGAAGTATATTTACTACAAGGATATGAATAGGCCACCGTTGGTTTAGAAACAGGATGTTTCAAACCAACCGCTGCCACGGACGGCATCTTTGCGGTTGGTCAGCGCTTGGGAGGAATACATATGGCACTCGGAGAAAACTTAATTGCAAAGGGTTTGTTGACCCAGGCACAGCTTGAAGCGGCACTGGCTAAGCAGAAAGAATCGCCGGGGATGAGAATCGGCGAGATTTTGGTGCAGCTGGGTTATGTGACGAAGGAACAGGTGGAGGCAGCGTTGTAGGGGATGACGTGTAAAAGATATTGTCTGAAATAATTGCGCCCTTTCCATTCGTCGGCATCTTTGGCGACGCGGCGATTTGAAATTGGAAGAATATAAGAAGTTTAGATTTTCGACAGTATATGCACCAATGCAGTGGGGCACAGAAGCATGTCTACCCCTTAGCCTTTACGGATGAACAGAAAATTCCACGCTTTTGTGCGGATAGAATTTTTTGTTATCGTCAGAGCGATACCCCGAACTCGAAGCCATCGAGACGCCAAATAAATACGTCCCGGCTTTAAGTGGGCATCTTTCGGAAATTCCAAACCATTTTTCCCTAACCCGATGGGCAAAGTTCACTATCTTGATATCTTGCTTGGTCATTGGTTCTATGGCCGAGGGTATTTCTGATTCACCTGTCTTGAGCGCACAATACGGTACCATTCGCCGGGTGGCTTTATCGTAGAGTCGAAAGTAAAAATAATCCCGGCTAAACGATTTCTCGCCGAAAGCGTAGGTTTCCCAAGTCATGTTGCTTAGCCGAACTTGGATAACAATCTTATCATGTACTGCAAAAGACTCAGAGCTCAGCATAATTTCAATCTCGTTACCGGGCCGCTCCATGGGCTCTTTAGTCTTTTGAACGCCCGTTCCTTCATTTACCTGCGTCAAGACTTGACTACAGGTGCACCCACGAAAGGGATCAAAATGCGCTCCAAAAATTAATGAAGGTGTGAAAAATACGGAAAAGATGAAGAGCAATGTAATCCTGCTTCGCATCTACATTGGTTGTTCGGGCAATGTACGTAGCGTCAATTAACTTCGACCTTACCCCCGAAGCCCTTATTCTATTGGGGGCCAAAATAAGGTTGAGGAGGCATAATTCTTGAAGCCCGGCCATCGTAGCCGGGCTCGCGAGGCGCTCCGGGCACATTTTGCTTGTGCCTAGAAGTCCAAGCAAAAACGTCTAGGTAAGTCAGGCCTCAAAGGAGGATGCTTTGTCGTGTTGAATCTTCGAAGTTGTTACCCTGGTGGTAGTTTGAAATCCTTAATCAAAATAATGGCGTAAACGGGGGAAAGCACAGTATCAACAGGTATAGTGATCAGATACAAAGGTATATAAAAGCCACCATACCAAACCTTAGGCGATGATAAATAGCAACCGGTCTCATTAAAATTAAGCCTGTCCGATACAGCCGCTGGTAAGCGAAGCCCATAACGCACCAGAGATTTTCCCTTATTCGTCGGGTAGCTCAATATCTGCAAATCCGGTGGTTGATCTTGCATTTTTAGCTCGACTAAGTCTTTTGAATAGGGCGACTGATCCAGGGGTTCTTCAGCGACCTGGCTATTTGTATATCCCGATTCGTAATGCCCTCCCCATTTCTTATGTAGAAGCCGGGAAACGTGCCCTCTCGTTAGCGTAACATAGCTCAGATTTCCGGGGCCTTGTGATTTCTCCAGTCTTGAGGTCACATAATGTAAGCGATCATACGCGAAATAGATTTCATTAAATACCGTTTGAAGGTAGACCTTCCGAACCGGAAGCTCTCTAAGGGGAGAATATTCGATATCTGCATTGATGAACACAGGCATAGCCTTATGCGTTTCAACACTCGAATACGAGACGCGCCATGTTAATTCTGTTATCGTAATCGAACTTAAGTTCTTGGTTTTTTGTCCGCCGCTACGGAAGAAAATAGTCTGCTCTTTCTTCTCCAGCGGATATTCATACGCTCGCAAAAACTCTGATAATTCCATCGAGCCCTGAATCGGCAATAATTCTTGCCCATTCTGTGGGTACCCGCAATTCACGGCCCGCGTATTTTGACTGGCATGGTTATACTCAATAGCTAAGTCCCCATTTCTCAAAATCGCAATCTTTTTTGGGCCTTCGATATCCGTAAAATCCTCACTCCTTTTGGGGGACGGTCTTTCAACCAGATGTGTATTTACGTAACGAGTCGCCAAACAGTTCATGGAGAATAGCGGCAAAATCACCGTTACCCAGGCAAAGGCGCAAAAATAATCTGAAATCCAGCCGCGATTTCTCAGATTTCGATTCACCTCGACTACGATGAACTGCGTGACTGCTGAGTCAATGGAAAAAAGAGTGCATCCGCAAACTTCAGACAACAAATTTACATGTTGCACTGTCTGAGATGCCATTGCTCCTCGCGTGCTCGGCCCTACGCGACAGGTAAATTCCGCGTTGAGGCACTCTTAGAAGAGATTGCGCTTTGCCCGTAACGCAGCAATCGCTGCATCACCTACTGCCGATTCGATGCGCAAATCTTGCTGATCCCATTTTAGCAGGGCATACGATTCGCCAACTTTGATCTGGCCGCGGTCGTAAGCGTCTACAATTACCCGCTCGCCATCGAGCACAATGCGATAACCATCTCTCACATTGCCCCGCCAGACACTGGGCTTGTCGCTGACGATGCCATAATAAAAAACAAGCCTATCCTGCGCCAGATATTTGTTAAATTTCGCCCGCGTAAAATGCGTAATTGCCTGGAATAACAGAAACATTGCACCACAAAAAATGACGGTAAAAAAGAACCAAACGTCATATCCATTGAAGGGAATCGCCATTGCAACGGAGAAGAGAATAACCAGTATCAAGAATCCATAAAGAATGCGAACGACAATTTTTGCTCTTCGGGATAGTTCTTCTTTTTCCTGAGGGCCAGCCGGATAGTATTTTTTCATCGCATTATACTCCAAGAGGCTGCATTCATTCAGAACTTGTTGAAATATGCTGATTCTATTACGGCAGAGCAGAGACTGCCGACCGACTTGGTATCGATGACCAGTATCTGGTTCGACGCGCTGCGCGGGATTCCATATATCTTACCATTCGTAGCCAGCACCCCCGAAGCCCATTTATTTCCTGCACCGTAAACAGGGCCCAACAGGCGGGAGGTCAGCGTTTTTGGGTCAAATTCGAGAACCTGTGTCGCAACGTGAGGGAGAAAATAAATTTTTCCATTCGGGGCATAGACTCCACCCATGTAGTTGAATGCGGTCGCACCGAAACTGCCAAGCTCTTGCGTGCCTCGCGTCGTTGGATTGATTTCCAATATTGTTCCCGTGGCCCCGGGAGCGGCATAAATTTTCCCTGTGTTCGCCAGAGCCGCGCCGAACCATTTTGACGCTGTTCCAGACAGCGATCCAAATTGCTGAATTGTGTCCGTTGTTGGGTCGATCTCGAGAAATGCCAAAAGATCTGCCGGGGGAGCGAGAATTTTTCCATTGGGTGCCAGCTGAGCGCCGGCCCACTTGGCCCCGGCACCTGGCGAGCCAAAGTAAGTGTGTGTATCGTTTGCCGGGTTTATCTTGATTACGGCTGTGTATAAATGCGGAACTCCATAGATATATCCGTTCGGCGCAAGCGTCGTTCCCGTAAAATGCGCCCCACCGGATGCAGCTGTTCCCGTCGTATTCACAGCCGTGCTCGGCGGGGTGAAGACCCGCGGTAGAGTTTCGTTGTAGCCATTGAAATAAATTTTGCCATTTGCTGCTAACGTCCCACTGGTGTACGCTGTGACACCTGGGGCTGTTCCAGCTGTCGTGTATGTGTCCGTTGCCGGATCGATCTCCAGGTGTGAAATGGCACTCAATGGATTGCCGTAAATTTTTCCGTTCGCGCCAAGCACTCCACCATGGTAGAGCTCAGTTCCCGCGGGGCCTGCGACAGTCGTGATGACCGGATCTCCCGTGACGCCTTTATCGGCCTGTGCCTGCAGATATTTCTGCACCTGCGACCAGTTCTCGGGTTGTATCATTTCGAGCCGGGAGAGGCCGCAGGGAGTCGACTCAGCGGATTGCACTTCCCAAAAGCGACCCCAACTCTGTCCACATGATACGCATGAAAATACGATTACGGAAAATAACAATAAGCGTACCATATTACGGCACAGTGGCCGGGCAAGCTTGCGTGTCAAAACTTAACAGCGTACATGCGCGACTGGGTTGCGGGATGCTAAATTATACTGCCGCAATCTTACGCCACGGCCGCGCCGCTTCGAGCGTGTAAGCGATCTCGAGCAATGTGCGCTCGTTGCCGTGCGCGGCCTGAAATTGCACCGCAATCGGCAGGTCATTCGCACACACACCCATTGGCAATGAAATCGCCGGGCTGCCTGCTGCGTTGTTCAGCGGAGTAAATGCAACATAGCGCATGAGTCGCTCGTACAGCTCGTCAAACGATTGGCCCGGATTCAGATGCCCGAGCTTCGGCACGACATGGCCGAGAACGGGTGACAGCACCGCGTCGTAAGGGCGCATTGCCGTCTTGTAGAGATTCTCTGACTGGTTGAGACGGTAGAGCATGCCAGGGGTTTTCAACATGCGTTTGCGGTAATAATCCACCAAACCTTTGCTGAACGGGTCGAGTTTTTTAGGGTCGAAGTCGGGGCCGATCACGAACTTGCCGAACGTGCCCAGCAGAAAGGCAAGCATCGCCCAGTAGAGCGTAAAATCTTCCAGAAACGATTTCGGAACGGGCAGCGGCATCGGTACAATTTCATGGCCCAGCGATTCGAGAAGCTTCGCGGTTTCATTCACTACCGCGCGCGTTTCGTCGCAGGTGGGTGTGCCAGTGATCGAATCGACGATGAGACCAATCTTCAGGCGTTTCTTTCCAGGGCCTTCCACGCGGCCGATTTCCGGCAGTTTGGGGTTACGGTAAAAAACCTCGAGGCCCGCCATGAACGCAGCGGTGTCACGCACTGAGCGCGTCACGACGCCTTCGCTCACAATGTTGATCGGCATTGTCGAGGCGGATGGATTGTTGCGGTGGCGGTTGCGCGTAGGCTTGAGCCCGATCAGTCCACAGCACGCGGCAGGCACACGAATCGAGCCACCGCCGTCATTGGCATGCGCAATCGGCACCACGCCTGCGGCGACGAGTGCCGCAGAACCGCCCGACGAACCGCCGGGTGAATACTCGGGATTCCATGGGTTGCGCGTCGGATGATCTTCTTCAAATTCTGTCGAAGCATTAAAACCAAATTCGGGCAGTGAACTTTTACCCAAAACCGTAAAACCCTGCGCGAGATATTGTTCTGTAAACGGGCCATGCTTCTTCGCGACGTGCGGGGTGGCCGCGCGCGTGCCGCTGCGGGTCGGCAAACCCTGCATGTCGGCATTGTCTTTCACGAATGTGGGAACTCCACCGAATACACCGGTGGGTTTACGCGATTCTGCCGACAGCAGAGCATGCGCGAAAATTTCGTGCTCGATCGCATTCAGCGTACCGTTCACTTTTCGTGCACGGGCAATCGCCGCTTCGGTCACTTCGACGCTTTTGAGGTCACCTTTGCGGATCAGCTCTGCGAGAGCAACGGCATCGTGGTCGGCGAGCACGTCGTTGCCAAATGCATGTACCCGGTTTGTTGTCGCTTCTGCCTTTGCGGCGGTTTTTGCGCGTGCTGCTGCCATAAGAGCAGGTGCGGTGCACAAATCGCAGCGTCAATTAATATGAGTGATACTATGGGATTCGGTACCGCGAGATCCCATAGTATCACTCCGAAAACACCCGAATTGGATTGACTGACGATCTGATTTGAAGTTGCTTGAATGGGTTTTCTCACCGACTATGCAACCGATCCGGAAATATTTGCTCGCCGCGCTTCTGTCCCTTCTGGGTGCCTTATATGCAGACGAGCCACCCACCGTGGTCTACGGCGCTGACGAAGCCTTTCGTCCTTACGAATGGTTCAGCGAAGATGGCAGGCTCGAGGGGTTCCAGATCGAGCTCATTCGTGCGATCGCCGAAAGCAGCGAACGCCGCATCTCTTTTGTGACAGGCCCATGGGAAACTATACGGCAGGGGTTAATCGCGGGCAATATACACGTGGTCAGCATGTTCGACCAGCCAGTGCGCCGCGAATATGCCGATTTCAGTAAACCTCACTCTGTGCTCGCTTCGGAAATTTTTATCCGTATCGGTTCGGAGCCCATTCGTTCGATTGCCGATCTTGCCGGCAAAGAAGTCATTCAACAGTCAGGCGCATTGTCGACCGAATACTTGCGCACACAATCGATCCAGTACACCTCGATTCCGGTGCGCGACCAGTTTGAGGCGATGCGGCTGCTCGCCTCGGGTAAACACGACTGCGTGATCACCACGCAGGTCGGCGGGCGCTATGCCCTGCAGAAACTCGGCATCAAAAGCATCGTTACCTCGGGCCAGCCGATTCTCGCATCGAACGTGGCCTTCGCAGTGCGCAAAGGCAATCAAGACCTGCTGCAATGGCTCAATGCGGGTATCGACCGCGTGAAGGCAGACGGTACCTATGAGCAGTTATACCAGAAATGGTTTGGCGAAGGTGGCCAGGTGCGACTCGCCGAGATACAAAAATTGCGCAAGGCGGGTTTAATCGCGCTCGGGGTGCTGGTGCTCATCATCGGCGGCGGAGTATTGTGGGTCAAGATGCTGCGGCGTGCGGTCGCGGTTAAAACCTTCGAACTACAATACCTCGCAGAACACGACTCGTTGACCGGGGTGTACAACCGGCACTACATCACGCAGGCGATCAACCAGGCGATCCTCGACTTTCAATACCAGGGCATGCGCGAAATGTTTGGTATTCTGTTCATTGATCTGGACCGCTTTAAGCTCATCAACGATAGCCTCGGCCACCACATCGGTGACCTCGTCATCAAGGCGGTGGCTTTCGAGATTCTCGCTTCGGTCGACAGCCGCTGCCAGGTCGCGCGCTGGGGTGGTGATGAATTTATCGTGCTCGTACGCAACGTGCCGCACAGCGAAGCATTGCTCAAAGTCGCCGAAAGTATTTCGCAAAAACTCAAAGCGGCGTATAACTTCAGGGATAAAGATATCTATGTCGGCGCGAGCATCGGTGCGGTTTTGTCGTCGCTGCGCTACCACAGCGCAGAAGAAATGCTGCGTGACGGGGACAATGCAATGTACCGGGCCAAAGCCGACAAGCGCTCGTCGGTGCGCCTGTTCGAGGCGCAGATGCATGAAATTGCGGTGCGTAGCATGCGCCTAAGCACCGACTTTCGCAAGGCGATCGAGCGCGGGGAAATCATCAACTATTACCAGCCGATCTATTCGCTCAAAACAGGTAAACTCAGCGGCTTTGAAGCGCTCGTGCGCTGGCAGCATCCCGAGCTGGGCCTGTTGGTGCCGGCGGCGTTTATGCCAATTCTCGAAAAGACCGAATCCATGCGCCAATTAGGTGAACAGGTGCTCGGCAATGCCGCGAACGCGGCCGCAAGGTGGCGGTCAGAACACAAAGCAGATTTTTACATCAGTGTCAATATTTCCGACGAACAGTTTGCCTTCGGCAATCTGAATGAGAATATCTCGCGCGTTTTGAAATCCACCGCGTTACCACCACAATACCTGCGGCTCGAAATCACTGAAACCGTGCTCATGGCCGATATTTTCGGCGGCATGGCGCAACTTGAAGAACTCAAGAACATGCAGCTGCGCATTCTCATCGACGACTTTGGCACGGGCTTTTCATCGCTGAGCCATCTCGCATCGATACCCGCAGACACGATCAAAATCGACCGCTCGTTCGTGCATGGGTTAAAGCCCGGCCTGAAGAACTATGAAATCGTGCGCGCGATGCTGGCGCTGACAACCAACCTGCATCTCGAAACCGTGGCCGAAGGCATCGAGACCGCCGAGGAGCGCGACTGGCTGACAAAGCTCGGCTGCGACTATGCACAGGGGTTTTTATTTTCGCAGCCACTGCCTTTCGCCGATGCCGGGCAAATGCTTGAGGCACAGGCGAAGAATATTCCGATTTAAAACGGCTTTACCCTGCTGCTGAATTGCGTGGACTTTGGCAAAGCCATGATTTTAGCTGAATTTAACGCGCTACCCATCTCTGGTGCCGCATCTCTTTTGCAGCAATGCAATGCCGCTAGAAAATGGTATGAAGCCATGTCGGAGAAACGCCCCTTTACAGACATTGACGAGATGAAACAGCGGGCCGCGAACATCTGGGCTACGCTGTCTGAGGCAGACTACCTGCAGGCATTCGAAGCGCACCCGATGATCGGCGACGTCGATTCGCTGCGCCAGAAGTATGCCGACACGAAGGCAATGGCTTCGGGCGAACAATCGGGGGCTGCGAATGCGAATGAAGCAGTGCTCACCGAGTTGGCAAAACTCAACCATGAATATCTCGCAAAATTCGGTTTTATTTTTATTGTGTTCGCCACCGGAAAATCCGCAGCGCAGATGCTTGAATTATTAAAAGCACGGCTGCCCAATTCGCGCGCACAGGAAATCGCCAACGCGGCGGCAGAACAACTGAAAATTACGCTGCTCAGAATCGACAAGCTGTTGGCGCATTGATTGCTGCGACAGGGCAAGTCTTTTCAGCCGATGACAAGTACTGAAACAATATTGTTACTCTCGGCCTGCATCGCGGTTGTGGCGTTTCTTTACTCGTCTGTCGGCCATGCGGGCGCGTCGGGCTATATTGCCGTCATGACACTCTTTGGTCTCAGCATGGCGCAGGTCAAACCGGCGGCGCTGACTCTCAACATTCTCGTGGCCACGATCACCGCATGGCAATTCTGGCGCGCAGGCCATTTTTCATGGCGGTTGTTTGCACCCTTTGCGCTGCTGGCAATACCCATGGCGTTTCTGGGCGGCTACCTGAACCTGCCAATGGCAGCGCTCAAGATTCTGGTCGGCATTGTCTTGCTGGGTTCGGCTCTGCGTTTCATGTATGATCCGCGTGAAGTAGAAACACCCGGCAACCGCGGTCGTGGGTTGCGGTTCTATGCGGCGGATTGATCGGTTTACTGTCGGGTTTCACCGGCACGGGTGGCGGCATTTTTCTTTCACCCTCATGCTTTTGGCCAAATGGGCGAAGACCAAACCGGCCGCGGCGGTCTCTGCGGTATTCATTCTTTTTAACTCGGTTTCTGGTCTCGCGGGTAACATTTCAGCCACAAAACATCTGCCGCAGACAGTATGGTTTTTTCTCGCAGCGGCCCTTTTGGGGGGCGTTGCGGGTTCATATCTCGGCAGCAGGCGTTTTTCGGCCGGTTGGATCAAGAAGCTGCTCGCGGCCGTGCTGACAATTGCGGGCTTGAAGCTGATACTCACCTGACGGTTTTGGCGGCAAAACTCATTGACGCGTCGCGCGACACGCAAAGATCCTGAAATATGAAATCCATCAGCACGCACATTCTCGACATCGCGCGCGGCCGCCCCGCGCAGGGTGTGCATGTGCGCCTCGACGTGCTCAGCGAGGGTGAATATAAGTTTGCCGCGGAAGGCATCACCGACGCTGACGGGCGGGTGCGCGACTGGAAATTCGATTTGCATAAGGGTACCTGGCGTATTCGTTTTGAGATTGCTGCCTATTTCGAAAACCTGAAAGAAAAATATTTTTATCCCTACGTCGAAATTGTTTTCCTTGTGGATAATGCCGACCAGCACTACCATGTGCCGCTGCTGTTAAGTCCTTATGGCTATTCGACCTACCGCGGCAGCTGAGTTGCCGTTGCAAAACGCAATTTTCCCGCCAACAGAAACTCGCCGGCGCGACCTCTGCACCGAATGCAACCGCTCGCGCGAGAGCTGCTTCTGCAAATACACCAAACCCTTCGCCACGAACACGCGTTTCCTGATTCTAATGCATCCGCGCGAGTTCAAACGCCAGCGCACGGGTACCGGGCGGGTGACGCGAAAGTCCCTCGTGAACTCAGAAATTTTCGTGGGGGTGGATTTCACCCGCGATGAGAGACTGAATCGCTGGTTGAGCGATAGATCCTGCTTTCCCATATTATTGTTTCCCGGTGAACAGGCAATCGCAGCAGATTCTGCGGAAATTCGTTCAGCAGCAAAAGGGCGGCAGCTGATCGTCATCATTCTCGATGCAACCTGGGCCAGCGCGCGCAAGATGCTCAATAGCAGTAGCAACCTGCAAAAATTGCCGCGCACAAGCTTTGAACCGGGTGGCGCCTCGCGCTTTGCGATTAAACGGCAGCCGCAAGCTCTCTGCCTGTCGACCATTGAAGCAGTCTATCGCCTGCTGGATATCTTCGACCGGAATGGCATCGAAAACCTGCAAGGCAGGCATGCGGCACTAATGGAAACTCTGGACGCAATTGTGCAATTCCAGTTGCAATGCGCGGCTGACCCCGCTCTCCCCTCGCATAGGTTAAACAGTAAACAAACGCTCATTATCTAAGAGGCAAGGTATATCCCGTACCGTTTATGGCCCATGAACAAAACGATCCAAAAAACTGCGGCGGAAATTTTCGCCGAATGCAAGACCGGCTTCCGCCTCAAAGAGCTTAAATGCGGTGAAACATTGCAGATCCACCGCCTGGCCGGTTTTGAAGATTGCCAGCCCGGCGACCTGGTTTTTATCACCGACCCCAAGAAAGTCGCGGAAACAGTCGCCAAAAAACCTGCCGGGGTTGTGGTCAATGTCAAAGAAGCTGCATTAATCCCCGCGGACGCGGCGCTTGCCGTGTTTGTCAGCGAGAACGCTGGCGTCTCCTACGCGCTGATGCGGCAGAAATATTCTGACCGCGATTATACAGAGAGCGGATTTGGCCGCATTCATCCCTCCGCCGTGATCCATGAGTCGGTGAAAATTCCTGAGGGCACGATGATTGGCCCCAACGTTGTGATTGAGCGCGATGCGAAAATCGGCGAACGCTGCGTCTTACAGGCTAACGTCGTTATTGAGTTTGAAGCCGAAATCGGCGAGGGTACGGTCATTCAACCCGGCAGCATCGTCGGTTTCCAGTGCAAGATCGGCAAGAACTGCCTGATCTTACCCAACAGTGTAATTGGTTCAGAAGGCTTCGGTTATTCGCAGGATGAAGATTTTAACCACTACCGTATTCCGCAGACGGGCAACGTCGAAATCGGCGAGCGAGTCACAATCGGTGCGCTGAACGCCATCGATCGTGGCACATTTGGCGTCACAAAATTCCATGATAACGTCATTTGCGACAACATTTGCCATACAGCGCATAACTGCGAAATCGGCGAACACTCGATTCTTTTGACCGGCTGGAAAATGGCCGGTTCTTCCAAGACCGGCAAACGCGTGATTGCGAGCGGCGACACGATGGTGAAAGACCATGTTTCGATCTGCGACGACACCATTTTCGTACACCGTGGCGGCGTCATTACAGACATCACGGAAAAGGGGATGTATGCGGGTTCACCCACACAACCTATGCGCGAATATGTGAAAAACCTTTCGGCTTACCAGAAACTGGGTGAAATGCAGAAAGAGATAAAAGAGCTGAAAAAGCAGCTGGCGGCGCTGGTGCCGGCGGCAACAGTTTAAGAATAGGATTTGGATGAAAATCCCCCGCAGAAAACTGCGGGGGGTAGCAGTGTTATTTGCTCTCTACGAGACGGAAAGTCACGCGGCGGTTCTGGTCGCGACTCAGGCTTGAATCGGGTTCTGAATCACCCACACCAACGTAAGTCAGCTTCGTTTTATCGACGCCTTTTTTCACAAAGTAGTTGTACACGTACTTTGCGCGTTGCTCTGACAGGCTTTTTGTGTAGGCTGCCGATTTAGCGCGGTGCTGGTTTGCATGGCCTGTAACCTGCAGCTTGTAGCCGGCGGGCATCGAAGCGATAACGGCTTTTGCCGCTGTTGCTGCGTTTTCACCATACTGGTCAAACTGCGTGATAGACATCGAAGTGCCGAATGGCGGGAAACCGATTACCGGCACCTTTGCCAATTGGCCATTGGCTGCATCGATGATCATATTGCCGCCGAGTGAGCGTTCTTCTGTTTTCTGCGTTGAGCCGCAGGCGACGGAAAATGCGGAAAGCGCAAGAACGCTCGCCAAAAAAGAAATTTTCATATTCATATTACCTCTGTGTATTTTTTTCCGGGAAAGCTGGTCAGAGACGAAGGCACTCGCTGTCCAAAAAGCGAGCACAGACGTCTGAGATAGGCGATATTCGGGTAGGTTGACTGAAATTCAGCTTCAGCCCGGGAACATGTTAGAACGGTTTTGATCGTGACATCGTCAATGACAATCGTGGCAAATTTGAGACTGTATGGTACTACCCCGGATATACCGATGGCGAGCAGGTGCATTTGAAACCGGTCAAAGGAAAAATGCTTGCGGGGCACTGCGGCGAATTTAGGCTCGTATCTATGTTCAAAACACCTGTTGGAATGCAGATTAGTTCCGCGGCAGTAGCAAAATCGGAAAAAAACTTTAATGAAATACTGAGCGCCGACGCGTTGGAGTTCGTCGCCAAAATTTCGCGAAAATTCGAAAGCCGCCGGCAGGAACTGCTCGCGGCCCGCGTTGCACGCGCAAAGCGTCTTGAGGCGGGAGAGAAACCCGATTTTCTGAAAGAAACTGCGAACGTCCGTCAATCTGACTGGATGGTGGCAAAATTACCGAAAGATCTCGAATGCCGTCGCGTCGAAATCACGGGGCCGGTGGAGCGCAAGATGGTCATCAACGCACTCAACTCGGGTGCCGACAGCTACATGACCGACTTTGAAGATTCAAACACGCCCAACTGGCAGAACCAGATACAGGGCCAGATCAACCTGCGCGACGCGATTCGCCGCCAGATCGATTTTGAATCAGGCGGTAAGCAATACAAGCTCAATGAAAAGACCGCTACCCTGCTCGTGCGCCCGCGCGGCTGGCACCTCGACGAAAAGCATGTTGAGGTGGATGGTAAACGTATCTCAGGCGGCATTTTTGATTTCGGTCTCTTTTTCTTTCACAACGCAAAGGAACTGATCGCGCGCGGCAGTGGCCCCTACTTCTACCTGCCTAAAATGGAATCCCACCTCGAAGCGAGGCTGTGGAACGATGTGTTCGTGTTTGCGCAGAATGAACTGGGTCATTCCACAGGGAACCATCCGGGCGACGGTGTTGATTGAGACGATTCTCGCAGCCTTTGAGATGGAAGAAATTCTGTACGAGCTGCGCGAACACAGCGCAGGGCTCAACGCGGGCCGCTGGGACTACATCTTCTCGTGCATCAAAAAATTCAAGAACGACAAGAATTTCTGCCTGGCAAACCGCGGTCTCGTCACGATGACGTCACCCTTCATGCGCGCCTATGCCCTGCTATTGCTCAGAACCTGCCACAAGCACGGTGCGCCAGCAATCGGCGGTATGAGTGCATTGATTCCGATTAAGAACGATGCAGCCGCCAATGAAAAGGCGCTCGCGGGTGTGCGTGCCGACAAGGCGCGCGACGCAGGCGACGGCTATGACGGCGGCTGGGTGGCTCACCCGGGCCTTGTACCCATTGCAATGGAAGAATGGAAAAAGGTCCTGGGGGAAAAACCCAACCAAATCGATAAAAAGCGCGATGACGTTCAGGCATCCGCCGCTGATCTTTTGCATTTTCAACCCGAGGCGCCGATTACCGAACAGGGCCTTGCGTACAATATCAATGTCGGTATTCATTACCTTGGCTCGTGGCTTGCGGGCAATGGCTGCGTGCCGATCCATAACCTGATGGAAGACGCGGCAACCGCCGAGATTTCGCGTTCCCAGGTCTGGCAGTGGATTCGTTCCGAAAAGGGCAAGCTCGACGACGGGCGCAAAATTACGGAAGAATTAGTCAGGGCAATGGTGCCCGCAGAACTGCAAAGGGTAAAGGCGACCACGGGTGGCGGGCCGACTTATGATGAGGCGGCGAAAATTTTCACAGAGATGTCAACCTCTGCGGATTTTGCGGAATTCTTAACTCTGCCGCTGTACGAAAAAATCTAACCGCCCGGACGGCACAGAAGAGTCTGATTCAGATTCTCGCCCTGTCTTAGCCAGCCATTCTGACCCATGGCAGATAAAAAACGCGACGACCTTTTGGTCGAAACCCTCAACCCAGACATGGGATATTTTTTCCGCACGAGCAAAAAGCTCTATGAAACACGCACCAAATTCCAGGATCTCGAAGTCCACGAATTGCCGCGGCACGGCCGCATGCTGCGCCTCGACGGTGTCTTTCAAACTTCTGACCGCGACGAATTTCTGTACCATGAACCGCTGGCACACATCGGCGGCATGACTGTCGACGGCCCCAAAAAGGCGCTCGTCATCGGCGGCGGCGACGGCGGCGCAGCAGAAGAGTTTCTCAAATACAAAACCATTGAAAAAGTGGTGATGGTCGAGCTCGACGGCGGTGTCGTCGATGCGTGTAAAGAGCACATTCCAGGCATCTGCGGCGATGCATTCAAAAACCCGAAGTTAGAGCTGAGGATTGAGGACGGCATCAAATACGTATTTGAAACGAAAGAGTCGTTCGACCAGGTACTGCTCGATCTGACCGACCCCTTCGGACCTTCAATTGAACTCTATACACATGAGTTCTATGCACAGATCAGCAAAATTCTGAGCGACAAGGGTATTCTGAGCCTGCACATCGAATCGCCGATCACGCGCCCCGAACTCTTCAGCAAGCTGTACTGGACACTCAAGTCGGTGTTCCCGATTGTGAAACCAATGACGAATTATGTCCCCTTGTATGGCACGCTGTGGGGCTTTGCGCTCGCGAGCAAAACGCAAGACCCAACCGCGGTCGATAAAAAGACCCTTGCAGAGCGTATCAGCAGGCACAATCTGCCAGGACTGCAGTTCTATAACGAAGACACTCACCATTCCCTGTTCGCTCTGCCCAACTACATCCGTGAAATGATAAAAACTGAGCAAAAACCAATCAGAAAGGGTGACACGTTGCCAGTGCCTGCGGGTTCAAAAAGGAACCTGAGCCTGTACGAAGCGGAATAAGCAGAACGACGAAAATCCGGCCTTTTTCACGACATATTTTTTGGAGAGAAAAATTTCGTGAAAATAGGGCGGGTTAATTTCAGTTTACGCGTTCAAGGGTCGATAGAGTGAGGGGAATTCTCATAAAGGGAGCATAAGGGTATGCTAAGCAAAATAAAGAAAACACTGCTCGCAATTTGCATCGTTTCAATGACTGTGCCGGTCGCAGCAATCGAAGAGGCTTTTAAGGCCGGTAAAGACAGCCAAAAGGCTGCAGATCTTGCAGAAACAGAAAAACGTCTGGATGACCAGATTCGCCAGGTTTCAGAGCGTCTGCAGGCGCTGTACACACTGCGCGATATCGCACCGAAAGTCAAACTGACTCCAACTCAGACGATTTTTGCAACAGGAAAAGACGAAGACGGTGATTATATTGAGCTGCAGGCTTACACTTTTAATCCCAAGTCTTACAACTACGGTCTCCCTGTTGGCACTGCTGTAAAAACAATGCGCCTGTACTTCAGCGGCAAAGATCTTTCTCGCATCAAGACAATCGTCGACGATCAAAACTTTTTTGAGCAATACAAGTACTACACCAAAGCTTCTCATCCAAGCCCCACAAAGGGAAATCCGAATGAGATGCAGCTGGCCACTTCATTCAACAAGCCAACCGAAGTAGCTGAGAAGAGCCCTGACTATAAAGTCAAACTGGGTGATGTAGAAAACGATCCAACTAACCCAAACCGCATCAAGTTCAAGCGTGACTTCTACATTGAACACCTGATTTATTTTGAGAAACTCTTCCGCTTCACCTTTGAATTCCAGAAGCGCGGAGCTTCAAACGGCGACGTTGAGACCATCAATCGCATGAAGAATTCTCTGAGGTATTGATCATCACGGGGCGCTGCATTGCAAAATGCGAGCGCTGATTTCACAGCGGGTCTGAGCCGCAAACCGGTCAGCCGGGGGGTTAAATATGGCACCTCCGGCTGAAGGTCCTCATCTTATTCCTTACCGGCGGCAAAGTCGCCAGGAAAAACTCTATCAGGCAAAGCTTGAGTCGCTTGAGCTTTTTGTGCGGGTTATAGCACATGATCTGAACGGGCCGCTGACCGGTCTCAATCTCACCATGCAGGCATGCCGTAAGATCGCGCGCACACCGGCGATGCATAAGCTTCTCGATTCGATGGATCACGATCTCGCGTCAGCGACGCATTTGCTTGAGGAACTGAAGTCATTGAACAAGCGTGAAATTTTCCGCACGCAACGCCTCGATGCTGGAATAGAAATCCGCAATCTGTCCGAACAGATTAAGGCAAACCCGCGCGTGCCACTGGCAATAGAGATCACACCCTCGGATGATTTGTTGCCGATTTCGGGGGATTTGCCGAGATTGCGGCGCGTTTGGCAAAATATCATCATTAACGTTATGGATGCCGCAGAGGCCAGAAAGAGCGCAGAGCGGGTTAGGCTGAATATCTCTGCGCGGCGCACTCGCAAATTTGCGCGCGTACAGTTTTCGGATAATGCGGGGGGCATACCCAAATCGCGACTCTCGCGAATCTTCGAACCATTTTACACGACAAAAGGGGAAAAGAATCGGGGTCTTGGTTTATTCATCGCACGCAAGATTATCAGCGAACATAATGGGCTGATTCGTGTCGTTTCGAGAAAACCATTCACAAGGGTGACCATCGACATACCGTTACTGCAATGACGCAACCCGCCTCCACACCTTTCCTCAATCTGGAAATCGACGGCAAAAAGAGCTCGAGCCGCATTTTGCTGGTCGAAGATGTGGAATCCATTCAACTGGCAATTCGCGATTTTCTTTTTTCGAGGTATGATGTGCAGGTCGCATCGACGGCCGAGCAGGCACTCATGAGGCTTGCGATGTCACCTGATATCGAACTGGTGGTGACGGATGTCAAGCTGCCGGAAATGAACGGTTTTGAGATGGGCCGGCTGGCGCGCAAATTGCGCCCGAACATTCCGATTATCCTGATTACTTCTTATGATGTAAACGAATTCATCGACATTATCAAAGAGCATGGATTTTCACAAGTCATCACCAAGCACGGTCGCATGAGCCTGAAAGAAATTGAAGTCACGATCGATAAGATGCTCACCGGAGATATTTTTGGTGTGCAGAAATATTTTCCACAGATGCGCGAAGTGGCCGCGTCGCTTGCGGGCTTTCCGCGCACGTTTGCCAACAACGCCCTGTACACGATGAAAGTTAAATCCCTCTATGAGCG
>JAXMHE010000010.1:0-106678 GCA_046346945.1 Turneriella sp.
TATTTTGCCGGTAAAACGGCAGAGGCGCAGAAGAAATTCCTGAAATTGCTGCCGCTCTGCAAGGCAATGTTCATTGAAACCAACCCGATCCCGGTGAAGTTCGCCGCGGCGCGCAAGGGGATCTGTAAAAACTCGCTGCGCCTACCGATGACGCCGCTCGGTGCGGCGTTTGAAAGCACCGTGGCAAATGCGATGACGACATTTGAAAAAATGGAGAACCGTTAATGGATGGCTCGGCCATCCATTAACATACTTTTATGATTCAATTTGGTATTGTCGGCGCCCTTGGGCGCATGGGGCGCGCGATTGCGGGTCGCGCATTGCAGAGTGGCTTTGATCTGGTTGCGCCGGTCGAATTCGCGAAGCACCCCGACCAGGGAAAAAAATACAGCGCGGTCACAAGCTTGCCTTTTGACTCTGAAATCGTATCGCTGGCGAACGCTAAAATCCCGCAAGGCGGATTGATCGATTTTTCGCATGCTGCCACCGTGATTGAAACTCTGCGCAAAGCGGCCGAAACCGGCTCGCCGGTTGTGGTAGGCACTACTGGCTTCACTACAGAGCAGCGCAAAGAACTGGAGGCGATGGGCAGCAAAATTCCGCTAATCATTGCATCGAATATGGCGATTGGCGTGAACGTGCTATTTTCACTGGTTGATCAGGCCGCACGCGCGCTCGCAGCGCATGGGTTTGATCCCGAGGTTATGGAAATCCATCACAACCTCAAAAAAGATTCGCCCTCGGGCACGGCTGTGACTATTAAAGAGGTTTTACGCAATGCATATGGCCTGTCTGACAAAGACGTGCTCTATGGCCGTGAGGGCATGATCGGCGAACGCAAAAAAAACGAGCTCGGTGTGATGACACTGCGAGGCGGCGACGTCGTGGGCGACCACACTGTGTATTTTCTGGGGCAGGGCGAGCGCATTGAAATTAAGCACCAGGCGACAAACCGCGATACATTTGCGGCGGGCGCGCTGGCGGCACTGAAATTTTTGCAGGGTAAACCCGCCGGCCTTTATTCGATGAAAGACGTATTGGGCTTGAAATGACCTCTGAATTTATTATCGAAGGCGGCCACAAAATCGGCGGCACCATCACGCCGCAGGGAAATAAAAACGAAGCGCTGCCGGTGCTGTGCGCGGCGCTGATGAACCCGAATGGCGTCACGATTCGCAATGTCCCGCAGATCGAAGACATTAAGAACCTGTTGAAGATTCTCGAGGCGGTCGGTGCAGAGCTGACACCGCTCAAAGACGGGCATTCATACAAGATTAGCACGCCCCAAATCAAGCTCAGCGAGCTGCCGCCTGAACTCGCTTCAGGCCTCAGGGGGTCGGTGACCCTGCTCGGGCCATTGCTGGCGCGGGCAAAAAAAGTTTTTCTGCCGCGCCCCGGTGGCGACAAGATCGGCCGTCGCCGCGTCGACACGCACCTCCTGGCGCTCTCTGCGCTGGGTGCCAAGGTAGAAGTTTTCAATGATGGCTACATGCTCGCGGCCGATAAACTCGTCGGCACGGCGATTCTGCTCGATGAAGCTTCGGTGACGGGCACCGAAAATGCCGTCATGGCCGCCGCGTGTGCGGAAGGCATTACGCTCATTGAAAATGCTGCGTCAGAACCTCACGTGCAGGGGCTGTGCCGTTTTCTCGTCGCGCAGGGCGTCAAGATTGAGGGCATCGGCAGCAATATGCTGCGCATCCACGGCGTCGGCGGCTTCGAAAATCTGAAAAGCGCCGACCATACAATTGGCGCCGACTATCTTGAGATCGGTTCGTTCATTGCGATGTCAGCCATGACCGGGGGCGACCTGGTTATACAAAATATTAATCCAATCGACCTGCGCATGATCAAGTTCGTGTTCGAGCGCGTCGGCATTAACTGGCGTTACCAGGAAAGAGAAAATGAGATTGATCTGGTAATGAAGTCGCCCTACTCATTGAAGATCCAGACGGACGTGCACGGAGAAATTCCAAAAATCGATGATGCACCGTGGCCCATGTTTCCTGCCGATCTCATCTCGATTATTCTTACCGTGGCGACGCAGTGTACGGGCACCGTGCTGATCCATGAAAAGCTGTTCGAAAGCCGTTTGTATTTTACAGACAAACTCATGGGCATGGGAGCACAAATCGTGCTCTGCGACCCTCACCGCGCGGTCATTATCGGGCCGTCGAAGCTCTATGGCAGCCGCATGACTTCACCCGATATTCGCGCGGGTATGGCCCTCGTGATCGCGGCGCTCGCCGCCGAAGGGCAATCAGTGATACAGAATATTCTGCAGATCGACCGCGGTTATGAAAACATCGATGCGCGTCTGAGAACCCTCGGCGCACAAATAAAGAGAGTATCTTGATGCAGCTATTCGACGAAGAGGCAGAACAAACCCTGCTCGGGTCAATTTTGCAATCGCCGTCGCTGTTTGAAGAAATTGCACAGGTGCTCAAACCTGAAGATTTCTACTATGAAGGCCACCGGCTGATCTACGAAGCCATCGCCACAGAAATCGACCGCGGCGAGCAACCCAATGCGATCCTGATTATCAACAGTCTCAAAAACCAGAACCAGCTCGAGCGCGCCGGTAGTCGCGCGGCGATCATGAACATCGCTTCTTTGGGCGTCTTAATCGGAGTGAGCACATTCGCCGAAAAAGTGCGCGAACTCTCGCTGCGTCGCCGGCTCATCATCAATTTCCGCGAGCTGGAAAAAAAAGCCGGGGACACCGGTTTCAAACTCGAATCGGTACTCACCGACACCGAGGTTGCCCTTTCGCACCTCGCCGACCGCTACAGCAGTTATAACATCCGTCACATTAAAGAAACGAATAAAGAATTTATTGAATTCATCAAAACTGTGCGCAGCTCTGAGGGTGTCACCGGCACTGCTTCGGGCTTTCGCAAACTTGACGAAGCGACGAGCGGCTTTAAACCGGGACAGATGATTGTCATTGCGGCGCGCCCCGGCATGGGCAAGACTACATTCGCGCTCAACATCGCGCTCAATGTTGCGATGAACAAGACGCATCCGAAGGCGGTGGCGTTCTTCTCGCTCGAAATGACGCGGCTTGAATTGTTGCTGCGGCTTCTCTGCTCGCGTGCATTTCTTGATTCGCAGAAAGTGCAAAAGGGTCGCATCAACGACAAAGAGATGGCGCGTCTCGCACACACCGCGAAAGAAGTTTATGAAACCGATTTTTATATCGATGACTCAGCCGATCTGACTACCTGGGAGTTCAAGCAGCGCGCGCGCCGGCTGGGCCGCACCATCAAGCAGCAGGGAAAAGAGCTCGGCCTGATCGTTATCGACTACCTGCAGCTGATGACCGACCGCGACCGCGCACAGGATGGCCGGCAGAACGAAGTCGCGGCGATTTCGCGCGCGATCAAACTCATTGCGAAAGACCTGCAGGTGCCGATTCTCGCGCTGTCGCAGATGAACCGCTCCATCGAGCAGCGCGGCAAAGACCCGCGCCCGCAGCTTTCAGACCTGCGTGAATCGGGCGCGATTGAACAGGACGCGGACATGGTCATCTTTATTCACCGCGAGCATCAGGGCAAGGACGCGCCGGAAGATAAGAAGAACCTCGCAGAAATTATCATTGGCAAGAACCGCGCCGGTCCGCGCGATAACTTTGAACTTGCCTTCCTTTCCGATAAGAGTCTCTTCACGGACTACGAGCCGGCGGCCAACCCGCAACAGTAGCCTCCTGAAAAGAGAAACTGGCAATTCCCCAGCAGGCTGCGGAAAAATCCCGAAACAGCGTAAAACCTCGCGATTTGCCCTGAACTTTTCGGCGAAAAGTCAAGGGTAAGTCATGACTGACATTCATGTCATTTTTTTTGCAACCGGACCGTCCGGAATCCATCAAACTTATATGCAAACAGCAAACGCCGGCGAAAGCCAGGGAAGTACGACCAGTTTCCATGCGGGGCTCAGAAATGCGGTGTTCGCGTTTCTCAAGAATAACTCTCTATCACCGATCGACGAGAAGGGCCTGATGCGCAAGGCGATTATCAACTATGCGATGTGGTTCACACTCTACGCAGCATACCTGTTCATCGGTGCAAACTATGGCTGGTATGCGCTGCTGATGGTGGTGCCGGTGGCGTTTGCGATGCTGTGTATCGTGCTGTCTGTGATGCACGACGGCAGCCACGGCTCGTTCAGTAATTCCAAAATTCTTAACAATATTGCATCGTATAGCCTCGGTTTTGCCGGCGGCAGTAATGTTTTGTGGCACCAGTTGCATGTACGCGCGCACCACGACCACACCAACGTCATCGGTCACGACCAGGATTTTGAATCAGGCGGATTGATTCGCCTGCACCCCGCGCAGGCCAAACATCCTGCGCACCGCTTTCAGCGCTTCTATGCATGGTTTTTGTATATGGGGCACAGCCTGCGCTGGATTTTATTCGACGACATCAAAGATTATTTCACGCACCGCTGGCCGCTGAACAAGGAACAGCGCAAAACCCTGCTGCTCGAACTGATTTTTGCGAAAACCTGGCATATCACCAGCTATCTGATCATTCCGGCGCTTGTCACAGGCAGCTGGCAGATTGCACTCACGTTCTATTTGATCCACTGGATGCTTCTGAGCGCTGCGTTGATCTTGATTTTTGCGATGGCGCATCTGACTGAAGTGCAGACAATGCCGGCGAATAAAGAAGAGGGTAACCGTGACTGGGCTATGCACCAGATTGCCACGACCGTCGATTTTGCCACGAAGAACAAGGTCTTATCATGGATTGTAGGTGGATTAAATTTTCAGATCGAGCACCATATTTTTCCCAAAATTTCTCACACGCGTTATCACCTGATTCAGCCCATTGTTAAGGAATACTGCGCGCAGCACGGTGTACGCTACTTTGAGTACCCGACGTTTCGCGCGGTACTTGCCGGGCATTACCGTCATCTCAAGATGTTAGGTACCTAAGTTTTTTGAAGCCGCAGCGGCGGCTTCAAAACAGCCAGAGCTGTTCGCCGGGCTTTGCCATGTATAGGTGCGACAGCTGAATGCCTAACAGGCGAATCTTCTGCACCTTCACGGTTTCGGCGCTCACGTTTTTATGAAATATTGCACGGCTGTGCTCAAACAGTGCGGATGCAGAGCGCACCGGAACCGGCAATGTCTGCGAACGCGTGATCGTGTGGAAGTCTGAAAAGCGAATTTTGACCGTCAGCGTGCGGCCGGCGATATTTTTGCGCGCGAGGCGCTGGCTCAGATCGTCGGCTATTTCGGCGAGCGCGCTCTCAGCCTGCTCGGGAGTCTCAAGATCGGTCTGGTACGTGCGCTCTTCCCCGAATGATTTGCGGTCGTGTGTCGAAATCACTTCGTCGTTATCAATCCCCCTTGCGAGATCGTAGATGCGCCCTCCCCATTTGCCGAGCGCCGCACTGAGGGTCGCAACATCGGCTTTCTGCAGGTCGGCGATCTTGCGCATGCCGAGACGGTTCAGGCTTTCGCGCGCGCGCGGACCGATGCCGGGAATCGTTTCGACTTTGAGCGGTGCGAGAAATTCCGCCTCTTTGCCGGGGTGGATGAGCGTCAGCCCGTCGGGTTTCTGCATTTCGGATCCCATTTTTGCGAGCGTCATGCCTGTCGCAATACCGAGGCTGCAGGTCAGCTGCGTTTTTTCGTAAACCGCTGTCTTTATGGCGAGACCTAGCCGCTTCCATGTCTCGTAGCGCGCCCCGCTTTCTGAGCAGTCGAGCACCGCTTCGTCGATCGACATGCGCAACAGCTTCTCGCTGAAGTTGCCGAGGACTTCCATAACTTCGTCAGAGACTTCGCGGTAGCGCTCGATGCGGTGCGGCATAAAAATCGCTTCGGGGCATAGCCTGTAAGCGGTGCTGACCGGTTGCGCGGATTTAACGCCGAACTTGCGCGCTTCATAACTGGCTGCGCTGATGACTCCCCTTCCTAAACCGCCCTTTGGATCGGCACCGACCACAACGGGCTTACCTTTGAGATCGGGACGGTCGCGCACTTCGACGCTGGTGAAGAATGCGTCCATGTCGACGTGAACGATGGTGCGGAAAGTCGCCGGCATAGCGGCCTTAAATTTTCGCCAGGTGAAAGTTAGGGCGTTCGGGCTGGCCGCGGCGGCGCACTTCAAAGTGCAGGTGCGGGCCGGTCGAGCGGCCGGTCATGCCTGAGAGTGCAATCTTCTGCCCCTGTTTTACTTCCTGACCGTTCTTCACGCTGAGTTTGCTGAGATGGCCATAAAGCGTGCGGTAACCATTGCGGTGTTCGACTATCACCGTTTTGCCATATCCCTGCTTTGTGCCGGCGAATACCAC
This sequence comes from Turneriella sp., assembly GCA_046346945.1. Classification (GTDB taxonomy): domain Bacteria; phylum Spirochaetota; class Leptospiria; order Turneriellales; family Turneriellaceae; genus Turneriella. The sequence continues at coordinate 6,307 of JAXMHE010000010.1, forward strand.
TGTGCCTTCTGCAGAAGCGACGACTTTGGTGCCGATGCTGCAGGCAATATCGATGCCTTTATGGAACTTATGCTTCTCGGTAAACGGATCTTTGCGCACGCCGAAGCCAGAAGTGATGCGGCCTGCAACCGGGTGAATGAATGCCTTGAGGTTGAAAAATTCCTTCTCCGTTTCGTCAAAATGCAGTCCGGTGATAAAATAGAAATTTTCTTTGCCGGGTATCGGCATCAGGTCGCTCTCGCGGCGCGAAAATTTTTTGGCCACGGCAGATTTATCCCCGTAAACCGCGATGCCGCGCACATTCGGCAGCAGCCACTCGTCTCCGGAACCTAAATCCCACAGCGAAGCGAGGCGGTTCACACTCGAAATCGTGTCATGGTTGAGCGCAGTGCGGGCCATCACCTTAAAAAAGTTATCTTTTTTAGTGAGTTTATAACGGCGCCATTTGATTTCAGGTGCGCTACCGTCGGCAACTGCGCGCAGGTTCTCGGTGACCTCGGCGCGCATTTGCTTTATTTCAGGGTCGTTATGCGAGAGAGATTTGATATAGATTGTGCCGCGCGTGGCATCGAGAATGCCGCTGCCCAGGACCAAAAATAAAAAAAGCCGTATCCATGCCGCAGACATAACAACGCCGTTTATCGTCACCTGGTCTGCGCAGCAGAACAGACAACTACATATCATTATTCGGCATTTACCGGCGATCCTTGAGTGAAATTATGTCACATGGGTGGAGAGCGCCCGAACCATTGGCAGCCGAAAACCTTCTCATTGATATCCTGCGCAAATCCGAAGACTTTCTGGCAAAAAAGGGCATTGCCTCGCCACGCCTCGAAGCGCAGCTGATCTTCGCGCATTTTCTTGGACTCAAACGCATCGAGCTCTTCACGCAGCCCGATCGTCCGCTGGTGCCGGCAGAACTCGAAACGCTGCGCAATGCCATTGTGCAGAAATCGCAGGGTATGCCCACCGCGCAGATTCTTGGCAGCAAAGATTTCTATGGCCGCACATTCAAAGTGACGGCCGACGTCTTGATTCCGCGGCCCGAGACTGAAGAGCTCGTCGAACAGGCGCTGAAAGAAATGCCCAAACCGCGCAAGATCGCCGATGCAGGCGCAGGTACAGGCTGTATCGGCATCACCATCGCGATTGAGACGCAGGCAGCCGCCCTCTTGCTGCTCGATATTTCTCCGGCGGTGCTTACTGTTGCGGTCGAAAATGCCCGTGCATTGCTCGACCAGGCGGTGACTGAGGTCACAGGCGTCGAAGCAGATTTTACGCAGGCGGGCTTACGCCTCGAAGAAGGCGTCGATCTTTTTATCAGCAATCCCCCCTATGTATTGGGCGACGAATATGCGGATTTAGACCGTACTGTCAGGGACTATGAACCCAGGCTGGCTCTCGTTGCTGACGATTTTGAGTTTTTGCACAGGCAGTTGATCGCCTGTGCTATGGAAAACCTGAACGCGGGTGGCCTCTTTGCGCTCGAAACACATCCGGCAAAAACGACAGAGGTGGCAGCATGGGCGCGCGAGGCCGGTTTCACGCGCGTCGAAATCCGTAATGACTTGGCCGCACGTCCGCATTTTATATTCGCGCGTAGGTAGCTTTCGCTACCTACGCGCGAGTTATTAAACAAGACTATGAAATCCAAATACATCATTGGCACGCTGGCAATCCTCACTGTTGCCACCTTTGTCTTCATTTTCGATAACGTCTTCTCTATCTGGGAGCAGGCATCGTATGCCCGGTTTCGTCCCGTCACAACCGGTCTGCCCTCCGCGCAGATTGCACGCGACGTGCAGATCGGTGAGGTCACCGCCGACATCTACACTGCGCCTGCCGTTGCAAATGAGCGGCGGCCGCTGCTCGTCGTCGTGCATGGCGGCTTTCTGCAGGGCGGTAATAAAAAGAACTATGCATACCTGGGTGGCCTGGGTGTGCGCAACGGCTACACCGTGGCGATCGTACAACTGCCACATTACCCGGGCATCTTTACGAAATTCTTTTATTCGGCCAAAGGTCTGGCGGCGCGCAGCCTGCCGTCACAGGCGCAGAACTTTGCGGTCTTTCTCTCTGAAGTAAAACAACTGGGCGCGAAGTATGGCTTTGACGGGGAACGCATCCATGTACTGGCGCATGGCTCGGGTGCGCTGCTTCTGGGCAGCGCGGATGTAAAGCTGTACCGCAGCATATCTCTCGTTTCCCCCATTTTTTCCCTGACGAAAGGCGTCGGAAAAATTGCTCCGATGCAGCTCAGGGCTCTTGACGGTTATGTCAAAGACGCCGATGCATTGAAGCTATCGCCTTCAGAATGGCTGAAGAGAACCACAGCCCCGGTGCTGGTGATTTGCAGCGAACGCGATTTACCTTATGTCAAAGATGAATGCAAATCTGCAGATCTCACGCGGGCAAATGCAAAGCCCATCAACCGCATTATTGTACAGCGGCCGTCGCACTTCGAACTGATGTTCCACTTAGGCAGCAAGATCGAAGACGCGACAGAACCGTTCAAAAAATTCATTTTTGACAATGCCAGGAATTGAAACACGCCGCGCACGTGTTAGGGGTAGACTTAAGTCTACCCCTAACGTCTGCCCCTAAGGCAGACGAAAGGCTTCAGGCAATAGCTTGTCGATCGGAATCTTCTTGATACCTTTCTTTCCGTCGAAGAAAGCAATGCCGCCCTTGCCGAATTCAAACATCACCTGCCGGCAGGCGCCGCACGGCGGAATTTCTGGCAATTTATTATTCACGATATAGATTGCCTGGATCATCGCCTCGCGGTTGTCTTCGATTGCCTGAATTGCCGCTGAGATTGCAGAGCGTTCGGCGCAGATCGTGAGCCCGTAAGAGGCATTCTCGACATTACAGCCCGTGTAGATATTGCCGTCGCTGGCGAGCAGTGCTGCGCCGACATGGATTTTTGAGTAGGGCGCATAGGCCTTGCTCGCAGCATGCAGCGCGCGGTCGCGCAGCATCGCAACCGTGTGCGGTGTCAGTTTGGGCACTGCTGATTTCTTTGCCATGGAATTACAGAAGTGCCGCGATCTGCACGGCATTGAGCGCCGCACCCTTCAACAACTGGTCACCGGCAATAAACACATTCATTGCACGGTCTGGCAGGCTGACATCTTTGCGTATGCGTCCGACCAGGCAATCCCATTCGCCCGAAGCCTCGAGCGGCATCGGAAAGTGGTTTTTTGCGCGGTCATCGACGACGCGTACGCCCGGGAATTCCGCAAAGAGTTTGCGCGCTTCATCCTCAGACGGTGCCGCACCTTCGAATTCGATATTGATCGATTCTGCGTGCGCGCGAAGAATCGGTACACGAATGCATGTCGGGCTGATCGCAATTTTGTCAGTGCCGAGAATCTTTTTGGTCTCTTTGACCATCTTCATTTCTTCTTCGTTATATCCCTGCGCGTCGATCGCGGTGTTGTGTGAGAACAGGTTGAATCCGTATGGGTAGGGCATCTTTTGCGGTGTGAAAGGTTTGCTTTCGAGCGCGGCGCGCGTTGAATCTTTCAGCTCTTCCATGGCCGCCCAACCGGCACCCGATGCAGCCTGGTATGTCGAGACAACAAGGCGACGCACGGGATATTTTCTGAGCAAGGGATAGACTCCCATCAGCATGATGATGGTCGAGCAGTTCGGGTTTGCAATCACACCCTGGTGTTTTTTCGCATCCTGCGGATTGATTTCAGGGACGACGAGTGGCGTGCCTTCGCGCATACGGAATGCCGAGCTGTTATCGACCATGACGCAACCGGCGTCGACCACGGCCTTTTCGAATTCTTTGCTGACTGAGCTGCCGGCAGAGAACAGTGCAATATCCGCACCTTTGAATGAGTTCGTCGTCATTTCTTCGATGACGATATCTTCACCTTTAAATTGCAGTTTTTTACCGGCGCTGCGTTTCGTCGCCAGCAGGCGCAGCGAAGCCACCGGAAAATTCATTTTTTCCAGCACTTTCATGAACTCGACACCCACGGCCCCTGAGGCACCTGCGATAACTACATTTTTTCCTGCCATGGCGCAGTGTTTTTTTGGCGAGACAGGCTGAAAATCGAAACAGTCAATGCCCTGTGACGTCGTTTTTCAGCGAAGGTGGCTGCGGTTATTATCCCGACAGAGTCACGCGCAACCATGGTTTTACCGATGAAAAACATGCGTTCACCCGCGAACAGATAACGCGCGTTCTGGATAAAGGATACCGGCGCTTTGGCTATGACTATTATCGCCCGTACTGCCGGGGGTGTCGCGAGTGCATTCCTTACCGGGTGCTGGTCGACCAATTTAAGCCCAACCGTAGTTTTCGCCGCACGTTAAAACGCAATGCAGACCTGCGCATTCTGTGGGATAAACCTCAGCCAACGCAGCAGAAGTTTGAAATGTATGTGCGCTACCAGCTGACCCGGCACAAAGAGATGGACGAAAGCCCCGTGCTGCGCCGGGAACTCGCGATGGCGATGATAAGCCAGATGTACATGAACCCCGCTGACACGCTCGAACTCACGATCTTCAAGGGCAACGCTGTATTCGGGTATGCGATATTTGATCGTACTCTCGATTCGCTCTCGGCGGTTTATTCGGTCTTTGAACCCGATGAATTAGCCCGCTCGCTGGGAACATTCAATATTTTACTGGCAATGGAAAAAACAAGAGAACTGGGTTTGCCATACCTTAATCTCGGGCTCTATCTTGCGGGTCATGAAAAGATGGCTTATAAGAAAAACTTTGGTCCGGCAGAAGTCTACGTCGGCTTCTCCTGGAAACCTTTACTCTGACAAACAGATTGCTGGCCGTACGCCAGCAATCTGTTTGTCAGTTTTCCAAATAATCTTTGTCGAATGTCGTGCGCTCTTTCAGGCGCTGCAGCAGGTTCGCCGCCATGCGCTTCATCGTGCGCTGCGGTGTTCCCAGTATTTTTTCGAGATCGTTATATTTGACCTGTTCGATCTTCTGTAATATAAATAAGTTTCTTTCCTGGTCGTTGAGCGACTGCAAAAAATTATCGATGTGTTTCTCGAGTTCTTTTTGGTAAATTTTACCGACCTGTTCGTCCTTTTCCCAGGTGTCGCTTTCCTGCGTGTTTTGCAGGTCGCGGGTCAGACGCCGGTGCGTGTCGCGCACATAGGTGAGAATGACGTTTCGCGCAGTCTTAACGAGCCATGATTCGATGCGATCCGTCGAAATATCCAGCTCGGGCAATTTGTCGTAAAAGGTAATGAAGACTTCTTGTAGAAGGTCGAGCGCTTCGTCGCGGTCGCGCACCGAACGCGAGATGTAGTTGAGTACGCGGTTTTTGCTTTTATTATAGATGCGCTGAAAATCCGCCTCGCGCGTTGAACCCGGTTCACCGAGCGGTAATATCTGGTTTTCCTCGGGGCCCATGGGCATCAGTAAGCGAATTCCAAAACTCCCTTCACACGGCAAGCGCCTTGCAAAAGCAAAGGCTTATTTTCGCGGCAGGACAAAGGTAAACTCGGTAAATTGCCCGCGCCCCCAGGCGATGCGTATTTTTCCGCCCAGCTGCCTGATCTTTTTCGCAATGATATCCATACCCGCACCCCGGCCCGCAAAATAGCCACCGGGCTCAGCAGTGGAAAAGCCCGGTAAAAAAATCAGGTTGATGAGCTCCTGGTCGGGTAGAACGGCCAGGTCCGCCGGAGATTTCAGCTGCTTTTCCGCTGCGCGCCTTCGAATGCCCTCTACGTCGAAACTATTGCCGTCATCGCGCACCGCCACCGTGATTTCTCCTTCCGTTTGACTTACAGCAATCAGAATCTCCGCCTTTGCGGCCTTGCCGCTCCGCGATCTTTCGTCGGCTGTTTCAATACTGTGCGCCAGCGCGTTTCTGACGCATTGCACGAGCGCATCGCGCAACGCCGGGGCATAGCGGCGTGGGATGTGCTCCGCCGAAAAATTCTCGTATCGTAGTGTAGCCTGCTTACCCAGTTTTTCGCAGATTTCATTCACCATTTTCGGCAGGGAATCGCGCAAAACGTCGATGGCGCTCATGTGCATTCCGCTTGCCTCGCGCTGAAACTGCAGAATCTTGCGTATCATTTCTTCAAATTCTTCCAGCGCCTTCTGCAATTCTGCATATCCCATATGCACCGCAATCATGTCGAGATTTTGCAGGTTCTCGTTGCCCATAAGCTCTTGCAGGCGGCTTTCAAAGGCATGTGCCTGGTCGGCGATGAAACCAATTTTGAAAAGCTGTGCACTGCCTTTTATCGTATGAGTCGCGCGGTAAACAACCTCAATACGCGAGCGCAGATCTAATCCGCTCTCTGCTGCCAGAGCTGCGTCAATGTCCTCGATTTCGGACTCGATGCTGCCGTAAAATGCCTGCAGCGCCTCTGGGTTCACGCTGAACAACGTCCGTACAATTTCCAGCTGGCGGTTTGCGCGCGTTTCGCGTTCTTCCAGTTCCGCTTTAAGTGCTTCGTCGGCCGTGATATCTTTGCAGGAGACAAAAGCTGCCATGATATTTTGTTTCCTTTTTTGCCGCGTGAAAGTAAAATCAATGATTTTGTCGCTGCCGCTTTTGATGCCGCGAATGTGTATTTTACGCAATGGGTTCAGCTGCTCGACCATGTCGTCTTCCATGCCGGGGTTAAACAGAACATTGAGAAACAGACGCGCATCTTCCGAGAGGTTCTCCCCGGTGATGCGAAGCACAATTTCGGAAAAAGGTTTCCCCGAAAGTTCTTCGGGTTCGAGCTCGAGTATTTCGAATATTTTCTGCGAAAATTTATTGCCGACGATTTTTTCCCGGTTAATAAGAAAAACACCTTCATTCAGAGCGTTCAGCACGGCGTCGCCTTCTGCGCTGAGTTCGGCGATTGTCGCAGTGCGCTCGATGATTTTCAGTTCCATCGAACCAATCAGCCCTTTGTTCTCTTCGGCCAGCACTTCGAGGCGGTTATAGGCGTCCTCTTGTCTCATACTCAGCAGCACAGACTGAGAAAGAATAAAACCAATCAGGCCAAACGGCGCAAGCTCCGGAAAATTCAGGATATTTGCCACGGTGAGAATGTCAATTGTGGCTCCGGCAAAGAGTCCTGTGAGCCCGATGGCAAGAGTCTTTGAGCCCCGCTCCCCGGCGAAAATCGCCCTGACCACCGACACAATGCCATAAAGGATCATGACCAATGCGAAGATCTGGAAGCCGGTGAGCGTTTCTGTGTAAAGCCGCGGGGGTAAAATCAACACGGCGAGGCAAACCGGTGCCGAAACTGCAACAGAAACGATGAAAACCCATTTATGAAACTGGCGCGCGAAAACGATGCGCAGAAACCAGACACTGAGCGGTAGTGCCGCATAGAAAGTGAGATAGGCTAGCCGTGAATTCCAGATCCATGGGAAATCGGGTAAGAGCACCATCAGGTAGCGGTTACTCTCTGCCAGCGCGCGTATGGCCAGGAGCACGCAAATCAGCGCGAATGCGAGATTCGATACATCAGAGGTACGCCGCAGAAACATGAAAAGATGATGCAGTCCGATCAGAAATATTGCACCAAAAAGAAAAGCCGCGAGCGCATATTCATTATTCACGCTGCGCTGCATATCCGCCGCATGGCCGAGGCGCATCGTCTGCCAGATGCCGCCGTGGCGATCGTCGAAGTTTGAGACATGCACAACGAGAAGAATACGACCAGTAGCATCCGCTGGCGGTAATTTTGCCAGTACGGGTATCGTGCGCGGCACCGATTCAGTGGCAGAGATTCCCGGGCTGCCCGCCGAGGCGATCAGGTTGCCGTTGGCAAATAATTTATACGCAGTACCGATGTTGCCAATCTTCAGCGCGAATTCGCCGCGGTTTTCTCCCAGTAAGACCAGTAACTGGTAACTCGCCCAGCCGTCGGCGGGCAGCAGTATGTTTCGGTACTGAACTCCTTTCCAGGTACCCCGCACGGGAGCCTCCACCGGTGTTGTCTGGGATTCTCCAGAAGGTGAAATGAATTCCTTCCAGTAAAGGTTCCATTTACCGTCGAGAGCGACAGGATCACTGGGTAAAATTTCTACTTTGGAAAAGTCAATGACGGCATGCTCTGCCCGGATCTGAGACGAATTTGCGGAATGTAAGGCAGAAATAAAAGAGAGCAACGTGAAGCACGTTGCAGCAAGGGAAAATTTCACCGGGCAGTCTGCGCCAGAACCTTTTCAATCGCGGCGCGCACGGCCGCTTCGGAAACCGGCTTGTTGATAAAGAGCGCCGCGCCCGCATCTAACGCTTTGAGTACTACGCTCTTGTCGTTAATCGCTGAAACAATAATGACCTGGGCTGAGGCGCGCATTTTCTTCATCTCTTTTAATGCCGCCAAGCCGTCTATTTTAGGCATTGTGATATCAAGCGTTACCAGGTCGGGTTCGATTTCGCGGAAAAGGCGTATGGCTTCTTCGCCGTCGCGCGCAGTGCCGGCGATTTCCAGATCAAAATTACCCAGAAATTTCGTCATCACATCACGCATGATCTGCGAATCGTCGACGATGAGCACTTTGAGCGCCATTAACGCTCATTTTTGAGGTCGAGACAGGGTGAAAATAAAATTGCGGCTATTCGCCAAACCGGTGGCGATAGGCCACGCCGGCCTTAAAACCCAGCAGGTAATAGCTGTCTTCATAGATACTATGATAGTCGTAAGCGATATAGACGCGCAACCTGTTCCAGACTCTGAACATGAATCCGGCTTCGCCGGTATAGCCGACGCGCCAGGCTGTTGTTGTCGAGCTGTCTGTTGAGGCAGCAAGCGTGGCATACATATAGTGCATACCATACGAACCCTTGACATACGGTGATCGAATCAAAGCTTTATAGAAAGCACCCAATTTACTTTCGTATTTCCAAAAGAATAGCTCCCACAGCCAATCGCCGAAGGGCACGTAGACAACCCCGGCAAAATAGTGTGCATAGAGGTAACCTTCGGTATTGATGGTCCCATAGCCCTGTATGGTCGGTGTGGCGGTGTCCGAGTAGATGGGCAGATACTCGTATTGCACGCCGTAGTAGAAGGGAAAAAAGAATCGCACTGTCAGGTCGAGACCGCCGCCAGAACCGCCGATGCGCACTTTAGAAGTACTATCGACTTTTCTGGGTACTGGAATCAGTTTATTATGCCACGCACCCCATGTCGAGACCTGAAAATCAGGAGCAGGGACCTCCCAGTTTATCAGTGGAACCCTGATCGCCTGGATTTCACTCTGCGTGGCAAAGGTTGCCATCAGCAAAAGGCCCATCGCCCAAACCCGGAAGAGCCGAAATATGCAGTAAGGAAAGTGCATCGTTTATTGCTGCAAATAACTGTAGATAAGAAAAGTGCGGTCAGAAATCATTCCATCTGCCTTGCCGTATTTCAGGTAAGAGTCGAAAAACGAGGTGTCATTCACTGTCCAGTAGAAGATCAAATTGCCGTTCGTATGCATAGTGTCGGCATCGGCCGGCTTTGGCCCAAGTGTGAAACGCGGCCCGTATGCACGGCATGCGAGTTCCTGCGCGACACTGACTGAATATTCGACAAGGCACTTAGTTGTCTGGTATCCCGGCGATGCTTTGTAGGCGCTAAGATAGTCTTCGTCGGGAATACCGATCAGGATTTCCAGGTTCTTGCCCGCTTGTTGTGCTTTCACGGTAAACTCGTTCGCCAGGGCGACCATCGAACCTACTGCTGCCGTCGATTTTGGATCCAACCATACAAGTGTCATTGTATCATCGGCAATCAGCGCGTTCAGAGCCTCTCTCAGTGTCGGAATCGATTCTCCGTATTTCAGGCGACAGAAAGCTTTGATCAACAGTATCGTGTAATTGCCTACATCTCCGAGGCAGAGAATACTGTTCACCAATCGTGTGTTAAAATCATCGTCATGGTACAAAAAAGGCACTCCATCTTTGCTCAATTGGACATCGATTTCGACGGCATTGGCGCCAAGGTATCCCGCGTACCTGATGCCTTCGAGTGAATTTTCCGATGCGCCGCATTGGTCGACGGTGCGGCATCCATGATGCCCAATAATGTATGGGTTACTGATAGCCTTTAACGGTTTGTCATAATTGAGAATAATTGTACTGTTTAAACTTTCTTTGTTAGGGCCGTAGACGCCTGAAAATCGCGGCGGATTCGTGGGGGGGGTGTCAGCGCAAATCTCTGTTCCGCCGTCGCCGGGCTCAATGCGCAAGCGTGCCAGGCCAGTCTGTTGCGAAGCGGGATCCCGGGTACGTCCTTCAAACACCACCGCATTGTCTACGCAGTTCACGTTAAAAACAGCATACGTTTCGGCCTCGTATGAAAACATCGATATGCGACTGTTGGCGACGATGACTGACATCCTGCCGCGGAAGGTTGATCCGTTCGAGGCTGCGACGTAGTTGCCTTTGATCTTGTTAAGGACTGCGGCAGGAAAAACACGTGAGTTTTTCACTAAGCCACTGCCACCAAATTCCGGTTCGTTGTCGGTCAGCACCGAGCAGCGCATACTTGCGCAGAGCAGAATGACCGAAAATAAAATGTACTTTTTCAAAATCTATACCCCGCAAACAGAGTTGTATACTGAAAAAAACGGTCATAGTCAGAAAACGCAAGCCAGAACTCATATCCCGGCTTTGCATGGTTTATCTGCAGGCCGATATAGATGCCGCCTTTACCCGTATAATATTCTGCCATCAGTAAGACGGAGAATCCTTCGAAGGTAAAAGATTTTTCCTGATAGATCGAATTGCCGAGGCGCTGGTAGCGGTTGTGCAGAATATTGACTTTATAAGTGATTGAAAGGCTGTCGGGTAGCCAGTAATAATAGTGGCTCAGGCTGTTAAAACCAATCGAAAAGGTGGGATGTGTGACTATGGTCGCGGTGAGCGCATCAAAGCCGCTCGATTTAAAAACACCGCCCCAGACGGCGAGAGAGTTGCCCACGCTGACGCTCAACCAGCGCCCACGCGCGACACCAAACAAACCCGTGGATGCGTAGTTCTGCAGGTACAGTACACCGAGAGCGTTACGCCACTGCAGGTATTTCAGAAAGTTTTTATTCAGATACCCTTCGACGATTGGAAAAAAACGTGTCTCCGATTCGGCAATCCGCTTTGGAATGATCGTCATTCTGAGCCCTGCACCGAAAATCCAGCCTGGATCGTCGCTCTCGGGGCTAAACAGGAACGTCGAATTTTTTCTGCCGCCGGTTGTGATCGTTTTTGTGATTCTGCCAGGCTTTTCTGTGCGGATGGTCTGTGGTTCTTCGGCGGCATAGAGAGGCAAAACGGCCGCGACGAGAATAATCGGCAAGAACCTCATTTTCAGGATACGGTAGCGATGCCGATTTGGCCTGCAACTCCTTTACCATCGGGGGCTGCGGGGCAGGCAACGGCCTTTGCGAATCTCGTTAGAGCAAAATGCAAATTTCGGCCGAAAGCAGGCCGTAAGGCCGGTTCATGGAGCATTTTTCGGCCGAAAAATGCGGAACTTTTGGCCGTAATTTGTGTTTTGATGCCTGCCACGCAGCCCAATTCGCCATGCCCCAAATGATTGACCACCTCTCCGAATGGTTTGCCCTGCCTTTCCATGTCCACACACGAAGTGAAGGCCGGCAAACTGCGTTTTTCTTATGAGAAGCACGGCAATGGCAAAGAAGTGTTCGTGCTGGTGCACGGCTGGTGCTCGGTACGCAACTTCTGGGGGCCTGTGCTTAAAGATTTTATCGAACTCGGTACCTGCTATAATATGGATCTGATCGGCCACCATCCGGCGACGCGCGCCGAAGATATACACGATCTTGACCTGATTAAGGTCACTGCACTGCAGGCGGCGGCGATCAAGGCCATGGTCGGCAAACAAAAAATCACCCTCGTAGGCCATTCGACCGGTGGTCTGATTGCGCTCAATATGGCGGTGCAGAACCCCGAGCTCGTGAAGCGCGTGATTGCGATCGGCCCGGTAATCCATGGTCCAATAAAGGGGCCGCTTGGTTTTGCGAAAGACCTCTATAAACTCAACCTGCACGCGGCGCTGCACCTGCCGTTCGCGTTCATTCGCTCATTGCCCGATGCATTCCGCAATATATTTGAAACCGGCGTGCACGACACAAAGGCATTCTTCAAGCGCGCCGACGCGCAGTCTTACGTGAATGCCTACCGCGAGCAGATGCTGAACCTTCCGCCTGAGGCAATGGGGGCCTGGCTCAACATCATCGATAAGTCGGATTTACGGCCGGTGCTCTCGGGCAATCCGGCGCCCGCGCTGTTGATTACGGGTTCGCATGACAAAGTCGTCACGACGCAGCAGGCGCGCGAGATTGCCCGCAAAATGCCGAACGCGGCATACCACGAATATTCGAATTCAGGCCATATTCCCATTCTTGAAGAAGAACGCGAATGTTTCGAGAACATCAACATCTGGTTAAAGGCTCACTAATTATGGAATTTATCCGCACACCCGCTGAACGCTTCGCGCGGTTGCCCGGTTATGACTTCTCTGAAAACCATTTCGAAACGCATGGCCTGCGCATCCATTACCTCGACGAAGGCAGGCGCGATGCTTCTGTAACTTACCTCTGCTTGCACGGCGAACCGAGCTGGAGTTTTCTCTACCGGAAAATGGTTCCGGTTCTCGCGAAAGCCGGCCGCGTCCTGGTACCTGATCTCGCTGGCTTTGGTAAATCCGACAAGCCAACCAAAATAGCCGATTACAGTTTTCGCCTGCATTTCGATATTCTTGCGGATTTTCTGAAGCACACAGGGGCGAAGAATCTCGTGCTGGTCTGCCAGGATTGGGGCGGCCTGTTGGGGCTGCCTCTCGCGATGGAATTTGAATCGCTGTTTACGGGGCTCGTCATCATGAACACGGGATTGCCCGACCCGACAACGGTTCAGTGGCACGAACCCAAAAGCTGGTTTGCGAGCGCGGCCTTTCTCGCGTGGCGCACGCTTGCAACGATGCACCCCGATTTGCCCGTGGGACGTGTCATTTCAGCCGGATGTTGGCCGCCGCTCAAGCTTGATGCTGAAATTGTTGCGGCTTACGATGCACCATTCCCGGATAAATCTTACAAAGCGGGGGTGGAAGCGTTTCCACCGCTGGTGCCAATCACGGCAGAAAATGCAACCTTGCCTTATATGAAGACCGCGCGCGAAAAGCTGCAGCGCTCAGGCCTGCGCAAGCTCGTGATGTTCTCGAACCGCGATCCGATTACCTGGGCGCAGCGCAGTTATTTCACCGGGCTCAAAAACGTGGTGCAGAATATTTCTATCAGCGACGCGGGCCATTTTCTGCAGGAAGATAAAGGCGAAGAGCTGGCGGAAAACGTGCTTCGCTTTTTCCACTAGCAGTCTGCTAAATTAACAACATGCACCGCTCGCCGCAGCGTCGCCGGTGGCCGCGGGCACAGCGCAGTCGAATAATCCAAAATGCACCGAGCGGTCGCCGACGATGCGGAAATGTTTCGCAAAGCGCGTCTCTGACAGCATCGCGGCGGTGTTGCCACACACGAGAAAAGGCATTCCCGTTTTAATCAGGTGGTGGTCGTCGAGCATGAAGGCATGCGGCATTTCAGGTATGGTTCCCAGGTAATAGGCAATCTGGCCATAGTCTTCGCAGCGGTCTTCCAGTGCGAGTTTGAATGCACGGATCGTCAGCGACGAAAAATTCACCATGCCGATCTTGAGCTCGATATCCTTGTCGAGAATCGGCACAGGCGAAGTTTTGACCACGCGAAAGTCCGCGACGCCATGCTTGGCCATGAGTCGCCTGAAATCTTCTTTATAGAGCGCGCCACTGAGACATTCACCCATGAGTACCGGGTCGTTTTTGAGTTCTTCCGGTATGCGCCTGTCGGCAAACACATCGGAGAAATACAGTTCACCACCGGGTTTCAGCACGCGAAAAATTTCGGCAAATACCCTGTCCTGGTCGGGTGATAGGTTGATGACGCAATTCGACACCACCAGGTCGACCGAATTATCGGCGATACCAGCAGCTGCAAGGTCTTCCATGTACCCGCTTCTGAAATCGACATTGGCGACCTGGTAGCCGAATTTCTGCATCTGCCAGTCGGTGTGTTTGCGCGCGAGCGACAGCTGCTCTTCAGTCATGTCGAGGCCGACGACACGGCCTTGCGACCCGACCAGCTTCGACAGTATGAAGACATCGCGGCCGGTACCACAACCGAGATCGAGAACGGTTTTGCCTTCGAGCCCCGGTGGTATCGGCGAACCGCAGCCATAAAAACGCTCCTGTATTTCAGGATGTATCTCGGCGAGAACCGGTCGCAGGTGCTCGGGCATGCTGTCCGCGGTGCAGCACGCACCGGTTTTCAGGTCGTTCTTGGATTTTAGTACGCTGCCGTAATATTCACGGATATTTTCCAGTTGGGTTTTCATTGTATTTTATTCTCGCTGAACTTGGAGGTCTCTGCGCTGGTGCAGTTGCCTGCAGAGGCCATGCCTTTGAGTGTCGTGAAAAGCACAAATGTTACATTTTTTCAGACTTTTTTGTAAGAGTTTGCCGATTTCGGCGACATAGTAGCATATGGCATTGTTTTACAGCCTGTCATGGCAGAGTTGATGTGGCCCGCAGCATGGCAGCAGATTTGAACGCAATAAAACCCACCGAACACCTGGTGATTATTGGTAACGGCATCACGGGTATTACCTGTGCAACGGAAGTGCGCAAGCATTCGGATTGCAGAATTACTGTGATCTCTGATGAGGGCGAATATTTTTTCTCCCGGCCAGCGCTCATGTATATCTTCATGCGGCAGATGCGGCCCGCCGATACGCAGCCCTATGAAAAATCTTTCTGGAAAAAAAACAACATTGCGCTGAAGCAGGGCACGGTCATAAAAATATCCACGCAGGATAAAAGAATTGCGTTCGCAGATCAATCCACCATGAACTATGACAAGCTGCTCATCGCGACCGGCTCTGAGCCCAACAAGTTTGGCTGGCCCGGGCAAGATCTGCCGGGTGTGCAGGGTTTCTATTCGCTGCAAGACCTGGCGCTGCTCGAACGCAATGCCGCAGGCGCCACGCATGCCGTCGTTGTCGGCGGCGGGCTGATTGGTGTCGAAGTCGCCGAGATGCTGCGCTCGCGCCGCATCGCAGTGACTTTTCTCGTGCGCGAAAAATATTTCTGGCAGATTGTGCTCCCAAAAGAAGAAGCCGAACTGGTCGCACGGCATGTTGCAAACCACGGTATCGATCTGCGTTTTGAGTGCGAGCTTGCCGCGATCGAAGCGGGTGCAGATGGTCGAGTCGCGCGGATTAGAACCCAAAAGGGAGAGAGCATCGATTGTCAGGTTGTCGCATTGACAGCCGGGGTGTCGCCGAATATTGCGCTCGCGCGTGCATCTGGTATTGCGGTCAAACGCGGCGTTGTCGTGAACGAGCGCTTTGAGACAAGCGTACCCGGCATTTACGCTGCGGGTGACTGCGCCGAATTCAGCATCGCCCCCGAAGGGCGCCGCAGCGTTGAGCAGGTTTGGTATACTGGGAAACACCATGCTGAGACTCTCGCGCAAATCCTGTTAGGGAAAAACGCCGGTTATAAGCCAGGTATCTGGTTTAACTCAGCGAAATTTTTTGATCTCGAATACCAGGTCTATGGCGATATGCCGGCACTTTTGCCTTCCGGGCATGAAACTTTTTTCTGGCAAAATGCAGCCGGCGACAAATGCCTGCGCCTGAACTGGCATGTGGCCAGTCGCGCAGTCACCGGTATTCATGCGGTGGGCATGCGCCTCAGGCAAGATGTTTGCACCCGCTGGATCGCCGGAAAATTGCCGGTGGAAAATGCCGTCGAACAACTTGCGCTCGCCAATTTTGACCCGGAGTTTTTTCAGCGCCATGAGCGTGAGATTATGGCTGCGTTTGGCGCCGGGCGCCGGGAAGTTTTACATGCGTGAAAAAAAAACAGCGGAAGATATTATCGCTCTGAATCTTGCAACGGTCGACCGGGCGCTGTGGGCGATTGACCTGCTGGCGCCGGCAGACTATGCGCGCACGTCAGAATTAATCTACGGCGGCAGTTGCGGGGGGCATTTTCGCCATATCATTCAGCACTATGAGGCATTTTTTACCGGTGCAACCTCGGCGCTGATTGACTATGACCTGCGCGACCGCAGCGCACCGGTAGAAACCGACATAAGCGCGGCGCGGGCGGCGCTGCAGAAAATTTCACGCCAGCTACAGACCGAACCCCGTTCCGATGCACCGCTGACTCGTGTGGCAAAATTACGACCCAGCCGATCGTCCGCGCGGTGTGCCATCATGCCGCCTCAGGGAACTGCAGTTTCTTGCAAGTCATGCCATTCATCATTTTGCCGTCATCGGCATCGCGATGCGCGGCTTTGGTTATGATTTGCCCGCAGATTTTTCGCTTGCGCCTTCGACACGCTTTCACCTGCAAACGGCATGATGCCGCGCGGGCCGGCTAATTCCACCGTCTGCGCTTTTTTCGCGACGCGCCTTGCGGGGCAGAATATGCCCGCGTGGCAGAGATACATGGCGAGTGGGATATTCGCTTCACCCCGCTGATAGACGCGTTCAGCAGAAATTTTGCAGAAAAACAGGAAGTGGGCGCCGCCATCTGCGTCTTCGAGCGCGGCAAAAGTCGCCGACGTCTGGGCGGGAAAGACCGCAAGACGCAAGCCGCGTGGGAAAAAGACTCGCTTGATTCCTGTTTTTTCGGTGACGAAAGCCCTTACCGCGCTGTGTTTTTTAATTCTCGCCACGCGCAAAAAATTCGATTACGACAAATCGGTTTCATTTTACTGGCCCGACTTTGCGCTGCCGGCAAAAAAGACATTAGCTGCCGGTTATTGCTCGAGCACCCGCTCAGGTCTCTACGCAGTCGAACGGCCTCTCGACCTTTCTGATTTCAAAGATAATTATCCGCGAGTTTATGATGCACTCATTATGCAGAAGCCGCTGTTTATTCCCGGCACAGACCAGGGATATGGCGCACAGATGTGGGGCGCCTATGCGGGCGAACTCTTTCGCCATGTCGCGCACGAGAGCGTCGGGCAATTTTTCCAACGCGAGGTTGCGCGCAAACTTGGCATCGATGCGTTCATCGGCCTGCCCCCCGCGCGCGATGCACGTGGCGACTTCTGGTACCCCGGTTTTTGATCGCCTGACTGCGCTTATCCCCGACATCGTGATGGGTGAAACCACCGAGGGCCGCATCGGTCGCGCGTTCATGTCGGGTAACAAATCGATCGAACAGGCTTACATGAACCCTTCAGCTGGCCCGAAAAGCGTCGATGTGTTTAACGAACCGTGGGTGAGGCATATCGAACTGCCATGGGTTAATGGCGTGGCAAATGCGCGTTCGCTGGCGGCGATCATGAATGTTCTCGCGTCGGGGGGCCGCTATGGCAAAGTGCAGTTCGCCAATGCGGATCTCATGCGTGAACTCACAAAAGAAAACCCGCTGCGCTATGACCTGGATTACGAGCTCACTCGGCTGGAATCTCGGCTTCCTGAAAGAAGAGCGCTGGCTGTATTCGCCGAACACCGAAGCTTTTGGACACTCAGGTATGGGCGGGCCTGTCGCGCTCGCTGATCCGAAGGCAAAACTTTGCCTTCGGCTATGTCTGCAATAAGATGGATTATAAGGTGCGCCCGGATAAGACGCTGAGGTTGTGTAAGGCGTTATACGAGTGCGTTTCAAAAACGTACCTGTCACGGTCAGAATTAATATTTAGGGGCTGCGGGCGCTGCTGGCAGCGATTTGCAGGTTTTGTACGCCGCATCGCGTGTTGCCGTCGCTTCTTTAACAGCCTTCACCACGTTCGCATAGCACTGATTACGGTCTGCGCCTTGTGGTTTCTTTTTGCATTCTGCCTGCGCTTGCTTTTGCGCGTCGACTGAGTGTTTATGTGCTTCATTTGCCTTTTTGCGGCATTCAACTTCTGCTGGGTTTACCTTTGCTGCAATGCCTGTTGCTGTAAAAGCAACCGCGACGAGAATCATCGATATTTTTTTCATTTTGTTGTCTCCTGTGGGCCATGGGGCCCATGGTTTAACGTTTGAGAGGCTAATGACGGACGACAAAAAAGCGACTTTACCTCAGATATACAACGTGATGCTGATCGTTTTTTCTGCGGCGATGTTTTCTTTTTTGCGCACGTCGGCTTTGAGCGGCAAAACAAATGACCCGGACTTCGTATCGCTGAAAATCGACGTCTTCCATTGTGTCTTGCCGATGCACGCCGTCACCCCGATGGAACCGAAATTTTTCTTCTGCTGGCCATGGAACATCTGTATCTCTGCCGCCAGTTTTTTGGGTAGTGTTACGAAATGCCAGGGCGTTGGGCCGGCATAAATCCACACTTTTGCTTTGAAGGTGTAGGTGTTGGTTTCCGATGGCATATTTCTTTTATTTTGTAGAGACACCCTGACAGGGTGTCTCTACAAATGCGCGAGCGCCTCTACCGGATAACCAAAAGGCGCACCTCGGTGATGTCTTCGATTGCCGAGCGAATGCCCTCGCGTCCAAGACCTGAATCTTTCACACCGCCATAGGGCATGTTGTCGACGCGGAAACTCGGCACATCGCCGATTACCACACCGCCGACTTCGAGCACATCCCATGCGCGCATGGCTTTTTTGATATCGTTCGTGAAAATACCTGCCTGCAGACCGTAGCGGCTGCGGTTAACGCGCGCGAGTGCATCTTCGAAAACAGAAAATTTTTCAAGCACCGCTGCCGGGCCGAACGCCTCTTCGGCATACAGGTTGTCGCTCGGCTTTACGTTTTCGACCAGTGTGGGTTCGAGCATCGCTCCGGTGAGCCTGCCGCCGCACAAAATGCCGGCGCCCGCGGCTTGCGCTTCATCAATCCACCCTTTGAGTCTTTTGGCCTCGCCTTCGGAAATCATCGGGCCGATAAAAACTTCTTCATCGTGCGGATTGCCCGCTTTGAGTGCAGCCGTTGCCGCAACAAGGTGGCTTCTGAATTTTTCATAGATCGATTCGTGCACGAGAATACGCTGCACACTGATGCAGCTCTGGCCCGACTGGTAGAAGGCGCCGAAGACAATGCGCGCGACCGCATGGTCGATATCGGCGTCGGCGTCGACAATCACTGCGGCGTTGCCGCCGAGTTCGAGCGTGACTTTTTTTCTGCCCGCGCGCGCCTTCATTTTCCAGCCGACTTCTGCTGAGCCAGTGAAGCTCAGCAGTTTCAGCCTGTCGTCAGTCACGAACAGGTCTGCTGCGTCGCGCGTACAGGGCAGAATCGAAAAGGCGCCAGCGGGCAAATTTGTCTCTGCGAGAATTTCACCTATAACCAAAGCACCGAGCGGTGTCAGGCTCGCCGGCTTCAGCACAAAGGGACATCCCGCTGCAATCGCCGGTGCTATCTTATGCGCGGCAAGATTCAGTGGAAAATTAAACGGACTGATGAATGAACAGGCGCCGATCGGCACCCGTTTTGTGAAACCTCTGTAACCTTTTGTGCGCGCAGTGATATCGAGCGGCATGACCTCACCGCCGATGCGCGTGGCTTCCTCCATCGCAATGCGAAAGGTATCCATGAGCCGTGTCACTTCGCCGCGCGAGTCTTTGATCGGTTTGCCGGCTTCGACACAGAGCAGGTGTGCAAGTTCTTCAGCGCGCTCCGCGACGCGCGTCAGTACGTGCTCGAGCACCGCACGGCGCTCAAAAGACGCCATCTCTGCCATCGGCTTTTCTGCCTCGACGGCCGCGGTAATTGCACGGTCGATCGCAGCGGGTGTCGCGAGCGCAACTTCGGCATAGGCGTCCCCGGTATATTTGTCGGCGACTTTGAGTGTTGTGGCGCTATTGGCGACCGGTCGGTTGGCGAGGTAATAAGGATATTGTTTCATGGCGGTCTCGTGTGCCGCTTCTCACAATGCGCTGCGTCGGGCTAGCAACAATTATTTACCGGGGTTTGTTCGCGACTGATTTCTGACGGCGGAGCAAAAATAGTTTATGTTGCGCTCGGGTGATATGGCATGCCTCATGTACCGCTTTGTTCTGCTGCTGATTTCATTGCTGCTTTTTTCTGCCTGCCTGACGAGTCGAAATACCAAGGCGATCGATGAATACCGGTCGCCGATCAATGAGTTTGACCTGACCTTGCCTGAGAAGGGCAACTACCGTGTCGATTCAGGCAGCCTGTCGGTAATGGATGGCATCGCCGTGATGCAGTTTGAAAAAATTCTGCGCGGTAGCGGGCGCTACCTCAATGTCGAAAGCAGCGCGCAGGGCATGCGGTTTTACGAATCGCGGGAAAAACTGCCTGCTGGCAAACGCGTCTACCTTGTGCGGCAGATTACCTGCTGTATGGACGACCGCGCTTTCCGCGAAATACTGTTTCTCAAAGAAGGGCAACAGATTGCGCCCCACGAAATTCTCAAAACGCATTTCCAGCTACCTGCAGAAGCTCGAGATTATCCCGCCGCAATTCTCGTGATGGATTTCAGTAATATTTACACCTTTACGGCGATGCATGCTCTCTGGCAGAATGACAGCGGTGTGTCGTATTTTGTGCAGGCGCCGGGCAACGATTATAATTTGGTCATGGAAGACATAAGCTGGAATGCGCGCAGCCGGCTGAAATTAGCCGGCATGTACAGCCTCTACGCGCTGACAGTGCCGGTCGATATCGTCACGGTGCCTTTCCAGATTGCCGGTTTGCTGATGATGGGAAAGGGCGTGGTGCGCTGAATTAGCCCGCGGCGATTTTTTCGAGCGCTGAGCGTATTGTCTCGGGTATTCTCACGGGCTTGCCCGTCAAACGATCGACAAATACATGCGTAAAAAAGCCGTCGGCCACGGGTGTGTCTTCGCCCTGCCGGAATATGGCGACGCCGTATTCAACAGAGGAGCCGCTGATTTTGTTCGCCCTTAATCCGCCTTCGATTTTTTCAGGATACGCAATGGGTGCGAAATAGTTGCAACCCGAGCTCACCACGAAGCCCACGACATTGTCGCTGCTGATTTTGAGGCCTGCGACTTCGATCAGGTACAGATTGGCGACGCTGTCGAAGTAAGAATAATAGACGACATTGTTGACGTGGCCATAAATGTCATTGTCCGACCAGCGGGTTGTGATCGGTGCAAAGAAGCGATAGTCGCCGCGGCGCGATCGCTCGGGCTTTGCCACGTTAAGGCTGCCTCGATTGCAATTCGTGAAAAAAACGCCAGCTTTTACCACCGTCGGTCGAAATCTGCCCTTTGCCGCCGGACGCGGGAATGCGTATCTGTATGGGTCGGTCGACGGCCTTGAGTTCGAATATTCCGCCCCGCGAAGAAGTTTCTGAAAAACGGAACAGGTTACCCGCAGAGGTGCTTTCTTCCCAGCTGATCGCCTTTGTTTTGTCGTTGCGCAGGCGTTTGAAACTGCCATTGCCATAGACGTATTGCGCGATTTCGGTCATATTGCCCGTGACCGGAGTTCCCGCCTTGTCATAAAAAAACGGATTTTTCCGAAGTATCTCTTTGTCTTGTTGTGTCAGGTATGTCTTGTCGGGATATTTTCCGTAAATACCGCTCCACATGATTGCGTCAGCATCTTTTTTGGTGTCTTTCGGGTGCGGCAGCCCGAATGCGTGGCCGAGTTCATGGCCGAGGCCTGCGATCCAGCGGTTGATCTCTTTTTGTTCAGGATGCTGGCCAATGAGACCCAGAAGATCGTCTTCGGGCATGATGCAGACGCCGCTGCCACCGCGGCCCTTGTTGCCGGGGCCGTCAGAATAAATGACCCACACATAATCGGGATCGTTATGGCGCGCACCCGCGAGACGCTTCACCTCGTCGAATGTGTTGTCGTATCCCCAGTTATCCTTCTGGCTCTTGCGCGGGTTGCCATAGAACCAGGTGGCGTTTTTGTCGGATTTCAGAATTTCAACGACAGGCTCATGCAGGCGAAAAGTCAATCCATTGAGCTGCCGCGCATACCACGTCTGTATGTCGCGGATTGCCATCTCGACTGCCCTGGCGTATTCAGAATTTACCTCGCGATCAGCCGAGACGAGATAAATAACCCGCACCTTCTTGTCGGCCGCATTCAGCGCGATTTGACCGGTGCAGAAAAAGACAGCACAGAAAAACACTGTTTTGAAACTGAAACGCATGGCTGCAAACTAACGTTGCGCTGCAGCGGTCAAGTCGTAACTCGCGGTCTTTATCATTGCGTATGCGCGAATGCTGAATTGCGATTTACTGCGACAAGGTGGCTCAGGCCATGACAACCTCAGATAGTCTTTTATGCGTAAAAATCAACCATTGCCGGGCAGCTCGCTCTATCGCAAATGCGACCCCGGGTTAATTCCTTTCGACAATACCGGTGAGGTTCCTCCGAGTAATGAGATCATCGGGCAGAAACGTGCGCTCGAGGCGATTTCGTTTGGCACGCGCATCGACCGCGACGGATACAATATTTTTGTGCTGGGCGAAAATGGCAGCGGCAGGCACACCGCTGTCGCCAGGATTCTCGCCGATCACGCGGTGGCGAATCCGGTTCCTTCAGACTGTTGTTATGTGCATAATTTTGCCGATGCGAACCAGCCGAAGCTGATGCTTCTGCCCCCCGGGCGCGGCGTGCAGTTCCGCAACGGCATGCAGCAACTGGTTTCAGAGTTGCCCAAAGCCATCACATCGGGGTTCGAAAGCGATGAACACCGCCGCGCGGTCGATGCCATCAACCAGGAGTTCAGCCAGCGTGAAGAAAATGCACTGAGCGAGCTCGGCAAAGAATTCAGCGAGCAGGGAGTGGCGCTTCTCCGCACGCCGCAGGGCTTTTTCTTTTCGCCGATGAAAGACGACAATGCACTGACTCCTGAAGAATTTGAAAAATTGCCCGAGGCAGAAAAAGACAGATTGGAAAAACTGATGCAGCAGGGCACCGATAAGCTGCACCTGCTGATGCATAATTTTCCGCGCTGGCGGCGCGAACGCCAGACGAAGCTTAAGGAGACCGTGCAGAAAACCCTGCGTCTTGCCGTATCGCATCTTATCGATGAATTACGCGAAAAATTCAGCGATTTGCCCAATGTGATCGCGTATCTCGACGCGGTGCTGGCAGACCTGGTCGAAACGGGCGAAGCGCTGCGTGAACAGCCGCGTTCTGAAAACGACCTGAGCAACCTGCTCATGGGCGAGGGCACGCCGATCATGCGCTACCATGTGAACTTGCTGATCGATCATTCGGCGGCCAAATCGGCACCGGTTATTTACGAAGATAATCCGGCGTTTCAGAACCTTGTCGGACGCGTCGACTACCTCGCGCAACTCGGCATGATGATCACCAATCTGAAACTGATCAAACCCGGCGCCCTGCACAAAGCGAACGGCGGTTACCTGATTCTCGACGCGGTGAAGGTTCTGACGCAGCCTTATGCATGGGAGGCGCTCAAGCGTGCGCTGCGCGCGAACCAGATTCGCATCGAATCGCTGAGCCAGATGTACGGCTTCGGCAATTCATTGCCGCTCGAACCTGAGCCGGTACCGCTCTCGACGAAGGTGGTCATGGTGGGTGAGCGCATGCACTATTACCTGCTGCGCGAAGCCGATCCTGAATTTGCGGAATTGTTTAAAGTCGCCGCCGATTTTGACGACGACATGGACCGCGACGACGAAAATGTCGCACACTACTCGCGCTTTATCGCTTCGCTGGCACAGGGAGCGAAATTAAGGCCGTTCAATCGCAACGCGGTCGCGCGCCTGGTGGAGGAAGGTTCGCGGCTCGCCGCTGATTCGGGAAAAATGAGCCTGTCGGCGCGCCGCATGGTCGACCTGATGCAAGAGGCCGAACACTTTGCTCTTGGTGCCGGTAAACAACAGGTTGGCGCAGAAGATATTTCGCAAGCGCTCGAAGCGCAGCTTTCACGCACCGGACGCATACCCGAAGAGATACGCGACCAGATGATGCGCAACCTGCTGTTCATCACTCTCGACGACCGTAAGGTGGGGCAGGTCAATGCATTGGTGATTATCGAAATCGGCGATCGCATGTTTGGTCATCCCGTGCGCGTCACCGCGACGGCACGTCTGGGTGAAGGCCAGGTCGTGGACATCGAACGCGAAACAGAACTCGGCGGTTCGATACATTCGAAAGGTGTGCTGATCCTGTCCGCGTTTCTTGCTTCACGTTATTCGCGGGATATTCCGCTCTCACTCAATGCAAGTCTCGTTTTTGAGCAGTCGTATGGTCCTGTTGAAGGCGACAGCGCATCTTTGGCAGAGCTCTGCGCGCTGCTTTCGGCCCTTTCCGAAGTGCCGATACAGCAGAACCTCGCGATTACCGGTTCGGTGAACCAGCACGGCGAAGTGCAGCCGATCGGTGGCGTGAATGAAAAGATCGAAGGCTTTTTTGACATCTGCCATGCGCGCGGGCTCACCGGCAAACAGGGTGTGATTATTCCCGACGCGAATGTGCAGCACCTGATGCTGCGCGAAGACATAGTGAGGGCATGCGCCGAGAAAAATTTGGGATCTATGCGGTGAATGCCGTCGACGACGCGATCGAACTTTAACCGGTCGCCCGGCTGGCGCGACGGATATTGCCGGAAAAAAGGGGCCGAGAATGTGAACTACCTGGTGTCGCGCCGCCTCGCCGAGCTGTCGCAGCTGCGGCGTTCGTTCAAAGCGGGCAAAAAGAAAAAGAAGAAATAGTCGCTTAGCAGCTCAGCCCGCTGCCGAGGCGCAGCCTGACGCTGGTTCCGTGCAGCCCCGCGGGGTAGGGGTAAATTTTCAGAAAATGCAGAAAGTCTTTGCGCATCCCCTCGGGAAATTCCCGGCCACAGGCCTTTGCCGCATCGACGCGATGAATCCTCACCTCGCCCGCAAGGCCCACAGAAAAAGCCACGTCGAGAAAGACGGCGCTACAGCCATTGCAGGTGAGTTCAAAGCCGTGTTTTTTAAGCAGCGGACGGTATTTATGCTTCAAAAAACTATCGCGCAGCTGTTTCCATAGCTGTCGCTCGGGCAGGCCTTTTGCATAGTCAGGCTGGTAGGGCGCCTCAACGATCGATTCGTTGTCTGAGCGGATTGCAACGGTGCAGAGCAAAACGGCCAGCAGAATTTGCCCATAACAGCGCGGCATATCCCATGCAATGCCCGGCATTGCTGCCGTCACGCGCAAATGGGCTCTGCGGGCAAAACAGGTTCTGCAAGAAGCCCGGAACTTTGTTTACAAGAAATACCGCCTGTCTTTCTTAGAGCATGGCTCAGGAATACCAGGGCACCTGTCTTTGTGGTGCAGTGAAATACAATGTCAAAGGTCCGTTCATCCGCTTCTTTTTTTGCCACCGTTCGCGCTGCCGGCGTTCGACAGGTTCAAAGCACGCGGCGAATATCTTCACGCGCGCGGGCAATGTAACTTTTAGCTCGGGCGAAGACAAAATCAAGCGCTTCAATTTGCCCGAGGCAGAACAGTATTCGCGTGCGTTTTGCACTGAGTGTGGTTCACCTGTGCCATATACGAGCCGTGACGGCAAGGTGCAGGTCGTGCCCGCAGGATCGATTCCGAAGTTCGCCGACCGCAAGGTCGACGCAAACGTATACTGGGATAATCGCGCCGACTGGTATGAAGAAGGCCTCGCCGCGCCGAGAAAAACCGAAGAAGAGATGAAGCGGAAATAATTCTTACATATCAAACCGCACCGTCGCGCCGAGGCCGAGCCAAAGCGAGGCGTTAAACGCGCTCGATTCGGTTTTGAGATAACCGCCGAGCTGTGACTGCAGCATCACTTTAAGTGCAAACCTGTCGAGTTCGAAACGTATACCCGTCATCAGGTTCAGGTAAGGCGCATAAAAATTACTGGTGAATTTGTAGTCGATATTCCTGTCCTCATCGGCAATCGCGAGAGCAATGATCAGCGCAGAATAGAAATCGACTCCGATTGCCGCTTCGAAACAGAAAAAATCCAAAATGGGTAAAATAAAGCCGATGTGAAAATCGGGACGATAGTCAGAGTCGCCGCGCAGGTAGAGTGCGCTCTGGCTTGTGCCCAAATAGAAATTTCTGTCGAAATGATAGTTTAAGAGCACGCCCGTGAAATTGGCGTTTGCTACGGGTGCAATAGGCTGAAAGCGTTCGACGCCAATTTCGAGCGATTCGCGCGCAAAAAGATGTCCTGCACTCCAGAATACAATTACCAGAAAGACTCTGGCAATTTGCGCCGCGAGGCGCAAATTATCACCATGCTTCTTCATAGAGCCTGAGCGCGTCGGCCTCGGTCACTACGCGCGGGTTATTCACCAGCAAGCGCTGTTGCAGCATCGCATCGCGCGCAAGCATCGGCAAATCGGCGCGCGGCACGCCCGCTGCCTTCAGGGTGTGCGGAATGCCTGTTTCAGAAATCAAACCCATAAGAATGTCGACGAATTTTTCTCCCGACGGCATAATGCCATTTGCCGACGGGATCAATCCGCACAGCTCGGCATAGAGCTTTTCAGCGACCGGCATATTGAAACGCAGCACATGCGGCAGCATCAGCGAGTTCGACAGGCCGTGCGAAATGTGGTAGTGGCCGCCGAGTGGGTAGGCGAGTGCATGCACCGCTGCGACGGGTGCATTGGCGAAAGCCTGCCCGGCCAGCATTGCACCATAGAGCATTGCCTGCCTTGCTTCGAGATTTTTTCCCTCATTGACGGCGGTCACGAGATATGAGGATAAAAGACGCAGCGCTTCGCGCGCGAGCAGATCGGAGTATGTATTCTTTTTTATTTTACTGGTATATGCCTCGATGGCATGCACCATTGCATCGATGCCGGTCGCAGCAGTGACATGCGGCGGCAGGCCCACTGTCAGCTCTGCGTCGAGCAGTGCGACGTCGGGCAGAAGCTGCGGGGAAACAATACCCGTTTTCGTAGTTTCTCCGGTCGTGATAATCGCAATCGGCGTGACCTCAGAGCCGGTGCCGGCCGTCGTCGGCACCTGTATCAGCGGCAAACGGTTGCCGCGCACATTGCAGACGCCGTAGATCTGCGCAATGCTTTGCCGCGAGGGCACCAGCGTTGCAATCACCTTCGCGACATCCATCGAGCTGCCACCGCCGAAGCCGATAACGCCATCGATTCTGAGCGCGCGGGCCTTGGTCACCGCCTCGAGCACGACTGCCTCGGGCGGGTCGGCGACAACGTTGTGCTCGACGGCAAAACTGACGTCGCCCATTCTGAGCGCGTCGGTCGCGCGTTCGTGCAAGGCGGATTGAAAAATGCCATCGTCGGTGACAACCAGCGCGCGGCTGATACCGAGTTCACGCGCCAGCGCAGGCAGCTTCTGAATCGAACCGGGTTCGCAGAGGATGCGCCGAGTGGTCTGGAAATCGAGCGGTCTCATAACCGCTGGCATTTAAGAACCCTGCCACTGTCATGCAAGCAGAAATCGCCGCAGTCTTGACGATACAGCTTCGTCACCGGGGGTAATCCTACTATGAAAAAAATCTGTCTCATACTGCTGACTACTGTTTCCATACTTTCGGCCGCGGATGACAAAGATATCACTGCATACCATCGTAAGACATTTGGCGCTGAAAATTTCAATAAGCGTGGTGTGGCGCACATTATCACTGAAGAGGGTTGGGTTGCGATTAACCGCAAAAAAAAGATTCTCTACAGGCCGTTCATTTTCGACAATGGCCCCGACTATGTGCAGGAAGGCCTGCTGCGTTTTGTCGAAAACGGCAAGATGGGTTTCGCCAATGAAGCGGGAAAAAAAGTCATCCCGGCGCAATTTGATTTTGTGTATCCATTTGAAAAGGGCAGGGCGCGTTTTTGCAATGGCTGCAAAGCCATTAAAGACGGTGAGCACAGTATGATGGATGAAAAAACGGGAACCTGGGGCGAGATCGACAAAAAGGGACGCGTTCAGAAATGATGCGCACAAAATGATTGGCGTATCTTTGTAGCCCGGAACGTACAAGTTCGCATGAAAAAAATTCTGTGTTTCTCTGGCAGCACGCGCCGCGATTCGACGTGCATGGCGATTCTGCAAACCATCGCGAACAGGCATAAAGACCAGGCGGATTTCTCCATCTACCCGCACCTCGCCACACTGCCGCATTTCGATCCAAATGCCGAAGACGCGGCATTGCCAGAGGCAGTGCAACACCTGCGCTCTGCGGTCACGGCTGCCGATGCGGTGATTTTCTGCACACCCGAATATGTCTTCAGCGTTCCGGCGATTCTCAAGAATGCGATTGAATGGTGCGTTGCCTCAACCGCGTTTTCAGACAAACCGACGGCGATGATTGTTGCCTCGGGGGTGGGTGAAAAGACTTTCGAATCTTTGGGCCTGATTCTGAAAACGATCCAGTGTAAGATAGCCCCTGAAACGATGCTGCACCTGAAGGGGGTGCGCGCAAAGATGCTGACGGGTGAACTGGCGGATGCTGCGACGCTGTCGCAGCTGGATATATTATTTGCAGAATTAATGCGATAACCCAGACGCGCCTAGCGCGTCTGGGGTATCGCTAATCTCAAGTTTTTCGTGGTAAGCCCCTTGCCATCAGGTCGCCAGCCCGGTCTCGCGAAGAGAAATCCCACCACGTCGCGCAGGCTTTTCGCGGTACGCAGATCCCTGGCAATCTTGATCCACTCGTGGAATGCAATCTTAAAAGGGTTGCTTGAACCCACCTGCGTGATGAGGCCGTAGCGCACCGGGTCTTTGTCGTCTTCGGCGACGTACGTGCCGAACAGGCGATCGAAGATAATGAGCACGCCGCCATAGTTGGTGTCGAGGTACTGCGGGTTAGTTGCGTGGTGCACGCGGTGCAGCGATGGTGTATTCAGAAACAATTCGAGAAACGGCAACTTGGGAATCAGCTCAGTGTGCAGCCAGAACTGGTAGAGCAGGTTTAAGCCCAGCATGCCAAAGACAAGGGTTGGGTGATAGCCGATGAGAACCAGCGGTGCGAAGAAAAACGGGTGGCCGGTCACAGACCCTGTCCAGCCGAGTCGGTAGGCGGCCGAGAAGTTCATGTGCTCGGGCGAGTGGTGCACTGCATGCGTCGCCCAGAACCAGCGGATTTCGTGGCTCGCGCGGTGAAACCAGTAATAGCAGAATTCGAGGCCGAAGAAGAGCCCCACCCAGTGATACCAGCGATCCATCGAGATGTCGACGGGACGCAGGCTGTAAAGGTACAGGAAAATGCCGCCGGTCAGAAAGAAGCCGAGCATGCTGCTGGCCCGGTAACCCACGGCGATCACAAGCGAGGCTCCGCTTTCGGCCCAGGCAAAAGCTTTGTGTTTGAGCCTTTTATACAAGAGGGCTTCGACCAGCGCGGCGACGAGCAGCACTGGAAACGCGTATATCAGGAATTTCTGTTTTGGATCCATAATGGTTCTATCTATACCATTTTTGGGGGAGTTTCTACACAATCACCGCGAAGATTTGACGATTCCGGAATTGAGAAGGCTTTTTTGTCTGATCTGTGGGCCGCTGGCGTCGCCAGTGCCGTTGCAGCGATGGAAAAAACCTTAATCTGCGATCGAGATATGCAAATGGGGGCAGTCTTTGGCAAATGCCGCAATCTGTTCTTTAATTTTTTTCGAATTAGGGTTGCTCTTACGATCCATACCTTCCAGGTAGAGATGCTTGAGGTTTTTCATTTTTTTTACGGGACTCAGATCCACGACCGACGTATGCCCCAGGTCGAGCGACTCGAGGTTTGACAGCGAGGCGAGCGGTTTGATGTCGCTGACGTCGGGACAATTGCCGAGCCTGAGCATCTTGAGATTCTTGAGGCCGGCCAACGGTTTCAGATCAGACGCCGAGCTGCCATAAAGATCCAGTTTTTCGAGTTGTGCCAGCGTCGCAAAGCTTTTGAGGCTTTTGACTTTGGTTTCGTAACAATCAAAGCGACGCAGCGTTTTGATTGTTGCGAGCAGAGAAACATCGTCGACCTGACCCTCGAGTTTCAGGTATTCGAGCTGTTTCATTTTTAACAACGGTGTCAGATCCAGCCCGCCGGTTACGCTTTTTAACCCCAGCGACTTCAGCTTGGTGAAGCGGCCAAGCTCGTGCAGGTTGTTGCCCGTGACTTCGACAAATAGCTTCTCAATCTTTGGAATTTTCGGGAAGTCCGTCGCTTTAGGTTCTGTGCGAAAATCGGCGGCTTTGCGTATGGCAACCTGCCATGCCGGTTCAAGCGATTTCCACCATGTACTGTCCAATGTGCTCATGATTTAACCTGCTTGTCTGTCGCCGCCAGCTGCCCCAGCGCCTGCATGGTGTTCCAGTTGCGCACTGTGGCAATGACACCGAGTTTCTTTTCGATTACCTGGAGGCTGAGTTTGGTGGTGCCGAATTTTTCCGGGTAGTGCAGGTAGAGTTCGCGACCGGAGAAAACAAATTTCTCTTTGGCTGTGCAATAGGGTAGAAGTTCAGCGGTGTGGTCTTCGGCGGTTTCTCTCAGCAGCGCGACATAGAGCTGGTCTTCGGGTTTTTTCGCTTTTTTCAAAAATGGGTTGGATTGCAGAATTTCAAGCCATTCGTCTGCAGTGCGCAGCACGACGTCGGCCTTAAAGCCATAGGCTTTCTGGATCGCCTTCTCGATCTTGCTGCCAAGCTTCTCGGCAAAAGATTCGGGTGCCGAAAACACCACGTTGCCACTCTGGATATAGGTTTTTACATCCGTGAGCTTGATGGATTCATAGACCTTAGCAAGGTCTGCCATCTGGATTCTTTTCTGGCCGCTCACGTTTATACCGCGCAGCAATGAGATATACTTTATAGATTTTTCAGGGATGCCGGTATGAAGGCAGGTGTGCGACAACGCGTAAACACGCTTCTTTGCGCCACCCGCCCCTTGCCTTTTTCAAGCACCACGCCTGTCTGGGTTTTCCGGCGACAGAGGGCGCGGCGACGAGCAAACAGGGCAGATAACGCACTACCGGTAAATGCGTTTGATGAGTTTTCTGAGATAGGGCAAAAACTCTTTGAACGCCATACCAAACTCGCGGCGGGCCTTGTCGTTGCGGTAAAACGAAAAGCGGCTCGAGGCGCGCACCATTTCAACCGTAAACGGCGGCTCTTTGTCGAACAGGTTAAAGCCCTTTTCGGCGAGCCCGGCTACTGCAGAGGTCAGGCCTTCAACCAGCGGAATCGCGGGCGCCGGCACATTGAGTTCAGAGGCGATGAATTCAAACAGCGCCCTGTAGGTTAAGTTTTCTGCGCCCAGAATGTAACGTTCGCCGTTGCGGCCCTTTTGCGCCGCGAGCACATGGCCTTCGACGACGTCTTCGAGCGCCACGCAGTTGGTGCCACCGGTTGGGTATGCCGGCATCTGCCGTGCGCGAATCAGTTCGATATAGCGGTTGGCGTTCATGCCGAGCGTGCTGGTACCGCCGAAGATCGTGCCGGGGTTGACGATAGCGGCCGGCAGGCCGGAATTTTTTACCAGGTCGATCACCAGATTTTCTGCCTCGTACTTGGTTTCCATGTAGCTGACATCGAGTGGACCCCAGTTATAGGGGGTTGTTTCGTCTCCGACATCACGCTCCGTGGGCACAAAGCCACACGTATTGATGGTACTCGTATAGACAATTTTCGGTACGGCATGCTTAAGCGCTGCCAGCATCACATTGCGTGTACCCTCGACGTTCACCTGCCGCTGCCACGCGCGTTTGCCTTTCCAGAAGCCGACAATGGCAGCAACATGAAAAATACAATCGACGCCTTTGACTGCACGATCGACACTCTCGTCTGAGAGAATATCGCCCTCGATGTATTCGCATGCGAGGTCGCCTTTGCGCACGTCGAGTACCCGTACCTTATGTCCGTCGTGCTGCAGCCGGTCGGCCAGCGCGCGGCCAAGATAACCAGTTCCGCCTGTGACGAGAATGCGCATCCGGCGCAGTGCGCCGCGACACCCCGTTATGTAAAGCCTGTTTCTTTGTGGGGAAAAATCGGCCGCGGCACGCTTTTAAGCGCACCGCGAGAGATCAGTTTTACTTTTTAGCCAGTGTGCCGACGAGTTTGCCGACGGTCACGAAGTCACCCGACATCGAGTTATATCCACCGTCCGGGCGCTGGTAATTGCCCTGAATTGCCTGCGCGACAACACCCGTCACACGGCCCGTTCCCGGGGGGGCAATACCCATAAAAGCAGACGAGGCGACGAGGCCTTCATAACCAATGAGTGAGGGTTCATTGATTTTAAACAGGGTGCGCCCGAATGCTTCGACGGTAAAATGTGCACCGGCTTCGAAACCAAGCCATACTTCCCAGTTCTTGACCTGGTTGATCGTGGCATCCCACGCAACTTTAAAATGCGAATACACATAGAGGTTTGCACCGGGGCCTGCTACACCATACAGCAGAAATGTTGCTTCCGGGCCCGCATAGACCATCGCGTCGATATTGCCTGAGAATGCGGGAGGAATAATATTGTAAGTGCTGCTTTTCTCTTTGATCGTCGACCACTTCTTATCGGCGTACACGATACCGGCTTTGGCGGACGCTGCGTACTGTATCGTGGTAGAGAGGCTTGCGGTCACTTTACCATCCACACCGAGTACAATGGCAATGCGCGGTACGACAACAACCGGCACGAAGCCGATGGTGAATGCAATCGGTTGCAGGTAGAATGTGGTCAGTGTTACCTGCGCGCGCGAAATATCAAATGTGGCATCTGACACAGCCACGTTGAGCTTAGTAGTGATCGATGGGTTGATAGAGAACTCCGCGTTTTTCAGCTGGAACATGCGGATTTTCATATCCATGACGAATTTGAGATCCATGCCAACGCAACCGTTCACCGTGCCCGAGTTTTGGATTTTCAGGTCTTTGAATTCGACGTACCAGCGCTTCGACTTGCATTCGGGGATTGCGTTATAAGGTTGAGTGGTACCGTAGACGGTGACACCCGCCTGTGGCGTTAATGTTTCGATTTTGCCGTTCAGCGGATTATACGTTGCCCCGGTGAGCAGTGTGTTGTCGCCCGCCGGGTTCAGAATACCTTCTGCGCGGGCATCGCCGTCGACTACCGCTTCAGTAATCGATGTCGGTTCAGTCTGGATCGTTGTGGTACCGGCGTTTTCACTCACCGATGTCACTTTCTTGATAAAGCCCTGCGGTGAGCCGCCGTTGATATCAGAAACGATGATGTCGCCCGGTTTTACTTTTTTGAGCTCTTCGTGTTGCTTCGCAAACTGTACCGTAGTCGTGTCGGGGGCCACAATATACTTGGCCTCAACCGGGGTCAGGTCGCGTACGTTGTCAGCGCGCTGGCCTTCGAGGTAGTCGCTTTGCGCATTGTCGAATGCGCAGTTCAGCGCCAGAAAGGCGGTGGCAAAAATAGCGAGGATCGATGTGTGTCTTGTCATAGTTTTTCCCGGTTTAAAACCCAATTGTTGTATATGCTAGCCGGCGCCTGTGCAATGCCAAAAAAATGACACTATTGGCAGTTTTTGTCTATCAGGTGCTGCGAAGCGGGCGGTGCATCGTTGTGAAAAAACGATCGAGCAAAATGCCAATTCCGGCCGAAAGCAGGCCGTCAGGCCGGTTCATGCAGCGTTTTTCGTATGAAAAACGCGAAACTTTTGGCCGGAATTGGTATTTTGCCGCCCGCTGTGCAGCACCATTAAGAGATGCCACCCGATTTCCTGTACTGCCCCGGGGCCACACCTGTTGCCTCTTTAAAAGCACGGTTAAACGGGGCCGGCGAGGGATAACCCAGATCCAGCGCGAGGTGGATCAGCGGGTAATCGCGGTTTTCCGGCGCCCCGAGAAAATTTTTAGCCGCACGCATGCGGTAAAAATTCAGGTACTCGTTGAAGTTACGGTAGCCCAGTCCGCCATTAATCGCCCGGCGTAACTTGTATTCCTGCACCCCGATTTTTTCGGCGAGTGCCGTGACGGTGAGCCCCTCGGTGCGAAACAGCTCCTCGTTCTCCATAGCTGCAATTGCCTTCTGCATGATAACCGGGTCTGCTTTCTCGGCTTGTTCCGTGGTGGATTTAACCTGTACTGCGAATAATTCACGCCACGCGCGGTCTCCCCACGCGACACTCGCAAAAAGCGCCGCGGTGATGGCCACGAGCCCCATCGTGTCAGACGCGGCGCCAAAACCGGCCGGCCTGAGCGCCGCCGCGGAAATAATCGCATGTACGATCAGTACTCCTGTGCCGATCAGCACGACTGCGCGCATACGGCGGCGCGGTTCGACCAGATCGGCGCGGTTCGTGCTGAGCACGACCGCGAGCGCGTGAAAGACAAATCCCAGAGTATAAAAGAAATTCGGTATGAGACGCGGAAAATCCTCAGTGGGAAAAGGCGAGAATATGTCGGTGATGCGGCGGTTGAATACCAGCGCCCCCGCAAGCGCAAATTTGCCTGTGATCAGAAGGCCATGCCACCAGCGCAGCCGAAAGCGGTCATCGAAAAGTTCATTGCACAGCAGCCAGAAAAAAACCGGCTGCGCGACAACGCCGAGCAATATGGCGAGCCTCAGCGGCCGCACGACTTCGTGATCATGCATGAGCCAAGCGGTAAAATATGCCGCACTGCAGGTGATGAGACCCATGGTATATTGAGCACGGCGCAGCTTTAACGTCGGTAGCAGCCGCAGAAACAGAACAACCAATAGTGCTATGTCGACGATGAGCGTGGATTCGCGGATTTGCGGCATGGCAGCGTGCATTTTTCCCGTGCTGTGGTGTGAGGTAAAGCTTTAGCAGGTTTACGTCTTACCCGCCCATGGTATGAGTATCCTCAGATATGCGCAAGAAGTGTCGCCCGGTTTCTCTATTTACCGTAATTGTGTTGCTGGTATTCTGTGCGTCACTCTATGCCGAATGGGAAGAAAAAAAGAAATACCACTATGTACCCGATGGAAAAAAGACAGCTCCCACGGCGCGGGATAAAAAACTCGCAGGGCTCAAAAAATCGCTGGCACCCTATCGATCCGCCTTTGAAATCGAAACAATAACTTCGAACCAGGTGACTGCAGAGCGCGGCACAAGGCTCTCGATACCGGCAAATGCATTTGTCGACGGTCGCGGTCGTCCCGTGGCAGGCAAAGTATCGGTGCGCGTCACCGAGGTAATTGATCCGCTCGATTTTGTCGGCGCGGGTGTCGACCTGACCTACTTCAACGAAAAAGACCGGCGGGAATTTTTTCAGTCGGCCGGTATGTTTCGTGTCGATGCGGCGGTTGCCGGAGATGAGCCGGTTGCACTCGCGCCTGGTAAAAAAATCGGCATTGAATTCCCAAACGTGGTGCCAGGCGATGAGTTCTGGGTTTACCGCCACGATGCGAATATGCAGTGGAAGCGCCATGGCCATAACCAGCAGGGCGAGGGAAGTATGTTCAGTGTCGGTACAAGGCGCTATTCGATCGATGCGCTCAACACCTGGTGGAACTTCGACAAACCGCTGCCAGAGATTGCCTGCGCGCAGGGTCGCGTGCAATGGCAAAAAGATGCCGGGCGCACTGCTTTCACGGTACACTCGGTGGGCATCAGCTACAAAGGTTCATTCGCGCGGCGCGAGCAGGATTTATCTTCGTTCAGGGTGAATGTACACAAGGCCAGCATTGCACGTTTTCTCGTCATCGACACTTCGGGCCGCATCGGCATTACTCCACCCGTTTCCGTTTGGAACAAGACAGGCTTCGACCGCGCAGAAGACGCTGCAAAGAACGTGTGTCAGGACATCGGCACGATTGAAGTCGCGGCGGTCGATGAAACCATTGCTTCCGATAAAAAGCGTCTGTCGGAATTTTTGGGCCTCGAGGTGCGCGAGTACCGGGTGAATTACGACTCGCCCACAAAACCCGTGCCGTGACTTTTACTCGCGCGGTCGTCGAGTGCCCCGCCGGATAGACCCATGATGGGCAGCAGAAAACCGCGACGTATCGAGACGCCTGCAATTGAGAATTACTGTCAGTTGTGTCATTAAATTCTCGCCGCGCCATCGGTGCGTCGCTCGCTGGTAAATCCAGGAAAAATACGACGTCATCTTCATCGGCTCGGGCATCGGTTCGCTCGCGGCCGCGAGTCTCTTGTCGCAATGGGAAAAGAAGCGCTGCCTGATTCTCGAAAAACACTGGCAGGCGGGTGGCTATACGCATGTCTTCAAGCGCAAGAAAAAATACGTGTGGGACGTCGGCCTCCACTACGTTGGTCAGATCGCGAAAGGCGAGCAGATCCGCACGGTCTTCGACACTATCACGCAGGGCAAGCTCGACTGGTATCGCATGCCCGATGTGTTCGATAAGTTTGTTTATCCGGACACGACGTTCGGGCACCGCACCGGCGTAGAAAATTTCCGCGCCGACCTCGAGGCGATGTTCCCGAAAGAGAAAGATAATATCGCGCAATATTTCCAGGACATCCAGGATGTGCTGATCTGGTTTCAGCGCACCGAGATCGGCAAGAATCTGCCGCTGGGTCTCAAGTGGCTGATACCGTTCATTAAAAAAGACGTGCCCTATGCCCTGATGACGACCGAGGCATACCTGAAGCAGCGCTTTGATGACGTTAAACTGCGTTCGCTGGTCGCGAGCCAGTGGGGCGATTTTGGTTTACCGCCCTCGCAGAGCGCGTTTGCGATCCATGCGATTCTCGTGAACCACTTCTTTAATGGCTCGGCATACCCTGTCGGATCGTCAGAAGCCATCGCCGATTCGATTATTCCCGTGATCGAGGCCGCGGGGGGTAAGATCATGACCAGCCATGCGGTCGAAGAAATCATTGTCGAAAATGGAAAAGCAAAGGGCGTGCGGGTGAAGAATCTCAGGCCAGCTGAAGGAAACACAGATACTGTTTCCACTTTTA
The DNA here is from genome assembly GCA_046346945.1 of Turneriella sp. Lineage (GTDB taxonomy): Bacteria > Spirochaetota > Leptospiria > Turneriellales > Turneriellaceae > Turneriella. The sequence continues at coordinate 43,058 of JAXMHE010000010.1, forward strand.
CTGCGCCCGTGATTGTCTCATGCGCGGGTGTTTATAACACCTACGTGAAACTGCTCAAGGCGCCCGAAACAGCCGATTTCAAACAGCGTATTCTCGACTTCAACAAACGCAATCCGCCGGTTTCGCACATCAGCGTCTACCTCGCGCTCAAGGACTCGCCGAAGAAGCTCAACCTGCACGGCGAAAACCACTGGATCTATGATTCGTGGGACCACGAAGAGACTTACGCAAACCGCGTGAACTGGGTGAGCCGCGGTCGGCCACCGATGGCATACCTGTCGACGCCGTCGTTGAAAGACCCAAAGGCCGGAGCACATGGACGTGCTGGGGCCGACGCGGGCACGGATGCTCTCGGTGCGTCGGCCGGGGCCCACACGGCAGAGATCATTACGTTCGCGCCCTACGGTGAATATGCCAAGTGGAAAGACCAGCCGTGGCATAAGCGCGATGCGGAGTACAAAGCGCTCAAAGAAAAGGCCGCGCAGCAGTTGATTGCATTCGTCGATGAGCGTTACAAAGGTTTTGCCGACCTTGTCGATTTCTACGAGGTTTCGACGCCGATCACCACGGAACACATGACTGACCACGACCAGGGTGCGATCTATGGCCTCGCGTGCACGCCTGAGCGCTTCGATGTGGATAAATCGCCGTGGTGCCAGGTGCATACGCCGGTCAAAAATCTATACCTCACCGGCGCCGACTCAACTTCTCTCGGTATAGCCGGGGCAATGATGGGCGGTGTCGCGACCTGCGCGCACCTGATGAAACCCTGGCGTTTGCCGAAGCTGTTGAAATTGGTTTGATGTTTTTGTAGAGACGCGCTACAGCGCGTCTCTACGGTTCAACCTTGCAAGGAGCTAACTGCCGGATGAATGGCTTCAGCGAGCCTTCCTTTCTCAGAGTCGGTTCAATGTTCGCCTGCAGGTGATAATTGAGTTCGCAGCTCACTGCTGGCTCGCTCAACGTGAGCTTACGCGAGACCGTAACACTTTCCCCTACCTTTGCCGGGCGCAAGGTGGTGTCTGAAATCAGCTCCTGGTCAACCACGCGAACTTCCTTGCGAAATTCTTCGCTATAGAGTTCGCGCGCGCCCTTGCCATAAATCGTCAGCTTCAGTGCGCGAAACAGATCGCCCGTCGGAAAATGGTGCCCGATTGGTGGTGTTTTCAGTGTCAGTGTGATCTCCTTCGGGCGCAGCAGGGAGCGCCGCACGCGAATTTCAAATTTTTCCCGCAAGTCTTCGCCAGCAACCTGGTGCAGCGAGTGGTCTGCACCCTTATAGTGGCAATCCGCGCAGCGTTTGTCTGAAAAAAGTTTGCGCAGCGACAGATGCTCGTTCACCACGTTTTGCATTGGCGGCGAATGCTGGTAAACGACCACGGGTTTGATCTCCGCGGGAAAGTTAAACTGGTGGCAGCCCGCGCAGAATTTTTCGCTGCGCAGGTTTTTGTCGATCAGCACTTCATGCTTTTTGCCGGTCGGGTCGCGCGCTTTCTTTCCGCTGCCGACAATCTGCCCATCGCGCACGTGGCACACAGCGCAGGTGATCCCCTGGTCGAGATATGCCGGCATTTGTGCGCGAACGTCTGCTGGCTTGGCAAGCCAGCCAATGATGCGTTCTACATCCGCATCTTTACCCGACCACAATGGGGTGTGGCAATTCAGGCACCAGCCGTCGCGGTCGCGCTGGACTGCGTGCGCAAAAACAGGGTTGGTGAAGGCCTTGCCGTGCGCCGAGTCACGCCACGTCTTGTACTCGAATTCGTGGCATTGGCCGCAGTTGCGCGCATCGAGCGATACCTTTCCCGGGCGCAGTTTTTCAGCGTTGATAGGATGACTCCCTTTACTGAGTCTCGACGCGAGAATTCCGTCGGCTTCTGTCGCAACGCGAATATGGCATGGAATGCAGGATGTGATCGCAGTGGGCACAGACACACCGGGATGGCGCGATGCGATCCAATAATTGGCGAGCCCGAGCAGAGTAATCACGGCAAGGCCGGCGATGACGAGCCGTAGCTTCTTCACCTATTTGCCCGGAGATTCTGAATGCGTTTACTCAAATTTTTCTGCAGTCAATGCCATGCGGAGAAATTCGTTACACCCGCCGCCGGTTGAATCGTTCTTGCGTGGGACAAAATCAGCATGTACATTCGGTGAGCGCCAGTGATAATTATCTTTACCGACATTTTTTTCGTTTAACGCAGCAGGACGGAAGGTGATTTTCAAAATATCCTGATTTGTCATGCAAACTGTATCAACACTTATAGTTTCACAACGCCGCTGGCAGTAAGTGGCATTTCCCTTTATACCGAGGGATGCTATTTTTGTTGCCTTATCGTATTTCTGATACCAGTTTATGGATCCCTTCGAGCGGTCTGATGCACCGTAAGGAGTGAGGTTGTCAGGTATTTCGCCCGCATAAGTGTCTTCATTGTTTACGCCATAAAAGTTCTTCACCAGTGCCAGAACGTCCCAGAAGTTGCGCCCCCTGGCGAGATCAATTTCGTATTCAAAAAGACCGGACTGACGGCTCAATTCCCCTTTGCCGGTTTTCATTGCCATGCGCAGCAACGCCAAATCGAAATCAAATTCGTGGATGATTTCCTCGGGCTTTGGAATACCGCGTACAAACTTGTCGATCTCTGCCTTATTGCCGCTGCGCAGATACAGCGATTCCTCCATTGGTTCAAGGATAGTGGCCTGTGCCTTGTCGCGGCCCAGCTGAAAGCCGACACCCTTCTCGTGCGCGAATGCAACAATGTCTGTTTCCTGTACAGGTGTCCTGATCGTTTTCCCGTCTTTTTCATATTCAAAGATGACGCCTGAAGTGAGAGATGTCGATGTATGTATTTTGACAGGTTTCGCATCCGCCGCGGGCGGTGTCGCCTCCTGTGCATAGAGGGCTGCGCCGCCAGGTGCGACGACTGGCGTCAGCGCTGCCGGCTCCTTAACAATAAACGCAGTGTTGGCCGCGATTTTGTTCACGAGTTCGGCTTTGAGCATCTGCGGAGCATCGATGCGGTTTAAAGCTGCGGCCATTGCTGCGTATGAAGGATTTTCAAACGGAAACTCTTCTATTTCCTTGCGCAAAAGTTTCGTGTAATCGGCTTCGATTCCCTTGTACAGGTCGCGCAAAAAGGTTTTCTGCGCCTCGCTCAGGTTTGCCCCCTTGTTTTTTACAATATCAGCGTAGATGGGAAAATTGCTAACATAGTTTGCCAGGGGTTTTTCCGGATATTCATTCTGCGTAACGCTGCGCGCGAGAAATGCAAGGTTGCCATATGCTGCGATCTGGTTTTGCGGTGGCAGGCTGGCGCGAAAGACCACCAGGTCAAACCGGGTCGGAATATCTTTCCTGGAAGAATCACCCAGCCAGTTGCGCGTCGCGATCAGCTCTTTAATCTGTGAGTCCTCTGCGAGCACGAAGCGCGCGGCTGAGGCATCGACAGGCGGTTCTTTGTATTCGCTTTTGAATGGCAGGCTGTCTGCCTCGGGTGCATGCGTTAGATTGCGCGGAATATAGACCTTCTTCCCGTTGCATTTGAGCTGCGCGGGGCAGTTCATCTGCAGGTAAAAGTAATCGGTCTTTTTGTAAGTGACGCGCAGCAGGCCTTCCACGGGAATCTCTGCCAGTTTTCCTGAATCCCACATGATCATTTCCTGTTTGAGGGGTTCCTGCAAAATCTCGGTGCTGGAATTCTGGCGGATATGCATCACTGAGTGCGGTTTCTCGAACGCGATAAATTGTTTTTTGACGCAATGCATGGCGGTGAGGGAAAGCAGGATTAGCAGCGTGTGGGCAGGGCGTAACATAGGTCGCAGCTTAACCTGAATGCTCAATGCGGCAAGTGAATTTTGCGATGCCGGGAAAGCGGCCTGCTGATTTTGTTTACCGCCATCGGCGCTGCAGCAGATTGCACCATGCCGGTGAGCCGCAGCTACCATGACTATGTGATCGACCAGATGCGAAAAATCGCCGGCGTCAGCTCGCGTGCGATGTTCGGTGGATATGTTGTATATAGCAATGGCGTTGCGTTCGCCATTCTCGACGACGACCACCTGTATTTCAAAACAGATGACAGCAACCGCGGTGATTACCAAAATGCAGGTATGCAGCCATGGGATTATCACGGCGATGGCCGGGGTTCGATGACCAATTTTGAGGTGCCTGAATCTGTGCTCGAAGACCCGGCGGAACTGGCGCTTTGGGCGCAGAAGGCCATTGCGGCAGCGATAGCAAAGAAAAAACTGTCAGGTGCAAAAAGCAAAACGAAAAAAGGCCTGCAAACTACAAAAAAACCTGTTCGTCAGAAAAAGAAATCCTCAGTTCCCAAAAAAAATAATACCAAAAAAAGGAGCTCGCGATGAAAAGCGACGGCAGAGAAAGTGACAACGTAGAAGACAGGCGCGACGAAGGTTCTTCGGGCGGCGGATTTAACCTGCCATTCGGAAACTTTCGTGGCATGAGCATTGTTGCGCTGATTGCCGCTGTCGGTGCCGCTTACTTCTTTGATATTGACCCGCGCACTGTGCTTCGCCTGTTTGACGGTGGCGGCAGAACCGAGGTGCAGCATGCAGGTCCGGCGAAGCCGATACCCGCAAACGACAAACAGGCAAAATTTGTTTCGGTCGTACTCGCCGACACCGAAGACGTCTGGCGTGAGCTTTTCGCAGCGCAGGGAAAACGCTATCGTGATCCGAAGCTGGTGTTGTTTCGCGGGCAGACGCCGACGGCGTGCGGCCGTGGCCGCGCGGCGATGGGGCCTTTCTATTGTCCCGCCGACCAGAAAATCTATATCGATTTAAGTTTTTACGACGAAATGAAGAGCCGGTACCGTGCGCCCGGTGATTTTGCGCAGGCCTATGTCATTGCGCATGAGGTCGGCCACCATGTACAGCAACAGCTCGGCACGATGCGCCGTATTCGCGCGCTGCAAGAAGGCCGCAGTGAAGCCGAGGCCAATGCGCTGTCGGTGAAACTCGAGCTGCAGGCCGATTGCCTGGCCGGTGTATGGGGATTTCACGCGAATCGCGCACGCAAGATAATTGAAGGCGGAGATATCGAAGAAGCGCTCGGCGCAGCCTCTGCCATTGGCGATGATACACTGCAAAAGCGCGCCGGGGGCACTATAGTGCCTGAATCGTTTACGCATGGCAGCTCGGCAGAGCGTGTTCACTGGTTTAAAAAGGGCATCGAATCGGGGGATATAAAAGCGTGCAATACTCTTCCGTGATCTGAATGATAGGCATTTCTCCTTGACGTACGGGTTGTATCTTCTGAAGCAGGGACATGAAATACACAATGAGGAATATTTTTGCACTACCCGTTATGGCAGCGTTACTTTTCGCTGTCGCGTGCAGTTCTACAGAAAAGAAACCCGAACCACCACCGGTTGAACCGCCAAAAGTCGAAGCTCCAAAGGTTGAAGCGCCGGTAGTTGCTTCACGCTCGGTTGATCCTTCCATGAAGATCGATGAACTGAATACGCGACTCACAAAGGTGTCAGTAGTTGGCCTGCCCGCCTTCCAGCGCACTGGCGGCAAAAAAATGGACAGCCTTGCCCAGAAATCCCTGGAAGAATCGAAATCGGTAATCGCCGATATGCCAGACGGTTACGTGCTGCAAATCACCGGCCACCATAACCAGCATCCCGACAAATCCAAGCGCACAGGCAACGGCCTGTCAGTGCAGCGCGCGAAATATGTGTATGATTATTTCGTGAAAAACGGAGTGGCGAAAGAAAAACTCGCTTACCGGGGGGCAGGTTCGTCAGAGAATGACAAAAGCCTGTCTCGCGATGAAAACCGTCGCGTGACATTTAAGGTCGTAAAAGCAGACAGCGTTGAAGCGGCGCCGGCAGCAGAAGAAGCCAAAGAAAAGCCGAAGAAAAAAGCTAAGGCAAAAACAAAAAAGCCAGCCGCAAAACCAGCTGTTAAAAAAGAAGAAGCCAAACCAGAGCCCAAGGCAGAAATGAAGCCCGAGGCGAAACCGGCAGACCCGGCACCCGCCGCGCAGCCTGAAGCAAAATAGAATACCATTGCCCTCCGCGGTGCATGCGCACCGCGGCCTTTACAAAATCTTTACAGCGGAATCAGGTTCGGTGATGCGTCGCAATCTACCGCGGGAACACCATTGGCCGAAACAACACGTAAAAAATCACCTTTAAAGACACTTCTCAAAATTCTGCTGACGATCGGAATTTCCGGTGCATGCCTCTATTTTGCCGCGCGCAGAATAGAATTTGCGAAAATTGCGAACGACCTGAAAACTTTGAAAATTGGTTTCGTGTTTTGTGCTGCCGCCATCAGCATGACCGCGCTTTCGATACGTGCGGTGCGCTGGCACCAGGTCGTGCGCCGCGAAAAGCCCTTTGCGTTCAGTAATACTTTCTGGGCGACTTCTATCGGCTATCTTGCGAATAATATACTTCCTGCGCGCGCGGGCGAAGTGATTCGCTCAGTCATTCTGGGGCTCAGCAGCGGCGTGCGCAAATCACTCGTATTAGCCACTGCACTGACCGAGCGAATCATCGATGCCGGCGTGCTTCTGCTGATGGCCGTGGTGATGCTGCAGTTCACGGATAAGTTTCCCGCTTCCATCAGGGATTCATGGTTTCTGCTGCTGCCGGTAGTCGCCGCCATTCTTTTGGTCGTGTTCCTGTCTCCCTTTATCGAAGGCTTCTTACATAAAATTCCACAGATACTGCCTGCTAATGCGAGCATCAAAGAGAAACTCCGCGGATTGATTTCGGGAATGCTCGATGGTGTTCGCGTGTTTCATAATGTTCGTCTGCTCGCCGTCTTCCTGCTGACGACGGTGCTCATCTGGTGTATTGACGCTAGGGTGTTTATTCTACTGGCGATGTCGCTGGGCAGCACGCTGACGATACCGCAGGCTATTATTTTTGCCGCGGCTCTTGGTTTTGCTTCCAGTATTCCGTCTACGCCGGGTTTTGTGGGAGTATTTCAGGCGGTGGCTGTCATTTTGCTGCCGATCTTCGGTATTGCCGCAGACCGCGCTTTCCTGCTGGTTTCTATTGCGCAGCTGATGGGGCTTGTAACCACGGGTTTCCTTGGCGGTGTCGGCTGGTTCATCATGCAACGCCGTATCGGGGCTGCGCGTCTCGAACAGGAACTGGCGGAGGCCGATTAGGCATATTTCAGGAAAAAATCTTTGTACCAGCTGCGCGACCGATCTTCGGCCAGCGCCGCTTTTAAGAGACTGATAAATTCAGCGGCATCGAGCTGTTTCAGGTCGGTTGTCGAACGGAAAATGAACGGCACCGGCGTTTTAACTGAATCTTTCTCCCAGAATAGTTCTTCTTTGAGCTTTTCCCCCGGCCTTATACCTGTGAAAACGATTTGAATTTCGCTGTGTGGTTTTTTTCCCGCGAGCAGAATCAGGCGTTCGGCGAGTTCGACAATCCGCACCGGTTTACCCATGTCGAGCGCCAATATGTCTTCTGATGCGTCGGCGAGCGCAGCCGCCTGCAACACCAGGCGCACGGCTTCGGGAATCGTCATAAAGAAGCGTTCCATATCGGGATGCGTCACCGTCAGTGGCCCACCGTGGCGAATCTGCTCCCAAAATAGCGGTACCACGGAACCCGATGAACCGAGCACATTGCCGAAGCGCACGCTTACGGTTTTGAGCCTGCCGCCCGAAACCCTTGCCGCGTTGTACATCAACAGCTCCGCCATGCGCTTCGTGATGCCCATGATATTTTCGGGCGCCACCGCTTTGTCGGTCGAAATATTCACGATGCGAATAGCCTCGCCGGCCGGCAGGGTCTCTGCGTATTTGCGTGCCGCGCCCAGGAGATGCCAGGTGCCGAGTACGTTGGTGTCAATCGCCTGCAGGTGATTCGTCTCCATCAGCGGCACGTGCTTGTATGCGGCTGCGTGAAAAATGATCTGCGGCTTCTCTGCGGCGATGATATCGTGCAACCGGCGCTCGTTGCGCACGTCTGCGATCGCGCAGAATACGTTATCCTGCGGAAATTCCTGCTCGAGCTGGTAGACGCCATGTTCCCATTGGTCAACGAGCGTCAGCCGCGCAGGGGAGAGTGCCGCAATCTGGCGTGACAATTCACGGCCGATCGAACCTGCGGCCCCCGTAACCAGGACACGTTTGCCGGTGAGCACCGCGGCGACGGGTTCAGGATTCAGGCGTATTTCAGGCCGCTGCACCAGGTCTTCAATGCGCAGGTTGCGGATGTCGGGCGCGAACTGCGCGAGTTTGCGAGGAATTACTTTGTACGCAACAGAGATGCCCTGCAGTGAATCCATGACAGATTTCAGGAAGTCAGGCGTCGCCGGCATCGTGAACCAGATTTCCTGCACCTGGAATTTTTCGACCTGCCTTCTCAGTTCATTGCCGGCAAAGACGCGGTAAGGCCCGACATGGCTGCCTACTTTTTCCTGGTTGTTATCGACGATTGCCGTAATGTTATATTTTCCGAGCAGATCTTCTGTCGAAAGATCTTGCAACAGGTGGTGTGCAACCGTGCCCGCACCATAGATGATAATCGGGGTGAGACCCTGTTTTTTGAGCCGCGATTCCGGGTTTAGCCTGAAGTACCAGAATAGCCGGTGCACCAGCGTGAGAGTGTTTTGTGCGAACAGTAAAATGCCGGCATCTGCGGCCGAAAAATTTCCATTGAGCAGTTGATCCGCCTGCGCAGCGAGCACCCCGATGACGGAGACCACAAATAGCGTTTGGAGCGAAAATAAGTTGAGGTATTTCAGGTTTGCGCGGTACAGCCTGAATGCGGCGAGCAGCGCTATGTGCACGACGCCGAGAGGCAATGACCATTGCCATAGGCGGTGCTGCCAATGCAGAAACAGGGCATAACAACCCGCGAGCAGGATAAAATCACCCAGTATGGTGAGTGCATTGGGTTTAAGCCTGAACGGCATACGGCCATTTTCTATGTGCCGCGCAGCGTGCCACATAGAAAATGGTCTGTGAAAAAACCTCCGCAGAGTGAAAATCCGATTGCCGACCTGGTTGCCGTCGCGCATGACCTGCGCGACAGGAACGGTGGCTGCCCATGGGATATCGAACAGACGCATGCGAGCCTCGCGAAGCATTTACTCGAAGAAGCAAGCGAACTGATCGAGGTGATTGAGCAGGGTATTACACCTGAGACGGATACGGCGTTTAAAGAAGAACTGGGGGATGTACTCTTTCAGGTGGTGATTCACGCTCAGCTCGCGGCCGAAGAGGGCCGCTTCACTTTTGACGACGTCGCGCGCGGCATTGCGGATAAGCTGATTTCGCGACACCCGCATGTCTATGGCGACGTGTCGGCCGACACCCCCGACCAGGTGCTCAAAAACTGGGAAGCCATTAAGGCGCGCGAGCGGCAGAAAAAACAGGCACGCCCTTCATATCTCGATGGGGTCCCCAAAACCCTGCCGGCGCTGCAGCGCGCCGAACGCCTGGGTGAAAAGGCCTCGCGCACGGGATTCGACTGGCCCAAGGGTGAGACCGGCACGCAGATGCTGCGCGCGAAAATTTCTGAAGAGTTAGCCGAGCTCGACGAAGTCAGCAGCGGCGATCAGGCGCGTGCGAAAGAAGAGTTGGGCGATCTGCTATTCGCCGTCGCTCAATATGGTCGTCGGCTGGGCATTGACAGCGAAGGCGCGCTGAGGCAGGCATGCAATAAATTTGACCGGCGTTTTCGTTTGATGGAAACAGAGGCGGCTGGCAAAGACCTGTCGCTCGATGAGTGGGATGTACTTTGGAACCGGGCAAAAGCCGGGGAACAAAAATAACCTTTATTCTTCGAGCCGGTACATTGTGACAACCAGGCGATAGCCCGAGGTGTCGAAAGAATCGTTCACATTCTTGTCTGCCCATTTCCACGTGCTGTCGACTTTAGAGAAAGACCCCAGCAGAAGCCCGTCGGCGCCACACGCAGCGGCTTCGAGGCGCACACGGCGCAGAATGTCGGAGCGCTCATAACCCGAGCCGTATTGCACGGTAATCTCACCGAGGTAGCGGTGTTTTTCCTGTGGCAGTGCGTAGCCGACCGGCAATTGTTCCCAGGTTTTGCGCTGCGGAGCACATCCCGCACCGAAGATCTTTTTCTCCATAGACAGGCAGTGAAAAAACAGCGGCACGATTATGATGAATCGAAGGTTCATCATAATCGTGCCTTTTTTTATGGAGATCATCTTTTTCTTTGCGCATCGACTGCGCGCCACAGGCTGACAATATGAATCGCGCCGCGCCGCAACCGGCGAGTGACCGAATAACTTCCGCTCTCGGGCGCCTCAGTGCCATTGTGGGCAAGGCGAATACAGTCGGGCCGGCCGACACAGACCGATTTTCCGCATATCTGCGCGATGAAACGTATCTGCAGGGTGTCGCCGAGCTTGTGCTCAGGCCAGGCAGCGAAGCAGAAGTTTGCGCTCTCGTTGCAGAGCTGAACGCTTTGCGCAGTGAATTTGCCTCTGAAAAAAGCAGGCTGACCTTTACACTGCGCGGGGGCGGCAGCGGACTTTCAGGCGCGTGTGTGCCAGCGGAAGGCATAGTGCTCGATCTGACGCGGCTGAATCGCATCGTTGATGTCGACACGCGAAACCGGGTAATCCGCGCCGAATGCGGTGTGATTCTTGCGGCTCTCAACGAAATCCTTTCGGGCAGTGGCTTGTGTTACCCAGTTGATCCGTCGTCGCACGCGATATGCACCGTCGGCGGCAGCATTGCCACAAATGCGGCAGGGCCGTCTTCGCTCAAATATGGCACTACCCGGCAGTACCTTGCTCAGGCGAAGTTCATCAATGCAGCAGGCAAAATAACCGAGGTGGGCGCATTGCCGGCAAAAACGTCAATGGGGTTCTCGCTGACCGATCTCATTTGTGGCAGCGAAGGCAGGCTCGGCATTGTGACCGAAGCGTCACTGCGCCTCGTGACACTCCCAACAGCTATGGCGTTAATTATGGCAAGCTTTGCGACGGAGAGCGCCGCTGTTGATTGTATTCTGGAACTGCGCTCGGCCGGCATTCAGCCGCGTTCTATTGAGCTGATCGACGCCTACAGCGCTTCACTTGTTGATTTTCCGCTCGCGCAGGGCGTTGTGCTGATGATCGAACTCGATGGCAGCGAGGCGGCAATCTCTGCCGATATCGAACGTCTGCTATCACTGAACACCACTGCCGATTGGGTGACTGCGCGCGATGAAAAGAACCGCAAAGACCTGTGGGCGAAGAGAAAAAATATTTCACCGGGCATCAAAAGGCGTTTTGCCTACCGCCTGGGTGAAGACGTCGCAGTGCCACTGCCTTCGCTGGCAGCCGTGTGTGGATCGGCTCGCCGGCACGCGGCACAGCAGGGGGTCGAAGTCGCGATCTGGGGCCATGCGGGCGATGGCAACCTGCATGTGAACTATCTTCTCGAGAAAGCAGAACAACTGCCGAAACTCGATATTCTGATGCGCTCCCTCGCGGTCGAGGTCACGCGTGCGGGCGGTGCAATGTCGGGTGAGCACGGCCTTGGTCGTCTCAAGCGAAAATTTGCCCGCGAAGTTTTGCCCGCGCAGTACTTTGATATGCAACGGAACATCAAGACGGCGTTTGACCCGCAGATGCTGTTTAATCCTGCGCTGGAGATTGCGTGAACCATGACGAACTGAAAAAAATACACGATCTGATGCTGCCTGCGGTGCGCGAAGCAGGTGCAGCCGCGATGAGGTTTTTCCGCAGCAGCGATTTTACAATCACGCACAAAGACGCCGAGAACCCAGTCACCGATGCGGATTTTGCCGCAAACCGCATTCTGAGAGCCGCGATCGAAAAATATTTTCCCGAAGATGCGATCTTAAGCGAAGAGAGCGACAGCCCCGAAGAGCGCGCAAGCATGGATGAACGTTTCAAACGCCGCCGCGTTTGGATTCTGGATCCGATTGACGGCACGCGGGAGTTCATCAAGGGGCGTGATCAGTTTGCAGTTTCGGTGGGGCTTGTTGAAGGCGGCAAAGCAGTACTGGGCTTTATCTGCAACCCCGCGCGCAATTATCTGGTGACCGGCGGCGCCGGTATTGGCCTCTTTAAAGATAGCCTGGCATATTCCGCACCTACACGCAGTGAGGGCCCCTGGCCCGAAGATGCCGCACTGCATCCGCCCCACGAGCTGCCGAAAATCTGCGTTTCGCGCAGCGAACACAAATCAGGCAAGCTCGCGCATCTTGAGAAGCGCTATGGCGATCTGTCTGCGATGGCAATCGGCTCGATTGCATACAAGCTGGCACTCGTTGCCGACGGCACATTCGATCTCGTCGTATCGGTTAAACCCAAAAACGAATGGGACATCGCAGGCGGTGCGGCGCTGCTTGCCGCGGTCGGCCTCGAATTGCGTGAAGGCAATTATGAACCGGTAGTGTTTAATAAACCGCAGACGGAATCATTCGGTCTGGTTGCCGGCACGCTCGCAGCTTGTGAGTGGTATCGAAAGCTAATACCAGCGTAGAGACATCCTACACGGATGTCTCTACTGTGATTCTTTCTTAAAGAACTTGAAGTACATCGTTTCCATGAACCAATAGCATACCAGGAAAAAACGGTGCCAGCGGTACGGTTTGTTGATGGTACGCCACAGCCATGTATAGCCGGCAGCAGCCATAAACGCCGGAGCTTTTTTGCGTGTACCGGCGAGCGTGTCAAATGCACCGCCGACGTTGACGATGATCAGGTCACCCAGATGCGAGCGGTTCTGTTCGATCCACTTCATGCCTCGGTGATAGCCCATGCCGACAAAAAGTATATGCGGGTCGGTTTTACGCACCGCTTCGAGTACGCGTTCTCCCGCCGGGCCTTTGAGGTAGCCGTTGTGGCGACCGACAATGCGCAGTCCCGCGAACGAACGGCGAAAGTTCGTATAGAGTTTTTCGAGTACCTCATCGCGCGAACCGAGCAAAAACACCGTGTACTCTTTCGCATGCGCGATGCGAATCAGGTTCATTGCATAGGCAACGGTCGAGATCAGTTCGGGCAGCGGCTTGTGCAGCGCGCGCGACATGTACAGCATGCCCGAACCATCGGGCAGGTTAATGAAGGAATTATTCGCCATTTCGAGCATGCGTTTGCGAAAGCGCACCCAGACATAGCGGTAGGGGTCAAAAGGAAAGACCAGCTGCGGGCCAAACTGCCCGCTGGATTTACTCTTTTTTTCGCGCATTTGATCCAACTTATGGATCGAGTGTGCTACCAGGTCGGCCGATGTGGCCTGATAAAACGGAATTTTACCCAATAAAACCCGGCGAGCCGGCAGGCTCGAGGTATCGATGTTCTTGTACTCCAAAATCGGATCAGAATCATCTTTATTGGTCAGGTGCGGATTGAGCGAGAAGTCGTTTCTCATAATTATGTCACTTTTTCAGTCACCCGGCCACCCGAACAGGGCGTCAATTAAGTATCGCAGATACCCCGGAAGCAGAAAAAAGTCCTATTGCAAACTTGAGAGGGGGTCGATGCTTTTATTGAAGCCAAGGATGGCTTAATTTTTGGCTTAATCTGTCTGAATGCGTCCGCGGACTTAGACAGGCTAAGCACGTTACAAGGAAGTAACTATGGCTCGTAGACTCGCCAACAAGGGCAGGCGAAATTTGCCCAAAACGACGGAACTTGGTAAACGCACGTATTCCTCTACGGAAGCGCGCATACACGAATACAAAAGCCGCATCCGCGACCGCGACTATCTCGAGTTCGCGATTGACCGCATCGCAATTGAGCTCACGCATTTTCTGACGAAGTGATGCCGACCCTCCTTTACGAAAAGGTACGGGCCCGAAGTGCAGAGTTTAAGGCCGCGCTGCCGAACAAAAACGAAGCGGGTAATTTTACCGCTGCGCTTCTGGATTTTCTCTTTGCCGACAGTTTTTGCACCCAACAGGAGTCTGCCGAAGTCTGGCTTATGCGGCTCGGCAAGCTACAGGAGCAATTAACCCGGCTTTTGAAGCCATTTATCTTTGATGGGGCGGAAAAATGCAGCGCCGCTTTCTTTGGTGAACAACTGCCGCAACTCTATGATATTCTCTGGCAGGACGCCGAAGCGGCGTATGCGGGAGACCCCGCTGCGCAGAATTTACAGGAAGTTGTCCTTGCCTACCCGGGTTTCTACGGCGTCGCCGTTTACCGCATTGCGCATTATCTTTTTTCGCTAGGAATTCCCACTCTGCCGCGGCTCTTAAGCGAGCATGCGCATGAGCGCACGGGAATCGATATTCATCCGGGCGCCAAAATCGGGCGGTCTTTCTTTATGGATCACGGTACCGGCATCGTAATCGGTGGTACATCCATCATTGCCGACAACGTGAAAATTTACCAGGGCGTCACACTCGGGGCCTTATCGGTCGATAAGAGCCTCGCCAGTACCAAGAGACATCCAACAATTGAAGAAGGTGTCGTCATCTATGCCGGTGCCACGATTCTCGGCGGTGAAACAACCATTGGCCGCAATTCGGTCATCGGCGGTAACACGTGGATTGTCGAAAGCGTAGAGCCTTATTCGATTGTGTACAATAAAAGTTCGAGTCGCATCAGGCCGGCGAAAGAAATTGCGGGCGTCATCGATTTTTCTATTTGATTTTTATTTTCCCGTATCTTCAACCTGGTGCGCGATAACGAGCATCGCATCGCGGCCGTTAAAACGGATATTGGTGGTGGTTGATTCGATCGTGACGATCTTGCCATCGGGATTTACCATTCTTTGCCGCACCGGAGGTAATGGTCCAGCAGATTTACTTGTACGAGTTGTTGCGCCCTTTCGATAATCACCGCCCGGTCGTCAGGATAGACAAACGAGAAGCCGTTTAAACCGATGAGGCTTTCGGCTTTTTCAAAGCCCATTATTGCCGCCGCCGCCGGGTTGGCATACTGTATGATACCCGACTGGTGTACGAGTATTGAATCGCTGATGCCTTCGACAATCTTGCGGTAGCGGTCTTCGCTTTCGCGCAGACTGCTTTCCGCTTTTTTTCGTTCGGTAATATCGGTGACCATTGCCAGCGCGCCGGTTACTTTGCCGTTCGTATCCTGAATCGGGTTGGTATTCATGAAAGTCCAGATCGAATTTCCGTTCTTGTGTATCAGCGTGCATTCGTGCGCTTCGGCTTCGCCACTGTTGCGGCGCCGCAGTCTTTCTGAGCCGGCGCCGTGTTCTTCGGGCGGCATAAAATCAAAAAAAGTTTTGCCCAGCATGTCTGCTGCGCTATAACCGAGCATCTCTGCCAGGCGCGCATTCACGAAAGTGGTTTTCCCTTCAGCATCAATCGTCCACACACCTTCTGCAGAGGTTTCAACCAGACGCTGAAAGTCAATATTGCTGCGCCTGAGGGCTGCGTCTGCCTCACGCCGGCGCAATTCTTCGCGCCGGTAGGCTTCGAGCAGCTCTGACAGGCGAAACATATTCATGCGGCGCTCATTGAACGTTGTGGCCAGCGCCATGCCGACGGTAGATAATGTTACCAAAAACAGCCAGATATCGACAAAGTTGGAGGTCTCGCCGTAAGGAATTTTCGCATTCGAGCGAACCGAAGCTATGGCAAAGGCAATGACAATAGTAGTGACAAGCAAAGTCGCATGCCTGCCAAAACGAGTCGCAGCCCACGCGACACCGATAAAAAACAGATGAGAGCGATTATGCAGGGTGCCAAACTGTCCCTGTGTGGCCAGGAAATAATAGCTGCCGGCAATCGTCAGCGAGAGCCCCATCGTTCCTTCAAAAATTCGGCTGCGGGAAAACCAGCCCGATGGTAAATGCCGCCAAATCAGCAGAAGGGGCGTCAGCAGCAGAACACCCAGCGAGTCGCTCATCCACCATTGCAGTGCATTCAGCCAAAAAGGTGAATCGCTGTGAGTCAGGGTACTGATGGTTGTGGCTGCAATGACCGACGCCGGAACCGGCAGCAAGATACCTGCGTAAAAAATGAATTTCAGATAGTCCGTTGCCTTATCGAATGAGATATCGATTTTTGCGAGGCGCAGCAGCAGATAAGGCGCGATTAATATCTCCAGTGCGTTTGCCGCGCTGAACATAACCTGTGCAATACCTTTGTCAGGTACCAATATGGCTGCCAGCATGCACGAGAACAGGGTCGCCCATGCGTAGCGATACCCCCCCCGCCAGCACTGCCGCGAGCGCGATTCCACTGGCTGGCCAGAAAAGCGTGATCAGACCGGCAGACGAAAAGAATAGTGGGGCTCCGAGAGTTACGGCAAGATGTGCTGCAACAAAAAACAGCAACATCACGATGCTTTTCACCATAGAATTCTGTGGACTTATTGCCGCCATCGGACTATGGCACCGTATATAATTACTGCAGAGAGTAAAGGGAAATGTAACTGGAACACGCGTCCGCACCCCCAGAATTGCTTGTCGCGTATGCATTGCGGGGAACAGTGGCGTAATGAAAATTCATCACCTGCAGACGGCGAGCTTTTGCCCGTTCGGCGGACCTCTGGTGCACGACCGCGGATTTTCGGGTGGTCATGCGCACCTGCTGTGCCACTCGTTGCTGGTAGAAACCAATGATGGTCTCGTCCTGATTGATACCGGCTTTGGCACTGAAGACCTGCAAAATCCGCAAGAGCGCCTGGGGTTACCTTTTGTGACACTGATGAATGTCAGGTTCGATCCCACTTTGACCGCGCTGCAACAGATAGAAGCACTCGGCTATAAGGCCAGTGACGTAAGACATGTAATTCCGACACATCTTGATTTAGACCATGCGGGTGGCATGCCCGATTTCCCCAAGGCCAGGGTGCATATCTATGAAGACGAATACCTCGCGGCGATGGAGCCGGCGTCGCTGAACGAGAAACAGCGTTATCGTCCTGTGCACTGGCGACATGCTCCCGATTGGCAGACCTATGCGCTCGAGGGCGAATCGTGGTTCGGCTTTCCTGCGGTGCGGCCGCTTCTGGGTGCCGGCAAAGATGAAATTCTGCTGATACCGGTTACCGGGCATACGCGCGGCCATACTGCTATTGCCGTGCGCTCTGAAGGCAAATGGCTGCTGCACTGCGGCGACGCCTATTTCCATAAAGGCCAGCTTGATCTGGCGCACGAACATTGCCCGATCGGGCTCGAGGTATTCCAGCGCCTCATGGCAGTCGACAACGCTGCCCGGGTAGAAAACGTCGCACGCCTGCGCCAGCTCAAGTTCGATCACGGTCATGAGATCGAACTCTTCAGTGCACACGACAAAGACGAGTTTGAACGCCTTGCCCATAAAGCGGCGGTATGAGCACAGAAGAGATCAGCGGCTTTCAGCGCTCGATCAACGAGTTTTTTCAGCGATATTTCGCGAAATCCGGTTTCACTAAATTTCTTCTCGGGATAAGCGATTACTTCTGGTTCTCGCGCAAGGTTTTTCAGTCACTGCTGCATTTGCGCGGCAAGCACCTCGATACCTTCGTGCGCGTGGTAATCAACCAGGTGCGCTTCACAGGCATGCAGGCATTGCCGATGCTGTCGATCATTGCTCTCTCGATCGGCGCAACGACGATTATCCAGGCGATCACCTTTCTGCCGCGCCTCGGCCAGGACAACTTTATCGGCAACCTGCTCAGGCTCGTGATTGTGCGCGAAGTGGGCCCGCTCATCACCGCAATCATCGTGCTCGCGCGCTCGGGTTCTGCCATTACCGCAGAGATGTGCACGCAAAAGATGCACCGCGAAATAGAGTCGATGGAAATGATGGGCATCAATCCGCACCTGATCATGGTGTTGCCGCGCCTCGCGGGTGGCGTCATTTCTGTAACCCTGCTGATTATCTATTTCGATGTCATCGCAATTGTCGGCGGTTATCTGATTTCGCTCCTTTTTACATCTTTCCCGTTTTCACAGTTCGTAGACTATCTTGCTCGCTCGCTGACGATGACAGACCTCGTTTCAACATTTATTAAATCGCTGCTTTCAGGTCTCGTCATTCCGCTAACGTGTACCTATTATGGATTCAAACCCGAATCGCTGTTCCAGATTCCGATTTACGTATCGAAAGCGGTGATTCGCTCGCTGTTCATCGTGTTCATTCTGAACGCCTTTCTCTCAGTGCTGTTTTACCTATGAGCCGCCGCCGATGCATCGTCCTTGCCCTTTCGGCAATTTGCGTCACCGCTCCGCTTACAGCGGCTGAAGCCACTAAACCTGCCGCGCGCTATCTGCCCGCGGAGAACACGGCTTTTGTTTCGCCCCTCAATATCGCCGCGGTGGATTTTCTGCTGCCCGGCTATGGTACCTACATGCAGAATAAAACCGGCTACGCGGCGCTCTATTTTGGCAGCAATCTGGCAAGCCTCGCCGCAATCTACGTGGCATGGCGCAACTGGCGTTTTTATGAATCTGCGTACCAGGCGGCTGCGGCACGGCAGGCCATCGAGCCCGATAAATTGTACTTTCAGGATCCCGCAGGCGGCACTGACTTTTATTCGCTGCAGGATATTAAGAACCGCGCAGAGCGGGGTCAGTTATTTTTTGCTGTCTCGATTGTGGCGAATATCGCGGTGCGCGCATTCAGCGCGTGGCATTCATGGTCGCTCGCCGACGAAGCGCGCACAAAATCAGGCCCGCGCTATGAATTTTACCCCGATCAATCGGGGGGATTTAAAACCCAGGCTGGCTACTACTATTACTTTTGACACAATGCGCGCAGCGCATTGTGTCAAAATTTCTTTATTGATTCGCCTTTGCGTTCGATGCCATTTTCAGGTAATACGCTTTCACGTCATACCAGGTCTGGCCAGTGCCGGCAAAGTTGATCGCTTCGATGTGGTCTACACCGGTGGTCAGAATGCTATAAGACGGGCCGCCCATCCATGTGCCCCACTTGTGCGAAGACAGCGGCACCACCCCGTCATTGTCGCCACCCTGGCCGTTAAATACGCCGCCAGTCCATGTAATCGGATACACCAGACCCATCAGCGGATGCTGAATCAGGTCGGGCAGGGTGATCTTTGAACCGTATGAATAATACTTCACACCCGCAGCGTTTGGGTTTGCGGTGTTGAGTGCGTTCACGTTGCCTACGGTCAGAGATGAGGTCATTGCGATAATATCCTGCTGGGTCTTACCGTAAACCAGCTGTGAAATGATATTGACCACGGTATTGAGCGTCGGCTGCAACCACGACGGAATCACAGCAAGCGCGATATCCGCAATCGGCGTGCCGCGGTTCACACCATTCACCGTTGTAATCGTGGAAACTTTGCCCGCCATGCCCAGAGAGCTTACCATATAACGGGAAACCAGTGCGCCCTGCGAGTGCGCCAGAATGTGTACCTTGGTAAAACCGTTTGCCGCCATCCAGGTGTTGATCTGGTTGCGCTGGTCGTTCGCGCGGTTGGGTACCGATTGAATAGGGTTTGTTCCCGGGGTAAGAACTGCAACGCCCTGACCACGCAGATAGTCGTCCATGCCCCCCCAGTATTTGATCGCGCCACCCAACAGGCCAACCCGATCATCAAAACCAAGAATACCATGCGACAGCACGATCGGGTATGCGCCCTGCAAAGGCTTGGTCGAGCTGCCCGAACCGGCATACACAAACTGTGCCGAAAACAGCACCAAAATAGCTATATAAAGAGATTTCATTTTTACTCCCAACACATGTACGCCTGGCCCACCGGCAGCCTGCGCTTTTACTAAAGTCACGCGGATTTCCCGCGAACCTACACTTAAATACCATCTGTTCACTATGCAGTGCCAAATTTTCTCTAATTTCTGACAGATTTGTCAGAAAGATAGAAATAATTTTGAAAACCGGTATTTCCTTGATTGGCTTCTTCATGGGCCGAGATGGCTCCGAGCTCCAAGCAGGGATGCCTTTTATCCAGCAGGCCCGCAGAAATACACTTGACGTGGTAAAGGGGGTTGTCTTTTTTGTGAACAATCGTTTAATTTTCTCGTTGCTTATCTTTGGAGGACCTATGTTGCGCAAAAAATGGATTTTTTTATTAATCAGCTTGGGGTTGTTTTGCTCAAAAGCTCAGGATAAATCGAACAATCTTGGAGAAGCGGGCTACCTCGCGGTCCAGAATCAATTTCAATTCCCGCCCGACGTCACGGCAACTAACCCGCCAGTCAGTGCTGTTGCCCCCTCGGAAGCCCTTCCCGTTCGCGGAATTCTTGCCATCTCTTCTATTTCCATTGGTGAGAAAGCGAGCATCAATTCGGACGTTACGGTGATTGGCGCCTGTTCGGGGGCTGCCTGCGCTGCTAAAGACGCAGAGCTGAGAATAGGAGAAAAGGCCGTTTTTTCAGTACAAAATAAAATTAAGGCGAATAGGATTCGCATTGAGGAAAAAGCCAATGTTCCGGCAAGGCTTGAGGCAAATTCTTATGTGATCGGTCGGCAAGTGATTGCGCCAAATCGCAATCCGCTGGGGCTTCTGCCAGAATTGCCACCATTTCTTTCTGGCACACCCGGGGCAGCAGACCCCGTTTTGACCGTGACGCCTCTGCTTGCGGGTAATTATCGCAATTTAGTCGTGCACGAAAAACGGAGTTTAGTTTTAGCCGGCGGGTTTTATCATTTTAAGGACGTGACGATTGCTGAAAAGGCATCTCTTTCATGCGCGGCCAGCGCTCAGTGCATCATTTTGGTTAAAGGGCGACTCAGAATAAGCGGAAAGGCCATAGTTCGTTCCGCTTCTGGTATTTCGAATGATTTAATGTTCTACGTCGAGAGTGCAGGTTATTTGCATCACGCCGCCGCGCTGGTCGGGGAAAATGCCCATATCATTGCAAATATCTATGCTGCCCATGCGCAGCTGCGCATCAATGAGAAAGTCACAGCAACCGGTATTTTTATTGGTAAATCGGTCAAAATTGGCGAGAAAGTCAACATCACTGGCTCTGCGGCACCCGCGGACACCGTTGCTAAGCTATTTCAGGCTGGAACGCCTGGATCAATAGAGCTGCCCTCAGGTGCGCGGCTTGATATTCCTGCATGTGCTTTGACTTCTGATGCTCTCATCAGTATTACAGCCAATGCAGAACTGGGCGTACACAAAGTGACGCCTGCGAATCTCAGAATCCACAGTGGAATGCAATTCGATTTGCAGCCCTCTGGCCTAACTTCAACTGCCCGGCAGCGCTGACTCTCAACTATAATGCAGCAACGATTCAGACCGAGGGTGGTAATTTGGCCACTGCGCGCGTGTGGACATCGCAAGACGACAGGCTCTATTATCCGGTTACCTCACAGCAGGCGGCCGCGAGTTCAACCCTGGTTGCGAGTATTAACCATTTTACTTTCTATGTTGTTGGCAGTTTCGCAGCGACCGGCAACTATGTATTTAACATCGATAAAGTAAATCAATATGACTATATAAGCAATTGGATTATGAATGGTGGAGTAACTATTTTTGATTCAACAAATCCTGCGGCGTCTTTTCAATCAGGCAATCTGAACATCGGGACTTCTGGCTGTACTTCGCTTGGGGTCTTCAACGCCGTTGCAAGGGTTGGAAATTACGTCTACGCAAGCCAATGGTGCGAAATTTTTCCCAATACGGATAAGTTACACATTATCGATGTCGGTAACAGTGGCAGTCCAACCTCACCTGTATATGTGGGGTCTCTAAACTATCCTGTCGGAATGGGTGGAGTGCGTCGATTTGCGAAATCGGGTTCGGTTTTATTTGCCATCGGGTCAGACGGTACGAATAATTATCTCGTGAAGATTGACCCATCCGTGACGCCCACGACTCCAACATTTGTAACGACTGTTATCCCTAATCCGGCATCTGCTTTAGCAGTAGACTCAGGCTTTGTTTATGTTCCTCAGTCGGGTGCGATTTCGATTTATGATGCCGCTACTCTCTCTCTGCAGGGCACGACCGCTGGCTTTCCCGGCAGCGTAACGGAAGTTCAGATTTCGGGTAACCGGATCTACGCAGTGGACATGAACGGAGCCTTGACAATCGCTCAGTTGAGCACACCAACAAATATCACGGGTTTGCAGAGTTTGTCAGTGGCAAATCCAGTTGGAATCAGTGTCGCGTCCATGGATGTTTCTTTGGGCCGAATTATCATTGGCGGCTACCTGAGTACGCCAGCGCCAAACGGCAGCAGGGTTCTGGTCGGCTATACGGACAATTATCCCGCAGCACCAACACTTGTGGATAGTATAGTGGCGAATAATACGGCAATGTTCGGGTCGTATGAGCAGATCAAGGTCAACGGAAATTTTGTCTATGCAGCGGCCTACACCATGGGGCATGAAGTGCTGGATATCTCCGCAATTGCCCCGGTGCCTGCTCCTACGGTACTCGCGACGAATCCAGCGGCTGCAGATATTAACGTCGCTGCAAGCACGCCCATTGTGGTTACGTTCTCCCGGGCCATGAACCCTGTTTTTATGACTACAACAGGTTGCTCGGGCTTGATACAAGTCTCGGCCGATGGCTTTGCCACATGCGTTCCGATGGCTGCCAATCTGGCTGCGATGTCATCAGGAAACACGGTGGCCACGTTGACGCCGGCGTCTGCGCTGACTGCGGGTGCGACATACCAAATCAAAGTCTCACGCTTTGTGCAAGATGCACAGGGGTTCAATCTTGCAACGGATTTTACCTTATCCCCCGGTTTTACGGTGCAGTTGGCGGTGGTTCCGACTGGCTGGTATTCAGTCACCTCTGGCACATCAACTCATTTGAATTCAGTCGCGTTTGTTCCTGGCGGTAGTCGGGCTTACGCTGCCGGCGACTCAGGGGTTTTGCTACAGTCTGCGGATAGCGGCGAGACCTGGTCAGCCGCGGCGATTACGGCAGGTACGCAGCGCCTGATTAAAGTTCAATTTACCTCGAGCACCACCGGGTATGGGGTAGGGGAGTCAAACATCTATCAGACCGCTAACGCCAGTGCGGCTTCGCCTGCGTGGAGTGATATTACATCCAACGCCTTTGATACTACTAGCCTATGCGGCTCAGGCCTTGGAGGTGCGCTGCGCAGTGCTTCTTTCATCGATGCAAATACTGGCTACGTCACGTGCGGTAGGTTAGTTATCAAAACTACGACCGGCGGGGCGAGTTGGAGCCTGTCGCATACCACACCATCCGTCTTTCAGAGTTTTGTTGCGTTTTTCGATAGCTTCAACGGCGCATTGTTTGCCGGCGCTCAGAGTGTATATACCGCAGACGGTGGAGCAACTCCATGGATACCGGCGACAACAACGCTTTTGCCGGGATTCTCACTGCAAGGCTTTCCACGGGCACTCCTGTATGTTGCACCCAATCTGGTTCTCGGTGGTGGTTCCTTTGTGAACCCGTACGGGCAAACCATACGCGTCAGTCTTGATGGCGGCAACAACTACTTTATTCCGAACGTTGCGGGCCAGTCGGCCAATATGTTTCCGAGCTTTACAGCCCGGGCAACGCTGGATTTTGCGGCGCCAAATGTATCCAATTTATATGCAGTCGGCTATGACAACTCGCTCCCCAATATTGCTGTTATTTTAAAATCCACCGACGGTGGATTAAATTGGGGCCAACAAGTCTCCCCAGTATCGCAAATTCTGCAGGGGACTGGTTTTTCTACCGCAACCCTCGGGTTAGCAGTAGGCAGGAACGGCACGATCATAAAGACACAAACCGGCGGGATCTGATCAGCAGTTTCCTGAAAAAGGAGACTGTTAGCCAGGGTCGGGTGGCTTGACACTCGGGGCCGCCGTCGCAGGCGCAACCCAGCTGTCCTTAGCAGGGCAGAGCTATTTGAGCTGAGTCAGATGCGCGGCTGAACCTGCTATTCCTTTACAGGGGGGCCGCCTTAGAGCGAGTGACCAGGGATTTTCAGGGATGGCAACCCACCCCAACAAAACAATTACACTTGTTCACTTTTTTTGGCACCAAGAACTTTCCCAAGGCATATAGTTATATACAGGCTTAGTGTGGCCCCGGGTATGCCTACGCAAATCTTCACGATTTGTCGTGGGTGTACAAGAGTTCACGTCTAAGTCAACAGAGTTGTACCGCAGGAGACAATATGAGCCAGGTTAGAAAACACTTAAAAATAGCCATTTCGCTAGCGATGGCAGCGCTTTTTGCGCTGAGCTGCTCGCGCAGTGGAGGGCAAACCCAGTTCTCAAAGAACATGGAAGCCGATGCGAATAAACCTGCTCCGACCTATGAAGAATGGGTGTCTCTTGTCGGTCAGGAGAAAGCAGACGCGCTTTTCGCCGGCATTGGTCAGGATTCGCTCAATGTACTGTCATATGGTGTCGGCATCTCCAATATGGTAAACTTCATTAATGCCGTTGCAGCCCCGCAGGCAATGATCGACCTTGTCGGTAACGACTTTACTGCTGCGGTCGCGGGCCAGCAGGGCCCCGGCGGTAAAACGGGTCTTGGCTCGCTCACCATTCTTTCTCTCCTCAAGAATGTCGATGCATACGCTCAGGCTCCCAATAACGTCAGTTCAAATCTCCCCGGCGCCCCCGGCTATTGCGGCGGCGGTCCGGTTCACACTACAGGCCCTTGTGATATTGACGTTGTGAAAAAACTCGCAGCGATTGTGAATATGCTGCAATCGGCGGGCACGCTGAAGACCAAAATGGTGGCGCTTTTCGGCCCGGCTGGCTTTAACCTCGCGCGCAACGTCTCTGGCGCAAATGACCTGCTCTATATCCAGCGCATGGCAAAAGTGGTCGCACAGGTTGACGGCGAAACTGTTTCTGCGAACTGCGCGGCTGTAGGGCGAGTTTGCGCGCTCTTAACTGCGCTCACGCCGGCAGAAATCACCGGTAAACTTTCTCTCATGATCATGTATAAGCCGGCACTTGGTGTCGCCTATGCTGACAAACTGATCGAAACGATTCAGACCATCTCTTACGCAGATATTACGGCTCGCTTACAGCCTTTGATTACCAATGTAACCGTGGCGAATATCACTAACAAGCTCGGTCCGATTCTCGAAAACGTGACCGATTGCACCAAGATGGGCTACACCGTGAGCCATATCGCGCCCGTCGGTAATGTCGTTACCGTTCTTGCGCCGATTGTGAATCAGGTTGCTGATCCGGTGAAACTGGCGGGCGTCATAAATGGTATTGAAGATGCCCCAACATGGACAACAATCAAAACTGCCATTGGGCCGACGAACAAATGGGTCGGTGGCCAGCAAACCTGGGGCTCGCCAGTTAAAGCCCAGCCTTATGGAACTGCAGGCAGTGGTGCGACGATCACTGTCAATATGGCAAGCGGGCGTATTTCCAGCTTCGGTGGTTTGGGCACAGGGTCAGGATACCATCCTGATGTAACGATTACCAACGCATGGCCCGGTTGCACATCAGCTCCGGTTCTGCACCCTGTCATCGTGGAAGGTGTGATCACCAGCATTACGATTGCCAATGACGGTACAGGTAGCTGCTCAACGGTATCCGGCGCAGCAATTACGCTGTCAGACCCCGTAACGACCACGGGCATGGCCCGTCTGGTAAATATGATCAATACGATTACGCCGGCAAACTACTTTGAAATGCTGGCGCTCATTGATACTGTATCAAACGCGCAGAAACTGGTTCTGCTCATTCAAGATGGTAAAGACGTCACCGACCTTGTGCAGATGTTAAATGCAATGACACCGGTTGACACGGCTGGCGTTCCTCTTACCGGATGTACAGGTGTGCTCACGATCACCGGCGGTGGTGCAACGACGGACGCAACTGCTTCGGGCTTCTTTACAGGTGCAGGCGCCAGCGGACCACTTGCGTATATCGCTGTTGCAACGCCGGGTGTCGGCTACACATCTCAGCCAACAGTCACCGACGCAGGCTGCGGAAATATCACCGCCTATGTTACTTCCGTTATTTCAAGCACGAATACGTTAACGGGAATTTACCTTAACGCGCTGCCGGTCAACAGTATGGCCGAACTGCTCGAAAACGTGAGCCCGATATCGAATATTACGCGCCTGCGCGAGGTGGTCGATGGCCAGCGCATCTTTGATAACACAGGTATACAACAGACTGCTGCAAGCGCGGGTACATATCTGTACAAAATGGTGCAGCTGATTTCAAACCTGAATCAGGCTTCCGAAGGCCCGATCAAGGTGACGCAACTCATCAACGGAGTAACTAACACTGACAAGATTATTGACCTCATCTATCAGGTAACTGTTACGAGCAACCTGTCTCAGATTATCAATGGCATTTTCAGCCAATCTCTGCCGGCGGGTTGCAGCGATGCACCCGTGTCCGGCTATGGTACGCCGGGTGCTTGTGATTTGGGCGCTACCACAACCGCTGGAAACGGTTTTCTCTGGGGGCCCAAAAACAACGCCGTCAATACTCTGGTCTATGTGGTGCAAAACGTATCGACCACAGCGAACCTGGTTGCGATGATAAACGGCACTTTGCCTGCGCAGATGAAAGACCTTATTAACCATATTTCTGTTGGCTCACAGGTTGAAGATAGCGTCTCTGCGACCTGCGCAACCTGTGCGGGCCTTGCGGCAGCAACCTCGACCTATAGCGCAGCAGGCATGAAGCTGGTCAAAATCATCGACTATCCGGGTCTGAACCCGCATGATCTGTCGTGGGTCATGAACAACGTCAGCTCAATCATCAAGATGGCCAAGTTGATCACTTATATGCCGATTGGCCAGACTGTTTCGAATACGCCGGGTCCATTTAACCCAGGCCCACTCACAACTGGCACAGGTAAAGTCGGTGACTTGCTCGTCAAAGTGCTGAGCCCCAGCGGTAATTGCTGGACAGCAAATAATGGTTTGGTCAGTATATCTGTCACCGCACCAGGTGCTGGGTATAGCGCGGGTGCGACAGTGACTTTCACCGGTGGTGGTACGAATGCAATCGGTGTGGCAACTGTAAACTCGTCCGGTCAGGTCTCAGGTCTTAATCTCGCGAACGATGGCTCAGGCTATGCTTCGGGTGCGTTGACTATTAACCCAGTGAACGGCGGCGCCGGTGCGACAGGCGTTGCGGTCGTGGGTTCATGCTCCAGCACGCGCGGTCTCACGCAGAGCGCGGGCACCGGGCCAATGTCTAACATTGGCAAAGGTAAAATCGTCAACATGATCGACTACATCTCTGGCTCAAGCCACACTGTGGCGATGACGCAGCTCGCAAACGTGATCAATGGTGTGAGAGATTCGCAGAAGTTGGGCGACCTCATCAACAACGTGCAGAAATCCAGTAACGTCGTGGCGCTGCTGAATGCGGTACTTGATCCCTACAACAACAACGGCGGCTCCACAGCGAACCTTGTAACATTACTCGATCAGCCGCCTGCAGCAGAAGTGCATAAACTGACTTCGCTTATTCAGCAGCTGAATCCGGCGATTGAGACAGCACTCGACACCAATCCACAGGCCGATCAGGATCTGGTCGCACAGTTGATGGCTCCTTATAACCAGCAGGCGGCGTACAATGCAGCAGGTACGGGCAACGTAACGGCAATTACGCTCGGCGCTCCTGGTGTGGTAACGGCGGCTGGGCATACTCTCACCGTTGGCCGTCAGGTCATTTTCTCGACGACTGGTGCTGCAACGCTTGCAGCCCCACTCAATGCAAATCAACTGTACTACGTTGCGACAGTGCCAGTTCCAGGTACATCGTTCACTGTAACGTCAACCCCGGGCGGTGGTCCGATCACTACGACCAGTGCGGCTGTTTTGGGTGGCGGTACAATAGTAGCCATCTCATCTGAACCCACAGCCACTTCGGGTGTTGGTCAGGCGACGATGAATGCTCTCTTAGGTTCACTGCCGATGACCAATGGAACTGCGCAGAACGGATATGGTGGAGCTCCTTTGGTCAGCTTCGTTGGTGGTTGTACCACTCTCCCGACGGCAACCGCAGTTGTGGGCACAGGATCTGTAACTCGGGTTGACATGACGGTTCCGGCGCTCACCGATCCGAGTTGCGCTGCGGGCTCCGTGCCGAGCTTTTCGGCCGGTACGGCCGCGATTTCAGCGGTGACTGCACCGTTCGCAAACCGTGCTCCAGCTGCCGCATCGGGTGGTAATACCACGGTTTCGCACCGCTCGCTCTATGTTGTGGATAATAACGCGAACACTGGCTATGTTGCATTTCCAAACATTACTTTCACCGGTGCTTGTACGAACATTACCGGCAACGCGTACATCAATGGTCTCAGCAAGATCAACCTTGACACCCAGGGTGCTGGTTGCACGAGCCCTCCTGCGGTGTCGATTGCGGGTGGTGGTGGCGCCACTGCCAAAGCGCTCGTTGCGGGTCCCATTGCAACGCTCAGTAACCTGAACCCAGGTTCGGGCTATGTTGCGGGCCAGACCTGCCCGCTGATTGGTGCGGGTGGTACTGGCGGCACGGTGACAATTACCACCGTCGGTGCTGCCGGTAACATTACGGCTTATGCGTTGGGTGCGGCCGGTGCCGACTATATCATCGACCAGACCGTATCGATCGGTGGTGCGGCGACGGCATATGCGACAGTCGATGCTGCCGGCACGATTACGGGCTACACTGTATCCAACTCGGGTTGCGGTTATACCGGTGTTGTTACCGCCACGATTGCAGCGGGTAGCTGCTCTGGCACCGCGCCAGTGCCAGGTGCGGTAACGATATCCGCAGGCGGTCAGGTAACTGCCGTTGCCTTAGGTACAGCCGGTACTCTCTGTGTGCGCAATCCGCGTGTGATTCTTTCTGCCGGCACAAGCCGCGGCGACGCTGCGACCTTGACCGTGGGCACAACGACGGTAGCGGGCAAAGTGATCGCGATTACGATGTCGGATGCGGCGAATAACCTGGCAAACGTACTCGCCAACACGGAAAAATCTCCGGTGAGCACTGGCTCAATCAACTACGGTAGCAACGTACCCACGATCTCTGCGCGCGAAGCGATGGTTCGCCTGATCGTGCATGGTACGACCTATAACGGTGGGGTGTTCCCCGGTGTTGGGCCGGCGCATCTTGCGTACAATGTCATGAGCGTCCTCACCGGCCCGATCTCTGTTGAAACAGTCATTAACATGATGAACTCCGATTCAGTCAGCTTGGCTGATCTCAACACGCTGATCGGTTGCGGCGACGGAGTGTTCTATGGTCCCAGCACCACGACAGACTTCGAAGCCGTCTGCCGCGCCTACATGTACTGGTGATCGGGAAGCTTACCGTGTCAGGATGGAGTATGCCTGACACGGATAATCAGCAGAACCTTAAGAGGGCCGCTCGCGGCCCTTTTCCTTTTGACACAGACTAATTCGTGATCTTTGGATGGCGTAGTTGTCGATAATCTAACGTCTAACTGAACAAGGGCGACTGGCTATGCGTATGATCCGCGGTACGATTTCAAAAATCAGACTACCACAGGCCCCGGGTCCGGTGCTTATCATTATGTCGTTATTTTTGCTGAATGGATTTTTGTACGCGCGCATCAGCCAATCCATCGGCTATGGGTTGCAGCTGAATTCTATGCTGAACAGCACTTTGACATCCAATTTGCAGAGGCTCGTTACGAACTCCGGGGGGCAGCCGCTGGTTGGCCGCACCGGGACCACAGATTATGCCAGCAATTGGTCGGCAAGCGGCGATAATGAAATCGCGCAATACCCCTTGATTGGTCTACCTGAGATACGTATGGTATTCTCGTGGGGCTGGGGTAATAATTCGCTCGGTATATTTTCGGCGCTGACGGGTGTAGTGCCGCAGACTTCTGCATATTACCTGGGCAGCCTGCAGCTTCGAGAGTCAAAGACCTGCGCCGGCGTCGATGCGACAAACTGCCCTTTAGCTGCGGTGAATTTTGTCAGCAGCAGTGGCACTGCCCTCTATGATACAGAGGTGCGCACCAACCTGCGTTCCTTTAACATGGCAGTCGGTATGACAATCGGTAGAAAAATCGGTAATGCCTTTCAAGGCGAATTGTCTCTCATCGGTGAGTTCGGTCTCAATATCCAGTCTTTTGCAGTCACCACGCAGTTTGCTGGTGCACGGTGCACCACGGGTGTTTCGGCACCTTGCGCGCAGGTCTCGCAGTCGCGCGTCGTGCAGGGCGAGCTCAAAACACAGTCAAATTATGCGCTGGGCCCGGTGCTTGGCGTCAGTTTGCGATACGAAAGGCCATTGGCGCGTTGGTTTCTTGAGGCGGGTGCGACAGCGACATTTCTGTTCACGAGTATTGAAAATGTTGGCTATACGAACTTTGTCGCAGGTGGTACGACCGCATACACGCAGACATCCGCAGCATTGGGGATTGATGCAGTGCAAAACACATTTGCGATTTTGCCGGCAATTATGCTGAGATTTGGGTTGTTTCTATGAGATTTCAGTATTCTTACCTGTCGTTATCGTCGGGTGAATCGCGTCTCATAGTCCGTGGGCAAGACAGGGGTAGTGAGTGTCAATAACCACCGGGTTTATATCTTGCACCAGGTTGCCTGTATGAGCTGTCTTATCCGCGCCGGTCAGTTGCGTCTAGCGCAAGGCTTTCTTTTCGCCGCATTGCTCGCTGCCAGGCTTGCGGCTGCCCCGGAGAAGCCTGTAAGAGAACCGGTAGTTATCAAGGGCGAGAGCACCAGGGTCGAACTCACGAAACCCAGGGCAGAGAAGAGTGAGAGCGCGCAAGTTGACGAGAAGGGTTCTGTACAAGCGCAACGACCTGTATTTCTTAATATCTATCTCGGCAGTCAGGCTCTGATATCCGATAAGACAGCCGTATCGGATGCAGCTGCTTTTGCCGGCAGCAATATTCTGCGACAGAACGAGGTTATTTACCAGGGCAGCGGTGCGACATTCGGCGACAATAGCGCACCGGTCACTATTGCACCGGCAATGCGCATTGAGTGGGAGCTACCGTTTGAACGCTTGCCATTCCTGCCCTCGTGGCGTTCGTTTTCAATCACTGCGTCTTTCGATGCTGTATATTCACCCACGAAGAACCTCTTAACCTCGACCGGCAACTTTCGCTACCAGAACGCACAAGCTGCGCATGTGGCGCTGACTGACCTGACCTATTCCGGGTCGCTGACCGCCACAGAGCGGCATTACAGTCTTACTCCCATGTCGGGTATTACGCTCGAACTGGCCAGCGAGGGTATGCAAAAAAGCGGTATGGCAGTGCTGGTGCGGGTTGCAGGGGGGGTGCAGCTGCAGAGCGGGCAGCGTAATTATGAGCTCGCGCTGAATCCGCAATATGTGAATGCAGGCGTATACAGCGATACCTATTTAATCAAAAGCTCGGTAATGCAATCGTATAGCATGGCCTTTTTGGCCGCAGGCCGCGCCGATCTCGCATTTCGTTTCAGGCTAAGCGGCCGACTGCACATGATTGTCGCAGCTTCGGCCACCTTTACATATGGATTTCTGCCATACGACAACTATGGCATTTTCCAGGAGCAGGCGGGACAAAATAAGAATATCTACCAGAAAGTAGTTTCAGGCACAGCGGATCAGGAATACATGGGCATTGCTCCGGCACTTTTTTTGGCACTGAGCACGGCAATATGAGCATAATAAATAAACACGTGTTCACTAAATGTTCTCGCCTGTTCTCGGCAGCCATCGCTGTGTCCGCAGTGGTGTGTCTGGTGTCTCCGCACGCGATTAGCGCGCAGGCCGGAGGTATACAGCTCAAGCAAAAGACGCAGAAAAAACGCATCGATGCGAAGGGCAACCTGGTTACCGACGAGGCGCTGGTTGAGGATGTCTATAAAGAAGGCAGCATCGGTTCGATCACGCAGCTTGACCCCCGGGCCAACCGCGCATTTTTCACACACACTTGGTATATCAAGGCTTCGACTACGGTAAACTACTTCAACTTGGGTTCTGAATTCCAGGGTGTCATCAAGCAGATCGAAGGTGCATTCGGCGGCGATCCTTTGAATATGAAGGTGCTTAACGTGAACGCCGATTTCTCGATGACTACCGGTCAGAAGATACAAAGAGCGCCGACTAACTTTCTGCCAACCGGAAATTTGTCTCTCGGATTCTATTTTGGAAAACACCAGCTCGAGCTCGAATTTGGACTAGCCGGGCTTGTTCCCCTGAAAACTATCGATGTTGATACGACGATGACGTTGGAAGATCGATCTACCGGTTGCTCTGGGACTGGATGTAAAATGGCTTACCTGGGTCTTGTCGATCCGGTTTCTCGAAAAGGGCAGTACTCGTTCAAAATGACGATGAACGAGGATGTTTGGATTCTGACACCTTCACTATCCTATGACTATGTTTTTTTAACACGCAAATGGGGGCGCATGAGCTTCGGTGGTGCTGCCGGAGCAATGATTCTTTCAACGTCCCAGCAAATTGCTTTTAAGGCTGTCCGAACGGATCCGATTACGCCGACCCCTCCGCTGGAGCCTTTGTCGAGCAGGGTTTTGCAGGGTAGCGCAAATTCAACGAACGTCACCGACATCGGTCCGATTTTTCGTGCGCATATTACATACCGCCCGCCGCCGATTACAAAATTCTGGAATACGCAGATGGAAATCCGCATTGGTGGCAACTACGGTTTTGTATATCTGAACCGCGACGTAGACGGTGTAGGGCAGGTGATTGCGGGTAATACGCTCTATGGAACTTTTCCTCTGAGTTCACTGGGCTTCAAAAGCAAAGAAGTCAATAAATTCGAAATGGCCGGCGGCTTCATTCAGGTGGGGATAGTATTCTGATGTATACCTGTCGCTACGCTCCGGCTATCCGTCAGCTCAGCGTTGTGGTAGCACTATGTCTTTTTCCTTTGTCTGCGCAGACTCTGAAGCCTTCAGACGCGGGGGCAAATCCGCTCGGTGTTGGCCAAAGCGCGCCGCCGTCTGATTTTCCGGCACCCGGCGAAGGTTCCACCATCGGCAAGATGCCGAAGGTAGATGGTGCTCTTGCTGAACTGAGGAAAAAATATTTCTATCTGGGCGAACTCACCTGGCGTGGCGGCATCGTGCTCACCAAAGAAACCAGTGACTGGGGTGAGTCGCGAAAAAATTCGATAGAGCAGGATATTTTTCGCCAGGCGAGTCAATCCAACTATTCAAATAACCAGAGCGTGTCGCTGGTGCAGAATAGCGGTATGAACTACATGGTCGGCATCGAAGGTTTACTCGGTGTAAATCTTGACCAGCTGCCGGGCCTCAGGAACGTCAAATCGCTCAAAGACAAAAAGTTCCTGCGTATCGGGTTTCATGCGTACATGGCGCCGCTGTATAAGAAGACCACGCAGACGATCAGCGGGCCGTTTGCGTATTTTGACCCCAGCTCTGCCGCGATTCAACCCACACGAACTTATGACGGGCAGGTGCAGGTCGATGAGAACCTTTTGACCGTTGCGCCCGGTATGAGCTTCTTTTACTGGTACGAAAGAGGGCTTTTTGACCGCAAATTGATGCCCTATATCGGTTTTGAGGTGGGTTTATCGCTGGTTTATGGTAAACGAAAGTACACTTTATTGGCACAGCCATACTCTGCTGTGGAATCAGGTAATAGCGTCACCTATAACGTTGAGGCCAATTTGCAGGAAAGTATTATCAACGATTTCGGTTTTCGTTTTATGCCTGCCATCGGGTTTCAGTGGCATATTACCAGCGGTCACTACCTTGATTTGCGCATCGGTTACCAGATTCAGGAATATAACGTGACCCTGAACCGCCGCGGATCGCTCACAGAGACTAAAAAGGACGCGAATGGCAATTTTCAATTAACTTGGAGCGAAGATTTTCTCGTTAAATCTCAGTCGGCGAAGCTTTCGCAGAGCGGGCTCGTTATTCTTCTCGGTTATACGGCGGGGCTATTCTGATGCTACTCGCGAAAAACAATTCCAGAATCAATACGATGAGGCGAAGCCTCATCGTATTGATTCTGGTGCTTGTCTCGAGCCAGTGCCTCGGTCGGGCGACGCCTCCTGAGCAGGTAAAGCTGACGCAGCAGCAAAACGAAGTGCTCGGTAAATTTGCACGCCGCGTCGGTGAAAAAGAACTTAATATTTTACTCAACGACCCCAACGACCCCGCGCTGCCGGGATTGCCGGTAGGTGACCTGCTCTATATTCTCTCAAAAGTAAATGAAGATAAGCTCATCGACCTCGTCAAAGGTATCGGTGCTACGACCACGCTCGAACTGATTCTCGCCATAAAACGCGTCGGCTGTACGCGTGCGAATAACGTGCCGGCTGCGGGCGCTTATACCTTTGATGCCACAGTTCCGCTGAACACGCCGATAAACTCGCCGACGACCGGACTTAACTATTGCACCTGGAAAGAATTTCATCTGCCGAATATCATGGTGCAGCTGCTCAACGGGGCGAACACAAATGGCCTGCAGACGCTCATCGATACTGTGAACCATTCTTATGTAACTCTCAATTGTGCATCGAATGGATCTGGCAAACTGGATCCGAACCAACCACTCTGCCCATCGACTTCGGGTCCAACCCTTAACTCAGGCAATGACGGCGTTTATGATGCGACGGTTTCGCACTATGCATTTCTGATGAAGCTGGCCTATATTGTGGCTGGTTTTGATACTCCAACCTCAGGAGATCCCAACCTTTCGTCTGATCCACTCATTGGCCCGCCGAAATTGTTTAACCTGATGAACCTGACGCTTGATGGGCGCGACATGGTATTTTTGTTGAACTCGTTTGATTCAAATGTGTGCCCGGCGTTACCTGCCACAAACTCAAACTGCGTCTACGTGAGTGCTGCGAATGTTATCACCACATATGCCGCCAATGGCGATGTCTGGGCTGATATACAAGCTAATAACCAGTTTCAAGGCCTGCAAAATCTGCTCAGCATCATGCTGCAGGTGACAAATACTGCGAAGATGGGCACGCTGATCAACGGCTACCGCACTGCAAGATACAATACTGCACAAGACGATGCGCAGATTCGCTATTACATCGATCGCCTCAAGGTCGTGCTCGAGCACTCGGCGCCCGCGGCAATTAACTGCGCAGGCCCTTATACGAACGTTTCTGTTGCGACTGCAACACAGGCGGAATGTGATTTGCAAAACTATACCCTGCCGCAAGGACCAGTTCACGCTGCTTGGAACTCGCCAGGCGATAACGGCGCTTGGAATACGAAACTTGCGACCGTAATTAACTACATATCCAATATTAATCGAATGATGGATTTGGTCTATTATATTGATGACGGCTATGATATCAATCATGTGCAGTTTCCTGCGGCATCGTGGTTTCCTAACCGCGGCATCGATAACCTTCTCGTCCTGCTAAATAATCTGAATAATGTTGCAAATAATCATGTGAATGATTTGACGGGCTATAATCCACCGTACACAAACCTGACGGCAAATCCGACAAATACGGAACTCGCCTCGGTCGCATATCTCATAGATAATGTTGCGCCGGATCCGACGAACTGGAATCCAGCGAAGCGTAACAAGATAAAATATCTGGTGCAATACCTTGGCGATACATTGGCTGTGCTGAAGCTAGCCTGTTACACAGCCGTTGCCGATAACAATCCGGTAGGTGCGGGCACCTGCGCCAACCGTGGGCTTATGAACCAGGTCGCTGACGGTTCAAAACTCGATGATTCGTCGAATACAGATCTCTTGGCAGCAGGCAAAAAGCTTACGCAGCTTACCGGTGGCATCAACGACATCGAGAGCATGCGTTTTTTGGTGCGCAACGTCGACATGGCGAATCTAACGGCGATGATCAAAGGCATGCTTATCACCGGTACGACCAAAACTGCGAATTTGGTGAACCAGATCACCGGGAACAATTGTTGGGGCAAATATAACGGCGCAAACTGGTATAATGGTCTGACGACTCTCATGGTACCTTCTTCGATTCCGGCATGTACAATTGCGGGTACGGCTTATCCTTGCGTCGGTGCGGGCTATACTTCCCCGCCAGTAGTGACGTTCACCGCGACCGGTGTTGGGCCCGGCACTGCAGCCAAAGCGGTCGCCGTTATTGAGACCAATCCTTCCGACCCAGCTTATAAGATGGTTAAAGACGTCATTGTGCTTACGCCGGGCAGCGGCTATGATCTCGTCGGTGCGCCGCTATACGCAGGGGCCGCGCCAACGGTGAATTTTGC
The DNA here is from genome assembly GCA_046346945.1 of Turneriella sp. Lineage (GTDB taxonomy): Bacteria > Spirochaetota > Leptospiria > Turneriellales > Turneriellaceae > Turneriella. The sequence continues at coordinate 79,068 of JAXMHE010000010.1, forward strand.
CGGTGGCGGCGGAGCTGGTGCTAGCTCGACCGCGGTTCTTGGTTCTTGCTCGTTTCAACTACCTACCAGTGCAGCATTTAGAGGTTTTCCATCGACGGTTGGTACTGGAGCGACAGGTCTCGGCAAAATGGTGAACATTATTAACCATGTCACTGGTTCGCCGAAGACCCTCGTTGATCTGATCAATAATGTCAACGATGGCCAACAACTCGGCATTCTTATTAATGGCATCGGAAGATCTAGCAACCTTGTCGGGGTAATGAATGGCACTATCGATGCGGCCAGGAAAAATAATGCAACCATAACGGATTTGATCAACCTGCTTAATAATATTAGCAGAGTTGATACTTATAAACTGGTGCACATGATCGACGCATTGGGTAACGCCACGGAGACGTCGACATTAACTTTTCCCGCAGGCGACCATGATATGGTGGCGCAGCTTATTGCACCGTATTGCCGCAGCGACGCTGCCGGCTTGGCTTCAGCGACCTGTCCGGCGACAACTGGCAACTACGTCCACAAAACTTCGGGCCTCGGCTATGCGACCATGTCGACATTAGTTTCATCGCTTAGCATGACGGGTGGCGGGAGTTATACTCCGACAGCCGGCGGCCAAATTACCGTTACAGCTCCTGGCGGGTTATTGGCAATCGCAAATGTTGCAACGGTAGGCGCCGTTACTGGTGTTACGGTAACCGCGCCCGGCAGCGGTTGCACTTCTCCACCGACCATAAATTTCGTGACTACGGGCGGAGGTTCGGGGGCTGTATTGGTGCCTTATGTGAGCGGCGGGCAGGTGGCTAAGATTAACGTAATATCTTCCGGGTCTGGCTATACCTCCGCGCCGACTATTAGCGTGAGCGGCGGTGGTTGCGTCGGTGTCACTGCAACTGTTAGCGTCAATGGTATCGGTTCAGTCACTGTTGTTAACGGTGGTGCAGGATATACTAACAATGCACTTACTCTAACTATCGCCGGCGTGGCAACGGGATCGGGTGCAGTGCTTTCTTCGACTGTGAGTGGGGCACTTAACACAACTCCGGGTACGGGCCTGAGCTCATTTGCCGGCGGCACAGGATACACTACGGGCAACGTATGTCCGGTGGTGGGGGCCGGTGGCACCGGCGGTACTTGCACTGTGCAGGCGGCCGGTGGTGTTCTGACAGGCTGCAGCGCAATAGGGGCTGGTAGTAATTATAGCGTCGGGCGAATTGTGAAGATTGGCGGCGGTGCTTCGGCTTATGCCATTGTCGCGGGCAATGCCGCTGCGAATCTCGGCACTATTTCAACAGGTTTAGGTGCTGTTACCGGAGGTGTCAAGGTAGCAGATGCAACGGCTGGTACTGGTTGTGGTTATGCAGTTGCACCGATAATTCAAGTCGTTGGCTGCACAGTGGCACCGACAGCTGTGGCGATTATTAACGGCTCGGGTGTGGTGACTGATATTAATGTAACGGGCGCGGGTTCTGGATGTGGTACTGGTGTAAAAGTGATCATCGGCGAATCGCCCTATGTATACCATTCAGACGGTGGCACTGCAATCGTGAATCAGGTCACCGGCGGTGTTGTTACCAGTATCAGTGTTTCAGATGCCTCGATTAATGCCGCTCAACTTGTGCAGTTGCTGGACCGCGATGCAACGGGAACAGGCATTGCTTTCAGTTACCGGAACGACGATTATACATGGCCCATCAAATCGGCATGTAGTTCCAGCGGAGTTGGCTTTGCGCCACTGATTACGGATCCACCCTATGGATCGTCATGTCCTGCCGGCGATACTCTAAGACCGACGATCTCGACGCGCGAAGGAATGATTCGTCTGCTGCACCATGGTATTACACCCACGACAACCAGCCCAAAGGCGTACTTTAACGCTTCGACGGGCGCCGCTGGACCTGCAGGTGGTGTCGCTGGTACGTATTCTATGGACTGGCCGGGAATCGGGCCGCAGCATGTTGCGGGTGCTATATTAAACAACGTCTCGAGTTCTTCGACGCAAACTCTCATCACACTGATGAATAGCGACACCATTTCGCTCGAAGATACCATCATACTGCTTGGCTGCGGCGATCGCCTGACGTACAGCAATGGCTGGACGGCGTTTGGCTGGCAGGCGCTGTGCACCGAAGCCGGCCCTGGTATCTGGTGATCGCCAGCAGAATCGGCCTTTTCGGTAAATTCTTGACGCTCCGGTGAGTTCGGCGATTTTTCCGAAGGACATTTTCCGGTTTTGAATCTATTCATCGCATACGCAGTCTTCTTTGCTATGCTGGTTTTTGCCGGCTGTTTTTTTCATATCGCATACCTGAACTCTGCCGCGCCGCCGGTGGCGTGGTTGATTCTTTTGCGCTACGCTGCAGCGACGACAGCGGCGGCGTTGGCTTTGCCCGGAGTTCTCTACCTTGCAACGCGCAAATCCGCCTTGCGAAAAGCTGCGCTGTGGCTGGCAGGCATCATTACCTATTATTGTCTGACGGTGCTGATCGGCGATCTTGCGTATTACCGGCAGGCAGGTAAACATTCGACCGTCGAGCTGATGTTGTTTTATCAGAACTTTATCGACATCGCGCTGATGGGCATGCGTGACTATGTATATATTCCTGTGCTCTATCTTGTCTCTGGTATTGGCTTCTTCTGGTCGTGGCGCAAGCTGGTGAGGCGCGAGGGTGCTGATCAATCCCCTGTGTTTTCCCTGATTGGGGGAACGTGGTCGGTGTCGAAAAGGGTTTTGCTGTTTGTCATCTTTGTCCTGTTGAATATCGTTGCGTTCCGCGGGGGGGTGCAGGGGAGGCCGCTGCGCCCCGCTGATGCGTTTGTGCATCTCAACCAGGCGCACGGCGACTTTGCGCTCAATGGCGTCTACACATCGTTCTATGCTGTGTTCCATCGCAGTGGTTTTCCGGTGATGGGTGATGCCGAAAGCATTCGTTCGGTGCAAAAATTAATCGGTGCAAAAAACGAAACTTTTCCTGTGCCGGAATTGCCTTTCTATCGCCTGACGCGGCCTGCGGGTGAGTCGAAGAAAAAAAATATTATTTTCATTATCCTGGAATCCTGGTCGGCAAGGCGTGTCGGGGCCTATGGCGACAAAACCGGGGCGACGCCGTTCTTTGATTCGCTCGCACAAAAAAGCTGGTTCTTTACCAATGCGTACGCAACCGGGCGGCGTTCAATCGCGTCGCTGCCGTCGGCGGTGAGCAGTATTCCGACACTGTATGGTTCGCTCTATATCACCTCGCCACATGAGCAGAATTTCCAGCGCGGCATGGGTGCGATTCTGCGCGAACAGGGTTATTCAACAATGTTTACGTACGCGGCCAAGGCCGGTTCGATGGGGTTTAATGCTTTTGCGCGCCTCGCGGGTTTTGATAAAATTCTCACGCGCGAAAGTTTTCCCGCGGACGCGGCGCACGATGGCGTGTGGGGCATCTATGACCATGTTACCTTCGCGCGCACGCTGGAGGAAATCGATGCCGCACGCAAGCCGGTGCTATCTGTAATTTATACACTACATCCTCACCCGCCATTCACCCTACCGGCCGGCAATGCACATTTTTCAGACGCGGTACCGCGGGCGAAGTATTACAATGCGCTGCGCTACGCCGACAATTCGCTGCGGGATTTTTTCACCGCGGCAGAAGAAAAAGCCTGGTTTAAGGACACGGTGTTTGTGCTGATGGCAGACCATGCGTTTGAGGAAAAGCAGGGGCGCGATTCGTTTCGTATACCGTTGCTGATTTATTCGCCGGGTTTTGTGGCTGCGCAGAAGGATGAGCGTATCGCTTCAGAGCTGGATGTGTTGCCGACGCTGATCGACCTGTTGCAGCTAAAGACCGCGCATGCCTCGATGGGCAAATCGGCGCTCTCAGGCGGCGAGCGCTTCGCGTATATTGACGTTGAGCACGCGGGTGGTGTTATCTGCCGGCAGGATGCCCGGGATTTGGTATTGCTCTTTGGCGCGGAAAAGTTCGCGGGATATTATGATATGGGTCAGGATCCCGAATGGCATAAAACCAAACCCGGGCCGCCATTGCCAGAGGCGCAAATGCAGGCGTATCGCAGTTATGTGGGTGTCATGGGTTATGCGGTGGCCAAGAACCGCATTGCGCCGTCGGGTAAGTGAAAGTTTACAGGTGGCCACCAGTGTGTGGGTGGAAAGGCGCTGAATAGGAAGCGTCGCATATGTGGCTGCCCAGTGTTGTTTAGCGATTGTAGTGGTATGCTTAGCCAGCGCTTGATTCCGAACCAGAAGAGTTCGGCGTCGCTTACATATCTTCGGTTATGATTATCCATAACTAGCCGGGGCAAATATAGCCAGAGTGCAATGCGGATGAATTCAGAAACCGAAATATTCAACGCCAGAGCCGCAAGCTTGATTAACCGAATATCCTGGCCGTAGAAGCAGACCATGTGCCGATATCGCTCATTTGCGGGGGTTGGATTTCGATTCATTTCGCTACGCCCCTTTAGTACAAGGGGGCGCCATTTCAGGTTTTCCTTCTCTGCAAGCCTGAAAGCGCAATATCTTGTTACGCTGGAGTAACTGCATCGCCGTTTATTGGCAGTTTTCCGCAGCAAGTCAGCAATTTGCTGCGGAAGTTTAACTTCCCAAACATCGGTTACCTGTGACGGGCGTTCTTTCAGGAAATCAGGTTGGCTTCGGCACTGCATTGATCCTCTATATATTAAATACCAGAAAACCGGCTTTTTTTCTCATTGCTCGGACTTTTTTTGCAGAGCAGTTCCCAATGCCCAGTTATGGATAGCCATAACTGCAAACCGCGTCAGGGATGTGCAGGGGTAGTCGCCGCAGGCGACCGAAGCCCGAAACAGCCCGACCCCGCAGGGGGGACGCCCAAGGCGATGCGCGTTGACGCTGTGTCGCGCCGCCAAAACGCATCTGCTTAGACATTCCGCAAATGCGGGGCCTGAGGGCCATCAAGGAGAAACATGGAACATAAAAGACCAAAAATTGCTTTAATCGGTGCCGGCCAGATCGGCGGCAACCTCGCGCTCATGGCAGTGCAAAAAGGCCTCGGCGACGTTGTGCTGTTTGACGTGGTAGAAGGCGTGCCACAGGGCAAGGCGCTCGACCTGCATGAAGCGACACCTGTTGATGGCTATTCGAACAGCCTGAAAGGCACCAACTCGTACGATGACATTAAAGATGCGGATCTCGTGATCATCACAGCCGGCATTCCCCGCAAACCCGGCATGAGCCGTGACGACCTGTTAGTTACTAACTCGAAAATCATGACCGATGTTGCGACGAACTTGAAGCGTGTGGCGCCGAATGCATTTGTGATCGTGATCTCTAACCCGCTCGACGCGATGGTTTACCTGTTCCAGAAAGTTTCTGGTTTCCCGAAAAACCGCGTGATGGGCATGGCGGGCGTGCTCGATGCAGCGCGTTTCCGTACGTTTATCTCGATGGAAACAGGCGTGAGCGTGGCCGACATCAGTGCGTTTGTGCTCGGTGGCCATGGCGACACGATGGTGCCACTGCCGCGTTACAGCTATGTGGGCGGCGTGCCGCTTCCTGACTACCCGGGCCTGACTGCGGCGAAGATCGAAGAGATGGTTGTGCGCACGCGCAACGGCGGCGGCGAGATCGTGGCGCTGCTCAAGACTGGTTCTGCGTTTTACGCACCAGCTGCTTCGGCGATTGCGATGGCAGAGAGCATTCTGCGCGACCAGCGCCGTGTGTTCCCGGTTGCAGTTTACTGCGACGGCGAGTACGGTTACAAAGACCTGCACATCGGTCTGCCGGTGATTCTGGGCAAGAACGGTGTTGAGAAGATCATCGAGATCAAACTGACGGCTGAAGAAAAAGCTGCACTCGACAAGAGTGCTGAGGCTGTTGAGGTTCTCAAAGCTGACCTCAAACGGTTAAACTTCGTTTGATGAATGCATTGTAGCTATGGGCTTAAGCCCATAGCTACAATGGCATAAATCGTCGTATCTCGCGGACAAATCCCGTCCCATTCTTGGGCGCGGATGTTTCACTTCACACTCTCAAAATCCGATATTGATAAGGTCATGGCAGGGTTGAAATATGCTCTTTTTGTCGTTGCCGTCTGCTTTGCCACGGTGGCGGATTTGCGCGCTTTGACCACCTGCGGCCCTGTAACGGTGAATGCGCCCTCTGCTGGGGTAGTGCTGCAGCAGACAATCGAAACTGAGACCTGCAACCAGATTAACTCGAAATTCCAGACGGGCAATTTGTCGTCGGTAATGGCCTCGATGGCCAAGGCCTACGCTGTCACTTCTAAGGGTGCAGTGGCGGATTACGGAACCAACATGCAGGTATTTTCGTTAGGGGCAGGGGCGACGGTAGGTGTGAACAACATTGTTCCGACGACCGATTTGACGGCCTTAAAAAATAGGTTCAGTGGCTCGACAGTGCCCGATGTCGGCACGGGTGTCGGCGCGAGTGCCACTTTAGGCGTCAGTTTTCGGCACATGAACTTCAAAAAGCGCGGCTGGTTTGATCCGAAGAATATCAACGTCTATGCATCGTTCATGACGCTGCCAACGCTCACCTATGACATCTATTCGATCAAGTCGACGTCCGCGAGTGCTTACGTGCAGTACAAAGTTCTGCCGATGCGCAAGACGCCGCTGGCTCTTGTTACGTGGGGAGGCCTTGACATTGGTCTCGGCTATACCTACGCGACCTCGACAATCTCCGCCTCGAGCGCGAGCAAGATCACGAGCATCGATTTTACGACTAACGGTGCGACTGTCAACTACCAGCCGGCGGGTACTCTCTCGCTCGCTTATACGTCGCATGTGATGCCGCTTGAGGTATCGACGAATTTTTCGTTATTGTATTTTCTTTCGTTTGTGGTGGGTGGTGCCGCTGATTTCCATTTGTTGAGCTCCGCGACGATTGCGGCGAGTATCACGGGGCCGGTTACGGTCAACGGCGTGACATCGGCGAACGATTATGCAAGTTTTGCGTTGAGTGAAACCGGCAAAGCAGCCACGGTCGGATTTCGTGCGTTCTTCGGCCCGCAATTCAATATCTGGAAGATCCGTATTTTTACTCTCGCGCATATTACCAATGACACGAGTTATGCCATGACCGTCGGGGCGAGGTTCTCATGGTGAGGTGGATTTTCCCCTTTGCTGTTTTTGGATTTGTTGCATGCGGGCAGCCCTTCGTGATGAAGCCGAAACTCTATAATAGACCTGTAATGGTGGGTGATGTGCGTCAACTCGGCGGCGCAAAAATTTCTCCAGATGCTCAGCAGGCCTCACCCTTTAGCGAAGAGATCGATATTCTCGATACGCCAACTGCGAATTCCGCGGACTGGTATGAAAGGCAGCAGTATAAATTCGACAGTAAACTCACCGCCTCGACCCTGATGGGTGCGCGCGATGCGCAGGTCACTGAAATGAAAGTGGGCAGTTATGTATTTGACGCGGTGCTGTTCTACTTTGACAAAGACTGGATCAGGTTGTCGGGGTATTCAGTGCCGCCGCTCTTTGTCGAGCCCGAGCGCAAATATCTGCTGCACATTCGACCTGTGGCTGGCAGGCGCGGCGAGAAAGTCAAAAAAGAAAAACCCAAAAAAACCTCCCGCAGGCGGACACGATGAGATCCGCACTGGCATGCATAATCGCGGTCTTTGTGGGCATGAACTGTATCGGCAACCGGCAGACGGTGAAACTCAATGAATTGAATTATGCCGTATCGATGACGCCAGTCATCTATGGTTCGGACGGCGTGCCCAAGGCTGAGGGGGTGGGTCTTGAAGTCATCGGAGACATCGAGGTTTCGCACCGCTACTGGTCTCTGGTTTACAGTTTTGTCCCGCTGGGCGACACGAAGATACAGCTGCAGAAGTTTAACAATGTGATTACCGCGCGCGGTGCCCAGGGTGTGATCAATTTTGAGGTAGAGAACGAAGGCTGCGACCTGAATAATTTTGCCTATGTCGTTGTGCCAGCTGTATTGCCTTTCTTTCCAGGCTGCAGTAAAATCACTATGCGCGGCCGTCTGGTACGCGAGACATTTGTGCGCCGCCGTTGACGTATCGCAAACTTAGCCAGGAATTCGACAATCTTTATTGACGGGCAAACCGGACGCAGCATTGTGTTTATCGCCATGAAGAAGCCGACCAAAAAGACAGCGAAGAAATCACCCAAGCGCAAAGTTCGTGCGGCAAAGGCAAAGCCCAAAGCAGCTGCAGATAGCCATGGCATGCACGATGCGCGCCATATGGTCAAAGAGCGCCGCTACGAAGTGCGCCTATTGGCGACTCAGGTTACCTTTGCGGCGGTCACCTTTAAGCGAGAAGGCTTCGGCAAGGCTGAGTACACCTTCGCAGCACAGCTGAGCGGTCTCCTGGTCGATTCGTCTGCCGGCGGTTGCAGCCTGGTTTTTATGCAGGCAAACCCCTTGGCGGCGCAGGTCGCGAAGGGCGCTGAATGCGTGATTCTGATTGCGCCGAATGAGCCGCGGCTGGCGACGATACGTTGGGTGAAGGTTCTGGACCAGCGCCTGGTCAATGCCGGCTTTGAGTTTAAGTAAGTAGCTCGGGTGCGCTCGGTTACCTGATTTTTGCTTTTGCGGAACCTCCCTACGTACTTTACGCCGCGTTCGGCCCACCGTAATCGCTCTTATGCTATCTGACCTCTCGCGCGATCTCGCCGCGAAAAAGATCTCTCCTGTTGATCTGTTAAATTCTTCTCTGTCGCACATCGACAAGCATGATTCTAAGATCAAAGCCTTTCTCGCTGTCGAACGCGAGCAGGCGCTGGCAGATGCAAAAAAGTCGGCCGAGCGCATTAGCCAGGGTAAGGCACTTTCACCCTATGACGGCATTCCGATTGGCATTAAAGACAATATCGTCACCCGCGGTCGCGTGACGCAGTGCGCGTCGAAAATTCTCGATGGTTTTGTTTCGCCCTATTCGGCGACGGTGATCGAAAAACTGCAGGCGCTGGGCTTCGTCACGATCGGTCGCCTCAACATGGACGAGTTCGCGATGGGCTCTTCGACTGAGAACTCGGCATTCCAGATTACCCGCAATCCTTTTGACACCGAGCGCGCACCCGGCGGTTCGTCGGGTGGCTCTGCTGCCGCTGTTGCTGCGGGTTTTTTGCCGGTGGCTTTAGGCTCAGATACCGGCGGATCGATTCGCCAACCTGCGGCCTTTTGTGGTCTTGCGGGTTTGAAACCGACTTATGGCACTGTGTCGCGTTATGGTCTCGTGGCGTTCGCTTCAAGCCTCGACCAGATCGGCCCACTGGCGCATACAGTGGAAGACGTCGAGATTATCCACAATGCAATCAGGGGGCATGACGTGAAAGATTCAACGACGATGCCTGAGAGCGCGTACAAAAATTGGAAAGGCAGTCTGAGCGATCTCAAAATCGGTGTGGATGAAAAAATGCTCGAAGGCCTTTCCGCCGATGTGCGCGCTTCATTCGATGCAACCTTGAATTTTCTCAAAGGCAAGGTGAAGTCGGTGAGTTCTGTTTCTCTGCCGAACCAGAAATTCGGTATTCCTGTATATTATCTCGTGGCGACGAGTGAAGCGTCGGCGAACCTGTCGCGCTTTGACGGTGTGCGCTTCGGCCACCGTGCGAAAGATGTGAAGAACCTCGCGGAACTTTACGAACGCTCGCGCACCGAAGGTTTTGGTGCAGAAGTCAAACGCCGCATTCTGCTCGGCACATATTCGCTGTCGAGCGGCTACTACGATGCATTTTATGGCAAGGCGCAGGCAGTGCGCGCGCTGATTCAGAAAGACTATTACGAAGCTTTCACAAAAGTCGATGCGATTCTGATGCCATCAACACCGTCGCCGGCATTTAAGATCGGCGAAAAAACTTCTGACCCGGTGCAGATGTATCTTTCAGACGTGCTGACCGTCGGTGCGAGTCTCGCGGGTATTCCTGCACTGGCGGTGCCGGGGCCGGCAGAAGGCCTGCCGATTGGCATGCAGCTGCAGGGCGCGAACTTCTCTGAAGATATTCTGTTTGCGCTCGGCCGCGCAATTGAGCAGGAATTCCCGCAGAAACGGGTTAACCTCGGCTAATGGCATATCTCTCAACGCAACCCTATAAGGGCACGCGCGACTTTTTCCCGGCGGACATGCGCTTTCGCGAAGCCATGTTCGGCGTCATGCACCGCGTCGTGCGCTCATATGGATTTGACCAGATCGATGCGCCCCTCGTTGAGCCGGTCGATCTCTATCTCGCTAAAACCTCTGAGGAAATTGTCGGACAGCAAATCTATTCATTCAAAGACCGCGGCGACAGGCAGGTCGCAATTCGCCCCGAAATGACCCCGACCGTAGCGCGCATGGTGGCGGCACGCTTCCATGAAACGCCAAAACCCATTCGCTGGTACTCGATACCCAACGTGTGGCGCTATGAGCAGCCGGGCAAGGGGCGCCTGCGCGAACACTGGCAGCTGAACTGCGATATTTTCGGCGCAGCGTCAGAGAAACTTGCGGATCTCGAGATTCTCAGTCTCGCGGTCGATTTGCTGCGCGGTTACGGTGCCGGCAGCGACCACTTCAAGGTATATCTTTCACACCGTGAGATCCTCAACGGCGTTCTGGGTGGTGAGCTCAAGCTGCCACCGGATAAATGGCCAAACGTGGCGCGCATCATGGACAAACGCTCGAAGGTCAAACCCGAAGCCTATGCCGAGATGCTCGAAAAAGAAGGTGTAACGGCGCTGCAAAAGGCCGAACTCGATTTCTTTCTGATCGAAAAAGTCGATTATCTCAAAAAGAAATATCACCTCGCCGGCGCGGCGTACGTCATCGAAGTGATGGAAGAACTCGCGTCACTAGGCCTCGCCGATTTCATCGAGTATGATCCCGCAGTGGTGCGTGGCTTCGACTATTACACCGGCCTCGTTTTCGAGGTATTCGATACGCATCCTGAAAACCGCCGTTCGCTCTTCGGTGGGGGGCGCTATAACAACCTCGTGGGCGCGTTTGGTAAAGAAACGCTGAATGCGGTGGGCTTTGGCATGGGCGATGTGACGCTGGAGGATTTTCTGCGCACACACAATCTCTTAACCGACAGGCCGCGCGCGGTCGATATCTACATAGCTCTTCTCGACGACAAACTCGGTGGGCATGCCCAGAAGCTAGCCAACACGCTGCGCGCGCGCGGGCTCAGCTGTGAAATTGCCCTCGGTGCGGGCAAACTCGGCAAACAGTTCCAGGAAGCCGAAAAAAAGCAGATTCCGCGCGTGCTGATTCTCGGGGAAAACGAAGCGGCGAGCGGCGTCTATGCCGTGAAGACGCTCGCAACCGGCGAACAGGCAAGTCTCACCGCCGAGCAGATTACCAGGCTCTGAAACATTTGCCGGTCAGCCGGCGATTTTTGCAACCTTCGATTGCGCAATATTTTCCGCGCCGCTGATATTGAGCAGGATTTCTGTCAGGTGTGCAGCGGTTTCAAAGTAGGGCAGCAGCACTTCACTCGCACCGGCCTGCCTGAGTGCTATCACCTGCTGGTGCGTGTCTGCGTTGGCGATAATAAACGCCTGCGGGTTTAACTTGCGGCACATCTGCGTAATTTTCAGGTTCGAAGTACCACGTAGCAGCAGGTCGGGAATCGACGACACTATAATGCGCGTGTCGGCGACGCCCGCATGCAGCAGCGTGTCTGCATGAGCAAAGTCGCCGTAATAGTGAGCGATGTGCGCTGCGCTGAGTTCGCGCACGCTTTCGAGGTTGATATCGATCACCATCAGGTCTTTCAGTAATTCGGGTTTGCGTATCGAAATAAATTCGATCAGTGCCTGCGCACCGCGGTGGTAGCCGAGAATCGTGATCGCGCGCCCTGTGACACGGTTCTCGGCTGTTTCGCCGTGGTGGCGCACCTTGAGTAATCCTAGCCTATGCAGAATTTTTTCGGTTGCGACAAAAATCTGGTGATTGTATTTAATGAGGTACGCCGACAGAATCGAGGTGAATGCCATCGCAAAAAGTACAGCGCCCATCGTCTCTTTTGCAATATGCTTGTAGTCAACGCCGAGTGCAACGATGACGAGCGAAAATTCGCTGATCTGCGCGAGATTGAGGCTTGCAATAAACGAATTGCGAAAGTTGGTGCGGCCCGCAAGGCTCAGCGGAATCACGATGAGAAAGCGCGAAACCAGCGTAAAGCCGATCAGCAGCAAGACCGGGGTGAGGTAGCGAAACTCGGGCAGCGGAATCTTCATGCCAAGTGAAATAAAGAACAGGGTTAAGAATACATCGCGCAGAGGCATTACCTTCGCGTTGACGTGAAAGCTGTAGGGGAAGCTCGAAATTGCCACTCCCGCGATAAGGGCTCCCATTTCCATCGACAGCCCCATGAGCCGTGCCGAACCGGCGACGGCGACGCACCAACCGAGCGACAGCATAATGATAATTTCAGGCGAGCGCGAAACCGGTTCGAAGAGTTTTTCGAGCAGGTATTTACTGGCGAGAAACGATACTGCGACCAAAAGCAGGGATTTACCGAGCGCGAGCGCAATCGGTGCCAGGCCTGGGCTTGCAAGGTTGGGCTGAATTGCCAAAAGCAGGATCGCCCAGATATCCTGAAACAGCAACACACCGACCGTGAGCCGGCCGGCATGCGAGTCGATCTGCGACTTATCGGCGAGAATTTTGATCACGATCGCCGTGCTGCTGAGACTGCAGGCGAGCGCGAGATACAGTGCTTCGAGGTTCTGCCCGTTCAGAGAAAATCCGAGCGTGGCAAAAAACAGCATGCCGGAAAGCACCGTCAGTATAAACTGCCCGATACCGGCAATGTAGACTTTCCGCAGAATGGAAACCAGGTGTGCCGGCTGCATTTCAAGGCCGACAATAAACAGCAACAGAATTAATCCGATTTCGGAAATCGTATCGATGTTCTCGATATTCGTGACAAGCTGCGGGCCGATTTCGGGGCCGATGATCACGCCGGCGATCAGGTAAGCGACAATTGCGGGCTGTTTGAAACGTTCGACAATATAGCCGACTGCGGTGGCGATTAAAAGTGTGATGCCGAGGTCGTGCAGCAGGCCGTGCATATGTGGCATGAAAAAAATCGGAGCAGTGCGTCAAACGTATAAGAAAGGCGGTAATTACCCCGCCCGGTGTCTGCGTATCGAATAGGCGATAGTACAAATAGGTATTGAGGCCGTACATAGAAGCGGGCTTGGCGAAATTCAACGCCGGAAGACGCTTTGAAACGGGAGAGTCGTTATGAAACTACGGGAATAATTCAGCCTCACAAGCTGCAGGATGCAGAAGATGCGTTGTTCAAGATCAACGCAAAGGCGATGACTGTTTGGCCGATCATTCGTATTCGGACCGGTGAAAAAGGCAAGGCGGCGGTTGCATGATTGCGGGAGCACACGATTTCTGCGGCGCCGGAGGTGCCCTCGCTGCCGGTTCCTGAAACTGGCGCGGAAGGTTCAGTCTGCGTGCGCTGATTTCCGTTAATAGACTATATGCTCATCAACTGCGTCGCATACCAGGAAGGTAAAAAACTCCGGGAAATTACCATTCATGAGATCAGCGACTACCTGAAACAACCCGACTGTTTTGTGTGGGTGGCACTGCGCGACGCAGAAGACCATGAGCTCAGACTCATGCAACAGGAGTTTGCGTTGCATGATCTTGCGGTCGAAGATGCAGGTCACGGTCACCAAAGACCGAAAATTGAAGAGTATGGCGACTCCGTTTTTGCGGTAATGCATCTCATTGAGCTCATCAATGGCGAATTTATTTCCGGTGAGTTGGCTGTATTTGCCGGCCCCAATTATGTTCTATCGGTGCGAAACCACAGCCAGCATGCCTTTCTGGGCGTGCGCGACCGCTGCGAGCGCGAACCGCACCTTTTGAAGCAGGGATCGGGATTTGTACTCTATGCGCTCATGGACGCCGTGGTCGACAGCTATTTTCCGCTGGTGGACGCGCTTGAGTCAGAACTGGAGAGTATAGAGGCAGAAATCTTTCAGGAGAGTTCTGCCAGATCGAGTATCAAACGCCTGTACGAGCTTAAATCCAAAATGGTGCAACTTAAACACGCAGTGGCACCCCTCGCCGAGGCGGTGAGCAAATTGCATTCGAGTCGTGTGCCGCAAGTTTGTTTGAAGAGCGAGCATTATTTCCGGGATGTCTATGACCACCTCGCGCGCATCAATGGTTCGGTGGATGCAATTCGCGATACGATCGGTACCGCGTTGCAGGTGACCCTTTCGATGGTGACTATCGAAGAAAGTACAATCACCAAACGCCTCGCGGGCTGGGCAGGCATTTTCGCCGTCGCGACTGCATTTGCCGGAATCTGGGGAATGAACTTCAAGGTGATGCCTGAATTGCACTGGGAGTTTGGCTATCCGATGGCGCTTGCGACGATCATAACCGCATGCCTGCTGCTCTACTATAAATTCAAGCGTTCGGGTTGGCTTTGAAAAAGCCTTTAAAATGGACTTTTTTGTCTTTTATTGATTAACGCTCCCACTACTTGCAGACCGGCTAAACGCATATGCAGCCGGGCATCGTGCATGCGGATGAATATTCTGACTACGGGAACCCTTTCAAACGTCATTTTAGCAGTTTTTTTATGTAATCGGCGGCTTTTTAATACCATTTATGCGTGCGGGGTGTGCATTGGAACACATATTCAGGCATATGAAACCTGAAAAGAAAAGGAGAATATATGAGCACTGAGCTACTGATCGCTGCGATCACGGGGGTACTTCTTCTCGGATACCTGACATACACCGTAGTGCGGCCGGAAAAATTTTAAGATCAGGAGGATTGAATTATGACAAGTCGTGATTATCTGCAGGTAGGCATCTACATTGCGACGCTGCTTTTCGCCGCCCCGTTTCTGGGCAGCTTCATGGCACGCGTTTTCCAGGGAGAAAGAACCTGGCTTTCACCGGTTTTAGGTCCGGTCGAACGCATCACTTATAAGCTCTCAGGTATTAAACCTTCGGCCGAGATGAACTGGAAACAGTACGCCTTCGCGCTGCTGGTTTTCAACCTGATCGGTTTTTTGATCGTTTTTGCATTGCAGCTGTGGCAATCGAAATTGCCGCTCAACCCGCAGAAACTGCCCGATGTGCCGTTGCTTTTAGCTCTCAATACCGCGATCAGCTTCATGACCAACACGAACTGGCAGGCGTATTCGGGCGAAAGTACGCTCAGCTATCTGGTTCAGCTCTTAGGTCTCAACGTCCAAAACTTTGTCAGCGCGGCGACTGGCTTTGCAGCACTTTTGGCGATGATACGCGGGCTGTCGAGCAAAGGTTCTGATTCGTTGGGCAATTTTTGGGTTGATCTGACGCGCGCTACACTCTATGTGTTGCTGCCCTTATCGATCGTCTTTGCGGTCTTGTTCACTTCTCAGGGTGTCGTGCAGAGTTTTACGCCGTACACCGAGGTGAAAACCCTTGAAGTGCAGAAAGATGCCGTGCCTGCAGTGGCGGCAAAACCTGCGAAAGGGAATGAGCCCGCAGTCGTAACGCAGCAGATTCCTTTGGGTCCAGCCGCATCGCAGATTGCGATCAAACAATTGGGTACAAACGGTGGTGGATTTTTTGGCGTCAACAGCGCCCACCCTTTTGAAAACCCGACTCCTTTCTCGAATTTTCTGCAGATGTTGGCGATTCTCTTGCTGCCCGTCGCCAGTTGCGTGATGTTTGGCAATATGATCCGGCAACGCCGGCACGGCTACGCAGTGCTGACGGCAATGTTTGTGATCTTTATCGTCGGACTCGTTACGATGCTCTACTTCGAGCACCGCGGTAACCCAATCTTCGGTGGTCTTGCCAATATGGAAGGGAAGGAACTGCGCTTTGGTGTCACCAACAGTGTGCTATGGGGAGCTGCCACGACTGCAGCTTCGAATGGTCTGGTCAATTGATGCACGACAGTTTCAGGCCTTGCAGGCATGATTGGCATGTTTAATATCATGCTGGGAGAGGTGGTGTTCGGTGGCGTCGGGGCAGGCCTCTATGGCATGCTGACTCACGTTATCATCACCGTGTTTCTGGCCGGTCTCATGGTCGGTCGCACTCCCGAATATCTCGGCAAGAAGATCGAGGCGGGCGAAGCTGGCGGGCAATGTTCGCTGATTGTCGTGCCTCGGCGCTGATTTTGATCGGCGCGGTAGCGGCAGTGCTTTGCCTCGGCGCTTGAGCCTCAACAACAAAGGGCCGCATGGCCTGAGCGAAATTCTGTACGCCTTTTCATCGGCAGCCGGCAACAACGGTAGTGCCTTTGCGGGCTTGAACGCCAATACCGATTTCTATAATATTGCACTGTCGGTCTGTATGTTCTTCGGTCGGTTTGCCGTGATCGTACCGGTGCTCGCTATAGGCGGCAGTATGGCGGTGAAGAAAATCGTGCCCGAATCGGCCGGTACTTTCCGTACAGATTCAACCGTGTTTATCGTGTTGCTGGTGGGCGAGATCGTGATCGTCGGCGGCTTAACCTTTTTCCCCGCGCTGACGCTGGGGCCGATTATGGAGCACTTTTTGGTGCCTGCGGCGAAATTATTCTAACAGGATGGTAATTATATGAATACCAAAACATTAAAAACAAGAAGAAATGTTCTCACCTGGCAGATCGTCAAATCTGCCATGTGGGAGTCTCTCAAAAAATTTCACCCGCTTGTGCAGATGAAAAATCCGGTGATCTTTATTGTCACGATCGGTGCGCTATTCTGCTCGGGGCTCATTATCCGCGACGCGATCTACGGCAAAGTTTCTAACTTCGTCGTGCAGATAACCCTCTGGCTATATTTCACAACGTTCTTTGCCAATTTCGCCGAAGCGATTGCCGAAGGGCGGGGAAAGGCCCGGGCCGATGCGCTGCGCAACACGAAGTCGCATGCACAAGCCCGCTTGCTGGTAAACGGTGTCGAGAAGCGCATAGAAGCCGGCGAGCTCAAGAAGGGCATGTTCGTGGTCTGCGAAGCAGGTGATCAGGTTCCTGGCGACGGTGAAGTCATTAAGGGGATTGCCTCTGTGGATGAAAGTGCCATCACCGGCGAGTCGGCTCCGGTCATACGCGAGAGCGGCGGCGACCGGTCGGCAGTCACCGGCGGCACGAAGGTGATCAGTGACCGCATTGAAATCCGTATCACTGCTGAACCGGGGCATTCATTTCTCGATAAAATGATTACGCTGATTGAGGGATCGATCCGCGCTAAAACGCCCAATGAAATTGCGCTGACGATATTGCTTTCGATTCTTTCGATCGTCTTTCTGCTGGCAGTGATGGGTATTCTTCCGTTCTCTCTGTACAGCCAGGCCGAAGGCGGTGGCAAAAATACGGCGAGTTCGATTCCCGTACTGATTGCGCTGCTCGTGTGCCTGATACCAACGACGATCGGCGGTCTTTTGAGCGCGATCGGCATCAGTGGCATGGGGCGTCTCATGCGTTCGAATGTGCTCGCGACCAGTGGCCGTGCCATTGAGGCCGCTGGAGACATCGACGTGCTGTTGCTCGACAAAACAGGTACTATTACTCTGGGCAACCGTATGGCTTCGGAATTTATTCCCGCCATGGGTGTGGATATCTGGCGGCTGGGTGATGCGGCGCAATTGGCTTCTCTGGCCGACGAGACTCCCGAAGGCCGTTCGATCGTGATTCTCGCGAAGGAAAAATTTAACCTGCGCGGCCGCGAGATGCTGGCGCAACAAGGTGAATTTGTTCCCTTCAGTGCGGTGACACGGCTCAGTGGCATCGATATACCATTGACAGAGATGAATCCTGAGCGCATTATCCGCAAGGGTGCCGCCGATGCCATCAAAAGTTTCGTCGAAGCGCGTGGTGGCAAATATCCCGAAGAAGTGGCGCGCAGCGTCGAAGATATTTCCCGCCGCGGTGGCACTCCGCTTGTGGTTGCAGAAAACAACAAAGTACTCGGTGTGGTGCACCTGAAAGACACGGTGAAACGCGGCCTGCAGGAACGTTTTGCAGATCTGCGCAAGATGGGCATTCGCACGGTGATGATCACGGGAGATAATCCATTGACCGCCGCGGCGATTGCCGCAGAAGCCGGCGTCGACGATTTTATCGCACAGGCAACACCCGAAGCAAAGCTCAACCGCATACGCGAAGAGCAGGCAAAGGGGCACCTCGTGGCAATGATCGGCGACGGCACGAACGATGCACCGGCGCTCGCACAGGCCGATGTGGGCGTCGCGATGAACACCGGCACGCAGGTTGCGCGCGAGGCCGGCAACATGCTCGACCTTGACAGCAACCCGACAAAGCTGATCGAGATCGTTGAGATCGGCAAACAATTGCTGATTACGCGCGGGGCGCTCACGACGTTCAGTATCGCCAATGATGTTTCAAAATATTTTGCGATTCTGCCGGCGCTGTTTGCGGGTCTGTATATCGTCACAGGTGCCACAGGACCGGCCTCGGCTTTGAATATCATGGATCTCAAATCGCCGGAAAGCGCTATCTTAAGCGCCGTGATCTTCAATGCGCTGATTATCATCGCGCTGATTCCACTGGCTCTGAAGGGTGTCGCTTACCGTGCCGCGCCAGCAGACCGCATCGTACTGCGCAACCTGCTGATCTATGGCCTGGGCGGCATATTAACACCGTTTTTGGGTATCAAGCTGATTGATATGGCAATCAACGCCGTTGGCTGGGTTTAATGATTCGATACGCTTCGCTACGCACCAACCAGGAGGATTTATGAAACTGAAGGATTTATGGATTGCTACAAGATTGCTGATCGTGATGACGGTGATTTGCGGCGGGCTTTATCCGCTGCTCGTCACCGGCATCGCGCAGATGGCATTTGCGCACAAGGCTGAGGGCAGTCTCGTGTATAATTCCAAAGGCGAACCGGTGGGTTCGGCGCTGCTCGCGCAGCGCTTCCGCGACGAGAAATATTTCTGGCCGCGACACTCTGCCGGCGATTATGCAACGGTCGCGTCAGGTGCGTCGAATAAAGGCCCGACGAGCGCCGATTTGAAAAAAGCGGTGGATGAACGCCGTGCGGCGCTGGCGAAAACCGCCGGCGGAGCTCCTGTGCCCGCGGATCTGTTGTTTGCTTCTGGTAGCGGACTGGACCCGCATATCAGTAAAGAAGCGGCCCGGTTACAGGTACTGCGCGTTGCGCAGGCAAGAAAGTTTGACGCTGCCAAAACACGCGCAGTTTATGCGCTGGTAGATCAAATGACGGAAGAACCACAATTTCTGATTCTGGGTGAAGCTCGCGTCAATGTTCTGCAGCTGAACATCGCTCTCGATAAGCTGTAATATGCCAGTGCCTGCCGACAGTCGACCCAATGCCGATTTGCTGCTTTCGGCAGTCAACAAAACAGAGGCAGCAAAAAGAGGGAAACTCCGGATTTTTTTCGGCATGGCTGCAGGTGTCGGCAAGACCTGCGCCATGCTGCGCACTGCCCACCGGATGAAGGAAGATGGCGTCGACATCGTCGTCGGGCTGGTTGAGACGCACGGGCGCAAGGAAACAGCGGCGCTGATCGAGGGGCTTGAGGTTTTGCCCCGTGCGCGTATTGAATACCAGAACGTTTTTGTCGAAGAATTCGACCTGAACGCGGCTCTTGAACGCAAACCCAACACGATTGTGGTCGATGAGTTGCCGCACACGAATACACCGACGCTCAGGCATCCGAAGCGCTACCAGGATATTCTCGAACTGCTCGATGCCGGCATCAATGTGATGACAGCGCTTAATGTGCAGCATCTCGAGAGCGTCGCCGACACAGTGGAAACTATCACAAACGTGCATGTGCATGAACGCGTGCCGGATAGTTTCATCGACCTCGCCTCAGAAATCGAAGTCGTCGATCTCGTGCCCGAAGAGCTAATCAAGCGCCTCGAAGACGGCAAGATCTATGCGCGCGATAAGGCGACACTTGCGGCGAATAATTTTTTCCGCAAAGGGAATTTGACCGCGCTGCGCGAAATGGCGCTGCATTTTACGGCGAATTTTATCGACCAGGAACTCCAGGATTACCGCACGCTGAAAAATATCGGCGACACGTGGAAATCCTCCGAGCGTATTCTCGTTGCCATCAGCCCAAGCCAGACGGGTGAAAATCTGATACGCATGGCGAGACAGCGAGCCTTTGAGCTCAAAGGGCGTTGGTTGGCAGTGCACATTGATGTTGGAAAAACTCTGTTGCCTGACGCGCAGAAGATTCTGATGCAAAACCTGAGTCTCGCGCGCGAACTGGGCGCAGAAGTCATTTCTGTGCAGGATACCGATGTCGTTTCAGGGCTTCTGCGCATCGCACGGCAGAAGAATATCACTCAGATCATCATGGGCAAGACGCCCCGGCCGTGGTGGCAAAAGCTCTTGAGAAGCTCGATGCTCGATCGCTTGATTGCATTGAGTGGTGACATCGAGATCCATGTTTCGGGCAGTGCAGAGCGCGACGGCGAGAGAGCCGGTGTGGATTTCATCACGTCGCTGAATCTGACCTCGTCGCGGCGGCAATACCTGCTTGCTATCGGGGCCACTGCTTTGACGACCGTCATTGGTTTTTTGCTGCACGATGTCTTTGGTTACACAGCGATTTCACTGATGTATCTTTCCGTCGTGCTGACGCTGGGTATTTTTGTCGGCCGCGGGCCGCTGATTGTTGCAGCCACAATCAGCGCGCTGTGCTGGGATTATTTTTTTATTCCCCCGCGTTATACCTTCTATGTCGGGAAACTCGAAGATTTTCTGACGCTGGGCATTTACTTCGTGGTGGCGATGACGATGGGCAACCTGATGGCGCGCCTGCGCCTGCGCGAGCAGGTGCTCACGACGCGTGAAGAACGGGTTTCTGCAGTCTACAGCTTTTCGCGCCTGCTCAGCCGTTCAACCAGCCTGGACGAAACGGTACAAAACACGATTCGCTTTATCAGTGAGTTCTTCCATGCGCGGGTTTCGCTGAACCTGCGCGAAAAAAGCGGGAAACTCGATCTGCAGCCGGCGCCGGGCAGCACCCGCAAACTCAATAGCAAAGAAAGCAGTGTGGCTTTCTGGGTTTTCGAGAACAAGAAACCGGCAGGTCGTTACACTGACACCTTGCCTCTCGCGAATGGCACCTACTATCCGATGGTGTGCACAGGGGGGATTGTCGGCGTTTTGGGTGTTCGCCTGCCCAAAAGGCAGCGGCTGCGGCCCGACCAGGAAGAGATTTTGTTTGCGTTCGTAAACCATGCGGCGATTACCATCGAACGCGATTTTCTCGCCTCGGAGAAAAGGCGTGCGCGGGTGGCGGAAGAATCGGAAAAACTGCACGCTGCGATACTCAATTCGATTTCGCATGAGCTCAGGACACCAATCGCGGTGATTCGTGGGGCGGTTTCTGCGATGCAGCTGAAATCCACCGAGAATAATCCCGCAGCGCATAGCGCGCTTCTTAAAGAAGCGGATATCGCCGCCCGCAAGCTGAATGTGCTCGTCAGTAACCTGCTCGACATGAGCCGCATCGAAGCGGGCAAAATCCGGTTAAACCGGGAAATCCACGATCTGCGTGACATCATTCGCGAGGCAGTGCAGAGGCTCAGCAGCGAGCTCGCAGAATGCCGTGTGCGCGTCGATTTCCAGGGAACGAATTTCGCCTGCAGTGCTGACTATACGCTGCTCGAGCAGGCGCTGATCAATATTATTGCCAACGCGGCAACTCATAACAAGCCGGGCATTGAAATTTCTGTACTGTGCGCAGAGATGCCCGACGACATGCTCAAGATCATCATTGCCGATAATGGGACGGGAATACCCGTTGAAATACTCGATACCGTCTTTGAAAAATTTGTGCGCTCGACTGCGGCTGCCCCGGGTGGCACTGGTTTGGGATTGCCGATTGCAAAATCGATTATCGAATTGCACGCTGGCAGTGTCACCGCCTTTAACCGGCCAGAGGGCGGCGCCGTTTTTGAGGTACTGCTGCCGCGCAAGGTTGCAACAGAGGAAAAATAGCATGGCGACAAATCGCATTCTCACCATTGACGATGAAAAGCAGATACGCAAGCTGCTCAAAATTGGCCTCGAGGCCGAGGGCTTCGAAGTCACCGATGCGGCGAATGCTGTGGAGGGGCTCGATGCAGTCGTGAAGCAGAAACCCGACCTGATTCTGCTCGACCTGAATTTGCCGGATGGTTACGGGCTCGATGTGCTGAAAAAAATCCGCGAATTCTCCGAAGTGCCCGTCATCGTGCTTTCGGTGAAAGACAAAGAAGCCGACAAGATCGAGCTACTGGAAGGCGGTGCGGATGATTATATCACCAAACCCTTTGGTATGGGCGAGCTCTTAGCCCGCATTCGTGCGGTTCTGCGGCGGAATGTGTTACCCTCGGCGCAGCCGAATTTTTGCACCGGGGCGCTTGAAATCAACTATTCGCTGCGTGAGGTGACGGTGGCGGGAAAGAAAATCCATCTCACACCGACGGAGTACAACTTGCTCTGCCTGCTGGCAAAGAACGCGGGCAAAGTCGTCACCACGCAGCAGATTATGCGTGAAATCTGGGGGCCAGGACTTGCCACTGAAACCGGGTATCTGCGCGTCTATATAACGACGCTGCGCAAAAAAATAGAAGAATCGCCGGAGCATCCGGTACTGCTGATCAATGAGCCGGCGGTGGGGTATCGCCTGGTCATGGATTCGGCAACTGGATAATACGCGTTTCGAGACCGGATTTTTTTCGCGCTTCATAGATTTGCCGCGCGCGCGAGAACGGAGCCGTCTCCGTGACGGGCATTACGTCAAAATTTGCGATCAGGCATACCTGTTTCGCATACAGAATGGATGCCATCGAATTTTCTGCATGTTTTTTCTCTGCGGCTGCAAATGCACGCGCCATGTCTGAAAAAACCAGCGCACCTTTTTCATCGCGCAAACTAAGTAATCGATAGTTGGCCTCGACGACCTTGAGATCAATGAGAGCCACGGCCGGTAATTGCCGCAGCGAAGCTAAAGAGATTTTTTCGAGCGAACTGACGGCACGCAGATCATCCGGATTGATCGCCGCAAGACATGCCTCACGCAGCTGCAATCTTTGGTCCGTTTCTGCCGTTAAGGCACCATCGCGGAACGATTTGCCGCCCAGCACACGCTGCCGGTTGACATGGTGCAGGGGGTTGGCGAGCCACAGCACTGAGTAGATAAAACCACCGGTGACGAGTGCAACTGCCGCGCTTACAACTATGGCTTTGGCCGATGATTGGCGGCGCAGAAGGCCCGGCAAAGAACGCAAAAGGACAACCAGGCCTGCGAGTGCGGCAGACCAGAACACAAGCGCCGGGGCAAACACTACCGCAGCCGCGGCCAAGCAGGCGAAAACACCGCGCAGCAGGCGGTGCCTGCCCCACAGAATCAGCGTCTGCAGCAGAATGGTCGCGCTCCACAAGCCTTTCGCGCCGAGAATCTTGAGCAAGGTGAGAAGCAAAACCGGTTGCTGTACCGTGCCGAGCAGGTCTGCATGGCGGAAACGGTATCCCCACACGGTTGTGAAAGCGAGTTTGCCCTCGGCTGCCAGCGACAGCGCATTCTCATGCGGCAGCGTCGAGATAAGGGTGTAGAATAAAGCTGCCGCGATCAGCAGCGCATGCAGCGCTTCGAATACATTTCGGCCCACAGGCCTGCGTAGAATGCCTATGGTTGGTTCCTGATCTTTTGGTGAATCTGTTGCCGCATGTCTTTGGGCATTTCTGCCGTCGGGGCTTCGGCACGTAGCAGGCCGCGGATGCGTTTCAGCTGCGCCACAAGACGGCGGCAATACACGCACTGTATTTCATGCCACAGCATACGCAGACGATCCGACAATGAAACGCCGCTTTCCATACGCGTCGAGGCCAACCGCGCGAATTCTTCGCATGAAAGCGCGGATTTTTTGTGTTCAGCCACCGCCGACTCCCGTAAAACCGGCAGTTTCAAGGCAGCTGCGTAAATGCAGGCGGGCACGGTACAAAATCACGTTGAGGTTAGTCGCGGTAACCTGCAATTGCTTACAGATTTCTGCCGTGGCAATCGCTTCGAGCTCGCGCAGCACAACAGCAGTGCGCATTGCAGCGGGCAGGTGGCGAATGCAGTCGTGCAGCTTTTGTGTGAGCTCGCTCGCTTCCAGATGTTCGAGCGGCGATTTTTCCCACGCTTTGGGCGCGCGCTGCATTTCCCAGTGGCCATTATCGTCGAAGTTGCCTTCCTGATCTGTCTGGTCGATTGAATGGAAGTGGATTTCGCGCGCGCGCGCGCGGTAAAGATCGATGATCTTGAATTTGAGAATGCCGATGAGCCAGGTGCGTTCGCTCGAGCGCCCGGCAAACTGCGCGGCGTTTTTCACCGCCGCGAGCAGCGTCTCCTGGATGCAGTCGGCGATGTCGTCGTCGCTATCGACGCGGCTCTTTGCATAGGCATAGAGCGCGTCGCCGTGAGAAGCGAGCAGTTCTTCTGCGTTCAGCCTGTCACATCTCCATGGTCATCGGCTGCCATTTGCCCTTTTTGGCCTTGCACTGCGCTTCTGTCATCTTCAGCCAGCCTTTGCCTTTGCATGCATTCTGTCCGCCGCAGCCGTGCTGCTTATTTCCGCATTCGCCCTTGCCTTTGCAGCCATTGATGCCGTGGCATTCGCCTTCTTTTTCCGCCTTAGCGGGTTTTTTAGCGCCGGTCGCTCCGGCAAGCGCGAGGCTCGCAAGTGCCGCGCCGATCAATACTTGGGTTTTTTTCATGATTTCTCCTTTAAAAAGACCTTGGATTCTATCCGCGAAGCAGGTCGGCGTGTCTGCCGTAAAGGCGAATTGTTGTTATGGATTTTCGGAGACTGGCGATAGTGGTTGACGAATTGTGCAGCGCGCAAAAAAAGGATGCATGGACATTCTGCAGTCCGTAACTTTGGAAGACGAGAATACTCCACCCGAGTATGTCTTTGATCTTATCCAGATTTCCATTCTCGCCGCCGCCTGCGACGTGGAGTCGCTGGTGACTACCGTTGAGCTGGCCCGCCAACGCGGTGCGGATAACCGTGAAATTCTGCGCGCCATGTTCCGCAGCGATGAAGCCTTTGGCACCGGTATCGAAAGCGAAGAGTTTCTGCGCATCGCCGAATCGTTGCAGGCCGGCCGTACCCCCTTGCTTTCTGCCTGAAAATATGCTGCGCGCATCACTCGTCTGTATTGCGCTCCTTGCTTTGCATTGCAAAGCTAAACCCATCAGACTCGAAGGTGCGCACGACACACCGCAGTCGGCCTTTGAACTCGCCGCTGATAAGACCGTGGCCGGCACTTTTGGAAAAGGCGATTCCACGATCTTTATCCGGGTGAAATTAAACGCACCTGCGATGTTCCGTGCAGAGCTGACTGCCGCGCGCGGGGCCGACAGCAGCATCACAGTTTTTTCTCCCCCCGAACAGGCGGTAGTGACGGCCGACGATAATGGTTCGTCGCTGCCTGAAGAAATATCCCCGGTCTACCTTGCGACCGGCGTGACGCTGGTGCGCATCCAGGCCAAAAGCGACGAAGCGGCGGATTTCCAGTTTTTTTACCGCGTTTTCAACGCGCCTTCCGATGTGGAGAGAGAGCCGAATAACACCCCAGCGACGGCAACTGCACTCGCCGGCCTGCACGCCACCGGCTTCCATGGGCCGCTCTATACACGTACCGAAAAAGAGAAGCTGCGCGAGAGGGATTGTTTTTCGAAACAAAATACATCCGCCGAAGCGACACTCGTCTCAGCCCGCCTGACCGGCGTCGAAGGTATCACCGGGGTCGTGAGCTTTCTTGACGCCGCCGGCAATGAAATTCACCGGCAGGAGGCTGCCGGGCCAGGGCAGCCGCTCGACACGAGCCCGGTTTTTTACAGGCAGGCGCGCAACTGGTTGTCTGTATTTCGTCGGCGCGTCTTGAGCGCGCCGTGAGCCGTGATTACGCATGATCTCAATCTTGTTCTGGCGGATATCACACGCAAAAGCGAAATTGAACCTAATAACAGCGTTGCGACTGCCAGCCGCATGACCGAAGACACGATCGCCGGCCAGTTGTCAGCGATCGGCGACGTGGATTATTTTACCTGGGTAAACCGGAGAGAATATCCCGTGCTGGTGAATGTGAGTCTCGAGGCGCCATTCATCGAATCTCTGCGCCTCGCAATCGTGCGCAAAGGAGAGCCTGAGCAGGTATTTGAAAACTCCGCCGTAAGGCAGGAAATCGCCGAAAATATCAGGCTTGAGGCCGGTGAACAGCTGACCCTTGGCGTGCTCACGCGCGCTAAACTCAAAAAGAAAGATTTCAAACCACTGCTGTACACGCTCAAGATCAACGAATCGCAGTTCAACGACGACAGCGAAACCGAACCCAATGACACCGCAGCGAAGGCTGATGTATTGATCGACCATGCGCAGAAATGGGGTTTTTCTGAACCCGGTGGGCGATGTCGATTTCTACCGCCTGAAACTTGATGCACCCGCAATACGGCAACTGGTACTTGAAAGCAAAATTGCGTGCAAGCTGAAACTCGAGCACCTGCGCGGCGGCAAGTCGCTCGCCATCAGTTCGGCGCAGTCGAACCTGAAATATTCCGCAACTTTTGAAACCGATGATTTGCTCAAAATTCAGTGCGTCGCGCAGAAGCCGAATCCTGCCGAACGCGCGTACCGGCTCGCATTGGTTGAGCAGTAAATCCGCCGGCAGTCGGTTTTTTTTTATTTTCATGCCGAGTGACAATTGCATCGCAAACAGTGAATCTTTTGACCGCCACCCTGCTTGCGCTGCCGATGCTCATCGGCGGCGCTGTGCAATTCATCATCTCGCAGTTCTACCAGAAGTTTGCGACCGACAGCCTGCTGCTTGACAGCGCAGTGATCGGCAGCATCTTTTTCGTTAGCCGCGTCACCGACGCGGTGCTCGACCCGGTGTGCGGCTACCTGAGTGACCGCTTTCGCCGGCGTCGCTCGTTCATCGCAGCCGGCATCGTCGCGCTCGTTGCGGGCATGCTCATCGCTTTTCTGCCGTCGCTGCAAAGCCAGGGACAGGCAGTCCAGGCCTCTGCAGTCAACTATGCTCTTGCCGCAGTCGGTATCTTCGTCATCTACCTGGGTGTGACTCTCGTCTATATACCACACTATGCATGGCTGGGCACGCTGCAGGCTGCTAATCCCACTGCGCCCTTGTTTGCCTCACGCGCAGTGGTCGAGACAGTGGGGACAATTGTTGGCGCTCTTGCGCTCAAGCTGCTGGTTCCTTACCAGAAAACCGGCGGCTCCATGCTGTTCATGCTGATCGCCGCGATGGTGGTAGCGCTGGCGCTATTGGCAATAGTACCCCTCGTGAAATACCGCGACACACTGACCGCAGCACCGCGCGAGGTGCATTCCTTCGCGCGCGCACTTGGAGTATTGGTAAAGAACCGGCGCTTCGCGCTCATCGCCGGAATGAGCTTTTTCAACCAGTTTGCCGCGACCACCCTGCTCGCAGTCTCGCTCTACTTCACCGATTATGTCTTGCGCCAGAACGGCCTGGGTGAAACTCTCGCGATTGCCTTCCTCTTGAGTGCAACGGCGTTCGTGCCATTGTGGTCGACCCTCTCGCGCCGTTTTAACCGCCATCGCCTGTGGGCTATCGCGCTTATCAGCATCATTGTGGCTTTTCCCTCATTGCTCCTC
>JAXMHE010000011.1:0-93613 GCA_046346945.1 Turneriella sp.
TCTCTGCCCTGGGCGCACCACTCGACGGGGTACAGAAAAAGCACCGCGAGCGCAAACAAACGAATGCGCTGAACAGCTATGACCAGATTTTCGTCGAAATCTCCAATGAGAAAGTTTTACCCGAAATATTGCGCTCTGCCCGCGCCGAAAGGCTGCGCATCCCGGAACAAAATAAGAAATTTGATGCGATATTGAAATCCCTCGAAAAAATCGATTTAATCTTCCTGGTCATTGCGGTTGTGCTCGGCGGACTGGCTGCGATTGCGCTGGCCAATTCATTCGCCCTGCTTGCCGTCCAAAACCGCTATGAATTCGGGTTATACCTGGTGTTTGGTTCTTCAATGTTCTTTCTGTGGTTTTTGCTCGCCGTTGAAGGCGCGATGTGGGGTTTCATCCATTCGGCATTGGCAATCTGGCTGTCTGAACCGGCATTGCATTTTCTGCAGACGCATCTGACCGACATGCCGTGGTTCACCAGCCTGTCGGGAACTGATATCAGCCAGCTCAAACTGGCCCTTTCTACCAGCCAGCGTATGCTAATCTACACAACGGCAATTTCGGTGAGTGCGATGGCTTCGCTGATCCCCGGAGCGATTGTGCTGGGTAAGAAGACCCTGGCCCTTGTCAAAAAGGACTAGGATTCAGGATTAATTTGTTTTAACTCTGTCTTTCGCAAATTTCAAAATTCGTTCGCAGTCGACGCCGCTTTGCTCTTTGAATTCATAGACTATGAGTTTTTCTATCGGCTTGCCGACTGCGGGAATCCGCACGTTTGCCTCAATGTCGATGACACGCTTGCTGTGTTCTGTTCCATCGGGTGAATAGAGCGAGAGTTCTTTGAAGTTGATTGCTGAATTCACGATTTTCAAAACCGTTTCCGAGCGGTATTCCTTGAGTTTTCTGTCGAGCGTAGTCACTTCATGGCATGACAGGGCCTCGCCGTTTGCCAGCAGTTTTTGCGCAAAGAGTGGCAGGGCTGTTTTAATCAGCAGCTTATATTCCCGCCGGCGAAGATTGCCGTCATCGTCTTCTTTGAGTAAAATCGCCGCAGAAAACATATCCCATATATGCAGGTTTTTATAACGTTCTTCGCGTATATCAACGAGCGTCTCAAAAGAAAACGGAAACCGGTGTTCGAGGGTTGCTTTCTGCACGGGTTTGAATGCGAAAGACAGAGTCTGGGTCAAAAACAATTCGTCATGAGGTCAGCGATCAGGCTGCTGGCGCAACCATGCGCTACACATTGCGTCAGGAATTTCCCTATTCCATCAAAACGGTCATTGCCGCGCGCGAGCTACGCTACGACGACATCGACAACCAGCCGGGCCTTAAATCGCAGCAACTCCTGGGTACCGAAATGCTGGGGAATGTCCTGGTGACACGGCGCCTCTTCCGCTTCGGCAGTGCAATTCCCGATATCGTAAAGAAGATGGTTCCGGAAAAAATGCTCGAAATGGTGGATACCAACTACTTTGACACAGTCACATACCTTAGCCGCTTCACCATGCATTCAGAATATTCGCCGGACAAAGTAAAAATCTCGGCAACCTGCCCATACACTGAACTGTCACCCAACCTGACTGTCCGCGAATACGATGTGCATGTGCATGTGGACATACCCATAATCGGGAGAACTGTGGCCAAGGCTATTGCGGATTCACACCGCGAAGCCCTCATCAAAGACCACGAGATTATCCTGAAGGCTTGCGAACGCGTTTCTAAGGGAAGCTGAAGCGACCGCCCAAAGACGCCTTGACCGCTTGCAAGGCTGATGACTAGTTACACACAATGAAAACACTACAGACATTCACAGCATCCGTGCTACTTTTGACATCGACTATATTTGCAGACGCTAAGGCGACCGCTAAGGCTGAGATCGGCAAACAGTTCGAATTACTCAAAAAAGGAGACACTGCAGCGCTGAAAGCGAGGTTCACCGATCGCCAAAAGGAACGCGTCACGTCGGACAAGGTGAAGAAAGCTCAGCAAGAAATCAAAAAGTATACACTCGACGACCTGGTTGAGTCAGTCATAGAAGGGGAATACCAAGGGAAAAAGACGATTAAAATAAAGATGAAAAATGGCAGAACCCTGACCACCCTCGTGGAAGAGAATGGCCAGTGGTACGCTGATACGATCTGGTTTCGCTGATTATTTCGCGCTCACGTCGAGTGCATTCGGTTTAACCTCGCCGATCTTTAACGGAATGCTGAGGCCCGAGGTCAGCAATCTGTCGGCGAGGTCAAACGAAGAACCTTCAAATTCAATTTCCAGTTTAGCCGCTTTGCCCGCCGAGCCTTTCGGATTAACCGCCTTGACTCCGCGCACTTTTTCTGTCAGTTCCCCGCGCAATACCATCAGCTTCTCATAGTCGAGGCCTGTCACCAGCAGCGCAATGGTGTTTCCGCGGTTGATATCCCACAGCTTCACAATATCCGTCACGAGTTTTTCGCGCAGCGGCGACACGGCTTTCTTCACGGCAGAAACCGCACCGCTCTCGGGATTAATATGCGGGTATGCACCGTGTTCCTGGCCGGCAGTTAAAAGTTTACCGGTATTGATATCGATTACCCTGACGTTCACATCTGCCTGAACAGAGATGAGCTGCGAATCGGCAATCTTGCCGGCCTCTTTCACGCGGCTGGTGCCCACGAGAATGATTTCTGCGCCGGCATCGACACCGAGGGCACGTGCTGCCGAGTTGTCACCGCTCAACGCTGAAGCAATCTTGCGTTTGTTGCGCGCGACAATTTTCTCCACTGCCGCGCGATCCACAAAGGGGAATCCCTGCGCGATGAACTGCATTTCAATTTCAGTCTGCGCAACCTTATTGCCGTCGGCGCGGCCGTTGAAAGTTTCATCGAGAATTACCATCATGCGTGGCTTACCCTGCGAAGCGACAACTTCTTCAATCGCCTTATTGATGAGTGCCATACTCACCTTCGCTTTGATTTTTACCTGGTATTCCGCGGCAGAGACCGCAGCGGCATTCAGTATGCTGAAAGTCTCTATGAGTCCTTCCGATTTGCTTGTCACCGAAGACTGCACGAGCTGCAAATTTTTCACGTCGGTGCGCGCAGACACGACGCTGCCCAACACTTCCTGCACAGCAACCCGCTTGGCATCTTTGAGCGCCTCGTCTTTGGCGAGGCCCAGGTTGCCGTTATTGATCACAGAAACACCGGTGACCTCTACCCAACCATCATTGCTTTCTGGCTTCTGCTGGCCGGTCTTACAGGCTGCGAGTGTCAGTAACAAGGGGATTGATAACAGTGCGTAGAATTTTTTTCGTGGCTTGAGCATGCACACAGATTTGAATATGGGTTTATCGCCGTAAAGCAAATAGCCCAATGAGCCCCACGGAAAAAATCAGCGTATTTGGAAAACTTTTGGTTCGATCGTTTCGCCGCTACCACTCAGAATATACCATGCGCTCTGGTCATTCATCGAAATATAGCGCCGCTCGTCGCTGCGGTAATGCCAATCTGCGTCGTTCTGGTAATACATCTGCGTATTGCGCACCTCGAGAATGTTCACGATCTCGTTATTGTGATAGTTATTCTCGTCGAAGTCCGTGTAGGCCCGCTGACCCATCTCAGAATAGAGATTATTCAACGCGTAAAACAGGTCGTTGAGTTCTTTGTCGACCTCACGCGCGTTGAGACCAATTTTTTGCGCCTCGCGCAGTATAATCGGATAGCTGTGCGCCGGATATTCTTCGTTGAGCTTGCGGCTGATTTCTGCAGCCTTGGCCTGGTCGGTCATATGGTAAGAGAGAATATCGCTGCACAGCTTGATCGACAATGAACTCGAGCGGTCGACGGCTCCGAAGACGAGCGGATGGATATACTGGTACAATGCCTGGTAGGGGTTTGTCTGACCACCTTCTTTGTTCCACAGCTTCAGCACACGCGACAGTTCGTCCTGATTGACGCTAACAAGGCTGTTATTGCGGTCGATGGGTGAAAGTTCATGCGTGAGCGAAGTATCGACCGCACTTAAAAACGCCAGTGGCCCCATGAGAATTTCATCCGCACCCAGCGCAAGCATTGTCGCCGCCGAGGCACATTCACCCTGAATCACGACGATGAGCTTTTTGGTGTGCTGGCGCAGCAGGTTGATAATACGCAGCGAAGCCTTGCCGTCGCCGCCATTCGATTTAATAAAGAAGTAGAGCTGATCCTGCACACCCCAGTCTTTGATCATGCCATAGAGCACGCTCACATCATTCTGGCAAATGTTGCCATTCACTGAATTCCAGTAACAGAGTAATTTGTGCCCGGTCTTTTTTTCGATCTGCGCGCACAGATCCTGTGTCTGGCGATAGAGAATCGGCGGCTTGATGATCTTCTTCTCGCCGGCTGCTGAAGTCATGAACTATGCTTCGAGAATTTTGAGATCCTTGTCAATGAAAGAAACGAATTTCTCCCCAGGAACAGTCGCGCCTTTTTCCTTCAGGCCACCCCACACCGCATTGGGTATTTTCCATTGCAGCAGCGCACGGCGCCTCTCTTCAATGCCGCCGGGAGAACGTATTTCGCCGGTGAGCGACACCTGACCGGCGACGGCTCGCTTAACCGGCAACGGCCTCTCGAGGTAACTCGAAGCCATCGCAAAGAGCAACGCCAGGTCACCTGCAGGTTCCGAAAGCTGCGTACCGCCGTTGACGCGCACAAAAATATCGCACTGCGAGAGCTTCAACGAGGCAAACTTTTCGAGTATTGCCGCAATCAGGTGAATACGGGAGAGTTCGACATTTTCACCGATGCGGCGACCGTTGGCAAAACCCGTGGGTGTCACCAGCACCTGAATCTCGAGCGGCATGACGCGCGTGCCCTCAAGCTGCGGAAACAGACAGCTTCCCAGTCCGCCGATTTCCTGCACAGGCAGAAGCGAATCTGCATTCTGCACCTCGCGGAAACCCGTGGCGGTCATTTCAAAAATGGCGACGTCGCCCGTGGCGCCGAAACGGTTCTTGACCGCCCGCAGAAACCGGTAGCGCGTTGTCTGGTTCTGTTCAAAGTAAATCACGGTATCGACGGCGTGTTCGAGCAACTTCGGCCCGGCGATTTGCCCGTCTTTGGTGATATGGCCGGCGAGGACAAACGCCACATTCTTCGCCTTGGCGTACTCGATAATCTTCTGCGTCACATCGCGTATCTGCGCGGGTGAGCCTGAAAAGCCGCTGCGCTGGTCGGTGTAGGTTGTCTGTATCGAATCGAGTAAAACCAATGGCGGCCTATGCTTATCCACATACTGCAGCAACTGTGTCAGGCTGCTGCTCTGCACGAGATTCAGATCACCTGTTAATCCTAACCGTTCAGCCCGGGCCTGCACCTGAGAAAGGCTTTCTTCACCGGTTACATAAACGGCCTTCGTCTGGCGCATGAGCTCCAGCAGCAATGTCGATTTTCCGATACCGGGTTCGCCGCCGATGAGGATCACTCCCCCGGGCATAATGCCGCCCCCCAGAATCGCATCGAACTGGCTGAGACCCGTCTTCATGGCGACAGCGGGTTCTGCCTTGCCTGAGATCAGCGGACGGGCATCACCGGCCTGGTCATCTGCTTCGCTGAAACGGTTTTCGGTGAGGCTATTCCAGGCTTTGCATGACGGGCACTGCCCAAACCATTTGGGAAAGGAGTCGCCACATTCGGTGCAAAGGAACGAAATTCTGTCTTTTTTCGGTTTTTGCATGGGTTAAAGAAATACCGCCAGAAAGGTAACTCTCCGCCATGGCTATGATTCGCCTTGCTGAGTATATGTAAAAAAGCCCACGCAAGCGTGGGCTCAGACTCCGAAGGTTTAATTAGCCCATGATTTCATTCATGGGCTAATTAGTCTGGGCTATTTAACGTAGTTACCTGCCGCTGTCTTCTCAGCGACGTCCCAAACCATTGTGCTGACCATCAGCACAAGAAAGGGAATCGAGAGCGCTGCAAAGAATACGATGAGTTTTTCTTCCCACTTGAGGTGCATGAAATAGAGGGCTACGAGCAGACCTTTAATCGATGCAATGAACATCGCAATGCTAATGTTAATCGCCACTGAACCGAAGTCCACCTTGGCGATTTTCACTGTGACAATTGTTAAGACAACTAACGCCAGAAACGTCAGTGTCAGTTCCTTCATGTGAGAGTGTGGTGCGTGTGCGTCTGTACCTGACATGATTTCTCCTTAAGCAACCAGATAAAGCAGTGGAAACAGATAGATCCAGATAAGGTCCACAAGGTGCCAGTAAAGGCCTGAGATCTCAACCGGCGTGTACCAGCCTGGGTGAAACTCGCCTTTGAAGCCTTTCCACATTACCCAGATCAGCAGCGAGAGGCCAATGATGATGTGCAGACCGTGGATGCCTGTCATGATGAAATAGAGAAAGAAGAACATGCTGGCAAATGCCGGCTTGGACTTATCGGTACTGCCGATATTAGCGAGATTGAAAGGTACAACCTTGCACTTTTCAACCATCACGTCTTCACCATGGTGCTTATCGAACGTCTCTTCGCATTTGTTTTCCGCTTTCAGAACCTGGTAGAGTTCTGGGGCAATCGCAGCTTTTGCGAGTTCGACTTCATGCACTTTATGGCCGTATTCAAACTTCTTGTTCACGAGGAACGCAATACCGCAGGCAACAGTAATACCGAACAGAATCATCATGAGGCGGTTATTGCCGCGTTTAACAGCTTCGATACCCCACGCCACAGTGAATGAACTGAAGAGGAGTATGATCGTATTGGCTGCGCCGAACGCTACGCTGAGTTCCTTGGCCGAAGCATGGAAGGCCGCTCCGTCACGGTAGTATGCGATTGCATAGGCAGTGAACAGAATCGCGAAAAGCAGGATTTCGGTCGCAAGGAAAAGCCACATGCCGAAGCGCGACATAGAGTAAACCAGCGGCCCGGGGTTTCCCCACAGGCTGCCGTCTTTGACCTTGCGGCCTTCGAAGGTGGTATAACCAGCTTGATTTGAGCTCATTATTTCTCTACTCCCTTATTTCTTGTCTGCGCGCGGCACACCGTCACGGCCATACTCGTACGGCCATTCTGTAATCGTTGGAATTTCATGGAAGTTATGCTCAGGCATCGGTGACGGAATTTTCCATTCGAGCGTATTGCCATTCCATGGGTTTGGGCCGCATGGTTTGCCTTTGAAGCTCGAGATCACGATGTTCATGATAGCGGTGAAATAGCCAATACCCAGCGCATACGCACCGACTGTTGAAAGCATGTGGTATGTCTGGAACATGGGCTCATAGTCATAATAGCGGCGCGGCATACCCTGAGTTCCCATCAGGAACTGGGGGATAAAGGTCAGGTTGAAGCCAATGAATACGAAGATAAAGCTGCCGATACCAAACTTTTCATTGTACATGCGGCCTGAAATCTTCGGCATCCAGTAATACAGGGCTGCCATGAGTGAAATCACGGTACCACCCTGGATAGTATAGTGGAAGTGCGCGATCACGAAGTAAGTATCGTGATAGCTGATATCCACTGCGGGTGCCGCCAGCGGCAGACCAGTTAATCCGCCGATAGCAAACAAGAACACGAAAGCCAGTGCATAGAGCATTGGGGTCTTCAGGCTGATTTGGCCGCCGTAGAGGGTCGTCAGCCAGTTGAACACCTTGATCGCCGTAGGGATCGCGACGAGGTAAGTCAGGAATGAGAAGAAAATCGCGACTGATGACGACAGCGTACTCACAAACAAGTGGTGCGCCCAGACGATGAAGCTCACACCCGCAATCGCGAGCGATGAATAAGCAATCGCCTTATAACCAAAGATTGGCTTGCGTGAGAACACGGGCAGAATTTCAGAAACCACACCCATCGCCGGCAGAATCATGATGTACACAACCGGGTGCGAGTAGAACCAGAAAAAGTGCTGGAACAGAACAGGGTCACCGCCCAAAGCGGGGTCGAAGAAGCCGATGCCAAAAAACCGTTCTGCGATCAGCAGGAACAGGGTGATACCGATAACGGGCGTCGCCAGAACTTGAATCAGCGCAGTCGAATAGATCGCCCAGCAGAAGAGTGGCATGCGTGTCCAGGTCATTCCCGGCGCGCGCATTTTGTGGATCGTTACGACGAAGTTCAGACCAGTCAGAATCGATGAGAAACCGAGCAGAAAGGCACCGAGCGTCATGGTGATGACACTGGTGTTTGTCTTCGTACTGTAAGGAGTATAAAATGTCCAGCCTGTATCAGCAGGGCCACCAAACCATTTGAACGGGTCAACGAGACCGATCAGAATCACAGCTATACCGAAAAGATAGATCTGATAGCTAAAGCGGTTCAATACAGGAAAAGCCACGTCGCGCGCGCCAATCATGATCGGCATAAAGATATTACCGAACGAAGCGACGATACCCGGAACGATGAACACGAAGATCATCAGCGAGCCGTGCAATGTGAAGAAGACGTTGTAGGTCTTTTCGTCGACGAAGGTTTTCCCCGGGAAAAACAGTTCGGTTCTCAAAAGCAGCGCAAAGACGCCACCGACAAGAAATGCCGCGAGACCGGTATAGAGGTACAGAAGTCCGATGCGCTTATGGTCTACACTCGAAAGCCATGACATGATGCCTTTCTTGCTCAGAAAGTTTTCATGGTGATCGCCGTGCGCGTGATCTGCAGTGTGTGCTATAGATGACATCATTCTCCCCTTATTTTAATGACTTGATGAAAGCAACGAGGTACTTCACATCACCTTCTTCTACACCCATATTGGGCATCGGTGCAAAACCTTTGACCACTTTGGCCGCTGGTTTGAGCATCGATTCTTTAAGATAAGCCTCATCGACCTTGATTTTGCCGGTCGTGAGGGTTTCTTCTTTGCCGAACAGGCCTTTAAATGATGGCGCTGCTCCACCGGCTGCACCGGTGACGTTGTGGCAGGCAAGGCAGCCTTTGGCGCCATAGAGCTCTTTACCCTTCGCAATCAGTGCAGTTTCATCCACCGGCCCGCCCGAAGCGTCCTGATCGAGTTCTTTCTGCAGCAGGGCAAGCTGCTCGGTTTTCCATTTTTCAAAATCTGCCGTTTCGAGTACGCGGACTTTGCCGAGCATACCTGAGTGTTTGTCGCCGCAATATTCGTTGCAGGTAATGACGAATTCACCAACGGTGGTGGGTTCAAACCACAGGCGCGAAGTCAGGCCCGGCACAACGTCTTGTTTGACGTAGAACGCAGGAATCGTGAAACTGTGGATAACATCGGTCGACGTCATCTGCATGACGTACTTGCGACCTTTGGCAACGACGAATTCTGTCTGTTTTTTCTGTAGCTCATCCTGCAGCATTTTTGGGTTTTCCGGTGTAGGATTGACGTTTTTAGAAGTGAGTTTAATACACTTTTCAGCATTGGTTTTAGCATTTTTCACATAGTAAGGGTACTTAACGTCCCAGATCCACTGGCGGGCGGTTAACTGGATAACTTCACCGTCTTTGGGCATGTCGCGCAGCTTTACAAACGACGCGACGCCGTAATAGAAAATGATACCGAGAATGATTGTCGGTAACACGGTCCAAATAATCTCTGCCGTGGTGTGGTGAGTCAGATACAGTGTCTGTTTGTCTGGTTCACCCTTTTTGCGGCGATAGCGGATCACAAAATAGATCAGCACGCCTTCAACGAGAATAAACGCAACCAGACTGATACCATTGATCAGATCGGCAGCAAACTTGACCTCAGATGCAATACTGGAAGCTGTTGGTGCGTGCGTTATGAAACCCAGCACACTGGTTAAAAAACTCGTCATTCCATTCCCCTCATTCGTGAGCTATCGTGTCGCGCGTTTTCGCCGTTCGCGGAGCCAGAGCGCCGCAAGAAGGCCAACCACAATGATGCCGGTCAGTATGCCACCGAACCGCATCACGCGCCAAGCCACCAAACTGTATTTGCGCTTCACGGGGTCAAAACTATAACAAGTAAGCATTACGCGATCACCGATCGTCTTGGAAACTTTACCTTCCGCGGCTTCGAGCAAAGCCAGCCGAAAGTCCGTTTCGGAATATTCAACCCCATATAAATGGCGCGAAATTTTGAGATCCGGCGTGAGCACGAGAATCACGGCCGGATGCACATATTCACTATCGGTTTTACGCGGATTTGTGGAAATTTCTTTCACGTATTTAAACCCGATAGCGGTCGAAATTGCCGCGATTTGCGGAATCGAACCGGTCAAAAAATGCCAGTGATTCGTGTATTCGGGTAAATTGGCATCGGTTACAAAGGACAATTTTCGCAGGTAATTTCCCTGCTTGGCTTTGGCTAAACCCGATTTTTCTTCCGGGTGAAAGCTATAACTGATAATCTGGTAGTCTTTTCCCAGTTTATGTCTCTCTGAGCGTTCGACCGCCTGCATCAGGCCATTCAGCGTCAGCGTGCACAGGTGGGGGCAATTGTAATACACGGGAGTCAGAATCACTGGCCGCTTGCGGTCGACCAGGTCCTGTAATTTGACGACTTTGCCGGTTTCGTCGGTGAACATCATGTTCGACAGGTCGGCGGAAATATTCTCTTCGACTTTGACCTCGAGCGGAGCCGGTTTTTTGGCGAGTGTGTCGTCCGCGGGTGGCAGATCTGCTGAGATGGCAACCGTACAGGCCAACTGCAAGGCATAAGTTATTTTGCTGATGAATAATTTAATCCTGGAGGGATACCTGCTGCTGCGGGTAGAATGGTCTACAGGTATTGCATTCGGACTAAACTGCATAACTGCACAGGCGGCAGGGCAGACAGGCTTTCAATCGATTATGTGTTTTGTGATTCGAGGAATTCGAAGATGCGGTTTTCCATGTAAGACTCGTTGAACGCATGGTTGAGCAGCATGGCGCAGTGGCCGCCTTTTTCCGGAGTTTCTAAATAAAAATGACGGGAATTTTTTGCCTCAGTATAGGGGTAGCAATCGGGGCTTAAAAATGTGTCGTCTTTAGGATTGATCAGGAGGGCAGGTATGGCGATTTTGTGCAACAAGGGTTTTGAGCTGCACTGCTGGTAATATTGGAGTTCACTGGCAAAACCATTCCAGGGCGCGGTATAACGCGCATCGAGATGCGCAAGGGTTTTTACTTCGTCCCTGAACTTGCGCACATCGATGTAGATTTTACGGTCTTTACGTTTCTTGCGGAATTTCTTCCGGAAGTCTTTTAAAAAACGCGCCAGGTAAATACGGTTTTCCGGTAATTCGATCTGCTGCTGTGAACTGACGAGATCCACTGGTGCGGAAATTGCGACGGCGCTTTTAATCGAGCGGTGAATTGCGGAAGCCTGCTGGGCCAGATATAATAGTGTCAGATTACCGCCCAGGCTAAAGCCCACGAGATAAATGCCAGAATATCCCGACCTGAGTGCATGTTTTATGACCAGGTCTAAATCCTCGGTCTTTCCACTGTGGTAAAAATGGATCTTACGGTTTGACTGGCCAGAACAGCCACGCATATTCCATGCCACTGCGGAATATCCGAGTTTGTTGGCCCGCATTACCGTATGCAGCACATATTTACTGCGGCTGGAACCCTCCATGCCATGGGTTATGATGACCAGTTTTTTAGAATGGATTCTGCTCCAGTCCAGATCCACAAAATCGCCATCCGGCAATTCCAGCCTTTCCCTGATGTAGGGTACCATGGGACGCTTGCGCACCGTAGCGCAAAGTATCGTATGCAGATGAGGATTTCTGAGTAACCTCGGGCAATCATACTGTGAATCAACAATGGGCATGGTTATATTATAATACTATATTATGTCTCTTAATGTAGTAATAATACTAATCGTGTGGATAAGTGGAAAACTATTTTTAACCATTGAAAAGGGACTATTTAGTGACATAATTCGCCGGGCTCACAGGCAGCCGTTCACAATTGCTGACGGTACGTGCAATTAACTAAAGCAAATGTGTATTGTTGTGGAAAGAAACTGAGGGTGATTTTGCATTTAATAACCTGCGTTTGTAAAAGTGCTTTTCGCGGCGGGTTCGATTACTTCGCTGATAATATGAAGAAAATATTCACAATGGTCGCCGTCCTGGTGGCCGTTTCCACTGCCACTCTGTGCGGTGGGTCTAATGAACCCCTCGCGACTTTCGACGGCGGTTCTGTCTCTCAGCGCGACGTCGAACGCAATAACGAGCAGGAATTTTACGAAATCCGCATGAAAGAATTCCAGGTAAAACAACAGGCGACTTTTGAAACCGCCCGCGAGCGCATATTTGAAGCCGAAGCAAAGAAGAAAAATATGACTGTGGACAAGTTTGTCGAAACAGAGCTTGCGAAACGCCGCGGCAATGTCACTGAAGAGGGCATCCGCCAATTTTATGAAAATAACAAAACCCGTATCAACCAGCCGTTTGCGATTGTCAAAGACCGCATCCGTCAGCAGCTGATTAACAACCAGGAAAAGGGTGCACGCGATTCGCTGACAGCTGAACTTTTCAAAAGCTATAATTTCAAATTTAACCTGAAAGAACCGCAGGCTCCGGTATTAGTGCTTGCTAACGACGGAAAACCATTCTGGGGTAAGGCTGATGCGAAAGTCGTCATCACAGAATTTTCGGACTTCGAATGCCCGTATTGCCGCCAGATGCAGCCCGACGTGCAGCGCATCAAGGCCGAATATGCCGGTAAAATCAAATGGGTGTTCCGCAATTTCCCGCTCGACTTTCACCCGCAGGCAATGCCGACGCATATCGCTGCGGCCTGTGCTGGCAAACAAAACAAGTACTTTGAATTCCAGACACGTGTTTTTGCAATTCCTTATAACGGCCGCCAGCTCGATATGTCTCCTGCACAGCTCGAAAATGTGGCACAGGGCATAGGCATGAATGTAGGCGCCTACAAACAGTGCTTCGCTGATTCGAACGGACAAATCCGCAGTGAGATCGAAGCCGACATGCGCTATGGCCAGAAAATCGGCGTCCGCGGCACACCGACAATCTACATCAATGGCGTGCTGTACCAGCAAGATCGCTCTTATGAAGCGATGAAAGACGCGATTGAGAAACTGCTGAATTCATAACTTGACGGTTACTGTTCTCGGTAGCGGCACCTCGACCGGGGTGCCGATTGTCGCCTGCGATTGTAAAGTCTGCACCTCAGACGCCCCTGAAAATAAACGCCTGCGTGCGGCTATGCTGCTCACGAGCGACGCAGGCAATGTACTCATCGATACCGGCCCCGACCTGCGCTACCAGATGCTGCGCACGGGCACAACCAAACTGTCTGCTGTGCTCTACACGCATTTCCACTACGACCACCTTGCAGGCCTCGACGACCTGAAACCCTTCACGTTCGACCACGCAGACCAGCTGCTCTGCTATGCCAACATCCAGACGCATGAAATTATTCTGGGTCGTTATCCCTATATCAGGGATAATATTTCTTATACCACGGTGCCGCGGCTGAAGATTGAAGTATTGCCCGGCAATGAGGAGGATGGCTACCAGCAACTCGATATCGCCGGTATGCAGATTCAGCCGATCCGCATGTTGCATATTCCGAAGGCGGGAGTACTCAGCACGGGCTTTGTGGTAAATGGTGAATTTGGTTATTTGACAGACTTCAAAGAAATCCATCCGGATGATGAAAAGTATCTCTATGGGTTAAAAGTGCTCTACCTGGGTTCACCGATCGACAAATTGCATGTTTCGCATATCAGCCACCCGGAGGGTCTGGATCTGATACGCAAATTTAAACCGGAACGCGGTGTCATTGGTCACCTCTCGCACCAGCACCTGCACAGCGAGCTCTCGGCTGCGTGGCAGGGTGTCGCCGAGCCGGCGCACGACGGCATGCAGTTCAGATTTTAAACCGGAATTCTTTGCCGGCGCGCTGCGCTTCGACAGAGGCAGCGATTTCGCCTGTGCTCATGCAGATACCCTGGCCATGCGCTTCGGCCTGCATCGTGGCTTCAAGATCAAGATCAGTATTGCGCAACAATCCGACCGATATTTTTACGGACTGCGGCGAGTTCATCGCAATCGATCTCGCGGTATCGGCAACCAGTGCGGCAATTTCGGCTTCAGAGGCCACCGCGTTGAACAAGGGGCGCAGGCGGGGTTCAGATGAGCTGAAAATTTTTCCGGTATAGAGCATCTCTTTCGCGAGCGGGCTGGCGAGCGTGCGTGCCCAATATTCAGCCGCCATGCCGGGGTTAAGGCCAATGCGCACAAAATTCATTCCAATCTTGGCGCCCGAAACGATGAAGCGCAGATCGCAGGCGAGCGCGAGGCAGAAGCCTGCACCGACGCAGGCGCCGTTGATGTGCGCGATTGTCGGCAGGGGGATGGTAAACAGCGAGAGATAAGACTTATAGAAATGGAGCATCGCCGCCTGTGATTCTGCTGCCGGCAATTTTGTGAGTTCAATCAGATAAGCCAGGTCGCCGCCGGCCGAAAATGCGCGACCTGCGCCGGTGAAGACAACCACGCGTGCGGACGAAGCAGAAATGATCTGCGACAGTTCGAGAGAGCCGGCAGCCATCGTGGTGTTGAGTGCGTTCAGCTGTGGCGGATTGTTGAGAGTAACGGTGCAGACACCCTGGTCGTCAAGGGTTGCACTGAGTTGGTTTTTGTCGTAAATTGTTTTCATTTACCCTCACCCTTTATCCCTCTCCCGGAGGGAGAGGGAGATAATTTCTCTGTGCTCCCGTCTCCCTCCGGGAGAAGGGCCGGGGATGAAGGAGAAAGGGAATAGCTGTGCTTAATGCCCATCTCTTCTGCAATCGCAATGACTTTCTCCGTTGCAATATTCCCTTTTGCGCCCGGCGAGAAGGGGCAGCCACCGATGCCGCCGGCGGACGAATCATACTGCAGAAAACCCTGCTGCATGCAGTAACGCGTATTTTCACCCGCCAGCTGGAATGTGTCGTGGAAATGCCACCAAAGTTTGGGCAGATAAGCATCAAGAATTTTTGAAGCG
Source organism: Turneriella sp. (assembly GCA_046346945.1). Taxonomy (GTDB): domain Bacteria; phylum Spirochaetota; class Leptospiria; order Turneriellales; family Turneriellaceae; genus Turneriella. The sequence goes on from JAXMHE010000011.1 coordinate 14,910, forward strand.
AGCAGTGTTTTGATCTGCTGGGTCGTTGCACGGCCCGTGGTATCGCCGAGCGAAATTTCGTCGACCGCATAAAAGAAAGGTAAAAAAGCTTCGAGACCTTTAACGGGATCCATGGTGCCTTCATACGCACAGTCGAAAACCGTTGAGATATAGAGACGCACGCGCATTTTTGCCGCGCGCGCCTCTGCGATCAGCGGTTTTAGCTGTTCTATCGATTCTGCAACCGTGCGGTTGATGTTCTTTTTGTTGAACGTATTGGATGTCGCACTGAATAAGGCAACACTGCGGCAAGCGATCTCTTTGGCTTTATTGAGCCCATGTTCATTGGGTATGAGCAGTGAAAAGTCATCGCGCAGGCCAGGGTGCTTCTGCGCCAGCGTGACAAACACCACTTCCGATTCGGCCATCGTCGGCACGAGTTTTGGATTTACCAGCGAACCGACCTCAATTTTACTTAAGCCTGCGGCAATCAGGCCGTCGACAAATTCGATGCGTTCCTGAACGGATAAGACCCTCGAGGCAGACTGTAAACCGTCGCGCGGGCCGACTTCGCAGATATGCAGTGAATTCGTTGTATCAGCCATTGGCACCTTGCGCTTTTTTGCGGGCGCGCACCGCGGCAAAGGCAATGCCCTGCGCATTCAGGTCGATATCCATTTCGAGCACTTCTTTTTCTTTCGCGCTCAGTGAAATGCCGCGCGCACTGAGCTCGCCGGCAAAGAATGCATCAAAACCCGCGCGCGCGAGTGAGGGAATGTTTTCAGCCTCAGGCGCTGTGATTAGGCTATTGTAAAGATTTTCGATTTGGTTCAGGTAGCCGTTCAGCATGGTAAATCCGCCCTGCATATCAGACCAGACATCAAAGTGTGTTGGATATGCCCGTTCGGCGCCGGTCGCGAGAATTTTCTCGTAGCTGATGCGTGCCTCGGCGGCGTCAAAATCTGTGGGTGTCGTCGAAGGAAACAGAAACGGTTTGCTGCCGCCCTGCAGCATCGGGTACGCAATGCCAAACGAATCGCCGGTAAAGATACTGCTCGTCGTCTGTTCAAAGATCGAAAAATGGTGGTTCGCGTGGCCGCGCGTGTAGATGAACTGCAGCGATTTATCGCCTATCTGGATGACTTCACCATCAGACGGAATCACCACCCGATTTTCCGGCACCGGCAGAATGTCGCCATACAGTTTGCGGAAATTTTCTTCGCCGTAAACCTGCTGCGCACTCTTCACCAGTCGTGAAGGGTCGATCACATGCGGCGCCGCCCTGGGATGTGCCACAACGACTGCGTTGGGGCAATGTGTAAGTAAAAGACCCGTGCCACCGGCATGGTCGAGGTGCACATGTGTGATGATGATATGCGAAACCTGTTCGGGCTTATAGCCGTTGTCTTTGAGCGCCGCGAGCAGTGCCGGTACAGAGTAATTAGTGTTGTTATCGATGAAACAGGCTTTGTCGCCGCAGCGAACAAGATATGCTGCCGCAACGCGCGGCATCACGTAATTACAATCGATAGTGATGATGTCTTTCATAGTGGTCTCGATACGCTCGCGGTGATCGAGTAGAGCAGCCAAGGCTGCTCGTATCGAGATCCAGCGAGCACTCGACCACCGGATTCGCGGCTATAGGCTCTCAGTGTCGGATGGAGAGAGGGTGAAAATCGCTTTTTCACCGGCTTTATATTGTTCAAAATCGTCGCCGTCATCGACCTCGGCAATCTGTACGTCGCCTTTGATGACTTCAATCGCAAACTTGGGTTCGCCGACCGGCAGAGGACTGCCCAGTTCTTTGAAGCGCAGGTGCACATCGTTATCTGGCCCCTGTGCAATGCGGACTTTGGCCTTGAATGGACCATTGTTGACGATGACCGATGCTTTGCCCTTATATTTCAGTTTAAAATCCGCTTCGTTACCGGCAAATGCCATTTCAGATCTAAACGATTCGCCGTTGGATGTTTTGACCACGCGCAGCTTTGAACCCTGACCAACGGTGATCTCGCCGATTTTTTTGCGCTTGCGCATGACTTTAAGCGATACCGGGTTATCATTGCCGCCGAATTCGGCGTTGAGTGCACTTTTGCCCAGTTCGTCAACAATGCGAATCGAGTCATCGCCAAAGAAGTTGAGCAATGTGAGGCCGGCACCGAATGCCACGAGCAGCAGGGCCGCCCGGCTCAGGTATTTCATCTGGCGCGATTCTGTCACTGCGCGGAAAGCCACGCGGATTACATTGCCGCGCTTAGCTTCAGGCATCACCGTCGCCGGTGAAAGCGCAGCAAGTTTAGCTGCGTTCGCGCGCTGGAACTCGCGAATCGCGCGTTCTTTCGCAGAATCAGTGGTCAGAAACTCTGCAGCCGCATTGGGGTATTTTTTTGTCGCAATGGCAAACAGGGTATCGGCCACACTGAGCTGCCCGGTGGTTTCGGGTTTCACTCTGGCCTGTCTGGATGTATTGCGTGCCATGTGCTGCTCTCTATAAGAAGATACGCAATTATCGGCATCTCCGGACAAATTTTTTCGCCGGTAAGTTTTGTCCAGCATCATTATGTCGCATCGCGTGGGATTTATTCGAGCTCAACTCTCTCAATCCCCATTTTGCGCAGTTCCTGCTGAAAATAATGGAACAGCTGCGACACCTTGCGGCGCAGGTGGCGGTCAGAGATGTCGAGCGCCTCGGCGATCAGCATCTTGGGTTTGCCTTCTTCGAGCATGTGCAGTAGCATGATGCCTTCCCCCTTACGGTCGAATTTCACCGCGAGGTCGCGTAGCGTGTCGCGCAGTTCATGCCAGGCTTTCGACCGGGGGTTTTCGGCTGGTGCTTCAATGCGGTCGAATTTTTCTTCGGTAAAATGGGTGAGTTTTTTGCCGCGGCGGATGTAGTCGATCGCACGGTTATGGCATGAACGGTAGAGCCATGCGAGTTCGTCTGAGGTTCTGATTTTCTCTTCGCGTTTTTGTTTTAAGAAGGAGATGAACACGTCCTGCAAAACGTCGTGTGCCTCGTCGTCGCCCACGAAGTTGCGCAGGTATTTCAGTAATTGGCCCTTGTGTTCGCGGAACAGGGCGTCTACGGAAGTCTCTGCGGGGGTACCCGATGTGCCCTGTTGTGAGCTGCCAGGGATGGCATCTTTGCGAGCCTCTGCGGGCATGTAGCAGACCCCGGGATATACTCAATAGGTAAAGAAAATGCCTGAAAGATGTCGGGGCTGCCGGTCATCTGACAGTCTTAATCCCGAACGAGGTGCAGCACAAACTCCTGGTTACCTTTGCGGCCCTTGATGGCGGCAGCCTCCCTGGCGGCAATGTGTATACCTATTGTGGCAATGGACTTTTCAAATTCCCTGATCAGGTCTTGTGCGCGTTGGGTATCGTGCAATATGCCCTTCTCCAGCAACTCCCGCTCTGTGCGCGGCAGTTCAAACTGGGGTTTAAATAGCACAATACCTTCTGCTGCACGGCCGGCAGGTGTCAGCAGCGTAAAGGCGCGCGCCACGAGCGAAAGCAGCGAAGCAAACGAGACATCTGCGACAAAGGCTTCGACTGGCTGGCGCAATTGCTCTTTCTTAAAAGTTTTAAAATCGCAGTCTTCGATGACCTGCACGCGTTCGTCACTGCGCAATTTCTGGTGCAGCAGGCCTTTTCCCACGTCGATGGCGGCAACGAAAGCCGCGCCGCGTGCGAGCAGTGCGTCCGTGAATCCGCCAGTCGAAGCGCCGATATCCATGAAAGCGCGGCCTGTAACCGGGATATTAAAAGTAGCGAGCGCGCCTTCGAGTTTTTCACCGCCGCGCGAAACAAAGCGGCGCAGCCCGCGTATGCGGATGTCTGCATTTTCAGCGGGAGTAAAACCGAGCTTAGTCACCGGTTCATCGTCGACGAGAACCTTTCCCGCGAGAATCAGCCCGCGTGCTTCGGTTTCACTCTGCACGAGGCCGCGCGCAAGCAGCAGTTCGGGTAATTTCATATCAGCTCTGGCGCTGCAGCAGAAAAGACGGGAGTTGTTTGAGTAAAAGCGATTCTGGGAAAATTTGCGGTGCGGTTTCTGCAAGGCGCTGCGTGATAGCCTGCGCCTTCTGTCTCGCAGAATTGAGACCAAGCAGAGCCACAATGGTTTTTTTGTGCTGCGCCGCATCTTTGCCGGCGGTTTTGCCGAGCGACTGCGTATCTCCAGTTGTGTCGAGTAGATCGTCGGTGATCTGGAAAAGCAGGCCGAGTCCGCGCGCCCAGCGAATCTGCGCCAGCGAAAGCTTTTTGCCATCGCGCAGCAGCGGCAGCATGAGCGCAGCTTCTATGAGACGTCCGGTTTTGAGCCGGTGCAACCGATAGGTATTGGCGTCACCTGCCAGCATGTCGAGAAACTGCCCCGAGACCATGCCCTGTGCGCCGACCGCGCGCGCAAAGTAAACGAAGGCCGGGACAGGCAATCCGCTGTGCGCAAGGCATTCAAAACTCAGCGCCTGCAAAAGATCGCCGACCAGAATTGCGCTCGCTTCGCCGAATTTTTTGTGTGTCGATGCCTGGCCGCGGCGCAGGTCGTCGTTATCCATTGCGGGCAGATCGTCGTGCACAAGAGAATAGGTGTGCAGGCACTCGACCGCCGCTGCAACGGCGAGGGCTTCGTTATCTGGCATGCCGCTGATGCGAGCGCTTTCGAGTGCGAGAATCGGTCGTAGGCGTTTATTTTTTCCGGAGAGAGAATATTCTGTTGCTGCGCGCAGTTCTTTCGGCGCAGACTTAAGCGATGTTTTACCGAGTAGCAATAAAAAATCCCGCTCGAAGCGGGATTTATGCTGATCTAGTAATTCTTGCATGTTGGGAGTTGAATAACGTGTGGCCGAAGACCACACGTTATTCAACCTATTGACCTGCTAATTCGAGACCGTTGAAGAAGAACGCCGCTTCGATCTTGGCGTTGTCGACTGAGTCTGAACCGTGTACTGCGTTTTCGCCTTTTGATTTTGCGAAAAGTTTGCGGATGGTGTTCGGTGCTGCCTCAGCCGGATCGGTTGCGCCGATCACGTCGCGCCAATGCAGTACCGCGTTGTCACGCTCGAGAATTGCAGCGACTACCGGGCCCGAAGCCATGAAGCTGCACAGTTCACCATAGAACGGGCGTGCAGCGTGTACCTTGTAAAACTCCTGTGCCTGTTCGATGCTCAGGCGTACGCGCTTCATTGCGCGAATTTTGAAACCTTCTTCTTCAATGCGCGCGAGAATTTTACCTGAGTAGTTCGAGCGCACTGCGTCAGGTTTAACCATAATTAATGTGAATTCTTTTTCAAACATAAGGATTAAATGCGTATTTTAGACAGGTCGTCAATCGAAGCGCCCCGTAAGGGGGCGCTTCGATTGACCTCATACTCCTTGACGCCCTCTTTTCCGTTTGAAGTCAAACTCTATGGCAGTTCTGATCACAGAAAAAACCCGCATCATCGTTCAAGGCATCACCGGTAAAGAAGGTTCATTCCATACCGGGCAAATGCTCGAGTACAACACTACCGCAAAAGTCGTCGGTGGTGTGACCCCCGGCAAAGGCGGCCAGAAATCCGAACATGGCTTGCCGATCTTCAACAGTGTTAAAGACGCCGTCGACAAAGAGGCTGCAAATGCCGCGTGCATTTTTGTGCCACCCGCTTTTGCCGCAGACGCGATTCTCGAAGGTATTATGGCAGGTCTCGATCTCGTGATCTGCATTACCGAAGGCATTCCGGTGCGCGATATGTCGCGCATCGTCGATTACATCCGTAACAGCAAGACCGTGGTTGTGGGCCCCAACTGCCCGGGCGTGATTACACCCGGTGTCGGTAAAATGGGTATCATGCCAGGCTTCATCCACAAACCGGGCACGATTGGTGTCGTCTCGCGTTCGGGCACGCTGACTTATGAATCGGTACACCAGCTGAGTAAAGTGGGTCTCGGCCAGAGTACCTGCATTGGCATCGGGGGTGATCCGATCATTGGCCTGCCACACCTTAAAGCGGTGAAACTGCTTGCAGAAGATCCGGGCACTGAGGGCATCGTGATGATCGGCGAGATCGGCGGCAGTGCAGAAGAAGAAGCCGCAGAATATATCAAGCAATACGTCAAAAAACCAGTTGTCGGCTTTATCGCCGGCCAAACCGCACCTCCGGGGCGCCGCATGGGCCATGCCGGTGCAATTATTTCCGGTTCAGCCGGTACCGCGCAGACAAAGATGGCGGCGATGAAAGACGCGGGCATTCACGTGTGCGAATCGCCTGCTGAAATCGGCGAAGCCATGCAAAAGGCATTGGGCAAATAGCCGGATTTTCTCCGTAACCGAAAAAACTACGAGGGGGCATAAGCCCCCTTTTTTTTGCGCATAGCTTTGGCGTTGATTTTATTTTCGCCCTGTCTCAATTTTGAGTTTAAGTTACTATTGTGGCAGTGAAACCAGTACTCACCATACAAGACCCGCGACTCTACCAGGTATCCGAGCCGGTCAAGAAATTCGATAAAGAGCTGCGCGACCTTGTGCGCGATATGTTTGAATCGATGGCAGAAGAGGGTGGTGTGGGTTTAGCCGCGGTACAGATCGGCGTTTTAAAGCGCGTTTTGGTCATCGACCTCGTCGAAAAGGGTTTTATCAAAGGCGCGTTTATTAACCCTCACCTGATCGAAGCGTCTGAAGAAATGCAGGAAGGCGAAGAGGGATGTCTCTCAGTGCCGGGCCTGTCTGCGGACCTCAAGCGGCCACGCTGGGTAAAAATCGGTTATCATGACCTGAGCGGCAACCAGAAAGTTGTCGAAGGGGAAATGTTACTGGCGCGCGCATTTTTGCACGAAATGGATCACCTCGACGGCAAGGTATTCGTCGACCAGCTTGAACCCAAAATCCATAAGATGCTCGCCGGTGATATCGATCGCATCAAAAAAGGCTTACCCGTTGAACACGAGGTCGAGCCCAAGTATCGCAATAAAAAGAAGTCGGCTTAGCTTTTCTAACGAATCAGTTCTTTCGCCGCGGCGACAATGCGCGCGGTATTCGGCAGCACTTGCGGTTCCAATGAGAAAGCATAGGGCATTGGCACGTCGTCCGACGAGATGACCATAACCGGCGCATCGAGTTCATCAAAAGCGATTTCCTGGATGTGGTGTGACAGCCACGAACCATAAGAGGCTACTGGGGTACTTTCCTGTACAATCAGCACCCGGTGCGTTTTTGCAACGGCGCGGCGGATCGCATCTGAATCGACCGGCTTCAGCGTGCGCAAATCGAGCACATCTGTTTCAACACCTTCAGCTCTAAGTTGTTTTATCGCTTCTGTGACAGTATGCAGCGTCATCGACCAGCAGATAATGGTCAGCTGTGCCGGTGCTGCAGATTCGTGCAGTACGGCAGAGCCAAACGGAATTAAGAAATCCGCATCATCGCTGTGCGCGAGCTCGCCTTTCACCGCATAAATTTTTTCATGTTCGAGAAAGATAACGGGATTATCGCTGCGCACCGAGGTCTTCAACAGCCCGCGCATATCCGCTGGGTTCGAAGGTGCAACGACGATGAGACCGGGTGTGTAAGCATAAAAGTTTTCGAGCGTCGATGAATGTTGGGCACTAAGCGAACCGCCCGCGCCCTGCGGCGCACGGAACACAATCGGCATCGGAAACTGACCGCCCGACATCAAATGCATCTTCGCCGCGTTGTTCAGAATCTGGTCGATGGCCACGAGCGAAAAATTCCAGGTCATGAATTCGACGATGGGCCTCAGCCCCGCCATCGCGGCACCGATTGCAAGCCCTGCGAAACCCGCTTCGGCAATCGGTGTGTCGATCACGCGGTCTTCGCCGAAGCGTGCCATGAGTCCCTGTGAAACTTTGTAGGCTCCATTATAGTGACCCACCTCTTCACCGATCAGAAAAACGCTGGGGTCGCGCGCGAGTTCTTCGGCGAGTGCAATGTTCAGTGCTTCGCGTACCGTGACTTCGGCCATTACGCTTGTTTGTTCTTCGGCGCGCGAAGCGTCAAGTGCGAAAGGTTTTCCGGTGCTACTTTCGGCTGTATGCTGAACTTACCGGGCTCGATGGTGCCGAGCTTATACGGCCCCAGTTCGACACGCGTTAGCTGCCGCGCGAATACCCCGACACGTTCGAGCAGGCGGCGTATCTCGCGGTTTTTGCCTTCGCGCAGGTGAATCTCGTATTGCGCGGGAATTTCGAGTGGCAGAATTTTTTCGAACTTCAGTTTTTCACCTTTGTCCATAATACCCTTTTGCATGCGCGCGCGCTCGGAGTCTGACAGGGGCCTGCTGGTGCGCACAATGTATTTCTTCAACACACCAAATGATGGATGGCTCAATGCAAAGATGTGATCACCGTCGTTCGAAAGCAGCACCAGGCCAGAGGAGCTGACGTCAAGGCGGCCGGCGAAAAACCAACGCGCATATTTTTCAGGCAAGAGATCGAAAATGGTTTTGAGGTCTTTGCCGCGAATGCGCTGCCGGCGGTGCGAACAGGCAACACCGGTTGGTTTGTGCAGCAAGATCACCTCGTCGCTGCCGCTGAGAGTAATCACCTTGCGGTCGACGGTGAGCTTGATGGTGCTCAGCTGAGATTCGGGAATTCTGTGGTTTAGTTCGACGATGCGTTCGCCGTCGATTCTTACATCGTGGTTAGTTAGAAAATCCGCGGCTTCGCGCCGTGAAATAACACCCGCATGTGCCAGCAGCTTTCCGATGCGGATCGCTTTTTCTGCCGGCGCGTCGGACAATTAATGTATTCCCGGTGCAGGCGCAGCAGGTGCGTCCGCCGTTTTCATTTTGTTCACGTTGCAGAGCATTTCAAAATCATTCTGCATTGGTGAGTCGATATTCTTCATCTTCCATGGTGCCGGTAAAAACCAGGGTCGCTCCGACCATTTTGGCTTTCAAATCGGTTAGCATGGGCTTTTTGATGCCTGTGACGATCACGCGTGCCACGCCGTCTTTGACTTCGATCGTATATTTTCCGGCTTCAAGGTTCTTGCGGATAGTGCCGAATTCGATACCCCCGTCATCTTTAATATTCACATAGTTAGGTGTCATCTCGCCAGTTACGGTTGATACATTCCAGCGACCGAGCATAAACCCTTTGAGCTTCTTATCGGCTTCATCGTTTGTCGCTTTAAGATCGCCTTCGTCGGCTTCGATTGCGAGGTGTGCACCATAGACCCAACCAGTGAGGCCTGATGCATTAGTAACCTTATACCAGTGTGCGCTGAGCTGGCCCACCTGCACGCTGTCTGCGCTGCGCTGCACGATTTTGACGGTTTCGCCGCGCGTGAGGCGAGCAATTTCGACTGCAGTCGTGTTGGGTGAGATGCGCATCTTCAGGTCGGGTGATGCGACAGTGGTCGTCGCGGGCAGCGGTGCTTCAGCGACGTCAGTCGCTTTCTTTTTACAGGCGGCAGAAAACACCAAAGAATATATAAATAAAGAACCCAATAGCGCTTTTCGCATAACGTCGGATTTATTAACGAGCATGTGGCCTCAACTCATTTGAAGAACGGCATCACATTATTATGAGAATCGAATCGAAGCGGATCAGCGTTCCCGAACAATCACATGGTCTGCGCCTCGATATCTTTCTAACGAGTCGTTTCAGCGATTTTTCGCGCAACGACTGGCAGAAGCGCATCGCCCGCCGCGATATTACGATCAATGGCCATTCTGGCCGAGCCTCACGAAAACTCAACTTTGGCGATATTATCGAATTCAGCTACGAGATGCCCGACGAGCCTGAGGTACCGACAAACCTCGAAGTCATCTTTGAGGACGAAGACTACCTGGTGGTGAACAAACCCCCGGGTCTGCCGGTGCACCCCTCGGGCATCTACAAGACACAGACGGTGACCGAGTTGCTGAAGAGCCGCGGTATCTTAAAGGAAGGACACCTCTTGCACCGGCTCGACCGCGAGACGAGCGGGGTACTGGCACTAGGTAAGAACAGGGAAGCTGCGGCCGCTTTTCAAAAGATTCTACGTTCAGGCAGGGTGGAGAAATTCTATCAAGTCGCTGTAGAGGGCATTATCAGCGAAGAACTGGATGCACGGGGATATATCTATCGTGTACCCACATCGCGGCTCAGCCGAAAGCGCAGCTTTTCCCGTTCGCAGCCGACGGGCGAAGTACTCGATGTGCAGACGGCATGGACTGAGTTTTTTCCGGTTATGTCTCATCAGGGGCTGACTTTGCTCCGCGCTCGCCTGCATACCGGCCGCATGCACCAGATCAGGGCGACACTCTATGCGCTGGGGTTTCCGGTTGTTGGCGACAAACTCTACGGGCCTGACGAAAATCTCTACTTCCACTTTGCCGATGACGTCATGTCTGATGCCGACTGGGCCAGTTTACGCATTCCACGTTCTGCGCTGCACTGTTCAGAGATGATACTGAATCATCCACGCACCGGTTTACGCTGGAATCTGAAAGCGGCGTTGCCGGCGGACATTATGTCTCTTTTCTTTCACGGTTAGACCCGCGGCATCCGTATTTCTACTGAAAATTCAGATTGTATTCTGATTCCTACCGGTTTTTTCCAGCCTTGTTATCCACAATTGTGGAAAAGAGTGTGGAAACCCCGCCGGTTTATGTCACTTTTTGAAACACGCATTATTTCACATCACGGCAGCGCGTTCGTGCGTACTCTGCGATGGTGTGACGTTGCGCGAAAAAACTTAAGCAAAAATTCAAGATGGTGAACGGCCGTGACCGAAAATCCGCTTCAGCATTCTGCGCAGTTCCCGATATATCAGAATACAGATGCTGACGTTGAATATCACGGGAGAAAATACCGCGCAGGCGCGTGTGGCCGGAAATGAAAAGCCCAAAGCACGCCTGACCGAAGAGAAACACTCTCACACCGACTTTGAATCTTACGTCGTGGCGCTGAATCAGCCCATGCGCGCTGAAGCCCCCGCTGCGCAACGCCCCGCCCAGCAGGAAAATACTGCACCCGTGCGCACTGCCGATGAGACGCGCGCGACAGAGCGCAAACAAACTGAAACCATTTATGACAGCGCCCCACAGAAGGCAGGTCATGAGGCCGCAGCACCTGAAAAAGAAATCGCGGCACAGGCACCCAAAGGGCGCAGCGAAACCACCGAAGCCCGGCCGGTAGCGGTCCGGTCAATCAGGGCGGAGAAAGAACTGCTCGAAACACTCGGTCTTTCGGCCAAAATCGCGTCGCCACAGAAAAAAGAAACAGTGATGACGACCGCTGGTGTGCAGAAGGCAATTCAATCCACAACGATTGCGCAGGCAGCGGCAGCTAAGAATCCAAAAGTGCGTGCTGAAAACGTGTCGAGCACGCTGAACCTGCTGCAGAAAACCCCCGACCTCGTGCTCAGCAACAGCGATGGCCTGAAACGCCTGGGGGAAAAACTTGGACTGGCCTTTTTGGGCCGCGTGAGCGAAAAAATTATCGAACGCAATATCAAGACCGAAGCAGCCCCGGCGCAAAAAGCTGGCGAAAAGAATGACCTGCTTGCAATGCATGTGCAGCCGCGCGCGCAAAAGGCGGGCGATGGCATGAAAGAAGGTTCTGCCGATTCGCAGAGCCAGTCGCAATCGCAGTCCAGAAATGCGAAGAGCCCGCTGCAGCGCCATGTTTCACGTGAAACATCAACGACTATTAATCCCGACCCGGTCGCCTCGATACAGCCGGCCGCGAGCCAGATAGATCATGCGTCGCATCGGATTCAGGCCGGCCACTCGACGACCGGCGCGCAGCTGCACACGGCAGATATCCGCCTGTCAGAAGCGGCCGCCACGGCGCGCACGACAGATAACATTCGTGTTGCGGTGGAGAACCCGATGGTGCGTGCCGACCTTGTACGCCAGTTCAATGAGATCATGGGTCGTGCGCAGGTGCTGGTGACAGACACGCAAAACGCGCAGTTTACGGTGAAACTTTTCCCCCGCGAAATCGGCCGAATGGAAATCGATCTCAAGATGGTCGATGGTGAAATACGCGGCAAGATCGTCGTCGAAAGCGAAGACGTGAAGAATGAAATGCAGAATTTTCTGAATAACGGCGACCAGCAGGCGAGCGGTGAGCAGTTCGATATGAATAAGATCGATATCGAGGTGCGTAATGGAAACCAGAACACACAAAATCCGCAGCGCACACCGGATGCTGACGAGCTTTTGCAGAATCTCGTAACGCGCGCCGCCGCAACCACTTATGGTGCGGCCGAAGTATCATCATCGCAGGGTAACGCACTCTATGCCTGATTTTGGCGTCACAGATACCGCCGAAGCACCGAAGCTGACGGAAATGCTGCGCAACAAGCGCAAGCAACCCGTCGACAGCAAAGGTAAGCCTTTACCGATTCGCAAGAGCGGTTATGACGCGCTCGACAAGAACAGTTTTCTGAAGCTGCTCGTGACACAGCTCGCGAAGCAAGACCCGACTAACCCGATGAATGATCGTGAGTTCATCTCACAAATGGCGCAGTTTTCGTCGCTTGAGCAGATGAACAACGTTGCCAACTCGATGAACAAACTGCGCGCGTCGCAGGCGAACCAGCTGATTGGCAAAATGGTGCAGGGAAAAGATTTTGTGACAGAAAAACCCGTGCAGGGCATCGTCACGAAGGCTACATTTGACCATAGCGGTGAAGTTTTTCTCAGCGTGAGCGGCCGCCAGGTTAAACTCGATGATATTACTGAAGTCACGCACGTGACACCGATCGAAGCGCCGATTCCGATGCCGGCGGGCAAAGTTTCACGTGAAACATTGCCGGTACCTCACTCCCCCGTCCCCCCATTAGGGGGAGTCAGGGGGTAATGCAAATGCCACGCAGGCCGCGAAAGCCTCTGCGAGGCCAACCAGAAGGCCGCACCCACACCCGTAGCGGCACCTAAAGCCGCTGCAACACCCGCCGCTGCACCTGCAGCAGGCGCGCAACCGCACGTACAAAAAATAAACGTTCCAAAGGGAGAATAAGACTATGATGCGAACACTGTATTCCGGGGTATCCGGACTCAAGAACCACCAGGTTCGAATGGATGTTATCGGTAATAACATTTCTAACGTGAACACCAACGGCTTCAAAAGCGAGCGGGTTAACTTTCAGGACATGATTTCACAACTCGTGTCGGGCGCTTCTGAACCGCGCGACAACGTCGGTGGCGTGAACCCGAAACAGGTCGGTCTGGGTTCGATGGTCGCATCGGTCGATAAGCTCATGCACCAGGGTGCGCTGCAGACGACCTCTAAGAACACCGACCTCGCGATTTCGGGCGAAGGCTTTTTCGTGCTCGCCGATGGCAGCAAGAAATTCTATACTCGTAACGGCAACTTCGACGTCGATAAAGAAGGCTGGCTCGTGAATCCGGCAAACGGCATGCGTGTGCAGGGCTGGAACGCGACGAAATCTGCAGAAGGCAAACCCGGTGTGAATACTGCGGCCGATACAGAAAACCTGAAAGTGCCGCTCTACCAGAAAGAACCCGCAAAAGAAACCGGCTTCGTGCGTTTCAAAAGTAATCTGAACTCTTCTGTGCAGGCGATTCCTGCCGGTGTTTCCGATGCAGACCGCGTCAAAATGATCATGGATGCAGATCCATCGAAGCGCCGCGGCCACATCACCAGCATCAATGTGTTCGACGACCAGGGCGTGGAGCACACGCTCAAGATGTACATGTGGAAGTCTGACACGAATAAATGGACTGCGTCGGTCGCGATGCAGGGCGCAGAACAGCTTTCGGTGGATGTAGCGGGTTCCAATGGCCAGAACACGCAGGTGGCCGGCAATACCCGTCTTACTCTCGGTTTTTCTCCCGATGGCCGCCTGACATCCGTCTCTGACGGCGCTGACATGCGCAACCAGGATAAACTCAACGCGAGCGTGAGCTTTCGCCTCGCGGGTAACCCTGCGGTAAAAAATATCGAACTGCGCCTCGGTGAAGCAGGCCAGGTCGACGGTATCACGCAATTCTCTTCAGCATTCACCACGAAAGCCGTAGAACAAGACGGTTACACCATGGGCTACATGGAAGCGTTTGAAATCAACGACACTGGTATGATTACAGGCGTGTATTCGAACGGTGCACGCAATATTCTGGGCCAGGTAGCTCTTGCGAACTTCACGAACCCCGAAGGTCTCACCAAGTCAGGCCAGAATAACTTCGTGGAATCGATTAACTCGGGTAATGCGATTATCGGCACTTCAGGCATTCAGGGTCTCGGCGGCATCAACGCCGGCTTTCTCGAGATGTCCAACGTCGATCTCGCCGACCAGTTTACCGACATGATCGTCACGCAGCGTGGCTTTCAGGCGAACTCACGCAGTATCACTACAGCCGACCAAATGCTGCAGGAACTGCTCGGTCTGAAACGTTATCTGTTGCCACGGGCGTCTGCCCGTGGCTGACTAACCATCAATATGAATGATTCTTCATTGATCGCTAAATCGGTATCGCGCCTGAGCTCGCAAAAGCCGCTACGCTACCAGATTAATGCGCTGACCAAGTTCGGCCGAAAGCAATTGCTCGATGTGCTCACCGGTTTCTTTGAAAAAGATAAACTCAACAAAGAACATGTATTTGCGATACACTATGCGCTGATTGAGATTGTTTTTAATGCGCTCAAGGCCAACCTGAAGTTTGTGGCTTTCCGGGAAGAAATCAGGCGCCAGCTGCACCGGTTTAAAATCTCTGAAATTGAAGATTTGTTGCAGGTTATCATCGAAGAGCGCACACTGCGCGAATTCATGGCAAGTCGTGTCATGCCAGAGGTGCTGCGCAAACAGGTTAGGCAGATCTTCGACGCCGAAGAGAAGTACCGAAGCGGCATGGCGCAGAAGCTGAATCCCGAACAGATTGAATTGCTGAAAAAATTCCGGCACCTCGTGCGCAGCATCGATGCAGATGTGAACTTGCACATTCTGCACAGCAATGCAGACATTGTTATCTCGGTAACGAACCGCGTTCCGATGCTCGGTCGTGATCTGGAGCGCATCGAGCACAGCCGCCAACGCCACCACGAGCTTCATAAAGAGGGCAGGGCAGGAGATTTCTTTTCTTATGATAACCTGGATACTACCGAATCGGCTGGTTTTGGTATCGCGATGGTCGACCAGGGACTATATAAATTTGGTTTGAATCCGTTTGAGCACCTGAAGATTGAAACGCGTAACCGGGAAACGGTTGTGACGCTGAAATACCCGAGAAAAGTTTTGCTCGGCCAGTCGTGACAAGGTCACGATTGGCCGAATCTGTTAAGCTTTGAATTCTGCTTTTGCTTCTCTTGCACCCCGGGAGTAAGAGAAGGCAAGGATCACAATCGCCAGCGTTGCATAAGCCGCCGCGATTGAATAGGGCGTCGGTCCGTGTGCGTCGAATTTGATGAGCCACGGCAGGTACATATCCCCGTCAATTTTGATTGAGTGCATGAGCCCGAAGAGCGACAGGAACGCCCCCACGAAGAGATATGCTGCTGCACGTTTAAACTGGCGGTCGATGAGTTTTGCTGTAAAGGCTCCCCAGATCATCGCGGTGATAATGAAACCGTTACCGAGTGCGATAATGGTGTGCCAGGAATCCTGAAAAGCAGGGCTGAAAAAATCCATTGTGGGCTTGAGTTTTGCGGCGGTCTCGGCCGAGAGGTTTTGTACCGCGCCGAAGAGTCCTTGTACCTGTGCCACGAGACCGATCATCTTGATCTTTGCGAGGTAAGGCATCGAAGGTAGGATTGCCATCGTCACTGCGGTTGCATGCCGCTTGGGTGTCGAATGGTACGACTGTTCAACAATGTCGAGACCGACGAAAATCAGAATCGGTGCGAGGGCCGCCTGTGGCAAAACCTGCGCGAGAAAACTGATAAATCCCAATATGCCACCGAGGCCAATGAAGAGACCGGTCGCGAGTGTATAGGCAGCGCGCCCACCCATAGCCTTATAGGCCGGGTGACCGATGTAGGGTGTTGATTGTGCCACGCCACCAGTGAGGCCCGCAGCCAGTGTGGCCACTGCCTCGGCCAACAGAATGCTTTGCGTGCGGTAAGAGTCGCCCGCAATGCGCGCGCTCGCCGTCACGTTGATGCCACCGATGACAGTCAGTAGCGCGAAAGGAATTGCGATGGGAAGATATACCAGTGCTTCTTTAAATCCGCCCATGAAGTCGAGGGTGGGTATCGGAAAAGCCAGTACAAACTTGGGGGCGATTTCGGGGCCATGCACGACTTTCATTGCCACCAGTATATAGTACACGACAGCGCCGCCAATCACGGAGAGAAAGACGCTCGGGAGATTGAACGGCAGGCGGATTTTGGCGACCAGTGCGTAGATAATAATGCCGAGTGCGACCATGCCGGCGACCGGTGTGCCGAACACATGTTCGAGCGGCAGCAGGCCCAGCAGCGCAATGCCTACACCGGCAAGCGAACCGAGCAGGCCCGCTTCAGGAATCAGCTTCTCCACAAAGTGGCCTACGAACGAAAGCACGAATTTGACCACGCCAATAATGATCATCGTCGCCATTCCGATTTTCCACGCAAGCATACCCGCAGCTTCGGGGTTCAATCCGCCTGCCTTTGCCGCGATGAACGCAGGCCCGATCACAGCGAATGCAATGCCGATCGTGGATGGAGAATCGAGACCGAGCGGCATCGCCGTGACATTCGGGTTACCGGAACGTTTGGCGAGGCGGAATGCCATGACCGTATAGATCACGTCACCGACCAGCACGCCGAACGCGGTGCCAGGAAACATTTTGCCGTACACGATGTCGGCGGGAAACTGGAAGACGAGAATCAGGATCTGGGCAAGAAAGACGAGGTTCGTGACGTTATCGAGCATCAGCCCGAAGAAAGCGTTCAGATCACCTATGCCTGCCCAGCGGTAGCGAAAGGCGCTTTCCCGAGCCTGTTGAGGGGTGCTTGCTGTCATGGGATAGCAAGCGGAGCGCCGAGGCGCGGGTCAACAAAATTTGCCCGCGCTCTATATCACGCGGCGCTCACTATTGTCTTAAGCGCCAGAATCGATGCTTTCAGATCGGTGAGACTTGGATTGCGGCGCGTATAGGCATAGTCTACCGAATAAATCTTCAACTGCTCGTTTTTCCCTTTTGGCCGGTAGATACCCAGCTGCCGTAGAGTGGATGGTCTCTCGATGCGTTGCAATATCGACTCATCGAACACTACGAGCGCATCCACTTTGCGCGTCACGCTTTCGAGGCGCGCTGCGGAATTCACCGAATCGCCGAGCAGTGTGTAGTCATATTTGTGGTTCGAACCCACATTGCCCTCGCGCACTGTTCCAAAGCAGAGCCCGAGACCGGCATACAGGTAGTGCACAGGATCTGCCGCACTCGCAGCACTGCGAGCATCTTCGAGGCGGCGGCAGATTTCGATGGCAGAATTCAGTGCTCTTGTTGTATTATTAGCATCAAAATAAGCCATCAATCCATCGCCCGTGAGTTTTGACAGCGTGCCGCTATTTTCGACCACAGAGCGGTTGGCGATCTCGTAGTATGTCGCGATGAGTTTTTCAAACTGGCTCGCACTGATATTTTCCGCAAAGGTGGTGGATGAAAAAATGTCGGAGAACAAAATCACCTTTTCGCTGGTCTTGAGCTTCCATGCCAGCGGGTTGTCGCCGCGCTGCAGGCCCGCGAGCACCTCATTAGGTGAGTATCTTTCGAGCACGTAGTGTGTACGCGCAAGGGAGTTTAGCATCGTGCGTATTGGGCGAATCATCGAATCGGCCGATTCTTCGAGGCGCACGGTCTTCATCGCCCAGTCGCCGAATTCGCGCGTGCGCACGTCGTTCTGCACTTCGAGACAGAAAATGTCTTTGTGGCGGCTGTCTTTCAGAATACGTGCATAGCAGCGATCAATAGCGTCTTCGGGCCCTTCGAGAATCTGGTAGAACACGTTGTTAAAGCAAAACAAAACACCCGTGAGGCCGTCACGGGTGTTGTTCACGACGGATCTGTTTCCGATTTCGTCGACTTCAGCAGAGGTCAGGGGACGCGAGAAGCTGCTGATGTAGGTAAGTCGTTTCATGAATAGCAGTATATGCACGACGGCAGGTTTTGTCCAAGTTTTTTGCATAACATTGGACAATATTTTTGGGAGCGGATTTAACCCATTTCAGGTGTGGCTGCACTGAATGCGGATTGACCGGCTCACTTCGGTCGCATGTCCGTTCAGAATGTTCAAATTCATCCTGTGGCTGATGCCTCTGGTATGCGTACAATCCGCCTATTCTCTGTTCGACATAACCGTCGATTCAGGATATATGAGTTCAACTCTGACAAACACGGTTATTACCAGTTCATCCGCCGCAGATGGCAACGGTTACATTGTGAATGGAGCGGCGCACATCAATTTTGCGCCGAATGAAATCTTTCGTCTCGGCATCGGCCCTGACTTTGCGTATGGATCACAATCTTTGAAGTTTCCCAACGCCACCACAACGACCAATGTGCAGAAGGCGCAGCGCATTGGGGCGGATGTGTACTTTTTGATTGAAATCGTTCCTATCGTAAAACCGTTCTTTCGCGCCCGTATGGGTAAGGAATGGATGACGAATACCAATACGGGCACGGTGTCGGGGCAGACGGCCGAGTTGGTAACCGAATATGGTTCTGTCTATTATGACCTTTTGTTGGGTGCGCAATACCCGATTTTTGATATTTTCAGCGCTTACCTGCAATTCGGCGCAACCGGGGGAATGCAAAGCCAGACGACGATGAAGAGTTATTCGATAGGCGGCGTTGCACAGGCGACACCGTTTACTCCGCAGACGTATTATTATTCAGGGTTTATGGTAAGCCTGGGTGCGATGCTTTCGTTCTGATAATTTGTTGACCCGCGCACCGTTAATGGCAGTAACGATTATGAAGATTTTTCGCGTATTTCTGGCGATGGCAGTTCTTAGTACCGCAGGCCTCTCGGCGCAAAAGCTGCCCAATTTCTATAATGAGACTATGAATTTCCGCATCGAATGGAAGGGTATTCGCGCCGGTGACGTGACCATGCGCA
The DNA here is from genome assembly GCA_046346945.1 of Turneriella sp. Classification (GTDB taxonomy): domain Bacteria; phylum Spirochaetota; class Leptospiria; order Turneriellales; family Turneriellaceae; genus Turneriella. The sequence goes on from JAXMHE010000011.1 coordinate 33,888, forward strand.
CACGCACCGATGGCGACAAGAATATCACCATCAATGCCCGCGTGAACTCATTGCAAACCGTGCATGGTATTTATTACGTGCAGGGATCTTTTGCCAGCAAGTGGAACCATGTGACCAAGTCACCGATTATCGCATACGAAGAGTCATACCAGGGTGATGCATACCAGCGGCGCAAATTTCGCTTCAGTAACGGCAAAGTCAATGTGGACAAGAACGAAAAAAAATTCCACGAACACAGCTATCCGCACAGCGCATCGCTGAAAGGCGAATGGAAAGAGAACTATGACGTGAGCACCAAAGGCGGTTACCAGGACCTGCTGGGTGCGTTCTATTACGTGCGCAGCACGGGCCGCATTCCCAAAGTCGGTGAAGTACTGCGTATTCCCGTCTTGCCCGCCGGCGCACGCAGAACTTTGGTTTTGAAAGTTTTAGGCCGTGAAACGCGCAATGATGTTCCCTTCTTCGGCACGCGCGAAATATTCCATGTCCGTTCTGCGCTAGTGGACGATGCGAATAATAAGACGCAGGCAGGCAGCAATATGTTCTTTAATACGCAGACTCAGATCGAAATGTGGATTACCGCCGATGCTGACTTTGTGCCCGTGAGAATATGGACCGATGTACCCTATCTGGGCACTGCATTCATTTTGCTCGAAAACTACACACAACCGTGACAGAATAGAATGCGTCTATTTTTTGCATTGTTAATCTGCACGGCGGCGGTCTCAGCCGACGATTGGAAGTATGCTAAGGCCGCAGACGGCGCCATTGCTTATACCCGGGCCGTTGCCTCTTCCAGTTTTAAAGAGTATAAGGTAGAGACCGAAATCGATGGCACTCTTTCGCAGGTCGTGGCTGTATTGATGAATGTACGCGAGCTGCCACAATGGGTCGATCGGTGCGCCGAAGCAAATTTGCTTAAAGAATTTTCCCCCACGGAATCTATTGTGCGCACAATTACTGCTTCGCCTTTTCCGCTGAAGAACCGTGAAGCCATTGCGCATGGCAAGCTCACGCAAGATCCGCATACGAAAATTGTGACTATGACTTCGACCGGGCGGCCTGATTTCGCGCCGCTGAATTCAAAATATGAGCGGGTGCGCGAATTGCGGGGCAGATGGGTTCTGACGCCCAAGCCCAACGGCAAGGTGCACGTTCAGCTGATTGGCCACACAGATCCGGGTGGTGTGATACCCGCGGCGATCGCGAACTATTTCGTTGTCATGATACCGCTGAATACCATTAAAAACTTGCGCACCCAGGTTAAGAAAGAAAAGTATGCCAAGGTCAAGCTTGCTTATATTCGGGAATAAATCCCGTTAGCTTCGGCAGACTGGCACACGGGCGAACTGTTCAGGAGGATTTGTGTCTGTAACCAACCGAAAGGGAATCATTCTTTGTGTCGACGACGAGCCCGGCGTGTTGTCGACGCTCAAAGAGCAGCTGCTGGCTGATTTTATCGCCACGCATGATGTCGTGACCGCCACATCGGGCGAAGAGGCACTGGCATTCGTAGAGGCCGCCCGCTCAGAGCATGAGATTATTGAGCTCATCATCACAGACCAAATGATGCCCAACATGAAAGGTGACGAATTTTTAAAACGCGTACACCACGTATTACCCGACACGATGAAGATTCTGCTGACCGGCCATGCTGGTCTCGATTCGGCTATTAAGGCGATCAATGAAGGCGGCCTCAATCGCTATATCGAAAAACCGTGGAACGCCGAAGCAATGCGCGATGACATTAAGGGCCTTATCGCCAAATTTCGCCAGAATCTGGAAAACCAGTATCTTTTAAACAATCTCGAAGCCCGCATACGCGAACTCAGTAAAACATGAAATTCGGTCGGAAGCAGATTCTCGGCGGTTGCGGTTTCGCTGCTTTCTTCAGTCTTTTTCTATACGCGTCGGTAGCTGGTAGTGCTGCGAGGCCTGCGCGGATTTCCGACGTGTTTAATGCTGCTGAACCCTATGCGGTCATGGCGGTGCTTCCAGACGTACCCACATTCATGCAGCGACTGCGTTCGGGCACGGAGATGCGCGCATTTTTTGACTCGCCCCTTGGCCTGCATTTTTTGAAGTCTGCACCTTTGCGTGGCGCCGCGCACCTGCACCGGTTGATCTCATATGCGCCCGAGTCGTGGCAGTGGAATCTTTATACGCTGGTGACCGACGGGCCCGTGCTCTACCGTTCGCACGGCCAGAAATTCGTTCTGTTGGTTGCGCTCAACCGCAAAGGCCAGCTTGCCACAACGCTCGTGGGTGGCGCGACGGCGCAAAAGGTTGGCGATTGGTTCGTCATCGCTTCTGATAAAGACGAATTGGCGAGGCAGGTAGCGTATATGCAGAAGCCTCAACAGGCCGACCTGCCGCTCGACAGGGCCTTATCGCAAGGGTCTGCGCTGAGCTTTGATCTCCGCTTTGCTGCGGCACCGGGCGGAAAGCGCAGCCTGTTCCGTAATTTAGTCTCCGAGGTTTTTTCCGTTCAGGACTTCAGCGGATGTAATATTTCTATCACACCAGGGGCGAACAGTGTGCAGTTAAATGGGGATTGCACACCGCGTAGCGGCGCTTTGCCTGCAATTTTGGGTGCGGCAGATGAAACTGTTATGGCGCCCGAATACCCGGCGTATGTCTATTACCACAAAGCCGGGCATAAGGCAGCTCACTTGCTTTCCCTGAATGGTTTTGCCAGCGATTATGGAAATATGGTTCCGCAGATTTTCTTCTCGGGCCCTGCGAGCGACCAAAAGGCCATTGAGTTTCTCAGCCAGGCTTTTAAGACCAAAGCCCACCAGCTTGAATCCAATGCGAATGGTTTTGTGATTCGTTATCCTTACGCCTACCGCTATGAGAAACGCAAGTTTGATCTATTCGCGCCTTACCTGGCTGCGAACCGCGAGCGTTTCTTCTGGCAGACGTTTGTCCCGGAAAAGAAGCCCGCAGAGTCTGCTGTCGCCATCGGCGGGAAATTCGGTTTCTACGCAAAGCTTGACCTGCATACACTGCTGCGCAATTCGCAGGCCGCACTGAAACAGTATGATGCGATTTATTCGCCGGGGCATTTCAACGAGTTTCGCGATGCGCTGGCAAAATCTCTGGCCCATCTGAAAAATTCATCGCTCAGAGTCTATTCGCAGGCCGAGGGAAAAAACCTGCGCCTGGGCGGGACACTGGCGTTTGCAGAGAATTAAATCCAGCTTTTTGTTTTTGCTGCTGTTATTGCCGGCGCGATTGATGCCGGTGACTCTCGAAGGGCGTTTGCCTGGGGAGTTTTTTCGCGAAGATAACCCGCCGCGCTTTGGCGCCGTGATGAGCTTTCACTCCAGCAGCGATTCGCTGGTTGTGCTGCATGCGGTAAACAACGGCGAAAAATTCACTGTTGCGCAGCAACTGGAAAAGATAACAAAGGGTTTCAAGGTGCCCTCGAAATCACTCGAGAAACTTGGGGTGATAGAAGGGCGTCTGCGGTGGTTACAATACGCATTCCGCAAAAAAAACGGCGGTGGATTTGTATATATCACGCGCTCAGAAAACACGATTATCTACCTCGTGATTTTTAACCTGAAATACGACGCGCTCGCTCGCGACCTTCCCTATATCGACCGTTATATTAAATTGCTAAGCGTACAACACTAAAAAGTTCTGCGAGGGTCATTTTCGCCCGGAGCGCATATCAGCTGATTTTACGCTTATAAGCCACGTTGCCCGTGATATAGTCCCACAGCGAATGCACATCGACAACGGGTGCCTTGACCGTATGGAAATTCACCTGGAATGACAAAAGCAGGCTCTTGGCATGGAAATAGGCGCCGGCAAAGCGTTTCTTCATCACCTCTTCTTCGCAGTTGAGTGAGACGATGAGGATTTCCCGCGTGGAAAGAATCATGCTGCGGTCGGTATCTTTCAAAACCCTGTGCACATCTTTTTGCAGCTCTTCGAGCAGGGTCTGCGCAAAGTTTTCACCCGCGAGCCCGACATATTTTGTCAGCGATTCAAAATACAGGTACGTAAAGGTTACCGGCTCTTTGCGCGCAAGCGCCGGATTGATCATTTCGGAAATGAGATTCGCCGTATCGGTAAACAGCAATGCCACCCTGCTATCAGATGAAAAGCTCGAGGGCAGATAAAATCTCTCAAATACATATTTCAACCGTTTGAGATTTTCCGCGATCGGCTGGTCCTTGAGGCCCAGCGCCGCGATGGCGTATTCCTGTTCCTGGTAACCGCTGCGCAGATAATGCAGTGCATAGTTTCTACCGCCGAGTTCAAAATCCACAGCGCCTGATTCATTCTTGAGTGCCGCGGAAATTGCTCCATGGATTGCAGGTCCGAGTGCCGGGTAGATGCCATAGCTGTGGCCGGAAATTCCTGTTTTCATGTCGAAGATAAACACTGCGAGAAACAGGGCACGCAGTGATTCGAAAAAGAGATAATATTCAATATAGCGCGAATAGATGGCGTCGCTTTTATCATCGAGGCGCTTTTCCCAGTACTGTACCAGATTTTCCGCCACCTGTGCGTCGATGCGCCCCTCGCGCAAGAGCGCAATCAGATGGCTCAGATCGATCTTGTGGAAATCGCGGTATAGGCCCTGGTTGTCAGACATGATTTCTGCGCTGCTTTTCGGTGTTGAGTTTGGCCATCGTGTCGCGCGCCATATAGCTGCTGCGCACAAAGGCGCCAACTTCGTGCGCGAGGAAGCCCTGCGCAGCAACAGCTTTTTCAAGCCCGATAAATTCTTCGGCCGAATATTTTTTTATGACCGTCGCCTGGTCGGGCGAGGGTTGCAGATACTGGCCGATCGAAACAATATCAATCTCGGCGGCCTTCATGTCAGCGAGTAAATCCGCAATTTCTGCGTCAGATTCACCGAGACCGACCATGAACCCGCTCTTACGTATTACTTGCGGGTGATGCGCCTTCAGAAACCGGAATATTTCGAGCGACCGTTCATAGCGTGCCTGCGGCCGAATTGAGGGGGAAAGACGCTTCACGGTCTCCATATTGTGTGCTATCACTGCCGGGCCGCTTTCGGCAATCATGGAGAGCAGGTCGGCATTCATGTGGAAGTCGGGAATCAGCAGCTCGACCGAGATGCCCATGCTGACCAGGTCGCGCGTGAGCTGTGAAAAATGCTTTGCGAGGCCCTCTTCGTCGTCGTCGCGCGCCACAGACGTGATGACGAGGTATTCATATTTGCCCAGCCGCGCGGCTTCCAGAATGTCTTCGCGTTCTTTGGATGCAATGCTGGCAAGTGCCAGGGGCTTAGCCGTCGCAATATGGCAGAATTTGCACGATCTTGTACACTCGCGCCCGCCGATCAGAAACGTAGCAACTCCGATAGAAGAACATTCATGCCGGTTGGGGCACCGCGATTCTTCGCAGACAGTGTGCACATTGCGGTAAGCGAGCAGAGAAGTATCAGCCTCAAAATTCCAGGCGATGCGCTTTGTTGGCGCTTTGTGGGTGTCTGGTGCGGTGGGCGTCATGCGGATTGAGACTTCGCGTACAAATATGCCGACTCAACCTGGTCTGCCAAGCCAATACCGGAAAAGCCCCAGCCGGAAAAGTGCACACCTTCGTGTTTTGCGAGCAGCGCCTGCACTTCGCGCTTCCATTCGCCATAGCCCGGCGCATAGCGGGGGATTCCTGGATTATGGCGGAATACTTTGGTCCATACCGGTTTGACGCGCGCTTTGAAAATGCGCGCCAGCGATTCTTCGGTGAGTGAACCCAGTTCATCATCTTTGAAGAGTTCGCTGTCGCCGGAAATCATGGTCTTGGTAAGAAACTTGTCTTCTGGCGCGCGGCCCGGAAAAACATTGGAGGCGAATATGGTGCCGAGAATCGGAGCGCGTTCTTTGCGCGGCGCGAGAAAGCCATAGCCCGCTGCGCTGAACTCTTTGCGGTTCCAGAGGCTGTAGACGACGTTAATCGGCGAATATTTGAGTTCCGCCACTTTGCGCGACAGTTCTTTGTCGTATTCGCGAAAAATGTAGCCGCTGTCCGCTGTGCCGATCGTGAAAACTACCCGGTCGGCAGCGGGGTAAGATTTGGATTTAGAGCTCAGCACGATTTTTTTATCCGCATCGCGGCCGATGCGCGCAATTTTGTCGCGCACAAATTCAACACCGGATTTTTCCAGGCTTTCCCTGAGCGCCTGAACCCAGGTGGTTAATCCGCCCTTAAAGCTGTATATGCCCCTGTTGAACTGCACTTCGCCGAGCTCGCCCTGCCAGAACGCGCGCCTTTCCTGCGCATATTGTTTCATGGCAATTTTGAGTTTCGGCGCTCCAACAATTTTGCGAAACAGATCGGGAAACATCGAAGAAAACTCGAGGTCTTCGGCTTCGCTGCCATAGACGCCGCGGGCGAAGGGTGAAGCGAGGTATTCCGCAGCGCTGAAACCCAGCACGTTGCGCGCGGCATCAAAGAGCGTGATCGTCGGCCAAAGCGAGAACTTTTTGCCCATCGCGAAGAAGATTTTGATTTTCTCCGGGAAAAAAAGCAGCGAGGTGGTAATGAGGCCTAAGGGGGATTTAGGGGCGCTCACCAGGTAACCGTCCTTTAGGATAAACCGCTTCGCGCTGCGCTTATCTTCGAAAACCAGCTTGTCTTTAAGGCCAATCTCGGAAATCATAGTATTGAATAACCCGGTACGATCGAGGTACGAGTCGGGGCCGGGCTCCAGCAGCACGCCGTCATGCGTCTGTGTGGCAATGTTCCCCCCGACTTCGCCGGGTTCAAAGACAGTGATTTTTGCCGTGGGGACTTTTTTCTTAAGAAAATAAGCGTGGCTTAAACCGGAAATTCCGCCACCCACGATGGCATAGTGCAACATACGTGTGCCTGTGAAAATTGCACACCGTGACAATTAAAAAGCCACCAAAAACCAAAAATAGCTTTACAGAAAACAAATTGTTCCGGGCTTTCAAATATGCTGCCTGCAACAGTCAGAGAGATTGCCGTTACCCCGATGGGCTTTGCCGCCGTGGTTCAACCCGAGCATAAAGATAAAATTATCCCGATTTTTATCGGGCCCTCAGAAGCCTATTCCATTTCGACCATATTGCAGAACGAACAGATGGAACGCCCGGTCGGGGCAGATCTTTTGCGCTCACTGATTGAAGCCACGGGCTCAACGCTCAGTAAGATTTTTATCAATGATTTTCATGGCGGCACTTTCTTTGCGCGCATTTACGTACAGGGCAGCATTTTTCCGGGCAGCGTGCTCGAAATGGACGCACGGCCGTCAGATGCAATCGCACTCGCCGTGCGGTTCCAGGCGCCGATTTATGTGGCGGAGCATGTCTATGACCGCACGGCAATAGATGCGATCACGCTGCGCGACGCAGATGCCGATGCTTTGCGCACCGCTGGCCACAGCAACGTGGATGAAATTCTGACCGCCGATGAGCGCGAAGAATTTTTTGAGGCAATTCTCGAAGAGTTCGGCGAAAAGAAGAAGAGCCCGAAAGAAACCAAAGAAACGACGCTCGAAAAGGTAAAATTCTATTCGCGCAACGAAGTTCTGCAGCAAATGCTCAAAACAGCGCTGGGCCGCGAGAACTATGAAGAAGCAGCCCGTCTGCGCGACGAACTGAGAACAGAAACGAATAATTGATATTTCCGGCAGAGCCGGAAATATCAATTATTTCTGCACGTGGCTCTTATCCGTGAACTTATCAAAGAACACGTTCTGTTTTGCCACGCCACTCTCTGAGAGTTTCGCAATCGCTGCATCGATCATGGGCGGCGGGCCACACAAAAATGCCGCCGTGTCGTTGAAGTCGAGATTTTGTTTATCAATAAATTCCGTCACGAAACCGCGTGCACCTTTCCAGTCAGAGCCCGCATCTTCATGCGAGAGCACGGGTACAAACTGGAAATCCGCCCCTAACTGCGTTGCGCAGCGTTTCATATCGTCGAGTGCATACAGGTCTTTCTGTGTGCGTGCTCCGAAGAGGTAAACAATCCGCTTCTTCACTTTTTTCTGCGCAGCATCTTCGAGCATTGCCTTGATTGGTGCCATGCCGCTGCCACCTGCAATGCATAGCCATGTACCTTTCTCGTCGCGCCAGCCAAACGAGCCACGCGGGCCGCGGAGTTTAACTTTTTCACCGGTGCGGTCTTTTTCGTGGAACCACGTCGTCATCTCACCGCCGGGCACAAGACGCAGGTGAAAGCTGACTTCGAGATTACCGCCGCCTGCGCCGGGCGCCGAGGCAAAGGAATATGAGCGCGAGCCCTTGACGCCAGCAACTGCGAGATCTGCATACTGCCCGGCAGTATAGCGCATTTTTTCAGATAGTTTAATTTTGATTTCCACGATGTCGTGCGTGAGTTTGCGATAACCGCTCACCTGACCCGAATATTCTTTCGATTCATCGGGCTCAAGCGTGACAATCATGTCGGTCTTGGGTATAGTCTGGCACGCGAGGATGTATCCTTTTTGAGATCGTCTTCGGTCAGCACAAGCGACATGTCAGAGAGGTCTTTGTATTCGCCCTGGATCAGCTTCGTTTTGCAGGTCGTGCAGCTGCCGGCACCGCAGCTAAATGGGTAATCGAGACCAGCTTCCAGAGCAGCTTCGAGCAGCGTCTGGCGGTGCTTCACCGTGACAGTTTTACCCATGCTCTGTATGAAGGCCTGGTGCGTGGGTTTTTCTTTCTTTCTAAAGAGGGAAAGCATTAGGCTCGTTGAACAAGCGAAACGGCGGGACAACATATTTTGGGCATTGCCTGCCCCGGCCCGCCCCGCTACTGACGGCGAAAAAATCCAAACAGGCGGCGGCCCGTCGCAATTCCTTTAATTTCACTCATGTGATCGTTGGTTGCCTCATAACCCATCAACATAAATTCGTCGGCAGCTGAATAATCAGCCCAGTGGTAATTTCCGCGGATTGGCCGTACTACCAGCGCGGCCCTCTGCAGTTGCATGTTTCGCCTGTGCTCGGAGGCAATTTCTTCTGTCTTCAGAATAACATCGAAGCCGCTTTTCGGAGTCGTATCGGGCAGGTTCTCGTCACTCACGTCGATAACCACAACGCGCTCGGCGCCGATGCGGGCGGCGGTCTCAATGCCCAATTTATCGAGCACACCCCCGTCGACATAAGATTCTGAACCGATGCGTTCTGGAGGAAAGATCAGCGGCATCGATGCGGAAGCCACAACCGCCTGCCTCAGACGGTCTGCCCCGGCAAAAACGCGAAGCTCGCCGCTGCGGATATTCACTGCGGCAGTCGCAAATGGAATTTCGGTCGATTGCATTGCGACATCGGCCAGGAACGGATGCAACACGCCGTTGACTTCCGCAGCTGTCAGCACACCCGTGGCGGTAAAAATGCGGCGCAGTATGTTGGTGCTGGTGAAAATTTTCTGCGCCCGGCGCACGATATTCCGCGGGTTTTCTTCCTGGCTTGAGGTCCAGCTACCGACGACGGAATTTTTGAACGGCTCAAAGTCGATGAGCTGTTTCATGCGCTTCTCCAGGAAATCAACCTCTGGCATCACCGAATAAACACCGCCGCAAATTGCGCCCATCGAAATGCCGATCAGTTGGTTAATGGGGATGTCGTTCTCCGTCAGCGCACGGATCGCTCCGATATGGGCGAATCCACGGGCGGCGCCGCCGCCTAGATTGAGCGAGATTGAACCAGCCATTGCCTATCTGCTTATGGTTTGACGCTGCTGGTAAGTTACCGCGATTCCCGCTCGTGATACGCAAGGCAGAACATTACCGCGCATCGGGAAAAAACAATCATCACCGGTTTCGCCGGTTTGCACTTGCTTCTGCCATCGTGATTGTCGTTGCATTGTTATTCCAGTTTTTTCTGCGCCAATTATTTTTTTATCCATTAAAGGTCACCGGCGACAGCATGTCACCGGAAATTCAGGCCGGTGAAAAGCGCTACTTTGTCTATCCGAAACTGGCGACGATTAAGACGGGGGATGTCGTGCTGGTGCGCTCGCGCAAGGCCGAGGTCGATTATTTGTGCCGAATTGTCGCCGTCGACGGCGACAAGGTTCGTATTCAGGAAGGCCGGCTGATATTGAATGGCAACCCCGGCAGAGAGTTAAATCCTGCCCTGAAGGTGCCTGAAGACACGGCGTACCAGTTTCCCGAAGCCGAGGTGCGCCCCAACCATTTCTTTTGCCTCAACGACAATGCGCGCAATTCTGCGGATTCACGGCTGCATGGAATTTTTGAGCGTGGCCAGATCGTGGCAAAATTGTTTAAGCCCAGGCTATTCTTCTGATGAAGCAGGTTGACGTAGCCTCAGAAGCCCTGCTGAAAGAAAAATTCCGTACCCGCATATCGGCGCATGTTGTGCGCCATGCTTCGACGCTGCCCGCCGCGCAGGCAGGTGCGCTGCTTGCACAATTTACACCCGACGTGCGCGAGCTTGAGGAGGTCACCGGTTTTTCCGATGACCCGCTGCACGAAGAAGACGCCGACATTCATCCGTTCGCAGATGTCGTGCGCAAATACCGCAGCAAAATTTTATACCTGGCGACCGATGAGTGCCCGGTGTATTGCCGGTATTGCACGCGCAAGCGCAAGACGCTGCTATCGAGCGGGCACTCTGCGACGGAGCTGGATAAGATCGCCGCCTACCTCGGGCAAAATCCTGAAATCAACGAAGTGATTTTTTCGGGCGGTGACCCACTAATGCTGCCTGCGAGCGATGTGCTGGCGCGCGCGCACTACTTTATTTCCTTGCCTAGTGTGCAGTTTCTGCGCCTGCACAGCCGCGCCGTCACCACGTCGCCCGCGCTCGTCAGTGAAAAAATTCTCTCAGGGTTGGTGGAACTGCAACAGGCATATCCGCAGAAGCAGTTAAGCATGGTGCTTCACATCAATCTTGCATCAGAACTTTCGAGCGATGCTTTGCAGAAGATCCAGGCGCTGCGCAACGCGGGAATCCCCCTCTATGCGCAGACAGTATTGCTGAAAGACATCAATGATTCCGCGGAAATTCTCGCGCAACTCTGTATGGCACTAATCAGGAACGGCGTTCAGCCTTATTACCTGCACCAGCTCGACCGCGTCACTGGCTCTGCGCATTTTGAAGTCGGGGAAAACGAGGGTCGGCGCATCTATGCAGACCTTGCGCTGCGTGTGCCACCTTATATGCTGCCGCGGTATGTGCGCGACAGCAAGCAGGGGAAATATCCGTTGGGGTGAGGCGGCGGGGGGATGCGTTGCCGGGCAAAATAAGCGATGTAACTGACCTTCTATGAGAAAGATGAATTCTTTATTGTTTTTTTTCACACTAATGGCAGCCAATTGTATTGGTCTGAAAGGTGGGGTCGTTCCAAATCAAGATAAATGGGTTTCTGCAAAGAAAAGAAATATAAATCTTTGCATCGAATATTCATACGCTCTCGAAACTATTGATACATTCAGCAAAGGTCGCTACGGAGTCCGGGCGGATATTTACTACAAAAAAATGCTTACGGCCATTTATAAGAGTGAAATACCATACAGAGTAGCTGTCTACGGATATTTTCCACCCAAAAACACGAAGAAGAAAATTTACCTGGGATACCTGGAAGAAGAAGACAAAGATGATTTGCCGGAATACACGATCTATTTTGATTTGAAGCAAATAGAGCATGTCGGTATGCTGGATTACGTTTGGGCTTTTGGATTTGGTATTACTTTAGGGATTTTGCCAATGCGTCAAAAAGAAACCTTTATTCTTACCATGCGCGTACTAGATCCTGAAATGAATGAAATCTTTCGAAAGCAATACGCTGATGACGCAATAGCGTGGTTTCAGTTATTTCTCCTGCCCGCCACGCCATTCTTATGGCCATCCCGCATGGAAGATGAAGTCGCTCAGAATCTCTTTTCGGCGGCTTTAAAAGAATTTGCCACAAAGCATTTATGGAATTAATTATCTCCTGAAAAATCCGGAATACCTATACCGGCTACCCCCATCTTGGTTCTCTTTGAAGGCGGTGCCGCAGTGAAGATAATCATGAATATAGGAGGGCTGATCGCCAATTCTGATAAATTCACATGGCAACAACATCTGTTTATGTTAGTGGAAATCGGGTTCGGTGCAGCGGTTGCCTGGGTGAGCATATTCCTTATTCGACGTCTCACGCATAAAATGTGACGCCCGATGTAATATGACGAGATTGCCACTTTTCTGGAGCCGGTGGCTTGGAGAGAGAACGAAGTCGCTCTATACCTTGCCCGCCTCTGTCTCTCTGGCTTTTTTGGGCAGCAACTGTCACAGTCGCGATTTTCCCAGATATCATCCTATGACTACGGGAATACACTTCCCGCGGCTCAAGGAGATAAAATGTATATACAATTAGCCCCTGGAAAAGCGAAGCCGGGCGTAGACGATAGGACGATTTCTATGGCGTCGGATGAGTTTCAGGCGCATTTCATTCAGCAGCAGAAAGGGATCATAAAGCGCATTCTGCTAAAAGGAAGCGATGGCACCTATGCAGATCTTGTGTTCTTTGAAAGCAAGGCCGCCGCGGAACAGGTGGCAGCTGCTGAGCAGGCTGGGCATCCGGCTTGCATGGCGTTTTTTCAGCTTTTTGAGATGGACGAAACGAAACCGGATATGGGAATTCTCAGCTTCGAAGAAATTAAGTTGTACGGTGATCGGGTGTAAAAATAGACGATGATTTTCCTGAATAACGATGCTGTGCGGCAGCAAAAGACTGACTGGCCGGATCTAGTCCGTCAAAGCCTCGCGGGAAACCGCGAGATTCTGGATCATCTGTTGGTTTTATTGCAGCCATACGTATTCAACGTCTCGCAGAAAATGCTGCTTAACCCAGATGATGCGGCTGACGTAACGCAGGAGGTTTTGCTTCGGGTACTTCTCAACCTGCAGTCCTATGAACCGACCCGGGCGGAGTTTACAACCTGGGTGTATGCCATTGCCAGAAATCAGCTTCTGAAATTTCGCACTGGGAAAATCGAAGCCCTGACCGGTTCGTTTGACCAGTTTTCGGAAGAAATCTACGCAGTTGCGGATCAAGTTATTGATGCGAGGGAGCTCCAAAATCCTGAGACGCAACTGCTGATTAAAGAAGCAAATGTCGGTTGCATGCTGGGCATGCTGCTATGTCTTTCGAGAGAGCAGCGTATGGTATTTATAGTCGGGGAGATGATTGGCTTGAAATCAGAGGTCGGTGGCGAAATTTGCGGAATAAGCGCCGAGAACTTCAGGCAGCAGTTATCCCGGGCACGGCGTGACTTGTACAGTTTCATGCAAAACAAATGTGGCCTCATAAACAAGGCAAACCCATGCAGGTGCCACAGAAAAACGATGGGCTTCATCAGGGCCGGCTATGTGGATGCCAAGAACATCCGCTTTGCAAATGAGCATTATAAAAATACGCGCATCTTTTCAGAAGAGCAGGCAGATTCGATGTGTGACATGGATAGCGAATATGGCCAGATGTTTCGCAATCTACCCGCGTACAATGCCGAACGTTCGCTGCTGACTGTGCAAAGCCTGTTGAATTCGCGCCATTTTAAGGCTGTTTTCAGTTTATAGAATTACATATCGTCGAGGTATGTTCCTGATGGGCTTTTTAATCGCGCCCTGTTGGTAAAGACAAAAGATATGGAAAAAAAAAAAAAAGCTTTTTGCAGAAGCAAAGTATGAAGAAGTGAAAAAGGAAATTTATCTGGATCCAGGTTTCCAGACTAATGTCGTCAAATTACGCTACCTGATTTCCGCCTGTTTTTACTCGCGGGATTATAAAGGTTCTGTTGCAGCTATTGAAATGCTGCAACCCATAGAGCCTAAGATTGCCTACTCGATGCAGATATCAACAGAGATCTCACTGGGCTCTCGTGCAAAGAGGGCACTGGAATTTATCGAACGGTATTTGAACGAAGATCTTCTTAGCAGCGAAAGAAACTGGGCCTATTTTCAGAAAGGACTCTGTTACCTTGGGATCGACCAGAAGAATGATGCCCTCAGGCTATTAGAGAAGGCAACGCCATTGGAGAACGATACCATGGAAGCCGAGAGACATTTCTTTCTGCAAAATAGCCAGAATAAATACCAGGGTGGCTCGACAGCACTGGAAAAGATAAACGAGATGATCATTGAATCCCGGGTAAATCAAAACGCACCCTTAGCAAAAGAAGCCCGCATGAAGGCTAAAGCGGCAAATTATGGTGAGGGTGAATATTTTGCGGCGGTTGTCCTGGCTAAGTATTTTGATTTGTCTGAAGAAAGGCAATATTTCGGGCAGAAATTTGGTAGAACTGAAAAGTCCATCTACTATGGCATAATCTAAAAGAGTTGTAAAGGCCCGCATCTCAAATCTAATGACCCGCTAAGAGTTGGCTATGGTAGGGTGAAAGCCGGACCTAGCTAATCCATTGAGTAAGGGAGTTAAAACATGAGAACGATTGTAACATTCTTGTCTATCATAACCATGGCTGTTGCGCCTGCGATGGCACAGAGCTTCAAAAACCATTCGGATCGCAAAGGCGGATTTTCGGTAAAGTATCCGTCTAACTGGAAAAAAGTCGCAAACCAGGGCGGCGTCAACCTGCTGTTAAATTCGAAAGACGAGACGGCAAATTTTCAACTCATTGCTTCTGAAGTCGAAGCCGGCACCTCGACGCGTGCTTTTCTTGCAGAAGTGGAAAAAGCAGCCGGTACAAACCAGGTCAACCAGGCGCCGGCTGATATGATTCCTTTTTCGGCGGAAGACAACAAAAAATACAATGTTGAAGAGGGTGCACTCGGAATCTATGAAATCACGCAGGACGGAACAACTATCTACCAACAGATTCGCGTTCTTCGAAAAGGAACGACGATTTATACCATCGTGATGACGTTTAGCCTGCAGAACGGGGAGACACAAAAAGACTTATGCTTGAAAATTGCAGATTCTTTTAAATCACTTAAGTAACCAACTATTGCCCGAAAAATTTCGGGCAATAAATTTTCGGCTGCCAGCGTATCCAATTGAATCAATCCTTTGAACTGATCTTTTTAGGAGGAATTCTATGAAGAAAAAAGATTCGATATTCCTGTTTTTGACTTTTGGATTTCTTTTGCCGGCTTCCGCTGGCGGGAATGACGCGCCCGAACAGGTTGGTCAGTACGCAGACGAGCAGATGGAGGCTTATGTGTCAAAAGTAGGTCGCCGCGCCAGCCGCGCAGAAAGATCGGTAGTCGTTGAGGCGGACGCAAAGAAAGGCATGACTTTATATAAATTCCACTACAGCTTTTCCTACGGCACCTTTCGCTGTGCGATTACTGTCAGCGAAAAAAAAGGCAATCTTGCCGTTTCTGAAAAACCAGGTTGCTACGAAAACGAGATGCCATAGGCAATTATTCTTGCTTCCTGCCTTTTGCCTGAACGCAGGGTTGTTTACATACGTGAGCTTTGTGACTTGGCCTGTTGAAGTGGGATGAGTTGAGTATTCAGCAATCCGCTGTAAGCTTTCGCTACGGAGTCACGGGCTGAACAGGTTTAGCGGGCGGTTGAGGCTGAGGTTGCATTTGCGGCTTCGGCGCGGGTGAAGGCGCCGGCGCTGTTTGTCCTTCGTTTCCGCTAACCCAGCTTTGAAAATCGGGCTCGCGCCGCACCTGTTCAAAAACTCGCAGCTTCCGCAGGTTGGTTGTGATTTTGTCACGCGCCTTTGCGTTGCGCAGGTAAAGCCGGCCTTTGCTTTTGACGCCGGCAAAATCGCCCATCTGAGCCAGCGCGATCAGGTGTAGGTTCATCTGCGAGGGGGTCAGCGTTTTGATCTTATCGAATTCAATGACCGCTGAGCCGTATTCTTTTAGTGCAAAACGCGACACCGCGCGCCAGCCATAATAGTCTGCCTGGCCTTCGAGCGTTGATTTGAACTTATCGGTCAGATCGAGTACCGCCCGGTATTTTTCTGTGCGGAAAAGCACGCCGATCGCGACCGGAAGGTCTGACATTGCATAAGCAGGCAGAGTCGCGCCGTTTTCGTCGTCTTCGACGGCTTCGTTTTCATAGATCTTCGCAGCAAAACCCGCTGCCTTTTCATAAGACTTGGCTGCCAGCGCGCGCTTCATGGCATGCAGGTTCAAAAATACCGCGCTTTCGGTCTTTCTGCTGAACTTGCAATATTCCTCGTCGTCGTTAGCTGTCGAAGCGGCGCTCAGACAGAAGACGCGCTTGAGTGCCTGAGCAGTTTTTTTCTTGAGTTCTAAATCTGCAGCGAGGCGGCGCGCTGCTTTTGAATGCGCAAAGGCTTCGGGATATCTGCCCAGGCCATAGTTGGCCTGCGCGGCGTTGTACCGCAGATAGAACTTCAATTGTGGGTCTTCAATTTCTTTCTCGAGCGCAGCGGCAAAGTATTTGAGCGCTCCGCGGTAGTCGCCTGTGCGACGAGCGAAGTAGCCGAGCTTGTAGGCTGCACCGGCGTCCGCACCCTCTTCCCAGATCTGCCTGTATGCATCACCAGCTTCTTTATTCCGTTTTAATTTTTCATAGTAGCGCGCAATCTTCCAGCGGTAATCTTTCCAGCGGCTATCCTGCGAGATTGCCTGCCTGTAGCTCGCGATAATTCTTTCGATCAGTTCTGCAGCATCTTCGGGTTTGTCGCCGTTTGCGATGTGTTCGTTATATTCTTTTTCGAGCGCCGTGGCTTTGCGTATGCTGTCATAGCCTTTATACTCGCGGCGTCCCTGGTAGTTTTCGGCCTCGTAGCGCACTTTGTCAAAAGTTTCGCTCTTCTCACCCATTTCTTCGAGGCGCTCTACGGCGCGCAGTGCCTCACCGTAAAGCTTGGCCTGGCGACAGAGAATCACCAGTTTCCAGTACGCGGCTTTCTTAAATTTTTTCTGCATCGGCCGCTCTGCCGCTGCGCGGTAATAAGGTATACTTTCGGCGTATTCGCGGCGCGCCTCGAGAATCAGCCCAATATAAAAACGCGGGTCTCCCGTTTCATCGCCGTTTTCGATGGCCTGTAAAAAATACTTCTTCGCTGCCTCGTGTGAGCCCCGCGAATAAGCCTTCTCACCCAGCAGCACTTCTTTGCTTTTTGCTGAAATTGCGCCTGTGAGAACAACGGCGAGCAAAAGGCGGATGAATAGCTTTACTCGCGCCATGATTTTAAGGTGCCCTGGTCACCGATTTCCATCGCGAGTTTTGCTGCCGCCAGGCACAGGTTATATTCTGTCTCTGCGAGTTCTTTCTCGACGAGCAACTGTGCACCCAGCGCTTCGATCAGGTCTTTCGCCGAGCCTGTACCGGTTGTGTAAGCCGTCATTTCTGAAAGCGACCACTTGTTCGCTTCTTTATATTTATTCTGCGTGATTTCCATCTGCATCTTTTGCTTTTCAAAATCCCACATCGCCATCGCGATTTTCAGAGGAATTCCGGTTTCTGCTTCGTTTTGTTTTGCCTGCATTTTTTCAAGCTCAGCTTCAGCCTTCTGCGTGCGCGCCTTTGTATTTCCGAAGTCTAAATCCCACTTGGCGCCAAACACCACGGCAAAAATATTGCGGTTAAAAGGATCAAAGGCATACGTGCTCTGCTGGTAGTCGCGCATGTTGGTGTAGTTCATGTCGGCCCGGCCCGCCACAAACAGCACAGGCAGGTTGCCGCCCTTTTCCATTTCGACCTGGTGCCGGCGCGCCTGCATGCCCTCAGACACTGCTTTCAGATCTGGGTTTGTCTTATGCGCCTCTGCAATGAGTTGTTCGAGTGCTCGCGTCGCTTCTTCGATTTTTGGAAAATCGCTTTCGAGCACGAGCAGGGATTCTTTTTCACCGAGAAAATGGCCGAGCGCGAGGCCGGCTGTCTTTTTGTTCGCGACCCATTCGGCCTGGAAGCGCTGTAGTTCCAGGTCGAACAGTTTCAGGCGTGTCAGGTCTTTGCGCTGCACTTCGCCCGTGCCTTTTTTGTATAATTTCTCCGCCCGAGCGAGCACCGTCTTCATCTTTTCATTCGCGTCATCGAGAACCGTCTTCAGGCGCTGCAGCAAAATGATCTGCATGTAGAGCTGTTTGTATTCGAAGACGCTTCGGTTAATCTGGCTTTCGTGCAAAAGCTTTCCACCCTCGACGGCGTGCGACGCAGCCTGCTTCGCGTCTTTTACCCGGCCAAAACTAAAAACAGGATACACGACCTGCAATTCGCCGTGCACAAAGGGACCCCATTTGGAAAAATCGCTGGTGGATTTCGTAGCATCACCGCGCACTTCGTAGATGGGTGCCACATAGGTGAGTAATGAAAACGTTGGCAGGTCGCTCGCACCGGCTTCGGTTTTCAAAGCCTCGAAACTCAGAATTTGCGCCTTGCTTTCGAGAATTTTCGCATTATTCTTCAAAAGGAGCGTGAGCCCTTCTGAGAAACGGATGGGTTTCTCTGCAACCAGCGCCGTCTGTAAAAACAGTGCCGTTAATACGGCGATGATGGCACTGGTACGGTTACTTCTTGTTAATCTTTTGAATGCGTTCACGCAGCAATTTTACCAGGTGCTTATAGCCTTTCTTGTTGATGATCGATGAAAATTGGTTTCTGAAATCGAGCAGTGTAGATGCCTCGTCGATGTGCACGTCGTAGAGTTTCAGCCCGTCGTCAGAGCGGTAGAGATAGAATTCTACCTTGAAACTCTGTTTGCGGTGAGGAACTTTCGTGTCTACGACGATCGCCTCTTTACCGAAAACTTCGTCGCTCTCCGCACGCTCAGAGATTATTTCTATAGGGATTTTACCGGTTAATACTTTTTGCGAGGGAATATTCGCCTCGACTACGCGGTTTGCCATCAGCTCATGGAACAGGCCCAAAAAATCTTCTTGTTGCGCGGGCTTTAACTTATCAAAGTGTTTGCCCAGCGCGAGTTTGCCGATTTCTTTGACATCCAGAATCTGCAGCGCAAGATCGCGCGCGCGCGCCGACACGTCTTTGCGCTTTTCAGCGGAAAAATCCTGCGCGAGTTCACCGCGCAGTTGTTCGAAATTGTTGATAATGTTCTGCATGTAGTCGAGCCCTTCACCGGCAAAAAGCGCCGAAGAGCTGACGAACAGGCCAAGCAGAACAGATTTAAAACGAAATAACACTTTTTCAGCTCTTCTTACGAAAATAAGCAATGATAATGATGATGGCCAGCAATATCAGCACGATCTTAGTGATCTGCCATATGGTGCCTACAATGAACGGAATACATCCGTCGGGCAAAAAGAGGGCCAGCACTACGATTGCCAGTATCAGCAACAGCGTATTCGGTTTCTGCATGGCCGATTTTTTTCCATATGAACGCTTGCCGTCAAGTGAAATGCACCCCTGTCTGCCTCAGTCGTCGAATGCCTTGACGCGGGGTCTGAATCCCGTTTTGAGTCGGTACGGGTTGAATGCGGCGGATTGTTTTGGTCAAGGGATTCATCCCACTGTTTTTCTTTTTTGCCGTTTCTGCGACGGCAGTCTATTCACAGGTTGAGACAGAGGCGTGGCGTTTTAAGCCGCAGATTGGCATCTGGTTCGGCCCCGTAACACCTGTGCCCGGCAGTAAACTTGCAGAAGTGCTCACCACCAGTCTGGGCGGGGGTATGTTTCTGCGCGGCAACCTGCCTTCAAACACACTGCGCACCGAAATTGGTGCATCATACAGCTATTACACATCGCGCACCGTCGCGCGTCTGCATTCGATTCCTGTTTACGGTGCTTTGGTTTATACCCTGCCGATAAACCTGCCGCTACAGTTCCACATTAAAGGCGGTGCGGGTGGCAATTTTTTGCGCAACTATCCTGAGGGCGCGCGCAACTGGCTGCCTTTCGGCTATGCGGGCTTTGAAACCTCATTTCCTGCAGGCCGCTTAGTGAACATTGGCGTGCGGGCCGATTATTATTTCGTGTACGAAAAGCACCTGAGCCCACCGGCCAATAATCCTAACTACCAGATCTACAACGGGCATTTTTTCAACTTTGGTCTGATGGTGAACTTTAACCTGAGCAGATAATGAAACGCCTACTGATCGCAACGATACTCGCTTTACCCCTGCTGCACTGCACGGGAGAGCTGCCGCTTTCAGACCTGGTGAATAATACTATCACTTTGAAGGTGCTCGGAACGTACGAGAGCAATGATCCGTATGGCTTGTTTTCAACACTGCAAAAAGATGATGTTATTAATGCAGGCATAGCAGGTGCCTCACCCGCTCTCTCGAGTACAACGGATCTTTTCAAATATATCACAACGGGCACTGGTCCCAATTATACAGATTATGCAAATCTTGTAAATAGGCCGTCTCTGGTGAAATATTATATTGATATTGCAGAGATACGCATTGCGCAGGGCCAGGGAAAATCCTCCAGCCAATCGATTTCTGACTATTGGTCGCAGTTTGCGATTTCTCGACAGTTGATGTGTTCGAGTTACGACAGCGCCGATGGCCGCGGTCTCTCGAATTGCTCTGATTCTGCCGGTATAGACAGGCTCAACGAATTTTTCAATGGTGGATTTACCTATCCCGCGGTCGACATAGCTTCGGGAAATTTTAACCATTTAGGAATCTATTTCCGCCGCTTTGCCACTTATCCGGCAGCACGATTCAGGGGAGACGGCTCTTATAGTGACGGTGCGAATAACGCCACAGATAAGGCTACCTCGGAAAATTCTATGACCACTGCGTTTGATAACCGAACGATATATGGCATTGATATTGAGAGTTTTCTGCAAAATGCCTACGGCGCAACCAATACAGAGCCTATGATGTTTCCGTTACAGCGTAAAGATTTGTCGCTAAACATCTACAATGACCACGAGCCTTACGTTCTGGAAGTGCGTATGTTCATCAAGAATGCGATGATGGTGCATGTGATTCAGAACACGGGAACAGTTACACCGGCAGCAGACCCCACAAACTCAGCGTTTGTCTATGTAGCACCTGCTGACTGGAACGTAAACCACGCCTATCAGGATCTCTCTAATAGTGGGCGGCAGGGCGGTGCAATTGCGATGACGGCCCGGACTTATCAACCTTCGAAGGTTGGGGCAATCAAGATGAGCTCCGCTGGTACGAGTGGCCATTATTTCGCCGTAGTGCCCGCTGGAACGACATTCGTGACGCCAGTATCGGTTTTGCCATTGGCTGCGACGGCCGCAACGAATACTACGATATCTAACCTTCAGCCAGGTACTTATGATGTTTATCGCACATGCGATAAGCAAGCCTGCACCTCGGCCTCTACGGCAGGGACTTGCGATAATCCTCAGGGTGGAACAGATGGATATCCTGAAACTGTTGTGAAGTGTGGTAGCAATGTAGTGGTGACGACAGGAACTACTACTCCCGTTACAACCTGTACCTCAGATGCTACGACGTCCACCTGCCCATAAAGCCCCTTCTTTCTTGACCCACTGTTTCGAGCATGGCATTAATCCGCTATGAAGATCCATGAATATCAGGGCAAAGAAATTTTCCGCAAGTACAAGATCGCTGTACCTAACGGCTTCGTAACGACCAGCGCCGATGAGGCAGCTGCTATCTATACTAAACTCGGCAAGTCGGTCGCCGTTGTGAAGGCGCAGATCCATGCGGGCGGCCGCGGCAAAGGTGGCGGCGTGAAGCTCGCCAAATCACCCGAAGAAGCAAAGACTCACGCCAATGCAATCCTCGGCATGATGCTTAAGACCCCGCAAACAGGTCCCGAAGGGCAAAAGGTAAAATCCATCCTCGTTGAAGAAGGGTCCGATATCCTCAAGGAATATTACGTCGGTATCACGCTCGATCGCCGCATCTCTAAGCCGGTAATGATGGTGTCTACCGAGGGTGGCATGGACATCGAAGAGGTGGCTCACAAGTCACCGGAGAAAATCCTCAAAGAAACCATCGAACCCGCAATCGGCCTGCAACGCTTCCAGGCGTCGCGCCTCGCATACGGTCTCGGTTTTGAAGGCGATATGGCGAAGCAGGCGATCAGCATTCTGACCAACCTGTGGAACTGCTATGACGGTGAAGATTGCTCACTCATGGAAATCAATCCACTGATCAGCACCAAAGACGGCAAGGTGATGGCGCTCGACGCGAAAGTCAACTTTGACGACAATGCGCTCTATCGCCACCCCGATCAACCGGGGCTGCGCGACGAAGCGGAAGAAGATCCGCTTGAAGTCGAAGCTTCGAAGTTCAACCTCAACTATGTGCGCCTTGACGGTGAAGTCGGTTGCATGGTGAATGGTGCGGGTCTCGCGATGGCGACGATGGATATTATTAAATACGCTGGTTCATCGCCGGCGAACTTTCTCGACGTCGGCGGCGGAGCTAATGTAACCACGGTGACGAATGGTTTTAAAATCATTCTGTCAGACCCAAATGTGAAGGCGATTTTCGTGAATATTTTCGGCGGCATCGTGCGCTGCGACCGAATCGCGAACGGTATCATAGAAGCGGCTAAGAATGTGAATATCAATGTGCCGCTGATTGTGCGTCTCGCGGGCACCAATGCTGAAGAAGCGAAAGAAATTCTGAAGAACAGCGGTATCAAACTTGAGGTCGCCGATGGCCTCAAGGACGGCGCTGAGAAGGTCGTAAAAGCCATTCGCAAGTAAAACATATGCTGCCCGCCGTCAGCCAATGGATGATGTCGGGTAGCTATTTTACCCACAATAAGCATCGTATATTCTATAAAAAAAGCGCCGCTTCAAAAAGGCCGGTGGTGCTGCTGATCCATGGGTTTCCGACGGCATCGTTCGATTTTGCACCGATCTGGCCGCTGCTCGAAAAAAAATTTAATCTCATTACCGCAGACATGCTCGGTTTTGGTTTCTCTGACAAGCCGACCGATCACGCTTATTCTATCCTGGAGCAGGCGGATATACTGCTTGCGTTGCTTGAGCGGGAGAAGATCAGTTCGTTCCATGTTCTCGCGCACGATTACGGGGTTTCGGTTGCGCAGGAGCTTCTCGCCCGGCAGCAGGGTGCAAAAAAACCTGCGCTCTCGGTGTGTTTTCTCAACGGCGGTCTGTACCCTGAATTCCATAAGCCGCTGTTGGTGCAAAAACTCATGCTGACGCCGCTCGGGCCGGTGATGGCGTTCTTTTTTACAAAAAGCAAACTGCGCGCATCTTTCGATGCAATCTTCGGCGACAAGAAAGCGAGCGATGAGGAGATCGAAGCGTTCTGGCAGCTGATCGATTACTACGACGGGCGTCGCGTTGTGCCAAAGCTTTTACACTACATGGTCGAGCGCCGCCAATACCGCGAGCGCTGGGTCGTTGCGATGGAACAGACGGCGATCCCGGTACAGATGATCAACGGGCCGCTCGACCCGATTTCGGGTGAGCATTTGGCAAGGGCATTTGCGGAGAGAAACCCGCGCGCCAAAGTGAATTCACTATCAGGTGTGGGCCACTACCCGCAGACCGAGGCACCCGAAAAAGTGGCTAAGCTTTATTTGGAATTTCTTGGCAAATGACCCCTCCCCCTAACCCCCTTCCCACACGTGGAGAGGGGGAATAAAATTGTTCCTGCCCCTCTCCACTTTGTGGGGAGGGATGGCGTAGGCCGGGTTATTTCAACTCTTCTACTTCAGGAATTTTGCCGTTCTGGTATTTTTCCTGTTTCACAATCTGGTGCATCTTCAGCAGAGTGTTGTAAGGAATATCTGTTGTGGTGGAGTTGGCGATCGCGTCCGGAATTGATCCGCCGGGCTCTGAGTGCACCTGGTAGATCACGGTCACATAACCGTTCTTGTTGGGAATAAATTGCCAGAAACCCTTGAGCGCCGGCACACGCACTTTGCCCGCCTGCGGCGGATATTGGTTGGGAACACCTTTCAGGTAGATGGTTACAATCTTGCTTTTTTTATCCTGCACGATCTTCGAGTACGTCACCGTGTCGCGGTCAGACACCGGCCATGGCGCATGGATTACCGTGTGCGTGACGCGTTCTTTGAGGTTGATTTTCTGGACGAGCTTCGCTGAGGTTACGTTGTAGAGCCATTGCGGGTATGCGTCGGTATCGTCCATGAGCGCTACGAGGCTCATGAGTGAGGTTTTTATGGTCGTGACGCCCTTAAATTCTTTGAGCGCGGAGCCTTCAATTTTGCGCGTGAAAACCTTCACGCCATTCTTGTCTTTTTCAACGGCAAATTCAGCCGCCGCGTCGCCAAATACAAATGTACCCGAAAGCAGGAATATGCTGACGAGTTTAAACCATGGATTTTTTTTCATATCATTCAATGCCTCATCTGCGTCGTCGGATGTCAAAGTAAAATGTGTATTTCTACCGCGTGGGTAGAATTTCAGTCGCGCGGCTGCCAAAAGAACCTAATGAGACATAATCTACCTCTGCGACTAAAATTCGGGTTTAAATGGCGCATTACAGGCGTCAGCGATGCGCAGGGCCTGGTCGCAAAGCGACCGTAGCGCCAGCGGAGCCCGGAGCAGCGCGGCCCGCAGGGCGACGCCCTCAGACGCCCCGGTGCGCACAAAACCCATAACCGTTGACGCCTTGTCTCGAACCGCCATCGTATCCGGTCAGGAGATTTAGTGCAAAAATTAGCAGACATATCACAACATTTCAGCAACGGTATTGAGTTGCGGGATAACGAGCCGGTAGAAGGCGCGATCAAAAAATTCAAGCGCGAAGTCGCGAACTCAGGCATTTTGACTGAGCTCAAAAAACGCGAATATTTTGAAAAACCCAGCGTGATTAAAAAACGCGAACGCGACCAGGCTGAGCGCAAGCGTTTCCGCAAGCGCAACGTCTATAACGAAGCCTAAAAAAACTGTACGGCACTCTGTCGAGTGCCGTACGTATTCGGTATATGGCATCTGACGCCGACCGAATCATCGCTGCCCTTCCCATAGAGAATTACATCGGGCGCTTCGTGGCGCTCAAACGCAAAGGCAACAACCTCTGGGGCCTGTGTCCTTTTCACGGCGAAAAAACCCCCTCGTTTTCTGTAGCTCCGCAGAAGGGCATATACAAATGTTTTGGCTGCGGCGTCGGCGGCAACGTCATCACGTTCGCCAAAGAGTTCAACAAGGTTCCTTTTCCTGAAGCGCTGAAGTTGCTCGCTGAATTTGCGGGCGTTGAACTGACACACCAGCCGCGCCGTCCGGGCGAAGACGACCGCAAGCGTGCGCTGCTCGAACTGCATCTTTGGGCGGCGAAACTCTATCAGGGCCAGTTCGCGAATTCCGACGCTGAAAAATACACCAAGGGCCGGGGAATTGATCAGCGCGCAGTGGCGGCATTTGAATTAGGGTATGCCCCTGACCAGACACGCTATCTCGAAACCAAATTGAATGAACGTTACCGCAATGAACCCCAGCTGCTCGGGAAGGCGATTGAAAACCTGACCGTGATTGGTCTCACGGGCCGCAATGACAGCGACACCTATAACCGGTTTCGCGATCGCTTAATTTTCCCAATCAAAGATCTGCGCGGGCAGGTGATTGCATTTGGCGGACGGTTAGTGCGAGAAAAAGAAAATGCAGGCAAGTACATCAACTCGCCCGAGACGCCGCTCTTCAACAAATCGAACTCGGTCTATCGCCTGGGTGAAGCTTCGCAGGCGATTCGCAAAGAAGGATTTGTCATTGTTTGCGAAGGTTATCTCGATGTGTTGGGTTTGTTTGAGGCCGGCCTCGAAAATGCTGTAGCGCCGCTGGGTACCGCGTTTACCGGCGAGCAGGCGAAGCAGATCAAGCGCTTCACGGACAATGTGACGTTCTTTCTCGACAATGACAATGCGGGCACCGAGGCTGCGTACAAGTCGCTGCGCATCGCGCGCAAGGCGAACCTCGCAATCAAGGTTGTACATCCGCTGTCGCAGGGCGACAAGCAAGACCCGTTTGATTTAAGCCGCAAGCTGCCCGGCGACGAGCTACGCTTTCTCGTACAGCAGGCACACAGCGAGGTGCGCTTTCTTGCCTGGTATTATTTTCAATTCAAGCACAATGTTTCCGATCTGTCGCAGAAAAAACAGGCACTGGTTGAATTCTATGAATACGTGCGGCTTCTGGAGACTGAGCTTGAGCGCGATGAGTTTCTGAAAGCGGCTGCGAATGCCCTGCAGATCGATGTACAGATTCTGCGCAAAGATTTTTCGGCGCCGGTAGCGGGTGCTAAGACCGCGGGAGGATGGATGGCCGCGCAGGAAGCGGCCGCACAGCGTCAGGTTGTCGCTCCGGTTAAGCAAAAGCCCGTCAGCAAACAGGAGAAAGAGATTATCGCTCTGCTGATCCAGTTTCCCGAGTTGGGCGACGAGCAGATGCTCCTGGCCGAAATTCCGTGGGAAAACGAAAATGCATACTTGCTGTATTCTTTCTTTCACGACCGGCTGCGCACGGGCGAGGCCTATAACTGGCAGAACCTGAACGCCGCAATGCAGTTCTTACCTGATAACCTGTCCGCGCTTTTAGCTGAAATCATTATGGATTACGAAGCTGCGTTCGACCAGCCCGATGGCTTAAGCGCTGCCGATGCGAAGCGCAATCTCGCTCAGCTGGTGCGCACGCTCGCGGTTCAGGCGCTCGACAGGCGCATCCGTGATCGCCAGGCCGAAATTTCGCGACTCGACAAGCAGGGTGTCGATGTCGAAGAACTGATGCTCGA
This sequence comes from Turneriella sp., assembly GCA_046346945.1. Lineage (GTDB taxonomy): Bacteria > Spirochaetota > Leptospiria > Turneriellales > Turneriellaceae > Turneriella. Next base: position 60,445 of record JAXMHE010000011.1, read on the forward strand.
ACAGCAGCAGGAGAGCGACCGGCGCCTGCAATGGCATAGGATGAGGCCACATCATTAGCCACGGGCTTAAGCCCGTGGCTAATGATGTGCTTGCAGCACTGCGATAAATCCGCGAAGGCGTCACATGCCAGTCAAATGCTTGATTCCCGCTGCCGGTAAGGGCACGCGCATGCGTCCGCTGACGCACACGCTGCCAAAGGCGATGCTGCCCGTTGCCGGCAAGCCGTCCATTTTCCATATTATTGACCGGGCCGCAAAGGCCGGCGTGAAAGATTTCGTCATTATCACCGGTTACCTACGCGAACTGATGGAGAGCGAGATTTTAGCCGCCTACCCGAACCTCAAAATTGAGTTCGTCGAACAAAAGGAACAGTTGGGCCTGGGGCATGCCATCTACATGGCGGGCAGCAAATTTTCCAAAGATGATTCGATGCTCTTAATTTATGGCGATACGCTCTTTGAAGGCGACATCGAGGCCATGATGAAGAGTAAGAATCCCGTGATTGGTGTCTTCGAGGTCGAAGACCCGCGCCGGTTTGGTGTGATCGAGAAGGGCGAAGGACAGGCGATAACAAACCTGGTCGAAAAGCCGGAAAAATTTGTCTCGAACCTGGCGATTCCGGGAGTGAACTATTTCCCGAGCTCGGCAGAACTTTTCGCTGCGCTAGAACACATCGTTTCGAATAACATCCGCACCAAGAACGAATACCAGGCGACCGACGCATTCCAGTATATGCTGCGCGAAAAGAAGACACCATTTGTGTGGCAGATTCTGACGGCATGGGACGATGCAGGGACTCTCGAGGCCATTCTCGACACCAACAAGATTATTCTTTCGCGCAGGGGCGCGGGCGAAATGTTCGCGGTGGCCGCGGATGCCAAAGTCAGCAACTCCAATCTCACCGAATACGCGAGTGTATCCGAAGGTGCGCAGATCGAAAATTCCACCCTGGTGAATTGCATCATCGACCGCGGCTCGATCATCAAAAACTGTAAGCTCGAAAACTCGCTCATCGGGCGTAATGCGGTGCTCGAGAATATCACTGGAACAATTGTCGTCGGCGACGACACACAGGTCAGGGCGAAAGCCTAACGCTCACAGGCCTTGCAGACAGACAATCGGAGCATGGCCGAAGCGCAAAAAATCTACATCACCGAACCGTATTTTTCGGTGTGCCGTTACATCGAAGAAACGCTCGCGAAGCATGGCCATGAAGCCTGGCTTGTCGGCGGCAGTGTGCGCGATCTGTTGATTGCTGGTAAACTCAGCGACCTCGATTACACGACCGACGCCACGCCCGAAAAGGTGCAGAAAATTTTCCCGCGCACGGTTCCTGTCGGCATCAAGTTCGGCACTATACTCGTTCTCTGTAAAGGCCAGAAAGTCGAGGTGACGACCTACCGCGCCGATGCCGACTACCACGATGGCCGCCGTCCCTCGACTGTCACCTATGCAACCGATCTCGCGACCGACATCAAGCGGCGCGATTTCACCATCAACGGTCTTGCATACTCGGTGACTCAAAAAAAGCTCGCCGACCATTGCGGCGGTGCGGATGATCTGCAGAACAAGATATTGCGCACTATCGGCGATCCGATGCAGCGTTTCACCGAAGACGGCCTGCGCCCGATTCGCGGCTGCCGCATTGCGGCAAAACTTGGTTTCGAGATTGAACCTGCGACCTTGACTGCCATGAGGCATTGCCTGCCGATTACGCAAAAGGTCGCTCCCGAGCGCTTTTATGATGAGTGGCGCAAGACGCTGCGCATGAAAAACCGGCGCTCGTACTGGCACCACCTGCTCGAAGCGCATATTTTGCCCGCTTTTTTGCCGCACATCGCCGAGGCATTTGTCGGCGAAGCGCGCGACCAGTTTTTGCGCGAGATCGATCACCTGCACCTGCGTACGATGGCCGACTATGCTGCATCGGTCTTTTACCTGCTGCAGATTCACGACAAGCAAAAGATTGAAGCGACGCTGCGCGAAACCAAGTTCCCGACGGCAGAGATGCGCCATTGCCAGTCAATGCTGGCGTCGCGCCTGTTTCAGCTCGACAAGGTTTTCGACCGTCAAAATTTCAAAGAACACCTGGCGGATGTACCCCGTCGTGAAAGACTGGCGCACACCCGGTTTTTTTCTTCGATGCGTGCCGCAAAGATGCGCACCGAAGGCGAATTGCCTGGCCCGGTTAGAAAGTTCAGGGAACATGCGGCGCAATTCTACACTTCGATACGCGCATCAGGCGACCCGATGGATGTTTCAGACCTTGCAATCACAGGCACCGATGTTCAGAGCGCTGGCATTAGCGGCCGTGCTGTCGGTGACGCCCTTGAGAGGTTACGCAAGCTGGTGCTTTCTGAGCCGCAATATAATACTCGGCAGTATTTACTTGAGCAGCTCAAAGCATAGAGGCTTAGTGGAGCGCGGGCGATACCCAGTTCCTAAGTCATACGCTTCAGTGGCCATTGATCTTCGAGTCCGCGCTGAAAACCAAAAATCCTAAACTGAAAATGCAACTGGATTATGGCACGCCATTTCTGGCAAGCGCTGCGAGAGTCAGAAACTACCGAACGATGACAAAACCGCGCGAAGTTGCGGATAGTCTTCATGCGGATAATGAGCAAAGAAGATATTTGCCTGGAACGTCCTCCATAGTTCGCGATTCTGTGGAATACGAACCATGGAAAAATATACCCTGCCTTCTGGTGCAATAAAACGACGATATTTTCTCGCGCCAATGCTGAGCTGTTGCGGCTCACCATAGAGTTCGCTGAGCCTGCTGTTCACCCTGCTTTGCAATTCGTTTTCATCCCAATCGGGATTACTGCATGAATATGAGACAAACTGCAGGCTATCCACGTCAAACCAATAGGCCACCAGGCATTGGGCCCCAAGGAAGCGGTCTTTAAATACCAAAGTTCTTAGGTCGGCGGCCGAAGTAAAAACGCCCGTGGGTTCTGTGCCAAGACGGTTTGTCTCCCGCCGCTGAATTTGCGAAAGATTCTCTCCCCATCGAAACTGTGCCTTTTGCGAAGCACTGGCGCAACCAAGGGCTGCAACGCAAATGAGTAGAACTGCACTAATGCGCACGACTTAGGTTAGAACAAGCGAATTCACTTCTCAAAATCTTTGTAGATCAAGCTGGGTTGGATACCCGTGTTGCCCTGGTATTTGCCGCTCTTGTACTCTGTATATTCACCTTCGACCGTGTGGTAGAAGATCTGGCAGATTTGTACGCCGGGATAAATGCGCACCGGTTGAATGCTTGAGATTTCGAGAGTCCAGAAGCCGCGAAAGCCAATGTCGCCGAAGCCCGCGGTGATGTGCACAAAAAGACCCAGTCGGCCCACGCTGCTGCGTCCCTCGAGCATCGGTACCAGGTTCTTCGTCTCTGTCAGTTCACGCGTGCGGCCAAGGTAGAGCTTGCCGGGTTCAATGATGAACCCCGTTTCGGGAATCTTTAAGAGCTGCGTCTCATTCGGCTTCTTCATGTCGAGTAGCGAATCTTTGTAAACCAGCAGTTCATCGTGCAGCGTCAGGTTATAAGAATTGGGATTGAGATACTTTTCGTCGTAAGGCTCGATAATAACATCTTTGCCGAGGCGTTTCTTAATTTCTATTCCAGACAGAATCATTTTTACTCCCCATTAAGCACTGGCGCGGGTTGTCTTAATAGCCAAATTTCTCTTCTTATTTTGCTTCCAGCACCGATGCGATATTGCGCGCAATGTGCTCGAATGCATCGGCCACGGGCTTGATATTCTTGTTTTTGTTCTTGTAAACGGGAATTTCACCCTTTTCGGCAGCCGCCATGCAGTCTTCGACCAGAGGCACCTGGCCCAGCAAGACACTGTGCGAACCTGCGGCGAGGCGTGAACCGCCGCCGCGCGAGAAGATATGGCTGGGTTTGCCGCAATGGCCACAAATGAATTCGCTCATATTCTCGACCACACCCAAAATACGGATATTCACCTGTTCAAACATAGCCACCGCACGCCCGGCATCTAGCAAAGCCACCGATTGCGGTGTGGTTACTATGATGGCGCCGTCGGTCTGCACCAACTGTGCCAGAGACAGTTGCGTGTCACCTGTACCCGGAGGCAGGTCTATGATCAGGTAGTCGAGTTCTCCCCAATCCATGTCGTAAAGAAATTGCTCCATGGCTTTGCCTAGCATCGGCCCACGCCAGACGATTGGCTGATTGTCATCGACGAGAAAGGAAAAACTCATCAATTTCAGGCCAAACCTTTCGATCGGTGTGATACGATCGTTCTTCACGTCCATTTGCTGCCGCCCGCCGAGACCGAGCATTTTCCCGATAGAAGGGCCATAGATATCCGCGTCCATCAATCCGACCTTTTTGCCCATCTGCTGCAGTGTGGATGCAAGGTTTACCGAGACAGTGGATTTACCCACACCGCCCTTGCCCGAAGCCACCGCGATCACATGCTTCACACCAGGAATGCTGCGCTGCGGCCGTGCGACAGGGCCTTGTTTGTTCACTTCGGGCTTTGCATCGCTCCATTTGAATTTAAAGCTGTCGGGAGCGATACCATCTTTACTGGCATGCGTGCGCACCTGCGCTTCAATCGCCAGTTGCCATTTTTTGTCGCCGGCTGCGCGCATCTCGATCACCGGTTTCTCACCCGTCGGGTCGTCGGATCCGCGACCTTCTTGAATAGCTACGAACAATTTGTCTTCCAAAACCGACTTATGCGTCAGCGGATTTTGTACTTTGCCGAGAATATTTTCCAGTTTCTGTTTCATAGTTAACCTTTTCTAAATTTACTTCGTTTTAAACGTATTTGCAATCAGTAACGCAGCGATGCTGAACACGACACCGAGGATGCCCACCCAGAAATAATTGCGCATTGGCTGTCCCGGGGGTGCCACAATGATGAAAGAAGCAGCAATGGCCCCCACAGACATCGCCAGCTGTTGCACGGAACCGTTGAGACTCATGAACGTGCCGCGCAGCGATGGATTCACCGTGTTATTGAGTAATGCCATTGCCGGCACCATGCGCCCTGAAACCAGGATGAAAAATATAGTTGTGAACAGCATCAACAGGGGGAAATTCCTGGTGATTTCAAAGGTCACCAGCAGGAAAGGAATAATTGTCAAAAGAGACAGCCACGTGTATACCCTGACAGAACCTAGCCGGTCGGTGAGGTAACCCATGATCGGCGATGACACGATGGTGGCGATACCACCAGCCAGGTAGATGACTGGCAGTTGCGTGTCTGTCACACCATTGTTCTTCTGCATAAAGCCTGCGATGTAAGGAATAATGCTGAAACCCGCAATAAAATGGCAGGTCATCAGCAGGTACAGTCGTTGGTGTTTCTCATCGGACATGACATCGACAATTTGCTTTACCACGTTCTGGCGCGGGCCGAACAGGTGGTGCGCCATTGTCGGCATGCGCAGGTATGCTAGAACCAGAACACCGCCCGAACCCAGCGCGATCAAATAATAGGGTAACTGCAAAAAGAAGTTATACGCAAACCAAATACCGAGCGGCACGCCTAATACTGCGGCCACGGAAAACGACATCATGAGAAAACCCGTCGCACGGCCGCGCTTGGCAGGTTCGATCAAGTCGCCGATGATAGCAAACGAGATACCGGAGAGTAAACCGCCGAATGCGCCGGTCATAACGCGCGCAATTAAGAAAGATTTGAATCCCGGCGCGGCAGCACAAAGCAGGTTCCCGGCGATGAAACCGATAAACGCAAGCATCATCGAGCGCTTACGCGAGATGCGATCGATGAAAAAGGTTCCGGCAATTCCCGACACGAATGCCGCGAGGGTGTAGCTGAAACCAGCCAGCCAAACTGGTTGGTGGTTATATTAAAAAAGATTTCGAACTTCTTGTTGAGCGGCATCAGCACCATGAAGTCGACAATATGAAAAAACTGTATGAACGAGAGCACAATGAGCACCGTCCACTGTGTAGCGTGAAAACGTGCTCTTTTGGCGCTGCCACGGTGGAAGCCGCCGCTACCACGGGTTCAGTATTCGTTGCAGCAACGCGGCTGCGCTGCTGCGCCGTGGCAGTTTTGGCTCGCCTTGCAGGCTTGCTGGCGCGCTTAGCTGAAGCCTTTTTAGCCGGCTTCTTCTTGATTGGCATGCGCCATTCGCGGGAGGTCAGACAAGGCGAAAAGAATTAACAAATCAGAACTGCACAGCTAAGGTTCAATTTCCGCGTCGGCGATACCCCCGGCGTATCTTTTCCATGCGGCGATCTGTCTGTTACTCACATCGCATATGGCCAGGTGACCTTTGAGCGACGATGATATTTCGAGCTGTTCCACACGCCGCAGGGCCGACGCAAATTGGGGTTCGACAGGTAGGGTGAATCGGTATATTTTCCAGAGGCGCTTTGAAGAGCCCGCCGATACGGGTTTGCCGAACGTGATGTAGCCTGTCTGTGCCTGTGCGCTGTTCGAAAGTCCGGGGTTATCTTCCCGCCTTTGTCCGGTGTCGAGCACCGTCACGGTTTCGGAAAAGTTTTCCCTTGTGACGCCCTCGGCAATAAAGTGGAAATCTTCATTGTTCAGGCGGATGTGCAGTTTGCCGGGAAAAGGCGCATCGTCATGGTATAATTTGGCCGTAACCCTGATGGTTTCTGAAACAACACTGGTTGCCGCAACTTCCCTGGTAAATTCAATCGTGAGCGAACGCTCCCCGCGATCGAGTTCGATCACATGATTTTCATCGATATGCAGATAGTGCTCGGTGGAAACGGTATAAACTGAAAGATTTTGCTTTGGTTTGCGCTGCAGACGCACGGTATTGAACTGAGATGAGCAGGCCGTAGCGCACAGCCACAATCCCGCTATTGCAAGTGTGAGCTTTGACACAAAGTAACTGGCCACGGGCTATAGCCCGTGGCTAGCAGATTCTTAAAAGAGTTTAAGCGTTTGCGAGGCCTAAATTCTTTGAAACGATTTCGCGCATGATCTCTGATGTGCCGGCGTAGATTGTCTGCACGCGGCAGTCGAGATATGCCTTCGCAATCGGGTATTCCATCATGAAACCATAGCCGCCGAAGAACTGCAGGCATTTGCTGACATGCGCCTGCAAAAGTTCAGAGCACTGCAGCTTGGTCGCCGAAGCTTGCGCTGGTGTCGCTTCGCCCTTCATGTGCAGCATCACGATGCGATCGAGGTACTGTCGGCACGCCTCTTGCTCGACATACATGTCGACGAGGCTGAAGCGCGTGTTTTGGAAAGCTCCGATTGGCTTGCCAAACGCCTTGCGCTCGTTACAATATTTCACCGTCTGGTCGAGCACCTGCTCAGCGGACGCGATGTTTGAGATAGCGAGTACGAGACGCTCCTGTGCGAGGGATTGCATCAGGTAACGGAAGCCGGCGTTTGCGCGACCGATCAGGTTTGTCTTTGGAACTTTAACGTCGTTAAAGTGCAGCTCCGAGGTATCCTGCGCATGCAAACCCAGTTTCTTGAGTTTGCGTCCACGCTCGAAGCCCTGCATACCGCGTTCGACCATCAGCAGCGAAATGCCGCCCTGGCCTTCACCGGTGCGTGCCACGACGATGCAGAGGTCTGAGAGAATACCGTTCGAGATAAACGTTTTTGATCCGTTCAAAACATAATGGTCGCCCATGTCGACTGCGCGTGTCGTTACAGCCGCGAGGTCAGAGCCAGTGCCTGGCTCGGTCATACCAATCGAGAGAATTTTGGTGCCATTGATAACACCCGGCAGCCAGCGTTTCTTTTGTTCTTCGTTGGCGTAGTGCAGAATGTAAGGTGCGATCACGTCGGCGTGCAGTGAAATAAAGAAACCCGACGACGCAGCTTTTGCGAGCTCTTCGATGACGATCACGTTATAGAGAAAGTCGAGACCCATGCCGCCGTATTCTTCGGGAAAATTCGGGCAGATCATGCCGAGCTGTCCGGCTTTTTCCCAGACGTCGCGGGTCACTTCACCGGCTTTTTCCCATTCTTCGTGACGGGGTACGCATTCTTTTGCGATGAATTCTGCGACCATTTCGCGAAAACGATCGTGTTCCTCTGTGAATTCAATTAAACGGGGAAGTCTTTTGACCATGGTTGTCTCCTTTGTAGCGGCCGTTACAGACCGTGAGTGGGGCTAAATATCATGCCGCGACCTCGCGTAAATGCTTTGCCTCGTGTTGGTTGCTATGGATTTTCATAGCCGCGGCGGCTCTCCCGGGCCATGGAAATCCATAGCTATAGGTACCCGCCCCTGCAGGGTATGGGATCTTTGATGCGGATTTCCACAGCCACTGGATTATGTCGTATTATGCTCAGCCGGATTTCCCTTTTTACCGATATTTAATACGGTATATGCGCATCTGCTCTTTCGTTCTGTTATCCATCCTTTTTGGCGTCGCGGCGCACGCCGAGGTCTATCCAGTCACACTCTACCGCAGCTATGGCGACATGCAACCCGTTTCGGCTGCGCTGATCGGCAAAATCAACACCAAGGGCACGGACAATTCGATGCCGGCGCGGCAGATCCTGGGTTACGATGCGCGCATGTCGGTACTGAGCGCGTCAATAGATAATGGGGCAAAAATTTATCCAGGAATGAAGGTCTACATTATCAAGCGCGAGCGCGACCATACTAAAGACAAGGCAGCGCTCATCGTTGCCGAAGGGGAAATCGACTCCATCTCCGATACTGTCTTTTCGGGTCGTGTAGCCAAGATTCGTGGTCAGTTCTCAATGGTTTCGCGCCAGCATTTTGTTGCCGCACCCGATCTGAACCGCTCTCGCGAGGGCGATACGAAAGATGCAGAATCTTACCTGCTCGAGGCCGAACGCCACCGCCATGAAAACGATCTTGCGCGCTCCGCGCAAAAACTGCAGCATGCGCGCGAGCTTGAGCCGAATAACCCGCTGATTAACCTGCGCTATGCGCAGCTCGCCCTCAAAAACGGTGCCGAAGAAAAGGCACGCGCCGCACTCAGGAAAGCATTCGCCGACCGCCGCCGCCTGGAGAATGTGAACGACTTTCTGACGCTCGGCGCATTGTATTTATCTTCGCATGTCGCTGTGTTGCCGTCGCAAAACCGTGAATTACTGAAAACCGCCACTGCGCTCTTAACGCAGATGCGCCAGTTTGAGAAGGATCTCGGACAGTTTGGTAAAGATCTCGCACAGGCCAAAACGGCTGGGCAACGCCTGAAACAGAGTCGCTTTTCGGCCCAGTACCATTTGAGTTACGGTATTCTGTTACGCAGTACCGCGGCGACCCTCAGGGAATATAACCCAGAGGCGATCAGCAAGATGCTCGATTTCGCTGAGCGGGATGCGCTCTATGCACCCATCGAAACACGCATTGGCCGTGAACGCGTGCTGGCGCTGCCCCGCAAGCAATGGGACCGTGCATACTTTGACGCAGCGATCACGCATTTTGAAATTGCTCTCAAAAAAGACCGCCACAGCGAGGCGGGCTACGAGCTCATAGATCTTTGCGACACATTGTGGGATGGTTCAGACAACAACCGCCGCGCAACACTTAAAGAGATTATAGCGCGCCATGCGGCAGCATACCTCGAGGCGCCGCATGAAGATCAGCGCATGGGGCGGGTGCGCAGGGTATTGAATAAGATCAACCAGGCCTGATACTGTTTTTCGCGCGCCGGTTTGCCATACTTGCGCGCTCCCTTGAGTAGAATCTTACATTTATAGATTGCTTCTTTGAAGAGCGCCGGTGCATGCATTGCAAAGCCTGCATGGTTGCGCTCTTGCCGGTAGAAACGGTGCAGAGCCAAAACCCGGTAGCGGTCGGTTTCGGGTGTGCTGCTCACCTGCGGCCAGTGACCCGCGCGTTTGATCACGAGTGCTTCGTCGAGAAAACCGATCGGGCTATCCGCCAGCATGCGCAGCCACAGCTCAAAATCACTGCACACGGGAAAATGCGGGTTAAATCCACCATGCTTTTCATAGAAACCCCGGCGAAATACCACGGCCGAATTCGCGATAAGGCAGCGCTCAAAAGCGCGCTCGAGAAAATCCCCGCCTTGCTTGCGGTGCTCTGCGCGCTGCAGCACCGGTTTTCCATTGCGTTGCCATTGTTCGTTACAATGCACCCATTGCAGAGACGGTTGATTCTGCAATAGCGCCATCTGCTTTTCGAGCTTGGATAAATCCCACAAATCATCGCTGTCGAGAAAGGCGATAAAAGGCGCTTGCCCGATGGTCACGCCAGCATTGCGCGCACCACCGGGGCCGATTGTTTTCAGCAGCCTGAGAAAATGCATGCGCTCATCTGCCACATTCAGCAGTGGCTCGAGGGGTTCTGGCGAGGCGTCATCGACGATGAAAAGGCTGAGCGCGCCGAAGGTCTGTTTTAATACCGACACAACAGCCTCTTTTAGCAACTCGCTGCGGCCATACGACGGAATGATGACGTCGACGATTGCTTCAGTCATCGGCGTTGCGCTGAAAGATGAAGCACCAGTCGCTGCCGAGGTCGGCTCTCTCAAGCAGCTGAAATCCTGCGAGCGTCGGATTTCCTCCTTCGGCTGCAGCTATCGCGCTGCTCGCAGAATTGCCGCGCCCCGTATCATCCCACAGTTTTTGCGCAGTCAGTTCTTTACTCTTGTACACAACCACGAGATCTGCCAAACCTGCGTCGAGCAGGCTTTGCGAAAAACCCGGGCCGGCTTCGATTAGTACCGAGTTAAAGCCGTGTGCGAGAATCTCTGCGAGCACCGAATGCATCGTGGGCAAAAAAGCCTGCCGCAAATCTTGCGGCGATCTCTCCAGCAGCAGGAAATCCGGCGCGATCTGCTTTTGAAATTTGAGCAAATCTGTGGGCACCACATCGGGCAATGGGTAGGTAAGATAACCTCTTGCCGGCGCTTTGTAGGCATTGGGTAACTCAGTATTTCCGGGTTGGTTTAGCTGTGCCTCGATGAGGCGCTTAAAGACCTCAGAGAAGCCTGTATCCTGCAGATCGACGGGTGATGCGGGTAGGCGCACATCGAGCCGTGGCCGGTCGCTGCGGACGGTACCCGGGGATGCGAGCGTAAACTTGCAATAATTGCGCAGGGCCGCAGTCACAGCCGCGGCCGTATCGCCGCTAATTTTACCGGACGGGCCGCTCACCGGCGCGATCGCCCCGTCTGCAGTCTGCGCCCATTTGAGCATCAGGCGCGGGCGTTTTAACCGCCGCGCAAAAAAGAAAGAGGCAGTCGTGAGTAGCTTCTCTTTCTCAAACAACTGCTCAGGCAACACCTCGACGGCAACGCCGCTCTGCCGCAGCAGGTCGACTGATTTACCCATCACTTCAGCCGCAAAATCCCGCTCGCCGATCACGACGCGCGCTATCTTTTTCTCCCGGATGATATCTGTACAGGGGGGCGTGCGGCCATGGTGGCAACAGGGTTCTAATGTCACGTAAAGAGTCAGGCCAGCAAAGTGCACATCCGCTGCCTGCAGCGCCATGCGTTCGGCATGGGCAAAACCCGCGCGTTGCGTGCTGCCGCGCGAAAGAATGTTACCGCTCCCGTCAGCCACGATCGCACCGACGGCGGGGTTGGGGTCAGAATTGCCGGTTGCTTTCAGCGCTTCGTAGTACGCTTCGCGCAGCAGGCGAATATCCAGATCTTGCATTAGGCCGGAATTTCGCCGGCGCCCTGTGAAAGTTCGCTCAGCGAAAGTAAGAAAATAACACTCTCTGCTTCGTCGAGATGCGCGACGCCGCGAATCGCCGTTGCTGCTCGTTTCCCGGTAAAGTCAGGATTCTCTTCGATGTTCTTTTGCTGCAGAAAAACCACGCGCTCCACGGAATCACACACAACGCCTGCTAATCTCCCTTCGTAGGCAGTGACGATAATGCGGGTCTCATCGGTGTGCGCGGCATCGGGCAATGAGAACTTTTGTCTTAGTCCAATCACAGGAATAATCTGCCCGCGCAGATTGATAACACCTAAAACATGCGGAGGCGCATGCGGTATACGTTTGGGTTCCTTAAAGCGCAGAACTTCCTGCGTGTGGCTGATGGGAACTGCGTACGTTTCCTCTGCGATTTTAAAAAGTACGAATTGCTCGCCTTGCGATGAGTCTTGCATCAAATGCGGTTTTCACGCCGAGTGCGGTCGGGCAGTCCCGATTTTTCCTGGCCGTCGCGCTTGTAGAAGTAATAAAGCACCAGTGCAATGATAATCACAAAATTCAGGAACACCCAAAGGAAACTCAGCGCATGATAAAAACCATAAGCGACGAGAGACTGCGATGCGATCGTGCAGCTGAGGCCAAAAAAGAAAGTCAGGTCGTTTTCGACGAACTTACGCACCAGAGAAGGCCATTGCATCTCTTCGGCCTTGTCTTTGAGATAAGGCTGGCCGATAAACCAGAGCGCAGGCAAAATCGCCGAATGGAAAAAAGCACTTTCGTAGTGTTCACCATAAACACCGCCAGTGTAGCTTAGCATGTAGCCAAGTAAAACACCCGCGATTACGCCAGCATAGCCCGTTGCGGGATCGGCGCTCACGATGCGTTGCCATTCATTAACGATAAAATTGTGCGCATGAATCAATTCTTCGCGCGGATATTCGCGGCGGCCGTCATTGAGCAACCGGCGGTAATAGTTCAGCAACAGGGCCAGCGCGGCCGTAATTGCCAGAACCAAAATCGACGCTACGAATTCCATATACCATTTTAGATGCATTCAGCAGCCATTCAATCAAAATTCAAGGTTAGAGGGAAGCACCGCCGACCTTTAGGTCAAAAGGGCTTGCCGCATCGCCATACCGGCAAACCCCGGCTAAGTATGCATATAAAACGGGCGATATTCAGAATGCTCCTGGTTGCTGGCCTGGCTTATCCACTGCTGGCAGGTGCGCAGGGCTCCGTGAAGCTCGCAGCGAAAGTACCGGCGCGGGAACAGGCGGAAAATGTGATCCGATCGGCGATCCTTGCCCGCAAATTCAAGGGCGGTGATGTGCGCGAGCTGATGTTATCCGAACCGGAAAAAGCGGGCACCGGTTACCGCTATCACGGTGAATTCACAGTCTGGCATGCGGGAAAAACCATCCATTGTGAAGACTGGCGTTTTGTTCTGCTGGAAAAACTGAACGGCTGGATTGCCGACGAGACCACCCCCGGAAGGTGCAACGACTGATGCGTTTTTTGATCCCGCCCCGCCGGCTGTTTATGCCATTCTTTATCGCCTCTGCGTTCTTTACCTCCGCCTGTTCTAAATATGTCTACGAGCACCAGGAAGGCCGCCTTTCGCGCGGTACTTTCCAGTTTGTGAAAGAGGCGTTTTATGAAGGGCAATTTGAAGAAGAAGAAACGCCTCAGAAGCGCAACCAGGCAATTATCAACGACCTTTCAGACCTCGATGCCCTCGGCGCTTTGGCTACCCGCAAAGGCCTGAAACAGGATGGCTATTATGCAGAATACATGTTTCGCCAGGAACGCAGTCGCCACGGCAAAGCTGCGATTGTTTTCTGGAAGAAGAAATACAAGGACAAGTTCAACTGGCAGATGCTATTTTCGGCAGAAAAACTCTCTTACGATGAAAAGAAACTCCTCAAAGAATTCAATGAAACCCGCATTGCTGGAAAAAAATTCGAGGACGTGCATGTCGCTGATTTCGAAGGGGCGCCCATCTATTACCACAATTTGCGGCATGTCATGACATACTCTGATTTCACACAGTTTTCGGGCTATAATGAAACTGCGCTGCTGTCAGGCATGCGTGAAGTGCTCAAGGCATGGCTCGAAAAGAAAATCCACGACCGCGTCCTGAAGAGCATGAATGCCGACGAAGCTGAGCTGAAGCGGTTTGACCATGACCGCGTTGCGAACCTCTATCTCAAGGTTCGTTATGGCAAGGCTGGCAAGGGCATTTATCCCGGTGCCATGGATAAGATCAAGCTGACACCCATGGAAGTTTATGACCATTTTCACCGCATGCAAAATGCGATGGCGGATGTAATATGGGTAAAGGCGGCATTTACCGTGGTCGCCGATGAAAACCGCGGTGAAGAGCTCATTACGAAACTCGACAAGGGCGGAAACTTCGCGGAGCTGGCGGCAAAGTATGCGGCAGAACCGAAGTTTATCCCCACGGCAAAACCCCACACCATTCAGGGCTATGATCGCCGCCGCGGCCTGGACGAGCGCGAAAAACGCGACTATTACGATCGTCTCATTCTGGACATGGCCGGCAGGGATGTGAGCAAACCAGATCCATACCTCGGAAAAGACGGCATCGTCATCGTTCGCATCTATGATGTTTCAAGGGCACTCGAAAAAGTCCAGCTCTCAGAAGTCAGTTGGAAAGTCGAAAACGACCTGCGTACCAAACTTTTGGGCGCCGTATTTGAAGAAGATGTGAAAGACTCGCGCAAGAAACTCAAGATCGTCTACAATGAGCGATTGATCAAGTCGCTGCCATAAAAAAAGGCGCCCATAGGCGCCTTTTTGGGGCTTGCGCCCGATATGCTGTGCCGAATCAGCGCTTGCTGAACTGTGTAGCACGGCGTGCTTTGTGCAAACCGTATTTCTTACGTTCAACCATACGCGGATCGCGTTTCAGCAGACCCGCTGATTTTAGCTTCGTATGCACTGCTTCGTCAGACGAATCGATGCTGCGTGCAATACCGAGCGAGATAGCCTGTGCCTGGCCGTTGATGCCGCCACCGTAAACACGGGCTTTAACATCAAACTGGTTTGCGCGTTCTGTAACAATCAGTGGTTGCAGTACAGTCGCACGCAGGTCGGGGCGCGGGAAGTATTCGTTGATATCACGGTCGTTGATAGTGATTTTACCTGAACCCGGCTTCAATGCCACGCGCGCTACAGAAGTCTTGCGGCGGCCCACAAACTGGTCGGTGCTTTTACGCACGCGCTTTGTCTGTGCCTTGGTTTCTGGCGATTTTTTCAAGCTTGCCTTGCGGCGAGTCATTGACTCTGCCAGTGAAGGCTGGCCTTCACGGTTGCGGTTGTCTGGTCTTTCTTGTTGTTTTTCCATAATTTACCTTAAACTGCTTTCGGCTGTTGGCCTTGCAGCGAATGTTCAGCGCCTGCAAATACACGCACGCGCGTCAGCAGTTTGCGGCCGTATTTAGTTTTTGGCAGCATGCCTTTTACAGTCAGTAAAACCGCTTTATCGGGAGCGATTTCCATCTGCTTCTTGTATGGACGGGTTTTCATACCGCCATAGTAGCGGCTGTGCCAGATATATTCTTTCTGGTCAGCCTTTTTACCCGAAACCTTTACCTGCGATGCGTTGATGATCACAACGTGGTCACCAACGAGCTGGCCGGGTTGGTAGTTCGTTTTGTTTTTGCCCATGAGCAGGGTTGCAACATGCGTGCTCAGGCGCCCGAGGATTTTGTCTTTTGCATCAACAATTACCCAATTATGTGTAAGTTCCGCACGCTTGGGAAAGTGCGTTCTTTGCCCTTTGAGAGAGTCCATCGCGCCAAAAACGGCAGCTGAGATACCGCGTCGAGTAAAATGCCTATTAGGTCTGCGCGGCAGATCACATGTTTGACGTGTCCATTAGGCGCTGCAAAGCAGCAATTCCGGCCGAAAGCAGGCCCGGCGGGCCGGTTTATGGAGCGTTTTTCGTGAGAAAAATGCGGAACTTTTGGCTGGAATTGCTGTTTTGCGATCTGCCGCGCAGCTCCTGTTCAGCTTCCGACTTACAGGTCGATCAGGACAAAGGTAACGTCGTCGAGAAACGTATCCCCCTCGGCGAATTCCCGCAAGGCTGCCAAGAGCCGCTCTTTCAGGTCTGGCAGCGGTTGATCCCGCATTTCTTCGAGTATTTCGATCAGTCTTTCCTCTTCAAACAGCTCTCCCTTACGGTTAGAAAGCTCGATGACCCCGTCGGTAAACAGCACCAGGCGTGTTTTGGGCTGTAAATGCTGCATTTCAACGGTAACAGCCGCAGCTTTTCGCACTCCCAATACCCCGCCCGGGGGGTGTATCTTTTTGACCTTTTTTCGGCCCGGCTCTTGCAGCAGAAGGGGCAAATGGCCTGCATTGGCGTGCAAAAGCCGTTTATTTTTGAAATCCAACAGCGTATAAGCACAGCTGATAAAGGTGCGATCGCCCCGGTCTACCATCACATCGTTCAGCTCGCGGAGCAGCTTTTCAGGGTAGCGCGCCTGCTCGCGCAGGTTATGAAATGCAATTTTGAGCATCGACGCATAAAGCGCCGCAGGTATGCCGTGGCCGGCAACGTCCGCAATGAGGATTGCGACCGAATCTTCGTCTTCAATGAAGTCGTAAAAATCACCCCCGATGCTGCGGGCAGGCATACAGACGGCTTCAATTTTATAGTGGTTACTCTTCGGCTTCGAAACCGGAATAATGGACTCCTGGATACTGCGCGCAATTTCGAGCTCGCGGTTGAGCGCACGGTAGTTTTCGCGGGCGAGGCTTGCTTCGCGCTGCAGCAGAACGTTCTTTACGCGTGCCAGCACTTCAGCTTTTTCAAACGGCCGGCGAATGAGATCGTTCACCCCGGCAGAAAATGCGCTCGCTGCGATACCTGCCTGGTTATTGTCGATGATCAGAATGATGGGTAAAAGGCCGATGTCATAGTGCGTGCGGATGTTTATCGCCAGTTCAATGCCCGACACATCCGGCAAGAGCACGTCGCAGATTACCAATGCCAGATTCTGATTCTGCTGAAGCAGCAGCATGGCTTCCGCGCCGTTCTTGGCGACTAATGCCTGTTTGCCCAAGGTGAGAAGCTGCTCTTGCAACAGGCGGTTCTGGCTGGTGTTCTCACCGACGACCAGAATATCTGTTTCACTGCGCGCACCTGTAGCAGGTCTCAGCGTACTGACGTCGGCTGACGCGCGCACGGCCGTCTTTCTGTACTCTGTACGGTGTTTGCCTTTTGCGAGTATGTCTCCGAGTTCTGCCGCATGCTCGTAGGGCAGGGTGATTGTCAGCGCATGCTGTGACTCCGCCAGTTTCTGATAGCTTACACTGCCACCCATCAGCTCCGCGATTTTCTGCATCAGCCGTGGTCCTATTTCTGCTTCTTGTTCCAGGTTTCTTGCAGCAAAAGCGGCTTCCGGTTCGTTGCCGTGGTAAAGGACAGTGATCGCCAGCTGTTTACCGGAAACGCCGACTTTGACGGTAATAATCGGCGAATGGCATTGCCGTATCGCCGTGTTCAGCAGGTTCAGCAGCAGTTGCTGTAAACGCGCGGGGTCCACATTGACCTCGGGCATACCCTCGGGAATTTCGTCCACGAGAACCAACTGGTTACTTTCCGACAAACCGAGGCATAACTGCATCACGGGGCTGAGGATTTTTTTGAGTGAAACAGTTTGCACATTCAGCTGGATGTCATTATGCTTCAAACGGATAAAATCAGATAGATCGTCGATCAGGTACAGCAGGCGCTGCCCGTTTTCTTCCATGACTGCCAGCGATCTCTGAACCTGCTCACTGACAGCACCATTCACACCCCGCCGCAGGTTTTCGGCCGTCTGTACCATTGCCTGTACAGGTGTTCGCAATTCGTGCGTTGTCTGCGTGAGAAAGTCGTCGCGTAACCGGTCGGAGCGCATTAACTTTGCCGAGAGGTTTGTATTTTCACGAAAGACAAGCAACGATTTGCCCGAGATCAAAAAAGCCTGAACGAGGATAAACGCGAGGATTGCGTAGGGAATAAATGCCGGGGTACGGATGATCTCCACGGTCGCGAGCGAGTCATTCACGAAGGCGAAGGTGACTACGAGTACACCGGCTGCAAACACCTCCGCACCAAAAACTTTACGCCGCGCAAACTGCACGACGTGGTAAAAGTTGTAGATACCGGTGAGCATAAACAGTGCCTGAAAAACCGGTAATCCAAAGCGCATAATTTCTACCGGCAAAATGACAGCAGATAACGTGAGTAATCCATACGCTAAAATAGTTGCGCGCGCGAAAAAAAATCCGGACATGAGGCCAAAAAAACGCATCACATAAAGCTGAAAAAACAATGCGCTGCAATAGATTGCCAGGTATTCGCCAGTCAGATGCGCTTCCCAGCTCAGATCTGGCAATAAATTTGCGATCAGCTGCTCGTCTGTGAACAGGCGACGAAATCCTGCCATGAGACAAAAGATGCCATAAAATATAATCGATTTATCGGGGCTGCGCAACAGCCACAGCGCAAGATGGTAAAGTGCTATCGTGATTAGCGCAGTGGCTATACTCACATCGATAGTAATTGCCTTGAGGCGTTCGCCGATCATGTGCGTGGCTTCGCCGATTGTTATTCTTTGCCAGATGCCGCCGCGCCGATTCTTGACGTTGGAAATCTGAATTAATATCTCGGTTTTTCCGGCCAGTGGACCCTGAAAATACTGCATGCGCGCTTTCGCCACGACTTCTTTCGGCTTTTCCGAAACATGCCCTGCTTCCAGTTCCGGGTGGTTGTTGATGAACACACGCGAGGCGGAGTTCGGCGACGGTACGCGGATGACGTACATATCCAGCTTATCTGGCAACAAAAGAACCAGCCGGTAGGTTGCGTTTGCAACCGGCGGCAGGCGGAGTTTCGGGTCTTCATACGAATTAAAACTACCGGGTACTACTGCGATCTTTTTAGATTCTGTTTTTTTTATGAGTTCTTCGGGCTGAACGAGCTGCCCCGGATAATATTCCCACTCTCCGTCCAGATCGATAGAGCCCGAGGATTTAAAATCGTGGCTTCTCAGGTCGAGCGTACCGGATACCGCGCGTGGTATCCCGGCTTTATCCAGCTGCTGCCGGCAGGTTGCAAGGCCGGCGACGAGAAAAAAAATCAGCGCCCTCTGTTTCATTCGAGTTTTTTCAGCAGGTGGCGTGTGACTTTGTCGTCAGCATTCGCTTTCTTCAGCCGGTTTACAAGATTTGTTGCCCGGGACCTGTTGCCCGATTTGAGTGCTATCGCCGCGAGCAGCTGAGTCGCCCGCACATCTCCGGGAAATTTTTCCAAATGGGCTTTGATGTGTTTTTCGGCCAACGCATACTCTTTCAGCTGGTAATAGATGCGCGCAGAAAGAAACGGCAGCGCCGGGAATTCCGGGTACATGCGCCAAAGTTCTTCGAGCAGGTTCGACGAATCTTCGAGCATCTTTCTCTTCATCGTCTTGACGGTTTCATTGAATGTCTCAATGAACTGGCGGTACTGCGGATGCACGGAGAGCGCCAGCAGGGAAACGTCGTCGCGGATGCGCGTGCCTGCTGCAAATGCCAGCAACTCCTCAAGTATCTTATCTGCAAGTTTCTGTACCGGCAATTCGTGGTAGCGCAGAATGAGTTCCTGCAGGCGTACCTGGCCAAATTCTTCACCGGCAGGGTTTACCTGCTCTGTAATGCCATCGGTAAATAACACCAGCAGATCGCCGTACTGCAGGCGCGACTGTTTCTCTTCGTACGTCTCGGTTGCATCTGCCATCGCGCCGATGAACAAACCATTCGTATCGTACGATTCGATTGTGTTAAATTTGCGCCTGAAATGCAATGCCTTCTGGTGCGATGCGTTGGCATAGGTCATGTGCAGCCTTTCATCGATGCGAACAAGGAAGGCTGTCAGATAATCCTGCGTTTTGATCTGCTCACTGAGCTGCGTGTTGACGTCCCGGAAGATGGCGGCGGGAGAATCGGAATTGCGGATCGCGAGCCCGAACGCGTCATTGGCCGCCATGGTGATCAGCGCCGCCGGAACACCATGACCTGAAACGTCTGCAAGCAGCGCAAAAACTGCCTTGTCCTTTTTGTATATGTTGAGAAAATCCCCCGACACCTTCTGCATGGGCTTGAAGATGATTCCGAATTGGATTGCCTGCCACGGCGGGTGCGTATGCGGAATCATATCCTTTTGAATCTCCGCGGCAAAGTCGAGCTCGGTTTGTATCTCGTGGTCTTTGGCCTTGAGTTCTTCGTTGGCGGCGCTCAGGTGTGCCGTGGCTTCTCTGATCTGGTGCTCGAGGTCCCTGCGGTAGTTGAGTACCTTCTGCGCCGCGTGGAAAAATCCGGTGGATAAAGTGGCCAGCTCCTGGTCGGATGTCTGCGAATAAAAATCGGGATCGTGGCCTTCCTGCAGAGAAGTGGCTGCAAGCTGCAATTCTTTAATCGACATGAAAATCGTGGAAAAATAAAGAATTGTGAGAATCATCAGCAGCGCGAGCGAAAACAGAGAAAATCCAATCACGTAAGCATAACCGGCTGCCGATTGCGCCACTTCAGAACGCAGCATCGAAATCAGAATATAATCGCTGAGCCCGATGACGAACATGATGCTCAGGAACTTGAATTTCAGCGAAATTGCATACTGGTTCGGCGGTTCATAACCGAGGAAAAATAACTGCCGCTTCACCAGCGAGCGGTACTTGCCCATGTGCAGGTCGCCTGTCACGAACAGGAACTGCAGGTGAATCGGCAGGGCGACAGCCGCGGTCTGCACGTAGATCCAATGGTGGCCTGTTTTCATGTAGAAAAAATCATAAAGCAGCACAGTGCCCAGCACAATTGCTACGTGCAACGGCGCATAGTACATGCGCTGCCTGCCAAATACCGTCAGGTATTGCAGCGATCGCTTATAATGGCCGATGGATTTGTCCGGACGCAGCTTGCCGTTGTCGAACATGCCGTTGACAAACCGCACGCGGGGCACGAATGTCCTGATGCCGAGGCGGTGCAGACCGTCGTTAAGATAAATCTCCGTGAGCATTGCAATGCCCAGGCCCGCGACCAGCGCCCACACGATTTCCGGGTGCATTGAGGGAATATGCCCGCGCGCAAAACCATACGCAAACCCGGCCGTCGCAATCACACTGGTGAACATAATATGCACCAGGGGAGCAGCATAAAAACCCAGCCACAGAAGAATGAACCGGGTGAGTTTTCCGTAGAGTGAAACGCAAAATCGCATTATCTCTGTCTCAGCATCACCAGCAATTCATTGATGCGCGCCTCGATGTCTGCAGCCTTGAGCGCGCGGTATTTCTCGGGTACCATGTCCTGGTGCGTGCATTCGCGCACTGCGACCAGCGTCTGCAGTTCGATTGCCAGCGGATATTCGGGGCTGCGGAAATTGCCAATGGTGTCTTTCAGTATTTTTTCGTCCAACGCCGCACTATGTTTCACTTCTGCCGCGAGGGCCGCGCGCGTCATCATTGCCTCGATATCGGCGCCCGAATAGGAACGGTGTTTATCGAGCAGCGGTTGTAGCTCTGCCAGCGGCGCGGGCAATTTCAGTTTGCGGCAGACACTCTGGTAAAGGCTCTCGAGCTCTTCTTTGGTTTGTGGGTGAAACAGCGCAAGGTGCTCCTCAGCACGCCCCTGGCGCTTCATGTCCACCGGCAAAAGGTCGGGGCGGGATGTCATCAAAAACCAGATGATTTTTCCGCGGTACGATGTATCGCTCATCAACGACGCGAGGGAAGCAAAGACCCGCATGGATACACCGCTGTCACCGCTCGCATCACGGTTGCCGAGAAATGCATCCGCTTCGTCTATCATCACCGCCACAGGATAAATCGATTTGAGAATATTAAAAATTTTCTCGAGATTAGCTTCGGTTTCGCCCTGCCACTGCGAACGGAAGTTGAGAAACTTAACCACGGGCAACGCCGCATCGTGCGCGAAACATTCGGTGATAAAAGTTTTTCCTGTGCCCACCGGGCCGCAGATCAGAAATCCCATCGGCAGGTAGGATGTTTTGCCCTGTTTGATGGCTGAAGCTGTGAGTGTGAGTATTTCCTTTACTTTTTCGTGGCCTGCGACTGCACCCAACGAATGCTTGGGTTCGACGATTTCGAGCAGGCCACGGCATTCAGCACTGATGAGATCCTTCTTGATTGCACGTAGCGCAATTTCGTCGGTCTGTTTCTTGCCGAGAATTTCGAGAATTTGCCGGTTGGTGAGGCCTGCAGTCAATTCTGCAAGTTTTTCGACTTCCTTGCTTTGATTGGCTTCATCGCTAGCCTCCGAATTACCTGCGGTGAGCGCAGCCGAACCGATTCGTGGGCTGGCCGAGATTGTGGCTTTTCTTTCTTCAAGTCCCGGCCGCGGCAGAGTAATATGCTCGATGAATGCATTCTTACCAATGAAGCTGTCAACGCGCGCTACCTCGGGTGCGATGAGTATAAAACGAATCCTGTTGCGCTGAAATTCCGGATTTTGCGCCCATTTATCGAGTGCAATCGTGAGATAGCGTAGCTCTGCGTTGCCGCTTAAGCCGGTCGGTATAATCTGATCGATGTAGTGGATGATGACCGCAAAGGATTTTTTATCGAGCAGGTTCAGGCGTGCGAGGTTGTCAAGAATCGAAAACGCCGGCACCGGGTCTTTGGGCGGATTCTGTGCAAAGGTAGTCTTATGGTATGCGTCGTAACCCCCGAGCGAGCGAAAATAGGCCTCGCGCTGCTTCGCATCCGCGAACTGAATGCCGCCCTGCGGATCATATTCAGCGACGCTGTCATAGTCTTTGAAGAGTTCGGTGCGGAGCATATCGCTGAGCGCACGAAACTGGCCGTTCGCGAGGTACACGTCGCGCACATTGCCGCTGAGAAGCAGCACAGACGCCTCGCCCGAATTCACATGTGCGCGGGCCGCTTCCAGAAACATGACACCACAGTCACGAAAATTCGCGTGGGGTGGAAAGACGAAAAGGTTGGCCGGGAAAGCTAGCCCATGAATTAATTCATGGGCTAGCTTCCTCAAAACCGATACCCGACCGAAAAATTGAAGGCTATGTCCGTGATGCCCTTGTTGGTCCAGTCGCGGCTGAGCTGCTTCACGTTAGTGGTGGTGCTATTCGAGGCAGTCGCGTCGAATTTATCCTGCGAGGCGGTTTCCCTGTAAGTCGTCGTGGTGACAATCGTCGTGCCCGAAGTGGTTTTGGTCTCCACCCGGGTCTGGTTGATATTGTCAGTCGTGGCAACAAAGGCCCGTGCACTGAGACCGAAATACAGGTTGTCCGTGATCTCGTAGTTTACACCCAGTTCCCCGTACATGCCCCGCAGGCTGAAATTGTAACTATCCTCGACCTTCAGGCTGTCTGCCGCACCCGTAAAGGCAGTCCCGCTGCTCGAAGACTTAAAATCCGTAGTCTCGGTGAATGGCATGGTCACAAGCCACCCCGCACCCGCAAACAACCGGCCCCCGAGTGCCTTCACAAAGGGCCGCACGCCGAGCGTGATGGCGAAACTATCACTGGTGGATTGGCGCGTCCATGAGCCGCCGCCATTCGAGTTTGTGAATGTGCGCCCGCTCAGTGATCTATAGTAGCCACCGAGCACCAGGCCCAGGTTTTCTGCCACGTCATAACCGAAAGCCGCGCCGCCACCCAAACCACTGGCGTTCTGGGATTTCTGCCCGCGCGACGTGTCGCTCGCTACAGTGTCCGGTTGACCGTCCTCAATGCTGGCAAAAGTACCCTGCGCGAATGTGTAAGAGCCAAAGAGTTCGAGAAAGATTGGGCCCGGTTTTTCGACGGGTGTCTTGGTAGAGGGATTCTCGCTTTCGATGACAACGGGTGCAGCCTTCAGTGTCTTTTCGGGCTTTGCAGTCTTAGCTTTCGGGGCAGCAAATTGGGTAGTTGCGATGAATAAGGCTAGTGTGATGGCAGCGAGATGTTTCATGGTTCCAGGATTGGGCGCGTGAAGCAGGGGCGCAATCAGATTTTGGGCCACGAGCCTTTTAGCCCATGAATGAATTCATGGGCTAAAGGGCGCTACTGGGAAAAAGGCTCGAGAAAGATACCCTCAATGATCTCTTCGTTTCTGTGGGCCGTCCATTGCCTGCGGATGTATTCTGTAATGGCTGGCAAGTGACGTGACTCAACCACTGCAACCCAGTAGCCCACTTGCCAGTATAGGTCACCGATTTCACGAGAGGTTCGGCCTTTAATTCTTTTCACAACTGTAGCGACGCTCAAATGCGGCGGAATTCGCAGCAGTAGGTGCAGGTGGTCAACAAACCCATTCAGAGCGATTACTTCGAAACGCAGCATGGTACCGAGTTCCGCCACCATGGTTTGGATCTTCGCAATTTTCTCGGGCGAAAGATATGGATAACGCTTCTTTGTGGCGAAGACGACATGGTACTGCAAATCGAAATGAACGTGTGCCATAAAACCCGCGTGGCATCCAATAGCCGGTTTTTAAGCCCACGAATTAATTCGTGGGCTAAAAAGGAAACCACAAGCTCAGGCTAATCCGGCTGATGCCATACGTCAACGAATTCGCAATATTCCCGGCGGCCCCGCGATCCGGTTAGCCCATGAATTAATTCATGGGCTAACCGGAAAGGTCAAAAAAAACCCGCCTTCCGGCGGGTTTTTCTAACCAAGGCCGAAGCCTAGGTTAAGTTGTTTTTCGTTCTAACGAATTAGAAGCGGAAACCAACGTTGATACGGGCACCAAAATCAGTGATTCCGTTTGTTGTGAAAGTACCGTTAGCTGTACGAGAAGCTGTACCTGCACCAGTTGTTGCGGCCAGATCTGTAGCTGAAATGCTTTCTTTGTAAGTCGTTACGTTGGTATTGTTCACTTGACCACCAGCGATTGCGTTTGCACCGTAAGTGGTTGTCGCTTCGCGAGTTTTGTCAATGTTGTTAGCAGTTGCAACAATTGCTTTCATGCCCACACCAATGTACAGGTTGTCTGTGATATTGAAGTTGTAGCCAACTTCACCATAAGCACCAAGTGCCAGGTTCCAGTTGTCTTTAACTGTCAGGCCGATCGCGCCGTTTGTGTTTGCAGCAGACGTGATTTCGAGGGTTTCTGTGTATGGCAGAACGATTGCGAGACCGCCACCAGCATATACAGTACCGCCGAGAGCTTTAACTGAAGGACGCAGACCAACACCGATAATCATGTTGTTCCATGTTTTCTTCCAAGTTGCTGCAGCACCGCCACCAAGTGATGATGGGCCAGATGTTGAAGTCGTTGAATATTCACGAGTCGAAAACGAGCGATAGTCAAATGACCCAACGAGTGCAAGCGAGTCAACAATGTTGTATCCAATTGCAGCACCGCCACCAAAGCCCTTGCTAGAAGAAGTTTTGTATGTTACTGCCTCTGAAGTTCCTGTAGATGTTGTGTTGCCATCAGCATATGCTGTGCTGGTTCCGTTCGCGAAAGTGTACTGACCGTAACCTTCGATAAAAAGGCCAACGCCTTTTGCTGCGCCTGCCATTGCTGGTGCTGCAGTCACTGCTGCTGGCATAGCTGGTGCCTTTGGTGCTGCTACCACTGGGGCCGCAGGCTTAGCAGGGGCTTTTTTGCCTTTCTGCGCTGCCAGCGAGCCAACAAGTGCCAAAGCAGCGAAAACACTAATAAGTTTTTTCATGTTGTCTCCTGAAAATTTTTATTTTCGCCTGCCGTGGCCCACAACCCGAAGGTCGCAGTTACCCGGACAGACATGAGTTAGGACGCTCAATTGCAGTCAAAGCGGCAAGTTTTTTTTGCTAAAGGTCTAAATCATGCGATTTAGTGAACAGGGCGTTTGCGAGGTGGATATCCGGGTTATGTCGCATATGCCTCCCCTTAGCCCACGAATTAATTCGTGGGCTAAGGGGCGAATTCGATTGACGCCCACGCTTCGGGAGCTTGCTCAGAGCCATGCACGAGGTGCTCGATAAACCTTCAACCCGAGCCATGGTTACCAAAATCAGCGTGGCTGGTTACCATCGGCTTTTTGAGCAGGGAATTATTCCTGAAAAGACGGAGCTAATAAGGGGAGTTGTAATTGAAAAGATGCCAAAATCACCTGAACGCGCCTTTGCCATTATGTATTTGCTGGAACGCATGCGAACTATATTCGGATCAGCGTTTGTGGTGCGCACAGAAAATCCGATTACGTTGGCAGATTCTGAACCCGAGCCAGACTTGGCTATCTTGCCAGGACCGGCAACGCTTTACGCGAAGCAACATCCAAAGTCGGCGCGCCTTATTATTGAGGTGTCAAAGACATCCTACGATCTCGACTTTGACAAGCAGTACATTTACGCAGAAGCCGGCATTCCCGAATACTGGCTTGTGAACCTGGAAAAATCAGAAACCGAAGTCTATCGTCGCCCTGAAGCGGGGCAATACCTCGAGCGCACAATTTATGGCAAAGGCAAACAAATTCCGCTCGAAGGTGCATTGATCAGTTTGGATGAGATTTATTGATTTGGTTAAGCCTATTAGCCCATGAATTAATTCATGGGCTAATAGGCTTAACGGTAATCCGGTCAAATCATCGCAAATAAATCCGCGGGCTTTTCGATCTGATCCAAAAATACCATCTTCGGCCCGAGGAAACCATTGAACTCCGATGCGTAGACCGAAGTGTACGCACCTGCACTCAGGAAAAGAATCGCGTCGCCGGGCTTTGCCGCGGGAACCTGCGCTTCATACATTTTATCCACCGAATCGCAGCTGGGACCGCAGAGCATTACCGTCTCCGTGGGTTTGTCAGACGAAAACAACATTGGGTAAGTGATGCCGTCGATCGTTTCCATCATGCCGGTAAAAACACCACAGTCGAGAAACGCCCAGGTCTTTTCGCGGCGAGCGATGCCGACGACTTTCGTAGCGAGTACACCCGCAGAGCCAGAGATAAAGCGTCCTGGTTCCACGATCAGATCTTGTGGTTTAAAACCTTTGCGTTCCCATTCGGCGAGGTGGCGCAGAACGATCTTGCCGATTTCTGCTGCGCTCGGGAATTTGCGCCCGAGATCGACGGGAAATCCGCCGCCGATATTAATTGTAGTGGGATTCAACCCATACTCACGGCTGATTTCGATGCAGCGCCAGGTCAGATAGAGTGCGCTGTCCCAACCGGAGATGGTTTCACACTGAGAGCCGGGATGAAACGTGATGCCGTCGAGCGGAATCGAATTTTCTTTCATGTAAGAAAAAATCGCGGGCCACAGTTCTTCATCCGCGCCGAACTTGCCAGTGAGCGGCCACATCGAACCTTCGTTCGGAACGACGATGCGAAGCTGTGGACGAATCTTATTAGCGTATGGAAGAAATTTCTCAAGCTCTTCGACAGAATCGAAACTTTGGATTATGACGCCATGGTCGAGCGCGCGGCGAATGGCGTCTGCGGCTTTGACTGGGTTGGAGAGCACGATTTCATTCGCCTTCACGCCGAGAGCGAGTAACTTTTCAATTTCAGCAATGGACGCAGTTTCAAAATGCGATCCTTCTTTTTTGAGAATCTCGATAATTTCAGGATGTGAATTCGATTTAATTGCGTACGCGATGCGGAACGGCGGCAGAGCTTTTTTCAGCGACAGGTAATTTTCGCGGATGCGCGAACGGTCCATGAACAGGACGGGCGTTTCGTATTTGTCTGCCATACAGAGCGATGCTTAGGAGAGAGTTCACACAGGGCGTACACCGATTATCTGTATTTTACCACCTGATTGGCGCGGTGTTTTTTTTCTGCAAGGTTGAGAAGAAAGAGCGGTTTTTTGGTATTTCATCTATAGAGGGTGTATGAAAGCTGCTAAGTTCAAGACTTGCATCACGGTTCCAGCACGGTTCGTGGTCGCATGGGAGCGCAAGTCCCAGGATATTCTGAGCAATCTGGGTGGGCATTTGTCGCGGTATCACCAGCAGGAAACGCGTCGTGACAGGCTACGGCGTTATACCGCGCGGGGTAGTGAGTGCGTTGTTTGTAATGTTTATTGGGAGATGCAGGTTTATAACCAGTTGCACGCCGTTGCAAGTCGCCTGCGTATCAGTGTGTCACATTTGTTGTTGCAGATATTGGTTTTTGTCTTACAAGGCGGAACGGTAAAACAGATTTTTACTAGCTACGCATTTAGTTACAGAGTTTTCGGCGACAGGATGGGAATTTTCTCAGAAATGATTACTTATTCGAGCAGAAAAAAACGGCGAACCGAAAAAATTACCTGAAAAACGCGGCGATCGCCGCAACAACCTGATCAATCTCATCACTGGTAATATGCGAATGGATCGGCAGCGCCAAAACCTCGTCGCAGGCCTTTTCACTCTCCGGAAAATCCCCTTTCTTATAACCCAGATAAGCAAAACAAGGCTGCAGGTGCAGCGGCGTCGGGTAATAGATCATATTCCCGATTTGCTTTTCATCGAGGGCCTTCTTGAGTTCATCTCTTTTGCCTGGCACTCTGACGATAAACTGATTATAGATATGGTAGCAGCGCGGGTCTTCGTAAGGGAGAATTAATCTCTCGCCCAGATTCAATGCTCCCAACGCCTTGCGGTAATGCGCAGCATTTGCGCGGCGCATCTCGTGCCACTCGTTTAAGTGCCTGAGCTTAACCTGGAGAATCGCTGCCTGAATTGCATCGATGCGGAAGTTGCCACCAACTTCTAAATGCTCGTAGCGATTCTTCATGCCGTGCACGCGAATGCGGCGCGCTTTCTCGACAAACTTTTCATTGCGCACGATCAGCATGCCTGCGTCGCCGAAAGCGCCAAGGTTTTTCGTAGGGAAAAAGGAAACTTCACCCATGTCGCCCATGGTGGCAACGGGTTTGCCGTTGAACTTTGCGCCCATCGCCTGCGCCGCATCTTCGATTAGCACAAGATTCCTTTCTTTTGCGAGCGCCGACAGTGCATCCATGTCGGAGGATTGACCATAGAGATGCACAGGCATCAGCGCAGTGGTTTTTTCCGTGACTACTTCGCGCGCTTTAGCAGGATCAATATTGAATGTACGAGGATCGATATCTGCAAAGCGGATGCGCATTCCCGCGCGATGGATCACTCCACCGGTGGCGAAGAAGGTGAAAGGAGAAGTGATACATTCTGCTGGTGGTCGAGTAGCCGCGTTGTCTCGATATGCTCCTTCGGAGCTACTCGACAACCGCGGCATATCGAGACCATCCAGCGCCATCAGTGCCAGAAGCTGTGCATCGGTGCCGCTCGAAACGGCGATTGCCTGTTCGGGCTTTACGCCAAAATATTGCGCCGCCGCTGCTTCGAAGTCATCAACAGCTTTTCCGAGAATAAATTGAGAGCTAACCAGCAGCGGATCGATCGCTGCACGTATTTCATCGAGGAGGGGTTTGTTTTCTCTTGTTAAGTCAAGAAGTGGAACCATAATTTCTTATTTATTTATGGGCTATGCCCATAAATAACAATCTTATAGTCCTGCGTCTTTCATCATCGAAGCGAGGCCTTTCTTTTGCAGCGTGCGCAGCGCACGGGTAGAAAGGTTCAGCGTGATGAAACGGCCTTCTTCGGGGAGAAAAATGCGTTTCTTGTGTACGTTCGATTTGAATGTACGGCGGGTTTTCCGGTGTGAGTGGCTCACGTTGTTGCCGAAGCGCGTTCCTTTACCGGTTAAGTCACATTTTCTTGCCATACATTACTCCTGAGGAAAGCCAAAGTTGCACTGCGGAACAACGCGTAAATTAAAAAGGCTGTTTCATCCCGACCAAAAACCCGCCACAGGCGGGTAATTGGTCGGGATATGGAAAAAACCTAATAAATACAAGGTTTTTCCTTTACAGCATGCGTGCTATGCCCCATTATGTCGCATCATGGCAGAAAAAAAACCCCTTTCCAAAAGCCAGCTCCTCTCAGAGCTCGCGGATAAAACCAATCTCAGCAAAAAAGACGTCGATGGCTTCCTCGAAGCACTGACGGCGATTGCATATAAAGAAGCAAAATCTGTGGGCAAGTTCACGCTCCCCGGCTTTGGCATCCTGAAACTCGTACAGCGCGCAGCGCGTTCGGGCCGTAACCCTGCAACTGGCGCAACAATCCAGATTCCTGCAAAAACTGTGGTGAAAATGACTCTCAGCAAGGCTTGCAAAGAAGCTATCGCTGGTGCGCCAAAAGGCAAAAAATAATCCATTTTCTTCTGTATCGATAAGGCCCCGGGTGAAACCACCCGGGATGCTGTAAGAACCCTTTTACAGGTAAGAGGAAGGGGCTTCGGGGTCGAGGGTATACTCGACCCTTTTGCTTCTGGCCTGCTGGTCGCCGCTACCGGCGAATCTACCCGTTTTCTCGAATATTTCCTCAAATTCCGCAAAACTTACTTAGCTACGATCGAATTAGGTGTTGAGACCGACACACTCGATAATACCGGTGTGGGTATTAAGTCTCTACCAGTGCCCGCGATTCATGAGAATGAGCTCGAGGCTGCACGGGTCAAATTTACTGGCGTTATTGAGCAAATCCCCCCCATATTTTCCAATGTCAGGGTGGATGGCACACGTGCGCATGAATTGGCCCGCGATGGAAAGCCTGCGGAGCCCCGGGCGCGCAAAGCCGAAACGCATGAAATATCTCTTGTTTTGCGAAGCAAAAATACAATCGATATGCAGTGCACTGTTTCGTCAGGCACCTACATCCGCTCTCTCGCGCGCGATATTGCGCAGGCATTAGGTACCTGTGGCCACCTGACTTTTCTTCGGCGCACGCAGATAGGCGAGTTTTCAGTTCCTGTTGACGCTCAGGATTATGGAGCTCAGGTGGGATTTATCACGCAGCAGCTGACCGATACCGAAGCGTTGTCTTTTTTCGAAGCAGTGGAGATTCCCGAATGGGAAAGGCGGCGACTATACCAGGGACAAGCAATCCGCCTCGCGCACGCCGTGGCACCGGGTATAAAGCGGGTTCTTGCTGAAGGCCGGTTTGCCGGGCTGGCAAAGTGCGATGGTGGCCGGGTGCGCGTCGAAAAATTTTCCGAGCGCCGCCGACAATGGCCCCGATCTTACTCGACGCGGTATCTAATTTTCGGCTTTAGCAACGTCTGGGCTTGCGCCCAGATGTTGCTAAAACACTGGAGAAAGGTGTCAGAGTGGTCTAACGTGCATGCTTGGAAAGCATGTGTACCGAAAAGGTACCGGGGGTTCGAATCCCCCCTCTTTCCGCAAATTTTTCTGCCGATATCGCAAATCCCAGTTCCGATCCATTTGGTACTCGGCTCTGGGGGTTGTAGGCTTTCTTCTGGTAATAAGGTCTTCTAGGGCAAAGTACCTTAGGTTCCCTAAGAAACTGAATTCATTTAGGTATAGAGTTGAATACTTTGGATTTGATCCAAACGTAAGAACCAAAGCTTCGTTTGGGATTCCATTTTTCCCTTCAGCGACGACGGTATGAATACCGTTCTTGCTCAATTCCGCGTGACCAGCGGTGACGTTTATCAAAAAAAGATTTTCTAGAGTGATTTATTGTACGGTGGTTCATGCTGGGTAGTGATAACCCATGTCTGTGAAGATAGGGTTATGAACCGGGATAACGAAGAGGATTGGTTTACTGTCTCTGCCTTAGAGTTGGAATTGAATCATAGAATGTAGGGCCTCTCTTGATCCCTAATGTATTTACTAACGTACCAACCTGTTTGCCACCAAGTTCGGACATGTAGATTGAAGAAGTCTGGCCAGTACGCTTATGGCGTTTTCGTCCTTTGTTTGCTAGGGTTCCACAGCTATAGGGCACTACGGTGTCCGCTTGGGGTATTGATAGGTCTTTAGCAGATCGGTTAGGTCTGTAGTACGATCCTTGGGTAGCCTGAAGTCATGGAAGGCTAGCTTATTGTCCTGGTAGAACTTACGTTGCATCCTGGGAATAAGTTCCGAAGAAAACAATTGGAGTCTTCGTTTTAGCTTAACGGCTGTGGAGATACTTACACCCACACGCTTCCTGATCTCTGTTATGGTCAGGACTTTGGGGTACTGGAGTTGGGACTCCTTGAGAAGGTAGCTGAAAATCCACCTGGGTACTTTAAGGTGGTGTAAGGGAGTACCAGCCAGTCTGGTCTGTTGCTTATGGCAAGTAGGGCATCGGAGCACTGTTTCACGCTTACCATCTACGGATGTTAGTTTCTCTTTACAGCAGAACTTCGGATAAAATTGCTCCAGCAACTTGTCCGTGAGCTTGGTGTAGAACTGAGTATCTACGGCCAAGGAGAGGGTCTTTGGTTCATATTTCGGGCTTTGCGAGGAATGTGAACTAAAGATATGCGCAAGCGGGGTGTCCTGCCCTGTAGAAGTCCCAGAATCCAGCATAAGTACCTGAGAATAGGAAGGCATGCCCTTTCAAGCCAATTTCTAAATTTGTTCAATTCGAGATTTACTGGACCTTAACCCTCAGTAGGCACCCCTGAATCTCCGTACAGATGGAGTTTCGTGTTATGATTTTCATTATGGAAAATGAAAACATCACCAAACAACGGAAGTATTTTGAAGGTAGAGGCTACCACAGGGATTACTTTTGCAATATCGATACTGAAGAAAAAGCCTACATACTTGGCTTCCTGTGGGGTGATGGCAGTTACATTCCTTCGAAAAGGACCATTGCTCTGGTTGTAGCAGTCAAAGATGAATCACATCTACGGCGAATGGCCACTTGCATAGGGTTAGAACCGGACCAAGTAAGAAGGCATACAAGTCACTCGTTTGGTGACCAAGAATTCGATTATGTAAAGATTCAAATGTCGCATAAAGTATTCTTTGAGGCCATGCAGATGCTCGGTTTCGGTAAGAAGGTGGATCGCATGCAACGAATGCCACCAATTCCAGCTCACCTAGTAAGGCACTTCATTCGCGGTTTATTTGACGCAGACGGGTACGTGTATGTTAACCCCCGTAAGTTTAGAGAATTCCGCCAAGGACGTATGGAAGTCAGTCTGCGTCATTTGCCAGCGGTTCAATGGTGGACCGATTATCTGAAGCAAGCCTGCGGTGTAGAGTTTAAGCACTGTCGAGACAAAAGTATCTATCGCGTTACACTTCAGCGCCATGATAGCTTAGTAGCAATGTACCATTACCTTTATGCCGACTCTACTATCTACCTGGAGAGAAAGCATTCGAGATTTAAATCATTGCTTGGTCCAGAGGATCATCCAAATGCATCAGTTCTACCAATGGCTGCGTGATTTAGGCAACGGGAATCCGATTAGATAGGTCTGCCTCAAAATCCAAATCGCTGCGAATTATTGCGCAACGCTACTTACCATACTCTCTCCATTTGATGATAGGTCGAATCCGAGGCCGGCACCCATCCGCTACTATTAGGTAGCTTTATTTTTTTGCCTTCGAAGAATAAGTCCCTAAATCGAGACAATCGATGGGGCCTCTTCGGAGGATCACATGGAAAAACTAATTAAGGGTGCACTTGCATCTGGACTCAGCCGGGCACAAGCTTACGAGTTGTGGAGCAAGGCCATCGAGTTGAAGAAAGCCAAGGTTTTTCAGCATCTCAAATCCCTA
>JAXMHE010000012.1:0-91081 GCA_046346945.1 Turneriella sp.
CGGGTTACCCACGTTGAAATGGTAAGCACCCGATGCAATGATCGGGATGATGGAGTATTTATATTTCGCTGTATTGCCAAAGGAGGTTTGTTCGTTTGAATAGCTCCAGTAGCCGATAGAGCCACCGATGCCGATGTTATCGGTGGCTGCGTATTCGCCGTTCGCAATGAGCGCCGCCCCGCCGAAATAGCCCAGACCCGAGCCGAGCCCCAAAGCACCACCGAGATAAAACGAACCTTTATGGAACCCTGACCCCGCCGCGGAAAGAGATCCCGCAAAAGCAAGGCAACCAAGAAAAAGTGTTATTTTGGGCAGAAAGTTTTTCATAAGCAGCGTATTTGCCAATGTTTGCGAGAGCACGTAAAGAGCATTTCGTTTTCTCATTTATCTGCCATGTCGGTTTATAGGCAAGCACCACCGTGTGCGAAATTCTCGGCATGAGCGCCAACGTGCCCACCGACATTGTGTTTAGTTTCACGGGGTTAATCCGCCGTGGTGGTGAAACCGGCCCACACCGCGATGGCTGGGGCATCGCGTTCTACGAAGACAAAGGCCTGCGCCTGTTCCACGACCCTGAAGAAAGCAGCCGTTCAAAGATTGCGGCATTTCTACAATCGTACCCAATACGCAGTAAAATTGTCATCAGCCACATTCGCAAAGCCAACCGCGGCAAGGTGGCGCTCAAGAACACGCACCCTTTTGTGCGCGAGCTGTGGGGGCGCAACTGGACGTTTGCGCACAATGGTCAGCTGAAGGGAATTAAAAAAGAAAAGTTCGAATACTACCATCCCGTCGGCACCACCGACAGCGAAGCCGCGTTCTGCTGGCTGATGGGTAAACTGAAAAAGAAATTCAATAAGCCGCCGGCGCAGGCAGTGCTCATTCGCGAAGTGCAGAAATTGTTCGTGCATTTAGCCCGTCGCGGCGTGGCAAATATTCTGATGAGTGATTCTGATCTGCTCTTCACCCATTGCTCTAACCGAATGGTGCATATCACGCGCCGTTCTCCGTTTACCAAGGCACGGCTGCTCGATGCCGATGTCACCGTCGATTTTAAGCAGGCGACGACCGAAAAAGATGTAGTGACAATTCTCGCGACGCGGCCGCTCACCGGCAACGAGAATTGGATTCCGTACGCGCCCGGTGAATACCGCGTTTGGCGCGCAGGGGAAACTGTGTTCGCCTTGGTGGCGCCTGCGCTGAGAAGTAGTTAGTCAGCCTTCTCGATTTTATCTACCCTGACGTAGCACGAATCTTTCCATTTGCCCGGCACCGCACCCGGCGACACGTCGCCTTCGATCAGCACCTTGGAACCATTGCCCAGCATTAACCCGCTGTTGCTTTCGATTTTGAGGTCTGATTCTTTGTAATTTCTTTCGAGGCGCGCGACCTGGTTCTTGCGCGTGCCGACAGAAAAAGAAGCTTTGAGCTGTACTCCGGAGCGGTTTGGGTTCTGGTAGACGTCGAGCATCATCGTATTGCTCATCATCACACTCTTGGGCGTCGCCAGATAAGCAACGAAAGAAACATGATGAAAGCGGGAGTGTTTTTTCTCATCGTAGAAAGGTCCGAAAGCCTCCGTACACACCTTCTCAATCACTGTGGGCTCGAGGGGCTGTTGTTCCCGTTTCCAGCAACCGACTGTAAAAAGTAGAACCGCCAAAATGCCAATAATCCATATTTTTTGCATAAGGGCGACTTCTTCACAGAACGCCGGCCTCGTCAATAATGAATCGCAACAACCGTGACCAATTCACATTTACGCGATCATTCGCCCACAAAGCGATACCGGCAACTGCATGAAACCCAAACTACTGCTCTTTGACCTCGGTGGCGTCATCATCGAAGTGGATACAACGGGCTTGCGGGCGCTCGGCGAAACCGGCAAGTCGGATGTAGATCTGTGGGAGACATGGCTTACCTGTGCGGCGGTGCAGGAATATGAGTCTGGCAAAATCTCCAACGCCGCATTTGCCGAAGGCGTTCTGAAGGCCTTTA
The DNA here is from genome assembly GCA_046346945.1 of Turneriella sp. Lineage (GTDB taxonomy): Bacteria > Spirochaetota > Leptospiria > Turneriellales > Turneriellaceae > Turneriella. The sequence goes on from JAXMHE010000012.1 coordinate 1,999, forward strand.
ACTCCGCAATGCCGACGGAGGAATTTCTGCGCTCCTTTACCGCCTGGCCAACCGGCATCTATGCCGGAGTTCCGGACCTGCTGCGCGAACTGCGCCAATCGTACAAACTGGGTTACCTGTCGAATTCGAATGCGTTGCATTACCCGCGCTTCGAGCGCGAATTTGACATCAACTGCTACTTCGATTACCCGTTTGCTTCGTTCCAGATGGGACGCGTTAAACCGCATGCCGATATCTTTGAAGCAGTGCTTGCGGCGCTACCCTACAAACCGGCAGATATATTCTTCGTCGACGATAACCGTCTGAACGTCGAGATGGCGCGATCGCTCGGCATGCGTGCAGAGATCGTGCGCGGGCCGCTGGAGTTGAGGGCCGTACTCACTCGCAACGGAATTTACACCCCCTGACAATTGTAACCTGCGGAATCGATTGGAACAAAACGGATGAAAAGATGGAGTATTCGCGGGCTGTTCGGCGCCGGTCTCTGCATTCTCATCGTCGCCTGCCGCGGCCGTGAATTTGCAAAACCGATGCCTTCGTTCAGAGGCGTCGCCGCCGAAGCCCTGATTGTTTTCCAGTCGGCGAACGAATACCCTGCAAGGGGAGCACGCATACACCTTGTGAATAGCGCCACAGGTGAAGGCAGCGAACTCGACACAAGCGCACCGGTTGCCCCGAAACAGATTCTCGCCGAGCGGCATCTTATCTATGGCGCCTACCTGATCGGCCAGTCGGGGCAGCATGCGCTGCTTTCGGGTGAAGCAGGCTCTGCAAACCGGCATGACTTTACGTATACCAGCTCGCTACTCTCACCGGGCAAAAAATTTTTCCTGCGTAACCTCGTCGGCAAAGTCATCATCGGCAAGACCGACGGTATGGGAGCGTTTACCATGAAAGAAGATCTCGCGGACTGCAACTGGCTAACCACTGCGGAAATCGTGTGCCTCTCCGGCAAATACCAGGACAGGCGCGAGGTCGTCGGCTATGACATTCTGGCACACAAGCGACGGCTTCTTTACCACAGCGAGGGCAAGGCAAGGCTCGACAACCTGCGCTTTGCACCCGACATGCAGGTCGCGGCATTTACCGAAAGCACCGATGACAATACCGCAATCATCGAGATGGATCTGCCTCTCGGCGCCCACCGCCGTCTGTCCGAACTCAGGCAGCGCTACGTGTTTGGCCTCGCGGTTTCGGTCGACCATATCGTCGCAGCGCGCACGGTAAAGAGCAAACACGAAGACGATAAACTCGAACCAAACGATGTTTGGATTTCTGCGCCATACGGCGATGCAAAAACACCCGGTCTGTTATTACAGCTGCCCGCCCTCGCATCGCCGGGCTTTTTCTCAGGCAAAGGGTTCCTGGGCGTCGAAAGCATGGCATTTTCACCCGACGGCCAAAGCCTCGCTGTGTTGATGTCGGGCGAAGACGATTGCCGTATGGGCGACGAGGGAGGCAATCTCGCATGCCGAAAAGATATATATATAATCAACCGCAAACAACCTGGCATACGCCGGCTGACGCAATTCCAGGTGCAGTCCGCCAAAAAAATACAATGGCTGCGGTTTGAACCATGAAGTCATGCCGTGATTGCCCCCTTGGCAAGGTTCGTGCAACGGTGAGAATTTTTCTCGTGGCGCAGAATTTTCCCGGCAAAAACATAGAAAAATCCAAACCAAATTTTCCTGTCACTAAATGGCATTAAGTTTCGTACAATTCACAAATGCTCAGGCAATTTTTCTGTATGACCTTACTTGCTTCGTTTGTCTGGGGTGCGAAACCGGATAACAAAGTCGCTGGCGCTTCCGAAAAAGACGCCGCAGTGAAGGCCGAACATTCTTCTTCATCTTTGCCTACGCGAAATATCTTTGCATTCGTCGAGGGCGTTGTACACAAAGAATTCTATTATCGCACAATACGCGCCGGATTTCAACCCTGGGAGCGCTTTTCTTTCTTTATCGAACGGGCCGACTACCAGACTCCGCTGCCCGGCGACTATAACCGCAATGCAGTCGGCGCCAACTGGCATCTACCGGCATTACACGAACGTCTCGGCGTGATTCTCAGCGGGGCATTCAATCTCGCCAATGGCACGCGGCAATGGGTACCCGTTACCGACCTGGCCTTATTGGTAAAGTTTCGCCTGTTCTGGAGGCTGCATGTCTTTGCGCAGACACGCAATTATTTCTACCGCAATGCAGTGCTCGACGAATTCTGCTGCAGGCCTGCGCATCGAGCAATTGTTCCTTCGGGGATTGAATGTTGCGCTGGCGTTCCCAATGTCAGGATATTTATTTCGGGGCGAGCCGTGGCAGATTGGCTACGGAAGCCTCGGTGGAATATGCGTATTACTTCTAAGCTTCCGATGGCCGTTCTATTTCTCGTGGCATGCGCCGACAGCCCGTTCGACACCCTGTATGACGATGATTTCCGTTTCAAATCGCCAATGCTGTCTTATTCTGATCTCACCTCGGTGATACCGATGGGCAACATGAACCCGCCGTCGCATACCGTGCCCACGGACCACATGTACTTTTACCACTCGACGACGAGCCCGCGCGCAGGCGTGCCGGTGCTCGCGCCCGCAGATGGCCTCGTGACAAAGACTTTTTCTGCGGATTATGGAGAGAGCAAAGTGTGGGTGCATTGCGCAGCCGGTTTCGAATACTACGTTGATCACGTGGTGCTCGATTCGGGCATTCGCCCGGGCACTGCTTTCAAGTCTGGCGCGCGCATCGGGCAAACGAGCGGCTATGCATATGGTGTTGATCTCGGCCTGGTGAACGCGAAGCGTACAGTTACCGGATTAGTACAGCCCGATCGCTACCCGAGTGAAACTCAGCATGCCGATTCTCCACTTGCGTACTTTGAGCAGAGTGTGTTCGATCAACTCGCGGCGTATAGCGTGCAGTCGGCGCCGATGTTCGGTCCGCTTTGACCAGGATCAGCCAGGCAGACTGGTCGGTAATTGGTTTCAGGATGGTGTACCGGTGAGTGAAGACGCAACCAAGGGCGGCACTGCAGGTTACAAACATCTCGCCATTGCCTATTCTGTGCGCAACCCGGCACAGCTGATCGTTTCGATTGGCGGAGGATTAACCAATACCGGCTTATACCTGCCACAGGCCGGATTTATTGACCCTACCCTAGTGACACCCGGTACCGGAATGATCAGCTACCAGCTCTATAGAAATATTGGCAGTACTGTCGACACCCCCTCCGGAGTTCAATCTGGATTACTGCTCTTGCAAATGGCCGATGCCGAAACACTGCGCGCAGAGTTTATTCCCGGCGCGGTAAGCAGTGGAAACTTCTCTGCGAATGCGATGATCTACCGGCGCTGAACTTTCGCGCCAAGTCGAAAATTGCGCAACGCGCGCAGAGGAGGGCGGGGAACCAAAAATCTCGTTCACGCCGCGTCTTAATTAATACTTCTGAGCGTATGTCGCTGCGCATCGAAGTGCTTTCTGAAAAAAAGAAAGATGTCAAAAAATTCGTCTATTTCATGAAAGACGTCTATAAATCCTACCCGCATTTTGTACCCCCCATCTACGCAGATGTTGTTAAGTTCATCCTCAAAGGGCCGTTCAATAAGATCGGAGAGAAACAGTTGCTGCTGGCATACCGGGGCGACAAGATCGTCGCGCGGCTTTCTGTGCACCGCAACTTCGCGCACAATGACTTCTACAAAACCAACCAGGGTTTTTTCGGTTTTTTCGAGGCGCTCGACGACCAGGAGGCGGTAAATGCGATTTTTGCCGCAGGGGAAAAATGGCTGAAAGAGAGGGGGTGCACCTCTGCGCTCGGGCCGATGAATTTTGCCGTGTACGATGAAATCGGGTTATTGGTCGACGCATTCGACATGGATCCCGTGCTGCTGTGCACTTACAATCCGCCTTATTACCTGAAGCTGCTCGAAGGTGCAGGCTTTAAAAAAGAAGTCGATTGGTATGCATTTCTCAAAGACACGAACATACCCAATTTTATGCGCCTGATCAACGGCCGTGTCATGAAGCAGAAAGGCCTCGTGATTCGCGAAGTCAGACGCAAGGACATCGATAAAGAAGCGGCAGCTGTAAAACATATCTTCAACCAGGCATGGTCTGAAAACTGGGGTAACGTTCCATTCACCGAAGACCAGTGGCAGCATCTCCTGAAAGACCTGAAAATGATCATTAACGAAAAACTCGCATTTATCACGGAACTAAACGGGGAGCCGATTGCATTTGCGATCAGCCTGATCGACGCGAACCAGGGCGTCAAAAAAGCCAACGGCAGCCTGTTTCCCTTTGGCTTCATCAAGATTCTGCTCGAAATGAAAAAAATCAAGCGCATTCGCACGACGATCATGGGCGTACTGAAAGAGCACCGTAACAAAGGATATGAAATTGCCATGGTTCACAAAACGATGGAAAACGGCATTGCGATGGGAATTACAGAGTCCGACTGTTCACTGATTGTCGAAACGAATACACCGATGATCACCGTGCTCGAAAAAATCGGCTGCGTGCGCTATAAAACCTTCCGCGTGCTCAAGAAAAGTTTCTGATTTAGCGTTTTACCGCCATCTGCCACCCGCAGCAGAATGCGCGCGCAGGTCGTTTTCGTACTTGACGATTGCTTCGCGCCCTTCCCCGTGGACGACCGGGATTAACCCGGCGATGCCGGTCGGTCACAAAGATACATCCGACCCTTAGCAAGAGGAGACAACATGAGTAAAAAGATAATGAGCAGTCTCATACTGCTGGGCTTTTTCTCGGCTTTTATAGCCGCACAGGCAGCCCCTAAAAAAGCAAAGGCCGATCCGAAAAAAAAGGCAGAGGTGGTAAAAGCCGACGCAGAAAAAGCGAAGGCCGACGGCAAAACGGAGCCTGCCCCGGTGGTCAAACACCATCACTCCGAAGAGCTGATGGAATCTTTGAAGAATAAAAAATACCTGAATGACCACGACTTTGCAAAGAAAAAAGAAGGTGGCTTCTTTACTGGCCTTCCGCTCGTGAACTCAGACCCCAATACCGGCATCGGTTATGGCGCACGCGTGTTCTATTCTTATAATGGCGAAAAAGACGACCCGATTTTCCGCCGCACACCTTACCGCACGCAGCTCTATGCGCAATTCTTTCAAACCACGAACGGCTACCAGTACCACGAGATCAACCTCGATGCGCCCTATATCGGCAACTCGCTCTATCGCCTGCGTACGGCGCTTGTGTTCGAAAAAAACACCTGGGCGAACTTTTACGGCACCGGCAGCCGTTCGATGAACGCGCTAGGCAGTGATTTTAACAATGGCGCAAAAACGTACGACAAGTACGCGGATTATAACAATGAGCTGCGCAAAGTCGATTCAACCGGATTAACCAATTCAGCCTATAATCATTACTCTTATGAAAGACCGGCCCTCGTGGCGATGGTCGAACGCGACCTGTTCGGCGGCATTGTTCGCCCGCAGTTCGGCATGCAGGTGGGCAAATATAACATCAACGATCTGATGAACCGCGAAGTGCAGGCTGACAAAACAACGCTTGCGGACGGCAGCGTCACGGCCGACAAGGGGATCAATAAAGGAACTTTGCTCACGCAGTACAATCAGGCAGGTTTGATCAACGGCTATAACGGCGGTTTCAACAACGTCGTCCGTGTCGGCATCGCCATCGATACCCGTGACTTCGAACCAGACCCCAACAAAGGGCAACTGTTCGAGGCGATTGCAGAGGTTTCAAACCGGGCTTATGGTTCTGAATTCAATTACGCACGCTACACTGTTGCGGAAAAATTCTTCTTCAGCCCGTTTGAAAAATTTGTGGATCTCGTGTTTGCCGGCCGCGCGGCCTACACGCAGTCAGTGGGCGACGTTCCATTCTATACCATGAACCAGTTCTCCAGCACTGAACGCACTTACCAGAGTGCCCTCGGCGGTCTGCGCTCGCTGCGTGGCTATAAAGAGAACCGTTTTGTGGCGAACAATATTGCACTGGCCAACCTGGAGTTGCGCTGGACGATGTTCGACTTCACGGTGCTGGGCCAGCATTTTGCGCCGATTCTCGTGCCATTCTTTGACATCGGCAGCGCATTTGACCAGCCAAAAGATGTCTCAACGAGCGTCTGGAGATACGCATACGGTGCGGGCCTGCGCATCGCATGGAACCAGGCCACAATCATCATGGTGGATTATGCGATGAGCAAAGAAGACACTAACATGTTCATCAATTTCAGTCACATCTTTTAGTATGTATAAAAACAGTATGGGCGTAGCCCATACTGTTTTTTTGAACCAATTCACCTGAAGCGGCGTCAAAGCCGCATGAAAAAGAAAATCCTCATTGCTGCGGCGCTCGTCGCAGCCATTATTATCGCCCTCCCTTTCGCGCTGAGGTTAAATAAACGCAGCGAGCGCGACTATTTCGCAACCAACCAGAATCACCAGAACAAGAAAGAAGCGGCAGCGGGTTATCTCGAGCAAACCGGGAAAGATATTGATGGTGTCGCCGCGAGCCCTGCGGCCGCATCTGGCCGCGCCCGCATGGCCGATGAAGAAGCGGAAACACGCAACGCCGGAGAAAAGCTCAGTGATACTCGCCAGAACCAGCCCGCGCAAGCAAGCCTTGGCAAGATATTTATTCCCAGCAGCAGCAATGAACGCAAGCTTGAATACAATCTGGCAGTGAACTACCAGATCGACAGCCTGAAATCGGCGCGTGCCTTCTTTAACCAATGGATTCCGCGCTACGGCTTTCTGCTGCAGGAAACGGCCTCGGGCGAAAGCAACGGTTATATGACGCTGCGCGTGCGGGTGCGCTCGGCAAATCTTTACACTGCGCTGAATGATCTCGATGCCATCGGCAAGCTGACCTCTGAGAATATATCGGTGCACGACCACACCGAAAATGCGGTCTACCAGCAGATGCTGGCCGCCCGCGAAGACATCCGCAACCGCCGGCGCACGCTCGCCAATGCGCAGACGGGCACCGGTTCAAAAAACTGGGAAGCCACCGAGAACCTGCTGTCTCAATCTGAAGACAAACAGCTGGCGACACGCATGGAAGACTGGCGCATCAACGATCGCATCGGCTGGGCGACGATTTCGATCACGCTGAGCCTGCCTGCGACGCCTTATGTGGCTCCGGTCGAAGTGCCGCATTTCCGCAATGCCTTTGTCGGATTGCTGAATGTACTGCTGCAACTCGTCTATCTGGGAATCTATCTGATTCCGATCGGCATCATTGTCTGGCTGGTATGGCGCGCGTCTTTGAAGGTGATACCTGCGTTGCGCCTTATTAGCTCCGGGCTTAAGCCCGGAGCTAATAAGGCTGATTTCACGCGTTAATGAACCGGCGGCGGTAGATGTTGATCAGGATGCCCACGCAGACAAAGCATAAGAGCATGTGCGAGCCGCCATAACTCACGAAACTGAGCGGTATACCGGTCACGGGCAATAACCCGACCGATATGCCGATGTTGATGAAGACGTGCAGAAAGAAAATGAGCGCGATGCCCGAGGCGAGCATCGCGCCAAAATCATCTTTGGAAGTCGCGGCGATATTGATCGCGCGTAATATCAACCCGAACAGCAAGAGTAAAAGCAGCGCAGAGCCCCAGAAACCCAGCTGCTCGCCCACGACCGAAAAGATAAAGTCGTTGTACCACTCGGGCAAGAACGGCGTGTCGCCTTTGGTCATGTCACCTTTAAACAGACCTTTGCCCGCAAACTTACCGGAACCGACAGTAATCAGCGAGTGGCGTAGCTGGTAACCCGCACCCTTCTGGAATTTATCCGGGTTTACGAATGAAACGATTCGAATCACCTGGTGCGGTTTGAAGTTAATAAATTTGTTGGTCATGAACGCAGAAGTAAATGAGAGACCGACAATGAGTGCGATATTGGCGACGCGGCGCATCCAATACGCGCCGGTCATAAAATTACCCAACACGCCGAGTCCATAAAAGAAGATACCCGAAGCACCGAACGCTACCATCACAGTAGTATTGCGCAGCATATCGCGCAAAAAACTGGGGTTGGCTTTTTCAATCTCGGCTGCCGATTGCCAGAAAATCTTGAGGTTTTCGCCCTGCGACAGCGTCTCTTTTGCCCATGTGACGAGCGTCTTATCCTGCACGAGGCGCGTCGTATAGTTCAGGTTTTCGGCAACTTCCCAAACTTCGAAGTTGAGAATGCGTACCGCATCGGCGAGGCGAAAGTGCTCTTCGCGCAGCGCATTGTAGACTTCGTCGACAATGATATAACGTTCGTATTCGAGAAACATCGGTGTGAACAGCGAGATGAAGCCGATGATCGTAAAACCAAACAGCACCGAGGTATTCGCACCACCGATGAACAGCATGCCGAACAAAATCGCCATGAACATCACCGCACCGCCAAGGTCGGGTTGCACACCAATTAAAAGCGCAGGCACCGTCGCGAGAACGGCAGGAATAATGAGTTCCTTGAGTTTGCCGATTTCCGATTCGCGCAAGACGAGATATTTGCTGAGCGTAATAACCAGTACCAGCTTCATGAACTCTGCGGGCTGAAAGCCGAGGCCAAAGAAGCGTATCCACGACCGTGCGCCCTTGACTTCTTTACCGATAAAGGGCACCAACACCAAAAGCAGAATCACAATTCCGGTTGCATAGATTATGGGAGCGAACGATCCTAATAACTGGTAATTGACGTTGGCAAAGACCAGCATCACAATCACACAGAGCACGAGCCACAAAAGCTTGCGCTGCGCCAGCTCTTCGCCGGTGACGCCACCGCCATAGAGAACAACGACGCCCAGAAGCGTCGAAGCCACTGCCAGCGTGATGGAGACCCAGTCGAGGCGTGCAAAGCGTTCCATCAGTTAACCGTCCCCGCTTTGAGTTTTTGCGAATATTTGACGAAAACATCGCGAGCAATCGGCGCAGCACCCACCGCACCACCGACGCCGCGCTCGACGATCACACCGACGACGAGCACGTCTTTGGGGTCGCCTTCAAACGGGCCATAGCCAATGAACCACGCGTGCTGCGATGCCTTGTCTGACGGCGCGCCCGACCTCGTCTGCACAGTACCGGTTTTACCGCCGACCTGAACAATGCCCGGCACGCGGAACACACTCGCTGCGGTACCACGCGTGGTCACTGCAAGCAAACCCTCGCGCACGGTCTGCAGCGCTGATTTAGAGAGCGGTATCTGGTCCTGAATCACGGGTTTGACATCGACCTTCACCTGGTCGTTTTCCGCAAAACGAATCTGGCGAATCAGGTGCGGCTTGTAGATCGTGCCACCGGTTGCAACCGCTGAATAAAAACCGACCATGCCGATCAATGTGGTTTCGATAAAACCCTGACCGATCGACAGGTTCACGGTATCGCCGTCGAACCAGCGCGTGTTGAACTGTTTTTCTTTCCACGCGCCGTCGGGCACAAACCCGGGAATTTCGCTCGGCAGGTCGATCTGCGATTTTTCGCCGAGATGAAAATAGCGCGAATATTTGATCATCGGCTCGGCACCCATACGATAACCCGCTTCGTAAAAATAGACAGAACAACTCTGTGCGATGCCACCGACGAGGTCATTGCTGCCGTGGCGCGACCAGTCGTTGAACACCGCATCGGGTGAACCTTTATAGCTGCTCTTGAGCGTGAACTTTCCGGTGCAAAAATAATGGTCTGATTTCGAAAGGCGCTTCTCTTCGAGACCTGCAAGCGCGACGAGCGGTTTGTAGGTCGAAGCAGGCGGATATTTGGTTGAGATCGCGCGGTTGAGTTCGGCCTTTTGTTCCTGGATCTGCCGAATATGCCCCGGCCGGTTGGGGTTATCGAGCGCAATGAGGATGTTCGGGTCATAGTCGGGCTTCGACACAATTGCGAGAATCTCACCCGTGTAAGGGCGAATGGCAACCAGCGCGCCGGTTTTATCACCCATTGCCTTTGAAGCGGTTGTTTGCAGATCGGCGTCAATCGTCAGAATCAGGTTATTGCCCGGCGCAAAGTTGCGGAAGACTTTCTGCTCTTCGATGTCACCTGTCGCGGACTTGATCTGAACAATCTCGCCGTCGTCGCCGCGCAGCATCGTGTCATATTGTGCTTCGAGGCCGTTCTTACCGGTATACTGGTAACTGCGCACGCCGGCCGCGACTTCGCGCTGGTTGGGCAGGCCAATATAACCCGTGAGGTGCGCCGCGGCAGAGCCAAGATTATAAAAACGCCGCGAAGTCGGACGAATAATGAATTTGGAAAAGGTAATGTAATAGTCGGCAATCACTGTGGTCTGCTCGGGCTTCAGGTTCTCAATCAGCACTATTTCTTCGTGCGCCTTGTACTTGTTGTCGGCGACGCGTGAGGTCAGCGAGCCTTCGGGGTAGCGCAGCAGGCGCTCGAGCTTGGCGACGAGTTCTTTCAGTTCTTTCTTTTTCGGGAAATGCGAAGGAATCACGCTCAGCGAGACTGCCGATGAGTTAGAAACGATGTAGGTGGCTTTATCGCGGCTGGTATAGTTGCGGGCGAACATTTCTCCGCGCGGCGCAGTGAGAGCAACCACGCGCCTGATCACGCGCTGTGACTTTTCGAAAAACTCGTCGCCGCGCAAAAGCTGCAGATCGCCGATTCTGAGTAACAGTACGCCCAGCATCGCGAGCGTAAAAATCGTTAAGGCGGTAACGCGGCGGTCGAGGCGCTGCCGCAACTGGAATTGCTGTATGGTTTGCGCCATGCTGCTCTACTGACCGATTCTGCGGATAATCCCCTGCGGCCCGGCCACTGATTTTTCGACCGTCGGGAAAGCCCAGCGCAGCAACCTGAACCAGACGATCGAGAGTACCGCGGTAAACAGCGCTTCAGGCAGTACAATCGTGATGAGTGATGAAGCGTGCGCGCTGCTGTGAAAAATGGCCACAGTAAAGAACATGATGACGCCTTTGACAAAGCACGCGACAAAGACCACAATGACAATCAGCGACGTGGCTTCTTTATTGATATCGCGCGCAACCTTTCCCGCGATAAAACCAACAATGGTTTTTGCCAGTGCTGAGGTGCCGATGTAATACTGTAAATCCTGTTTGATCAGGTTCGTGTAACCACCGAGGTTGACATCCTGCAAGAGACCACCGAAAAAACCGATCCACAGCGCAGAGAACGAACCGCGGTAGAGCGCGAAATAGACTGTCAGCATCAGCAGAAAGTCGGGCTTAATGCTGCCGAGCGCAAAAAAATCCACACTGGTTTGCAAAAAGTAGGAAACAAAAATGGCAATCGCGATGACGACTTTTTCGAGAATCATGGTTTCGCCTCGCCGGGAGCCGCTGCTGCAGGCGTTGCCGCTTTGGGTGGTTCGGGAACGATTGCTGCTGCCGGCTTGTCACTCTTCGCAGCACCGGGTTTGTTATCGGGCTTTTTGACCGCCGGCTCATCGGCCTCATCGCCGTCTTCGGCCGATGCTTTTTTGGGTGCCGGCGGCGCTGGTTGCAGCTTCGGTTCTTCAACCGTGTCTGGTTTCAATGGTAAAAAGTTCAGCGCTTCGGTTTCGACCTTCTTCTGGATCACAATCACGAAATCGAGTTTTTTGAAATCAATGACTGGCATAATTTCTGCCTTCTGAAAACTGCCGAGGCGTTCGATGCGTTTGCCGACTGTACCCACGGGCAAGCCCCGCGGAAAGATACCATCACCGCCCGAGGTGACAATTTCATCGCCGGTTGAAATAAACACACCGAGGCTGAGGTAGTCGATCAGCGGTGCATCCTGGTGAGGGCTCTGGCCATTCAACAGCGCCCAATGGCCGGTCTTTTTTACCGTCACGCCGATGCGCGAGAACTGGTCAGTCAGCGGCAGAATGCGTGCCGAATGCGGGTTGACCTGGATAATCTTGCCCACGATGCCTGCAATCAGCTTCGTCTCGGCCGGCTTGTTATCGTGCGCCGGCACCACAACCGACTGCATCGCGACGACCGGCATGTACGTAGCGATGCCCTCGGCGCTGCCTTTGTTGATGATGATGGTACGGAACCAGTTGTCAGGATCTTGCGAGATCACCTCTGCCTGCACAACGGGAAACTGGCTCACCGGCGGCAGCTGCAAAAACTGGCGCAGCTTCACGTTTTCTTCGCGCAGGCGCACCAGTTCGACCTGGATGTCGAGGTTGGATTTCACCTTGTCACGCAGCGCATCGCGCTCAGCGCGCACGGCTTCGTATGTGCCATAGCTGTCGACGAAACGCGATATGCCTTTGCCGAACGAAGAGAATGTACCAGAGAAAAAATCGAGCGCCTGGCTAGCAGTATTCGCTGTGCGGGAAATCAGGTTCGACTTCCAGATCAGGCAACTCAGGCAAAAGAAAACAGTAAACACCAGCGATGAAGCTGACTTATAGCGCGATAGTATCTCTGCGAGCATGCTTGGAAACCGGCGAAAAGTACCTGCTTTTGGCCGAAAGGATTATGTCTCTTTGTAAAAGAGACGCTCCGTCAATGTATTTTGGCAAATTGAATGCGCCCTGCAGCGCTGTATTTTTTAAATCGTCCTTTACAGCCGCCGCCGCGGAGGCAGAAGTACGTATGCCCGCCACGGCCGATTCTGAGACAGTCACCGAAGGCATACGCATCAAAGCCGAGCCGCATTACCTGCTTGAACGTTCAATACCCGAAGACAGCCAATACCTGTTCCGCTATAAAATCACTATTACCAACGAAGGCAGCGAATGGGCCAAGCTCAAATCGCGACACTGGATTATCATCGACTCCGATGGCAAGCGCGAAGACGTCTATGGCCCCGGCGTGGTCGGCGAAGAGCCCGAACTCGAACCGGGCGGCACATATTCCTATTCAAGCTTTTGTCCGCTGGGTACCAACTTTGGCACTATGGAAGGCACGTTCAGCATGGTGCGCCGCGATGGGCAGCCGTTCGAGGTGCGGATTGCCCGGTTTTATTTAACAACAAACCAATAGCCGTGCGATGCACGGCGAATAGTTAGTCTTAATACGCAGGTTGTTGCTTTTTGTCGCCACCCAGCCAACGCCGCGGATAGAAGGCGAGCAGGCGGTAAAGCACCATGCCGAGAATAATTCCGACGATCACGTAGATGAGAGACTCAAGGGTAAAAGGCAATGCCGGCTGAAACTGCACATTCTTCGCCAATGCCCAGTCAACGTGCTTCAGGAAGATAAATGGGCGTGTGAATGCTGAGGCGTTCTTAATTGCATCGAACGCCTTTTTTGCAGATTCAAAATTCCTGATCTGGTTCTGGTGCAGCTCGCCCGATTTTTTCGCGGCCTGGCTCTGCGATTTGGTCAGGTCGTCGATGAACTCTTTTGTGCTCATGCCCAGCTCACCGGCCTTCTCGGCAATTTCTTTCACCGATTTTTCGTAGGCCGCTTTTGCCCCGCTCAGCACATTGAGGTACAGGTTCATGTATTGCGGCGCCTGGCTGAGAAACAATGCCATAAAAAAAACAAAGATGCGTTCCAGCAGCGACCCGAAGAAGCCGCCGATATAGTTTTTGATCGCCTGCATTCTGCTCACCTGCAGGCGCGAACGGAGCTGTAAAGCGAAAGGCCCGGATTATTCTGCTTTCTTCTTGAACAGTGCCATTTTGGTCAGCAGGCGCAGGTGATACAGGACTGCGCCGTCGTCGCTGCAGACTTTCTGGCAGCCTTCAAAACCAGCGCGGGCTTCGGCCAGATTACCCTCGCGCATGGCGTTCAGCGCCTGCCGGTACTTCTGCTCATAGGACAAAAGCAGCGTGCGCCGGTTCTCTGACAATGGGTTCAGCAGTTCGTATATCTCGAGCGTCTGTGTTTTCCCACGCGGTTGCGCCACATCGACCAAGCGAACAATATAATCGTCTTTGGGTATCTGCGCCAGTGCTTCGCCGCTCAGCAAAATGCCCGCGGACAGTTTTTTGGTCATGCTCTCGATTCTCGAGGCGGCATTCACCGTATCACTGATCACCGTGTTTTCCATGCGCCTGACTTCGCCAATCGTGCCGAGCATGATGCGCCCGGTATGGATGCCGATGCCGATGCGGATCTCGGGAAAAATGCCGTCGACAAACTGCGCATTGAAGCGCTGTAACATATCGTGCATGGCCACCGCAGCGCGAGCGGCATCCGCGGGTTTAAAGAACAGCGCGAGAATAGCATCGCCAATGTACTTATCGACGAAGCCATTATTCTCGCGGATAATCGGCCCCATGACGCTCAGGTAATCATTTATGAAGGAGAAGTTTTCGGCCGGGCTCAGCGTCTCGGAGATGCCGGTAAAATTGCGGATGTCCGCGAAGAGGATCGTCATCTCCTGTTCGGTATGATCGCCCAACCCCACTTCGTGAATGTTCTTGCGGTTTAAAAGCTGCAGAAACTCTGTCGGCACAAACCGTGTCAGCGAAGCATTGGTCTTCTCGACTTCGGTGACCGCAGAATCCATCACATTGCGCAGCAAAAAAAGCAGAGTCGTGATCAGGGTGAGAGATATGATGGTCGTCATAAATCCCACTTGCGCGGCAGTCAGGTATTCACCGCTGATTTTCGGCCTCAGCAGGATAAAAAAGGTGATATTTGCAATGACCATTACCGCATAGATGGGCAGAATATAGCGCTTGCGACCGAACAGACCCACGACAAGAATGGGGATCGCAAACAAATGGATAAACGTCGAGTACGCCGTGAAATATTCACCCTCGAGTTTTCTGAACTGCGCGGCCGCGATAATTAAAAAAGCGACAAACGCGAGCGTCTGCCCGGCGATGTAAAATTTGCCTTTGGCGAGAATGAGCAGGCAGACAATGCCGATCAGCATCGCAGCAACCATCGGCGGCCCGGCGATCGGCAGGCGATGCGGAATCCAGATCAGATAGATCAGCATGAATGTCGGCATCAGCAAAACCAGCGACAGGCAGAAATAGTACAAAATTGTCGCCTTGCGGCGAATAACATAGCCGGTATCCTGATAGGGTCTGAGAACTTTGGATCTGAGCCAGGCGAACATCTTCCAACACATATCCCAAGGACGGCGGGTCAATGATTGCAAAATCCCCGGGTGTAGCATCTGCACTCTGCTTTACGCCCTATCTAAAATTCGTTTATTCCCCTTATGCGCGCCTCACAGCTGCCCCTCTTCACCTCAAAAGACGACCCCAAAGATGCACAGGTTGCGTCGCACCGACTGCTTTCGCGCGCGGGCTATATACGCAAGCAGGGCTCGGGGCTCTACGCTTACCTCCCCTTTGGCGATATGGTGCACCGTAAGGTAGAACAGATCGTGCGCGAAGAGATGAACCGTTTTGGCGGGGTTGAGGTTACGTTGCCGGTGATCACTCCTGCTGAACTGTGGCAGGAGTCAGGCCGCTGGGATCTCATGGGCAAAGAGATGATGCGCATGACTGACCGCCATGACGTGCCCTATGCGCTCGGCCCCACTCATGAAGAAGCGATGACCGATGTCGCGCGCAGCTTTCTGCAATCGTACAAGCAATTGCCGGTGAACCTCTACCAGATCGGCCGCAAGTACCGCGACGAGATTCGCCCGCGCTATGGCCTGATTCGTTGCCGTGAGTTCGTGATGAAAGACGCTTACTCATTTCACGTCGATGCCAAATCTCTCGACGAAACCTACCAGAAAATGCGCGAATGCTACCGCGCGATCTTTGAACGCTGCGGCCTGAAAACCATTCCCGTCGAAGCCGACTCGGGCAATATGGGTGGCAGCGGCTCTGAAGAGTTCATGGTCGCCTCGTCGATCGGTGAAGAAACTCTTCTGCTATGCAGCGACGAAAAATGCGGCTATCGGTCTAACCAGGAAAAGACTGCCTTTTGGGAAAACCCGAAGGCGCAGAGTGGGATATCCCCCTCTGACGGAGCGGCCGTCGATTTCGAAACCGGCGCTCTCAAAACCATCGACGAAGTGGCTAAACTCACAGGCCATAACCCGCGCGATTTTATCAAGGCAGTGATTTTTGAAGATACGCAGAATATCTACCTCTGTTTTGTGCAGGGTGACCGCGAACTGTCAGAAATTAAGATGAAGAACCTCGCCGGCGCAACAGATTACTGGCTTGCAACAGAAGAAACCATACAGGCACTCACCGGGGCTGATGCCGGTTACGCGGGGCCGGTTGGATTAAAATTCAAGAGCGGCGAAAAAGTCGGTAAAAAGATCCTTCATATTTTTTGCGACCGCCACCTGAAAGGCAGATCAAACCTGATCACCGGCGCCAACAAAACCGGATTCCACAAGAAGCATGTCGCAGAGGGCCGGGATTTTCAGATGGACGAGGGAGATGACCTCGTCGTCGCCCACGCAAGTGACATCTGCCCGCAGTGCCGCAAGGCAGAACTGACCGAAACACGGGGCATCGAGGTCGGTCACATTTTCAAACTCGGTAAGAAATATACTGAGGCAATGAACCTGACGGTGCTCGATCCAAACGGCAAACCGCTGCACCCCACGATGGGTTGCTACGGCATCGGCGTCGGCCGCACAGTGGCAACATCGATTGAGCAAAACCATGACGAGCGCGGTTTAATCTGGAACAAAACTTTATCCCCGTTCATGGTATATCTTGTCTCGCTGGCAAAAGGCGAGGCAGAGGTGGCGTTCGTCGATAAACTGTACGCAACCCTCAGGGAACAGGGAATCAGCGTTTATCTCGACGACCGCGACGAACGCGCCGGCGTAAAATTCAATGATGCTGAACTCGTGGGTTTTCCGTTTATTGTGACCGTGGGTAAGAAGACAATCGAGTCAGGTAAACTGGAAGTGAAACTGCGCAAATCCGGCGAAAAGAATGAGCTCACAGAAGCAGAGCTCATTGCCTTTATAAAGAAAGACTGAACGCTTAATGACGGCGCCCTTACCCCAGCGCGGGTCGCCGATTGTACTTTGCGGGCCATTGCCAGTACGCAATCAATCCGCGCATGGCAGGCCATAGTAAGTGGAAAAATATCCAGCACCGCAAGGGTGCTGCAGATGCTAAACGCGGGGCGATGTTCACCAAGCTCGCAAAAGAAATCATGGTGGCGGCAAAACTCGGCGGTGGCGACGAATCTTCAAACCCACGCTTGAGAACAGCCACACTTAAAGCCCGGCAGAACAGTATGCCGAAAGACAACATCGAGCGCGCGATCAAAAAAGGTACTGGCGAACTCGAAGGTGTTACCTACGAAGAGGGTGTCTACGAAGGTTATGGCCCCGGCGGCATCGCCATCATGGTTGAAGTGCTGACAGATAAAAAATCGCGCACGGTGCCAGAACTCAAAAGTCTTTTTAAATCCAACGGCGGCACAATGGCCGAAGCAAACGCGGTGGCCTATTTGTTCGATAAAAAGGGCCTCATTCTTGTTGAGGGCGACAATATTACGGAAGACGACGTGATGGAAATCGCACTCGATGCGGGCGCCGAGGACATTGAGAAAGACGACGAAAAGGTCTTCGCGGTAAAAACGGCTGTGAACGACTTTCACGCTGTACTTTCCGCTATGGAGCCGAAACTCGCGGCCAAAGGCTACAAGATTACCAAGTCGGGGCTTGAATATATTCCACAAACCAACATTACGGTAGAAGGCGAGAAAGCAAAAGAGGCTCTTGAACTCATTGAAGCGCTGGAAGATCACGATGACGTGCAGAATGTATACAGCAATCTCGAGCTGACAGAAAGCATGATGGCCTGATTACACCACAAAATACATCGGCAGCGGGCCCTTACCCTTGACCTGAATTTCTCCCCGAAACTCACAGGGGTACCTGCTTTTAATCAAAGAATAAGTTTCTGAAGAAGTATTGATCCGCCCTGGCTCACCAGCAGCTTCCAGCCGGCTCGCCGTATTCACGGTATCTCCCCAAACGTCATAAATAAATTTTTTCCGTCCAATCACTCCTGCAACAAGACGCCCCGTGTGCACACCGACCCGAATCTGCCAGAATCGCGAATTTTGGCTGCGCCTTGCCTCAACAAATTCAATAATTTCTTTCGCGGCCTGCACGCACTGCTGCGCATTATCTTCGAGATTAGTCGGTACGCCACCCGCAAACATATACGCATCCCCAATCGTCTTGAGCTTCTCTAAGCCGTGCTTTTCAATGATTGCATCGAACGCTGAAAAACAGTCATCGAGCTCACGCAGCAACTCAGACGGATTGCGCGTCTCCGAGCTGGCCGTAAAACCCACAAAATCCGTAAAGACAACGGTCACTGAATCGTGCTCAACGGGCTCGACATAACCGGTGCGCTTGAGTTCTTCGGCAATCGGTTCGGGCAGAATATTGAGCAGCAGCTTGTCGGATTGCTGGCGTGCAGTTTCCAGCTCCTGTTCGGCGCGCTGGTTTCCCCAGTAGAAATACAGACACTGTGCTGCCAACACAGAAAAAACAGCTCCTGTGGTAATATAACTGATGACGCGCGCCGTCTCTTCGGAGATTTTCACAAGCGGATCAATGTAGGCGTTGATATACTGAATCAGCAGGTATTCGCCGGTAAGAATCACCAATGCCGGAATGATGAGAATCCTCTGGTATCGATCCACCACAAAGAAGACACCCACAAACGCGGCATAGAAGAACTGCTCAAGACCCGTGCCTTTGCCAAAAATGACGCAGATGGCAAACAACTGGCTGACTGCGGTGGCGAAAAATAGCAGCTTCGACAGGGTGTGCAGCTTCAGATAATTGAAAAATATCACCGTCGCATAGGCCGCTAGAAATATCAGGCTACCGGCGAGCAAAAGCGGATCGACATCGACGTGAAGATACATATACACGAAGGGATACGGCATCGTGATGGCGATAACGATCAGCGCAAAAACGTTGCCATTCACGATATAACGGCGACGATGCGCGTCGAGGTCTGCACCTGCGTAAATCACCGATTTCAGCAACGAAAGCATTCCCGGCAGTGTTGCTTTGGTGCGTCGCGTCAAGTGGATTAGAGAACAGCCGAGACCGTTGCCGCGTTAAGAAGGAAAATCTATAGATTTTTTGTTGTGCGTCTGCCTTGCGCTGTCAAATTGCCAATCCATGGCTACGCCGGCAGAGCAGCAGTTTCAGGTTACCGAAGAAAAGGCCCAGACATATACTTTTTTTAAAATCAAAGGTGCCATGAATTCGCAAAACACGCATGAAGTGCGCCGCAAATTTTTGGATGCAGCAACGAAAAATCATGTGCTGCTCGATCTGAGTGAGGTTGAACTGATTGTTTCCACCGGTATTGGCCTGCTGTTTGAAATGAGCGAGCAGCTGTCGCGCGGCGGTAAAAAGCTCGCCCTGATTCAACCTTCGGCCCGGGTGCAGCAGGTAATCAGCATGACCGGCTTTACAGAAATGTTTTCTTACGCGCCGTCCCGCATGGCGGCAGAAAAACTGCTTACCTGAAAAATAGCCCTCTTTCACGGCCCATGGGGTAAATAATGCAAAGAGCGGGCTTTCCGAGCACATTCAATGGCAAACGGAGTGAATAACAGCATGAGTACAGAACCCAAAAAACTTTTCAGTAAAGAAAACAAAGCGGGTGATAAGTTCAATTACGTGCGTAAGCTCTTTCACCTCGTTGGCCTGATTGTTCCCTTCGGTTATTTTTTCAATCTTCTCGACGGCATCAGCCCATGGCTGTTTAAAGAAACAACCCGGTCGATCATTTTCTGGATCACGGGCATCATCACGGTCTTCTTTCTCATTATAGAATTTTTACGCTTTCGTTTCAAATTATGGCAAGACCTTTTCGTCAAGGTCGCAGGCCCGATGCTCAAGGGCAAAGAGCTCGACAAGATGCACGGTAGCGTGCCTTATATTCTGGCATTGTGCATTGTCGTGGGTTTTTTCCCGCGCGAGATTGCAATCCTATCGATCCTGTTTTTAACCTTTGGAGACCCCGCCGCAGCTCTTGTGGGTGGTAAGTATGGCACGATCCGTTTTTATAACGGTAAAAGCCTGCAGGGCACACTCGGTGGCATGGGCGGCGCTCTCATCGCTGGATTAATCTTCCTGCTGCTTATTTCAGCCGCACATGTGAATTCCGACTTCGTCCTCTGGGACACACACGGCATTCGCCTGGAAAACTGGGTAACGCTGATCATTGGTTCGATTGTCGCTCTCTTAATCGAATTTGTCAGCCATGAAGGCTTCCTCGACGACAACCTGACAATTCCAGTGGGAGCATCATTGCTCATGATCGGTGCGCATTCGCTGCTGTCCGGGCACTCGATCGTGACTTATTTTAATTCATTAGGCGATTTGGTACGCGTCATCCGCTGAGGATTTGTTGGCAGGTACGGTTCTCAGCGATCTTTTTGAACCGACGCTGACCCCATTGCTGCGGCTACGTCCGCTGTTTTTGCTGCGCGACGGAATTCTGCATCCCTATGAAAGACAGAAACGGCAAAATCTGCCGGCAGGTGCGCTCGCTTCTGCGCGCAGTCCTGCAGAACTGCTGAGATTAAAAAGCCTGCACGAGGACAAAGCCTCCTTTCCGCAGGCCAAAGGCGATGCAGCCATGACCAAGCCCAACGAGCTGCTGGAAAATATCGGCAAGCGCATTGCAGAAGACATTTCCCTCTTACCGGGCGATTTTCAGTCGCACGGCAAATTCCGCATGGACATAGAAGGAGAGCCCCGTCATTGTTTTATCCACCCCGATGCGCAGATCTCTGCACACGCTGTACTCAATACCGAATCCGGACCGGTGGTAATCGACTCGGGTGCGCGTATCTCTGCGTTTTGCCTGCTCAAAGGCCCGCTGTATATCGGGGAAAGCACGCAGCTCGACAACTGCCATATCAGCAATGCAATCGTGGGTCATAACTGCCGGTTAGGCGGAGAAATCGCCGATTCCATCATTGGAAACTTCACGAACAAACACCACGAAGGATTTCTCGGCCATTCTATCGTTGGTGACTGGGTAAACCTGGGGGCGTTGACGACGACTTCTGACCTGAAAAACAACTATGGTGAGGTTCGCCTGGCGTTTGGCACCGAAAAATATTCCGCGGGAACAATCAAATTTGGTTCAATCATCGGCGACTACGCCAAAACTGCGATCGGCACCATGCTTGGCACCGGTTCGATTGTGGATATTGGCGCCAATCTGTTCGGGCTTTCGCACCGCTCAGGCTACTTTCGCCCTTTTTTATGGGGCGAAACCAAGATCTACGACCGCAATAAATTCATCGAAGATGCGGCGCGCATGATGCAACGCCGTAAACATACGGTCACACCAGCTCTGGAAAAGATTTTGCGCGAAATCTGAGCCGGAGTTGCCGGTCTCGAGTAGCCCGGCATGCCGGGCTACTCGACCACCACCTGCCGATTTTTAAAGTTCTTCGATCTGTTTTGCGTACTTATCAAACACGACATTGCGCCGCACTTTCAAAGTCTGCGTCAGTTCTTCACCGATCTTGAATTCGTCGGGAATCACCGCAAATGTCGATACTTTTTCAAAGTTCTTGAATCCGGCTTTTTCTGAAACGCGGTCTTTGATCTCTGCTTTGAACAGCTTTTGAATGTCTGCGTTTATCGGCCAGTCGCGCATTTCAGCCGGCAGGCTGATTTTATTCTCTTCGGCATACTTCTGCACCGCTTCTTTTGCCGGTACAATGAGCGCACCGAGCGTTTTTTTATCCTGGCCGACGACCACAACCTGGTGGATGTACTGGCTCTGCACAAGGGTATCTTCAATCGGTTGCGGTTCGACGTTCTCGCCACCGAAGAGAACAATCGTGTCTTTAGCGCGGCCGGCGAATTTCAGCTCGCCATTCGCAGTGTAGACGAGAATATCTCCCGAATTGAGCCAGCCGTCTTTCAGAACTTCCGCTGTTTTCTGTTCTTCTTTATAATAGCCCTTCATGATGTGCGGCCCATAGTGCCAGCAGACGCCCTTGGTGTTGGGTTTCGTGACTTCATTGCCATGGTCGTCGAGCAGTTTCACCTTGGTGCCCGCGATCGGTTTTCCTACGGTACCAATTACAGTACCGGGATAGTTACGGCGGCAGGTGACGCCACCCGTCTCAGTCATGCCATAGGTTTCGACGATCGCAATGCCCAGCGAATAGAAAAAGCGGTCGATGTACTCTGGCAATGCACCGGCACCCGACAACGCGAATTCAACGCGGCCACCGAGATTTTTGCGCACTTTACCCAGGATAGCCTGCGCCAAAAGATTCGGAATAAACAGCAGAATCAGGTTCAGCAACGCCAGCGGTCGGCGGCAGATATGGTAAAACACCGAAGGCACATCAAGCCGGTATTTATTGTTGGCGAGCACGTCTTTTTCCTGCGAGAAATGCATCGCAGTCCAGCGCGAGAAATTAAAGAGACCGCGCGCAACCGGTGAGGCTTTTTTCACGTTGTCGAGCACACGGTTGTAGAGACTCTCCCATACGCGCGGTACTGACAACAGGAATGTCGGTCGCGCTTCCAATAGGTCTTTTGCCATGGTTGGCACCGAGGTAAAAGCAATCGCGACCGATTTCGTCAGCGCGACCGATTCGATCAGGCGTTCGGCGACGTGCCAGGGCGGTAAGAAGCCCATTGTGACGCCGTTGGGCTTGAAGTTAATACCGTCACCAACATGCGAAATTTCCCAGCTGAGGGATTTATTGGAGTGCATTACACCTTTCGGATTTCCTGTTGTGCCCGAAGTGTAGATGATGGTTGAAAGATCGTCTTCGGAGACGCGCGCGCCAAGCTCTGCATAGCGGTTAGGCGAAGCGGCATGCTGGCTTTTACCACTGCTGATGATTTCATCGAGGCCGTAGACCTTGATATGCGACGGCACCGAAGGCTTTGCACCGTTCATGAAGATGATGGTTTTCAGATTTTTGAAATCTCCGATTTTTGACGAGATGCTGGCGTATACCTTTTCATTGTCGAGAAGAATAATCGGGCAGTCGGCATGCTGAAAAATATATTGCAGCTCCTGCGCAGTGGCATCGGTTCCGCGTGGTACATCCACACCGCCGATGGCATTGATGCCCATGCTGATCGGCAGCCAGTGGTGGCCGACGTCGGCGATGAAGCCAACTTTGTCACCCGGCTTAAGACCCAGCGCATCAAGGCCAAGGCTTACCGCACGTGTCTTTTCGAAAAATTCACTGAATGTGACTTTGGTATAAGGAGAGTTTTTCTCCGCCCGGTACATCTGCGCGACCGATTCGGGACTCTGCCCCACCGCAGTGGTGAGCAGTTCATACATTGTATATTTTTTCAAATTTGCCATCGGCTCAAATAAATTGTTCGCATAGCAAAGCAACCCTATTTGCTGATGCAAACGCCTGCGGCGGATTAGCTCCGTGAACGAATGCTCCTTTTGTGGTGTATCCGGCATTTGACATTCCGCCTATGGCGGCATCGGTATGCAGACACGTACCGGGGTAAATCTGCATGGCTGGAGCATTCATCGTATTCGAGGGCATTGACGGCAGCGGTAAATCGACTGCAATCGGCGAAATCTGCGCACGCCTCGAAAGACAGGGCTTAACCTGCGTCGCGCTGCGCGAACCCACGGAGAAAACCGATGCCTCGCGCGAAATACGCCGCATTCTGCGCACCGCCAAAGAAATCGACGCCAAAGTCAGCAAAGACCTGCTCGACCTGTTTCTCATCGATCGCCTGTGGGATATCAGGCACCAGATTCTGCCCGCCTTGCAGGCCGGCAAAATCGTGTTACTCGACCGTTATTTTTTTTCGACAGCTGCCTATCAGTCAATGAACACGGCGCAAATCGGCTCGATTCTCGATGCCTACCTCGCAAACAACCAGGTACTCCTGCCCGATCTGGTTGTGTTTCTCGATCTGCCGGTGCAGATTGCGCTCGAACGCATGAATACGCGCGCGCAGCTTGACGTGTTCGAAACTGAAGCCCGGTTGACGCGCATTGCGGCAAAGTACCGCGAAGTGTTCCGCAAATTCAGTACGACGCGCAGTGAACCTGAAGTTGAGACAAGAACCAACGAACTGACCACTGCAGACTTTGAAGCACTTTCCGCGCGGATTCAACAATTGGCACTGGCAGACAGAAGATGAAAGAGATTCTCGTCATCCGCCTGAGTGCGATTGGTGATATTTTGCTGACGACGCCGGTATTGCAGCGGTTAAAGAAGGTCTTTCCAGACGCGCGCATCACATTCCTGGTAAAAGAGCGTTATGCAGAATTCATCGCCGCGAGCCCCGACGTCGACAGAATCGAAACCTGGAAAGACCGGCAATCGGTATGGGCCGTGCGCGGTGCGCTGCACTCAGAAATACCGCGCTTTGATCTCGTTCTCGACCTGCAGAGTAACCTGAAGACCCGCCTGGTGTCTCTGATTATCAGTGCGGCAGAGAAGCGACGGTACCGGAAACCTTACCTGCACCGCATTCTCCTGGTTTATTTGAAAAAGAACCGGTACCCTGAAAAGAAGAAGGTTGCCGACCGCTATTTCGAGACGCTGGCCGGTATCGACGACAATCCGCGCAGCGAAGTGGTGCACCTGAACCGCGGCAAGCTACCTAAAAAACTGGAACGCTTTGCGGCCGAAAAACCCGTGCTCATCGCCCCGGGGGCGCGCTGGGCAACCAAGCGCTGGCCCGCAGAATATTTCGCCTCGCTGGCTTCCAAAATTCTCGAAAAACACCCGCAGAAAAAAATAGTCTGGCTGGGCGGCGGCGACGAAAAAGAGATATTTGATTTTCTCAGAGAACATCCTTATCTGAAACGGCATGCCAAGCGCATGGAGTTTTTGTGCAATGAATTGTCGGTTACGCAAATGCCGGCGCTCGCCGACATGGCAGCTGCGGTCGTAACCAACGACAGCGGGCTCATGCACCTGCTCTCGGCCGCGAAAACACCGTTGATCGCTCTTTTTCTCAGTACCGTCGAAGAATTCGGATTTTTTCCTCTCAGCGCAGAGGCAGAGGTGCTAACAGCACGAAACATCGAATGCCGTCCCTGTAACCACAAAGGTCTTGCAGCCTGCCCGAAAAAACATTTCCGCTGCGCACGCGAGCTAACAGCAGACCAGGTCTATGGTGCGGTGGCGCGCCACTTGCAGTGATGTAAAATTTGCCGTGAATTATTCGGGCAGGCCAAGCGCTTTTCTGAGCGCAGCATAGAGATCTGCCTGGTTGATGGGTTTCGTCACAAGATCATTCATGCCAACAGCAAAGGCGCGCTTGCGCGTCTCGCTGAGCACATCCGCAGTGAGTGCAACGATCGGTACCGCGGCGCGTTTTTTATCTTCGAGTGCGCGGATATTTTCCGTTGCCTCAAAACCGTCCATAAAGGGCATCTGCAGGTCCATCAAAATCAGGTCAAACCCCTGCTGCTGTACAGCGCCGAGTGCGGCCAGGCCGTTCTCAACCAGGTGCAGATCGGCATTCCACGCTTCGAGGATACTCTGTATCAGCATCTGGTTGACTTCATTGTCTTCGGCAACCAGTATGCGGGCTTTCTTCAGGTCGCGGGCCATTTTGCCGTCGATCGTGGTCTCGGCGGCGCCTTTATCGAACCACAGGCTGACGGTGAAGAGCGAACCTTTTCCGGGGCTGCTCATGACTGCAATCGTGCCCCCCTGCATTTCGACCAGGTGTTTGCTGATCGCAAGTCCCAGGCCTGTACCGCCATAACGCACCGCGGTTTCGCGCGACACCTGTGAAAAACTGTCGAACAAAAAAGGCAGCTTTTCCCCAGGTATGCCGATACCTGAATCTTCGATTTCGAACAGGATATGGTGTGCCGTTTCGCTGCTTTCGCGCAGGCTGATTCTGAGCTTAACAAAACCAGAATGCGTGAACTTCATTGCATTACCCAGAATGTTTAACAAAATCTGGCTCAACCGCACCGGGTCGCCCTTCAATGTGCGTGGCAGCCCAGGCACGAGTTCTGTCAGAACTTCCAGACGGTTATTCTGGTGGCCGTAAAACTGCGCGGTCTGCATCACATTGCTCACGAGTTCCTGCAGATCAAAATCGCGGTTGCGGAAACGGATTCTGCCGTTTTCAATGCGCGCAAAATCGAGAATGTCATCGATAATCGAAGTCAGGTTCGCGGCTGAAATGCGGATCTGGTTCAGGTGTGTTCTGAATTTTTCTTTTTTCTTTTCATCACCCAAGGATGCCGTGTCTTCGATTAAAATATCTGCAAAACCTTTTATCGCGTTCATCGGCGTACGCAACTCGTGAGATATGTTGGAGAGAAAGAATGACTTGGCTTCGGCCGCTTCTGTGGCTTTGCTGGCGGTGAAACGCAGGGCTTCTTCTGCGCGCCGGTTTTCAGACACCAGGTAATATGCCACGATGAGCATCAGAATCGGCCCGCGTATGACATTGCCGCGCATGAATTTCTGAGCAAGTTCGGTAGTCATTGCCGGGTAAAGCGGCGGATAACCGTATGAAAAGACCAGCATGAATATGATTGCTAAACCCAGAAGCACAGACAACAGCACAAGGCGCCGCATGCTCCATTCGGGAAACAACACGAACACAGCCTGGCAAAGCGCCAGCGAGAGAATCCAGAATCCCGCGGCAAAACCGAAGTACAGGTGGTGGTGTGAGATCGCAATCATCGCATTGGCCAGAAACACGGAGCGCGCAAACAACAGATGCCCTGTGGCGGAAAACACGAGGCAGGAGAGATAGACCGCAATGATGAACGCATTGACAACAAGCAGGTACTGCAGACCAAGCTTAAAAAAGCTGTAGGACTGCAGAATAACGATGATTGCCGAAATAAACGCAATGCGATTCTGCAGGCGCACCATTTTGCGCGCCGAATCGTTCAGCGCATAGCCGATGCCGATCTCACTGATCGCCCTCCATGCGCCGGAAATGCGGTGCATTATCTGGCCTTAAAAATCAGCGCTCCAGGGTTCATAATCCCCTTCGGGTCGAGGGTCTTTTTGACCGCGCGCCATGCCTCGAGCGTCGCGGGCGAATGCTGCCGGTCTAAGAGCGGCGCGACGAGACGGCCGATGCCATGGTGGTGCGACAATGTACCACCATGTGCTATGAATGTCTCGACAATCCCCTTATGGAATTTTTCAAACTGGTTCAACTCGTCTTTTGAGAGCATCGGCGAGGCAAAAATGAAGTACAGATTCGCCCCCGTTTCGTACGTGTGTGAAATATGCGTCAGGCAGAGCGTCTGTCCGTCTTTTTTGATATAAGCGCGCACCGCCTGCCACAGCTCGATCAGCTGTGAATAGTGCACCGAGGTTTCAAGCGTGTCGATACGAATACCGGCGTCCATCATTGGGTCGCGCATATAGGCGGATGAATATCTTTGCTCGAGCCATTTGCGTGTCGCGTATGCCCCGAGCGACAGACCGCCGTGCTTGCGCACGATTTTGCCGAGAGCGCGCTCACCGAGTCGACACTGCCGCGGGTCACCTTCGAAGATGGCATACATCAGCGAGCGCCCGCCTTTTTTGAAACCGAGCAGGTTGAGCGCAGCGCCTGTGATACCCTTGTCTTTGCCTTTCATGCCCAAACCGATTTCGGTCTCTTCGGGGTCTGAGATGCGAAAGAAATGCGGCGGGTAAACCTGAGACTGCATCATCTCGCGCATAGCTTCGACTGCCTGCTCGAATGATTTAAACATGTAGGATTTCAGAATTGCCGTGTTTTCCTTGTACTTGCGTATGCGCAGAGTGACACGGCTGATGGCGCCCAGCGTGCCTTCACTGCCGAGAATAAAGTGCCTAATGTCGCCGCCGACCGACGCCGCGGGATAGTTGCCACACGAAATTAGCCCGGTCGGAGTCACTATTCTTAATCCGACTAAGAGATCTTCGATGCGGCCATAACCGGTCGATGCCTGCCCGGCACCGCGCGCGGCGACCCAACCGCCCACCGTGGCAAACTCAAACGATTGCGGAAAATGCCCGCAGGTGTAGCCCCGCTCGTTGAGGTATTTTTCGAGATCGGGGCCGAGTATGCCGGCCTCAACTGTAACAGTCGAATCTTCGGCGTTGAGCGACAGCACGTCTTTGAGGTGCACCGTCAGATCGAGCGCGATGCCCCCCTTGTCGGCTTCGAGCGCGCGCGTGACCGAAGTACCGCCGCCCCACGGCACCACCGCAATGCGTTTTGCATTACAATAGTTAATCACCTTAATGAGATCTTCTTCGGTGCGCGGGCAGACCACCGCATCGGGCGGATTTGCCACCTTGCCCATGCGCATCTTGAGAATGTCGCCATAGTATTTACCGAAGGAATGTTTTGCGCGCGAGAAATCGTCGACGAATACATTATCGCTGCCGACAAAGCGCATAAGATCTTTGAGTGCCGCGCGCGACAACCGGCTCTTTTTTTCGAGTTTGACCTCTTGCTGCGCATTGGCGTTCAGCGGCAGATCGTGCACCTCACCCTCGATACCGAGCAGGTGCTTGAAGTGGTTGATATGGTGCTCTATCGTGGGGTCGATCTTCTTTTCGGTGTCGCCCCAGTTATATACGTTCCGCCAGATTTTTCGCATTGCCCGTTGAGGTTCTTAATGACAGTGGGGCAAGCGCTATTAGGGCGTCCCCTCCGCCACAGGCGAAGGGTCGGGCTGCTGCGGGCTCGGCTGCGCCTCGGTCGGCTATGCCGACCAAGCCCTGCGCATCCCTGACGCGGTTAGTTCAGCGATCTATTCCTTGCGGATGATCGTCCCAACCGTAGTGTTTTTCATGTGGTATTTTCCTTCTAGTTCGTCTATACCCACAAGTGAATTGCGCGCCATGATCAGGCCCATTTCGACATCCTGGCGAATGAAATAGGCACCCCCTGCCACTGTGTTCAGCTCCAGTTCAGCAGTATTTTCCGCCTTGGAGAAAATCTTGTGCAAGCCGGGTTTTGCATAAAAAAAAATGTAACCACTGCCGCGGTTGTATCCCATTTCAGATGCGCTTTCTGTGTTATCCAGAAAAACGTTAAATGCAATCAGGGCGCCGGCGCTCGAGGGCCGAACAACAAAGATCAATGCCTTCGCTTTGTCTGGCTTCGCCGGAAGTTCGTAGCCGGCCACTTCCGCCTGCATTTTCTCTTTGGTCGGCAAGGACGCACAATTCAGTGCAAACATTGTCGCTGCCGCGATAACTAAATTTTTCAATTTCATTTTTTCTCCTCGCATATTTAAAATTATGCCCCTACCTGGCGCAGATTTTGATCGCCGGGCTTAGAACCCAACGCCAATGCCAAAGGGTACTTCCAATCCCCAGCTATCGAGACTCTTCGTAGCCCCGCTGAATTTCGCGTTAATGTAGCTGACCCGCAGCCCCAATGAGAAGAAGAAGTGATGGTTAAGATAATATAGGATTCCGCCCTGCGCATAACCACCAAACCCCTTGGCTGAATCGGAAGTGAAGATAAGAGTCTGCCCCAGTTTGTTCGCGGCCGCCTGCAATCCACTCTTAAATTGATCTGCGAGTTGCAGCATCGAATAATTGAATCCGCCGCCCAGGGCAAAGAACAGGCGCTTGCCATCAGGCCGCGGCGGATCCATCGGTATCAGATAAACCAGTCCACCCTCGGCTGTGTCATAGTTATAAACGCTGTATCCACCACCTGCACTGAACGATGCGGCCCGAAACAGGTGGCGCTGAAAACCGGCCTGGACGCCCAGGCGCGATGGCTGCACGGCAAGGCGCGCGCCGTAAAAATAGTTCACGTAATAATCCGGGGTGGGCGTCAGCGAATCGCGGGCAAAGTTCACTTGTTCGCCGAAAAGCCGGTACCCGGCCCCGGCATTCAATTCAAGGTTGATAAGGGGCACGGTATCAGGAATCACTGTCGTTTCCGCTGGCTTCTCTACAGGCGCGGCGGCGGGTTCGGATTTGTTCTTTTTTGGTGCCGCGGCGAAAACGGATGATTGCACGATTAGTACCGCACAAATCAATGCAAGATTCTTCCGATGGGCCATATTCTATCAGCTCCTTTCCTTAATCAGTACACAGCCCGTGGCCGCAACCTGATTAAGTTGAAGGCATGGGAAAAGCGGGAGGCGAGATGGCGTAAAGCAAAAAGCTATGGGAACTAAAACCAATACCTCGCCCCCACTGCGAGGCTCATGCCGAAACTGATCGAAGGAATTATGAATGGCTGAATCGAAGCTTCACCGAAAATGGAGATGCGATCCTGCGGGAGAAATTCGACACCCGCAACACCGCGCAGACCGAGCGACGCGGAACCACTGTCATTCTTTCCTTTGTAACCGCGTCCTGTATCAGCAGGCCACCGCCGAGGTAGAGCGGACATTTGCCATCGTGCGTGAAGACATTGCGAAACTGCAGCTAGACATCACCACTTAGCCAAAGTCCTCTTTCGATGATGCTGAGCCCGAGCGCTCCCTGTTTCGCAATTAAGTCCGTCGCCACATATTTCGCAGAGACGCCAGTCGGCTCACCCAGAATACCCCCGAGGCCGAAGTGGCCGGGTTGGTTGGCACGCGCGTGCAGCGCACTAGCTGAAAAGACGCAGTAGAAGACAAATGGCAAGACGAAAAAACGCATGAGTAACTGTCGACAAAACAGACCGCGCGAAAAGTGCAATTGCGCTGCGGAAAATCCCAAATTTTTTGATTTATATTCTCCTTTACAGGGTGTCTTTGCTTCCGAGGCCATACCGCCCCTTTTCCGCAATTCACCGGAAGAAGCCGGCCTTTTTGCAGATGCCCGCGGCATTAACAGAGAGGCATAAAGCTTCGCCGGCTGAATCCACGCACGATTTTTTGTGGCGTCGCTGCAAAATCTTGCTTAAGCTGAAACGGCGATGGAGTTATATGGCTGAAATCGATGATAAACCACTGATAGTACAATCGGATAAAACACTTCTGCTCGAAGTCGATCACCCGAAATTTGAAGACGCGCGCACTGAAATCTCACGCTTTGCAGAACTCGAGAAATCCCCCGAATACCTGCACACCTACCGCATCACGCCGCTCTCGCTGTGGAATGCGGCCGCGTCGAAACTCAAGGCCGAACAGATAGTCGATTCGCTCTACAAGTATTCAAAATACCCCGTGCCGCAGGCAATCAGCGCTGAAATATACACGCAGATTGGCCGTTACGGCAAACTCAAGCTCGAGCGCGACGACCGCGGCGACCTGGTTCTCAAATCAGCCGATGCACGTTATGTTGCTGAGGTGATCCGCAACAAGAAAGTGCAGCCTTACATCGAGGGACCGAAGAACCCGAACGAAGTTTATGTCAAAGGCGATTTCCGCGGCCACATCAAACAGGCGCTGATCAAAATCGGCTACCCGGTCGAAGACCTTGCGGGCTATGAAAAAGGTAACGACTACAAGTTTGATCTGCGCCCAAAGCTTTTGAGCGGCAACGACTTCGTCATCCGTGACTACCAGCAATCCTCCATCCGCGCATTCTATGCAGATGGCAGCGTTGAAGGCGGTTCTGGTGTCGTGGTTTTACCATGCGGTGCCGGAAAGACCATCGTCGGCATCGGCGCGATGCACGCAGTCGGCGCGCAGACGCTGATTCTCGTGACCAACACGCTGTCGATTCGGCAGTGGAAAAACGAAATTCTCGACAAAACCACAATTCCCGAAAGCGAAATCGGCGAATATTCGGGCGACAAAAAAGAGATCAAACCCATCACGATCGCTACCTACAATATTCTGACCCACCGCAAGAAAAAAGGCGGGGAGTTCACCCACTTCCACCTGTTTTCCTCGAACAACTGGGGATTCATCGTCTATGACGAGGTACACCTTTTACCGGCGCCGGTTTTCAGAATGACGAGTGAGCTGCAGGCAAAGCGGCGGTTGGGCCTGACCGCCACCCTCGTGCGCGAAGACGGCCTCGAAGAAGACGTATTTTCACTCATCGGCCCGAAAAAATACGACGTGCCGTGGAAAGAGCTGGAAAAGAAAAAATGGATCGCCGAAGCCCGTTGCGTCGAAATCCGCACACCGCTGAGATCACTGATGCGCGGCATGTATTCGGTTGCTGACGACCGGGAGAAATTCCGCCTGTCTTCCGAGAACCCCGAGAAAATGCGCGTGATCGGCACGCTGCTCTACCACCACCGCGCCGACCAGGTGCTGGTGATCGGGCAATACCTCGACCAGTTGCAGCGTGTCTCTGCCCGTTTTAAAATTCCGCTGATCACAGGCAAAACACCGCTCGACGAGCGCGCGCACCTTTACGAAGCCTTCAGAACCAAACAGATTAGCGCACTCGTGGTATCAAAAGTGGCGAACTTCTCGATCGACCTGCCCGATGCGAACGTCGCAATACAGATCTCAGGTACGTTCGGCAGCCGCCAAGAAGAGGCACAGCGCCTCGGCCGCGTGCTGAGACCAAAACCCAACGGCAACCAGGCACTGTTCTATTCGGTCATCACCAATGAATCGAGCGAAGAGCAGTTCTGCCGCAATCGCCAGCTGTTTCTCACCGAACAGGGTTACGAATACTACATCTATTCTTACCAGGATTTCCGCGATAAGTTTGGCACTTACGTGGAGATCATGAAGAAGATGAAAGAGTTGCGCGAAGCTGCACCTGCCAAATGATTCTGCGCCTCGTCTTCGCCGCGCTCGCTGCGACATGGGTATTCTGGCAAATACCCTTCTCATCCACCGCGCAAATCCGGCTGCCCGAAGTTGTGGCCTATGCCGCATTTCCTGAATCGGTAGCTGCCCCTGACAAAGCTTCGGCGGCGGTGTTCTATCGCCGCACGGGCCCCGGGCAATACAAGGTCTTTGGGCTAAGCGACGACGGTACGATGGTGCGCACGCTGGCGCTGCCCGGCGAGCAGATACAGAAGGCAGACCAAACTTCAATTTCACTCGCCGGCAAAGAAGGCTACATCACCGCTCCCGAAAACGGCGCCTATTTCATCTGGTACCCGCAGCTCGGACAACAGGTTTATGTTTTCAATGAACAGGGCAGCTTCCTGTGGGAAAAAGAAGAAAGCCACTACCTGCAGGTGCTGCCGCGCGGGCGCTACATCATGGCCGCGGCCGGCGATCATTCGCGCATGATCTTTATGAATCCTGACTTTAAGACACAGGCCGACTTTCAGGGCGTATTGTTCACGCGCTACATCGTCGACGATAACCCCGATTTCAAAAACGGCCAGGTCTGTCTGGGGTCGCTCGACGGCGAGGTGATAGTCGCGCACATTGACCGCAAGGTCTACATGCGGCAGAAGCTCGGTTACGCGCTGAAATCGTTGCTGTGCAATTTTGAAACAAGCGAACTCGCTGCGATCGTCGAACGCACTGTCACCGTCGACAAGGCACAAAAGCAGGTGGATTTTCTCTTGCGTGCAAAATTTACCCTCAAATCGCCGAAGGAAGAGAAACCTTCTGAGACCATGAAACCGGTCGCAACAGAACTCGATATCACCGGGACGATCGAACTGCCGGTGAGAACCGTGATGGCCTCGCCCATGGTTCTCTCCGACGACGACACAGTGTGTTTTTTGCAAGCCGCCCCCGACAGCGCGGCACCCTCTACGGCAAACAAACCGGGAACTGAAACGGACGCCACGGACCAGCTCGCGTTATATTACACGCGGGGGCGCAAGAATGCTTTGCAGCAGGCCGTCATCGGTTCGATGCGCGGCACAGCTACAGCCGGTCAAGAGACAGACCTTTCGCCCGATCTGTGGAAGAGCACCGCGATCAGGCTCGCAAACGGCTCCGCCTGCCTCTTTGCGCACCGTTCAGGCCGGCTGATTATCGCGAACGAACGCGGCATTTTACTGCAGCGCAGCGACATGCCGGCAGAAAGACTGATCGCACGGCGCGATGCTGTATACCTGCAGACCGCCACTGGTGTCTTGACGCTGCGCTAGCAACCCGCGGAAAAAATCCCCCAAAAAGCACAAATCGCTACGAAGCGGCCGAAACGGCCTGCTTTGCGCTTTTTCGGTTTCCGCAGATTGCCAAGGTGTTTTTCCAAAAGGAAAAACGCTATGGCATATACTCTATCGCCATCATGGCGATGTCGTCGCGGAAAGCGACGCCTTCGCTGAAATGAACCATGTCTGAAAAGATGCGGGGAATGACTTTGGACAGCTCGAGGCCGCGTGTGATGCGGAGCATTTTTTCGAGGCGATCCATGCCAAAGAACTGGTTGGCCGGGTTAATCGTTTCAATCACACCGTCAGTATAAAGAAACAACCGGTCGCCGGCCTGCATCTGCACGCTGCCGTTTTCATAGAGTGCATCGACGTCGTCGAGACCGCCCAGAATAAAACCCGAAGTGTCGAGCAGGCGAATTTCGCCCTGCCGCGACTGGTAAAACGCCGATGGATGCGCCGCGTTGGAAAACTCGACCAGCCCGCTCGGATACATTTTCAGCAGGAAGCCGGTCATAAAATCCTGCGTTTTGATCATTTTCAGAATCTCGTGGTTCGCGTGCGCCATCGCGTGCGCCGGTGAAATTTTTTCGGCCAGCAGGTTGCTGAATACATTTTTCGCCGCCATCGTCAGCATCGCGGCGGGCACCCCGTGCCCAGATGCATCGGCGACGATCGCAAAGGTAATATCACCGCGCGAAACGATGTCGCAGTAGTCCCCGGAAATACGGCCCAGCGGCAGTACGGTAGTCTGGAACGAAAAGGGCGGCACTACCGTCTTGGGCTCCGGAAAGATACCCATCTGGATGTGAGAAGCAAACAGCAGCTCCTGGTCAAGCTCGGCGTCTTTGCGCGAAAGTTCGCTGTTGATTTCTGCAAGCTGATGGCGTGCCTCGAAGAGCTGGCGCTGTTTTGCATACTCCATCAGGTTGATGATCGAGAACGAGAAAAAACCGGCGGAAAACAGCAGGCCCATCAGTGTGTAAAACACCCCATGGTGCGTGAACATAAATGACACACCGGGTATAATCAGGCCGGTCATAAAAACCTGGTAGCTAACCCGTGAATAGGACAAAATCACCGCGGCGGCACCGAGTATCGACCCGAAGATTGTGGTCATCATTCCGATGTAGTGGTCGGGCATGGTTTGCCAGCAATGGAACGTGCCCCAGCCGATCACCGCCACCAGCAGACCGAGAAGGATATTGAGAATCGTTAACTGGTTCTTATAACCCCATTTCTTTGTGAGATCCCATATGAAGAAGATATGAGCAATCGTCACGAGGCCGACTGCCACTGCTGCGATAAGCATGTGGTTAATATAGGGCCACGACGACTGGTAATAACAAACGCCGATCTGAACCACAAAGAATACGAGAACTGTGACCCAGATGACAGGCATGCGCAATGCGCGGATGTACTCGTTGAAAAAAAGCTCGTCGAGGTGCTCGGGCAGGCGACGGGGAAAAAAGACCAGGCGACGGTGGTGGCCCTCACTGTCTTTGCCTGAATCACCAAACAGCAATTGCGCCAGGCGAATGATCAGCGTCTGTTCTTTCATTTTTGTTTACAGCCTGTACAGATTGAAAAGAATGCCTGTTATCCCCGTATGAAAGACATCGAAATTGCCAAGATACTATACCTCGCGAAAAGCAAAAAATATGAAGTCGCGTGTGCCAGCTTCGATGTGGTTGACCACCTGTTCAAATTAGAAATCCCCAAGGGGCTGAAGCGCCGCAAAAGCGCCGTGCAGACCTTGAGCATTCTGGCCGATGAAAAGGTCAAATATGGCTACGACAAAAAGGACACCGTCGCCGTGGCGGATGACGACGAAGACGAGACGAACTGACGCCCACCGCGACATTGTCTGAATCTGACCCCAACTCTCCGTTAAAACTCGGTTCCCTTTCGCTTCAATCGCGGCTCATTGTCGGCACCGGCCGATATCCGACACTCGATATCATGCGCGCGTGCCATGAAGCCTCAGGCACGCAAATGGTCACCGTTGCGATGCGGCGCATGGAGATGGGTAAAAGTTCACCATCGGCTTCGCTGACTGACCATATTGACCTTAAAAAAATAACCCTGCTTCCCAATACTGCCGGCGCGGCATTCACTGCCGACGCGCTGCGCATGGCAAGGCTCGCGGCTGCGATGGATGCTACTCACCTCAAAATCGAGGTCACCGGCGATATCCAGACGCTCTTGCCCGACCCGGTTGAAACCCTGCGCTCAGTCGAAGCCATCAAAGCTCATGCCGATACAAAATACCTCTACCTAATGGTTTACACGACCGATGACCCGGTCATGGCACGCCGCCTTGCAGACGCCGGTGCGGATTGTATCATGCCCGCAGCCAGCCCGATCGGCAGTGGGCGCGGCATTGCCAATGAAGCCAACCTGACGATTCTGCTCGGCATGATGCGCGGCCGCCTGCCGGTGATCGTCGACGCGGGCATCGGCCTGCCTTCGCACGCCGCGCGCGCGATGGAACTCGGCGCCGATGCAGTACTCTTAAACACAGCGATTGCAAAAGCCAAAGATCCGGTATTGATGGCGCAGGCGATGCGCGACGCAGTTGCCGCGGGGCGCGCAGGTTACCTGGCGGGAGCTATTCCGGCGAAACTCTACGCGACGGCTAGCAGCCCGATTTGAATCATTGAAAATTACGGCGAATGACCGTCTTTTTCATTTACACAACATTGTATCACTCTTTGCTCGGATATGCGCCCTTCAGTCTTATTTCCGCTGGCGATTGCTGCATTCGCGATTATAGCAGTCGCCTGTAAAAAGACGCCGCCCCCGGCAGAGCCCGTAGCAACAAATTTCACCGCACAAGATATTGTCGGCAAATCCTGGGTGCCCACCGGGCAAGGCGGATACGTCGAACTCACATTCACGGACAAGACTGCGAAATTTGAGCTGAACTTCGAAGGTCAGGCGTGCGGCCTCGCAGACTACAAGATCACCGGCAATGGCATTGAAATCGGTAAAACACGCCGCTGCCCGGTCGAAGATTTTGTCGGGCTACGTGAGCAAGATGCACAAATCTGTACTTATGTTACCGATGCGAAGGCAATCCAACACACTATTCTTTTGAAATGTAAAAATGAAACCTTTGGCCGTGCAGATTCGCTCGTGAAGGCCGGCACACGCGTACAATACGACGGGCTCGACCTGATTTCTGAAGGTTGGGAAAAAGCAGAAATTGTAACACCGGCAAAGTTCCGGTCACGGCCCGAAAAGGCGGCGCCCACGATTGCTTATGATCCGGGTAACGGCATCGAAGGGTCGAAGCCCAAGACCGATGTGATCCCGGCTAACGCGACAATCTCTCTCATTGCGCGCACACCCGATAAGCACAAGGTTGAAAAGTGGGAAAATTACTGGTACCTGGTCGAGGTTTACGGGATCGAGAACTACCGCGGCTGGGTGTTTGGGGAACTCCTGAAGAAAAAATAATCGGTTACCGACGGTAACCGATTATTGCATCTCTACACCGCGCAGCTCGTCGATGCGCGTGAATACCTTTGCATCTATGAAAATCTTTAGCAGGTCCGGGTCGACGTGCCCGTCTTTCACGTCCATGCCCAGTATATCCCGCGCCTTCTCGGGGGGTATCGCCTTCTTGTAGGGGCGATCCCATGCAGTCAGCGCGTCGTAAATATCGGCGATCGTCATCATGCGCGTTTGCAGCGAAATTTCGGGGTCGCGGCGCTTCAGCGGATAGCCCGCGCCATTGAGTTTTTCGTGGTGGCCGTACGCAATTTCGGGCACCCACCTAAGATTCGGCGTCCACGGAATCTGTTTGAGAAAGTTGTACGTATGCGTCACATGCGATTCAATTTCGAGCCGTTCGCGTTCGTCGAGTGTGCCCTTGCGTATCGACAGCATCACGAGTTCCTGCTGCGTCAGGTATGGCATCTCCTGGTCTGAAGTGACCTCGATACGGTTCTCGGCGATTTTTTTCAGGAATTCGAAGGAACCCGTCGCGAGCACCGTGGGTTCGTTTGCCGACAGAATCGCGAGAAACATCTCTTCGGCTTCGCGCTGGTTTTTTTCCAGTTCTGCATGGAATTGCGCATCGATCTCGGCCCATGCCTGCGGGGCGGATATCTGCATCTGCTCGATGCGCTTCTTCAACAGCCGTGTTTCAATATCTTTGCGTATATAATGGAAGCGCCAGCGGATCAGTTCAAGCTGGCTCGGGTATAGTTTTTTCGCTTTAACGAGTACGTCTTCACGCACCCCGACCTTGCCGAAGTCGTGCAGCAGCGAGGCATAGCGGAGCTCCTGGATCTGGTTGCGGGTAAAACGCAC
The DNA here is from genome assembly GCA_046346945.1 of Turneriella sp. Taxonomy (GTDB): domain Bacteria; phylum Spirochaetota; class Leptospiria; order Turneriellales; family Turneriellaceae; genus Turneriella. The sequence goes on from JAXMHE010000012.1 coordinate 40,066, forward strand.
AGAATTAAAGCGACTGCTGGTATCGCGATTCACTGCCGCAGCGATATTCACCGCATAGTCGGCAACGCGGAACGAATGACCACTCGTGGTTGGGTCGCGCTGTTCAATCGCGGTAACCGACGCTTTGACAAAACCCTCGAACAGGTTCTGGATATCCTGCAGCAGCTGGTTGTTCTCTATTGCAACCGCGGCCTGGCCTGCCATCGCGCTCACCAGCGAATAGTCTTTGCGCGTGAACGACATGATCGCGCGGCCCTTGAGCTCCTCGAGAGTCAGCTTACGATCGGGGTCGCGCTTGCGATTGATCAGCTGAATGATGCCTATCACTTCTTCGTGGTGGTTCTTCATCGGAATCACCATCATCGACTTAGTGTAATAGTTATGCGCTTTGTCGTATTCTGAATTATACGTATACCCTGCGTCGACCGGCAGATTGTGCACATCGTCGATCAGCAGGGGTTCAACGGTCAGCGCAACATAGCCCGCGATCGAACGCTTATCGATCGGCAACAGAAATTCGCCGGCGTCGAGCTGCATGGCGGATTTCTTGAAGCGGATGTGAGTTGGTTTGTCGGTGCTGCCATGTTTTTCGCTCAGATAAATAGAGCCACCGTCCGCAGATGTAAGTTCAATGGCCGAATTGAGTACGAGTTCGATCAGACGGTCAAAATCCCGCTCCGTCGCGAGTGCCTGCCCGACAGCGGTGAGCCGGCGGATTTCAATATAGCTATTGGCGAGCTTTTCCTGCAGGTTCAGCCGGTCATATTCTGCGTGCAATGCATTGATCTGCGTCTCGCACGCCTTGCGCACCTGCGCCATGGGTATACCCTGCGGCAAGTGAAGGTGTATCTGTTCTTCGCTCAGCGGCAAAAAGCGCGATTCAGAGATTTCATGATCGCCCAGCACAACAATGCGCGAGCGGTGCTGCGGGTATTTCTGCAGCCAGTTGTGGATCAGTTGCGCGTTTTCAGTCAGCGCAGCAGAGGTTAAAAGCCAGATAACGGCATGCTCTTCTTCTGCGTCCTGCGTTTTGATCGCGAGGTTATCATTGATGGTGGTAAAGTGCACCGGGTCGCGAAACGTTTCGAGCGTGATGCGCGACAAGGCGGGATCGAGATAGACATGAGCGATCACGACTCAGAGCAAATGGTTGTTAACAGTAGGTCAAGAAGAATACAACCCAAATCGCGCGCGACATCGGCACTTCGCGGCTGCCGCCGCATTTGAAAACCCTTGACGTCGCCGCGTTAGGCCACGGTCTCACACATGCTCTTCGAACGTATGCAGAAAGAAAGCCTAGAGGCGCGTAAAGCGCGCGATACCGTCAAGGCCAGCGTCCTCACGACTGCCATGTCGCAGGTCAAAGCAATAGCCATCGATGATGGCCACCGGGCACCGAACGATGGCGACGTGACCAAAGTCGTACGGCAGTTCTTGAAAAGCGTCGATGAAAACCTCGCACTCGCAGCGCAGGGAAAAATGGATGCCACGCGCGCAGAGCAGTTCAAAACCGAGAAAGACGTACTGATGTCTTACCTGCCGCAACAGATGACCGCCGAACAGCTAAAAGAAGCCGTGAAGAAATCCGGGGCGACCAATATTGGCGAAGCCATGAAATATCTCAAGACCAACCACGACGGCCAGTATGACGGCAAATTAGCCTCAACTGTTGTCAAAGAGGTAATCGGATGATGTACGTCTGGCACGCTTTTAAGCATAAGTATAACCTGTTATTTTTCGGCATTGCACTTGTGGCCGGCCTCTTCTTCACGTGGAAGCTCCCGCTTTTTTACCCGATTCTTTTCGCCGCTGAAACCCTCATTTTGATCGGCGCCGCGACAAATAAACAGTTCCAGCGCGCGGTAAATGCGATCGAAGGCAGCGAAGCAGAAAAAGACGAAACCCGCCGCCTGCGTAATGCGATATACGGCTCACAATCGGCCATGAAGGTGAAGATGTCACCGGCAGAAGAAATCATCCGCCAGATCAGGCAGAATACGCGCCAGAACAGCAAGGCTTCGGTGCAATCGAGTGAAGCGATGCTTTCGGGTCTCGGCGAACTCGAAAGAAATTTTATTCTGCTTTTGAACAGCTACTGTCGCCTCGACGACATGCAAAAAACTGCCGGCTCGGGTCACGACTCAGAGCTCGATAAACTGAAGGCAGACCTGGCGGCGCTTGCCGCAGATGCCCCGGCAGAGACGCGCGACGCGCTGACACGGCGCATTGAGCTGGTGCAGAAACGCGCCGATCTCGTGCGTGACGCAGAAGCCAACAAGAAGAAGCTGCTCGCACAGGTTGAGATGGTTGAAGAAACGCTCAAATACCTGCGCGACCAGTCAGTGCAGGTATTCGATCCGCAGCTCATTGCAAAACAGGTCGAGGCGATCTCGGTCAAAATCGACACCACGCGCGAAACGATGCTCGAAATTGAAAAATATTCCGCCGGCGCAGATTTTACGATGCAGCAGGCACGCATCCGCTAACCACAGCATCCGTCTCCCGCGGGAGACGGAAAACCACTTGCAGAATCAAGGAAGGTCATTCCATTGGCTGGTAGCATGGCCATTAGCGCCGGCAAAAAGGTTGAATTTTATTCGCGCTTAGCGTGCATAAAATTCAGAATTCGAACGTTCAGGGAAACCATTTATGCTTAGTAAAGTATCCATCCACCGCACGAAAGATCCCATTGAAGATTTTTTCCAGAAAGAGATAGAAAAAGAAACGATACAGAGCGAACGCTACCGGCTACTGCTTCTCGTGGTCGCTTTCACGATCATTGGCGTAGGGTTTACTCTGGGCCCGATATTGTTCCACCAGCAATTTGCTTCGATTCTCGGCCCGCAGGCCGGCAGGTTTCAACTATGGTCGGCGCTGGTTTTTTTCGGATATGCCATATACTGCATCGGAGCGCGGTACGTTTTCGGCTGGTATGGCCGTAAAGACCGTGGCTTACCCCTGGTCGCCCGCTACGCCAACGCGCTGGCTGAAACGAGCGCCCCGACGCTGATCATGATTCTTTTTTCCCTGTTTATCGAACCAAAAATCGTGGCGATGTATACGCCAGCGCCCTTCGCCTACGCGCTGTTTATCGTGCTCTCTACGCTGCGCCTCGACCCTAAGCTGAGTCTTTTCACCGGCTTTGTCGCTGGCGTGGAATTCGGAGCATTCGGTCTTTATAGCTTTTCGCAGCCGGGCTCGGAGAATATGGCGCAGGTATTTATCCATCCAGGCATGCACCTTGGGCGCGTCATGTTTCTCTTTTTTGCCGGGATTGCGGCCGCATTTGTGACGTCGCAAATTCGGCAACGGCAACTGAACTCGTTTCGCCTCGTGCAGGAACGGAATAAGGTAACGAGTATTTTTGGCCAGCATGTTTCACCGGCTGTTGTCGAAGCCTTGCTGCACCAGAAAGAACAGAGCGAAAGCCGTCACGTGTGCGTGATGTTTCTCGACATCCGCAATTTCACTTCTTTTTCTGAAAAGCGTTCGCCGCAGGAAGTCGTGGATTTTCTGAATAGCATATTCACGTTCTGCATTGAAATTATCAACAAGCATAATGGCATTATCAACAAGTTCTTAGGCGACGGATTTATGGCGGTTTTCGGCGCGCCGCTCAGCGACGGCCGCGACGTGCGTAATGCGGTGAATGCCGCAAATGAAATTATCGCCCGCATCAATACCGAAGTTACCGCCGGTAGATTGCCGGATGTAACAGTCGGTATCGGCCTGCACTCGGGCGATGCGGTAACCGGAAACGTGGGTTCGACGGCGCGCAAGGAATACACCGTCATCGGCGACGTGGTCAACCTGGCGTCGCGCATCGAACAACTCAATAAGCAATTTGGTTCGCGCTTCCTGATGTCAGAAGACGTCATGCGCTTCTGTGAAGATCTGTCGCCGCAGTTTGTATCCGAGACACAGGTAAAAGGCCGCGAACAGCCGGTCAAAATTTATCGGCTGGCATAAGACGGCCGCAATCACGGATCAGCCCTGGCTGGGCCGTGATTGCGGAAAATTCTTTTTAAATCCGCCGCATGGCTTCGCGCATAATAGCGCCCGGCATCGATAATCTCTTCACGCCGGTCAAATTCAAACATGCCAAAGCGGGCCACATCGGGCGAAAGCAACAGGTCGAACTCCCGCGATTTTTGCCTGACGAGCTCTGACCCCTCGAGCATCATCGCCCGGTTGGCAATCTGCAGAATCGGCGGGCGCGTGAGAAACAGGCGCAGCGCCTTGAGCACGCGTTTGAGGTTTGCCCAGAATTTATCTCCGGGCTTTAGCAACTGGAAGAGGTTCGTTTCAATCAGGTATTCGCTGATCGCATTGTCTTCCAGCGGAGTGCAGTTGATCCCCAGGACACGTTCAACGCCCTGCTCACGCAGTGCGTTACCGGGCACGTTGTTGATCGCACCGCCATCGACGAGATAGTAATTATGGTATTTAACCGGCGGAAATATCACTGGCAGGCTCATGCTTGCACGCACCGCCCGCCACACCAGCCCCTTTGTCATTCTGATTTCCTGGCCTGAGATCAGATCAGCAGCGATAACGGTCAGCGGTTTGGGCAGGTCTTCAATGCGGGTTTTACCGAACAGCCTGCGCAGAATACGGTTCACACTTTTGTCGCGAAAGAATGAAATAAATGGCAAGTTGTAGCGCAACAGCCCCTTATCATTGGGTAAAAGTTCCTTGAAGCGCTCGCTCATCTCGCGTGCGCTCAGTCCCTGCGCGTAGAGTGCTGCGATCAGCGATCCCATGCTGGTACCCGCGACATGGTCGAAGCCAATTTTGTAACGTTCGAATTCAGACAAAATACCAATTTCGCTCAGTGCCCGCGCGCCGCCACCGCCAAACGCAATGCCCTGCGAGGTACGGCAAATCACCCGGGCAATTGTCGAACACTGGATCAGTACACCACGCAAGTCGTTGCGCACCCAGAAATCTTTGCCGAGTCGCAGGCGCACTTTGACCGGCAGGTGCAGGTGCTTTTCGACCTCGGAAACGGTAAAGTGATCCCGCGAAGCATGGTGTACTGTCGTGAGCACGGCATTCAGCATTGCAACCCGGCTGCGAGACTGCTTGTCGGTCAGAATCTGGCGAGCCGCGTGCACCGATTTTTCATCTTCGGAAACAGTGACCACCAGCCGGTCAGCAAGACGAATGAGAGCATGCAAAATCTCCGGCTGCTGCTGCATCGCCGACACATGCAGGTAGGCGGAGGAATTTTTCAGCAACACCTTGTTCACGCGGCTGCGCAGCTCAGCGACGTTCTCACCCACCCCGCGCAGAAATTGTGTTTCGAGAATCAGCAGGGTCTTGAGTTTTTCCGCTTCGAGAGCCGAGGTGATGTTGGGTGCGGACGCGCCGTAATCGGCGGGCGTCGTAAAATACAGGTGCACGATGAATCCGAGTTCGTGGAACGCCTGTTTATCGCGCACAATATTGTGCCTGAGCCGCATCGCTTCGATGCGAGTGAGGTTTTGCAACAGGCGGGGGTAGTGCCTGAGCAGCGGATCGAGTTCTTTTTTGGTGATGCCCGCCAAATACGCGTCGGTCATCGCGCGCACCTGCCCCGAATGCCTCTCCCCCGTCAGAAGCGCGACCTCGCCCACAATATCACCGGGAGAGAGTGCCGCTATTTTCAGTGGTGGCGCACCGGGCACAGCTTTTTCGACGCGCAATTTTCCGTCGCCCAGAATGTACATTACCCGGCTGCGCTGCTCGGCGCGAAACAGGTAATCACCTTTTTCGAGGTGGTGCATATGAAAATGTTCGAGGATTTTCTTCAGTTGCTTATCGCCGATTGCGCGGAACAGCGGGCTGCGGCGCGCAACATCGAGAAGTTTTTTGCGATCCATTATTTTGGTGTGTTGAGTATCGCCCTGTATTTGGCGCGGTCGGCCAGCAATACCCGTACGTAATGGTAAGTTTCCTGGAACGGAATTTCTTCGACAAAGATATCTTCATCGGCGCTGTATTTCTTTTTCCACTGCGTGAAACGCCCGGGCCCTGCATTATAGGCGATCGCGAGACCGACATAGTCGGCAGTGTACGAATCTTTTATGTCGTGCATAAAGCCGATACCCAGCCGAATATTGTCTTCTGCCTTCAACAGGTCGTACTTCTTCATGCCTAGTTTTGCGGCGACGAGTTTGGCGGTCGAGGGCAAGAGCTGCATCAGTCCCTGCGCCTTCGCGACGCTGATCGCACCGGGAAAGAACTGCGACTCCTGCCGGATGAGCGCGTAGACTTCAGCTGGTTCGATGCCGCTCTCCGCGGCGTATTTCTGTACATGCGCGCCGTACGTAGTGGGATACAAAAGATTGCGCAAGCCGGCGGGAATTTCGAACAAAAACGGTCTGAGCTTTTTTTCCCGGATCCATTGTTTTACGCCGAAGAGCGCGATGTCGCTTTTGCCCGACGCCACGCCCAATGCAATGAGATTCTTATACACGCTGGCTTTTTCGTCGCCGCGCATAAGTTCGCGTGCCTCGTCACGGCTATCCGCGGCGAATAGCAGGAGCGCGACCTGCCGCAAGTCGTCGAGGTTCTGCAGTACCTTGTGTACATCCTTCTCGAGATCGACAAGGGCACCCACGGGAGCGATATCACGGGCGCGGCTGATATCAACGCTCAGCAACGCATCGGTGAGTTTATCGTCGCGCGAACTGCCGGCCTTAAAAGTTGCGGCGCGCTCTTTCTGCACGCCGAGCGGTTTTTCGATCAGCCGATAAAAATAAAAATCATCGGCATAACCCGCGGCGATCTCTTTCACGATGTCGAACGCCTTGTCCTTTTCACCGTGCGCATCATAGTGGCGCGCAAGAAAGTAGCGCGCGGCTGCACCGGTCGCTTTGCCACGGGTTACGGCGCGAAGATCTTCTAGACAGGCTGCCGAAAAAATGCCCGTTGCGGCCTTGGTCGCCGGCAAGCAGGTGCGCAGATACATGCGCTCGGCGAGGGTCGATTCGCCGTCGAAATCTGTAATGTAGGCCGCGGCGATTTTCTGCACTCCCGAATGATACTGCCCGGTGCGCTGCGCAGAACGCAACTGGCATTGCAATCTTGCCTTTGTAGGCGGATTGATCGCATAGAGCGATTCAGCAAGGACAAACTGTTTCTTTTTCAGCAGCCGTTCGCAAATATCAAGCGCTGGTTTATCATTGCCGTCTGCGAGAAAATCCGTTGCATTAATAGTGAAAATATTCTTCACCGAAATGAAGTCGTTCCGGTCGATCAAAAGCCGCGCGCCATAGTGAATGAACAGCAGGCTTTCGGCATTCGACAATTTCTGCTTCAGCACCGACTGAAAGAGTTTGAGCGCGCTCGCCCGGTCTTTGGCGACGCGCAGCGCTTCCATGAGCCGAATGCGCGCCAGCGTATTCTCCATGGTGTAGATGCCCTGCCCCAGAATGTTGCGCACCAGCATACCAGAGAGCGAAAACGGCGAATCGGCTTCAGGCTTATCGAGCACGCGCAGCGCAAGTTCGAGTGCTGCCTGTTTATCGCCCGCCCGTTCGAGTGCCGCGGCGGCAAAGTACAAAGATTCTGCGTCGCTGAATTTTTCGGCGTGCTTGCGGAAATGTGCGGCCGCTTCGGGAGAATTCATAAACTGTAAAACTTTGCCGCGCAATAGCGATGTCTTGCGTTCCAGCGCGGGCGGCATGTCCGTTGCAATCGCGAGCAATGCCGCGGCCTCGGCGTGGCTGCCCTGCGAAGAAGCAAAATCGGCAAGATGGTAGATTGCGTAACCAAAAAGCCCCGAGCGTTGTTTGATGCCGATTGCCTGCATGCCGCTCACAATGCAATCCCACGCGGCGCACGGGTTACTCAGATCAGGCGAGAGCATTGCGCTCAGGAAAAACGCGCGCATTTTGCCGGCGGCCTGTGTCTTCGGGTTCAGCTTCAAACCCTGTGCGTAAAAGGCAATGAAGCTATTACTGTCAGATGTGTCGATTTTCGCATAGCGGGTCAGGGCCTCACTGTTTGCCGATGACTTGCGGCAAGCAACGCAGAGCGCACAAAAGAGAAAAAGCAGGCGGAATTTTTGCATGGTCGCCCGAAGGCGTCAGAACCTGATGCCGCTTTACACCACGTCAATCAATTGTACCGGGAGCCCGCAAAAATATGTTACAAGATAATATGCAGAAAATCCGTAAACCACTCATTCTTGCCGGTGGAGGCATTGCCGGGGTTATTCTCGTCGGCCTGGCAGTGATGTACTTTTCGCTGCGCCCGGTAGCAGACGGCTCGCGCCACGTGGACTTTGCGGTCAAGGCCGGCTCAAACCTGTCATCGGTTTCTGCGCGACTCGCAGAAGCAAAGCTGATACAAAGCCCGTTCTTTTTCAAGCTCTATATGCGCCTCACGGGAAAATCGAGCAAACTCAAGTTCGGCGTCTATGACCTGCACGACGGCATGTCTGCCTCGAAAATCGTGCAGACACTGACGAGCGGCAAGACCAAAACTATCAGCATCACGATTGCCGAAGGTCTGCACAACCGGCAGATCGGCGATCTCTTTGCACAAAAGAAATTTTTTGCATCGCGCGATGAATTTCTACAGTACGCAGGAAAAAAAACGATTCTCGATAAATACAAAATCCCCGCGCAGACGGTTGAAGGGTATCTGTTTCCTGACACGTATTTTCTGCCGCAGGGTTATCCAAAAGACAAGATCATCGAACACATGATCGAGCACTTCTTTGAAAAGACCAAAGAGGTAAAAAACTTCCCGACCGAGCCGCGCAAAATCCATGACACGGTGATTCTCGCGAGCATCGTCGAGCGCGAAGCGAAACTGAAAGAAGAACGCGCGCTGATAGCCGCGGTTTTCCATAACCGCCTGCGCGATTCAGAACCGCTCGAATCGTGCGCCACTGTACAGTACCTGTTCGAAAAACCCAAGGCGCGCCTGTTTTATAAAGACCTCGAAGTCGAATCACCCTACAACACTTACAAGGTGAAGGGTCTGCCCCCGGGGCCAATCGGCTCACCCGGCATCGCGGCAATCAACGCGACGGTGAACCCTGAGAAGACCGATTACAAGTTCTTTGTGCTCAAGGGCGACGACGCGCATTTTTTCTCGAAGACCTTCAAAGAGCACAACGCGGCGAAGAAACAATACATCGGACCATAACCAAACGCTCCGCGTTTGGTTATGGTTTGATCTTATGACGTTGCATCAATTTTAGATAGGCAATCACATCCGCGATTTGCTGATCGCTCAAATGCGCAAAAGACTGCATCTTTGATTTTGCCCGGTAAGCCGACGCGTCGCGGATAAACGACTTCAAAAATGCTTCGTCGCGGTATTCCGTAATATTGCGCGGCACGTTGAGTTCGGGCCCGATGTCGCCGCCCTGCAAATTGAGCGAATGGCACTTTACACATTCCTGCCGAAATAGCTGAAAACCGGCGCTCGCGTTTTTATCCATTCCGGTGATAAAGAGCGCCGGGAGTGTTTTTTTGAAATCCACCAATTCAATAGCCACTATCTCATAGGGCCACGACAGCGTATGGAACGATGTTTTTTCGGTCGCTACCGCATAAAAGGGTTCGGGCGAAATTTCGGCCTTGCCCTGCATGATCCTGGACGAAAAGCGATCCCCCTCTTCGCCCGATGCGGCACCCGTGCTCTCACCATAGGCGAGAAAGAAGTTGTTCAGCTTGCCTGCATCAAAATCCGCGCGGCTGACATGCGCGAGATAACCGTCGGCGCAGCGGAATACGAATTCGTCGAAAGTCCCCGCCTCGGCCACAAGCGCATTGAGCAGCGCAGGCAACGAAATCGCACGGTAGTTCACCTTTCGGTGCAGGTAATAATCGTCGATTTCAATGGTTCTGTCGCCGAATCGTTTTTTTAGCTCGCTGAGGCGGATGGATTTCTGAGCAGAACCGTTTTTTACTATCAGCTGCTTCTGCTCCTTTGCGCAGGAAAAAATCACCGTAACCAGAAAAGCCCATATAGCTAAGCGCATATTCACACCACAAGCACACAATCCGCCTTACTGTGCATAGTATTTCTGCCGGTCAGCCATAGTGTTTGCCGGCAAGACTCGCGGGTGGCATGTTTCCGCGCGTGAGTCTTGGCATCGGCAAATCGATTGTTCTCGTCATCGACGGCCTTGGCGTGGGCGAGCAGCCCGACGCATACCTCTATGGCGCGCGCGGCGCAAATACGCTTTCGCACATCTCTGAAATGAAAGAGCGGCTCGAAATTCCAAATCTTTCGCGCATGGGTTTGACGAATCTCACTTACACGAAAGGCTGGGCGCGCGACGAAGAATCGATCGGCTTTTTCGGTAAGGTCACACAGCGCAATGAAGGCAATGACAGCATCGGTGGACACCGCGAACTGCTGGGGACTTTTGCAGAAGAAAAATACCTGACTTATCCGAAGGGCATTCCCGCGAATATTATGCAGGAGCTCACACAATCGACGGGCAAATCTTTCCTGGGCAATTCGAACGACGTTCAACAGGGGTTTCTGACCAAATATGGTGAAACGCACCTCGACACCGGAAATCCGATTCTGCTGGTGAGCGACGATTCGCTCATGCATCTGTGGGTACACACAGAAAAATTTCCGCCGGACGAATTTTACCTGCTCGGCCATTCGGCGTGGGAGGTACTTTCAAAATACGGTCTCGGTCGTTTACACGTGCACTACTTTACGGGGGATATTGCAAGCTTCGTAGTCGACGAATCTGCTCCAGTTGCACAGTTCAATTCTCCACCGCGCGCGCCGACCCTCGCGACGAACCTTTACGATGCCGGTATTCCCGTCTATGCCCTCGGCAAAGTCGCCGAAATGATCGAAGGTGCGGCGCTCAGGGATGCGAGGGGGGTTAAAGACAACGCCGAATGCCTTGAATTACTGCATGAGCTGATTCGCGAAGGGGAAACCAACAAGGCCAAGCAGTCGTTTATCATCGCGACGCTGCCCGATCTCGATTCGCTCTATGGCCACAACCGCGATTCTCTCGGTTATATTTCAGCACTCGAAGCCCTCGACCAGTATCTGCCACGCCTGCTGCGCGCAATGGAAAACGAAGATATGCTCTACATCGTCTCCGATCACGGCAACGACCCGACTTTTGAGGGTACAAGCCATACGCGGGAATATGTCCCGCTATTGGTCTACTCGCGTATGTTCAGACCACGGCGCCAGGCAAACCTGGGTGTGCGTGCCACATTGGCGGATGTTGCCGAAACAATCGCCGACTCATACGACCTCAACCTGCGCTACGCGGCGACCAGCTTCTGGGAAAACATGATTTCGCAATTATAGAATTTTTGTCGGCACATAATTAATCCGCCATCTTAATTGACAATCTGTTCAAATGAAGTTGACAATGGAGATCTTTTGGTCGATAATTAACCATGAAAAGGATTTTACTTGTCCTCGGCGCAGCCCTTGTTCTGGCCGATTGCCGTTCCACCCGCAATAACTATGTGATAAAAGAGGCGATTCCGAAGAACTCGAATATTGCCGTGCTCATCGAAGGTGAGAACGACCTCAAAAACGCCGTGTTCATGGAATTCATGCGCGGTGGCTATGAAGTGAAAGCGTTCAACGCGACCGATTTTTATACCACGGACGATGTGCTGGATGTGAAAAGCCTGAAAAAAACGGCCTTTGTGACGAACCTTTTTGATCCGAAAAACTCGCAGCGCCAGGTCGCTGTCGCCGACAAAGTATTTGAAAATATCTACAAGCTGCACCTGTTCAATTTTGAAAACCTCAAGGCCGAAATGCTGCAATCGCTGCAGAAGCGTCTGGGTATCCGTTATGTGATTTTGCTCTCCCTTTCCCGCTGGGATGCCGGTTATACCTGGGCACGTGCCATTAAACTCGACAACATGCAACTGGTGTTTGTACAAAACCTGAATGTTTCGCGTAAAGACGACTTGAAGAGTGTCGTGGCTTCGATGATCGACATTATGCAAAAAGGAAAGTAATATTCTTGAAGTCCTCTGGTTTGCAAATGGATGGGCCTCGCTCCCGGCGCAAACCAGGCAGTTCTATGTGCCATAAGCTGACCAGGTTCTGTATTATTTTTTCGTTGGCGCTTTCAGCCGGCGCGAGTGGACTATGGTCAGACGGCACGACTGCCATCGGGCTTTTCTCGCGCCGCGGCGATACGATTCTTTCTAAGGAGATTATTCTCCGCTTTCCTATATTTTTAAGCAAGGCGTACACACGGGCGCAAAAAGGGCGTGTGATGTACCCGAATGAATTTGCGCGCCTGCGCGAAGAACAAAAGATCGAAAACAAAGTCCTGTACTCACCCGAAGAATATGAAAAGATAGCGCGTTTTATAGACGACGGGCATCTGGTCACGGGCGAGATTTTTGAATACGAACAAAAAAAGAAAGACGAAGAAGACAGCGAAGAGGCCATAGTCCCTGAAAAGAAGTTCGTCTTTGTGCGCCTGCACCATTACGATTGCCGTACGCGCAAGCTGGTTTCATTCAATATCTATTCGCAGCCTGAAACAGTTCTGGTCGATATGCTGCGGAATATTTTGCCGCTGGAAAAAGACCGCTACCTGGCAAAACCGATCACGAGTGGCAGCAAAATTTCTGTAATCGTTCCTCTGGAGCCGGTTAGTCTGAACGATTTTTACGTCTATTTACTGGGACACAATTATGACCTGCGCGTTCTTTCGGGTAACGACTTTTCCGTTACTTATCTCAATGAACTCGAACCATTGCGGCATATTGAATCTCGGAAAATTTCTTACATCGCTCCGAAGGTTGTCGACGACTTCAGCATTCCGCCGCTCTCTGCTGCTGGTGACAACGAGGCAAATCGAGCGGAATACAATGATTTTGCGGGACTGTGGAGTAAAAAAGTGGCGGGCTTCGATCGCGAACTCGCGAAAACTCTTTCAGGCATTCGGGCACGCACCAGCGCCGATTATCTCATTGTCCTGCGCCCCGACGGAAAAAATTCTTTTGCGCGCGGTTTCGACCTGAATCAGGGTGGATTGATCTGGTTTCAGGATTCTTTTCCGGCCAAATCCAATTCGACCGGCGATGTACTGGAAGCAATGATTACCGAGATGCAGCGGCCTATGGTAACCCTGCCCGAAGAGCAGTTCCAGGCAATTGCAGAGGAAAAGGACCGCATGACTGCCCAGGGTGCAAGCGGCGGCCTTGCCAGCGTTGCGATACTCGATTTTTACGACCGCACCAATACCGTATTATATACCTGGCTGAGTTCCAGCTTATCGGCAGCGATCGACGATTCGATGAAACGCATCTTTGAGTTTGAACGCGCCAATGAGAAAAACAGCCTCGAAGTTGGCGGCAAACTGTTCAAGACCCCTGCCGATGTGAACGCAAAGACGCTCAAAGAGTTCCAGAAAGCCACCGGTGCCGATTACCTGATTTTTGGTTTTTATTCGGTCGACCCGAAAACGGGCAGCCTGATGATCGATTCGAAAGTTTATGATCTCGTCAGGCAGAAACCCATCGGCGGCACCATCACGCAATCGCCGGTGGATGTCAGGCTGTTCAACAGCGTCGATGAAATCTCGCAGGGCATAGTACAGGATATTTTCAGCGCAACACAAAGTCAGACTAAATAGTGGAGAAGTATATGAAAACCAGATCAAAAATAATTATCGCGCTCAGCGCGCTAATGTTCACCGGCAGCCTGCTCGCAGAACAACAACCGGCAAAATTTTCCGATCGTTTACTGCTGGAGGTTGCGGGCAAAGCCCTTGTTCCGCTCAAAACGCCTACAGGCATCGGCGGTGGGCCGGCAATTGGTCTTGCATTCCGCGATTTCAACCTGTTTTTCAACCCTACTGTACTGCTCTCAGAACCCACCGTAACCCCTGTGAAAATCATGATAATCCCGACAATGAGACTAGAAATCAAATTTTCCCTCCTGCCGAATTTTCTGACATTGCTACCTTACTTGGAAGCGGGTGCAATCAACGCAAAAATGCCGCGTCTGGACGGTACAATATCCAGTGCCGAAACCGCCATGTATGCAGAAATCGGTTCAGGCCTCGAAATCCAACTTACGCATGAACTTTCAGTGATACCCCGAATCGGGGTGGCTTATGCGATGCTCTACTCGGCCCCGGACTCTTTAAACGCCTCAGGAACAACAGTTTCATTGGCGATGCGTTATACCTTTGGCCGCCCCCATATGCTGGAATACTGATTTTTGGATCCGTTGGAAAGCCAAATCGCTTGTCAGCCTGTTTAATGCCTGAACTCTGCCTCAAACAAAAGGGATAAGTTAAAGAAAGGATATTATGCTCGCAGCTGCAGAAAAAAAGACGTTGATCGCATCACACCAGAAAAGCTCTAAAGACACCGGTTCCGTAGAGGTCCAGGTGGCCCTGTTGACTGAAAAAATCAACAGACTGACCGGCCATTTTCAGGCACATGTGAAAGACCACCACTCTCGCGTCGGGCTTCTCAAAATGGTCGGTAAAAGACGCCGTCTGCTCGACTATTTGCGCCGTAACAGTGTTGATCGCTATAAAGCGCTCATCGCAAAACTCAATCTCCGTAAATAACCTCCCTTTAGGTTCCGCGAGAGAATATGCCTGCGGCGCGTGCGCCATAGACATATTCTCTCGCATTGTTTTTCAAGAAGGTTAAAATGCAACACGATTTTAAAGTACACAAAGAGGCTGTGGATTTAAACGGCCAACCGTATGAACTCGAAACGGGCATGTGGGCCCGGCAGGCTGATGGCTCGGTGCTGCTACGCTGGGGCAATATGGTGCTCATGGCCAACGCGACGGGCGCAAAAAAGTCCGGTGAAGGACTCGACTTCTTCCCCATGACGGTAGAATACCGCGAAAAATACTACGCCGGCGGCCGTTTTCCTGGTGGCTTTCTCAAGCGCGAGAACCGGCCTTCTGACAAAGAAATCCTGATTTCGCGCGTCATCGACCGCCCGATTCGTCCTCTTTTTCCCGATAACTACACCAATGAGGTGCAGATCTTTATCACGCTTTTAAGCGCGCAAAAAAATTATAGCGCCGACGTGCACGCGATCACCGCAGCTTCAGCCGCGTTGACGATTTCGGGCCTGCCATTCGACGGCCCGGTTGCAGGCGTACGAATTGCCCGCGTAGCCGGTAAGTTTATTTTGTTCCCAAACCGCGACGAAATACAGGCAGCGGACATCAATCTTGCGCTCGCCGGAACCAGCAAAGCTGTGACTATGATTGAAGGCCTCGCAGACGAGGCGACAGAAGCAGACATGATCGCAGCTGTGAAGCACGGCCATGAAGAAATCAAGCGCCTGTGCGAAATGCAGCTGAAACTCAAGGCAAAAGCGGGCAGGCCACGCCAGGAAGTTGCCGCTCCCGAAGACCACTCGGCGCTGCGCAAGCAAATCGCTGATATCGGTCTTGCCGATATGAAGAAAGCAAATGAAATTAAAGGCAAGTTTGATCGTCAGGCTGCTATCGATGCGGCAAAAAAAGCAATTCTCGAAAAATTCAAAACTGAATTTGCTTCTCTTGAAAAAGACGCAGCTGAGAAGCGTGAAAAACTGATAAAATCTTTGATCGCAGACCTCGAAGTCGATGTCGTCCGTGACCAGATTTTCCACGACGGTGTGCGCGCCGACGGACGGAAGCTCGACGAAATACGTGCGATAAGCATCGACGTTGGCGTACTGCCTGGAGCACATGGTTCGGCGCTGTTTACGCGCGGTGAAACGCAGTCACTCGGCGTTCTGACGCTGGGCACAGAAAGCAATGCTCAGGGTACGGACGACGTAGAGGGCGAATCATCGAGCCGCTTCTACCTGCACTATAACTTCCCGCCGTTCAGCGTCGGCGAAGTGAAGCGCTTCATGGGCCCCGGCCGCCGCGAAATTGGCCACGGCAAACTGGCGGAAAACTCTCTTTCCGCGGTTGTACCGGACGCAGGCCGCTTCCCTTACGTGATGCGCCTGGTTTCAGAAATTCTCGAGTCAAACGGTTCTTCTTCCATGGCGACCGTGTGCTCGGGCTCGCTCGCCATGATGGACGGCGGTGTGCCGGTTAAGGCACCTGTCGCCGGCATTGCAATGGGCCTCATCACCTCTGGTGATAAATTTGCCGTTCTGTCAGATATCGCCGGTCTCGAAGATCACTTCGGCGATATGGACTTCAAAATCGCCGGCACAACCAAAGGGATCACCGGATTTCAGCTCGATACAAAAGTACAGGGTATCAGCTACGAAATTATGGAAAAAGCGATACACCAGGCGAAAGCCGGTCGCGAACATATTCTGAAAATTATGGGTGAGGCGATCGCCAAGCCACGTGCAGAACTGAAAGACAATGCACCTCGCATTTCGACGCTCACTATCGATCGTGACCGCATCGGCGAACTCATCGGCCCCGGTGGTAAAAACATCCGCATGATCATCGAGAAGACAGGTGCCGAGATCAATGTGGACGATAATGGTCTTGTACAGATCGCCTCAAACGATGGCGAATCTGCGCGTAAGGCGCGCGCAATGATCGAAGGGCAGTTTGCCGATGCAGAGATTGGCAAAATCTACGAGGGCACAGTGCGTAAGATCATGGATTTCGGTGCTTTTATCGAAATTATGCCAGGCCGCGACGGACTTTGCCATATCAGCAAAGTTTCTGCGCAACGCATTGCCAATGTGGGCGACGTGTTGAAAGAAGGCCAGCAGGTCAAAGTGAAAGTTCTGGCGATTGACCGCCAGGGCAAAATCTCCCTTTCTATCCGCGACGCTGAGTAATCGGCCGCGGAAAAGATGAACTGGTTCCAAAGCCAACCGAAGCCCGGTGTGGAGCGTTACCAGCTGGGCAACGGGCTGACGGTTCTGCTCGAGAACATCCCTCACCGCACGAGCGCAACCGTGGGTCTTTGGTTGCCTGTCGGTTCGCGTTTCGAACGCCACAACGAGGCAGGCTATTCACACTTTGTGGAGCACATGCTTTTCAAAGGCACCAAGAAACGCCATTACACTGAAATTTCACGCGCGGTCGACAGGTTGGGCGGGCACCTGAACGCTTCCACCAGCAAGGAAATGACAGACTATTATATCAGCCTCAGCGGCCGGCATATACCCGTCGCCCTTGATGTGCTCGCCGATATGTTTTACGATTCATTGTTCAGCAAAAGCGAATTTGAATCGGAGAAAAAGGTCATCATCGAAGAACTCAAGATGGGTGAAGACCAACCCGATGATTTCCTGTTTGATCTCTTTTACAGCCACCAGATTGGCGATAATTCACTGGGCCGACCGGTAGCGGGCCACGCTTCAGGTATTTCAAAATCGACGCGCGACGGATTGTACGCGTATTACACCTCGCACTATGGCCCGTCGGGTGCTGTGCTCTCGCTCGCGGGTGCACTGTATAATTCTGCGACGGAAAAAAACGCGCTGATGCGCAACATCACGGGATGCTTCGACCGTAACGACCACGACCTCAAGGGCTCGCCGGCGTTTCGCTCGGCCGAATTCGCCTCGCCTGAATTCCAGGCGGCGCGCCCAGTAAAACAAAGCAACCTGAAACACCAGAGTAAAAAACTGGAGCAGGTGAACTTCGTCGTGTCGCTGCCAGGACTCAAAGCCGACCTCGATCAGCCGGCCGACCTGGCGGTGCTGACCCATTATCTCGGCGGCACCATGTCTTCCCGGTTGTTTATCGAACTGCGTGAAAAGAAAGGCCTATGCTACAGCGTCAGCACATTCCATTCGCAATTTCTGCACGAAGGCGTATGGGGCATCTTCTGCGCCTCGTCACCCGACAAATTTGGCGTTGCGGTAGAAACCGCCCTGGATGAAATTAACGCACTCGCCTCAGGCATCGACGCAGGGGAGCTCGAAGAGAGCAAATCAGGCCTCAAGGGTAGCATCGAACTTTCGATGGAAAGCGCATACCGCCGCGCAAGCTACAATGCGCGCATGCATCTCTATTATGGCGTTGTGCGCGACTGGCGCGAATATCTTTCAGCTGTCGATCGTGTTACAGCGAGTTCATTTCTGTCGACGCTCAGACATCTATGGCGTGGTACTGCCCCCGGCATTACAAGCCTTGGACCAAAACTCTCCGCGGTTACGCACAAAAAACTTACCCGGCTGGTTAAGCAGCAGCTGCTGAATTAGAATCCCGCGCTGATCTGCGCTCTAAAAATGGGACTACTCGTTTTTCGCGCAGCGGAATCCCGCACGGCGATCGCGTGAGAGGCTCGGTATACCCCCTGCGAGACGCACATAACTCTTCGCCATGTCGAGAGAGTGTTCATACGAGCCCCCCCGAATGACCTTGAACCTTTTTCCGAAACGTTCGTCCCGTAGAGTACTGCCTCGGTAAGGTAAAAGCCAGCTGCTTGTCCATTCGGCTGCGTTACCACACATGCCTGAAATGCCGAGCGCATTCTGGTCTTTCAGCCGGTCAACTGCGACGGGCTGGCCAGCACCATCGGCGGTCACGCAGAGTTGCGCCGCCTGGTCGTCCGATACCGGAAAGCTGCGTGCCTCAGTATAAGTCTCATCACCATTGGAAATTATCTGCGTTCCGCGGGCGGCCTTTTCCCATTCGAGTTCTGTCGGCAGCCGTTTGCCTGCCCATGAACAGTATCCATCCGCATCTTCGTATGTCACATGCGTTACCGGCAACTGCGGATTCTTAGCGAGCCAGCTATCGGGTATACGGCTGCGGGTTTCCTGCAGGTAGCGCATATACTGGCCGATCGTCACTTCGTTCCGGTCGATAAAAAATGCGGCAACATCGACACGGTTGGCGGCCCGGCCGTCACGCTCTGCTGGTATAAAATGCAGCGCATTCGTCTGCTGCCCACCGAGCACAAACGGCCCCTCTGCGACATAAGCCATTGGCGAAGTATCTTTCGTTTCAAACCGCAGTGCGGGCTCTTTCTGCGCACGCGGCCGGTCAGCAAGCGCACTGAACTGGGCAACCTGAGCAGACAATATGATGCGCCTCCCTGCACTGAGGTTGCGGCGGCGCGCATCAAAATGAAAGCTATAGACGCCCTCTTCGGTCGATTTAATACCCTGCGCGGTACCGAGCGTTTCGCCAGCCTCATTGATAATTCGGTAGGTCATTTCTGCCGAGAGAGGTTCTTCAATATCGACTTCGGCAACGTTTGTCACCGGGTCTATGCGCGAGACCCGGCCAACAATGCGATAGCCGGGCGATGGGGGACGGTGCGGAGTATAGACAGGCTTCCGCTTCTGAGGCGCAGATTGTTCCGGTTCATTCTGCAGCTCCATTTCGATAACGCCCGGGATAATTCTCCGATCAGGCCCGACATGACCTGGTACGACCTTGAAACGCGTTAATTTGGCAGTCACGCGGTAGGTTACAGCGTGAACACTACCAGCCATTATGCATAGGACAAATGCGAAGCGCACACTCTATTATCGGCATTTTTGTTTATTTTCATACAGTCTAATTGAGAATGAGAATCTAAATTAGTTTTGGCCGATGCGTACGGGGTTTAGTATGTTCAGGTATGCACACAGATCCATTAATCCACCGACTGAGCCGTATTCAAGGCCAAATCGAAGGGCTGAAGAAGATCGTTGCCGCGGGCAACGCCGACTGTCTCAAAACAATCGAACTGGCAAAAGCCTCTTCAAACGCCATTAAAAAATTTGCGCAGGCTTACGTGGAAGCGCATCTCGAACAGTGCGTAGAAGAGAAACGCTCCATCAGCGAACTCGAAGGCGAGCTCAAGAAAGTCGTTCAATCCACCTTTTCTCTTTAATACCGCTTAAGCGGCAATACGGCAAGTTGCCGCTCAGGTCGTGTAGTAGGCGTTAATCTTCACGTACTCTTCAGTATAATCGCAGCCATAGACGGTCCAGGCCGCCTTGCCGGTGCCCATAGAAACCTCGAGTTTCAGTTCTTCATTCTGCTGCAGGTAGGCAGAAAGTTCTGCGAGTTCGTCGTTGCCATAGATTCTGCCGTTCCAGCGGATGACAATTTTTTCGGGCACCACTTTCACTCCGGGAGTTTTACCGATCGCCATAAATATGCGGCCCCAATTCGGGTCGCCCTTGTAGATCGCCGTTTTCACCAAAGGGGAATTGATGATGCTCTTGCCGATCGCTTTCGCCTGCGCAGTATTCAGACAATTCTTCACCGTGACCGTGAATAATTTTGTCGCACCTTCGCCGTCGCGCGCGAGCATGCGCGTCAGTTCGAGCGCGACTTCGCGAAACGCCTTCGCAAATGCCTTCTCGTTCACACTGCCGGCAAGGCCATTCGCAAGAACGAGCACTGTGTCAGAGGTGGATGTATCCGTGTCCACAGACAGGGAATTAAAAGTTTCATCGGCAACTGATTTTAATAGACGCTTGAGTGTCGCCGCAGGCAGTTTCGCATCGGTAAAAAAATACGACAACATCGTCGCCATATTGGGCTCGATCATACCCGAACCCTTCGCCACACCGACCAGCGTCGCCTTGCCGATTTTCCGCGAGACAAATTTGGGAAACGTGTCGGTGGTCATGATGGCTTTCGCAAAACCCGCAAGATCCGCGGGGGATTGTGTTTTGTCGCCAAAACCTTTGAGCGCAGAGGTCACTTTTTCCACAGGTAAGCGGCGACCGATCACACCCGTCGACGAGGGGAACACCTGCGTCACGGGAATTTTGAGTTCGCCGGCAACTGCCTTGCAGACTGTAATGCAGTCGTCATAACCCTGTTTGCCTGTCGCGACATTCGAATTCTTGGAATTCACCACAACCGCGCTGACCTTTCCTGCCTTGATGTGCTTGATGCCCACCTGAACGGGATTGCCCTTGACCTGGTTTTTCGTGAAGATTGCGGCCGCCGCGGCAGGCACTTCAGAGACCACGACTCCCAGATCGAGATGGCTATCTTTAATGCCGGCGCTGGTGATAAAGGTTTCATACCCGCGCGGTATCGCCGCCAGCGGTTTCGATTTAAATGCGTCGGTGATACTTGCGTTTGTCATTTTGTTAGCCCCGGACTTAAGTCCGGGGCTAACAAGTCAAACGTTGCGAACACTAAATTAACGGTAGTTGGTATACTGAAGCGGAATCGGCAGATTCGCGCCGTTCAGGAGCTTCATGACTTCCTGCAGGTCGTCGCGCGACTTGCCTGAAACACGCAGCTTCTCACCCTCGACCTGCGAGCGCACTTTCAGTTTTGAATCGCGGATGAGCGTATTGATTTTTTTCGCATGCTCCTGCGCAATGCCGTTGATAAACAGCGCCTTCTGGCGCACCGTGCCGCCGAATGCAGCCTCGAGCTTCTGGTAGTCAACGGACTTCAGCGCTATGCCGCGCTTGATCAGCTTTGATTCGAGCACATCTTTGAGCTGCTTGAGCTTACCTTCGTCGTCTGCAATGAGAACCAGTTCTTTGTCTTCCATGGTTATGGAGACTTTGGTACCCTTGAAGTCGAAGCGCGTCGCAATCTCTCGCTGCGCCTGGTCGACGGCGTTCGCGAGTTCCTGCCAGTTGATTTCAGAGACGATGTCGAAAGAAGCGTCTTGCGCCATAATCGGTATTGCCGCTTATGCGCGGCGTTTTTTGGCTTTGGCGCCTGTCGCTTTCTTCGCGGTACTGCGCGCCTTGGCTTTCGGCGCCTTGCGCTGCACGCGCGCGACACTCACCGCGTGTGGGCGGTAATCTTCAACAGTGGTCTGCTCATCAGAACCGCCGCCCGCCATCGCCATGCGCTCAAGGCGCATTGATTTGCTGCGGAATTGAGGAATAAACGGCGCGAGCAGGTAAGTTTTCACCACATACCAGCCGAGCGAGCGCAGGTTCAGCGAAGGGTCTACGCGGTGCGCGATCTTAGCATGTGCTTCGGGCAACTGGCTCCAGTGCAGGCCCATCTGTTCGTGGTGCGCCGTATGCAAACCGTTGTTCAGCAAAAACTTGTTATAAATACCGGTGAAGTTGCGCGAATGGTTGTACTGTGACTCTTCGTCGGTGTGCACGTGCTGAATGTAGTTAATAATGAGAACAAACTGCGTCGCGACGATCATCGGAATCGCGACATAGAGCAGAGCCTTGCGCGGGTTGAGGTAAAAAGCGCCGCCAATCCACAATCCCCATACCACATATTGCGAGATGTAATAAAAGAATTTGGGCTTATTCGTGTTCCAGTAGTGCTTCAGAAAGTTGGATGTCGGCTGTTGCTGGTAGATCGCGCTGATGATCGGGAATGTGATCATTGTGAGAAAGTTGTTCTTCTCAGACAGGCGCCAGGTGATCGTGTAATCACCTTCGCGGTTGTTGAGCTGGTGGTGGTTCATGTTGTGCGTCGGAATCCACGCATAGACGGGGAAACCGTAAAACAACGTCAGCCAGTAGTCGGTCAGCTTATTGAGAAAATCCACCCGCCACATCGGAATGTGGTTGTGGTTGTGCGCCATGGCAAAGCAGCTGGTCGCCATCAGAATTGAACCGAGGAACAGCCAAACGTTAAATTGGGGGAGGTTCCAGTTCACGATCAGCAGAGCCGTCGTGATTATCATGTAAAATACTGACAAAATATCCGCTTTGTATCTCAGCATATGTTGCAGTGCGCAAAAAGAGACGTGCTGTCAAGCTGAACGACAACCCGGGTTTGGACAAGTGGGGCGGCGAAACAGGCGTTTACTGAAATGGCCCTGGCCGCCTTACCAAACGATAATTCCCCAACCCCTTGATAAACACATCCTTGCGCGAGACAATCTGAAAACCCAGCCGTTCATAAAACCGCAGCGCAGCATCGTTACTGAGCTCAACATCGAGCCAAACATCGACGGGGTGAGTTTCGATGAAGTGGCGGATCAACCGCGAACCTAAACCTTTCCCTCTGTGCGCGGCGGCGACACACAGGTTCTGTATATAGACACCCGTCACTTCCTCTTTACCCAGAATGGGTTGCAGAATCCAGAACTTCGGAACAAGCAGCAACCGGTCAAAAGCGGAGAGCGCAATTTGATAATCCGCCTCTTCTGCTGTCTCATCGATCGTGCGGTGGTCATAGCCGATGAGTATTGCCTGCACTTCGTCACCTTCGACAAGGCATTCAATGAAACGGTGCGAAAATGAATTGTTATCGAGTGCAATCAGGCGCTTCAGCACGGGCAGGCCATACCAGCGCGGCCCGAAGATAAACGGAAACAAATATTCGTCGGTATCGTAGATCAGGTTCGCAACCGCATCGAGATCGGTTGCGAACCGCATGGGCCGAATTACACTAACGGAGTTCAATCTGTATTTCGACGGCCTGTGCAGCCACCTGCCCCGCAATACCAAACGACGAACATTGAAACACCAGATCGCTGCCGCCGAGAAATTTTTCGACAACGAGCGCACCGTTGGAAACGCGTGCGCTATTCGAACTATCGATTTCACCCGTGCGGTCTAAAGTCAGTACCGTGTAAGCGCCGGGCGACGAAGCATTCAACACAAAACGCATATTGCCTGAACTTTTGAAATCCCCCTTTTGTGTTGCCTGGAATGCATAGCTCTGTTTCAGCGGAATCACGCACCGCTTGCCGCCTGAATTCAACGGGATCGCATTCGCAATTGCCGCAGGTGCAGCCGGTGCTGAGTCTTTCGCATACGGTTCGAGCCGCTGCACGAATGCCTGCGCTGCGGGTGCGCCCATCCATTTCTGAACATTCTTTCCGTCAGGCGAAATGATAAAATAGAACGGGATGCCAAAGCTGCCCGATATCGGCGCATGCGAATATTCGTTCCGCGGCACGCGGTAGAGTACAAAACGCTTCTGCAGCATCTTGTTCACAGCGGGGTCGGTGAAAATTTTGCTCTCAAGGTACGCGCAGGCGCCGCAACGCGCTGGATCAGAAATGAGTGCAAAAATATTCAGATTCTTGAGCTTCGCTGCTTCAAGCGCGGTGGAGTGATTGTTGATCCATGGCAGAGTGCCATCGGGCAGATCGCGTGTCAGAAATTCTGGACCAGCAATCACGACCTTGAGTTTTTTTTCGATTGTTATCGGCATATAGCAAATGCCGACCTGTCCTTCTTCGCAGATTTGGACACGCATAGAGAGCGGCAGAGTGAGCGTTTTGCCCATCTCGTTCATCGCCAGTTCCGATAGCTCAAAGACAAATTTGCCCGTCGAGCGCAGAACAAATTCATTGTCGACTTTCACTCCAACGGGTTGCTTCTTTTCTTTAATCTGGAATCCCGTATCTGCGGGCACGCTGAAATTAGTCAGCACGGCACGGCCATTCCTGTTGGCGTGCTTCAGGTAGATGTGGTGGTTTTTGGGTATGCTGGCTGTAATTTCAAATTCCGCGGAGCGGCCAGCCGACAGAGAAACCTCGGCGGGCAGATTAAGTGTAATCTGTTCGGCGGGATGATCCGCGGCGAAGAGCGGGAAAAGGGCAGAACAGAGGACCAATGCTGCCAAAAGTGGGTGCTTCATAGTTAATAAAGGGGGCACTGACTGGGATGTAAAGAGCATTACCCCGTTTACTGTTACGGATTTCCATAGCGGTGGGCGTTGCCCATCAGACGCCTAGTAGTTAATAAGGCTGCTATGGAAATCCATAGCTAACAAGAAAAGACTTGACGCCTTATTTTATATCAACTGTTCGATATAAATATGCCCAAAGTGGTCGACCATGCGAGCTACCGGCAAGAACTACTGCACCGTGCAACCGAGGTATTTGTCACGCGTGGCTATGCCGAGGTCTCAATGCGCGACATCGCCGCGGCAATCGACGTTTCAACCGGCACCCTCTATCACTACTTCCCGTCGAAAGAAGACCTGTTCTGCCACCTGTTTCTCCACCACGCGCGCCATTCGAACGCACAGTTGGTCGCCGAGCTATGTGGCGTCGATGGGCGTAAAGCCCGCTTCGAAACCCTCCTGCAATTCTTTCTGCGCCAGTGCGACGGCATGCGCATGCAGTTTCTGCTCTCCGCCGACATGCTGCGCAATGAGTTACCCCCCAAAAGCGCGGGCCTGCTGAGGCGATGGGCCAGCGGCATGAAGCGAAAAATGGCGGATCTGCTCAGCATCGACGCAGTTACCACCGAGATGCTATTCTGCTTCCTTTCAGGCACGATCTATAACCGGGTGGTGTGCGGCAAAACAGACAATCTGGAACCGGTCTTTAACCGTTTTCAAAAATTATTCGATACTTAAAGGAGCTTCCCATGAAAAATACATTCCGCAAACGCGTCTTCACGCCTGAAACACTCGCGAAAAGCATCGCTGCGATCGCGAAAGATCTACCCCGTCTGCCTAAACTACTCTATCCCGATGCAATCTCACCGGCCTTTCGCGAGAAACTTTTTCTCGCAGTGACCTCGGTTAACAGATGCCGCTATTGCACGTGGATGCATACCGAAATTGCGGGCAATAACGGTGTCGATGCGGCGCAGGTTGCCGCGCTGCTCTCGAGCAGCGTCGATGCAGATTTCGGCGATGAAAAAGAAGCCCTCGTTTACGCGGTGCATTTTGCCGAGACAGAAAGAAATCCGACCAAAACACGCACGGGAAGGTTGATTGCAAAATATGGCGAAGAAAAAGCAGCGCAGATTGTGCAATACCTCAACCTGATCTACTTCGCCAACTTATCGGGCAATACGTTTGACGCGTTTCTGAGCCGCGTTGAAGGCAATGCACCCGAGCAGGGCAACGCGGTGTTTGAAGCGGCTTTTTCAGCACTCGCAGCCCCAGCACTATTGGCAGTGCGCGCGGTCTATGGCAAGAACGAGGTGGCCGCATGAGCAACGAACACAACGGCTGGTACAACAAAGTATTTTCCGCGGCGTATGATCCGCTGATGAGCGCTGTCGAGAAAAATGCGCTGAGCGGCCGGCGCAAGCTGCTGCTCGCTGGCCTCACGGGAAAGGTGCTTGAGATCGGTTGCGGCACCGGCATTAATTTCGAATTTTATTCCGATAGGGCGGATGTATTGGCGCTGGAGCCGTCTGACGCAATGCGCGCGCAGGCTCTTGAGCGCGCTGCGGGTAAAATTGCTGCGCGCGTAAGGGTCGAACCGTGGTTACTCGAAGATGAGCGACTTGCAGCAGAATTTGGCGCGGGCTGCTTTGATGCGGTGGTCTGCACGCTCATACTGTGCACTGTTCCCGATCCCGCGGCGACGCTGACAACCCTGCGCCGGTATCTCAAACCCGGCGGCAAACTGGTTGCACTCGAGCATGTGCGCGCCAAAAGCGATGCCGGCCAATGGGTGCAGAACCTGATGAACCCGTTTTGGCGGCATCTCGCGGAGGGCTGCCAGCTGAACCGCGACACGCATGCGGCCATTCTCGCGGCAGGCTTCACCGCAAAGGATAAATCCGAATTTGACTACGGGCTGCCCTTTATCAGTGGTGTCTACGTCAACGCCTGATTTGCCCTGCGAGGGGAAAAAATATTTGCCTCTCTGCCCTCGCTGAAACGTATTGTCTATGGCCATGGAAATAATTCTGCTCGTCGTTGCCGTTTTTACCGGTGAGACCTTCGTGAAAATGGAAATCCGCAACTATTCTGATTTCGCTTCAGCCAAAGATGGCAGCTGTGAGAGCTATATCGGTTCAGCGCACTTCAAGAAAACGCTGCACATCGGAAAAATCAAGAACGCACATGTGCGCGCGACCTGCATCGGCGCCTCGAAACTCGCCGGGTACACAGACATGCTGAACCAGTCGGCGACCTGGCAGGAAGTCGCGATGGGCGCCCCCAAGGAGCCGGCGGCACTCATCGGCACAATCCGCTACACGCCCGACACCTCGACACGAAAAACCGTCGATGCGTACCTCGGTTTAGGGCTCGTCATCACAACCGTGGATGGCACCTTTGCACTCTATGCATCGGACAAAGTCAAAGAAGCAGATTTACAGAAGCTCAACGGCAAACGCGTGAAAATGAAAGCGGTGTTTGAAGACCATACACCTGCTGCAGGTTCGATCGAGCAATACCCCACTGACATGAATGGTAAGCCGATGAAGCGCACCGGCTACCGAGTACTCGAGCTTGAACTTTTTCCGTAGCTGCGCGACGCGCAGCTACGACGCCATCTTTTCGAGGTACGCCAGTGCATCAGGGTGCATTGGCTGCTGGCTCGGGTGAAAATCAGGACGCATGTAATCCACCATACCTTCGAGAAACACACGGCCTAAAGAATTTTCTTTCGTAAACAGATCGACGACCTGCTGCGGCAGAGTCGCCCAAGGAAACTCTTTATCTTTGACCATGAGGTAGGCTGTACCAACGGTGACATAAGCGGTAATGATGCCGTACGCAAACGCCATGCCCGACATACGCATTGCATAACTGCCGCCACCCTGCTGCTGCAACACGTCAAACGCGAGATCGCGGTGCTCCATTTCTTCGGCGGCATGCCACGCATAGAGTTCGCGGACATCGGGGCGGGCAATCTTTTCGAGCTCGCCGGGCTGAAACAGCGACTGCGCAAAACCCGCAGTCATGTTTTCGGCCGCCGCAGTGATCGACAGCGCCCACTGGTGCAGAAACTCAAAGCCGAGATTCTTGCGTACAAATGGTTCAAGCCATTCAAAAGTCGGCACAGTAAAGAGCCACATAAACCAATCCATGTTGCCGACGTTCTCTGCGACAGATTTGTTGAAACGCTCATGCGCCATGCTGTGCTGCATTTCCTGCCCGATGAAGGCCTTGATGTCGGCCTGCATTTCTGGATCGGTAACGCGGTCGGCGAAATGTTTTACAGAGCGAATGAAGAATGCTTCGCCGCCCGGAAACATGAGGCTCAGCGTGTTGAGCACGTGGCTCTGCAGGGCGTCTTTTCCCGCCCAGTGTGCCGGGACCGGCTCTGCGAAAGTGTCCTTGTTTTTTCGGACTGTCATTTGCATAAAATCCTCCTGCGGGCATTTTCCCGCGTAAACCGGCATGTGCCTTGCACTTGGCGGTTATGCGGGTTTTTCTATATAAGTGAACGATGCGTCAATTATTTCTGTAGCGGTCGCTACAGAGCCATTTAGTAGTTATTAACGGATTTCGGGGAATCTGTAGCTATGAAAATCCATAGCTATGACCAAAAGTAACGGCAGTTATGGATTTCCATGGCAAGAGTTGCTTTCTGCCTACCCCCATGATACACCGCGACTAACTATTCAACCATTTCCCGATTATGTCACATTTATATTGACCCGTACGCTCGAGTGCATGTGCTGCCCGGATGAAAATAACGATCATAAAAACCCTCGCCACAGCGCTCGTACTCTCCGCCAGCATGATCTTCGCCGGCACGCCCAAACAAGATTGCCTCAAACAGGTGAACGATTCTTACGGCAAAAGCCGCGCAGCTTGTAACAAGATGAAAGGTGGAGCAAAATCAGGTAAGCAGGATTGCTACCGCACCGCTTCGCTGCAAAAAACCGCAGCGGCGAAAAACTGTAAGTAATAGAAATGGCATTCCGGGCCAAGCCCGGAATGCCCGCCAGAACCGTCAGGCCGGCTTGTTGCCGGCTTCTTCTTTTTGCGACTGCCACGGGCAGCACGCCCATGAATCCCAGCGGCTCATGAACTTCTCGCGTTCCTCTGGAGTCATCGCCGCGAGGCGTTCCTGCATGCCGTGTTTCCACCTGCGGTGGTGCCAACCACCGCCGTGCTTAAAGCCCCCGCCACGGAACAGAATGTGCGACAGAATGATTAATCCCGCTGCCTGCCAGAAATTTAACACCGGCCCTTTAAACAGATCAGGGATAAGCGCATTCCATAGGTACATCGTGATCGCGCCGAAGGCGGCGACAAATGCAGTGCCAATCACTGCGAACTTCAGAATCTTCACTAATTTCCACATATTTTTCTCCTTTTTCAAAACTGAAGCGGCGTGAGCCCATTCAGTTTTGAATATTTCATTCAACATCCTCAAATAGATCATTCAGTCTCGCGCGCAGGTACATCACTGCGTAGCGCTTGCGCGAGAGTAACGTATTGATACTCTCGCCGGTTTCTGCCGCAATCTCGCGGAAGGTTTTGCCCGACAGCTCGTTCAGCTCAAACACCTGCCGCTGCTCGGCGGGCAGTTCAGACAATGCCTGTTCAAACTTTTCCCAGAAGAGTGCATTGCCCCGCGTCGCCTGCGGCACAATTGCATCTGCCGCATCGAGGCTTGTGTTCTGCCGCCGCTTGCGGTAAAAATCCACAATCTTGTTGCGCGCAGCGCGGTAGAGCCATGCCGTCATGTCTTCAATGGTCTCAATCAGGTTGCCCTCGTAGAGCCGCGAAAAAACATCCTGCACGATGTCTTCTGCGTCGTCTTCAGAGTTCACCCGGCTCTTCACAAAGGAGAGCAGGCCTTTCTTTTCGGTGCTGACGGTGTCTTCGAATCGCATGAGTGGCAGTGCCCGGCCTGGTAGCGTATCAGTGGCCATATATACCTTTCCAGACGCAGCGGGGCCGAGATTATTGTATTTTTTTGGGGTAAAGCGTGAAGTTGCTTCGCGAGTTGCCTCAGTCAATCGGTAAACAGAGTTAGCATATGGCGTTTTGCATATTTAACAGGTGCGCATTTTAGCAAAATTAAAACTGAACATTTGTTCATTTTAATTATTGACGGTTCACCTCTCGTCACTATATTCTTGCACGGCCATCAAGAACCTGCAGCGGAAGAAGTGTCTCATCACCGGCGCTGCGAGCGGCATAGGCAAAGCCACCGCGCTCGCCGCAGCGCGCGAAAAAGCCGAACTCTTCCTCACGGACATCAATGAAGCTTCTTTGAATTCCGTCGCTGAAGAGTGCGAATCCCTCGGCGCGCGCGTGAGCTCCGTTAAGGCCTTCGATATCTCGAACTACGAAGCCGTTAAGGCATGGGCTATCGAAATCCATGGCACGCATACGAGCCTCGACGTGCTCATGAACATAGCAGGTATCTCGATCTGGGGAACCGTCGAAAACCTCACACACGAACAATGGCGCCGCACTGTCGATATCAACCTCATGGGACCCATACACATCATCGAAAATTTTATCCCGCCGATGATCGCCGCAAAAAACGGCGGCCACCTCGTGAACGTCTCCTCAGCTGCAGGGCTCTTCGGCCTACGGTGGCACGCTGCGTACAGCGCGAGTAAGTTCGGCCTGCGCGGCATCTCTGAAGTGCTGCTCATCGGCGCCTACGAAATGCTGGCCGCCGTCATCAACAGTACGGGCCTTGGGTTAGAGCCCGAAGCGGAAATGACGCTCGCCGGAGCTAAAATTCATCCTGCGTGATCTGGTCTGATTGTGTAATCTGGAAATTCTGCCAAATTACTTAGGATTAATCGCTCAACGCAGCAATCTCAGGGCGTAAGAGTCTTTGCCAGTGCCAGGCATCTGCGGCCACGGCTCGGTTCACCTCGGCATAGGTCTCGGGTGTGCCGCAGTCATACCAGCGATCGCGGTGGATGTACGCACAAACCCGGTGACCGGACGCAATGAGACCGGTGTAACCGGTATAGACGATGCTTGAGGGGTCGTTCTTCAGGTAATCGAATAGCACGGGCTCGAAAACCGCTACACCCGCATAGAGATGCGAGCCAGTGCTTTGCGGGCTGAAAGTACGGTTAATGTCGGTGATAGTATCGTCTTCACCGATCGTAATCGGTGCAATTTCATGCGCGCGTAGGTGGGGAACTGCCACAATCGTGAGCGCGGCCTGTCTTGCGGCATGGAATCGCAGCAATTTTGGGATGTCGACGTCCGCCACGATGTCTGCATTCGCGAGCAGTACCGGCGCATCGCGCAGAAAAGACTCACATTTTTTGACTCCGCCGCCTGTATCCAGCAGATCGGTCTCCTGCGAAACATGCAGCTGCCACGGATGCTCTGCCCTGTCGAGTATGCGTGTGATGGTTTCAGGGCAGTGGTGCGTGTTGACCGCCAGTTTTTTCACGCCGGCAGTATAGAAGAAATTCAGCGAATACGCGAGCATCGGCAGGCCACCGACCGGCAACGCGGGTTTTGCCGTTTTGGCGGTGAGCTCTTTGAGGCGCGTGCCGCGGCCCGCTGCGAGTAAGAAACCGTTCATCACCACTCCCCCGATTTTTTCCAATCTGGTTGTCTCGGTTTTTTCTCCGCTTTCGCCTTGGCCTTGCGCCGGGCTTTGCGGGCGCGGTCGAGTTTAGCGAGCCGTTTCTTTTTGTGAGCCGGATTTTCTATCGCGTTCGCGTCGCGCTCTTTCTGTTCGAGCTTCTCACACAGCAGCACCCGCGCCGCATAGCGATTCATGCCCTGCGTGCGGTGCTGCATGCACTTGATTTCCATGCCGCTTGGCGGGTGCGAGAGCCTCACAGCGGTCGAAACCTTGTTCACGTTCTGCCCGCCCTTGCCACCGCTGCGAATGAATGATTCTTCGAGCTCTGCTTCGCGCACGCCGAGTTTCTCCATGCGCGCGAGAAGCGCGGCAATTTTTCCCGCTGAAACTGGTAGGCGAAGATCCATTAAGAGGTAACGTTTTACGGTGCGCTACCGGCCATATTTTCAAGAGGCTCGGCCAATGACCGCAGTTCTGCAGAGGCTGCTGTAATTTCACGCAATGCCTGCCGCGCCGGATTGAGATACGCGGCAAAATCATCGCGCCCGAGTGCAGCCTGCCTGCCAAAAGTGCCCATGGCTTTGACCGTGCGCTGGAACGCGCTCACCAGCCAGAAATGATCGAACTCGCCGCGTGTCTGGCGGTGAATTTCTTTCCCATTTTCGAAAGCAAAGTCGAGAAGTTTTGTCCTGCGTTCGGGTGAGAGTGGCGCGTAAGCATCGCACAGCAGCGAGCACAGATCGTATTGCATGAGCCCCATGCGTGCGTCCTGAAAATCGATTATATGCTGTCGCCATGTTGAGTCTGTCGGTGATGGAACCGGCGTAGCCGGTTCCATCAGCGGCTTAACCAACAGGATGTTACGCGAGTGGTAATCCCGGTGCGTGAACACCTTGTGTTCGGGCGCTGCGAGTGCCTCGGCGATCTTCAAGAACTGTGCGCGCAACCGGGATAAATCCGCCTCGCTGAGCTTTGCCCGGTAATAACCCAAAAGCGTGTGCGTTATAAAAAATTCGAATTCAAACATCAGCTTTTCGACATCGAAGCTGAGTCTGAAAGCAGGGCATTGGCCATCGTCGGCAAGGCGTTGCCAGCTGAACATGTGGCGAATGGCGTCTTGATAGAGGTTATCCGTCTTGCCGGGGTTTTCTCTGAGCGCCTGGTTGAAACTCAGGTCACCGAGGTCCTGTTGCAGCATCACCCCTGCGGCCGGGTCTGCAAAATAGATTTCGGGTACTGCAACGCCGCGCTCATGCAAAAACTTCTGCACCGCAATAACGTTCGGCATGTTGGTGATGGCAGTAGCCGTATCTTCCTCAACCCCCACCACGGTAGAGCCATCTTCGAGCGTTAACCGGTAATACCTGCGCGTCGAGGCCTCGGGCACGAGCGGGGTGATTTTTATGAGCGTCGCATTGCGGCCGGCCGCTTTGAGCGCGCTCTGGAATAAGGCAGACAGGTCAGAGGTCATGCAATCTTTTCGTAGTTTGCCTTCAGCCATGCAGCGAGTTGCATTTCAGAGATGCTGCCATCCGCAAGGCCGAGCATGGTGACGACAACATCAATTTCGCTCGCGGTGATTTCGATGCCATTGATGTACAAAAAAACGTACATGCACTGGAAGGCGGTCCGTTTATTGCCATCGACGAACGGATGGTTTTTTGCAACGCCATGTCCGTAAGCTGCCGCGAGGGCGAGCATGTCCACTTTTTCTCCGTAATGAAACAGTTGTTTTGGTCGCGCCAGCGCAGATTCCATCAAACCTTCATCACGAACGCCATAGCTGCCGCCATGTTCGCGAATCTGCTCTTCGTGCATCGTGAGCACGAGCCGCGCTTCGAGCCAAATCGGCTCTTCCATTATTTTGAAAGTTCGCGCATGGCGTTCCGGTATTTCGCGGCGCCCTTGCGGTATGCCTCCATACCCTTGTCGAAGGCATCGGTTTGCGCCGTCAGTAAAATGCCGTCCTGCGTTTCAATCGTGGTTACTGTGTCGCCCTCTTTTAGGTGATAACGCTCTAACAGGGCCTTGGGGAGCGTAACTCCCTGCGAATTGCCAATCGCGCGTATTTTGGTGGTGTGTTCCATCGGGCTCCTATGTTATAACATTAGTGTACACCGACTTTAACAGGGCGACCAATAAAATTGCCACTATGGGGGTGGGTTTAAACCCACCCCCATAGTGGCAAATCGCAACTACGCCCTCGACCTCTTGCGCGGACTCACGATTGCGCTGATGATCGTCGTGAACAATCCCGGCGACTGGAAAGAGATGTTTACTGTGCTGCGGCACGCCGAGTGGCATGGCTTTCTCGGCGCGGATATCGTGTTTCCGCTGTTTTTATTCGTGGCCGGTTATGCGGCGGCGCTCAAAATTGACCGGCTCTATGCGCCGCTGGCAGCAAACGGCCCGCACTGCGCCAGTGCGCTAACCCTCGTAGAGCGCGAAATTCCACCCTTCTATCTGCCGCTCCTGCGCCGCGCGGCGATCTTGTTTCTCATCGGCATGTTTCTGAACGCGTGGCCTCTGGGACTGTTACCAGGCACTGAGTTCTCTTTCGAAAAATTGCGCGTGTTCGGGGTACTGCAGCGTATCGCAATCTGTGTGCTGATCGCGGGCGTCGTGTTACGCCGGTTTTTGACGGTCAAAGGTTTAGTTTCGGTATTGATCCTCATTGCTGCTGCGTATGAAATTTGCATGCGTGTGCCGCTGGTGCAGGGTGCGGATATTCTCTACGGACGCAGCTTTGAACTCAAAGACAACTTCGCCCGCTTCATTGACACAAGTCTCTTGCCGGCCTCGATGCTCTACAAGGTACAGAAAATACCGTTCGACCCCGAAGGCCTGTTCACCTCTCTCACGGCGGTGATAACCTTCCTTTTAGGTGGATTGACTTTTCGGCTTTCAACAGGCATGACCGAGACAAGGCGGCAGCGTTTTTTCCTGGCACTGCTACTCAGCACAACCGGGCTTTTGATGGCGCTGGTCGAACCGATCAATAAAAACCTGTGGACGTTACCCTATGTGCTGCTGACCGGCGCGGCAGGAGTTATATTGCTCGCGGCACTCGAAAAAATAAACACGCAGGAGCCGAAGCTACTATACCGGCTCTCTATCCCCTTTGCAAGCATGGGCCGCAACCCGCTCATGATCTATGTGCTGAGCGGTGTCGTCGGCAAAACACTGGCGCTGTGGAAAACACCGGCCGGGGTGAGCATCAAGACGATGCTGTACCAAGGGCTGGCTCACATCCCGTTGCCCGGTAAAGGCCTGTCGCTATTGTATTCAGTGATTCTGTTGGTGCTGATGGCGCTGCTAGCTGCCGCGATGAAGAATCTGCGGCTGAGCGCCCGATAGGCACCGAGAAATATAAATCCGGATTTTCAGGCGTTTTGTTTTTTCTTCACCGCCGGCAGGTATTTCATGTCCTCGTGGATTATATGTTTGGCCAGCCAGCTCTGCATAAATTCTGCCAGCTCGTGTGGGGTTAAAGCCCCTTTTTCGAGTTCTGCGGCAAAATAATCCAGTTCTTCGCGCAACAATCCATGCTGTTCCCGGTGCTCTGCGAGATTTTTATAGCCTGCCCACTCCATGATCGATTCTTCGTGGCTGAAATGCGTCGAAGCATATTCTTCGATTTGTGCAAGCAGCTCCGCTAATACCGAATTTTTTGCATTCTCCGCCGCCGCCTGCAACATCTGGTTCGTGAGACCGAATAACCTTTTGTGTTGCGAATCGATGATCTCGATTCCAGTTGCGTAACGGTTATCCCAGACAAAGGGAGAATATGCTTTAGTCACCATGAATCCTTCCGGTTCTGCTTTAGAAAGGCGCCGGTTATTCACGCAAATCTGAACGGCGAGGCAACCAGCAACAATAAAAAGGCTCTGCTTACCCCAATGTCAAACGAGAATCAATATCAGTTGCCGATCGGGTGCTCAGCGCAAGATCGATTGACGGTGAATCCAACCTGCCTGTTTCTCCCGATTCGGAAATATTCAATGTCGGAAAAAAGCTGGAAAGAAATCTGGGAGAGAAAAGGACAGAGCGCCAGTCAGCCGGGCAATTATTCGATAGCCGATCTTTTCACCGCCGATGGCTTTGACGGGGCGCTCGGTAAGATTAGCGAAGCCAGCAGAAACTATATCAAATCCACCGTGCGCGAAAAGCTGGGCATCACGGCCGAAGACCGCATTCTCGAAGTGGGGTGCGGGGCCGGTGCGGTGCTGGCATTGCTTGCAAATTTGGGGGCATCACTCTCCGGCGTGGATTTTTCTGCGCCACATATTGAGATTGCGCGCCGCGCATTACCGACGATGGATTTTCAGGTTGCTGAAGCGACAAAACTGCCTTTTGGGAATGCCATGTTCGACGGCGTATTTTCAAATGGTGTGTTCCTCTATTTTCCTGATCTGCAATACGCACGCAAGGGCGTCGAAGAGCTGATGCGTGTCGCCAAACCTTCGGCCGCTATTTTCATACTCGATAATCCCGATGCGGCGACGAAGGAAGAATGTATCGCAGCAAGACGGGCAGCAGGAGCAAGCCTGAGCCCCGAACACCTGTATTATCCGCGCGATTTCTTCCGGGAAATCGCCGGGGCAAACGGTCGGAACGCGGTGTTTTCGCCGCAGGAAATGCCCGACTATGGCAATGCGGCTTTTCGGTATAATGTGCTGCTGACACCAAAATAATCATGCAAAATGAACGTTGGCTGCGCTTCGTCGCAGGAAAGTGGCGCGAAGAAAATCCCGCGCAGCATGTTGCCGCAACACGGTTCAGGGACATCCGGTATTTTTACTCTAACCTCATCGATTATTTTCGGATTGCACTGTGTTTTGCAGCAGCGGCGGCAATTTACGGAAAACTGCCCGTGCTGGCTGCGGTGCTGCTACTGCTGTCAACGCTGCTCGACTGGGTCGACGGCCCGGTAGCCCGCGCACGAAACGAAAGCACAATTTTCGGCTCGGGCATCGACTGGCTGGCCGATATTCTCGCTCAGGTCGTGACTATTTTGTGGTGGATTTCTCTGGCGCCGGAACTTTTTCCCGTGCTGCTGATTGCATTATCGATAGAAATCTCGGCGTGTGTTTTTGACTTCGCCACGACTGCCAGCGGACGCTATCCGGTGCTTTTGAAGCAAGGCGGTTTCGGCACTATACTCGATTGGTGCATGCCCGGTGGTTCATATACCTGGTTCGGCACTTTTCTGTGGCTGGCCTACCCGGTGTTCTCTTTGCTAGTCTGTGTGGATCTCAGCCTTGCCGGGCAATCGACTCTGGTGCAGCAGGCGTTCTTTTTTGCCGAAGCGATTTTGCTCTTGCCGGCAATTTTAGATTTGTGGTGCGAGCTCGCATGCTTTGTTTTTATTTTGAAGAGCTGGCACGAGCCAGTTCGCTCTGTCTCTGTTGCAGAATATGATGACGGACCTGCAGGTGTGGCTTTGTTGGGCAGTGTGCCCGTAGCGCAGGCGCGAAGGCTCGCGGATTGTCTGGCTGAATTGAAGGAGACACTTAAAGACGAATGGCGCGCCAGCGCGGAAAAACGGGAAATCTTTTGGATTAACCTTTGGCAGAAAAATGCTAACTCTCCTACCGTGAGTGCACGCGATAAAGATGCGATTCGAGCATGGAGCGAAGAACTTGGTAAAACCAGCTTTGACGGTGAACGGGTCTACTTCGATGGTTGCGGCTTTATTGTGAATCCCGTTGGCTCGGCGGTACAGCCGTGGCATCTCGACTATTCAGAGCATTATGCAACCCTTTTCATACCGATGACAAAACTGACGCCCCAAAACAGCCTGCAATACGTTTGGCTGCAAGAGACAAAGCGCGCGTATATTCTGGAACTGGTTGCAAAAAACCCGGATGTTATCGAGGCAGACATACTGGCCAATGAATCGGGTTTTTTGAATATACGCCAGCTAATAGCTCCGCCGCTTTCCCTGATCCGCATGGATTTTGGCGCGATCCACAGGGGCGTGGCAAACACCGGCGATTTTGAGCGCATCATGTTCTTTGCGTCTTATACCCGCCGCGGAGCTATTGCCCCGACCGAACCGACGATCGCAAGAATCCGGTACGGATTATGAACTGGGGGCTTGATATGCCTGTTGCTCTTTTTGCCACAGTTGCGCATAATGTCCATTTTGCCTGAGCAGGTCTGCATGCGTACCTTCTTCGGCGAGGCGACCGCCATGCAAAACAAAGAGTTTATCGCATGCGACGACCGAGGCAAGA
This sequence comes from Turneriella sp., assembly GCA_046346945.1. GTDB lineage: Bacteria > Spirochaetota > Leptospiria > Turneriellales > Turneriellaceae > Turneriella. Next base: position 77,297 of record JAXMHE010000012.1, read on the forward strand.
TTGTGCGTGATGAGTATCACGGTTCTGCCGTGGCGCAACCGCCCGAGCATCGCATTGACTGCGGTTTCGGTTGAGGCATCGAGCGATGCAGTCGCTTCGTCGAGAAAGAGAATGAGCGGGTTTCTGAGCAGCGCACGCGCTATCGCGAGCCGCTGTTTCTGGCCGCCCGAGAGCGATGAACCCCGTTCGCCCACCGGCGAATCATAAGCCATCGGCATCGCCATAATTTCGTCATGGATTTCTGCCTCGCGGCAGGCCGATTCAATCTGTTGGTCGCTGGCATTCGGGTTGCCAAGCCGCACATTCTCGCGAATACTGGTATTGAAGAGAAACGAATCCTGGAAAACCACCGCCGTCTGCGACAGGAAAGAATTCCGGTCCACAGTCTGAAGATCCATTCCGTCGGCGGCGATGCTGCCACTATCGGGTTCATAGAAGCGCAGCATCGAATGCAGCAGAGCTGTCTTACCGGAACCCGAAGCGCCGACGATTGCCACGAACTCGCCTTTGGAAATTTTGAGTGTGATGCGGTCGAGAATGGTTTTGCCCGAAGCTGAGTGCAGCGTTAATTCCCGAATTTCGATCTTGTCGCCAAACGGAGGCATCATTCTTTTATTCTGTCCAGCGGTAGATGCAGTATCTTCGGCCAACACCTGCTGTATGCGCGCAAATCCTGCTGAGGCATTGATCAGTGAACCTGCGTACTGTGCGAGATAATAGATCGAAGAAGACAATGACACAAACAGCGTATAGAAAGCCACGAGACCGCCGACAGTCAGTGTGCCGCCCAGCGCCAATGAGCTGCCGAGCGCCAAAATCGCGATCTGCAGGGCATAGATGCCCAGGCTGGCAGAGCGTTCGAGCGCTGCGGTGAAGAACGCGCCACGCAGAATCGTACCGGCCAGCGAGCTGATGCGCGCGCCAAAGCGTGAGCTCATGTTCGCTTCAAGCCCATAAGCCCGCACAATCTGCCGGCCCGTTGTTGCCTCATCGACGGCATTTAATACTTCAGCCTCGCGGGTCTTGCGCGACTCTGCCGCCGAACGCGCTTTGGGAGCAAAGATGCGCGGGCCGAAAAGAGTCATCGGCCACACGAGTTGCGCAAAGAGCGCCAATCGCCAGTCGAGCGAAAACATGACGGCGGTATAACCAACGATGTCGAGCATGGGTTTCCACCACCAATTCATCCACGTGCCGAGTGTGTGCTCTACCGCAGACAGGTCAGTCGAGTAGCGGGCAGATATTTCACCCGCGGTGTGGCGCTGGTAAAATGACGGTGGCAACACCTGCAAATGGTCGAACAATCGCTGCCGAATAGCCGCAAGCACATGCGTTGAGAGGCGCGCGTAGAGATAGTCGCCCGCAAAGCCGACGGCAGTTGCTGTCAGCGTCACTGCACCGATAATAATGAGTATTTGCAAAAGCACGGCGCGATCAGCTGGTACAATGCCTTTGTCGATGACGAAGCTTAAGGCCATCGGCACGTACGCATTAAACAGCGATTCCGCAACCACGCAGAGCGCGATGCCAATAAGCAAAATGGGTTTCTGCCTGAAATATGAGAGAATTTGCCGAATGAAAGCGAGTGCACTCATGATTTAAGGAGTGGAATCACCTCACCGCTCCCTTTGCCTCGGTTGTGATACGATGATTTCACGGCGGGTCAATATTGATACTTTTCGCCCCACAACTTCTTCAGCGCCTCGCGCGTTTCGCGCTCGCGCGCATTGTTGCCAGGGTCGTAGATCTTCTTACCGCTGATCTCTTGCGGCAGATATTCCTGCGCCGAAAAATTACCCGCCTGGTCATGCGAATATTCATAATTCTTGCCATAGCCAATATTTTTCATGAGCGCCGTCGGCGCGTTGCGCAAATGCAGTGGCACCGGTAGATTGCCGGTCTCGCGCACAATCTGCTGTGCGTTGTTGATCGCGGCATAGGCGGCATTGCTTTTAGGCGAAGTCGCGAGATAAGTCGCGGCCTGCGACAGCACGATGCGCGCCTCGGGGTAACCGATCAGGTTCACGGCCTGAAAGCAGGTCGTGGCGACGACGAGCGCCGTCGGGTTCGCGTTGCCGATGTCTTCCGAGGCGGCGATCACCATGCGCCGGGCGATAAAAGAAGGATCTTCCCCACCCTCGATCATGCGCGCGAGCCAGTAGACTGCACCGTTCGGGTCGCTGCCGCGGATCGACTTGATGAAGGCAGAAACGATGTCATAGTGGTTGTCCCCGGCCTTGTCGTACAGCACGGGATTTTGCTGCACGATGTCGAAAACCTGCTCGTCTGTAATTCGGGCGGGATCACCGGAAAGATTATCCAGAACCAGCTCGAATACGTTCAGCAACCGGCGCGCATCGCCTCCCGACAATCGGAACAGGGCTGCGGTTTCGGCTAATTCGATTTTCCGGGTTTTGAGAAAGGTATCCTTTTCCATCGCTGTCTTGAGTAGCAAGAGTAAATCCGCCTCTTCAAGATTTTTCAGAATGTAGACCTGGCAGCGCGACAGCAGAGCCGAGATCACTTCAAATGACGGGTTCTCCGTCGTGGCGCCAATCAGCGTGATCTTGCCGGTTTCGACCGCACCCAACAGCGAATCTTGCTGCGCCTTCGAAAAGCGGTGGATCTCATCGATGAAGAGTACCGGCTTCTCGGTGAAGAGACCGCCGCCAGAGGCCTTCTCGATCACATCGCGGATGTCTTTCACGCCCGAATTGATTGCGCTCAGCGAATAGAACGGCCGTTTGAGCTCAGTCGCGAGAATGTTCGCGAGCGTGGTTTTGCCGACGCCCGGCGGCCCCCACAGAATAATCGAAGGCAGCGTCTTGCTTTCGACCGCGCGTCGCAGCACGGCACCTGCGCCGACGAGGTGTTTCTGCCCGACATAGTCAGCAAGCGATTTTGGTCGCATGCGTTCAGCGAGGGGAATTGAGGGTTTCATTTCGCTTCTCGCTCCGCGAGGAGCGAATTCAAATCCAGAGTGCGCATCGCGCCAATGGCATTTTCCCAGCGTCCCTCGGCGCAGAGACCACTGATGCCTGCCGATTCGTAGGCCCGTGCGCGGGTGAGACGGGCGCCGCGCGCACCGTTTCGGCGAGCTGCAGATTCTGAGAGCGTTTGTCGCCAGCGGCCATGACCTCGTCTGAAATTTTGACAGCGTCCGTACAGTTTGATTTACGCGCGCGCTCATAAATACAACGCGAGTCAAAGCGAGTATGACCACAAAAAAATCCAGGGGTTGACAAAAAAGAATGGGATGTCATCTTCAACGAAGGCAATCACTGGCGCATCGGTATCTACCGCCCCAAATACCGGGCGCCGCCGAAATTGCCGAACTTGAACAGCATACCTGCCCTGAAGCGTTTCTGCTGCTGCAGGGCAAGTTGACGATGCTCTGGCGAAAGAGGATGGTTCGCTTTGCGAAAAACAATTGCAGCCGATGGAGCTCACCACCTTCACCGGAACCGGGCATGCGGGTTTTTCGCCTGACCAAAGCGGAGTGGCTTTTTGTCGTGGAGAATGCAAAATTTTCGACCCAATACACAGACATAGTTACCGGCAAATACACGCCTGTGACGGTCGGTTAACGTTAACGCGGACTGTATGCTTACCGCATGCTTATAATGGAACCTGAGATTCGCCACGGTATCACCGGCGGCACGATCGATGTCGACCATATCGCAGCCGATAAAAGTTATTGTTTCAAAGAGTCAGCTTTTGGCCGGCGATGCTGCTTGAGGCCCGCAGCAAGGCCATAAATATTCAGAAGCCTGAGACGCTTTTTCTCAAAGATTCGCTGCACATGACTGAAGAGGATCGCGCGAGATCGCTGGGTTTGCCGCAATTGTGTTGAAGATCGTATTTTGATTTGGCACGGTACCGATTCGATGCCCGAGACGGCGCGTACTTTGGGCGCAGTAGGTTTAGCCAAAACAATCGTGCTGTTTGGCGCCGCAATTCCGTACGTCAAACCACCTTCGGATGCACTGTTCAACCTGGACGGCGCCTCGGCAGTGCGCAGTACCTGCCGCATGGGGTCTATATCGCGATGAATGGAAGAATCTTTCTCTGGAACAATGTGCGCAAGAACTGGCTGCCGGGTTTCTTTGAGACCACAGCATGAAGGCCGCCGCACTCTCCCGAATTTAAGCCCGGTCTTTTTCTACGCAGCGCCTGTGCAGACGATCATTGGCTCGCTCAAAATAAACTGCTAAAAACGAGCCCGATGCTCAGCGCCCAGAAAGAGATGCGTTGCTCAACGCAGGCAAGGGCATTCGCTTGCAGGGCCTTTATTCAAAGCAGCCGGGCAAATCGCGGGGCTGTGATTCTGTTGCATGGCCAAAGGCCCTGCGTTTTCGACGCAGACCAGGCGCGCGGCGAGCGGGAATTTTTCACGCCATTGACATATTTTGCCTACCCAGCAATCAATACATCACGCCTTCACCAGACATGAACGGCAGCGCCTTGATCGATGAAACCTATGCGGCGGTAAATCAGGCAGCGAAGCTTGCGGGCAAATTGCCGGTCTATCTCGCGGGCTTTCTCGGCGGCAACTTTGTGCTGCGGATTGCCTTTGCGTTCGTCTGCCGCGGCGACACAGAACAAAATACCCAATCTGAAATATCGTCGCCGGAGCCCCGGCTCTCAATCCGCATGATGCAACGGTATTAATGGATCAGCACGTAGCCTGTTAGGGAACATTAAGAAAAAGTGGTCGCGTTCGTCACAAAGAAGCAGCAGGCGTTTCCGAAAAATACAATTTTTCGACCTGCTGAAATCACGCGACGTGATGGATTTGACCGAAAAGATTATTCCGCACCACACTCACTTTGCCAGCGTTCGCGCCTATTTCGACTCATACACATTGCTGGGCGATGCACTCTACAAAATCAAGGTACCTACGACGATTATAACCTCAAAAGACGATCCGATCATCCGTTGCGGATTTCCATAACCTACGGCTCAGCAACAGACGCGGCTAATTGTCACCAATTATGGCGGTACACCGGTTTATTCAACGCAAATGGACCCGTGGTATTTGATGGTTGTGCAAATTGCATTTGCATAGCCCTTTGAAAGAATTCGCCACTATACATTCCGCGGGCTATGCCCGTGAATGTATCATCGCATAGCTTTCCCTATCGTACAGGTCGGCATTCGAGGATAAAATCTCAAACACCTGCGAAATATACAGCTTTCCGTTATGGATAAACGCACCCGAGGCGGCACTGATTTCAGTGCCGTCGTTAAAATAGAGCCCTGTAGTCGAACTCTTCGCAGGGTCAACAGCTACAATAGATGACGGCGATTTGTTGGTCGCTGAACTCACATGGCGAAAAAATTTCCAGTTGCTGGTGTGCGACGCGGTGATCAGCTGTTGCTCATACCATGACAGGTTGTCGGGCCCGGGCACTTCGGCGATCTGGGTCGTGTCGCTGAGCGAACCATTCGCTGCGCGCGTAAAAGAATACACCGCATCTTCGCGTGTGGCCGTCAGGTACACTTTATCACCCCGCACCAACGGGCCATTCGCCATGCCAAGATCTGCTGCGGCAACGCTGCACCTTGCAGCCTGCTGAGGTGCTGACGGGTCAAAATTGCAGAAGGTGAGTTTCGATCTTTTTAGCCCCCACATGAGCTCCCAGGTGCTGCCGCGCGAGCCGTGGTCGTTGGAAATGTAGAAACTGCCATTTTCTGTGACTGCCAGATCGTTGGGTGAATTGATGAGGTCGTGCTTCACTCGCCCGGCAAAGCGCAGCGTGTCGCCCGTTACCTGGTAGATAAGAACGCTTTGGTCGGCATCGTTCATTTCTTTGCCGTGGTTTACCACATACAGAAAAACACCACGGGTATGCCTGAGCACATCGATGCCGTGTGGGGCAAAGAATACATCCGCCGGTTCGCCGGAACGCGTGAGTTTTTTCACCTGCCGTGATTTCAGGTTGAAGGCGAAGATGTCACCCTGTGTTTTCCAGCCGCGGCGTTCGTGGCTCGAAACATAGATAGTGCTGCCGTCGGGGCTCAAAGCAAAATCTTCTGTGCCGGCACCGACCGGAATTTTTTCGCAGGCGTCGTATTTGTTGGGGGCCGGCACAGATGCACAATGCAGAATTGCGCCCAGGAATGCCGGCGCAAATAGAAATGTTCTCATGCGGTAAGAGCATAGCCGGCGCACGACCGGCCAAGCAGTAATCAGATTAATCCAACTATCAGAACTTTTCAGCCAGCGGATTGTTGTGCGACTGCAAGACAAGCTTCGCGCCGCTGCGCGTCTCTGCCGGCATCTGCGGAATCAGCCGCGTGATCTTTTCAAGGTTCATCATCGAATTGGCGATGCCACCGATGATTTTGCCGTCGCGTACGATCTTGATGACTTCGGTCATCATCTTGTCGTCGAGCAGGTCTGCGAGTTCGCCGAGTTTGCCATGGAAATTCTTGTGCGCGAGGTCTTTCACCACCTGCGCAATCAGGTTCGGCTCCATCAGGTTGCCAATGCGCGCGGTTATTTCAGGGCTCGCATAGAGCGCGACCTGACCCATGTAGTCGATGCGTAGCGATTTGCCAATTTTCGCCGCGGCTTTGGGGTCCATATAGATAACAACTTGGGCAATAATGTATGGAGTCAGATAATCATGTGCGAGTTTCGCAATGATGAAGTTGGGGATAAACTGCGTCGAGACTGCCATCACCTTAAAGACAGGCTTTTGCAGTTCTTCGGTGCGGTGAATGTAGCCGTGAATTTCTTTCTGGATCTTTTCGAGCGTCGGCTCATCGATGCTGTTGAGAAAACTCAGGTCGCTTTCTGTGACCAGGCTTTCTTTGATTTCTTCGATCATTGTTTCTTTGGACATATATCCTCACTTCAAAACTGCAATACGCAGTCCGCTGTGACAGGTCAGCCACGGACTTAACCGGCATTCTGGCTTGCATCGTCTTTGCCGCAAGCTAAAATCCAGCCCCTCGTTGCTATGCTTGCGCTAAAAACGGCGCGCCGGCCTAAAGCCGATGTTTCCGTTTGTCTGCCAAGGGAAGAAATTGCTGCTGCGGCTCGACGCGAGCACGTCAGCCACCACATTTGAGTAGCTGCCGCCGCGTAGTGTGCGACTGCCTCCGCTTGAAGGCCCTTTGCTGTCGGCGTCAGTGAAGGGCGAGCTCGCCGTATAATTCGCGGCATACCAATCCCACATCCACTCCCAGGTGTTACCGCTCATGTCAAACGCCCCGAGCGCGTTGCCAAGCGCTGCCCCCACCGGGTGCGTCACGGTGCCCGAATTTGGTGCATACCAGGCGACAGAAAAATTTTCAGCCGCTTCTACGGCGCCGTTGGCAGGATTATTGTCAGCCCAACCGCTCGGCGCATCACCGCGCATGAAGGTCGCACCATCAATATAGCGCGCGGTGTATTCCCATTCGGCCTCGGTGGGTAACCGGTAACCATTCGCCGACCAGTCAACATAAGGATTATCTTCACTTCCCAATGTGCCATTTAGCGAACCGGAGTTCGTCGAAGTCTTCAACACCGTCGAAAAACCCGGGTTCGCGTAATACACCGGGGTCAGTCCGTCTTTTTGCGATGCTGCATTGCACCAGATTATGGCGTCGCGCCAGTTGATCGTCGTCACCGGATGCTGGTCTGTGCCAATGCCGCTGTCACCCTGAACACCAGCATTGGCAAATAGATAGCCATTGCTCATCGCCCAGGTTTTAACTGTTTGCCAGTCTGCATATTTAACTTCATACTTTGCGGTCGCGAAGGCTGTAAGCGATGCTACCGTATGCTCGAGCGTGGCTGACCCACCTACGGCAGTTGACCCCATCAGAAAGCCTGTCGAGTTCGCGGGCACGCAAATCATTGCGAGCGTGTTGGTCGCGATCGCGCTTGCACAGTTCGTTGACGCAGCCGAATTTGTGGCATTCACCGACCAGAATTTACCCCAGCTCTGCCCGCAATTGAGCCCGACTGCGACAACCGCCCCCAGCAATAAACGTGTTCCCATGGCGTTTGCGTCTTCCGGGCCAATTCTTTGCGCCAAGCTTTTCGGCGCATATTGTCAGGGGTATGTTAGTGTGCCTTGCACTCATGCAAAACAGGCTTTACGCTGCGAACTGAAAGGCCCGCGGTATCCACTAAGTGAAATCTGTATCCAGAAGCCTTGGCCTTTTACTCTTGTTTGCGATCCTTGCCGGAATGGTTTTTTGCAGTTCGGCGCAAAAAAAGCAGACCGAGCCCGACAAAAAAACCTACCTACGCGGTATCTATTTGCCGGTGCGCAAGGGGCCTGACCTGCGCAATCTGGATTTTATGAAATCGGTGGTTGCGCGCAGCAAGCCGGTCGGAATCAATGCGATGGTGTTGGACGTGCAGGCATTTCAGGGGCATAAGAATAAGACCAACCCCGAAGTGGTTGCCTACCTTAAGTCAGAGAACATTTACACGATCGCCCGAGTCGTGTGCTTTGAAGGGGGTATCGCTAAGTTCCCGGTACCGCAGGCAAAACTCGACGAACTTTCCGCGATTGTGGAAGAGGTCTCGCAGCAGGGTTATGACGAAGTACAGCTCGACTATATCCGCTTTGCGGATTCCGGAGTCAGGGTTTCACTCACCAAGAAATATGAATTTCTCGATCAGTTCATTGGCAGCATGCGCGAGATTACAAAACGCCATGGTGTGAAGCTTTCGGCCGATATCTTCGGCCGCATTGTTTATAATAAAAACGACTCCATTGGACAAAACCTGGAAATTTTTTCGAAACACACTGATGTCATCTACCCAATGCTCTATCCGAGCCATTTTACGGCGGATAAAAAACGCCTTTCAGATCCGGGATTCACAATGAAAGAGGGAACCGAAAAGGCACTGGAACGCCTGCAGGGAAAAGGCACGCAGATTATGCCGTGGGTGCAGTGCTTCGTATATAACATTCAACACGCCAGGGTAAATTTAACGCAGTACGTCGTCTTACAGGTACAGGCAGTGGAAAAAACTGCCGCACGCGGTTGGGTCGCGTGGAATGCGAAAGGCGATTACAAAGAACTGTATCAGGCCCTCGAAAAAATTAATACCGCTCCGGCTACCGGTTCGATATAGTCAAGGGCAACCGCGGCAGATACAAGAAGAACAAAGACTTCTAAAACTCCACCACCGCCATCGACGCAGAGGTCAATGGCAACCGGGAAGTCAGCATCAGCTTCTTCATCATCTGCTTACCATTATTGCTTTCAAATCGCTTCGCGCCGCACTCAAGCGCTAACGTGCGCATTTCCAGTGGGGTCGCACCGTAGGTAAATTTTTCGCTATAGATAATATCCATGATCATCGGCATCAGCTGGATCACGAGATTGCGCACTGGATCTTCCATGCGATTGTGCCAGTAGTCATACAATAGAATCGTACCCGTGCCGAAATATTCGCGGCAGGCATTGAGCGTGTTGCGCACCACATCTTCGGTGACGTACATCGACACACCTTCCCAGATCACAAGCGCGGGAGTCCTGGCAATGCCTGAATGATCAAAAATCTCGGGCAGGGATTCTTTCATAAAGTCGACCTCGACATAGTGCGGTGGCTCACCCTCGATGCGCTCGTTACGCAGGTAGAATTTCTTGCGGCGCTGTGTCGCGGGAAAGTCGAACTCCCAGATGCCATGGTGGATGTGCGAGTGCAGTCTCAGCGCACGCGAATCATAGCCGGCCCCTAAAAGCACGACAGGTAATTTTGCCGCGAAGCGCTTTACATAACTATCCATGAAGGCGTGCCGCAGCGTGATGAAATCGAATAATCCAAGGCTCGACGCATTCACGAAAAAGGAGGTAAATTCGGGCAAGATCGACAGCCGGTTGTAAATGGCCATATAGAAGTCGGATAAAAAGCGTGCTGCGTATTTGTCTTTTTCAGCAGGCTCTGTTCACCGTAATAACTGTACTCCAGCACACATATCAGGGCGACGACTTCGGCCGTGCGGCTGGGGGTATTTTCTAACATGGGTAGATTTTTTGCCGATAGTTAAAGCAGACAAGTACTTTACGACTCTGCTCTGCAGAGTCGTAAAGTACTTGTCTGGGATCTATGCTTTTTAGCACGAAGAAAAAAGATACGTTCGTAGCGAACGACAAGGTCGCGATTCTGGACAAATTGCGCGAAAAGTACCGCAAGGCGCACGAGCAATACGGCGGGCCGTTTTTTAACCTGCAAAAACTCGAAGACCGTATCGGTTTCCAGCGCGCAGCCAAATCGGATTTCCAGCGCTTTATTCTCGATGAAATGAATTTTTTCAAGGCGATGCAGGAAAAAGCCGAAGCAGAGGTTGCAAAGCGCAAACGTCAGGAAGAAGCAGATGCACGCATGCGCGAGATTATGGAAGCCAACGATGCGCTGATTGCACACTACCCCGATGTGTTTTTCCACCCGCTGGCGACGCTCGAATGCCGCCGTGTTGTGGGAGCAATTTCCGATCTGTTCCCTGGCATCGAAGACGATCTGCGCTATGTCTTCCAGGGCCGCAAAGAATGGGGAGAGATCAAATTTTATCTTTCGGATCTCGAACGTTTTATCTACAAGCCACCCATGCGCATGACTGCATTTCTCGCGCAATATGTCGCACAGATTCAGAAATGGGGTGAATCAGGCCGCGACGACGCCGACCGCAAATTTTTGCAGACCGCCGCGATGTGCCTCACCGGCATTACGAACGAACTCAAAACCGCTCTCGATGCACTCATTGATTCAGATAAAATCCGCGCAGCCGCGCTCATCGGCCGCCTCGACGCCATCGTCAAAGACTTCAGGCTCAGCGACTGGGCGCAACATGGATTAGCGCTCAAGGCGCAGAAGAAACTGGGGATATAACGCCCCCTCCCAACCCTCCCCCAAGGCCGGGGGATAGGGGCGTTCCTATTTCAATGCTTCTTCCAGATTCAACTCAGACATCGCATCCATTTCCTGAAAATCGAGCGTCACGCGGGTTTTGCCGCCGCCGAGATTAGAACTCTCATTGACTACAGCGGAAAACTGGCCAAGGCTCTCCTGTGCCTTTTGCACACGGAACAGCACCACCAGGCCTGGCTGAAAATGGCGCAGCAGCATGCGGTCGCTGATTTCCAGCACCAGCTGCTTCATATCGATTTTCTGCACAGGTAACGGACGCGCCTCTTCAAACACGAGGCCGATCTTGCGCAGTTGCGTTTCGAGCGCTACGCCGATTTTTTTAACTGTCTGCATGGTAACATCGTCGACATAGCGCGGCGTATTCACCTGGATATAGCCAATGGGCAGCTTGGTTTTATAGAGAATGGGAATCGTGAATTCGGCCTTCAGGTTGGCAGGTACTTTCAGATCGCTCTTCTGGATTTCTTCAAGATATACGTCTTGCGGAAAATATTGCCTGGGGTTAAATTTATCGGAAGGCTCGGGCGTATAATAGATCATGCGCGGGTTTTTCAACAGGTGCTTCAGCCTCATATCGCTGACATCGCCCGTTGCGAAAAATATCTTGTGGTAAGGTACCAAGCCCTTTAATTCGGTATCAAAGAAATTGACCACGAAACCGTTGACCTTTTTTTTATGATTTTCAATGACAAACGCAATCTCTTTTGCCGATGTCAGGTTAGTCATGAAATACGGTGTCGAATTATCGGTTTCGGCAACATCTTTGCGCGCGTCGTCGGTGATTTCGAGCGACTGCGGATAAAGAATTTCAGTGGGCCCGTTACGCACCACAAACCGGCAAACCGCCACGATACGCTTCTTATTGTGCCTGATCAGCACCCTGCGCACCGAAGGCGAATCGAGAAACTGGGTGCGTATCTTGATTTCTGGACCGGTATTCAGCAAAGTATAGGCGATAAAACCTGCCGGGTGTTCAGCTTCATCAACCAGCACGGAGCAGGGTTTTTTTCCCATCACCGTGTTCAATATCTGGTGCACCTGCGCTTGTTGGGTAACTTTAATCATGATCGGGGCCGGCCGCCGTTTCAACAATATGGACATTCCACACATTGAGTCAATGATTTGCGACTCTGCGGCCCGCAAAAAAATGGCACGTTGAGCAGCGGTTTGCAATACCAGAACCCCTTTTGCCGACAGATTCAAAAAGTATTTACACGCTAACACCTGCACCGGGACGCATTTTTCATGCAAGGCGAAGTCAACGCGAACAACCGTAACTTCACCAACCTGCCCCCGATCGAAGAAACCCGCTGGCTGCCAGTCACTCAGCCCGGTGTGCGCGTCGGCGAATTACCCGACGGGCGCATGCGCATCAACCTCGGCCCGTCGCACCCGGCGACGCACGGCATTCTCGAGAACCATCTCATACTAAACGGCGAAACCATTGAAGCCGTGGATATCCACACCGGTTATGTGCACCGCTGCTTCGAAAAACTCGGCGAGCATTACGGGTATAACCAGTTTCTGGTCTGCACTGACCGCATGAACTATGTCTCGACGCCGATGAACAACATCGGCTGGATTCTCGCGGTCGAATCTATGATGGGCATCACCGCGCCACCGAAGGCACTGGTGGTGCGCATGATCATTTCAGAGCTCTCCCGCATTATCGACCACATTATTTGCCTTGGTATTCTGGGTGTCGATCTCGGGGCATTTGCTTCGTTTCTTTACATGTTTCACAAGCGCGAAGATATCTACCAGATTCTTGAGAAAATGACCGGTGCGAGGCTGACAAATACGTTTTGCCGGGTCGGTGGTCTGGAAAAAGATGTTTATCCTGAATTTGTGGCAGATGTCAAAAAGTTCATCAAGACATTTCCCAAAGTGCTGAAAGAAACCGACACACTGCTGACCAAGTCGCGTATCTTCTATGACCGCACTAAGGGTGTCGGCAAAATTTCGGGAGAGCGCGCGCTGGCTTATGGTTTTTCAGGCCCCAACCTGCGCGCGGCAGGCGTCGATCATGACGTGCGCGTATCTAACCCCTACATGTATTACGACCAGGTCGATTTTGATATACCGGTCGGCAGCGACGGCGGTGTCTACGACCGCTACCTCGTGCGCCTCGAAGAGATGCGCCAGTCGCTGCGCATCATCGAGCAGCTGGTGAACAATATTCCTGACGGCGCATACCACGCAGACATTCCGCATGCATATCTGCCGCCCAAGAACAAGGTCTACACTTCCATGGAAGACCTGATCTACCACTTCAAGATCGTCATGCACGGTATCGAAGTTCCGACTGGTGAACACTATTTCTCAACCGAAGCAGCCAACGGTGAGCTCGGGTTCACGATCGTTTCGCGCGGCAAAAAAAGCCCATGGCGAGTGCACGTGCGCCGGCCGTGCTTTTGGTACTACCAGGCTTTTCCGGAAATAGTCACCGGTGGCCTCCTCGCTGACGCAATCGCCAACATGAGTTCGCTCAATGTGATTGCGGGCGAACTCGACTGCTGATAATTCGACGCAGCGTCGAATCGGCCGATTCAACTCTGGTGACGCATGCGGCTGCCTGAAACTGTGCAAAATAATGGCATTTTTCCCCATTTCTGGACGATTATAGAAAGTTATGTTACGCCAATTCTTGTTCTGTGGGGCTCTGTTATGCGGATGCCAGAGCTGGGAGGGTTTTGATAAACCTGCAACCTCCCAATCTAACGGAACTGCTTCTGGTACTTGCACGGGCCCAATAGCAAGTGTGACAGTAACCTCGGGTGGTACTAACTATTCCAGCTTGCCAACAATTTCAGCGGTCGGGTCTGGGTCTGGGGCCACGTTTACCTCTCTGCTGACACCAACATCGGTCGCGAGCTATACGGTTACAGGGGCAGGATCAG
>JAXMHE010000013.1:0-90996 GCA_046346945.1 Turneriella sp.
TATCTGTCGGCGGTTCAGTGTATTGCACCGACCAGCGGTAAAACAGCGGTAACACGAGTACATTCACGTCGCGCGAGTTGCGGACATAGAACAGTGGCAAAAGCCACGTAACAGTCTCATCCCCGTTTTCAGCGATGTTCTCGCGCGAGCGATAACACAAAGGAATATAGAAATTACTGTAACTGCCATCGGTGCGGCTTCTGCGGTGGAACAGCAGCGGTATGCCATAACTTGTCTCAGTCTCCGAAGCAGAACGGTAGAAAATCCACGAATACAGCGTGGAAGATTTTCCATACGAGTTATAGAGATAGAAGGGTGAAATATGCCCGGTTTCAAAATCTTCGGCCTCGGGAGCAGCGAGCGCATTAACGTTATCTGCTGCCGCCCGCACAGAGACACGCTGTGAATAGCGGTAAAAGAACGGCAGTAGAAACGTGCCCGAATCGGCGGATGTTCTGTGGTAAAAAAGCGGGAATAGCCAGGTGACGTATTCATTCGCCGCCTCGCCACGTTTCTCGCGCGAATGGTAGAACGGAATCAGGAACAGGTTGGCATAGCTGTCATCCTTTCGTACCCGGCGATGAAAGATGACCGGCACACCAACGCTCGTCGCCGACGCAGACTCTGTGCGGTAAAAAATCCACGACAGAAAATAATTGTGCCGGTTCTTATCGCCGAGATAGATGTAGAGCGGCGAAAAATGCCCGGTAAAATCGTCTTCGCCATAGCGATCGCGGTAGCGCCAGAACAGCGCGGCAAACGTAAACAGGGATTCGTTGCGCTGTGGCGATACAGCGGTTTTTTGTGCGTTCTCCACGGGTGGATATTCGACCGAGTGGTAATAGAAAGGCAGAATATACGTCGTCGCCTCGCGGCCATCGTGACGCCTGTCGAGGTGAACTAAAGCCCAGATACCCCATGAGTGGTCTGCGTCTGTACGGCGGCGGTAAAACAGCCATGAAGTCGTGCTGAAATTTTCTCCCTCGATGCGCGTGAAGTGCAGCGGTGAAAAATGCATCGCCGTTTCGTGCCCATTCTTCCGCTGCCATTTACTCCAGAATACCGGGAAAATCCTAAATCCGCCATGCTCGCTCGCACGGTAGCGGTTAAAGACCGGCCACAGCACGGTCTGCTCTGACATCTGCAAATCGCAGTCGAACTCATTCCAGTACGCGATGAGCAACCACGTGGAAATTTCCCCGGTGCACGTGGGTACTGGTGCGCCGGGCGCCGGGACGCCCTTTTCCGGCTTCGCATAGTAGAACTTCTGCTGCACCCCGTAGAACGGGAAGAACACGAGATAGCGCGAATCTTCGTCCTGGTATTTCACGTAGAACGGGATCACCGTCTGCACGCCCTGGTCGCTGTTCGCGTTCCATGTCAGCCAGCTGAGTGGCAGAAACCGGAAGTGCCGGTAGTGATCCGGCGCGTTCATACCGTTTGCACCGAAGAAAAGAAAATAGAGCCCGAAGAAATTATCCGAATCGGCGCGGGTGCGCTCACGCTTGTGAATAATGCGGGCAGTTGGCTGCTTGTTTTTTTCAGCCGCAGGTGGATCGATCACTTTGTCGGCGGGTTTTTCGACTGGTGCTCTCTTGCCTTTTTTCCTGTGCGTTTCGGCACCGGAGGTTTATCGGCTTTGACTTCTGCGGCTGGTACGGCGGCGACAGGCGCAGCGCTTTGCTCAAAACGCAGGGTATCGCGCGAGGACACACGGAATAAATTGTAGAACCAGCCGAGATCCCAATCAACCAGAATTTTCTCGCGGCTAACCTCTGCGCTGACCGGCAGGTAGTTGAGCTTCTCTTCAGAAAGCGAGATCCCCGTCAGGTTGATGTGGAATGAATAGTCCTTAGTATGGTAATTCAGGTAGAGCGGAATGAACAGTCCGAAATTACTGTTTTCATCGCTCAGCGCGAAATACACCGGCGATATTTTTAACGCGGAGTTTTTTGCCTGCGCAGAATAGAAGAATGGCAAAATCAGCCACGTGGAGCTGTCGGCTTTGCTGCTAACCCACACAAAAGGCACAGATAGGAAGCGAGCGATTCATTCCCCTCGCGCGATAATAACAGAAAGGCAATGCGTAAGACAACAGGCTATTCGGTTCGCGCTTATGCCTGACGATGTAAGCAAAATTGAATTCGCTTTCTGTGGCCGAAAGAGCTCCGGTAAAAGAATTGGTATCGCGGGCACACCCCACGAAGGCAGTTTGCCCAGAACCTGCGTCGGTTTTGCGCGAATACCAGAATAACGGCGTCAGCAAGAACCGAATGCCCCTACCTTTTTGCGAATCGTAGTAGAGAGGCAAGAGCAGGCGATAGCTGCTTTTGTCGGCCCGCTACCCCAGTAATACAGCCAGAGCAATGCTATCGCTCTCAGTCGCCGAGGTATTGTGCATATACACGGGTGAAATGAACAGCGATTTCGAATCTACCGGCGTAGCCGGAGTCTTGCGCCAGGGTTGCCTCTTTCGAATACCAGAACAGAGGCGAGATAAAGAATCGATCCGTCTCGCCTCGCTGCAGAATAGTAATAAACAGGAAAAGGCCGTTGTAACTCTTCTGTGCACCAGTATCGTGCCCCGAATAAAATAACCAGAGCAATGCAGAGCTCGATTCTCTCGAGTGTTTCTGAGGCATAGAGCGGCGAAAGGAAAGAAAGTGGAATTGCTTTCTTTTGCCTCTGCACTCGCAGCCCGGTGCGTGTTCGAATACGCAAAGAGCGGTGTGATCAAAAATCTCTCTCGATCTGCCAGCTGCGAACTTCGAAGAAAGGCAACAGGCCGTGGTAATATTTGCCTGTTTCTGCATGCTCTCCGCGATAGTAGAGCCACAGCACTGCTGTGTCATACGATTTCGGCGTAAAACCGTTCATGTAAGAGCGGAGAGGAAAAAACCTTTACTGCCGTCTTTAGCGCTGTCGTAGTAATAAAGAGGGAGAGCATAAGATAGCGTGGCTTCTCTGTCTGAGCGATGCCGAAACAGATAAAGCAGAGTCAAGGTCGCGTTTCAACTCACCGCTCTTCCAAAGTATGAGCGGCAACGCAAGGAATGCCGGTCACATCGTTTTCGGTGCTTTTCCGGTTTTCCCTGTCACTCGCGTACAGAAAAAGCGGGAGACCAGCAGTCGTTCATCGGCATCTTTTAGGCGATTGTAATAGAAAGGAAAAAGCAGCGAATAGCTCTGCGCCTGCTTCATCGCTGCCCCAGTAATACAACCACAAGAGCGACTGGTCGCTCTCTTTACCGTCGAGCTCACGGTAATAGACAGGGCTCAGCAGCAGGTATCGATTGTGCTTTTGCTGCTCGGGCTGTAATAGAAGGGAAGAAAACGGCTGCTCTGTAACGGGGATAGTCGGTGTAAGCATAGAGCCAGAACGCATGGAATGCTTCATGTCCTTCCCCATTTTTCCTGCTGCACAAAAAACATGCGGATCGGCAGCTTTTCTTCACGCTCGCGGCCATAGATCTCATGTTCCCCTTCGTCGAGATCGCGCCACGGGCGTCCGTCAACCACAGAACAGAGCACCAGCCCAGCGAACAGAATAGTGCGAAAGCGAAAAGGCGGCCCACCATAAACATACATCGGCCCCCGGCCATCAGTGCAACGGCCTACTTCGCAGCCAGAGCGTTAACGGCGCTCCAGGCAGACTTGTCTGGCATCGCCTCGTAATCGGCAATGCGTTGCAGGAATTTGGCCGATTGGTCGGTTTCCTTCATTTCCAGAATACGGTTGAAGTCGGCTTGCGGCCCATATCTTTCGTTACGAATGCCGTAATGCCATGTTCGAAATTTTCTCGAGTTCGAGATCCTGCAGGGTCGCCGTGGCGCGCAGACCCAAGAGCTCATAGACGCGCACGCCATGCGATTTGCCCTTTACCGCGACGATATCGAGCGCGCGACCCGCAATCTGGTCTTTGACCAAAAGCCAGGTCGACTCGCTCGCCACGATCGATGTATTGTAGAATTTATTAATTCCCTCGAGACGCGAAGACAGGTTCACCGTGTCGCCCATCACGGTATAGTTCATGCGCTCGCGTGTACCAATATTGCCTACGAGCACAGGCCCGTCGCGATGCCAAAGCGCGTGCGCAACTGCTTCGCCCAATGGCCGTGTTCTTTCGATTGCGCGAAGTTCCTGAGTGCTTTGACACAGCTCAAAGCCGCAAGGCACGCATCGACCGCGTGCTGCGTGTCGGCGCGGTGCACCCAGAATGCCATAATGCCGTCGCCGATGAATTTATCAATCGTGCCCTTGTGCTGCATGATCGCAGCCGTCATAATTTCGAAATACTTACTGAGTTTTTGCACGAGCTCCGTCGGTTCCAGTTGTTCAGCAAAACTCGTAAAACCTGCGATGTCGGTGAAGAGCACGGTAAAATTTCCGGTCGAGCCTTCCAAGCTTGGCTTCTTTACCGCTTTTCAAAAGATTGCGCACGAGATCTTTCGGCACATAACTCGCAAATGAGCGCAGGCCGCCCTTCATCGTCTGCAGGTTCTGGTCCATTCGCTGATTTCTTTGAACATGCTGCCATTTGTAGCGCCACTGTCGATTTCGAGCCGCCCGACGCGTTCCATATCGCGCGAGATAGACCTGAGCGGCGTGAGAATCGTGCGCGTGAACACCACCGCGAGCATCAGCGACAGCAGAATTGCCGCGACTGAAATCGCGTACGCCCGCTTATAATTTTCTTTTACCTCGACAATGCCACGAAAGTCATTTTCAGGCGCGATGATGCCGATGATCCAGTGCAGGCCCTCGTCAATTTCAAAACGCGAATAGCTCGCCAGGTGGCGCTCGCCGTTGATGTCAAAATTAAAGTTGTGGTGCTCACGTGCCTTGAAGTCGCCCGCCGCCTTGTCCTTTTTATTGCCGTCGAGCGCCGCAAAGAAGGCCTTGATGTTCGCGTCGGGAATATCTGCCACGTTGAGTATTTTGCCTTCGCCGCGCTGCCCGGTCTTACTGACAACCTTGATCGTGGGATGACCGAGGATTTCGCGGTTTTCTGTGAACACGAACACCACGCCGCGCTCGCTCACTTTTGCCTTCGCGACAATTTCCGACAGGCTGTTGAGGTCGAAGTCGATCGAGAACACACCCTGCAGGCGGGCTGCGGCGCTATACACAGGCATCGCGCAGGTGATCCCCGGCACGCCCTGTTCAAAGAAGATGTAGGGTGGCGTCCATACACGTTTGCCGGCCTTCTTGGCCAGCTCATAGAAAGGGCGGTTGCGCGGATCATACCCCGCATCGGGATCGTATTTGAATAACTTCTGGTTGCCCGCTTCATCGACGTCATATTCATAGCTTTCAGTTTTTTTGCCCTTAAGCCAGCTGATATTCGTGCGCAAAAGTTTGCTGCCCGCATTCGGCCGGTTGGCGCCGACAAAGGTGCCGGTCTCGTCGCCGTAGCTCACCCAGCTATATTCTTTGTGCGACCGCAAGAGTTCGGCGTAATAGCGCGCCTGCCAGTTATTGTCGCGCGCGAGAATGCCGCGCTGGTAAAGGCTGCGCAGCGTCTCGATGTCGGGTATCGCCTCGCGGATCACATTGCGCGTCGCATTGACGCTTTGGTTGGTGGCCTCGCGGAACAAAGCCCAGCCGAAGTCTTCCATCGTGCTGCGCGTGTTCGTGAGCGTGAAGAACACAATGAGTCCGCCGGTCATCACCACCAGCGCGGGAATCGCCACCAAAAGGCTCAGCTTGAATTTTGTGGGTCGTTTTATCGCTTTCACCATAGGGAGAGCCGTCTTTATGCCTTAACTGGCGAATCTAATTCGCGCGTCGATGGGAAAACGGCACGAAACGCGGTCGAAGCCGCTGGAGAGCTTATATCTGTGCTTTCTCGAGCCCCGCTTCAATCTCGGCTGCCAGTTTCGCCGCCTGCGTTGATCCGCCTTTGGCATGGCCTTTGAGAGCGTCGCGCAGCGTTTTAACCTCGGCAAAACTAAGTTCGCCAAAGGTAAAGTGCAGTTTGTCGGCTTCCTGAATAAATTTCATGCGCAGTCTTTGCACACCCGGTTCATGGCGGCAAGGCTTTGCTGTTCGGCTGGATCTCTGAGGGAGCCTCGCGGGATAAAAATCTGTTCCCGCCATGCAAAATACCGGATGCGCACCGATGCAGGAAAAATTGCAGCACATCGAACGGATCGCCGAGGAAATTGGCATCGTACCCGATGCCCTGACGCTTTATGGCAAACACAAAGCCAAGGTGCCTTTCTCGCTGTATGACGCCGGGCGCGCGAAACAAAGCAAGCTGATTCTCGTCACCTCGACCACGCCCAACAAAGCCGGCGTCGGCAAAACGACCACCTCGGTCGCTCTCGGCCAGGGTCTCAAAAAGCTCGGCAAAAAACCTGTCATCGCTTTGCGGGAACCGTCGCTCGGGCCTGTGTTTGGCATGAAAGGTGGCGCCACCGGTGGCGGTCTGTCGCAGGTACACCCGATCACCGATATCAACCTGCACTTCAACGGCGACTTCCATGCGATCACCAGCGCCAACAACCTGATCGCCGCGCTCGCCGACAATCATCGCTACTACGACAAGAGCACAGACCCGCTGAAGAAGATCCAGTGGAAGCGTGCGCTCGACATGAATGACCGCGCATTGCGCTCAATCATCACGGGCCTTAGCGGCAACGGTGGGGCGCAAGAGACCGGCTTCGACATCACAGCAGCGTCTGAAATCATGGCGATTCTCTGTCTTGCGAGCGATGCAAAAGATCTCGAAAGGCGGATCAATAACGTCCTGTTAGGTTATCGCCAGTCGGGAAAACCATTCCTTTTTTCTGAACTGGCATCGGGCGGTGCGGTCATGGCGCTACTCATCGACGCACTGAACCCGAACCTCGTGCAGTCGACCGAGGGCGTGCCTGCATTCGTGCACGGCGGCCCGTTCGCCAACATCGCGCATGGCTGCAATAGCATGCTGGCGACGCGCCTCGCAATGACCTATGGCGATTATGCGATTACCGAAGCGGGCTTTGGCGCCGACCTCGGTGCGGAAAAATTCATGAATATCAAGGCGCGCCTCGCGGGCATCGAACCCGCCGTGACTGTGATCGCGACTGGTTCGATGTCGCTCAAACTGCACGGCGGGGCGGCTGAAAAAGAAATCCGCGACGCGAACGAACATGCGCTCAGCAAGGGCTTACTCAACCTCGCGCGGCATGTGCAGAACATGCAGCAGTTCGGCCAACAGGTCGTCGTCGCGTTTAACCGCCATGACTTTGACCGCCCGGAAGAAATCAAACTGGTGCGCGACTGGTGCGCGATCTATGGCACGCGCTTTGCCATCAATGAAGGTTATGCGCACGGCGGCGACGGAGCGCTTGAGCTGGCGACACAAGTTATCGAAGCGATCGACAAAAAAGAATCGAAGCCGCTCGAATTCACCTATGCGCTGACCGACACGCCGGAAGAAAAACTGCGCAAGGTGGTGACGAATGTGTACCACGGCAATTCGATCTCACTCAGCAGCAAGGCCGCGAGTACACTGAAGAAGATTGCTGGCTCTGAAGAAGAAAAGTATCCCGTCTGCATCGCCAAGACGCAGTATTCATTCACACAAAATGCCGCCGAGGTCGGCGTCGCCGAGGGTTTCAACATCCATTTCGAAGACATCCTCGTGAACCGCGGCGCAGAGTTTCTCGTCGCGGTCGCCGGCGACATGCTGCGCATGCCAGGGCTACCCAAGATTCCGCAGGCGGGGAAGATTACGATTGTGGATGGGAAGATCGAGGGGTTGCTTTAGACCACTTTTAGTCCGGGGTTTGAGTTCAGCCAATCACTACATTTGTCATGAACGCCTGACTACACGGGTAGCCTTTCTCGCCAGTATTCGGGCTGGCGATGCAGATTCGTCACCGCAAGAATAAATATCCCTTCATTTGTAGGCGCGGAAAGAATTCCGAAAGGGAATCGGTTCACTAAACATCGTCTAATCTCACCTTCAAGGATAGGCCATGCTAACGGGTGGTTCACTACGGTTTCTATGGCGCGATGAACTTCGTCGGCAAAATCCAACCCTAGATTGTGTGATTGAAATTCGTAATAGTTGATCGCGGCGAAAAACTCTGATTCGGCATCCGGGTGAAAAAAATAGGTCAACGCTCAAACCGCTCTCTGATTTTGGCGAACACGTCGGCACCGGCCACCGGGCGCACTTTACCTGAACGCAAATCGTGTAGTCGGGTATTAGCCAAATTAATCCAGGCTTTGTCTGTTTCACTATCAGGATCGTACAGAGTGTGCAGCAATGAATCGACAATTTTCACACGTGCCTCTATCGACATCGCCGAGGCTTCCTGGATGATTTCATTGACCCCATGCATGCGTTCGCCTGCAGCCAATAACTGGCTGTGACAACCCTTTTTTACACGCTCCCTTTGAGCCCGGGGCTCGGTTCGGCTGCGCTCACCGCAGGTAAGCCCCGGGCTAAGAGTGAGTTCAAAGACAACAGCAAACCCGCAAGCGCCACCTCCGAATACTCTTCTTCGTTGCCCGCCTTGCGCTTGCGATAATACGCCTCAATAATCACTCCGCGCAGATATTGCCGCAGGTGCTCGGGATGCGAATTCATGTCTGACATACAATATTCGAGATCGGCGGCGAATTTTTCATCGGCGGTGGCAAGGGGCGTAAGCGTCGGCAGATCATCCTGCAGCAATTGGAAGAATGCCACTTGGCCCGCCGGGTCATAGTCGCTCTTATAAAATGCCCATGCATGACCGAGGTCATGCAGCGCGAACTCGAATGCATCGCGCTTGTCTTCGACTGTCTCGCCACGCAAAGCCGCATCGAGGTCTACCGTAATAAAGCGCGAGCCTTGTGCCTGTGCGGCGAGCATGTCTGCAGCACTCGTCGCATAATCCACAAGCCTCAGGTTTATTTCTCCTTTAAGCCAATCGCCCAGTACCGAGAAGATCATGCTGCGCATGCCGGCTAATTGTAGACTTGAAAGAAACGCCGGCAGCATGGATTGCCGGTGTAGTTTCGTTATCAATCCAACTGAGCATTGCCAAAGCTTTTGCACACCGCTCCGTTGTCTCGCCATGTTGCACCGTAGGCGCGGCGGGCGGCGAACAGCAACACAAAATAGGTGGTGAATTCGGCGTCGGTCAGCTGGCCTGAGGATGCGCGTTTTGCAGGGATTGCAGTGGCTTA
This sequence comes from Turneriella sp., assembly GCA_046346945.1. Classification (GTDB taxonomy): domain Bacteria; phylum Spirochaetota; class Leptospiria; order Turneriellales; family Turneriellaceae; genus Turneriella. Next base: position 9,169 of record JAXMHE010000013.1, read on the forward strand.
AGGAAATCGGGCCGCTTCTGGGCCAGGCAAGGGCGATTATGCGCAATCGTGCAACTTGCGGTACTTGCCGGTGAGAGAGCCGCCGAGGCCGGGCATCGGCACTTGCCCGAATAGTGACGGTAAAAGCGCTTTTCGGTTCGGCGTTTACGCGACTGGCCCTTTGGCCGTCGGTTGACGCGGTGTCTAACCAGCGACTCCACCCTGTGGCGCACTCTCTTAAAGAGGTAAAGGTCGAACTTTCGGCCCTCAAAGACCAGATTCAGCAGCGTTATACAGAACTGCACCTCGAAGACGTCGAGGCAGAACTCGGCGACCTGCGCAAAAAAATGGAAGACCCGGCGCTGTTTGCCGACGACAGCAAGGTCAACTTTGTGCGCGACCTGCAAACGCGCATCGCATTCCTCGATAAAAAAGTCAGTGCCTGGCAGGCGATCAAAAGCGAAATCGCCGATGCGCTCGAATACGCCGAAATCGCCGAAATGGAAGGCGCCGAAAACCTCGGGGCCGAAATTCTAAAGCGGGCCGATGCAGTGCGCGTAGAGTTCGATAAGTTGGATCTAGAGAGCCTGCTGAACGGCCCCGACGACATGAACAATGCATTCCTCAATATTCACCCGGGGGCCGGCGGTACCGAATCGCAGGACTGGGCCGACATGCTGTTCCGCGCGTATTCGCGTTATGCCGAGAAGCAGGGCTTTGAAGTCGAAATCATCGACTACCAGGAAGGTGAAGAGGCCGGTATCAAAACGCCACGATCCATGTGCGTGGCCCGAATGCATACGGTTATCTCAAAGCCGAAAACGGCATCCACCGCCTGCACGCATTTTCGCCGCCTGATTCGAACAAGCGCCGTCATACCTCTTTTGCTGCTGCGGTGCACGTGTCACCTGAAATTTCAGACGACATAGAAGTCGAAGTGTTAGAGAAAGATCTGCGCGTCGACGTCTACCGCGCCTCTGGCGCCGGTGGCCAGCACGTGAACAAGACAGAATCAGCGGCAGCGTATGACGCACATGCCGAGCGGCATCGTGGTGTCGTGCCAGACACAGCGCAGCCAAATACAGAACCGTCTCACGTGCATGAAGATGCTCAAAGCGCAACTCTATGAACGCGCGCGCCGAAAAAGAGGCAGATATCGAATCGCGTTCGGGCGAGCGCAAAGATATTTCGTGGGGCAACCAGATTCGTAGCTACGTATTCCATCCTTATAACATGGTGAAAGACCTGCGTACCGGTCACGAAACGCGCAGGTGTACAGGACGTCATGGACGGCGAATCTGGCCCGTTCATCGACGTACCTGCGGCAATTAAAGAAAAACTAGAGGATTCCATGAAGAAGATTTTGAAACGACCTGTCATGGATAGCGCTTGCGCTATCAATGACAGTCTGCCAGAGCTCACGTGGTCGACGAAAAGACCGGCGCGCTGCCGGCGCAAAGTACGATGAAGCCGCACCGGCTATTACTACGACGACATGGCGCGCTACCTCAGCGGCTTTGACCTGCCCGCCGACAGCAACCCGCAATACACGCAACACCCAGAATACCAGCAACACAAGGCCAGCATGGCAAAGTTCTGGGAAAAAGTGCGCACGCAGTCGATCGAACCGACTGGAAGCGTGGCGCGAATCGACGCTGAACAAGAACCCGAATGGCGTTGTTTGCCGCAGCGACCGCACGGCGGCATCCACCGTGCGGTGCCGACATCATCAACCTGTACACTCTGCTCCGCAGGCGAGTGAATATGTCGCGGTCGCGCTCGAAAAGGCCGGCGCATTATTCCACACCCCGAAAAGCAGTCGCGCGAATACCGCATGCGCGATGCGCTCGGTCATCAACAACATCGCCGACCGCAAATTATTTCTTCGGCGCACATGAAGACCAACATCAAGAACGAAGAAATCTTCGGCATCGCGCCTGTGCTGTTATGCTTGTCGCCGGCATCGGCTGGCACATCGTCGACATGGAGAAGATCTACCCGTCACCCGGATGGCACGCCGGTCGCCGTGAGCGATCCGAATATGGATTTCAAACCACGCGGCGTGCGCATCTGGTTCCGCACGGAGAACGATCCACGGCTGAGATCACTGACCTACATCGAACAATACCGATGCTGAGTTTGTCGCCCCGCAATACCCAGCCGACAAAATTCCTCAAACAAAAGTAGATCACATGGTGATGAAAGCCGCCGTGTACCTGATGCATAACCCCTATTACCGCGAAGTTAAAGAGCTGCTGATTACTTTACCCGACGTGATCGTGCAGGATGACTCCGGATTCAAATACGTTGAACTGCGCGATGATTTTAATATCCAGATTTTCGGCAGCTTCACCGGCCCTGCCATCAGAATGTCGGTCAGGCCACAAAACCCGGTACAACCAGAACTCGCAGAACTCTATGCCAAAACCAAACCCGCCGAACTGGGATTTAACTTTGGCTATGGTTCGCTCAGAAGCCCGCCGCGCTCAAACCTGATGGTCGCGCACCGCAAGGCCCGCTAAATGGCACAACTGACACGCCAGCTCGGCTTTCTCACCGCTGCCTTTACCGTCATCGGCAGCATGATCGGCTCGGGCGTTTTTCGCACGGGCGGGCCAGAACTTTCTTGACGTCCACCTGTCGCCGATGGCATTCTCGCGCCAGGCCGGGTGGCCTCGTGGCGCTTTCTGCGCGCTGTTATGCAGAGCTTGCAGCCGCTTACCCTGAAGCGGGCGGAGAGTTTGCGTACCTCAACCGCATCTTCGGCAAACTGCCTGCATTTTTAACGGCTTTATCTCACTCACCGTCGGTTTTTCCGCGCCCATCGCCTTTACTTCTCTGGTCATTATCGACTCCTGTCGTCGCCGGCATCACGCAACTTCAGGGCAGCCAGGCAGGTCTCTGATTTTAAACTGCGCCTGCTCGCGGCATTTATTCCCCTGTTTTGCTCGCGGGCTTTCACATTGCGAGAGTAAAAGTCGGCGAAGGCGTGCAGAATTTTCTCACAGCTATAAAGACACTGCTAATCTTTGCGATCGCCATCGCGCTGTTTTTTGTCTCCGCGCCGGGCTCCGCGCAGACGGTGATGCCCACAGGGGCCACACCCGAATTCTGGAAATGGGGCAGCCTGATTCTCACCGTGATGTTTGCCTACAGTGGCTGGAACGCGGCCTCTTACCTCGGCGGCGAAGTCAAAGACCCGATCAAAAACCTGCCGCGCGCGATGGTGATCGGCACGCTGGTAACCTGCGGTATCTATCTTGTTCTCAACCTGAACTTTTTAAAATTTGCCGGATTAAACAAAGAGACTACCGATCTTGCGGTAAATGCCTTCTCCGCCCTTTTGGGCAAAGCCGGCGGCGCCGCGCTCTCGCTGCTCATTGCCTTCTTTTTGGTTTCTTCCGTTTCCGCGGAAGTGATGATTGGGCCGCGCGTTTACTACGCGATGGCCGAGCAGGGCTTACTGTTTAAGAAACTCGCGCAGGTGCAGCCAAAGCTGGGCACGCCCGCCTTTGCGATTCTGCTGCAGACGGCGATCAGCGTGGTCTATATTCTGTCTTTCGGTTTTGGCGGCACGCTGAAACTATTGATCTTCATGGGCTTCGCATTGAGCTTCTTCCCCTGGCTGACCGTGTTCGGCCTGCTCTATGCACACTATGCCTCGATACGCCCTGGCGGGCTACTCGGCACAGGCGCGAAGCATATTGGCGTTATCGCCAACAGACCATACCGTTCGCCGCTGTTCCCGCTGTTTCCGGTAATCTACCTGGTTGTGTCGGCGTTCATGATGACCTCATCGCTCATCTACAGTACAACCGCATCGCTGATCGCAATCGGCATCACCGCTGCAGGTGCGGTGAGTTTCTATTTCTGGCAGAAGTTTAAAAGCTAACCATAACACATTTCTGGCCTTTGGCCAGAAATGTGTTATGGCGTATTTGACGGATCCCAGCAGGTTCTTAAGTTCTCGTTCAGCGCATCGATTTTTTCCATATCTGCGTCATCGAGTTTGAAATCAAAAATGCCAAAATTTTCGACGATGCGATTCGGTGACACAGATTTCACGAGTACAATATTGCCCCGCTGCACAGACCAACGCAGTATCACCTGTGCAATGGTTTTGCCGTGTTTATCGGCCATAGGTTTGAGGGATAAATCCGCCACCTTTTGCCCATGCGCCAGTGGGCTATATGCCTCGATGTTTATGTAGCGTGATTCGCAATAGGTTTTGAGCGCCTGCTGGCTGAGCCATGGATGCAATTCGATCTGGTTGACGACAGGCTTAATATCTGACGCCGCGAACAGTTCGTCGAGGTGCCGCTGCATATAATTACTGACGCCAATCGATTTAGCGCGGCCCGAAGCCTTGATTTTTTCGAGTTCTTTCCAGGCCTGCACGCGGCTCTTGGTCACCGGAAAATGGATGAGGTATAAGTCGATGTAATCGAGCCCGAGTCGCGCGAGGCTTTCGTCGAAGGCCGTTTGCGCTTTGGGCTGGTCTGAGTTCCACAACTTGGTCGTGACAAATATCTGCTCGCGCGGAATGCCGCTGTCCTTGATCGCACGGCCGACATCTTCTTCATTGCCGTAGATGCGCGCGGTGTCGATGTGGCGGTAACCGACCTCCAGGGCAGTGCGTACCGCATTGTAGCACTCACCTTCCCCGGCTTTCCACACGCCGAAGCCCAATTGGGGTATTTGGTTACCGTCGTGAAGATCGACCAAGGGCGCAGACATGTATCACGGTTTTCGTGGTGCGTCATTTTGTCGAGTGATATGGTCGACATATTTCCCTGACAGTGGCAATATCAACCTTTACGCTGGCGGTGCCCGGCTCATAGAAGCCGCCGATGGCGCCGGCATGAGCGAAATAAAGTTTGCGATTTTTAGTTTTGCTTTGAGCCTTCTGTTAAATCTGGTCTCGAATGTGGTCGTCTGGCGCACTACCCAGATTAGTGCCACCCGCGTATGGGCGCTGTCGAACCTGCTGACCCTAATAGGCTTACTATGCCTGTTCCTTTTTCACAAGACTGGTGCGCATTTTTTGCTATGGTTGCAAAATCTGCTGTACTATGCCTCAATTGCGATGGTGCCGGCGGGACTTTACCAATACCGCGGCCGGCAATTTCCACTGCGGGCCAATCTTCTATTTATTTCTCTGGCTATGGCGGTCGTCGCAGCAGGAATCTGGTGGCACAATAGTTTCACGATCAGGACAATCGTCGCGGCCTCGGTGCTGGGTGCTTATTCCTTTTACATCGTTGCCTTGATTCTTAGGCAGACGAGGGGAAAGGGCCCTATTTTGTTGTTTGCCGTTTCCACGTGGGGTGCATACGGCTTGGTCAATCTTGTCCGCCTCGTGATGACTCTGATTGGCGCAGGCATCGACGATAACAAGCCCTTCGAAGGCTTAGCCTACTTTCTCGTGTTTCTTTTTGGACCCTTTTGCACGACCGGCGGCTATTTTGGTCTGATCTTGCTGATCGTGCAACGCCTGGTCGATGAAAAAGAATCTTCCCTCGCTGCTGCAGAAAAGCTCGCTGCAAGGTACCGCGATCTCTCTGACCACGACCCGTTAACCCACGCCTTGAATGGTCGCAGCTTCATGAAGAATACGGAAGCTTCGCTCAGTGATGCGACGAAAAAATCGCTGCCATTCAGCATTCTGATGATGGACTTAGACCATTTCAAAAGGGTCAATGATAATTATGGCCATGCGGTCGGCGACACGACATTAAAGAATGCGGTTAGGACATGGCAAAATCTTCTCAGGCCGGGTGATTTGCTGGGCAGGGTCGGCGGTGAAGAATTTGCCGTTGCACTGCCGAACGCCGACGCGATTGGGGCAGCCCGCATTGCCGAGCGCCTGCGGCAGGGCCTCGAAGCAACGCGCATGGACTTTCCCGAAACTATAACCGCCAGCATTGGAGTGGCCGAGGCAGCGCCGGGCGAAAGCTGCGAACAAGCTTTGGGGCGTGCCGACAGCGCCATGTACGCCGCCAAGCGCGCAGGCCGCAACCGGGTCACTAGCGGTTAACGCAACAGCGATTTACAACCTGTCCCTAAAGCCCGTTCCTCCGCTATGCAATACGATATCGCAGTGCTCGCGGGCGACTACATCGGCCCCGAGGTCATGAAATCGGCACTCGAGGTGCTCGGCAAGGTCGCCGATAACAATGCGCAGTTCAACTTTAAAGAGGCGCTGGTCGGCGGCTCGGCTATTGACGCGACCGGCAAGGCGCTGCCACCCGAAACGCTGAAAACCGCCGAAGGCGCGCATGCAATCCTGTTCGGTTCAGTCGGCGGCCCCAAGTGGGAACACCTGCCCCCGGCAGAGCAACCAGAACGCGCGTCCCTGCTGCCGCTGCGCAAACACTTCGCGCTCTACGCGAACCTGCGCCCGGCAATCATCTACAAAGAGCTGAAAGAAGCTTCGCCGCTCAGGGCTGACATCGTCGGCGACGGCCTTGATGTACTGATCTTGCGGGAACTCACGGGCGATGTCTATTTCGGAGAACCAAAAATCCGCCGCGGTGAAGGTGCAAACGAAGAAGCCCTCGACACGATGGTCTATAAAAGATTTGAAATCGAACGCATCGCGCACCTCGCTTTTCAATCCGCAAGGCTACGCCGCAAGGTTGTGCATTCGATCGATAAGGCAAACGTACTCACCAGCATGGTGTTCTGGCGCGAGGTCGTGACCGAAGTCGGCAAACAATACCCCGATGTAAAACTTAGCCACATGTATGTCGACAATGCGTCGATGCAGCTGATCCGCTGGCCCGGACAGTTTGACGTCGTGCTCTGCCCTAACATGTTCGGCGATATTCTGTCAGATGAAGCGAGCCAGATCACTGGCTCAATCGGCATGCTGGCGTCTGCTTCGTTGGGCGAAGCAGGCAAATGGGGCCGCGACGGCCTGCAGTTTGGTCTCTACGAACCCGCCGGCGGCACAGCGCCCGACATCGCGGGCAAAGGTGTTGCAAACCCCATCGCGCAGATTCTTTCGGCCGCCCTGTTGCTCAGGTATTCGCTGAAACTCGAAGATAAAGCAGCGCGGATTGAGAACGCAGTGAAAGCGGCAATCGCGGCGGGCGCGCGTACGCGCGACTTAACAGCCGACTCTGCTAAGGCTATTTCAACGGCTGAAATGACACAAAGAATCCTAAGGCGTTGTTAATGGGGCAGGCCCGTGCCCAACGCCAACAAAGCCTGAAATACTGTCGCTCACCGAAGAGCTGACAGAACTTCTTGTGGCCGACGGTCACAAGAAGTTTCGCGCACAGCAGGTCTTTCAATGGCTGCACCTGAAACAAGTGTTCGACGTGCGCAAGATGACCAACCTGAAAGCCGACTTTCAGGACTACCTCACAGAAAAATTCATTTTTCCCGATTTTAAGGTATTGAACGAAACGAAATCCGCCGCAGACCAGACGGCGAAATACCTGTTCGAATTCGGCAGCAAGCAGGTCGAAAGTGTCTGGTTGCCGTACGAGAATCGGCAGTCGATCTGCATTTCGGTACAGTCGGGCTGTTCGCTGAACTGTAGTTTCTGCGCCACCGGCAAAATTCAATTCAAAGGCAATCTTACCGCGGGACAAATTCTGTCTCAGGTGTATGGCATGCAGCATCTCTATGAGCGGCGTATCACCAATGTCGTCTTCATGGGTATGGGCGAACCATTCTACAACTACGATAACTCGATACGCGCTGCCGACCTGATCGCACACCAGCACGGCATGAATATATCGCGCAGGCGCATCACGCTGAGTACATCGGGGGTTTTGCCAGGCATCAAGCGTTTTGTCGAAGAGAAGCAACCCTACCGGCTGGCGCTCTCGCTGCACGCCGTCTTCGCCGAAAAACGCCGCGAAATCATGGATATCGAAGAGAAGTTCCCTTTCGAAGAAGTGCTCGAATACCTGCGCGAACACCGCGGCGATATGCAACAGGGTCAGCTCATGTTTGAATACATCATGATAGACGGTATCAATATATTTCCAGACGACGCAAGGGAGCTCGCGCGATGGGCAAAACTGCTCAAAGCCAAGGTAAACCTGATTCCCATGAATACATCCTTCAACGGAATGCACCGCCCTACGGACGACAAGATCTACGATTTCTGGCGGCAGCTCGTCGAACGCGACGTCGTGGCAGTTAACCGTAAGTCGCCCGCAAAAGACATCGACGGTGCGTGCGGAATGCTCGCGGGAAGGCAAGCATGAACTCGCACGATATGCAACGCCGAGGCGACCAACGCGATTTCTGGGCGAAATCGCTCTGGTCACCCGCAAAAGACATTGACGGCGCCTGTGGTATGCTGGCAGGAAGGCAGCAGTAATTTTCCATGGCAGAGACTGAAAACGACAAACCTGCCGATATCGAAGAAGAGAAAATTGCCGATCCCGAGACTCCTGAGAATGCCGGCGGTTTTAAATTTGCCTCATTCCGCGAGTTCCTGAAATTTGTCGAATATGCCGGCGAAGGGGTGCAATTGGAATTTGCGACACCTATTCTCGACAGCGCCGGAGCCGTGCTCGTACAGAAAGGGTTGCATTGCAGGCCAGGCCTAATTAAGAACCTGTGGCAATTCTTCAACCAGGGCAACCTGAACGAAAACATCGTCATCACTGATACGAAACAGTTGCATGCCGCGCTGCGGGATAAAATCTGCCGGCAACTGTTCCGCTGCCTTGACCCCGGCCGATTTCATGTCGCACAGGCTCTCGCCGACGCATCGCTCGTCAATATCAAGGCTGTTACCGCAAATATCATACAGCGGCATGACGTCCTGCCGGTTTTTTTGAAGCTGGACCAGATGCAGGACCCGGTACTGCCTCACCTGGGTGAGGTCGCGCTGGTGGCGGGTGGCTTAGCAGAACAATACTGCCGCGCCGCCACAAATGGTAAGGCAACCCGCGAGACCGTACGCACGGCGATATTTGCGGGGCTTTTGCACGACATCTCGCTCTGTGACGACGACGATTTTCTGGCCAAGGATATCGAAAAGATACGCGAGAGCAACCACGCGAAGCAGAGCGCCGATGCGGCGAAACAACTGATTCCGGGGCTGGCGACCGCCATTACTGACATTATCGAGCACCACCATCGCGACGACGCCCCTTTCGACGCAGAAGCAGAATCGCTTTTGCCCGCGCAGAATATAGCCGGCGAAGCGCTGGCGCTCAGTGAATATGTGTTTGTACAGCTGCGTTCACAATACCGCAAGGATGAGGCGATGAATTCGGCCGAACTCCTGTTCTACGACCTGGGCCGCGCCTTCGGGCAAGGAAAGTTCCACCCGCAGTTTCGAAAGATTACTTCACGGCTTTGGGAGAACCTGTTTGCGACGCTCTACTACGGTTACGAGATCGGCAAGGTGGAAAGCCGGTGCCCTTATAAACCTTCTGCGATTGCCTACCCGACGCCACGCTGCACACAGATTATGTGCCATGCACACATCACGGGTTGCGCCAATTATGATTCGCACCTGCCGCTCGAAATTTTACAGGCGACGCGTTTTCCTGGCAGACCGGGCGTCATGATCCAGCCAGGTAAATATGCCAAGTGTAAACTCGCGGCTGATTTGCCCAAAGAAATTTCGCGGCGTTCGGGGGCAGAGGCGTGGCTCAGCAAAGGGAAAGAGAAACCGCCTGAAAATTAGGTGCTGTTTTCAACGAAAGTTATGCCAGCCTGGCTTTAAGTTTCAGGTACGGGCCACCATCCGTCACCTTCACCCATTCTTTATAACCCTTGCCACACATGCCGAGACCGTTGATATGCAGGTCGCCCGAAATCATCGAAATCGACTGCAAGATCTCTGGCACATAGCCGGTCACGATGACCGGTGAAAAGAACTCGTTGGTCAATTTTCCACCGGAAATGCGCCGTGCGACCAGGGCCTCGAGCTGAATGCCCCAGCTCTTCGGGTCTTCCATGCCATTCGTTGCGCGATCGACAAAAAAGCCCTCGGAGATCGACGCAATCATATCGTCGAGCTTGTCCTCACCCGGCATAAAGTAGGTATTCGTCATGCGCGAATAGATCTTGTGGTCGAAGCTCTCGCGGCGGCCGTTCGGCGAGCGGGTATAGTTCATGCGCGAGGCGCTTGCGTGGTCGGTCATCGGCTGGTGCAGTATTCCGTTTTCGACAATACGTGTTTCAGACGCCGGCATGCCCTCGTGGTCGAAGAAATAGCTGGCGGCGGCATTCGGCAACCCCGGCGAATCATAGAGTCGCACCCTGGGCGCGGCGACAAATTTGCCAAGATACTCGGTACCGCGCGCGCGGCCTTTCTGCATGGTATCGGCCTCGGTACCGTGGCCAAACGCCTCATGCGCGAGCATTCCCGAAAGTGACGGCGAAAAGATACAGTCGTACATGCCGGGCTCAAGCCGCGGGGCGCCGAGTATCTTTTCCCCGTCGGCGAGCATATTGTCGATCAGGTGCAGGTTTTCGCCCATGAGTTCCCACGAGCCCTGCTGGCTGAAACCGTCATAGATTTGCGCCGTCGAATTTGTTGCGTCGTCTTTTAACACCGCGGAATAGATCGCCTCGAAGCGTGGAAGGTACTGCTCCAGGGATTTTGATCCACTCACATAAATTTCTCTGGTATTCGTCTGCTTATAGCGCGCCGAAGCCATCGCAACGAGTTTTTTACGCGCTTTGATTTCGCGCGCCATGCGCGCGGCAAAGGCCGCCTTATCTGCTTCGGAAAGAGCGTCGATCGTTGCTTCGCCAGAGCTCAGGCGCAGGGGCTCTTCGGGAATCATCTTCAGGCTGCCGGCGCGGCTGCTTTTTGACAGTGTCTCTTCGAGCTCGCGAATGGTGCGTATAACATCTCTGCTTCCATGAACCACGGAAGACCCTTCGTACATCAGACCGTTGTGCAGAACGCTGATGACGATGCCGCGCTGCGAACTCAATGGTTCGACAAAGGTCTGGTTCAGGTTGCTGCTGACTGTCAGCCCTGAAGTTTCTATGAACAGGCCGCGGGCAAAACTATAGCGCTCTGCCAGCGGCCTGATTTGGGCTTCGAGAAATTCCCGCGTAATCGCCCCCTGCATTACTTCAGGGCGGCAAATTTCTGGTCTACCAGCTGCTGCATTTTCTGCATCTGCGCCGGAGTAAGATTGTTTTTTTTGCCAATAGTACCATTGTCGATTTCGGAATGGTTATGCGCCACGGGCAGACCTGCCTTTTTGAGGTCATCCACCAGCAGTTTAACCGCCTTGTTACCGCGGTAATACATCAGGTAATCCTGGTCGTTGATTTCTTCTTTGCCCGTCGCCATATTTTTGTACGCAATTTTGCCTTCGCAGTGGCAGGTGCCCGTCGTGTCGCCGTTGGTAAAAGTAAAGAATTTTGTGCCACGCACCCCCGCAACCGTAGTTGGTGTGCGCAAGGAAAATTTTCCCGAGACACCCAGTTTAGATACAGAAGTCCACGCATTTCCACTTTGCAGGTAGACCTGCTTATCTTCACCACCGCGCTCGTACACAAATCGTGTGCTGCGCTGAATCTCCATCTGGGCACCGGTCACTTCGAACATGACAGTACTGGCCTCTGCGGTCACGATCGCATCGCCGATAAAGACTTTTTCACCCTGACGTGCAGGACGGGTTTTTTTGGAACCATCGGCCTCAATGTGTTCAATGATTGCAGAACCCTTGACAAAAACAATCACTCCGTCGGTGACTGCAGGCGCCTTGCTACAGGCAACAACTGCCGCGAATACGATCAATAGGATCAGCTTTTTCATAAATCCTATTGCCTTATTTCACACCCACGTCAAGTCTTTCATCTGTAACAGCTGGCCGTGCTGCGCACGGCAAACTGTTACAGAACTCATAGATACTTTCGGGTATCAGGTTCAGGCGCGAAGTGATCGCCTCGGCAGTTTCGGCATCGCATTCTCAGTCCATAACCATGGGCCGAGCACGTTGATAATTGGCGCCTTTTCACCCTTGAGCGCGAGCTTGAATCCATTGGTGATGTCGTCGGGGACGGTCGGGCCGAAAAGCCACGCCACCCGCATGCTCCCGGTAGGTTTCTTCTTCAGAACGGTAATTCTTGTCGTAGAAGAAATTGCTGAATTTCATGCCTGAAGCTTTCCATTCAGCGCGCCAGTCGGGTTGAAAATCTTTTTCGCGCGTGAACCGCCGCTGCGCCAGAAGCGCGATACCCCGCACCGAATTGCTGAAGAACATGCCGATGCGGATAATCTGCAGTTTTTCGGGGTTACGGATCGCCAGCTCTTCCATTGCCACTTTCGTAAAGGTCATCGCACCGTAGATTTTCATCAGCGCCGGCAATGCCATAAATCCCGAAAGGGCAATTGTGCGCTTAGGCTTCAGCGCCTTAGTGAGTTCAAGGTATGGAATCACTGAATAAGCCAGGCTCGGCGGCACCATTTCGGCCTTCGATTCAGAAACATCCATGCCGACCGCGCCGCGCGCGGGGATATAGATGATAAAATCAAGCGGCTTCGAGGTCAGCTCTTTATCGGCCAGCATCTTTTGCGTGGCGTCAGCATGTTCGAGATCGATTCCATGTATCGTGTGCGTGGCACCGGCGATATCCTTATCACGACTTGTGGTGGTAATAATTTCGGCGCCCATTTCACGCGCGGCCTTGATCGCCGCTCCGCCCGATACGCTGCCTGCTCCGACTATAAAGACGCGCACTAGTTGGCCCCTAACTCGCGGCGCAGCTTCGCGTGCTCAGGGTTATGCTCTTGCCAGTACGCACTGCGCACGGTCTTTTTCAGCCGCGCAACGGTGGTGAGCTTTTTGGGATTTTTAAACCCGTCCATATAGGTCTCCTGAAATTCGAGAATTTTGTGGGGGAAAATATTTTCAAAGACGAACGCAACTTTGCGTTCCGTCGGCAATCCGGCGTCGTAGACCAGAGAGTATTCACTCTGTTTGAGCGCACCAGATGTCTGCAACTCTGCCGAGGCCTGTTCGGCGGCGAGCCGGCGGTGGCGCAGGCGAGAAGATATCATGGAGGGAATCACCTGCACTTTCCCGACAGGCAGACTTTGCGGCGCCATGCGAATGCGCTGCCAGATTTCATCTTCTGAAACAGCAGCAGGCAGTTCAAAATTTTCATCGCCCGACTCTTCAAAATAAGACCGGCCCTGCACCGCATAACCGTCTTTTTTCAGATTCAGCTGCAACCAGGTGTGGCCGCACCAATCTACCGAAGAGCCAGTCACCTTGAGTGCCTGCGGTTGAGCGGCAGTATTCAGAGGCTTAAAGCTGGTCGTCGTCATGGCATAGTCATAAATTCCCGTGGTAAAGCGACGCATTAACTGCGCCTTGAGAACGGCTGTGTCGGCACTCTGCGGTGTTTGATCGGCCTTCACCTGTTTGTCGCTGCGAAACGGCTCAGTGACAACTATCGCCAGCATTTCGCCGTGGTGCAGATTACCATAACGGGCCTGCATGAGATCATAGCGTGCGAGTTCAGCGACACCGGCGTTCCAGTAAGCATTGAATTCCGCCGAAGGCGTGAACGCCGGGGTTGCAGCCGACAAGGAAGGCGCGGATTTACGACAGGCTAGAACAAGCACGAACACAAAGGATATAAATATTCCTTTTTTCATCACACCCCCTCAAATTGTTTTTGGAATTTTTCCACCACCGGCTGCATCGCCGACGACAGATCAGTTACGCGCGGTGTGGTCAGCATGCACCAGACCAGCTCGCGCCCCTGCCAGAGCCAGACGGAGCGTCCGCTCACAGCGAATCGGGCCTGCGTTTTCTGCCCGCCGGCCTGCGGTCTTTCGGCGATCGATTTGGTCGCGGCCTTTTGTGCCGTTTCGACATCGGGATAATTACGCGACTCGCAGACAAAAGAACTGGCGCCATTCTTTGCATCACCGAGTACAAAACGGTACTCGCGCAAAGATATATCTCCGTTCTCACCCGCTTCGCTAGAATCGGTGCGGGTAACCTGTTTTGCTCCGGCTGGCAAAAGTTCTGTCTTTTTGCGGCATGCCGCAGAGATCAACAGGACAACCAGCAAGACAGCCGCGCGGCGAAAAAACACTATTTCTTCACGACGTCGCGATAGTCGGGTATCGTTGCGACCACCGAACCATCTGCCATGATTTTAGACGAACCGGCTGCGAGCGGAATCTGGTATTTTTTCAGGTAAAAATCAAAATCATTTTTTTGCGACATGTCGACCATTTGCAGGCGCGCATCGACCATCATTAGCTTGCCGAATTTAACATCGCCCTGATAGAGATACAGGTAATTTTTTATGTTGCTGACCGGCAGCGGCGGAAAATTCACTTTGGTCTTGCTCGAGAAGAACAGCTGCAGACCGTCGTTTTGAATACGCATGTCGCTGATGAATCCGCCGATTTGCGGCGGCGGGAATATTTTGAATGGTTCGACGATAATTTTGTTGCCATGCATCGTGATGCCGCGCCCGGTCGGCACCGGCAGCATTTTTTCCATATTGAGACCGATTGTGTCGAGCAGGGTTTTGGTGTATGGATTACCGAGCGACTTGATACGTTCAGCCTCGATCACCATCAGGGTTTTTTCGCGGTCGAGATACATTTTGCCGACCATTTCAAAGCTCAGCCACACGACCAGTTTCATGTCGCCGCTGAGTCTGAGTTTTTTCACCATTTTGCCGTTTTCTTCGTCGTCGAAAAACTGCATCTTCATGTTCTTGAGCGGCGAGCCATCATAGTTGAAGACCATATTGTTGAAGATGTATTCCATGATCTCGGTTTTGACAAAAGCTTCACCCGAAAGTATGTCGATTTTGAAAGAATTCACATCATCGAAGTTAACAATCCCATTTTTCGATTTGGGAATCGCTTCACCGATCAGTTCTTTAACTTCCATGTGAATTTCGTCGGTCAGCCTGAAGTGCAGGTTTGCGAGTTTCATGTACGTGCCCGAACGGGACTTAGTTCTGAACCCCTTGGCGTCGCCGCCCAGATCCATCGGCTTATGATCGAGTTTATAATGCGAAAGAATGATTTTGATCGCAAAAACTCCCAGCACGGTGGCCACAGCCATAATGATGCTCAGGTGAATCAGCTTGCCGATAAGCAGTTTTCGGCGTTCCTTTTTGCTCATGCCTTGTGCCGCCGGTTGTTCTGGCGCGGTTTGTTCCATGGCGCACGGTTTTTTCTTTGACGCGTGTGTCAAATTTATTACCTGTGGCTACGCTATAGCAAAGGGGTTCGCGGCAGTTCGCACGAAACGCACTTCCCCCAAAAGGAACCCGATGACCAACCGAAAAGAACGCCTCTACATTATACTCGCAGGTTTCTTTGTCACGAATGCAATCCTTGCCGAAATGGTGGGCGGTAAAATCTTCACTTTTGATATCCCCGGTATGTTGTTCTGGGGCAAAACCACAGCTAACCTGTCCGTCGGCGTACTGGTATGGCCTGTCGTTTTTGTCATGACCGATCTCATCAACGAATATTACGGCATCGCCGGCGTGCGACGCCTCACGCTCTTAACCATTGTTCTCATCTCGTACGTTTTTGTGGCACTTTATTTTATGGGTTTGACGCGCGCCGCTTCGTTCTCTGCGATCAACGACGACAATTTTAACGTGGTTTTCGGCACGTCGCAGAGCATCATTATCGGTTCTCTCGTGGCGTTTGCCATCGGGCAGTTTCTGGATTTTTTTGTCTTTCATCAGCTGAAAATGCGCACCGGCAATTCGCACCTGTGGCTGAGGGCGACGGGCAGCACTGTTTTCAGCCAGTTGGTCGACACCTTCGTCGTGCTCTACATTGCATTCGTGATCCCCGGCAAATGGAGCCATGCGGAATTCTTTAAGGTCGCGAGTTCTAATTATTTTTACAAACTGCTGATTGCCGTCGCGGTCACCCCAGTGATATACATCGTCCATTCGATCATCGAACGCTATCTCGGCCGCGAACACCATGGCCACGGCGATGGCTCACCGGCAAAATGACACATGAAGTGGCTCTGCGTCGCGCACGAAAAAGAAATCCCAAATTTTCAGGAGTTTTCCCGTAACGACTGGCAGACGCACGCCGTGGGTATCGGCCAGTTCCATGCGCTATTGCATTTCGCCGAACTCCTGACCAAAAATAAACCTGACGCAGTTATTCTCGCCGGCACCTGCGGCACGCCCAATAAGGCGGATGTCATGCGAACCTATCTCTGCCACCACTTTGCATTTCCTTTCGTGGCAAGCGAAGAAGTGCCTGAATTCCTGGAACAACACTTTTCAACACACCCGGCATATTCGGCCGCCGGCTTTACACAGGCTACTGTGTTACAGAACTATGGAGTGAGTCTCAACGCAGAAAAATTTCACGCCAATACGGGAAAAATCCCCAGTGAATTCCCGCAACCGGCTTTAGAGAACATGGAAGCCGCTTCACTGGCGCTGGCCTGCAAGCGTTTTGATATTCCGTTTTCTGCCTTGCTGTGCGCCACGAACCAAATCGGCCCGGCAGCGCGCATGGAATGGAAACAGAACTTCCGCGCTGCAGGTGAAAAACTCACGCATGCCATTGCGTCAATAACGCAGCAGGCTTAGCCGACACACCGATTCAACCTGCTTTGGTCTTGGTAAACGAAAATGCGTACGAACCGTCTTCACTGGCGCTGATGCGCATAAAAGGTGAGAGGTCGAGAAAAGTTTTTTTCACCGGGGAATAGAAAACGCAACGGCCCACAAGGTATGAGGTCTTTTCGAGCAGTTCCGTATAATTCATCGCATTTGCCTGCGTCGGCAGCAAAATGTCACGATGCGTATGGTGGCGCTCAACCCCCTGGTAACTCAGCTGCCGGTGACCGGGCTCAACAATCAGATAAAAGCCATAGTGGCGCAAGAAGTCGAGATCAATTAACAGTGCTTCGAGCAGGTATTGCACCGTAATAGTATAGGTTTCATAGTCGCTCTCTTTGACGCTACCGGTGCGGTATTTGCGGCGCAGCGTCGCAATTTTTTCGAGATTTTCCTTATGGATATAGAGCGTCTCGAGAAGGTTGATCGCCAGGGGATGCGCCTTGATCGCCCGTATTGCACCGAGAGCTGAAAACAGCGAAGTCAGCGACTTTTCCACGTTCGGAAAAGGAAACGCAATCGCCTTCGGAAAATTAAAGATCCGGTAATTCGCCAAAACAAGACCCGTGAGAAAAAAAACACATTGCGAAAACAGGTAGAAAAGCGTTTTGAGAATTTCATCGCCCGCCGCCTCGACCCGCTCGCTCTGCGCCACGAACACCTTCTGAAATTTTTCATATGCCTCGGCGATCGGGAACGGGTAATGCGACACGACATCTTCGGCTTCGAGCATGTTGCGCGTGACATCTGGTAACAGCGACTCGGCGCGGAACACGGTCTGCATCGGGTTGCCCATCAAAAGATACGACGCCCAGGTTAGGTCATTCAGCGAAAAATGCTCGCGTGCATATGAACGGCTCTGCTGCAGTGATTCGCCAAGCGACTTACCGAGGAAAATATTATCGTAGAACTGCGTGGTGAATTCGAGCGTCGGCTGACGGTCGGGCAGCTCCCAGTTTGTGCCAACATAACTGGTTCTTCCGGCGCGAATGAAGGCTGCGGCAAACTGCGCATACCACGAAGCATCGTTCATATGCTGGTCGGGGCGTGCACTTAGGCATGAGTTACAGAAAATCAGTTTAGGCTGCGCACCACTCATCTTAAATTCACGCGCGTAAAGTATTTTGCCATCCGCCAAAAGCCAGCCGTTTTCGTCGGGGTTTCCACTATAGTGAAGATGACCGGCATAGTGAATAATGTCTTTGTCGAGAATCGAATTGAGAATATTGAGCTTGGTGACGGTTTTACCCCCGATCAGAGTCAGGTTGATCTTTTTCGGGCTGACGAATGCGCCGAGATGCTCGAACAGCAGCTCACCTTCGCGCCGCGCCCAGTCTAAATCTTCACGCGGGTCGGCGATGATGAGCATATTGATAATTTCGCGCGGGTGAAAATCGCTCAGCGAGATATCCTGGCCTTTGATCGCTTTGCCAAGATAAAACTTTTCCCATAAAAAAGCAGACCCATCGTGCAGAATTTCAAGCGGCAGCGAAGCCAGCGCAGCATCGACATGAAAATAAAGGTAGGTCTGCTGCGAATCGCGGATGAATTCCTGCAGAGGTTCGGGAAAGAACTGCTTAAACAACGCTTCGCCGATTTCACGCAGCTTGTGGCTCAGGTTCAAATGCTGAAAAATCAGCGCCTGGTTCTCTTCGGTGCCCCGCGGCAAAGACGAGAGAGAACGCGAGATGTTGGCAATCCTGCCGAGTTCATCGAGGTATTCGTTGATCAGATCGTCGTCGATGATCGACTGCAGGCGTTCGTTTGGCTTGAGCGCCGGGTTACCGACGCCGCTTTCATGCACGATATTAAAAACATTGGTATCGCCGACCCGGTCGATAATAATGGAAGTCAGCATTGTTTGGCCTCCATGGTGCGGCGCTGCCACACCATGGAGATTCCCTTACTTCGTCGCGGCGTACATCTCGTCGATAAGCTTTGTATACTTATCGGAAACAATGTGCCGGCGCACTTTCAGCGTATTGTTGAGCTCGTCGCCCTGCTCGAACGGCTTTTTCAGAAGCGCAAAAGTACCGATTTTTTCAAAGTTCTTGAAACCATTCTCTGAATTAATGTATTTGTTGATTTCGGCACGGTACATGGCGTTCACCTTGGGGTCTTTCAGCCACGCATTCAGATCGCCCGCCACGCCGTTCTTTTTACACCAATCAGTCAGGTTATCTGCATTCGGTACAATCAGCGCGCCCAGAACCTTCTGGTCTTCGCCAAATGCGCGCGAGACACACATGACGTGATCGATAAAGGCACTTTCTTTCAGTTTTTCTTCGATTGGTGTCGGCTCGACGTTCTCACCGCCCACCAGAACCAGCGTATCTTTCGAACGACCGACAATGCTCACTTCGCCCGAATAATTCATCACAATGAGGTCACCGGTGTTAAACCAGCCATCGGGTGTCAGAACTTCGGCGGTCTTTTTTGGGTTCTTGTAGTAACCCTGCATTACCTGCGGCCCGCGTACGTGCAATGTGCCCTTTGCACCGGGAATTTTTGTCACGTCACGGCCTTCGAGGTCGATCAGTTTATACTCGGTACCCGCGATCAGCGGCCCGACGGTGCCTGGAATGAGGCGTTCCATGGTGCGCACAGAGAGAACCGGCGAAGTTTCTGTCAGACCATAGCCTTCGAGAATACGCACGCCGATCGCGCGAAAGAAATCGTCGATGTAAGACGGCAGTGCACCGCCACCCGACAACGAAGCTTTGAGGTTTCCGCCTGTCGCAGCGAGTACCTTTTTGAACACGAGAATATCGCCGAGCTTTTTGGGTATCAGCCATACGATTGCGCCCAACAGGCCAATAACGCGCGCACCAATTGCAGAAACGAAGCCACGCGCGATCGGGCGTTTTTCTTTGCCAGTCAGCATAGAAACGAAGTGGTTGAATTTTAGCGCAGCAGCTTTGAACTTATTGAAGATCGGTTCTTTGCCTTGTTTTTTGACATTCCCGATAATCTTGTTGTACACACCTTCCCAGATGCGCGGCACAGCTGGCACGTAGGTAGGCTTAATTGCACGCATATCGTCGCCGATGTGTTTGATATCGGTATAGGTAATGGATGCACCGATCGCAAGGAACATGGTTTCAGTGATACGGCCGAAAACGTGCCATGGGGGCAGCAATGTCAGACCACTGTCTGAAGGGCCGATTTTCAGAATTTCGGGAATAGTGCGCATCTGCGAAGCAAAGTTGCCATGGCTGAGCATCACACCTTTGGGTTCGCCCGTGGTACCCGAAGTATAAATAATACCAGAAAGATCGGTCGGGGCGACTTTGCCTGCGCGCGATTCGAAATCGGCGAGCGCCTTGCCGCCCTTTTTAATCAGTTTTTCGCCTTCGGCTTTGAGCTGCGAAAGCAGCATCACGTTTGTGCCTTTTGCACTTTTGTCGTCGTTCAGGACAATATATTTTTTTACTTTGTGTTTGAACTTTTTCAGGCCCGCGTCGATTTTTTTTACCTGCTCGGCGTTGTGTACAAAAACCACATTGCTGCCAGAATGGTCGAGAATGTAGGCAATCTCCGGGCCAGTTGAATCTGTTCCGCGGGGAACATCCGCCGCACCGTTCAGCTGAATGGAGAGATTTGCAATTGCCCAGTAATGGCTGACGTCTGCGATAAGCCCAATATGGTCTTTCGGCTTCACACCGATCGCCGCGAGCCCTGCAGCCACCAGATTTACTTCTTTTTCGAGCTGCGCATAAGTCAGGGTTTTGAATTGTTCACCGCCTTCGCGGTAGCGGATTGCCAGACGATCGGCATTTTTTTTGAATGTCTGCTGTATCGCTTCGACATAGGTTTTAACATTGAGTTTTACGTATTCCATGGAATCCTCTCTTTCGATTAATAGAAAGTGCAGACTTGGCCTAAAACTTTTTGGGTCAAGCAAAAAGCCATTCAATCTTCCCTCAAACTACACTGCAATTTCGGCTTGCCGCCCTGACGTCGGGCCGCACCGGGTTATGTCGCATGATCAGTTTGCCCACCCGAATATGGTCACAAATAATGCTGGCAACCGCTGTAGCGGCCACAGCCATACAATGCACACCGAAAGCGGCGCAGATTCAGTATCTTGCGCCTCTCGATCGCATGCAAGAGGGTTTTCTCGACTCAACGACATACCAGGTGGTTACCTTCGGACGCGCGCTCGATCTTTCAAAGCCGCTCGACGCAAAGGCACATTTTTTTCCGGCGGCTATCAACGAAAGTTTTGACCATGAAGAGTTCCTGAAATTTACGGCCGCGCAGCAGTTGCAGATCAAGGCCCGCAAGCCGGTGACAGGATTCACACTTGCGGATATTCTCTCCGCTGAAGCGAACCAGCTGAACCCTCAGGAAATCAGTCTCGCCAGCGTCGACGAGAAGATACGCGCCCCGATGGAGATCAAAAAAGTCCTGTTCGACAATGCGTGCCTGAACGCGCGCATCATGGGACTCTATCGCTGGCTCATCAGCGATGCGATGCAGATGAAACTCATTCATGGCGCGACGATACCACGCGAAGGCATTCGCCAGACCTCTCTCGACGTGCGGTATTATCCGCCGCGCGACTATTATGTCGCAGAATCGCCCGAGATCATGAAGAATATCGACGCGGCGATGGAAAAGCGCAGCTTTCGATACGAAATCGTACACGAGGTTTTCTCCCGTCCTGAGCAGCTCGAATGCAAAGTCGCGATTCATATTCACAAACGCAACTTGCAGGTGAATATGCCGTTCCTGGTGCCGCTGTGAGGTGGTTGCCGCCCCGCGCCGCATGATTGAGTTCAAACACAAAGAAATTCACGTCGACGCCATCGGGCGTGGGGGCATTGAGACGTGTTACATACTCGCCAATTTTCAACTGGCGTTCGATACGGGTCGCTGCCCCGACCAGCTGATCGACATTCCGAGGATTTTTCTCACACACGGCCATCTTGACCATTCGGCAGGCTTACCCTACTACATCAGCCAGCGCAGCCTGCGGCACCTGCCCCCGCCCGAAATCTTTTGTCCCGCAGAAATCGTCGAACCGCTCACGAAAATTCTTCACCTCTGGCAGGAGATCGAAGGTTTCAAATATGAAATCAAAGTGCAGGGTTTAAACCCCGGCGACCTTGTGTCGATACGCAAAGACCTGACTGTGCAGGCGCTCAAATCGAGCCACCGCGTACCCTGCCGCGGTTATGCGGTGATGCGCAAAACCCGAAAACTCAAAGACCAGTTTCTGGAAATACCGGGTCGCGAAATCAAGCGGATGAAAGACCGCGGTGAAGATATCTTTGAAGACCGCGACCTGCCCGTGTTTGCTTTCTCTGGCGACACGACAATTGAGTTTCTGCAGGACAACGAAGCCGCCCGAAACGCCAGCGTGCTTTTTATCGAATGCACCTACATCGACGACAAACGCCCGGTGAGCCGCGCGCGCGAATGGGGACATATTCACCTCGATGAAGTCATCGCGAACATGCACCTGTTCCAGAATGAGCGCATTGTGCTCACGCATTTCTCGAAGCGCTACAACCGGAGGTACATACAGCAGGTGCTGTCACGCAAGCTGCAGGACGCAGCGATGCTCGAACGCATCTTTGTGCTCGCCCATGACCATTGACCTCGACGGTGATGCGCTGCATGTCGAAGTGCAGCGCTCGGCGCAGCGCAAGAGCACGGCGCAACTCAAGTTTGTCGAAGGCTCTTTTGTCCTGCGTGTACCACAACGCTGCCCCGAAGACTGGATCGCCGAATTTCTGAACCAGCGCCGCGAATGGATGCAGCGCACGCGCAACAAAAAGCGCGAGCAAATGGAAATCCGGCTGATCTCGCCCCACACCGTCATCGAAACCGAATTCTTTTCGCTTTTCGTCAAAACCGATGCCGCACTGGTTTTCCCGAAATACCGGGTGGTCAGGCAAACAAAAGAGAATTCAGCGACATTTTACTTAGCACCCGGGTTCTTCGAAGAACAAAACCAGGAAAAACTGCACGCCAACCTGGAAAAGTACCTGCTGGCACAGATGATGAAAGCGGGAAGCCACGCGCTGATCGAACGTTGCCGGTACTGGGCAGACCACCATAATATATCCGTCAAAGAAATATTTGTGCGCATACAGAAGTCGCGGCTGGGTTACTGCACGCACGACAACCGCATCATGCTGAACGGGCGGTTGTTGTTTTCGCCGCTGCGACTGCGCGACTACGTGATTTGCCACGAACTCGCGCACACGAAGCACAAAAACCATTCACGCCAGTATTGGGCACACCTCGAAAAGCTGTTTCCCGGCGCCAAAGCGGCGGATAAACAACTTCGGGATCCCGCAGTCTACAGCATGCCTGCACCGCGCCCCCTCCACGGGGTTGGAGGCGATCTGTGACCATCTACCTCGCCACAGAGAACGCCGGTAAGATTCGCGAAATGACGGCAATTCTTGCCGCCGCCTTACCGGGCATTCCCATAAAGTCGATGGTAGACCTCGGCGCCGAGACGCGGGCAAAGTATACGGCCGAAGAAACGGGTTCGACGTATGCAGAAAATGCATTGATTAAGGCACGCGCGCTGGCAGCAATATTACCCGCAACCCCATCGGCGCTGCAATGCGTCGTGGCAGACGATAGCGGGTTCGAAGTCGAAAATCTCGGCGGCGAACCGGGTGTCTACTCGGCACGCTACGCGGAAAATGACAAAGCGCGCTGCGCCAAAATCATTTCTTCGCTACAGGGGAAGGGCATAGAACAGCGGCGCGCAAAATTCATTGCCTGTATCGCCATCCTCACATCCGGGAAAAACCCGGTATTTGTTTTCGGCAGAAAGCAGGGCTTTGTGGCCGATGGCCCGCGGGGCGAAAGTGGTTTTGGTTATGACCCGATTTTCTGTCCTGAGGCTGGGGGCAAATCATGGGGTGAAATGACTGCCGAAGAAAAAAACGCAGACAGCCACCGGGGACGCGCGCTGGCTTTGGCAGCCACATACTTGCGTGCCAATATGTGATTGCCCGCACCTCTCAAAAAAAAACTTTTGAGCGGGGATTTAAGCCCAGAAAGGTTCGCTTCAGTTCTAAACGCTCCTATAGCACTCGAAGGAGAGCTATAGGAGCTTATCAGCTCCTATAGCTCAGATGGATAGAGCAGCGCCCTCCTAAGGCGAAGACCCCAGTTCGACTCCGGGTGGGAGCAAAAGTGCAGCTAAGCTGCACTTTGCGGAATGCCGACTAACTGTTCAGGCCTATGGCCCGAACAGTTAGTCGGCGAAATATAATTATGGCAGAATTAAACGAACAGAACCTGCGGGCGATTGTCGCGAGTTTTCGCGCGATCGAAGACCGCATGTCTGACCCCCAGGTCACCGCTGACAACAAACGACTGACCGAACTTTCGCGCGAACGGGCGCGGCTGATCAAAACCGCAGAACTTTCAGACGAATGGCTGCGGCTCAAACAACAGATCGCCGATTGTGACAGCGGCTGGCAGGCTGAAAAAGATGCCGAGATGAAGGCCGAACTGGCGCAAGAGCTGAAGGCGATGCGCGAGCGCTTTGGCCAGCTGTCTGAAGAACTGCAACTCGAGCTCGTACCCAAGGACGCCGACGCCGGTAAAAATGTATACCTCGAAATACGTGCAGGGACCGGCGGCGACGAAGCGGCGCTTTTTGCGCGTGATTTGTTTCGCATGTATTCACGCTATCTCGACAGCGAGGGTATCAAATACGAAGTGCAGGAATATAACGATGTCGGCGGCGGTGGGGTAAAAGAAGCAATTTTATACGTCATAGGCACCCAGGCCTACGACCTGTTGCATCTTGAGGCGGGGACGCACCGCGTGCAACGCATTCCCGCTACCGAAGCCAATGGGCGCATCCACACCTCAGCAGTCACGGTCTCGGTGATACCCGAAGCCGACGAAGACGAAATCAAAATCGATCCGGGAGACTTGCGCATCGACGTTTTTCGTTCTTCAGGCTCAGGCGGGCAGCACGTGAACAAAACCGAATCTGCTGTGCGCATCACGCACCTTCCAACAAATATTGTAGTGGGCTGCCAGGAAGAGAAGTCGCAGATCAAAAACCGCGCGAAGGCAATGAAAGCGCTCATGTCAAAACTGGTAGAAAAGCAACGCAGCGAGGCCGCGGAGAAATACGCTACAGAGAAGAAGGCGCAGGTGGGTTCCGGTGACAGAAGCGAGAAAATCCGCACCTATAACTACCCGCAAAGCCGGGTGACCGACCACCGTATCAACTACACCGCGCATAACCTCGACCAGGTGATGGATGGCCGCCTCGGCGACCTGATCGGCGCTCTGGTGCTCGCAGAGCGCGAAGCAAAAATGCGCGCCGGTGAATCTGCGGTGGCTGCGGCAAACTGATATGGCAGAACGCGGGAAGGCAACCGGCCGGCATTCGAGCCTTGTTAACCCGACAGATCTTTTTCTCTTCGGCCTGATTATTGCGCTCGTCGCATTCGGGCTCAACGTTCTTCTCGCCTCGTCGTCATTCATGGCGCGCGAACAATTCAGCGACCCGTATTTCTTTTTGAAGAAGCAGGCGTTTGCGGCTTTTCTGGGTTTTCTCGGCATGCTCGCCATGACGCAGATCGACCCCGATCGCTACCGCCACTGGGTATGGCCGCTCTACGCGATTTCCATTTTGCTGCTGATTCTTGTGTTCGTACCCGGCATCGGCAGGCGCGCCGGCGGTGCGAGCCGCTGGATTGCGATGGGCGGACTTTCCGTGCAGCCCTCCGATTTTGCAAAAGTAGCGCTGGTGTTGGTTTTGGCGCGCATCTATTCGCAGGCAACAGTGGTGGATTTCCGCCTGAGCATGATGACCCTTTTTATCATCGCAGTCCCTGCGTTTCTCATAGCAATTGAACAGGATCTCGGTACGGCTATCCACCTCGTGCTGGTGGCGAGCACACTGCTGTTTTTCACGCGTTACCCGCTCACGATGCAGCTTGCAGCGCTGGTTTCGGGCGTTGCCGTGGTGGCCTATGTGATCGTTAAAACACCTTTCCGGCTTGGGCGTATCAAGGCATTTCTCGACCCGTGGGAATCGCGCTACGACGCCGGCTTTCAGCTCGTCGCATCGATGAAAGCGTTTCTTGCCGGCGGTATCAGCGGCCGCGGCCTGGGTGAAGAGCTCGTGCGCCACCACCTGCAGGAACGCCATACAGACTTCATTCTCGCAATTGTGGCCGAAGACCTTGGTGCGATCGGCGTGATTATTTTGCTCGGTGCCTACTTTGTGATTGCGACTTATGGGCTGATTCTCGCGTCACGGCTCAAAGACGATTTTATGCGCCTCATGGCGACGGGGTTTCTGCTCTGCCTTGTCTTGCAGGTCATTATCAACAGCGCTGTGACGATGGGGCTCTTGCCGACCAAGGGCATCAACCTGCCGCTGGTTTCAAACGGCGGTACATCGCTGTTAGTCTACCTGGTGATGTGCGGGATGATGCTCAGCGCACTGAGAAGGGAACAAAACTAACATTTGCAGGCTTCGCCTGCAAATGTTAGTTTTGTTCAATTTAAAAACGATTCACTACGCGTCAGGGTCGGTTTCTGGAAATTCGCCAATAACTCCGCCGCGTCAATCTTGTAGCCCAGATCCTGTGCAGTGCTGGCATAAAAAGCGATCACGTGTTTGAGCCGCGCACGCGCCTGCTCGGCATCGCCACCATAGGTATAGACATCCAGTTCGGGGCAAGAAGCCACAAACTCTCCATCTTTCTCATAGACGCGTATGCTCAGATCCACCCTATATTCTCGGTGGTCTTACCCGAATTACATGAGGAAAAAGCAGTGTGAGAAGCGACATAACACCGGCGCGGACTTTGCGGCTATGGAAAACCACGGCTATAGCCAGCTATGGAAATCCATAGCTACCACGCCAGCGTTGGGTCTTTGAGCCGCGGCTAGGCGGATTTCGTGCGTGGGGCCAGCTTCTTTGCAAACCAGGCGGCAATCGTGTGAAAATGCCGGGCTGTATCGTAAATCTCAGGATATGCCAGCACCGACTGCTTGTTGGCATAAGCGGTCACAATTCTGTCCGCAAGCGTATAGCGGTCACCCACCGGCATATACTGCGCCGCAAGATTTTCGTCGAGTTTCGCCCGCGCACCATGCGCGAGGCTAGTATCGATCGGCCCGGGATAGACTGTCAGAATATGTACACCAGAACCTTCAATTTCAGTTGCGGTAATCTCTGAAATCTGGCCGATGCCTGCCTTCGATGCGCCATACCAGGCACAACCGGGCAGAATCGTTTTCCCCGCCATGCTCGCGACATTGATAACTCCGCCGCTTTGGCGAGCCAGCATGCCGGGCAGCACTTCGCGCATGAGTTTTGCGGGGGCCATGAGGTTAAGCTTCATCGTCAGCTCGGCCTTTTCCCAGCTCATTGTGGAAAAATCTTCGACAAGCATGACCCCGGCATTATTCACCAGGAGTTCGATATCGCCCATATCAGCCTGAGCACGCCTGACCACGTCGGGTAGCTGATCAATGTCCGTCAGGTCGCACGCAATGCCGTGCGCGCGAATTCCACGCACCGTGAGGCGCTGGCAGACGTCTTGCAACGCCTGCTGGTTCTTGTCGACGATCGTGAAGCCGGCGGAGTGATATTTGCGGTGAAGGCTTTCAACCGTGGCCTCGCCGATACCCGTGGCCGCGCCGGTGATAAATACGTGCATACAGCAGAATCGGCCGGCGAGGCAGCACGGCAAGCGAATAAACGGAATGGTGTGTCAGTTTTGAAACAGGGGAGACCCACTTTTCCCATAACAGCCCGCAGAAAATGAGGATCCCACGATCACGACGGCACCGCGTGCCCTTGCAGTTCATCCAGCAAGTTACGCAGAGAGCGGTCTTCTGGGTTGAGTACCAGCGCCTTCTCCCATGCTTCCATCGCCTCTTTTTTCATCCGCAATTTGTAGAAAATATTGCCCAGCGACTTATACGTCGGCGCCGCTTCATGTCCCAGCCTTAGCGCCTTTTCTAAGCTCTCTTTCGCAAGATGCAACTGCCCGTCATTGAGCTGAATGCGACTGAGCAGAATATAGTACTGCGGCACATTTTCCACATTGAGTTCAGACGAGGTAGACTGCAGAGCTTCGGCGGCACCGGCAAAATCTTTCTTCTGGATCATCAGTTTAATCTGCGACAACCTCTCGCGCACTGAAACACGGGCCCCCTCGGCAAGACGCTGCCTTTCGATCGGTGCGGGGTTAAATCCGAGAACTTCAATGCGAATAATCGACAAATCGTCCGAAAATCCGCCGACACTTTGCAATGTTTCGACGGTTTTTTGCATGCTGCCATTGCCGCGCAGAATGATGTCGAGAATGGCTTTTTCGTCTTCGTTGATCACACGGCTCATGCCATTTTCGGCTTCTTTGAGCACAATGTCGTCGCGACCATCTGATGCGAGAAACAATACATCGCCCACACGGAATGAGAACTCTTTTACTGTCAGCCTATGCCCCGGAATGTCGGCGCCGAGTTTGCGCAGCATCAGATCTTGCTCGATAAATTCAGAGCGGTTATCCCTGAAGAGAATCGTCCATGGGTGTTCGGCGTTGATATAGAATGCGTTGCCGTTATGCTCATTGAGCAGCAAAAAAACGCCAGAAACAAGCATCGAGCCGTCGAAAGAAAGAAAGATATTGTGCAATTCGCGGTACATCCTCATCAGCCATTCGCGCGGTGAAGTATCGAGCACCCGGTTATTGGCAGTCGACGAGGCAATGATGGTATTAATCGCAGTACCATACACGATTGCCCCGCCCGCTCCCTGAATGGATTTGCCCATCGCGTCGGCGTTCGTAGCGAACAAATAACGGTTTACCTCGCCATTCGGCTCGCGGAATAACAGGTTCGCAGTGATACAGATATCGCCGCCGATTTCACCTTTTTTATCGCGGAACGAAAATTCTTTCTTCTGTTTCAGGAAAAATTCACTTTTGATAAATTCTGATGAATTGCGGTTAATGCACAGCGGCTTGAAGAGAAACGTCGTCAGATAATAGTCGGCGTCCTGCTGTTCTTTGAGTTTGGAAACCTCGGTCAGGGCATTACGCAACTCTGACGTGCGTTCCTGCACTTTGACCTCGAGATTATCCCGATGGTCTTCGATCTCACGTATCTTCGAAGCAATCTGGTCCGCCATGTCGTTGAAGGCCGCCCCCAGGGTATTGAGCTCGTCTTTGACGTGGATTTCCACCTTGTAGTCGAGGTCGCCCTTGGAATAGCGGTGCACACCATCGACGAGCGCGGTAATTGGCCCGGTAATAAAACGCGAAACGCCAACGCCTAAAAGCAGCGCGAGCACCACAGCCACACCGGCACTGATATAGATAAGCAGGCGCAGCTTCTGGA
The DNA here is from genome assembly GCA_046346945.1 of Turneriella sp. Taxonomy (GTDB): domain Bacteria; phylum Spirochaetota; class Leptospiria; order Turneriellales; family Turneriellaceae; genus Turneriella. The sequence goes on from JAXMHE010000013.1 coordinate 38,092, forward strand.
TAGGTTCTAGCACGTGCTTTTCTGATATGGACATGACAGAAAGAATGACCGGCGTTTTCTCATATTTTGCCACGAACGCAAAGTTATAACAACGCTCAGTGGGATTGTTGAAGCAGGGACCTGAATGGTTCTCTTCATATTTCATCAGGTTTATGATTTCTTCTTCTTTGCGCACGGAAGCTCCGGGCTGCAGCTTGTCTTTACCCGTTTCGGATTTCCGGTTCTTGTCGAGCGTCGCCATAATTAAACCGCGATGTGTTTTGCTGAGCATCAGCGTCTGCCCGTAGACCAGTCCCAGGTCAAACTGGTCTTTATAGGTGTTCATCGCTTCTTCTGCATCGATGCGCATTGAACCGGGTTCGCCGCCCGATTTCAGGAATACGTCGAGCATGGTCTTACCCAAAAGTTTGGTGTTCCCACGACCGATCGCAATCGTCGATTCGATCTTTTCCTTCTCCTGTTTCATGAGGATGTACATCGAAAGCGGTATAGCAGCCACGACAGCGACCACGAGCACTGTCAGCGCGAGTTTGTATTTGATCTTGTTAAACATTAGCGTATTGCCGAAACAGCTTTCGCTCTTTTTCCGGCCTTCTCCCTGTAAATTTCGGCTTCCCGGTTGCCCGGGTCTATCATCAGCACAAGATTCATCGAATTAATGCATTCCTGATATTTCTTATTTTTGAAGTTGCTCACTCCCTGCTCAAAGATGCGACCGACCTCACTCCGCATCTCGGCGCGCAACGAATGAAGCCGGCTGCGTGCCTCAGGCAGAAAGGGCGACGCGGCAATGAGTAGCGGAATTGCACCGCGGCGATTACCGCTCTGGATGCGCGCATACGCGGCGCTCAGATTATCGCGCGCCTGTATCGAATCGATGAAGTACCGTGCGACTGTGTTCTTTTTGTCGTACTTCATCACCTCTTTAAACTTAGCCAGCGCCGTTCCGCTTTTACCCGCCTTTTGCAGCTCCTGCGCTTCGTCGAGCAGCGTGGTAACTTTTTCCTTGAAGCGCAGATCGTCGGGCAATGCGATTTTCATCTCTTCAAAAATTCTGAGGTTTAGGTACACACCCGATTGGCGCGGGCGCTGGTATGCAATGTCTGCCGGCGCAGTGCCCGCGAGAATCTTCTGCGCGATTTCGGCAGTCTGCACGCCGGTATCGAAATAACTCGGCGCCAAAGCGATCGCGGCGCCCGCTTCGGTCACCAAAGCCTCGAAGTTCGTCACCAGCAGCACTCCCTTTTCGACGCAAACATCGGAAAGTTTTTTGAAGATTGCCTGGTTATACAGCGGGTCGGGCAACACCCAGATCGCTTTTACTCCCTCTTCTTCGATCAGTTGTTTTACTTTTGGCCCAATCTGCTCGCGGTTGTCGACCAGGGCCCGCATGCCGGTGAAATTAAAGTCGCTTTCGACATAGTCGATCTCTGTCGTGAGAAATTCATTCACCGCAGAACTGTAGACAAAGCCGATGCGCGATCCGGGTTTCAGAATCTTCTGAAATTCCGCGAGAAAGAGGCGAAACGACAGGTCGAAACTAACACCCGTCAGATTGCGGTGTGTTTTGTACGTACCGAACCGCGGCGCAGAGACCAGGGAAAACACGACCGGAGTGGATTTGCAACTTTCAAGTGCTTTGTCCAGTGACGGTTTACCGATCGCGATAACCAGCGACGTATTACCGCTGTCGCAATTCTTGATTACCGCCTCATCGCCTAAGGTCACCGGCGTCACACCGCCGAGCTTACTGCGAATGCCATCGAGCGCGATTTCCTGAATGCGTGAGCCCTTTTCATAAAGCACATACATATGTTTATCTTTCGCGGCCCCAAAACTGCCGGCCAGAACGAGAAGGCACCAAAAGGTATGGTACAGTCGGATTAATTTCGGATAGACCGGCTTCATATTTTATAGGTCAGCTTTGCCCAGATCGTCATGCGCGCTTCGGGCCGCATCGGGGAATAGTAATCGCCTCTTGCATCCCGCGTGCCAGGGTCATTAATTTCCTGGTCCATCAGATTGAAAATGTAAACCGAGGCATCCCATGCGTTTGCCGGATTATGGTAGCCGACGCTGAGGTTGATCAGGTGCGCCGCGGGAATATAGTTCACCGGACTCGTGATGACATTCGGCCGCGGCCCGATGTAGTGATAGATCGGCGAAATAGCCAGATGCTTGTTAATGTAGAATGTCAGACCTGCATTGGCCTTATGTGTGGAAACTCGCGGCATCTGGTATGAATTTTGCACATCTCCGGGCCTATCGTTTTCATGGCTGAGAGAGCTGCCGCCAGAATCCGCGATGTCGAGATAGCGGTTGTACTGAAATGAATAATTCGCAAATAAGAGTATGCTAAGTGGAGCCGTGCGAACAAGCGCTATATCCGATTTTATTTCAAATCCGAGTAATCTTGCCGTTCCGACATTCTGAAATTGTGTCATGGGCACGCTCTTGTTCGGACGACCAATATTTGAAGAAGAAAGTTGAATGAGATCACTTATTTCTGACCAAAAAAAATCAATCTCTGTTCGCAAAATCTTTGTCGGACGCACACTATAACCCAGTTCCGTTGTCTTTATTTGTTCGGGCTTCAAAGCATCTCCAATAGGAATGCGACTACTGGATAGTGAAAATCTTTCGCGGACAGTGGGATTGCGAAAAGCCCATCCATGAAGTAACTTTATTGTTTGGTTTGATGTCGGGTTAAAAACAATACCCGCTCGCGGATTAAACGAGAAAACGTTGAAATTAACAGGTTTAACCGTATAATATGTTGTACCGCCACTACTCGTCCTTGATAGTTGGGCGCCCGCAGCCCCGGCCGTAGCGTCGTTATAAATCGGGTTTGTCGTAATACCGCATCCCGTACATTGTACGTTGGTCCCGAGAACTTCGGGCCCTTCTTCGCCCGACAGCATCAATAAGTCACCGCGGCCGCCCAGAGTGAATTTGAGTTTTTGAAAAAAGGTTTCTGAATGCTGAGCGTAAAACGCGGTATTTATTTGCTTGTAGTATACTTCACTTTTATCCTGTGGCGCAACCCCTTCATTTATGATATTTTCGTTCCCATCAAACGTCCCTTGCACTTCATTTGGATAACGTTGGCTAAAAGCTGTGCCATTCCATTTTTTCAACCCCGTGTCGTTCGTGTTCCAGTTAGAGACCTTCGCGTATTCCCCAAAGACACCTAGGCTCGTCGTGGAATGCACATTCCAATCAAGCGTTGCCTGCTGGTCGACCGACGCTGCAAAGTCGTTGCGCTTGTACCACAAGAGTGTACCGCCCACATTCTCACCGAGCGAATTGCGGTCTGCATCGACAACACGCCTGCCGTATTCGCCATCGGGCAGTTGGCTCGCGCGGTAGGTTACCTGCGTGAACGTCGAAAAGGTTTCATTGAACTTATGGTTATATTTGCCGTACAATTCCTGTCCCTGAAAACCCCAATATGCCAGTTCCGTAGCACTCGCGTTATAAGAAGCAAATCCACCTTGTTTTGACATAATGTACCAGGCGCGTGCCCCCAAGGTCAGGCCCTTATAGTCATAGCGGATCTGCGCGTTATAATCGCCCAGAATCGGCATTGAGCCTGTATTCATCGGAATGTAATATTCGGTAAGCGCTCCGCCGCCCGGCTGCACGGCATGGTGGCGGCCATAGTCAGGACCATAGTCAGAACGAATATAATGGCCTGAAACCGTCACTTTACCTGCATCGACCTCGTCGGAAATTTTGCTACCCGCAAGAAAGTCGAAATACATGCCCGCCGGTGCCGCAGAACTTGACATGCGCGGTATGACGGTGCCGGTGCTGGCATAACCGAGCCGCCCATCGGCTTCGAGGTCATCGGCGGTCTTGGTCACAATGTTGATAATTCCCGAAAAAGCATTCGCCCCGTAGAGGGCAGAAGCCGGCCCCCACAGAATTTCCACCCGTTTCACATTATGCAGCGCGAATTGGTATGACATATAACTCACGCCCTGCGACGGATTGTTGGTCAAAACTCCATCGATGAAGATCAGCGTCTTGTTATTTTCCGGAGTGTCGATCCCCCTCTGCATCGCCATCATGCCGTACGTGCCGAGGTCGTTCACAAAGTCGAAACCCGGCACGTCGCGCAGCAGGTCGTGCAGAAACATGTAACCGCGCTCTTTGATTTCTTTGTCGCCCACAACGTAAATTGTCGCGGGCGCATCTTGCACACGTTCTTCTTTTTTCGACACGATCGCCACTTTCTGCTCGCCCTTGAAAAGTTCGAACACGTCGGCGCTGGACACCGAATCTTTTTTTACTTTCGAATGATCGGGTTTTTCATGGTCGCGGTCGTCGCGTTTGATTTTTTCCTTTTTCCCGTTCTTACCCGACGAATTATTGTCGTCGATGTTAAAATTGTAGTCAACGGAATGGAGTGGAAAGTGCAGGAGTAAAACAAGAGCGGCGATGGCCGCGACAGATCGGTTCTTCACAGAGAGCATACTAATCATGTACGCGTCAGGTCAAGGATATTGGTAAAAAAAATTCAACAAATGGAAAAACTTTGTGCGAACTATGAACATGCGTTTACTTTTAGTTGCAGCGAGCATGCCTTTCATCATTATGTCGCATGACACGCGGGCTGACCGATAAATTTAAAGTGATCGCTGCGATTGCAGTCGTCGGCATCCATGCAACGAGTACTGCAGAAGCCAATTTTATGCTACAGCATGATTTTCTGTCACTCGATTTTCTCGGCGTGCTCGTTAACCAGGTGGCCCGCTTCAGTGTTCCTTTGTTTCTTTATCTTTCTGCATACGGTCTCGCAAAATCGGAAAAAAATACCGATGGCGCGCTGCCCGCAGTTTACGGAAATTTTCTTTGGAAGCGCTTGCCGACAATACTGGTGCCATATTTTTTCTTCTCAGGAATCTCCCTCGCATTGGAATTCCATAGCTACACGGGTACAAATGCAGAGCTGGTCTCATCGATCATGCACAGACTGCGCATCGGCGCCGCAGACTACCATCTTTACTTCCTGGTCATACTCACGCAATGTTACCTGCTCTTTCCTTTGCTATCGCGGATTTCCCGCGTTTATCCCGGTGGCTATTCTGTGGCCACATGGCTCGTGCTTTTGCTCGTTGCCGGTCTTCTTTATAAGGGCAGCTCTGAATACCTGTTGCCGAAACTCAGCCTCTCACACCCCGGCTGGCATGCGTCTTTCGTGATCTACTGGCTGCCGTATTTTATGCTGGGTATTTTGCATGCGCAGCGACCGCCATTTTCTATTTCGGTAGCGCAGGAAATCCATAACGGACAGGAGACTAACTATTCGCAGCTATGGAAATCCATAGCCCTTGGGGGTAGCGTCGCTTTTACACTGGCGTGCGTGGTCGCAGAATACGTCTATTACTCCCGCCAGAGCAACCCCGTAGACTATTACAACCACTTCTCCCGGCCGAGCGTGATGCTCTATGCGTTGGGAGTGATTTGGTTTTTGCATGCGCTCACCAACGGTAGGGGTAGACTTAAGTCTACCCCTACCGTTGGTGAAAAACTCGCCCCGCTCACATTCAGCGTCTACCTGATACATCCGCAGGTTTTGCGGGTGCTGACTAACTACGCAGCCGGCTTACCGAGCGTATTCCTGTGGTTGATTACGGTGGGGCTGACTTTCTCTCTGGTCTACGGCTTGACTTTATTAACTAATAAGGCGGCACAAAAAGGCCCGGCTTGGTTGGCCGGGCCTGTGCAGTTTCTGCAAAGATGTTTAGGACTACGCTAACTTAGCTATGGGCTTAAGCCCATAGCTAAGTTACAAATCAGACTCGCTCGAAAATGGGCGTCAATTTATCTTCGTACAGCTTAAACTGCACCTTGTCGCCGATCTTCGCCGTGTTCGCATCGGGCATCTCCACGATTGCAGTAATGCGCATCTTGTCGTCGGTCTCGACCACGGCCATGCAGTAAGGCGCGCGCGCCTTGTGCTTGCCCATCGGCACGAACGTGTTCACCGAGTAAGTGTAAATCGACCCGGTTCCCTTCGCCTCATAGTCTTCGAGGTTCATTGATCCGCATGCAGGGCACGCAGCGATACCTTTTGGGTGTGGCGTGCCGCAGTCTTTGCATTTAACAGCAGGTATAGTGCTCATATTTCACCTCTTCCCAGAATGTGTACTGTTGAAACGGAAGCCGGGCCGCCCAGCACGTGAGTGAGCGCGAATTTCGCGTCTTTCACCTGGCGCTTGTCTGACTTGTCTTGCAGCTGCCAGGTCATCTCGACGATCTGGCCCACGCCGGTTGCACCGATCGGATGTCCCTTAGCGGTGAGGCCGCCTGAGGTGTTGATCGGCAATTTGCCACCGAGGCGTGAATGGCCTTCCGCCGCAAAAAATCCGCCTTTGCCTTTTTCGGTAAAGCCGAGATCTTCTACGTTCATGATTTCAGTGAAGCTGAAGCAGTCATGGCATTCAGCAACGGAGATATCGCTCGGCTTGAGGCCGGCCATCTTATACGCTTCTTTGCCCGCAGCGATCGTCGCTTCTGACTCAGTGTGCTTCGCGCGAAATGCGACACTGAACGACGCGCCGCCATGGCCCGAGCCCATGACTTTCACCGCGTTCTTTTTGCCGAGAGCCTTCGCACGATCTTTCGTTGTAATGATGACCGCAGCAGCGCCGTCGGTAATCAGCGAAACTTCCTGCGCGCTGAACGGCGAGGCGATCATCGGTGATTTCAGAATTTTTTCGAGTGGAATTTCACGCTGTTTATATGCATACGGGTTCAGCGAGCCGTGGTACTTGTTTTTTTCCGCGACCTGAGCGAGCTGCAGGCGCGTGGTGCCGAACTCGTGCATATGGCGGTGCGCGAACATCGCGAACATGGTTGAGCCGTTCATGCCAGAACCGGCCTCATAGAGATAATCAACACCCGAGAGCGCGGCCTTCATCTGGTCTTCGTAAGGCAGCTCTTCAGGGGGGATGTTCATCTTTTCTACACCCATCACCATCACGGTGTCATAGACACCAGCACCCACGGCGATCATCGCATTGCGGAAAGCAACTCCACCCGAAGCGCAGGCAGCTTCGAAGCGCAGCGTTGCCGCGTGGGGCATCGCGAGAGAAGTGGCAGCGAGCGCGGCCATTGTATTTTGTGCATTGAGGCCGTTGCCGTTGTAGTTGCCCAGATACAGAGCCTGAATCTCTTTGCGGTCGATACCAGCATCTTTGATCGCACCGTTGCCGGCATCGGCAATCAGGTGACGGAAAGTTTTGTCTTTAAAACTCCCGTGTTCGGTTTCATGCGCACCGATGATGTAAACTTCTCTCATGGTTCCTCCGTGCAAAAGCTTCTGTATGCCCACTTAGCCCACGAATTAATTCGTGGGCTAAGTGGGTTTCTGTAGCAATCGCTACAGTCAAATCTCAGAACTTGAACAACGCGTCGATAATTTTCGACGGGTTGTATATTTTCCTAGCCCCGGGCTTAAGCCCGGGGTCAGGGAAAATGGGGTCATCTTTTGACTGGTTTTCTCAACTCTTCCCTCTTTGCTATGGGCTTAAGCCCATAGCAAGAGGCGCGGGCTATGCCACTTCGCGCGTGGATAAATCCGACTTCTTCACCACGTCAAAATCATCGAGGCGAAACGTGCTCGCCTTGATCACATACTCACCCGCAAATCCAGGATAGAGAGTCGTGTTGCGGCCCGAGTCGGTGAGGTACCAGCTCTTGCATCCCGAAGTCCAGTTGGTGATCTTCATGCGTTCGTCGATAAAATCGGTGAACTCCCGTTGTTTCTCGGCTTTCACTTCAAGGCTCTGTATGCCCTCTGTCAGCATGCGCGAGACGGCCGAAGCGATGTAGCGGTATTGTGGCTCGGTGTAGACGAGCACCGAGGTATGGCCGGGGCCGGTGTTGGGGCCCATGCAGAAAAACAGATTTGGGAAGCCGTGCACGCTCATGCCGAGGTATGACTCCGCACCCTTCGACCAGTCATTATTCAAATTGTGCCCGCGTGCGCCATCGACCGGGTAAGGCACTCCTGCTTTCGGCACTTCAAAGCCGGTCGCATAGATGAGGACATCCGCATCGAACTTCTGGCCATTCGATTCAACGCCATCAGGATTAATCTTTGTCACGGGAAATGCCACGAGTTCGACATTCTCCCGTGTCAGCGCGGGATACCAGTCGTTCGAAATCAGCATGCGCTTACAGCCGAAACGGTAGTCGGGCGTCACCTTCGCCCGCAGCTGCGGGTCTTTTATCGTGCGTTCGATATTCCAGCGCGCGAGGCGCTCGAGCGCAGTCGTCATCGGCGTGTTAAACACGATACCCGCGCCAAACATTTCGGTGATGGCGTAGATTGTGTTGCGGCGAATCGCCTGCACGAATGGCAGCGCACGGTAGATCGATTTTTCTGCCTCGCCGATCTCGTAGTCGGGCTTGGGGATAATCCAGGACGGTGTGCGCTGAAAGACTGTGAGCTCTTTCACGTCGGGGGCGATCGCCGGCACGAGCTGGATTGCGCTCGCCCCGCCGCCCACCACCGCAACCTTCTTGCCCTTGAGATTCACATCGCGCCGCCACCGTGCCGTGTGCAGAATTTCACCTTTGAAAGAATCGGAACCTTCGATTTTGGGTATCGATGGGTTCGACAGCGCACCCATGGCAGACACGACAACACGCGCAGTGATTGTGCCGCCTTCTTTTGTGGTTACAGTCCACACACCCTTGGCTTCGCTAAATTTCATGGCCGTCACGGTGACGCCAAACTGTGCCTTTTCGCGCAGGTTATGTTTATCGACCACCCACAGTATATAAGATTGAATTTCGTCAGAGGTCGCAAACATGCGCGACCAGTTCGGGTTGGGTTCAAACGAAAACGAATATAGATGCGATGGCACGTCGCATGCCGCTCCGGGATAAAAGTTATCGCGCCAGGTGCCGCCGAAATCTTTACCTTTATCGACGATCAGAAAATTTGTCACGCCCTTGTTCTTGAGATTGATGGCAGACCCGATACCGCTGAAGCCTGACCCGATAATGAGCACATCCAACTGTTTTTCTTTCATGCCGCTCCCTTGAGGATGAGAATCACTATGTCAACTTTAAAAGTGAACAATTGTTCATCAATATTCTTTGATTCTGCCTGATCAGAAACTCGTGAAAAACGCGTTTTTCAGCTCGATTTGGCATTGCATACAGGACATATCGAGTTTCTGAACAGGCCCATATGGCAAACAGTGTTAACTTATTGACACTGTTGTCAGTTTTAACATTCAGACGGGTTCATGTCTGGTTCTACCGATTCCCGACCACCGATTGCCATCCTATTGAACGCCAATGCCCGGTTAGTAACTAATAAAGTCAGGCATTCGCTCGAAAAAGTCATCCCGAAAGCGCACTTATTCTTTAGCCGCACGCGCGAAGAAGCGCAGGACTATGTGCAGCACATCATCGACAGTAAATACCGTGTGGTGTTTTCAGGCGGCGGCGACGGCAGTTTCGTCAACCTGATCAATCTCGCGGCTGATTACGTTAAGAAGAAAAATCTGGCCCGCGGTTTGTTCACAAAACTCCATCCCCCGCTCGAAATGCCGCATTTCGGCGTGCTCAAGCTCGGCACCGGCAATGGCATATCGAGTTTTGTCGGCTCGCGCGCCGGCACCAAACACCTCGAACAGACGATCCATAGCGGCGAATTCAAGACAATGGAGATGGCACTCATCGAATCGGACGAACGCCTGTTCCATTTTGCAGGTTCGGGTTTTGACGCGCGAGTGCTGAGCGACTACAAGTTGTTCCTGAACTCGCTGAAGACGCCACAGGCGCGCAAAAATTTCTCGGGCCTGCCCGGCTACTTTATGTCAGGGCTCGGCAAAACTGTACCCGAATCGGTGCTGCGGCCCGATCGCGGCGAAGTCAGAATCGAAATCGAAGGCGAGGACAGCGCATACCACATGCACCACGCGGGTGGCAAAGATACTGCCGTCGAAACCACGAGCCGTGTACTCTATAGTGGCCCCTCGACCGCGGTCGCCGTCGCTACAGAACCGTTTTACGGCTATAACATCCGCGCTTTTCCGTTCGCCAACCTGCGCGAAGGCTATATGAATCTGCGTGTGCTGCTGGCGAAGCCCGTCAGCATTGTGGCGAATATGGGCCAATTCTGGAACGGCAGCTACCGCGGCAAAGGGGTGGTGGATTTTCTCGTCAAAAAAATCAAAGTCACCTATGAAAAAGCGACACCGATGCACATCGGCGGGGATTTTGAAACATTTGCACGCTCGTTGGTTTATTCCGTCACGCCGCAGACATGCAAACTGATTGATTTCCGCGGACTTGCGGCAACCTGAAAACCTACTCTGCGACAGGCGGCTGTGTCAGCTGCTGCACGCGCGTCCACTTATCTTCGATCTGTTTTTTGCTGAATTGCTCTGTGAAAACCGCTTCGTTGTAGGCCAGCGTCGCGTCGTCGGGATAAAGACTGCGCGCCATGCCAAAAAGTTCCGCTGCTTCGTCGAACCGCCCCATCTTGTGCGCATAGATTGCTGTTTCATTGAGCACCACGGCATCGCGCGGGTAGTCGGCCAAAAGAGCGCTGATCTCTGACCACGCATCGTGCTGCATACCACTCGAAAACAGCGCGCGCGCATAAAAAAGCCGGATCGCGCGATCGCGTTTCATAATCGACAACGTTGCGAAGCATCGTACGGCTTCATTGTAACGGCCGAAAAGACAAAAAAATTTGAAGTAATGCACGCGGCGCGTGAGCGGCGGCATCTTGCCCTGATTAAACAGCCAGTCGCGCGCACGCGTGGCATTCAGAATGCGCGGAATACTTTCGCGCAACTGCGGTGCAAGATCTTCGGCATCGTAAATCTCCGGGTTCGCGATTTGCAACAGGGCATCGTTTTCAGTCTGGCAGGGCAGGTTTTCCACCCAGTCCCTGAACCGACGGCTCTTGTCTGAATTCAAGAGTCGCAGCCAGCGCTTGGGGTTCATGTGTCTCACGAGGCACGCGAGGTTCACATAATACAGGCCTTCTGAGAATACCGCAGACTGCGGCGCCTGCCTGTAGACACCCCGAATCGGCAGCTTACGCGCGAGTTCATTGTCGTAATATTTTCTGAGCGAAGGTGCCAGCTGTCCTTCGAGCTTTGGCCAATCTTTGCCAGTGACGTGTTCTGTTGTGTAAAGATGGTGTGCTGCCGCAAAACGGGTATTGCGCCATTTTCCGAGCGAAGGCACTTCGCTCACTTTCACGGGAATGCCAATCGCATCCTGAAACAGGAAGCGGATGACGTCGCGCTGTTCTGACGCCATCTGCATATGCGAGGCAACCTTAAGTGCGACGAGCGCATATTCAGTGCGTCCGCAATGCCACAGCGCCAGCGTGGCCAGTGCGCCGAAGGTCGCAACCCCGGTTGCGCTGTCGCACTGCTGCATGAGTGCTATGGCGTCGAATTCCCGTGCAAGCTCGGGTGTCTGAGTGCGGTGTATGCTGCCGTCAATATCGAAAGCAAATGCGGGCAATAAGACGGCGATTTTCTCTTCGGGTTCATGGCGCTCGAACACGACCTGCGTCCACGGGCTTGCCACGTCACCGACAGTGAGTTTCGTGCGTTTCACCCGCGGTTCGTGAGCACCGGTGACGGCGGCCGGTTCAGTGGCGGCTGCAACTTTTTTCGCTGCTGTTAATTGTCCGTCTTCGCCCCGCCTGCCGCGGCGCAGACCGACGATGACCGTAACAATCGCAATCACCACCAGCGCGAACGCTAAACCTGCGGCGATGAGCAATCCCCGGTTTTGGGTGATAAATTCAGCTATGGATCGCAGGCCTTCGGGCATAGGAATACCTATATATCATCGGCAATCCCGGTGCTGCTCCTGAGTGCAGCCTGCCTCACTCCTTGATGCACTTTTCGTAGGCGTCGTCGCCTGCCTTTTGTACCACCCTCCGGTCGGCCTCGGAGAGCTTACCCATTTCAAAGTTAATTCTGAGATAGCGTTCGGCCTGCGCCATCTGCTGGCTGCAAAGCGTAATGTCTCCCGGCGGCTCTTTTTTACTGAGCTTTTCGCATTCGCAGCGCGCAAGCCCATAACCCACTGCATTCGCACGGGCAGCGGCGATCGCCTTGTTTTCCCGGCAGCCAGCCACTGAAAAAAGCACAATAAAAATACCGAACCACAGCTTAACGACCATACCGGTGAATGGTCTGCACAGGGCGGATGTCAACAGATTTTGCGGGTCGCTTTTGGTTTGACAGTGCGCTGCTTTGACCGCACTGCTCGCACCGATCAATGAGCCTGGCAAGTTTGAGTCTTATTGCCTTTGCGGTCGCCAAGGCCGCCGTTTTTATCAGCCGGCTGTTGCCTTACCGTGAGCGACTCTATCGGCTTGCCCTCGCGCAACTGCGCAACACCAACGACGCCGAAGATGCAGTACAGGAAGTGCTCATCAAGGCCGGCAGAAACGCGCAGAGCTTCCGCAGCGAATCGAGCGAATATACCTGGGTGGTTCGCATTCTCATCAACCACTGCCACGACGTGCAGCGCAAGGTCAGTCGCCGGCAGAAACGCGAAATTACGGGAGACCTGGTTGAGCAAAAGAGCTCGCAAATCGCTGATACCCGCGCCAGCATCGAACAAAATATCGAACTTTCAGAGATGTCGAAGCATCTAATGGATGCAGTGGAAGAACTCGGCCAGAACTACAAGCCTCTCATTCTCATGCGCTATTTTGAAGACATGAGCTATGAGAATATTGCCGAAGCGCTCGAAATCAACCTGGGCACTGTCAAGTCACGCATGAACCAGGCCAAAACCCTGCTCAAAAGCAAGCTCGAAGCCCGCGGCATCGGGGGTGATTACTTTGGCTAAAAAAACGCCAAAAAAAGCACCCGAAACGGACGCCGCAGACGACGCGAAGTTTGAAGCATTTTTGCAGAAGCAATTCGCAGAACTGCGTGCAGAACTCGACCGGCAGATCATGAAGGGCTCTGCGAAAGCAGGTAAAATCACTGACCTGGCTGCGGCGCGTGAGAAGCGGGCCGCTGGCACCTCTGTTCTCGGCTATTTTGATAAATGGAAATATGGTATTGCCGCCGCAGTTGTCGTGGCAGTGGCAGTGCCGATGGTAATACAAGTCAACAGGCAGAGGGCTGAGCTCGCGCACCAAGCATCGGCGCCCACATTAGAACAACAACAGAAAAGCACCGGCCCGTTGCAAGAGCGTATCACCGACCGTGAAGAAGCCGAAGCAGACACTGAGCGCCCCGATTCTGCGGTGCAGGCAAACAAAAATTATTATGGCAAGAAGCAGGCTGCGCCCGCAACAGGCACAGTTGACGACCGCAAAACTGCAATTCTAAGAAGCGCACCAGAAAAGCCGGCCGAAAAGCCCGGAGCACCGGCAGAAATTGCCGCCGGTCGCAGCGAAGGCTATGTCAGCAAAGAAGAAGCTCGCGCACCCGAACCCAGGCAATCAGAGAACGCCGCCATGGCGACCCGCGGCGGTGAACCCGCCACAGTGACGGCGGCCGATAAGGATGGACGCTCTCTCGCCGCCAATGCTCCCGCGCCAGCCGCGCCCGCGTCACCGGCGCCTGCCCCCGTATTTGCCGCGAAGAAACGCAGCCAAGCGCCGACCGCCAATTCTGGCGCTGAAGCAGAAACAAAGCGCGACTCCGCAAGTATGGCCGACGCCGATGCAACCCCGGCTGCAAAACCCCGCTCGTTTTCGCTCGATGACACGAACGCAAAGCTCAAAAAACAGAGTATTGCCGAAGAAGAAAAGGCCGAAATGGAAAAGCTTTGGAAAGAATACGAAAAAGACCCTGCAACTTTTGATAAAGACAAGAAACGCAGCGCACGCCTGCGCACCCTGCTTTCACGCCACGACACTAAATCGCGTGCGCGGCGTATGCGCACGGTGCCCGCAAAACAGATGCCATAACCGGGCGCGGTGAATTTCCGCAACGTCTACTGGGCAACGCAGATAGAGTTGGTGCAGCTCAGTACGGGCGGCAGAAGCGCATCGCACGAAGTGACACCATTGGTGAGCTTCAGGCACTCGACATCAAGTGTATTATACTCGGCGGCCCGCGCCTGAATGTCGGAAGTTGCTGTGTTTTTCGATGAATAGACCTGGTAACGCGCCATATAACTGCCGCACTTGTAACCATACCATTGGTAAGCACACTGAGCGGTATTATCGCAGCCAAGACGAATAAGGGTACAAAAAACCTCACTAATCAGCGTCACCAACCGGCAGACGAGCGGGCAATAAAAAAGCCTGCTCGCAGGCTCTTCAAATACCCTCTGCAGCTGCGCTGCGATAATAATAAATTTTAGTGTGCTTTTTCGTTCTTGATTCTCATTCCGTAGAATGAGCGCCAGACGAACAGCATGCTTGCTGCAAAGAACACAGCTGCCAGAACCGTACGCAGTGTTGGACGGTTGGCCAGTTACTGCATCTTTCAGTTCGACCGCGAGCTCAACCGCCAGCAGGCCGAAGAGAGTGGTGAACTTGATGATCGGGTTCATCGCAACCGAAGAAGTATCTTTGAACGGGTCACCCACTGTATCGCCGACAACAGTCGCGTCGTGCAGGGGTGTGCCTTTCTGTTTCAGTTCAACTTCTACGAGTTTCTTCGCGTTATCCCATGCACCACCGGCGTTTGCCATGAAGATCGCCTGGTACAGACCGAAGATCGCGATTGAAATCAGGTAGCCAATGAAGAAGAATTCGTTCACGAAAGCGAATGCCAGCGTACTGAAGAATACGCCGAAGAAGATGTTTACCATGCCCTTCTGTGCGTACTGCGTGCAGATTTCCACAACGCGCTTTGAGTCTTTGATCGATGCTTTTGTCGCACCGTCGAGCTTGATGTTCGCCTTGATGAATTCGACCGCGCGGTAAGCGCCGGTTGAAACAGCCTGCGTAGATGCACCAGTGAACCAATAGATCACGGCACCACCGGTGATCAGACCGAGCAGGAAAGGAGCGTGCAGCAGTGACAGATTGCTGATTGCTCCCTGGTTGCTGAAGTTTGCGGTGAGCATGCTGATGATCGAGAAGATCATCGCAGTCGCACCGACAACCGCTGTACCGATGAGTACCGGTTTCGCCGTCGCTTTGAACGTGTTACCTGCGCCGTCATTGGCTTCGAGGAAGTGTTTTGCTTTTTCGAAGTTCAGGTCGAAGCCGAAGTCTTTTTTCACTTCTGCTTTAACGTTTGGTACGTCTTCAATGAGGGAAAGTTCGTAAACAGACTGCGCGTTGTCAGTTACCGGACCATAAGAGTCAACCGCAATCGTTACCGGACCCATGCCCAAAAAGCCGAATGCCACGAGACCGAACGCAAAAACCGCAACCGCATAAGGGTTCATCAGTGCGCCGAGACCGGTGAGTGCAACGTAATAAGAAACACCCATCAGAATTACAATCGTGATGCCCATCCAGTAGGCTGAGAAGTTACCGGCAGTCAGACCAGAGAGTACGTTCAGTGAAGGGCCGCCCTCTTGAGAAGCAGTCACAACTTCGTGTACGTGCGCAGATTCTGTGGAAGTGAACACTTTTACAAGTTCGGGAATAATCGCACCGGCGAGTGTACCGCAGGTGATGATGGTAGAAAGTTTATACCACAGTGTACCGTCGCCCAGAGTAGGGATCAACAGGTAAGATACTGCGTATGTCAGACCGACTGAAACGATAGAAGTAATCCACACCAAAGAAGTCAGCGGATGTTCAAAGTTGAAGTTGTCTGCGTTTTTGTACTTCGCGCTCGCGATCATGCCGTTCAACCAGTATGAACCGAGTGAAGCAAAGATCATGACAATGCGCATCGCGAAAATCCACACCAGCAGTTGTACCTGGAATTGTGGGAATACCGCGAGCAGAATGAGCGAGATAAGAGCAACACCGGTTACACCGTATGTTTCGAAACCGTCGGCGGTTGGGCCAACCGAGTCACCGGCGTTGTCACCTGTACAGTCGGCGATCACACCTGGGTTACGAGCGTCGTCTTCTTTAATTTTGAAGACGATCTTCATGAGGTCAGAACCGATATCGGCGATCTTCGTGAAGATACCACCGGCGATACGCAGCGCAGAAGCACCGAGTGATTCACCGATCGCAAAACCGATAAAGCATGGACCCGCGAAATCCGCAGGGATGAAGAGCAGAATTGCGAGCATCAGCACGAGCTCAACAGAGATGAGCAGCATACCGATCGACATACCAGCACGCAGGGGGATTGCATAAGTATTGTAAGGTTTGCCCGTGAGTGAAGCAAACGCTGTGCGCGAGTTGGCAAACGTATTGATACGGATACCGAACCAGGCAACGCCGTAGCTGCCGGCAATACCGACAACAGAACAGGCCAAGATCGCAACTACTTTGGGAATACCATAACCATGGATTGCCTTGCCAGCAGCGTCGACGCCGCCTTGCGCGAGAAATCCGAAATAGTAGATCATGATTGCCGCGATGAAGATCCACAGGAACACGAGGAACTTGCCCTGGGTGATCATGTAGGTTTTGCAGGTTTCATAGATCAGTTCTGATACTTCGAGCATCACTTTGTGCACCGGCAGATTTTTGAGGCGCACGTACTCGATGAGGCCGAAAATCAAACCGAGAAAGCATACACCGAGGCCGAGCATCAGCAGCGTACGGCCGTCCATGCCCAGAAACTTCTGGCTTGCGAGATTCGGGATTTTCAGGTCGGCTTCACTCGCCATGAGGGGCGAAAATGAAACCAGCATCAGCGTCGTGAAGACAGCCGCTGCGTTTCTTAGTCTAAACATAGAGGTCTCCTGGAATTTTTTCATTGAGAGAGATAGGCGGTTAGGATACCGCCAAAAAACAGGGGGTAAAGTAAAAAAAGCCAAAGGCTGCCTTATAGGCATCGCCTCAGCTGAACAAAAACGATCCCCCTTGCCGCGCCCCCACTGGGGCCAATAGTTAGTCACACATAAAAACTATTTACGCTAATATAGTTTTCAATCTGTACCTGCCCGCTTTTATGGACGCAATGTCTGCATGGCCAGAGGGGGAAACATGGCAAACTACCTGACAATCAAAGATCTCGATTTCTTAAAGCCCATCGATGCATTCCATAATACACGCAGCTCGCACGTGCCCGCGGTGCGTCTCGAAGCCGTACGCAAGGCCGCGCACAAATTCCGCGACGAACTTCTGGCCTCGGGCGCCGTGCCTTACTTTCGCGCCGCAACGCTCGTGAACGTACCCTACCCCACGCGCTATGCGTTTTTCAGTGTCTACAACGAGTCGACTTTCGTTTCGCCGATTATACATATTACGAATCGCCTCTTTATAATTCGTTTTAAGACAACGGAAGGATTAAGAACCCTGCTGTTTTCGCCCAGCGACATCATGGCCAATGCCGAGACGCGGTTTTTCAAGCGCTTCGCCGGCGGATTTATCACGAAACTACAGGGCGACGACATGAAAGAAATCAAGCAGGCGGCGCAAAGGCTCGTCGCCCCGATGGAGCACACGGTCGAAGAATGGTTGCCGATTATTGGTCTTAGACCCGAAGATATCGACTACATCAGCTACGACCACCTGCACACGCAGGATCTGCGTAACTGGCTCGGCACTGCCGAGCGCAAAGCCTATTTTCCCAATGCAAAACTGCTCGTGATGCGCCAGGAATGGGAATCGGCGACCGGCCTTTTGCCGCCGCAGAAAGACTGGTATTGCCCGAACGGCATCGCGGGCATCGACCCGCAAAAAGTGGTTTTGCTCGATGAGGATGTATTACTCGGCCCGGGGCTGGCACTTGTGCGCACGCCGGGGCACACCATGGGCAACCATTCGCTGGTGGTGAACACCCCGGCTGGCGTATTTGTCTCGAGCGAAAATGGCGTGTCCGCTGACAGCTATGCGCCCAAACATTCGCGAAACAATGAAATCCGCCAATACGCCGAAAAGACCGGTATGGAAGTCGTGCTCAACGGCAACACACAAGAGTCAGGCATTGAGCAGTATATTTCGATGGTAATGGAAAAAGAAATCGCGGGCCCCGCGCAGCAAAACGGCGATTTCTACAATGTATTCAACTCGTCACAGTTCTCTTCGTACTGGATGTTCCCGGGTATCGCGCCGAGTTTTTCTTTCAGCGATCTGGAAGTGGGGCATTTGTGACCTCCCTCGCCGATTAAACGGGCATCGAGATAAAGGCTTTTCAAACCGTCGGATAGGGGCGAAAGTGCCCCTATGCTGAAAAGTCGCCTGTGGATGCCAATCCTGGCCGGGTTGGCCCTGTTTGCCGTGAATTGTGTGCCCAAACCCACCGCCAAAGAAATGGACGGCAAGGTGCGCGGCAAAGCCAGCCTGCAGCTTGCCGATGGCTCGACGATTTCGCAAGACGGATCAGATGAGTATAATCCTTATCTGCTGAAACTTGATGATGGTTATTTGGTACTTGTTTTCGGTTCTAATCGCAACGGATTGCACAATATCTACATGACCAAGTCTCTTGAGCCGTACAATGGTTTTGAAATTCCCTTTTTTAATCCACCGGCATTAGTAACCATTTCATCTTCGCCGATCGATGACCCCAGCCCGATCAGCTTCGCGGCTTATTCCAACGGTGCGAATGTATTCGTTGCATTTAATTACTACTCAGTAGGACAAATCAGAATCGGCTCCACTAGCAATTTTGCAGCGCCAGATATTACAAGCTTAACAACACCTGATAACACAAACCATTATACCGACACCATCGTTGGAGTAAGCGCCGATGGAAACAGATTGCTCAGCACCGATGCCGGCGGTATTGCATACTCCTTTGACCCTAATAACGGAACGGATATGGGTACGGGGCTTGGAGGCTTTTTCGACTATTCTGAATCCATAACCCAAGTTCGGCAGCAGAATACGGGGTTTGACGATTCTTACATGGCCGTCTATTATGGCGGCACCTTCGCCGGAACAAAGGACATGCCATTCGGATCGATTTTTGATTTTGATATCTCGCTGCTTGAGAGCGGGCTATTCATTTCACATATGACCACATTTTATGGTAACGATGCCTCTGAAGATTTGGTTCTTTTTTCAGCCTTTGACGGAATTTCTGACGATATCTACGTTGTCACGAGCCATACATCGGGTATGTTGTGGTCGTTGGTGGCATTTATGGGTAGCGATACGTTTTCTGTAAATGCTCCGTACCCTGAGCACTATTTCGATTTTGAGACGGCCACCTGCGGACAGGATTTCGGTTGGGTGGCCGGCTGGGCTGGTAGCTGCGGATTTACCCCGACTTCTCCGTCTTACAACTTTACGGATTACGCACCATTTACGAGCGCCGAGAATATGAGCCTATCAAACGTACAGTTTGATCCTCTCGGGGAGGGCTTTACAATTGCCGCATGGATTCTCGTGGACACCAGTTGCGACGCAACAAATTGTACAATCATTGCGAACGCGGACGGTTCAGCGGACGGCTTCCGATTCTATTATGACGGGACTTCAAACTCTTTGAAATTCTGGTCGACCTCTTCCAGCGTCTCTGCGACTGCCGAAGCGATGGCAGGAATAATTCCTGAGGATGGCTTAACTTGGGTTCATGTCGCTGTTGTTGCGGATTCCGTCAACGGCACCGCCAAATTGTACATATATGGAACCGATTTTTCTATTTTGACGAGTGCGGAGGCCGGTTTCGCTACGGGGCCTGCCAACGCTCGCGTAGGCCAGTTTGCTGACGGTACCTACGGGTTCCGGGGTGGCATCGACAATTTGCTGGTATACGAATACCAACTCACAGATGCAGAAGTTTCGTCGCTGCTGGCAATGCCGTAGAAGCCGAACGATCATCATTCATTTGGGGCTGCAAAAACTTTTCACCCTGTCATCAGCGCGCAAAATAATTTAATATCCTATCGCCTCGGAGAGTAGCGAGCAATGAAAAAACTAATCATAATTCTCATTCTAGTTCAGGTTATCGTCCTCGACTGGCCCATGTGAAATCACTACGGCACATGGCATCATGTTACCGTCACATACAATCAGGCGTTTTCTTTTACGATGATTTATGTCGATGGAGCGGTGCCATTGAGCTATGTACGTAATATTACCCAGGTGTTCGACGCAAATCAGATAGTCACTTTTGGTCGGACGGGCAGTACTGTAAGCTTAGATGTGCGCGCGGATAATCTAAAGATTTACAGCTATGAACTGGATCCGATGTCGATATTGGCGCTTTATTTGGAATAGTCAAATTCTGGTCACGTATTAACCGAAAGGAATCTACTTAATACTACATCCCGTGCGGCTGATGACACGAGAGCCGCGCGTCATTATGATATTATGCAATGTTGAGCAATGCTGAACAGCAGCAAAAATCGACTTCAAATCATTCACCATAATGCATAACTAAACTGGTTATTTGTCGCTTCGCCGGTAACAACACCTGAGGCCGACGCGGCCCCCATTGTACTAATGCCAGCATTTCCAGCCGAATGGAAAAGATATAAGCGACCCTTATTAGAGGTATATCCGTAACCACCGGCAATAAGATCTGCATAGCCGTCACCGGTTATGTCTCCGAGCGTAACACTATATCCAAGTTGGTTATTAATCCCTTCTCCGGTGATAATGGAAGAAGCAGAGGATGCCGCAGTAACGCCCACCCCAGTGCCGCCACCAGAATGAAAAATATACGCGCGACCTGTGCTGCTCGAATAGAGCGGAGCCCCCGAAACGACATCGGCAAAGCCATCACCGGTAATATCTCCCACTGCCAGACCATTACCGAATTTATTATTTGTTCCCTCACCGGTGATTATTGTCCCAGCAGAAGATGCAGCTGTGGCTGTAACCCCTGTTCCCCCACTTGACTGAAAAACATAAATTCTGCCAGTATTTGTTGTATAGTTCGGTGCACCGACGACAACGTCGGCATATCCGTCGCCATTAATATCCCCCGTTGCAATGCTGTTTCCAAAGTAAGTATTCGTCGTTTCGCCGGAAATAATAACCGTAGCAGAACCCGCTGCCGTTATTCCCACTCCGGAACTACCGGCTGAATGAAAAATGTAGCCCCGCCCTGTGTTGGTGCTGTACAGACGTGCACCCGCCACGACATCAGCATAACCGTCACCATTGACATCGCCGGTCGCAACGCTTGCACCAAATTGGCTGTTGGTAACCTCGCCCGTGATGACATTGGATGCCGAACCAGCTGAAGTGATCGACACTCCGGCAGTTCCGGCCGAGTGAAAAGTATAAACACGCCCCGTGCTTGTACTATAGACATTTGCGCCGGAAACCACGTCTGCATAACCATCGCCATTGACGTCACCTGTAGCGACACTGAATCCGAAATAGCTATTCGTCGCTTCGCCTGTGATAATCGTCGACGCGGAAGTCGTCGTGGTTGCGCTCACTCCACCAGATCCGCCTGAATGGAAAATATAAACACGACCAGTATAACTACTATAGCCATATGCGCCTACAATCACGTCGGCGTACCCGTCACCATTGACATCACCTGTCCCGACGCTTATGCCAAAAGAATTGCTTGTTGCTTCGCCTGTCAAAATTTGTGCCGCTGAAGAGGCTGCCGTTGCACTCACGCCAGCACTGCCGGCGGAATGGAAAACATAAATGCGACCGGTGGTAGTGCTGTAAGCATTTGCGCTCGTCACAACATCTGCATAACCGTCGCCGTTGATGTCTTTATTGATCCCTTTGCGCACCGAAATACTGAGTACCGACGAGTAGTTATTTGAGCTGTCACGGCTGCGGACTTTGATTGTGTGCTGAGAACCATCACGCCAGGTGTTCGCCCCTGTGGGTAACGTGTAAGTCCAGGCAGTAGTACCGGAAGCAGCAGCATAAGAACCACTATCTAAAGCGACCTCGACCTGTGAGACCTGAACATTGTCCGACGCACTACCGACCAGAAAACCCGTCTGGACGATACTATTATTGCGCAAGTTCTGTATCGAAACTGTCGGCGGCGTCGTTTCGGCCGAAGCCGAGGTATCGCTACTCTCTTTTTTGTCACAATGCAAAATTCCAGAAACCAGTACAATTATAAAAACTAATCTTGCCTTCATAATTTCTCCACTATTGACGCATTAATTATTGATAAGTTTCAAGCAAGAAACCAATCAGAATTTGTCAGTTCGTAACCGGGTGATGTGCCTCGTCAAATGTATTTTGCTTCCCACTTGACCCCCTGTTTTCTGCGCCCGACATCCCGCAGATGACAGGTTTACAGGCAATCATTCTCGGCGTCATCGAAGGGCTCACCGAGTTTCTCCCGGTCTCTTCTACCGGCCACATGATCTTGGCCGATTCGCTGATGCACATCAGCGACAAAGAGTTCGTCAAAACTTTTGAAATCGCGATCCAGCTCGGGGCGATTGCCGCGGTGTTTATGCTCTATATACGCCGCTTTCTCAAAGAACCCAAACTGTACCTGATTTTGTCGATCGCCTTTCTGCCAACCGGCATTGTCGGCCTTGTCGCTTACAGTACATCAAGGCGCTGCTCTTCAACCCCATCTCGGTTTCGATTGCGCTGATTTTAGGGGGCGTTGTGTTGCTGTTTTTTGACCGCCTCGCTGCCAGCCGTCAGCACAATGACGGCGTCCATGCCGGTGCTGACCACGGGACATCCATGTCCAGTGGCACATCAGCCACCGGGCACCACGACCTCCATATTTCACCCAAGACAGGTTTTATGATCGGTCTCTTTCAGACCATCTCAATGATACCCGGTGTCTCGCGCGCCGCGGCGACGATCGGTGGCGGTCTCGTCATGGGCCTCAACCGCATTCGCGCGGTCGAGTTTTCATTTTTGCTCGCGGTGCCCACGATGGTGGTCGCAACGGGCTATGATCTATATAAGAACCGGGCATCGCTCAATGCGGCTCACATCGACCTATTGGCCATCGGCGCTGTGGTCGCTTTTGCCACTGCAATTATCGCGGTGCGCTTTTTTGTGGGCTATATTTCGAAGCGCGGATTTATGCTGTTTGGCATTTACCGCATTGTGATTGGGATTATTTTCCTCGCGGTGTTCTGGGGCCGGAGCTTTTAGATCGACAAAAGTTTTTTCACCGGTAGGGCGGCGACACCCTGAGCCCGAGCGTATGACTCGCTCCCGAATAGATGACGAGTGACTTGTCGAGCATTCAAATATGCTCCGGCGTGTGCGGCCCATAAATCGGCTTCGTCGCCCGCATGCGCTGAGGCTGCGCGATCAAGGGTTTGCCGCACCGATGGTCAGCCCAGCAGCAGACCTCCAATCCTGACGAGAATTATTCGTATCTCCTGCATTGGGTGAGCGTCTAAACGAAGATCCAGCTGGTATTGAAACCGCATGGTTGATCGCGTCAGATTCTACGAAAGTACCACCCGCTTTAGACCATTGACCCGCGGCGATAACCGGATCAATGACTGTGCCGATGGTTGGCCCTGTCCAACCGCCTGAAGTATTGCCAAAAATACAAGCATCAAGAATAGTTGCGCCGGAGTTCTTGAGGATAATAGCATTATCAGTTCCCGTCAAACCAGCGTCGCTCGACCAATAATCCCAAGCTGTCGAGATATGACCTGAATCACTCGAGTCAGTCTTTGAAATCGTTTCGTCGGTGCCTGTTGCGTTGATATGAATGACTATGTAGTCGCCTGTTGCGACAATTACGTTTGGCAAAATTTTTACTGATGTGCCACCCTCAAAAATTTCCAAACCATTAATTGTCCCCCCTGAAACCACATACAATTCAATTAGATCGCGACTCGATGCCTCATTCGGAGCTACTTCGTTAATGATGAGAGTAGCGGGTGAAACAAACCCCGTGAAAGTCGCGGTCGAAGTGGCGAGTGCAGTCCCGCCAACATTTCCTGTAACGCCCGTCACATAAACACGATAACCCGCATTTCCTGTATGCGCCGAAGTGGTCAGAGTCACCGTGTTACCTGCAAGTACAGCGCCTGAAACCGTCAGATCGGGGCCGCTGCAATCGGCTTCTGCAGAAAATGAAATGCAGTAGTTAGTCGACGTCTGCGCCTGTGCGGAGTTCGGCGCGCGGTCGAATACCACAGAGATAGTCGTGCTGCTGGCCGAGGCTGCCAAATTCACATTAAAAGCCGGCGTCGGATTCACTACACCTGGGCTTGCAATCTGCAGCATAAAATCACTGGCATTGGTGTTTGTATCCGTACCGTTTGGCACCCTTGCTATCGTACCGTTCGTACCTGTGTCGGGTGCGTACGAGGTATTTTCTGCCGTTGCTCCGCCCGCAATCGTAACCCAGTCGATGACATTGGCATTGTTGACGGCTGTGACCTCTGCGTTGCCGCTCGTCAGAATCACACAGTATCCTGCAGCAATATTACCCAGTGTAGCCTGGTTGACATTCGCCAGTGCATGCCCCGGATTCGCTACAAGATAATAACCACCGGCGGGCACCGATCCGGTAAGTGCAAGGACTTCAGTTATGCCATTGCCGAGATTGCAGCCGGAATCCCGCTGCAGATACAGGCCGCTGGCAGCAAGATCCACAGTTGCATCTGTGGGATTATAAATCTCCACAAAATCATTGCTCGCAGACGAGACCCCCACCTCGTTAATCATCAGATACTGCGCATACCACTGCGCGGTCGCGCTAAAAGTTGTACCTGCATAGGTATATTTCAACGTTATTGTATCACCCGAGGCAACGTGCAGTTGATTAGCCGCACTGGCCCCCAGCGTAAAATTGAGATGCACGCCCGTTGCTGCCGAGGTGAAAATACCCGTGTTATTGCCGGTCTCGGTCAGTATCAGGCTGACCCCCGCTGTGTCGGATGTCGAACTCGCGTTGATGATAATCGTCTGCAGCGAGCCGGCGTCCGTGTTTGCTGCCATATTCACGGCGGTGATCTTTGCCACGCCATTCGGATGCGTGGCCGATGCCGCGAAGTACTGTGTCCGGTCGAACGCGACCGAGGGTATTGCGACTGAAGTTGCGCCACCCGGCGTGCCAAATGTCTTCTGGTTAAACTGCGCATCGATGCCGGCGTTCTGCGCCACAGAATTCACATTCGCCTGCCAGCTGCCCAGCAAGTTGCCGGCTGTGATCGGAAGCTTGCGCTCCATGCTGCGACGAACCTTCGTCGAAACGTCATTGGTGCCGAGAATATTGCCGGAATTATCGAATGCGGTGGCGTTGTCGCCGGCAATGTCGATCACATCGCCGGTCAGGCCAGCCTGCCCAGCATAGGTGCTAGCCGCAGCTTTGCCATTCGTCAATTTACACTCGCGCGAACTGTTCGTAATGCTAAGCTGGCTGGTATAGTATGTGGCATTCAGAAACGCACCGCTGTTTTTTGCAGCCACTGTGAAATAGCCACCTGCGGGAATCACGGCCCCCGCAGGCATCTGCAGATATGAGCTGACCGTGGTGCCGCCATCGGTCGTGCAGGCAAATTTCCAACCGCTGATATTGACTGGCGACCCGGTCATGTTGTAGAGCTCGAGAAATTCATCGTTCGAATCGGCGGTTGATGTATTCGAATAAGAGCCCGCCCAGTTGATCTCGTTGATGACGACCGCACCCGCAACGGAAGTGTCTCCGGTATTGCGGGCGACCACCGAAACAGCACCAATTTTATCGAGGTACGCCCCCACAATCTCGGCAACGTACGCGCCCCTGAATTCGAGCAGCACGCTGTCGTCAGACGAGTTGGCCTGCGAACGCAGGGATCCCGTGTAAACAAACGTCTTCGCAGAAGTTAATCCCCGGTCGACGACAAAGATGTTTGCGCCGACGCTCACATTGCTGTTCATATATTGTGCGGGATTTGAAAGCGTATAAGCTTTGGATGAAGCGTCGAAAAGCGCCTGGCTCGAAAAATATTTACCGAGCGGAATACCCTTCGCCGACTCGATCCGCTGTAAAACCTGCGGCACATCGAGGTCGGTCTGGCTCGAATTGGTGGTTAAGAATGCAGTAGAATAAAAATCGACTCTGCTATTGGCTTCAGAAAGTTCAGTACCGAGCACATCCAACGGTTTTTCTTGCGGCCCCCAGTATGCGCCGACCACCTGGTTGAGTGCGGTGAATTTCGTCAGGAAGTCTGTTTTCGCCTTGTCTTTGCCGAACACGAGCTGCGAGAACAAATTCGATTCCCGCAAAAAATCGCGGGCCAAGCCTGATTGGCGACCGCCGAATTTGAAGGCAACATTGGGCATCTTGCGCATCTGCGCATCATCTGGTGCAGCCGTGGAAATATATATGTCCTGTTCATCAGCCATGCAATAGTTATGGCGCATGACGGAACTACCGCTGTTACCGAAGAATATCAGGCTTAGCTGCGTTTCGACCGACATCACATCGATGCCAAATGCGCCGCTCGCCTGTAGCGCAAGAACGCCCGGATCATTTTTGCGCGCATCGGCGTCGAAGGCAATTTTGACCTGAATACCTGCGCGGGCACGTGCGATCAGAGCATTGCTGACCTCACTCAGTGTCAGCGCGGAAAATGCACAATGCAGTGTCGTTCGCGATGCGTTGATAACATCGAGTAACGCGGCCTTCATGCCGCCATCGTCCTGCGCGGCAAAATCCGTCGTATAAACGGAGAATTCTTCGCCGGATTTCGGGGGGGTACCAAAAGGGTTTGAACGGCATGAAAAAACAGCTGCCAGCCACGCGATAAAAACAAACCCAATTTGTGTCACCAGAACTCTGCGAGCGAGCCCCGAAAGAACCTGTACCCATCCTGCTGCTTCCATTTTTCCTCCAGCGGGGAATTCCCCTATATATGTTAAATACCAGAAAACCGGTTTTTTTTCTCAGGCTGGATAAAAAAAGAGGGGAAATTCAGAAAAATGCAATGGCGATCCGAATCGCCACGTTCAAAAAAATTCTGCCTCGCTGCGGTAGAGTGCCATCCACCGGAGGCGCTGGCCTTTTCTGCATCCACCACTTGAAGCGGCCACTTAGCGCATCAGGCGCACGCGGTCTGACGGCGGAATAAAACGCAGCGTTTCGGCTGTCACGCGTTGGTTATCCAGGTCGCTGCCAGTTCCTCGAAGATTGCCAGCAGCGGGGCTACCATGCGCTCATCTGACCCCGCCAACATTGCCTCGGCAGGCCGGTCATGAGCGGCGTCCCTCAAATTATAACTGCCAAAATGCGGCACGTTTCTGGTCCACCACCGCGATCTTCGAATGCTCTCCGTGGTGGTTTTCATGAATCACGACCCCGGCCTCAGACCAGCGACCGGTAGTTCGTCGCAGCGGCAATCCACGCGAGGTCGGTGCTCGGCAATGCGTCGCGGTGCGAATGGAAAATTTCTACGCTCACCCCACGCCCACGGCCGCCCCGCAGAACCGCCTGCATCAGGTCGTCTGTCGGTTTGAAGTAAAAACTCGTGATCAGAATAGAATGCTCTGCCGCATCAAGCATCTCGATGAGGCGGTCGGTGATTGTGTTGCGTGCGCGCCAGAAGAGCGGTCCAAGCCAACCCTGCCGCGAATTCGGGTTACAAAACCAATATTCCATTTCGCTGCCTGCGTTTGCAGCGGCGGATGCCAGATGAATTTGGGCCTTGTGCTCCGGTTGCACCTTTAACCCAAGCGCCTCTGCCGATTCCAGCAGCGTGAGCACAACCGGCCCGCGTAATGCCACCGCATATTCATTCCAACCCTCAAAGGAAGAGCGCGTGATATTACCGCTGGCAAAGATCGCTTCGCCCGCCTCAGAAATTTGGATCTTCACATGCGCCCCACCACCAAGCACGCGCTGCGCCAGCCGCGGCGGATCATAAAATTGCACGATGCCGCCATCTGCGCGCAAGACATCCAGTTCGCGGTTTAGCGCGCTGCGGTGTTCGTCAGTCATCAACACACCGCCCATGCGCTGGCCAAACGTATCAACGAGCAGCGCGACCGCGACTCCGCGGCGCTGTGCAGCCTGCAGCGCCCGCAGCAGACCAATGCCATAGTCATCGTATTCGATGTAGTATGTCGTCAGGTAGATAAACTTTTGCGCATCGGCGATCATCGCGAGCCGCCGTTGCCATTCGGCCTGGCGGTTCCAGAGTGGCACGAGCGAAGAAGCGGCGGTCATGAAAAGCTAGCGGTACGCAGGTTTATTTTTTCGCATATAGTGACCTGCTCCCCATTGCCATTTCTGCTAACTCACCGCTCTCGGCACGTAAAGCCCGTTTTGCGCGTCATTCATGTAGACGCTTCACCTGGTGTTCGCCGCCATTCAGCAGAGGCAAAGCAAATCGTGGCGCCGATCACGACGCATCCACCCAACCAGCCGGCACCCCTGCCACCAGCACAACTTCCCCACCGGCGGCCACCACCCATTGCCCGCTGCGCGCAGAATAACAAATTCGAGTTCACGTGGGCACACGAATGCCATATGCGATTATGGTTGTCAGAACCAAAAATGCTGCCATAGCTGCCGCTGAGTGTCGCCGATCAGAATTGCCAGCCGCTTTGCTTTTTTTGCCCATCTGCTTTTTGCGGCAAATTTTCCGGTCTTTGCCGGTGAAGATTGGGGCACACAAAACGTCACGGGAAATCTCGATTATTTGGAAGATGCAGCGGGCCGGCTGACATGGGAAGATGTCTCGAAGTCCCCCAAGACAGCGTGGCGGAAAATCGGCAAAGAGGCGACGCACTTCAATTTTTCGCGTTCTGTTTTCTGGCTGCGCTTCGACACCGCGGCGATGGCTGACTTCGAACGTTTCAGAAATGGTTATCTCGTCTTTGAATGGAAGGCGTTGGATTCGCTGGAGCTGTTTCCGAAAGACGGTGCGCGCATAATCGCCGGCGATGCGTTTCCCAAATCGCAGTGGAGCCTGCCCGAGGCGCATTTTCCGGCGTTCAGACTGAATGCGGCGAAGAATGGACAAAGGGTTTTTTACATTCGCCTCGAATCGACGTCGATCAAGAACTTTCCGATTCTGCTGAAGTCAGAGACCAACTACACGCATGACCTGAAGCGCGAGATCACGATTATCTTCATTTATTCGACCATTTTCCTCGTGCTGATTCTGTTCGCGGTTTTTATGTATGCGCTTTCCCGCGATGTGAATTTTCTCATCTATGTCGGTTATTTGCTTTCGATCGTGCTGGCTTTCGACACCACTTTCGGTAACGCATTCGATCTGCTGTGGCCCAACGCTACGTGGTGGCAAAATCGCGCCGGCTTTACACTCGTCGGCGCGCAAATTATATTCTCGATGCTATTCACCAGCCGCCTGCTCGATTTTCCACGCCATATGCCGCGCGCAAACTTCGTCTGCAAAGTGATCGCCTGGATCTGTGCGGTGAGCCTGCCCCTAAGCCTGCTCGATCTGCCCGTTGTGTGGTTTTCAGCCCTTTATTCTTATATCTATTTGCTGTCGATTCCGGCATTTTTTGTCATCGGTATCATGCTGATCAAGAAAAGCGGCCCGCATGTGCGGTTATTCATCTTCGGCTGGGGATGCATTTTCTTCTTCGGCATTTTCCACATTCTGTATCTGCGCAGCGTTTTACCGTTTTCCTATTTTTCGGTGTATGCGACGATACTGGCCCTGCCGGTCGATATCCTGTTTTTCTTTATGAGCGTCTGGGAAAAACAACGCAGCACCGACCGTGAGCGGCTGCGCCTGATCGAAGATAAGATGGCCGCATTGTCCCGGTCGGCAAAGTACCAGAAATCGTCGCTCGCCGACATCGATACGAAACAGGCGCTGGCAAATTTGGAGATCCTGCTGCGGGAAGAGAAAATCTACCTGATCGAAGATCTGCGTTTGCCCGATCTCGCGAAGGCCTTGCAGCTGAACCGCACGCAGTTGTCTGAACTGCTCAATTCGCATTTCGGCATGACATTTCCCCAATTTATCAACCAGTACCGCATCGAAGAAGCCAAACGCTTGCTCGAAACTGAGCGAGAAAAAAATATACTTGAGATTGCCTTCGCCACCGGGTTTGGCTCGAAGGCGGCCTTCAGCACAGAATTCAAGCGCGCGACGGGCAAGACCGCAAGTGAATATCGCGTCAAATTTTCTTAAAAACAGGTCTTAAATGATCATTTGAGGCGACAACGGCCTCAAAATCTGTTACGCACAGACAGAGGAAACCGATCACTGCAAAAACTGAAAATAATACCCCTGCCCCTGTTAGCGATTGCCTTTTTTTCCTGGGGGATGTCAGGCTTTGCAGCAGCCCTTTACACTCAATGCACCTTCTGCCCTGCAGCACAGGCAATACATTCAGCCTGAATACCGGCAAAGCAATTGGCCTGATCGCACTGCTCGGGGTTATCTACGGAGCGAAGACCTGCGCAGCCACCCCCGCATTGCCGGCAGGGTTAGTGCTGAACAATGAGACCTGCGTCATCAGCGGCACACCGACCGCGCTGGGCGCAGCGACTAACTACACGATAACGGCGACAAATCGCTATGGCAGTAGCAGTGGAACTTTGACCCTCGAGGTAATCGGCATCACTTACAGTGCGATCAGCTACAACTATACGTCTGGCATTCCGCTGGCCACGATCAATGCGACAACGAGCGGATCTTTTTCCTCCTGCGCTATCAATCCTGCATTGGTTGCAGGACTTACCCTGGATACGAACACGTGCGCGATCAGCGGAACGCCGGCTGCGATGGAGGGAGTGATTACTTATACGATTTCCGCGAACAACAGTAATGGCGTCACAACGGCCTCGATTACTCTCATCGGCAATTACACAATCGGCGGCACGCTTTCCGGAATTCTCACAAGCGGCGTCGTGCTCAGAAAACAGAACGGCGATGACCTTACCGTCGCTGCAAACGGGACTTTCACTTTTGCGACCGGGACGCCCGTGGGGCAGGCCTATTCCATTTCCATTATCACACAACCAGGCGATACCCGATGCATAATCCAAAATGCCGACGGCATTGCCAATGCGGCTGTCTCCAATATCATTGTCACCTGCCCAGTCGGCATCAAGAACGGACGCCTGTGGATGCGCTGCGCGTATGGGCAGGTATGGAATACGACGGCGGGCAACTGCACGGGAGCGGGTAGTGCTGCAAATGATATTTGGGGTGGTGTTCAGGTTCAATATTGCGCATCGGGTGATGCCGCCTGCAATGATACAAACCCGGCCGGAGAAGCAGGCAACGTGTCCGGCCACCTGAATGGGCTGGGCTCGAGCGGCGCATGGGATGCCTGCAACAACATGAACGCAGGTGCAGGTACCTATGGCACGAACACGTGGCGGGTGCCGCGCAAATCTGAACTGGGAGGCCTCATCACAGGATCGACGAACCCAACCATCGACACAGCGATGTTTCCCAACACAATCTACAATTTCAATGGTGCTGCGTACTGGACATCTTCTTCGTATAACCCTGCGACGAACTTTGCAGTATGGTATGTCTACTTCTCGACAGGCAACGGCTTAATTGCACTCAACAATGGGAAAACAAATAACTTTTACGTACGCTGCGTATCTGACCTTTGAAAACCTTGCCCAGATTGTTGTCCATACTTCCCAAGGCGCTGCTTCTAGCTGCGGCGCTGTTCACTCCGCTCGGGGCAGCAGGCACCCTTAAGCGCCGCGTACTCGTACTGCCTTTTGACAATAGCCAGAAAAACAAAGATTATGCCTGGATGTCTGAATCGATCGCTGAAAATCTGAAAACCGAACTCCTCAAAACCGGGCGATTCGAAGTATTGGATGTCACGCTGCTACGCAAGATTGATCCCAATATGCAGTTTGCCAATCTGAACGCGCAGACCGCGACAAAACTCGCGTCGCGCCTCAACTGCGAGGTCGCGATTGTCGGGCGTTTCAGCGCCGCGACGAAAAATGCTACCCCGATAGTGATCTTTGAAGCTGACGGGGTCGATGCGCTGCAGAGTAAATCGGTGGTCGTCAAAAAAGAAGATGCGCCGATCAATGCAGAAATTTTTGACACCGTGGGGCATCTGGCGGTCAGCATCTCTGACGAACTGAACCAAAAGCTCGAACCGCTCGACGCATCTGATTTCAAGCGCGACAACAAACTCGAGCTCTTGATCTACCGGCTCGAACATCCGCCAGTCGGTTTTTTGGATGACCTGCGCATCAAAAACCTGACGCTCAGGCCGGCATTTGACATCGACCGCTTTGAATACGATGTGCACCTGAACTATGAACAGGTCGACGAAAACGCCATGCTCGCGGTTGAGTATGACTATTGGGGTAAACGCCGCGAAGCGCTCATCAGCGCCACTGGCATGACTTGCCTGAAAGATGCCTGCAAGCCAATGGCCGAGAACCCGGTGCTCACAATTGCCGATGATCTGAAACCCGAGGCGAAGTACATTGTACGCTTTCACCTGCCCGACCCGCGGGGCCCGATTGTCGCGCGCTGGTGGGCAACGGCGGGCTACCCTTACATGACTAGCTTCTCCGCGAACCCGACCGCGCTCGACCAGGATAGCACATTACCTTTGGGGTCGATGCGCGGTGTGGCACAACTCGAACTCGGTGTATTGCCCGGGCGTTGGCAGAAAATTCCGTATGACATCCGCTGGGCTATAGTCGCGCAGTCTTTTTACGGTCAGGGGAATATGCCGCAATACGACGCCAATAATACCGAAACATTATCCATCCAACTTTTTTCTATCGGTGGTGGATTGCGTTTCGATCGGCTGTTTTTTTTCGGTAAACGCTATTCGCTCGCACCGTTTTTGGGCCTCAATGCACAGCACCAAAGATACTTTCGCGACGCGAATTCTGAAGGGTTGAGTACTTTGGCTTTTCAACCGGAGATGGGACTCAACCAGTATTATCGCTCGGCACCAAAGTCGCCATGGTATTATACAATGACAGTTGCTGCGGGCACATTTTTCTATGCGGGACAGAGCCTGAGCTATGCGCGTGTGGCGGTGGGTGTGGAGTATGTGGTTAGGTAGAAAAAATCCGAACACTTGACGCCCCCTTTTGCCGACCCGAAACTAACCACATGAACGGCCTGATGATGAACTATCCGCTGACGATCGACCGCATTTTGGTGCGGGCGAAGCAGAACTTTCCCGAACAAGAAATCGTCTCGCGCCTCGCCGACGGCAGCCTGCACCGCTATACCTATGGCGAATTCTACACACGCACGCTGAAGCTGATGCAGGCGCTGCGCAAGCTCGGCGTCAAACCCGGTGATCGCGTCGCTACATTCGCTTGGAATAGTTACCGCCACATGGAACTCTATTTCGCCGTGCCGGCGCTCGGCGCCGTTTTGCACACGCTCAACATCCGCCTGTTTCCCGAGCAGCTAGTCTACATCGTCAACCATGCGGAGGATGAATTCATTTTCTGCGACAAATCACTCATGAAGCCTTTGGCCGACCTCGAACCACAGTTTAAAACGGTGAAGAAGTTTATAGTGATGGATGATCTGGCGCCCGACGCAGGTATCCAGCTCAAAGGCCAGACCGATTATGAATCGTTGATTGCAAATAAAAGCGCCGTCGAAGATTTTCCGTCATTCGATGAAAACACCGCGGCGGGCATGTGCTATACATCCGGCACGACAGGCGAACCGAAAGGCGTGCTCTATTCGCACCGCTCGATCTTTTTGCATGCGATGGGCATCTCAATGATCGATTCTCTCGCAGTGTCGGGCCGCGACGTTATTCTGCCGGTCGTGCCGATGTTCCACGTGATGAGCTGGGGCATTCCATTCGCCGCGTGCATGACCGGTGCAAAGATGATCTACCCCGGTAACCAGCTCATCGGCAAACCGATCGCCGATCTCATAGCCTCAGAAAAGGTTACGCTCGCTGCCGGCGTGCCCACCATCTGGAACGTATTGTTGCAGCACCTGCGCAAAGACAAGGTGGATATATCGTCGATACGTGCCATGATCGTGGGCGGCTCGGCGGCGCCCCCTGCAATGATCGAGGCGTATCAGAGAGAGCACGGCGTCAAAATTCTGCATGCCTGGGGTATGACTGAAACCTCGCCCCTGGGTACGGTCGGTAATTTGAAAGCAAAAATGGACTCGTGGAGTGCCGATGAACAGCTGAAGCAGCGCGCGAAGCAGGGCACGTTTGTGCCTCTCGTCGAAGCGCGCATCGTCGACGACACAGGGAAAGAATTGCCGTGGGACGGCAAACAGTCGGGCGAGCTGCAGGTGCGCGGCCCGTGGATTGCGTCTTCGTATTACAAGCCTGAATCTAAAGAAGGCAATGCCGCGTTTACCGCCGATGGCTGGTTTGGCACCGGTGACGTGGCGCGCGTCGACGAACACGGTTACATGGAAATTACCGACCGCAAAAAAGATCTGATCAAAACCCGCGGTGAATGGCTCTCGTCAGTCGAGATGGAGAATGCCGCAATGGCATTTCCGGGCATTGCCGAAGCCGCCGTCGTCGGCCGCCCGGACGAAGTGCGAGGCGAGGCGGCAGTGCTATTCATCGTTCCTTTGCCTGAGAAGAAAGATGACCTCGATCTCAAAGCCCTGCACGCATTTTTGGGTGAAAAATTTGCCCACTGGCAAGTGCCCAAAACGTCTGACTTCCGCATTATTGACGCGATACCCAAAACCAGTGTCGGCAAGTTTGACAAGAAGGTGTTGAGAACCCGCATTTAATAACCGAAAACTGTTCATGTTTTCGTATTTACCAGATCCCGGAAAAACTTCCGAAAAAGCGAAAAGCCGAGCAGTTTCCTTTTTCAGGAAACTGTTCGGGACCGCCGCGTTGCTGGTTATCGCCGCACTGGGCTGCAACGGCCCTTCAAGCAAACAGTTTCTGCGCCTGAACGCGGTGATCGACCCATTCATTGCCGAAGGCAAGGTACCCGGAGTTGTCGCGCTAATTCTGCGCGACGGCAAGCCGGTGTACGAATATGCCGCAGGCTGGGCCGATTGGGAAGCCCGGCGCCCGATGACGATGGACACGATCTTTCGCGTCGCCTCGCATACGAAGGCGCTCACCACCGTCGCGGCGCTGATGTTGATCGAAGAAGGCAAACTCAGCCCCGAAACTCCTGTCGGTAAATTTATCCCTTCGTTCTATTATGCCAGGGTGGCTGAACTCATCGAAGGCGCTCCACCAATTCCCGATAAACCCGGCAAACGCCCCACAAAGCTCATGCCGCTGTATCGCCATATCACGATACACCATCTGCTGACGCACACTTCGGGCATCTCTTATGGCCTGCACCCCGATATCGCTGACGACTTCAAAAAAAGGGGATTTGGCGCCTTTTTGGGACATGCGTGGTATATCACCGGCCGTAATGACACGATCTGCGAGGCATCGGCCAAACTCGGCCGCCTGCCGCTCAAGGCACAACCCGGAGCCCGCTGGATCTATGGCTATGGCACCGACATATTGGGCTGCATCGTCGAAAAAGTTTCTGGCATGCCGCTCGACGAATTTTTCCGCAAGCGCATCACCGATAAGCTCGGCATGGAAGACACGCACTTCTACGTCGAGTCCAAAAAGAAAGAGCGCCTGGCGGTCGTCTATGACAGGTTGAAAGACCAAAACAAGCGCTCGGCGTTCCAGGGCGCGTACGTGGACGCTCCCCCGCGCAACCTTTCGGGTGGCTCGGGTCTCGTCTCGACCGCGCACGACTATGCCCGTTTTCTCGAGATGATCCGCCGCGGGGGAGAATATGACGGCGAAAGATACCTTAAACCCGAATCGATCGCACTGATGACCACGAACCAGGTCGGTGCGCGTTACGAAGGAGAAAACGGCGGTGGCTTCGGTTACGGTTTTGAAATAGCGGGGCCGAAAACGCCCGAGTACCCGCAACCGCAGGGCGCCTATGGCTGGTATGGCATTCTCGGCACTTTCTACCGCGTGTACCCGAAAGAGCGGCTGGTGATTATTCTTTACACTCAGCTTTTTCCGCGCGACAACCACCTGCGCGGCCGCTTTATGTCTGAACTCGCTGACATTTTACGCAAGGGTGGTTAGCAACAGGTATGTCATACCGCAAAAAATTTTCTATCAAAGGACTAAAACCGGGTTCATCGTTCAGCGCCTCGCTCGAGCCGGTGCTCGGCTACCACCTGAAACGGATTTACAAAAGAGCCGACAAATATCTCGAAACACAGACTGCAGAGCACCTGCACAACCTGCGCATCGCATTGCGCCGCTTTCGCTACGCAATCGAACTCTATGCTGCGCACATCAAACCCAGACGGTTCGAAGAAGTATATGAGCTGGCAGTCAACCTGCAGAACGTGCTCGGCGACCGGCGCGACGTGGATGTCATGCAGGAACGCCTGATCTCTCTTTATCGCGTTGGCGAGGCCGAACTACCCGCCCTCATCGTCGCCGACCTCGAGCAAAGCAAGGCCTTGCTCAATACGCAGATCGAAAAAACACTGACGGAGTTCTTGCGCAATAAGCAACTCCGTAAATTGGCCGGATGACATGGTATACCGCGCGCAAGACCTGCAGTTCGCAGAACTTCCGGCTGAACGGGGTAACTGGACTGTCGTAAAAAGTGCTCCGGCCCTGCTCCAAAATGGTGCGCATGTCTGGCTCTGCCCGCTGCAAAATGATAATACGCTGATGGAATTTGCTACGCAGGAAGAAAAAAAGCGCGCGGATAACATGCTGCCTGAAAGCAAAGCATTTGAATTTTTGCTGTCTCGCGGCTGGCTCAGGGCAATACTTGCAGGCTACATTGCCGGCACGTCACCGGGGGAAATCCGCATTGGGCGCTCACAGGAAGGGAAGCCATTTTTAACCGACCACCCTGATCTGCAATTCAACGTCTCTCATTCACATGGCCTCGCGGCGATTGGTATTGCCCGCGAAAGCCTGGGGATCGATATTGAAAAGTTGCGACCAATGCCAGACTGGAATTCGCTGGCAGAAGGCATATTAACAGACCAGGCGATCACAGAAATTCTCCGGTTGCCGGTGGCTGAGCAGGCGGCCGGTTTTCTGCGCAGCTTTACCGCGCGCGAAGCACAGCTCAAGGCGTTTGGCTTTGGCCTGTCAGGTATTCTGCAGGCCATGGATTTCCATAGCATCGTGGTCGATCATTCCACTCTATCAAATAGCACACTACCGCCAGCTATGGAAATTCATAACAATAACACACCTTCTCCTTTGCCTGAAATCGATGGCTACGTGGGCCATATCTGCCTCGCGCCTGAAATTGCCGGCTCAAAAACGCCGTAGGGCATTTACAATAGATACATTTATCCATTATCCCACTTGTCATTTCCGCGCAGCGCGAAATAGTGTACCCTTAGGACTATCAACCGACGAAAAGAGCAGGGGTATATGGCGGACAACAAAACAATACTGATCCAGAAAGAGGCGACGGGTGCAATGCCCAATGTTGCCAATTACGACACGTACCGCCGCGATTTCAGTTGGGACAAGGTCGCCGCCGAAATCGGCAAGAACGGCGACTTCAACATGGCGCGCATCACGATCGACCGCCATGTCGAAGCGGGCCGCGGCAATACCACCGCGATCCGCTGGCTCGGCGCAGAGGGCGAACGCGTTGATCTGAGCTACGCCGAGCTGCAAAAACAGACCAACCGCTTTGCCAATGCGCTGGCTTCGCTCGGCATTTCCCGCGGAGACAAGGTGTTCGCGCTCTCGGGTCGCTTGCCGGGCCTCTATGTGGCCGCGCTGGGCAGCCTGCGCCACGGTGCTGTTTTTTCTTCTCTATTCTCCGCGTTTGGGCCCGACCCGATTGCGACGCGCATGACAATCGGTAAGGCGAAGGTACTCGTCACCACCGCCGATCTTTACGAGGCTAAAGTAGCAGGCATTCGCGATAAGCTGCCTGACCTGAAGCATGTCATCCTGTTGCGCGAGCATGGCGAGAAGGCGGATCTACCCGGTACTCTCGATTTCGATGACCTGCTCGCAGCGCAGAGCGACAGCTATGTCACACAGGCAACGCCGGCCGACACACCTGCGCTGCTGCATTTTACGAGCGGCACAACGGGCAAACCGAAAGGTGCGCAGCACGTGCACGGCGCGATTGTCGCGCACTACGCGACTTCACGTGCAGTACTCGATCTCAAAGACGGTGAAGTCTATTGGTGCACCGCCGACCCAGGTTGGGTCACGGGCGTATCATATGGCATCCTGGGGCCGCTCTCGTGCGGTGTGACCATGATCGTCGATGAAGACGAATTTGATATCGAGCGCTGGTACTCGATTGTGCAGAATGAAAAGGTGGCGGTATGGTACACGGCACCAACCGCAATCCGCATGATGATGAAAGCCGGCGCCGATGAAGTGAAAAAATACAAGTTTAGTGCGCTCAGGCACATGTGCAGTGTCGGTGAACCCCTCAATGCCGAAGCGGTGCTGTGGACGCAACAGAACATCGGCCTGCCGGCGCACGACACCTGGTGGCAGACAGAGACCGGCGCGATGATGATTGTCAACTTTGCATCGATGGATATTAAGCCCGGTTCGATGGGCAAGGCGGTGCCGGGCATTGAAATCGCGCTCGCGAACCGCACCGATGCCGAGCTAAAAATCGTGACCGAGAACGACGTCGAAGGCGAAATTGCCATCAAAACACCGTGGCCGTCGATGTTCCGCACATACCTCAACGAAGAAGAACGCTACAAAAAATGCTTCGTTGACGGCTATTATATGGCGGGCGATCTCGCGAAGCGCGACGGCGACGGCTATCTCTGGTTCATCGGCCGTGCCGACGACGTGATCAAGTCATCGGGCCACCTGATTGGCCCCTTCGAAGTCGAGAGTGTGCTCATGGAACACAAGGCCGTCGCCGAGGCGGGAGTCATTGGCGTGCCCGATGATGTCGCGGGCGAACTTGTCCTGGCGTTTGTTTCGCTGCGCAAGGGCTTCACGGCCAGCGAAGACCTCGCCGACGAGATACGCGGCCATGCGCGCAGCCGCCTGGGCGCTGCGGTCGCCCCGCGCGAAATACGTTTCATGGATAACCTACCGCGTACCCGCAGCGGCAAGATCATGCGGCGCCTGTTGAAGGCGCGCGAGTTGGGTTTGCCTGAGGGTGATCTTTCGACGCTGGAGGGTACGAAATGATAAAAATCACCCTCGACGAAGCTGCGTTCTGGTACCGCCGCATGCTGCTGCTGCGCCGCTTTGAAGAGAAGTGCGCCGAGCTCTATAACGCGACGAAGATCCGCGGGTTTCTGCACCTCTACATCGGCGAAGAGGCCTGCGCCACGGGGTTAATCCCCTTTCTGAAGCCTGAAGATTCGATCGTCGCGACTTACCGCGAGCATGCACACGCACTCTTACGCGGCGTTTCTGCGCGCGCGATCATGGCCGAGATGTTCGGCAAGGTCACCGGCTGCTGCAAGGGCCGCGGCGGTTCGATGCACATCTTTGACAAATCTACCCGTTTCTATGGGGGCAATGCGATTGTGGCCGGTGGCCTGCCACTCGCAGTCGGCATCGCGATGGCTGACAAGATGAAAAACCGCAAGGCGGTGACGGTAGTTTTTTTCGGAGACGGCGCTATCGCTGAAGGCGAATTCCATGAATCGATGAACCTCGCGAAACTGTGGAAGCTGCCGGTGCTTTTTGCCTGCGAGAATAACTTCTACGCGATGGGCACTGCCTTGGACCGCTATGAATCTGAAACCAACCTCACCGTCAAAGCCGCGAGCTACCACATGAAGGTGCGCAGCGTCGACGGTATGGATCTCGCGGCTACAACGCGCGAATCGCTCGCGGCGATTAACGAAGTGCGCGAATCGGGTAACCCGCAATTTTTGGAGTTCCAGACCTACCGCTTTCGCGCGCACTCGATGTATGATCCCGACCTTTACCGCGACAAGGTCGAAATCGCAGAACACCAAAAATCCGATCCGATCCTGATTTTCGAAAAACACATGCGCGAGCAGGGCCTCAACCCCGATGCGATACGCGCCGACATCGAGGCATCGGTGAAGGCCGAGATCGACGATGCAGTGAAGTTCGCCGAAGAAAGCCCGGTCGAAGATGTAGGTGATCTCTTGAAGGATGTGGTTACACCTGCGGGGGTGAGCGCATGAAAAAAAACATCACCTACCGCGAGGCGCTGGGCGAAGGCCTGCGCTATGCATTCCAGAACGACCCGCGCGTCTTCATGATGGGCGAAGACATCGGCAAGTATGGCGGCCCTTATGGCGTCACCAAAGGTTTCATCGACGAATTCGGTGAAGACCGTATTCGCGATGCACCGCTTTCCGAATCGGGTTTTACCGGTGCCGGCATCGGTGCGGCGCTCAATGGCATGCGTCCGATCGTTGAGATCATGACGGTGAATTTTTCGCTGCTCGCACTCGACCAGATCATCAACACAGCTGCGTCGCTGCGCCACATGTCGGGCGGGCAGTTCAGCGTACCCGTTGTCATTCGCATGACGACCGGCGCTGGCCGCCAGCTGGCAGCGCAGCATTCGCACAGCTTCGAGGGCTGGTATGCGCATATTCCGGGTATTCGCATCGTTGCACCATCGAATGCGCACGACGCGCGCGGCATGCTGTGGACTGCGCTCAAAGATCCAGACCCCGTGCTGATATTTGAACATGCATTGCTGTTTCAAGAGACTCAAGAGATCGAAGCTGACTTTGTTGCGGCGGATTTAGACCGTGCTGCTGTCTTGCGCGCAGGGCAGGATGTCACGCTCATCTGTTACGGCGGCATGGTACCGCGCACGCTGAAGGCCGCAGCAGAACTCGAAGCCGCCGGCATTTCAGCAGAGGTTATAGACCTGCGAACACTCCGCCCGCTTGACCGCGCGACCATTCTCGCCTCGGTCACCAAGACCCGCCGCGCGGTGATTGTCGACGAAGGCTGGAAGTCGGGCAGCCTCTCAGCAGAAATTGCGATGTCGATCGTCGAAGGCGCGTTCTACGAACTCGACGCACCGATCGCGCGCGTGTGTTCTGAAGAGGTGCCGATACCGTACGCCGCGCACATGGAGCAGGCCGCAATTCCGCAGGTCGAGAAGATCGTGGCTGCGGTGAACAAGGTAATCTATGGCTGAGAACAACTACACGTACGTGCTGCCCTCACTCGGCGCCGACATGGACGAAGCCGCGCTCTTGGAATGGAAAATCAAACCCGGCGACCGCGTGAAGCGCGGGCAAGTTGTCGCTACGCTCGAAACCGTGAAAGCCGCGATCGATGCTGAGATTTGGGTCGATGGCGTGATCGAAGAATTATTGGTTCAGCCCGATAAGGATCGCAAGATCAAGGTCGGCGCGCCGCTCGCACGGCTCAAGACCGACAAGCCGGTGGAACAGCCGGCTGTCGTTGCGTCGGCAATCCCCCCTCAACCCCCTAGCCCCCTTCTCCCGAAGGGAGAAGGGGGGAGAACGAGACTCCCCTCTCCCTCTGGGAGAGGGCGCTTGCGCTCGGGCGCCAGCCCGTGGGGGGGTGAGGGTGGTCGCATTCAAATCAGCCCCGCGGCGCGCCGGCGCATGCAAGAGCTCGGCATTGCGGAAAGTGATCTCACGCCGCTCGATCGGCCCTACGGCATCGCCGACATCGAGCAATTTGCTGCGTCGCGGCAGTCTTCGGGGCCCAAAACCATGCGTGAACAGATCGCTAAGGCGATGTCGCGCTCGAAGCGTGAGATACCCCACTACTACCTCGCGACCGAAATCAACCTGACTCCCGCGCTCGCGTGGCTGCGCGCAGAGAACGAGAAGCGCTCGCTCGACGACCGCATGCTGCCGGCGGTTCTGCTCATTAGGGCCGTCGCGCTCGCCGTGGCGCGCTACCCAAACATGAATGGCTTCTACGCGAACAATGCGTTCCAACCCAGCGACGCGATACACGTGGCCATGGCCTTCGCGCTGCGCGAAGGCGGATTGATCGCACCGGCAATACACAACGCCGATAAGC
Source organism: Turneriella sp. (assembly GCA_046346945.1). Taxonomy (GTDB): domain Bacteria; phylum Spirochaetota; class Leptospiria; order Turneriellales; family Turneriellaceae; genus Turneriella. The sequence goes on from JAXMHE010000013.1 coordinate 79,916, forward strand.
TCGGTCTTTCTGATCTTATGAAGGTACTAGCCGACCTCGGTGAGCGTACGCGCACCGGCGGGCTCAAGGCTGCGGAGCTGGCAGACCCAACGATCACGATCACGAGCCTCGGCGACCTCGGCGTTGAGGAGATCTTTCCGATCATCACACCGCCGCAGGTTGCGATGGTGGGCTTTGGCATGCTGAGCGAAAAGCCGTGGGTCGTCGACGGTAAGGTCGAAGTGCGCGAAGTGATTCGCGCGACGCTCGCTGCGGACCACCGTGTGTCCGACGGTCGCGACGGGGCGATGTTTTTATCGGAGGTCAAAGACCTGCTCGAGCAGGTTGAGGAATTGATTCAATGAAGCCCCATTAGCCCACGAATTAATTCGTGGGCAAATGGGAAGAGGAGCAAAGCATGGCAAAAACACCAGATGAACTAAAGAAATATCTTCAAGAGAAGATGAAAAAGACCGCGCCCGAGATCAACGTCGAGAAAGTCAATCCGACGCGGCCCCTGAAGAAAGAGCTGCGCATCGACTCGCTCGATTTGTTGCGCATGCTAAAACAGATCGCTGCAGATACGGGCTACACGACCCCCGAATCGGACTACCGCCACATTCTGACGCTCGGCGGCATGCTCGAATATTTCCAGGGGAAGATATAGTGATGAAACAAACCATTCTATTTTGCCTGGGCCTGTTTGCGCTGGCTGGTCAATCCGCCTTTGGCTATGAACGAGAAATGGCCGATGTGGCAAAACAGCTCGCGGCAGATTTTCGCCGCAAGAACCCGGGACTGGATTTTCGGGCAACGCTCGCCGTAGCTAAATTCAGGACCGGCAGCGCGCGACTCGAATCGAAAGGGACGGCGGGTCTAATACGCGATGCCTTCCAGAAGGAATTCCTGCGCAGCGTCTATTTTGAGGTCATCGAGCGCGAGAATCTCGAAAAGCTGACGTCAGAAATTGAATTAAAACAAAAAGGCCTGACGCAGGGTGGCAACGCAGACGACACGCTGAAGACCGCAGAGTACTTGCTATTGGGCGAGTTGAGCGAAGATGGTCAAACGCTCACAGTTTCAGCACGGCTCGTACAGGCATCGAGTGGCGCGGTAGTCTCTGCGGCGACCACAAGGGTCGCGCTGGGCGATACTGAAAGGGCTGCTGACGATTTTCGTTACAATGCATTCCAGAGCCAGTATGGCATCACGCTGGGGGTTGATGGGTCTTTGGTGCAGCCGCGCGGTGAGACGGCGACCAGCCCTGCGATGGTGACTGCCTTTATCGCGTACCGCATCGCGCGCCCGCTGCGATTAGGCGCGGGTCTCACGTACCTGCAGTGGAATGAATTTATCCGCGAAGAAGCTGTTATTGGCGCAGGCAAAACCTACAGAAACTATGCACTCGGCGGCATGGGCCCGCGGATTTTTGCCGATTTTCTCATGAGCCCACACCCGCGCTGGAATGTCGGCCTCAGGGCAGACGCGGTATTTCTGCCGGGCATAAAGCTCGAGCAAGATGTGTCAGATATGAAGATCTGGGAATTTAACGCAACATCGGGTACGCCCACACTTGCCGGTCGCCGCGTGCTCGTCACCGGCTACAGCAACAATGGCATGATCATTTTTAAACCGGCGCTGCTCGTCGAGTTTCTGATTTCACGCCGCCTTTCTGTTTTTGCTTCAGGCGGTTACATGTTCTCAACCGTATTCAAACCGTTTGTCTATGAATCAGCAGGTTACCGGCAATGGGCAGAAAACGCGGATATCAACGGCACGTTTGCTCAGTACCAAAACTACAATTTTAACCGCCGCCCCAATGGCAGCGAAGTGCAGATGCAGATGGGATTCGTGTTCTTCGACGTTGGCCTGTCGCTGCACTTCTGACAAGCCGCCGTGACCGGTGGATTAACTGCCGTGCTCAAGAAAGAAGTCGATGCCGCGTGAGAGCACTGTATTCCAAGCGGCCTCGAGTGCCGGGCTGAACTCGGGATCATTCTTGGCCAGAATCTTGAGCAGCGAATTACGCCACAAGTCGTACATCTCGGGTGTGAGGCGAAAGCGCTTATGGATGACCGCGATTTTAAGCAGTTTTTCGCGCGCCGCTGCGTCACCCTCGGCAAACCATATCATGAGTTCGATGCCCTGACGCAAAAGTTCGCGCTGCTTGCGAAAATCGGTATCCTTGAACATTTCGGGAATAACCGGTGAACTTTGGAAAAAAGTATCATAGAATTCATGGAAAAAATCCTGGTTTTCGAGCAGGGCCCGCATCAGGCTGTACTTGGTATTCGAGAGTTCGTCGGCGAGTGACATGGGCTGACCTTGCACTTTCACCTACCGCGTCAACAAACGATTAATAGATCGTTTTTTATGCATTTGTCGGCAGCTCTGCGGAGTTCCACATGCATGATAGCCCTGTCTTCACAGCGAATAGAAAACCGGCAGAGTAAAATACCATTCCCGATAGCTTTCACCGCCAAAACGAATCCACTGGTAGCTGACATTCACGCCGCTGTATAATTGCTCCGTCAAACCATACATTGCCGAGATGCCAGGGCCATGGAACGTGCCGTCGGATTCGGCGTCGCCCTTGCGTGTCGGCCAATCGTAGAAATAACGAAAGCTGTAACCCGCGATGATTTCAATGCGCTCATTATGCCATAGGTAGTAATTGACATCGAAGCTGGGTGCCAAATAGAAGTATCCGTCACCCAGTCCAGGTGAGAGAGATATCCCCACCGCAGCATTGCGCAGAAAAAAATATTCTGCGCCACCCGAGACACCGGCAAACCAGTAGCCCTCGGGGCTGACCGAATAATAACCACCCACAGACCACGACCCGCATTTGTGGCGCAAATCTTCGCCGCAAGAGGGCACGAGAGGCGCCGCGGACAGGCCTGATGCTGTGAATGTGAAAAAAATGATAATGACGGAAATCTGCTTAGTCTTGAAGAACAGCAAGAAGGGAAAACCGCATAACGCCCTGCGCGCACGCGCGCACTTGCTCAGGAATTTGCGGCATGTTCGCACAGATCGCGCTTTCATTAAAGGACTTCAACCGCGGGGGGTGTATCAGCCGCGACGCGCTACAATCTGCACGACCGCGCTCTGGCCTTCATGCCCGCGGCCTTCGTGTATCACGCGGTCGATTTCGACCGCATGCAGAAAATCGAGCCCACCCAGTTCGGCTTTGAGCGCTTCGAGTGTCATCAGCAGCTCGACCACCGGTGGCCCCCCGGTCTTGAACTGCAGTTGGCGCGGGGTATAGGCTTCGAGAATAAAAACTCCGCCGGGTTTGAGCGCTGTCACGACCTGGGAATGCACATCGCGGCGCAGTGGTTGCGGCAAGTGGCACCAGATTGAGACAATCGCGTCCCATTTTTCTGTGCCCATATCAAAATCGGCGAGGTCTGCGCACAACGTTGCGACTGATGTGTGCTTCTGTGCCGCTAATCCCTTCAACTTGGTTAATCCGACTTGCGAGCCATCGACTGCCGTGACGCTCAGACCCTGCGCTGCGAGAAACACGGCGTTGCGGCCTTCGCCCTCGGCGATGCAGAGCACCCCACCGCGTGGGCGAATGCGCCCGGCCTGTGAGCGAAGAAAATCATTCGGCTCATTGCCATAAAAGAAACCTTCGGCGCTGTAGCGCTCGTCCCATGGTTTGAAGTCGGATTTTGGGATGTCCATTTGTTATGCTTGCCGCTTAATTTTCGTTAAAATTTACTTTGCCGGAATATTTTTCGCCTTCACCGAGAATTTTCAAGCGACCCGCGGCGAGCACTTTGCCCTGCGCCTCAATGTCGATCAGCAGCTCTCTATTCACGCCGAATTCTTTTCTTTCGAGCGTGAGAGCTGAGAGAATCGCATCTTGACCCCGGCTATCAGTGAATTGTGGCAACGTGGCGAGCAATGTATTTTTGCCGCGATCCATCGCGTAGATTTTTAACGTGTATTCTGTGCCTGCCAGTTTGCTCTTCAGAAATGCCGCGAAGTAGATCTTCCAGTTTTTGGATGCTTTGTTTTCCTGAAAACTGGTCGCAGCCTGCTTGCGCAGCGCCGCGGTGGAGGAGGCCGGGCTTTTAGCCGAAACGGGAAAGCGCTGTGCGCTGAACAATATGCGACCAGAAAAGGCCTCGTGCGGGCCATTCGCCCACAGCAAGGTGCCCGCAACGGACAGCGCCACCAGAATCGCCACAGCTCTGAATCTCATGTTGCAGCGAAGCCGTATGACCTCAAAAAGTCAACAGCATTCACCGGCCTGTGGGTGATATGTTTGTCCTCGCGCGTTTAACCTGAATAGCGTCGTGCCAGCGCAGGGCTTATTCCATGAAATAGTTGCCGCTATGACGCGAAACTCTGTAACTTACTCAGAGTGCAGCGGACTTTGAAACTCTCCCTCGCCTTTGTAAGCTGCGCGATTTTTTTCAGTGGCGCGGTGAATCTTTATCCTTGCGCTGCGGGTGAAAGCGCTGTGTCGGCGCCGAAAAAAGCCTGCCACGGCAAACCTTTAAAACAGGGTGACGGCAAAACAGACAAAAAGAGTGAAAAACCCTGCTGCAGTCTGCACTGTTATAATCCCGCTACGCTGCAGGCACTGGTGATAATGGCGCCCCCGCTGCGCACGACAATTGCCTTGCGCCACGAAGAACATCCGCCTTTATCTCTGACAATCACCCCGCTGCGACCGCCGCCGCGAAAAATTTAAGCGCATGCACCTGCGTGCACCAACCCCGATTTAAACAATTTTTATTTTATGGAGGATTTATGAAATTACTGATTCACATACTTGCAGTTGCGGCATTCGCACTGCCTCTCAACGTTTTGGTCGCCGCGGAAAAAAAGGCTGCGAGCGAGACAAAAGAAAGCGCGAAACCGGCGGAAAAAGCCGCGGAAGCCGATAAGCACAAAGGTCACCACGGTGACCACAGAGCCGGCGACTGCTGCGACAAAAAAGACTGCTGCAAAGAATGCGAGTCGTCGAGTCGTGCAGGCGACCACAAAGACGGCAAGCATTCATGCTGCGACGACAAAGCCAAGGCACAAGAGTGCTGCAAAAAATGCGATGACGACAAATGCAAAAAAGCCTGCAAATCGGGCCATTGCAAAAAAGGCCATTGCGAAGACAAAAAAGCCGGCGAAAAGACCTGACGCATGAAACTCATCAAAATCGCCGCAGTTATTTTCGGACTGTTTATTGCGCTGATGCTGGGCATGTATGCGTACCTCGGTGGCTTCAGTTCGGTGGTTGTCGAGCGCGGCGAATTTGGTCCGGCGGAAATTGTCTATTCGACGCACCGGGGCCCGTATAAGGGCATCGGCGAAAGCTGGGCAAAATTCCAGAAGCAGTGGGAGGCCGCGGGCCTGGCCGAGTGTGACAGTCTTGCGCTTTATCTTGATCCGCCGGGAACACCGGAAGACAACCTGCGCTCGATTCTGGCCTGCCGCATCGACGCCCTGACCGACACGCAGAAGGCAGCAGTGAAAGCAAAGCTGCGGCATTTTCTGGTTCCGAAATGCAAGGCAGTGGTGAGTTCATTCCCTTACAAGAGCGGTGCCTCGTTTGCCCTTGGGCCAATGAAAGTTTATCCGGCGTTCAAGAAGATTCTCGAACAGGAAAAACTGGTGCCGCCGCTTGGCATTGAAACCTATGGGGTGATGAAGAAGATCAAAGCGATCGGCTTTGTCATGCCCATAGAAGGTGACCGCAAAGTCTATCAACCACTGATGGACGCGTTCAATCTTTAAGTAATTATTAGCTTTGGCGTGCTGGTTCCTTCCCGGAACCAGCACGCCAAACCCTTTTACGCCGAATCAGGCAGTCAAACCATAGAGATGTCTAAATTTTCCCGGCTCTATTGGCCCTACCTGTATATTCCCTCATCGCCGCACCGTACCCCGCCGACCTCGAAAAACTCGAAAGTCACATCACCAGCATCAGCGACGACATCACCAACAGCGTCGTGCATATCAAGGTCGAAGGTAGCCTCAATAATAAAAAATTCTCGAGCATGGGCTCGGGCTTTGTCATCAACAAAGAAGGCATGATTCTCACGAACCACCACGTGGTCGATAACAGCATCAAGGTGATAGTCAAATTCAACGGAGACACGCGCGAATACGAGGCCAAAGTCCTAGGTTCCGACGAGCCCACGGATGTTGCGGTGCTGCAGGTCGATGCGCACATTGTAAAGAGCCTGCGTCCAGTCGCTCTCGGAAAAAGTAAACTCTCGAAAGTGGGGCAATGGGTTCTCGCAGTGGGAAATCCTTATGGATTTGACCGCACCGTCAGCTTCGGCATAATTTCAGCCAAGGGACGCAACGTACCGCAGGCGCCGGTGCTCAACGATTTTATACAAACCGATGCTTTTATCGCACCGGGTTCTTCGGGCGGGCCGCTTTTGAACATGCACGGTGAAGTGATCGGCATCAATTCACGCGGCGGTTCAGGGCTCGCGTTCACGATACCGATTGAAACTGCGCTTGAAGTGAAAGACAAGCTGCTCAAAACAGGTGGCATCAAGCGCGGATGGCTGGGTGTGCACCTGCAACCACTCGACATCGAGATGCGCAAAAGACTCGGAATCAGCGACGCACAGGGTGTGATGATCTCGCAAATTTTGCGATCCTCCAATTTTTATGGCAAACTGCAGCCACTCGACATTGTTTTGCGCGTGAATGGCGAAGCGGTTGTTGCGATCGAAAGCAAAGATCTGCAACCGGTGATACGCAAACTGTCTGATCTGCCGATCGGTAAAGACGTGCGCCTCGAAGTGTTGCGCGCGGGAAAAACACAGGACATCGTCGGTGTCGTGAAAGAGCGCCCACCGGCAGAAGGCAAAAAATGGCAAACGCAGCTCGGTTTTGTTGCGATGGAGATCAACGACACTGTCGCCGAAAAATTTCAGCTCGAGCAGACCTCAGGTATTTGCATCACATATATCGAACAGGGCAGTTCGGCGCAACACGCGGGGCTGACTTCTGGCGATGTGATCGTTGAGGTAGATGGCCGGGCAGCAAATGGAATTGAGCCGGCCAAGGCCACTTTTTCCGTGGATAAGCCAGAGTACCTGTTACACGTTGTGCGCGGTCGGGCACATTATTATGTGTTGATAAAGAAGTAATATAAAAGGAATTCCAGCTATGGATTTCTATAGCTGGCCGAAGAAGCCATAAATCTCGATTCGGGCTATGATTATCCATAACGACAAATACCGTGCCCATGTGGGTTCTAACCTGCTTTACAACGCATCGATACATTTAGATGTATCGATCTATGCCCCGTTACACTGAAGCCGAAATCCGCAAGGCGCTTTCTGAGAGAATCTTGATTCTCGACGGTGCTATGGGCACGATGATCCAGCGCCGCAACCTGACAGAAGAAGATTATAGAAAAGTTGTTTCTTTTAAGGGGGGTGACGCCCCCCTTAACAACCCCATCGATCTAAGCAATCATCCGATTCCGTTAAAGGGCAATTCTGATTTGCTCTGCCTCACGCGCCCCGACGTCATTACCGCGATTCACCGCGAATACATCGATGCCGGCGCCGACATCATCGAAACCAATTCTTTCAGCAGTAACTCGCTGATCTTCGCAGGCAGACTATAAACTCGAACACCTCGTGCCTGCGCTCAATGCAGCCGCAGTGAAGTGCGAAGTCTGATGCCCGGGACGCATTTTACAAAGAGAATGGCGAGTCGCGAAAAATCTTTACGGTGGTGCGCTCGGGCCGACAACCAAGACGGCGTCGATATCGCCCGACGCGGAACAATCCGGTTTACCGCGCCACTATACGTTTGATGAACTCAAAGCCTGTTTCAAAGAGCAGACGATTGCGCTGATGAAGGCCGGCGTAGACCCGTTGCCGCCCAAAACCAACCTCGACACGCTCAACGTGAAAGCCGCAATTGTTGCGTTTGAAGAAGAGTTTGAAGAACTCGGTTATCGCCTCGCCCGTTTCGATATCCGTGACGATCACCGACGCATCGGGTCGCACGCTCCGGTCAAACTGGCCGAAGCGCTGCTTAATTCCGTGCGCCACGCAAATCCGCTTTCGATCGGCATCAACTGCGCGCTCGGTGCAAAAGATATGAAACCGCATCTCGCGGCTCTTTCACGTGTCGGATGTATTCATTTCATGTTACCCGAACGCCGGCTTGCCGAATGCATTCGGTGGTTAGCATTGAAATCTTGCCATGTTTGCGGCAGACCTCGCCGTGTTTGCGAAAGAAGGCATGCTCAAATATTGCCGGTGGCTGCTGTGGCACTTCGCCTGACCACATTCGCGAAATGGTGAAGCGTGTGGCGATTGAGAAAACCGCGCCTTAGCCTCAGCTTAAGCCCGGGGCTAGCGGCGCATTACACCTTGCAGGGCTTGAGCTGCTCAATGTCGACGGCTCACCGGCTTCCTGATGATCGGTGAGCGTACGAACGTTACTGGATCGCCGAAATTCAAGAAACTGATTCTTGACGGCAGTACCGATTGAGGCGCTCGACGTCGCGCGCTGGCAGGTGATGGCTGGCGCCAACATCATCGACGGTCAACTTCGACGAAGCGCTGCTCGACGGCGGCTTTGATGGCGCGCTTCATGAACCTGATCGCGTCAGAGCCAGATATTGCGCGTACCGATCAAGATCGACTCTTCCAAATGGTCGGTGATCTATGCCGGCCTCAAGTGTGTGCAGGGCAAGGGCATCGTCAATTCGCTCAGCCTGAAAGAAGGCGAAGAGAAATTTCTCGAGCAGGCACGCATTATTGTGCACGAATACGGCTTTGCGATGGTCGTGATGTCATTCGACGAACAGGGCCTGGCTGCAACCTAAGAAGAGAAGGTACGCATCTGCAAACGCGCGTACAAACTTTTGACCGAAAAGGCGCATATTCCGCCATCGGATATTATTTTCGACCCCAATATTCTGACTGTCGCCACGGGCATCGAAGAACATAACAACTACGCGGTGGATTTCATCAACGCCACCCGCCGCATCAAACAGGAATGCCCCGGCGCATACGTTTCGGGTGGCGTGAGTAACGTGTCATTTTCGTTCCGGGGCAATAACGCCGTGCGCGAGGCAATCCACTCTGTCTTCCTGTACCACGCGATCAAAGCCGGTCTCGACATGGGCATCGTCAATGCCGGTATGCTCGCCGTCTACGAAGACATTCCGCCAGAGCTCAAAGAACATGTCGAAGACGTGATTCTCAACCGGCGCCCCGATGCGACAGAACGCCTGTTGTCGATTGCCGACAAATACAAGAGCGGCGGCAAAGAACAGGTCAAAGAAGACCTTACCTGGCGCGAAAATACACCGGAAGAGCGCATCAAACACGCGCTGGTGAAAGGCATCGACCAGTTCGTCGACCAGGACGTCGAGGAACTCCGACAAAAATACCAGCCGACGCTCCGCGTGATCGAAGGCCCGCTGATGGGTGGCATGCGCGTCGTGGGTGAACTTTTTGGCGCGGGCAAAATGTTTCTGCCCCAAGTGGTAAAATCTGCCCGCGTGATGAAAAAGGCCGTCGCCTACCTTCTGCCATTCATGGAAGAAGAGAAGAAAAATGCCGGTACAACCAGCAGCCAGACCAAGGTTCTGATGGCGACAGTCAAGGGCGACGTGCATGACATCGGCAAGAATATCGTGGGCGTTGTGCTCGCGTGCAACAACTATGAAGTCATCGACATGGGTGTCATGGTGCCCTGCGACAAGATTCTCGCGAAGGCAAAAGAGATCAACGCCGACGTGATTGGCCTGTCGGGTCTCATCACGCCTTCGCTCGACGAGATGGTCTATGTCGCGAGCGAAATGAAAAAAGGCGGGTTTACCCTGCCGCTGCTCATCGGCGGCGCAACGACTTCGGCTGCACACACCGCCGTAAAAATTGTGCCGGCATACGATCAGCCGGTAGTGCACGTGCCCGACGCATCACTCGTGACGGGCGTATTGGGTAAGCTGATGAGCAAAGACCTGCGTGCCGAATACGTCAAAGAACTGAGTACCGCACAATCGAAAATGCGCGAAGATTACCTGAGTGGCAAGAAAGAACGCGAACTTCTGCCGATAGCAGAAGCACGTGCGAAAGCACCGCAATTAAAACCTGCGCCGGTCAAATTGCCGAACAAACTGGGCATCACACTGCTCGACAACGTACGCCTCGGCGACCTCGTGCCTTATATCGATTGGTCGCCTTTCTTCATGGCATGGGAACTGCGTGGCCGCTACCCACGCATTCTCGAAGACGAGGTTGTCGGCACAGAAGCCACGAAACTCTTCAACGATGCGCAGAAAATTCTTGCGCAACTATTGCGCGACAAACCATTCCAGCCGCGCGGTGTGGTGGGGATATTCCCCTGCAAACGTGAAGGTGACGACGTCCTTGTGTATGCCGACGAGAAGCGTGACAAAGTGCTGCACAAGCTGCACTTTCTGCGCCAGCAGAAGAAAAAGGACAACGAGCAGATTTATTATTCGCTGGCAGACTATATCGGCGAGCACGACTACATCGGTGGCTTTGCCGTCACTGCCGGCGACGGTGCTGGCGAATACGCGGCGCAGTTCGAGAAGAAAAACGACGACTATTCTGCGATCATGGTCAAGGCACTCGCCGACCGCTTCGCAGAGGCATTTGCCGAATATGCACATGAAATGGTGCGCAAACTCACCTGGGGTTATGCAGCCGACGAAAAGCTCGACATTGAGGGTCTCATCAAAGAAGAATATGTCGGTATTCGCCCCGCACCGGGTTACCCAGCTTCACCCGACCACACCGAAAAGCGCACGCTGTTCAACTGGCTGTCGGTCGAAAAGAATACCGGCATCAGGCTGACCGAAAATTTTGCGATGACACCGCCTTCGTCTGTCAGTGGCCTTTACTTTGCACACCCCGAGTCGAAATACTTTGCGGTGGGCAAGATTGACCGCGACCAGCTCGAAGAATACGCGGCACGCAAAGGCAAATCCGTCGACGAGATGGAACGCTGGCTGCGACCATATTTGGATTGAACTATAGGTGCAGCCTATAGTTCAATCTGGGTCTTGGATTCGAGCAGGCGCGACAGCTCTTGTGTGTTTGCAAACGGTGAAGTTGCCACAATGCGAC
>JAXMHE010000014.1:0-88013 GCA_046346945.1 Turneriella sp.
ATGTCTCTGCTCCGCCCATGTCGCGCGGGCCGACACTATAGGTGACAACTTCATTCTCGCGGACGATGACACCATCCTTGGTGTAGTTGTCCTGCCGGTAGACGATATCGATTTCCTGCATTGTGACCTATTGCTCACTCACCTTAGGGTAATTCTGCATTCACCAGATTCTGTTCGCGCGGTACGACTCTATATAATCCTGAGTTTTTTCATCGAGTTTGTAAAAGAAATTGAGCCCGGTCTTTGCCTCGATCTCGTCGATAGACGTCAGGTTATCCTCGCTGAGCTTTCCCTGATCTTCTTCGGCGTTCGGGAAGACGAAGGCCATACTGAACAGGCGGCCGCCGTCGCGCTTGACGAGAATTTTGTAGAACGCGACAGGTATGCCAATCCCGGTATCGCCAATCGTTTCGGGTTGCGCTGAGAATATCGGTCCGGCGATAATCAGAATTTTCTCGTCGTTCAGCGCATAGCGATTCTCCCGGTCTTCGAGATATTTCCAGATGCCGCGGTTGAGCCGCGGATATTGCGCGGCCATGTTCGACATGAGAAAGGTTTCGCAACCCGCCTTTTCGCCGTAAACAACCTGGATGAGTTTTGCGGGGGCGATATGACCGCGGTCAAAGCCTGAGCGCGTGAAATCGCGCGGCTGCACATTCGCACGGGTACGTGGGTCGGCCTTGAAGCAGTGGTTCTGGCGGACGTACTTTTTCTCTTTCACGTCGCGCACAAAGTAGCTTACCCACAGGGGGGCCTTACGCACCTCATCGTAGCCCAACACATAACCTGTATTTAACAGGACGGTCAGGCTCTCGGGCGCCGCCACAAGGTTCGTTGCAAGATCGTCCAGGGAAGGGTCTTCGAAATACCGTTCCCTGAAATCCCCGCTGCGGCAAAACTGAGTGAACAGCGATAGGCTCAAAAACAGCGCAAGATTTTTAAACTTTCTGCTCATGACTCAACTTAGGCCAGTATCGTCTCTGTCAAGGAGGGTGCATTTTAGGCTTTGTGCCGAACCCTAACCCCCTTCATCGGATCCACGCGTGAAAAGCAATCTCGCTACTTGCCGGTGGAAATACCATTTTCACCGGTTCACCTCTTGTAAAAACCTGCTACCTCGGGGATAAATTTCACTCGCTGCCTTAACTAAAACTGCGCGCCTGACGCATGGCTTCCCTGCAAAAAGAATACGACTACGTCATCATTGGCTCCGGTTTCGGCGGCTCTGTATCGGCGCTGCGCCTGAGCGAAAAAGGTTACAAAGTGCTCGTCGTCGAAAAGGGCAAATGGTTTAAACCCGAGGATTTCCCGAAGTCAAACTGGCAGCTCCGCAAATGGCTGTGGCTACCGACACTCAAAATGTTCGGGCTCTTTAAGATGACCATCTTTCGCCACGTCACGATTTTTTCAGGCGTCGGCGTCGGCGGTGGTTCACTCGTTTACGCCAACACGCTGCCCGTTCCCAAAAAGGGATTCTTCAATTCATCCAGCTGGTCGCACCTCGCCAACTGGGAAAAAGAACTCAAACCACACTATGCCACGGCGCTGCGCATGATCGGTGCGGCCGAGACACCGCGCGTGTTTGACGGCGACGACGTACTCAGGTCCATCGCGAAAGACCTCGGTCGGGAAAAAGATTATAATCACACGAATGTGGCTGTCTACTTCGGCAAACCCGGCATCACCGTGAAAGACCCGTTCTTCAAGGGCAAAGGCCCCGAGCGCGCGGGCTGTATCTATTGCGGCGGCTGCATGCTCGGGTGCACACATAACGCGAAGAATACACTTGATAAGAATTACCTTTACCTGGCGCAGGGCTATGGCGCTGAAATTCTCGCCGAGCGCGAAGTGGTCGACGTAAAACCCATCAGCGACGGCGACAACCGCTATGAAGTTACGTTCAAAAATTCGCGCAAGTATTTCGGGAAAACGGAAAAAGTGCGCGCCGGCGGAGTGATTTTCGCGGGCGGGGTTTTGGGCACCATCAAATTATTGCTCGAACTCAAAAAGAAAAAATCGCTGCCAAAAATATCGGATCGTCTCGGCTATGGCATCCGCACGAATTCAGAGAGCCTGCTTGGTGTGACGACCGAACGCCGCGATATCGATTTTGCGAAAGGCGTTGCAATCGGCTCGATTCTGCACGTCGATGACCATACTCACCTTGAAGTGGTTCGCTATCCCGAGGGTTCAGGATTCTTCAGGCTCGCAATGGTGCCGGCAGTTCTCGGCTCGAATGTTTTTGTGCGCTTTGGCCGCGTGCTGTGGCAGTACTTAAGCCACCCACTTAAATACCTGAAAGCCTATGTCGTGCCCGATTGGGCGAAGTATACACAGATCATGCTCTTCATGCAGAGCCTCGATTCAACCATGCGGCTTACGCGCGGCTGGCTGCGCATGAAGACGGCGCTCGACCAGGGTGCTGCACCGACTTCGGATATCCCGATGGCACATGACCTCGCGAAAAAATTTGCAGACAAAACCAAGGGCGCGGTGCATGCGCTTGCGACCGAAGCGCTGACAGGCCTCGCGAGCACGGCGCACATTCTCGGCGGTTCGTGCATGGGCGATTCAGCGGCAACGGGTGTTATCGATAGCTCGAACCGTGTTTTTGGCTACGACAATATGTATATCTGCGACGGCTCGATGATCTCGGCCAACATCGGTGTGAATCCTTCGCTCACGATCATGGCGCTTAGCGAGCGCGCGATGTCGCTGATTCCGAAAAAAGGCAAGGTCATCACCGTCAAGGCCACAAAAAAGACAAAGGCAGTTCCCGCAAAAAGAAAGTAGAATGACTTCAAAGGCCACAAGCCCTGACGCCTATATCAAGGGCCTGCCCGCCGACCGGCGCGAGGCAACCGAAGCTTTGCGCGCGGTTATCAAGAAGAACCTGCCGAAGGGCTTTGAAGAAACGATTTCCTACGGCATGATCGGTTATGTCGTGCCGCACAAACTGTACCCCGATGGTTATCACTGTGACCCGAAATTGCCCTTGCCGTTCATGAGCATTGCTGCGCAGAAAAACTTTTATGCCTTTTACCACATGGGGCTCTATGCAGACGCAACACTCATGAAATGGTTCAAGGCCGAATGGCCGAAGCACACGGCGGCAAAACCCGACATGGGTAAAAGTTGCATTCGCTTCAAAAAGACCGATGACATACCCCTGAAACTGATTGGCCAGCTGGTAAAAAAGGTTCCGGTCAAAAGCTGGATCGCGACTTACGAGCAGGCTTTCAAAAAAACCAGGAAGTAACCTTCCGCAGGCCTGCTGACAGTTTCCTTTTCAGGAAACTGGTAAGCCGTCCGGCCATGCATTTTTGGATGCCCGGAATTGCACCCCCGGTCGATTTTTGTTTTTTTAACCACTATATTCCCGCAAGCTTCAGCACCCCGCAGGGCCGCACCGATCGAACGCCCTGTGGTACTGGAGCAAAGGGGGATCTATGAATCTGATGAAATATCTTTCTCTGGGCACGGCCTGCACGCTACTCTACTGCGGCGGCAGCGGCGGTGAAACACCAGCACTGCTCAGCCAGCAGGAAAACCTTGCTTCGGCGCGGCTTTCCGCCACGACCGGCAGCTATCTGGTCGGCACGGGCATCTATGACATTACTGGCCCGGCAGCCGAAATCGTGATGATGGGCTATGCCGAGTCTTCGCAGAAGACGTCGGGTATTCATACGCGACTGCGCGCGCGCAGTTTTATTGCCGGCGACGGCAACAAGCGTTCGGTATTTGTCAGCTGCGACCTCGGCATGCTGTTCCAGAGCGTTAAGCTCAAGGTGGCCGACAAGATCGCTGCGGATACCGAACTGCGCGATTTCTATAACGAGCGCAATATTCTGCTCTCGGCCACGCACACGCACGGCGGCCCCGGCGGATATTCAGGGTATTTTCTCTATGACGCCACCGTAAACGGTTTCATCAAAGAACACCACGCAGTGATCGTCGACGGTATCGTGCAGTCGATTCGCCGCGCGCACCGCAACCTGCGCCCGGGAAAAATTTTCGTCAACGAGGGGCGCCTCGACGGCGTCGGCGGCAACCGCGCAGCGGAAGCTTACGAGAACAATCCGCCTGCCGAAAGAGCTGCGTACGACAGCAATACCGACAGAACTTTTACGTTGCTCAAATTCGTGACCGATGCCGGCGAAGAAATCGGCGCATTCAGCTGGTTTGCCGTGCACCCCGACAGCATCGGGCCGCAGAACCACCTGATTACCGCCGACAACAAGGGCTGGGCGGCTTACCTGTTTGAAAAAGACAAGGGCACCGACTACCTCGCCGAACGCACCTTCGTCGCTGCGTTCGCACAGGCAAACGAGGGGGATGTCACGCCCAACTACGGTTATGGCCTGGCGCCGGCAGACCTGACACTTTCGAAAAACAAGAGCCTCGAAAACGCCGTACTCAAACAATATAACAAGGCCAAGGAACTTTATAACTCAGCGAGCGAAGTGGTGACCGGCGCAATCGACTTTCGCCATGAGTGGGTAGATATGCGCACTCTTGCGGTCGAGTCGGTGGGCAAAACGACCTGCCCCGCAGCGATGGGTGCTTCATTTTCAGCCGGCAGCCCGCTCGACAACCCGAGCCCCACGCCACTCTTTCCGAATGGGGTGACCGTCGATAGCCTGCAGTGGAGCGACAATGCCGGCCAGGCCGCGCTCTCGACTCTGCTCGGCGGCGTGTTTGCGTTTGCGTGGCCCGCAACGCAAGATGCGGCCTACAAGGCCTGCCATGCGGAAAAACCGATTTTGATACCCACTGGCAAGGCACACCTCAACATCAATGGCCCGCTGATGACGCCGCAGATTATGCCACTGCAGGTCATCAGAATCGGTTCCGTGGCGCTGATCGCAGTTCCCGGTGAAACGACCACCATGGCCGGCCGCCGCTTTCGCAAGGCAGTTGTCGCCGAGCTCGCACCTGCAGGCGTAAAATACGGCATCATTGCAGGCCTTGCTAACTCATACGCTTCATATCTCGCGACGCGCGAAGAATATGCAAAGCAGTGGTATGAAGGAGCCTCGACGCAATTCGGCCCGCACCAACAAGTTGCCTACCAGCAGGAATTCGTGAAACTCAGCCGCGCAATGGTGCAAAATAGCGATATCGCTTCCGGTCCGCGGCCTGAAGATGTCACGGCGGGCACAGTGGATTTCACCGCGAAGATTGCCTTCGACGACGTGCCGTGGTTCAAAAAATTCGGCGACGTCATCACGCAACCAAAGACGATACAAAAGACCGGCGATCTCATCAGCGTGCAGTTCTGGGGCGCACATCCGAACAATAATTACCGCGTCCAGGATACGTTTCTCATTGTCGAAAAGTGGAATGGTCTCAACTTCGTTGCCGTCGCGCGCGACTGGGACCCGCAGACCACCTATGCGTGGCAGCGCGACGGCGTCGCGAATTCGAAGATCACCATCACGTGGGATTCGACGGGGGCCGAGCCCGGCGTGTACCGCATTCGCCACAAGGGTGACTGGAAGTCAGGCTGGACGGGGAAAATCAGCGCCTATGAAGGGGTGACCAACGTGTTTTCGCTGGAATAATATGATTGCTGCGCGCGGCAAATGCCGCGCGTAGCAGTCATCCTGTTAATATTCGCCCTTAATCACGAAAAACGACCCGCGAATTGTTCCTGCGAGTTTTGACTTCATGCGCGCGAATTTGAACCTGGTTGCCAGTTCCTCGGGGATTTCCATGCCTTCGGAAAGTTTGAAACCCACAGCTCTTTTCTTCGGATTATCGAGCGTGTACATGACGTTGATGGCAAGGCCGTCTTTGTAGAATACATACGAAAACTTGATATTGTCGACGATGAATTCTGATGTCTCGAGTGGTGCTGCTTTGATCTTGAGACCGCGCTCTTTTTCGAGCACCTTTTGCACGTAGCTCAGTATTGCCTTACTCTTTGCCGCAGGCTTCACGACAAAATCATGATCGTACTTGTTCTTGAAATACCGGGCTTCATGCGCACGCAGGCCTGCGAGGGTTTTCGCAAACGGAGAAGACTCGAGCCCCTCAGTAGAGACCTCTACAAAATTTACTGGTTTAGCCATATATTGTTCCTGCGCGGTATTCGCGAGAGGCTGCACACGCTGTCAAAAGCTTACCGGCGAAGAAACATTCCCCCCTGCGGTATTGCGCGACCTACCGCCGCAGCGCATCGCGGTACTCACTCGGCGTCACACCCATAGTCTTTTTGAACAGATCGTTGAACGTCGATTTCGAATTGAAGCCGACAAAAAAACACGTGGTGAGAATATCCTGCTCGGGGTTTTCTTTCAGTAGCTCACACACCTCTTCGATGCGAAAGCGGTTCACGTAGCCGGCAAAGTTGGTCTGTAGTTTCTGCGATAAAAATTCTGACAGCTGGTTCGGGTGAATACCGAGCTCTTTTGCGAGTGTCTTAAGACCCAACACCGGATTGTGGTAGAGTTTCTTGACGCGCATGAATTCGGTCAGCCGGTTTTGCAGTAGCTGAAGATCGACACCCGTCAGCAGCGATTTTTCATACTTTTTGCGCAGCACCTCGCGCGACAGCGGCCCGAAGAAATCGGGGTAGCGCGCAGCAGCGAAAAACAGCGTGATGATCACCCCGCCGATCAGCACGCTACCCAAAGCAAAAACATAGTCGAGATAAAACAAGAAGCCGAGCACCACGGAATAGAGTGCGGTCGCTGAAATCGAGGCAAGCACCAGGATAAACACGATCTGCTTGCGTATCTCGCGCACGTCAAATACCTGGAACAGTACGCGATAACGGAAGAAAAAGTACGCGGTTGAGGTCAGCGTAATCAGCAATATCGGTATCGCAAACGGATGGCCAAGCCGGTTCGCGAGAAACGTCGCGATGGCTTCCTGCTGCGTTTTGAGGCTTTGCAGAAAGTAGAAAATAAACTCCCCGATGAACAGCAGCAGCGGAAAAATAAAATGGTATTTCAGGTACTTTGACTTGGGTGTTTCAGGGTAAATGAGCGCATGCGTATAGAGCACAGTTAACGGCCCAATCAGAGAATAGGCGCTCAATAACAGAAAAATGCACACGGGCAATTCGCGCTCGCGTTCGGTGAGCACATTCCCCAGCGAAAAAAGAATTATAGCGAGCGTTACATAGAGAATAAAAATCAGGTAGTTCTCAATCCGCCTTTTAACCGGCACCAATTTCTGCACTGCCATGAGCAGCGCGAGGCCTGCGGTGAAATAGATGAATGTCGCAATGATATCTTTTCCCCAGACTTGCATAGCCGCCCTTTATTATTGCGCCGTGTGAGCGCACGGTTCCATTATTTGCGTCATTTGGACTCAAATCTGCAGATTTACAGCGTCTTAGGCGGCAGAATATGCAAATCCGGACGTCCGGTTTTTCCGCGCGGTCGATTTTTGTTCAGATCTGTGTTTAATTCGGCCACTGTGGAAGCCCTCAGGGTCAGGCCACGGAGGAGGAATTTATGTGGAAAAACATCACCGACAGGTTGCGGCGGGCTCATCACCGTTTACCTGCCGAAGAAAACCGCAACCGGGCAATCGTGCTCGCGTCGCTCGTGGCCGGCTGCACGCTGGGCACATTTACCGCGTTTCCGGAACAGGAAACGCTATGCAAATTCGATGCCGCGCGGGAGAGCCAGCGTGCCGCATCG
Source organism: Turneriella sp. (assembly GCA_046346945.1). Lineage (GTDB taxonomy): Bacteria > Spirochaetota > Leptospiria > Turneriellales > Turneriellaceae > Turneriella. Next base: position 7,656 of record JAXMHE010000014.1, read on the forward strand.
GCTGCCGTGTTTGCCGACCCGCAGATCACAGCCATCGACATCGATGGCGTGCAAAGCTGGATCAGCGGCGGCACCAATGTGCCCCTGTTTAAACCGGGACAGACCATCACCTTGCACGGCACGGGCTTCGGCGCCGGGCCAGACATCGATTACACGAAGATCATGCTCGGCAATACGCGGGTACTCGAAAGCGACCTGAAGATGTATGAGCAAAAACTCGACCAGAACAAGCAGGTGAACTTTGAAACGAAGACAGTCTTTGACTCATGGAACAAGGACATCTTGTCATGGAATGACACCACGATACAGTTCAGAGTACCTGTGCATGCTTCTTCCGGACCGCTGATGGTACAGGTGCAGAAACGCACAGGCTACATGAAGTCGCTGCTGCACCCGACGACCGCGCACTTGACGATCGACGCCATCACGCGGCGCATCACGGACACGGATTTCACGCACAAGTGCGATGTCGTCTCTGAGCTGAGTGAGACCAAGGGTGCCGGTCCGATCGCCGTTAACGTGAGCAATCCAAATTTTTCGGCGATGGTCACACTCGGCCGACAGATATTCTGGTCATACGACTACAACATCGGTCTGGCGCATGCGATCCGCAACCTCGACTGGACTAAAATTCTGAATCTGCAGGCGACCGACCCGATCACGGGACAGATCGCCGACCCATGGCTGCTGTTCGGCGCATACCGCACGAACACGACCGAGATGCCGCTCGAAGCCTCGCAGAATGTGTACTTCGATCCCTATCCGCAGGTGACACCGATTCCGGGTTTCTTAGGTGGCGACCAGGTCACAAAAGGCAATACGCGCGACACTGGTTGGGTGGGTTACCGCTATGCGCAGGCATCGCATCCCTACACCGGCAACGGCGAATGGGTCGGCTTCAACTGCGCTTCATGCCACGGCTACAAGGTGAGCTATGAGAACCGTCCCGGTTCCGCAATCACCAAGGTGATTCCTGGTTTGCCTAACCCGCGCTGGTCGATGCGCTGGACGATTCTCGGCAATATGGATGGCATCAAGGCGAGCGAGAATGGCCCGAGCTGGGCGCCGGGTGCGGCCGACATCGACAAGACTGGCCTCATCTATTCGATGCCGGGCGGCGCGGGTGAACATGCACTCGTGCGTCTCTATGGCGACGGCGCCGAGACTGCGAACGACTACCAGTTCTCACCGATTGCAATACCCAACGTCACCAACTATATGCCGATTCGGCGCTCATTGTCCCACACTGAAAGTTATGCGGGCTTCGAAGGTTCATACATCCACTCTGAAGAGCCGGATGGAGCGACCGGGGCGATGCGGGCAAAACAGCTGCAGGCTTTGACCGCGTACATGACGACACTCGACGCGAACGACAGTGAACTCAGAAACGCAGGTCTCTACCGCTGGCTGAAAAGTCTCGGTCGCCTTAACGCGCAGACAGGGCGCTCTGACGTGAGCGAAGGTGAGTTTGTGCAGGCGGGCTGGAATGCATGGTCGGGCGTGCGCAACAGTGTCGCGCAGGGCAAAGCGGTGTTCGAACGCGACTGCGCATCGTGCCACCGCGACAACCTAGGTGCCAACAGCAACGAGAAGATGTTCAAACTTTCCGAAGTGGGACGTTTTTTTGCTCCGACGATATACCACCGCAAACAGCAGGCGATCCGCGCAACTTTTCTGCGTGACCTCTACTGGGTGCAGCACCGGGGTCTGCTCAGCGACGGCCATGTGCGCAACCTCGAAGATCTCGTGAACCCGCAGCGCTGCAGCGAAGGTTCGCCGCTCTACAACCAGTATTACACGCTGCACTCGGCAGTAGTGCCGCCACTCGGTGGTCCGGATTTTCCGCAGCCCTACCCGGCGCATAACCGCAGGGGGGATGTATTCCGTGTGCAAAAGTTTGCCTCAACGGCGGCCAACGACGAAGGCGCGAAACGTAACCGCTTCACTGAGCGGCACAAGTATTTCGTGACGCTGCCGGGTGACAACAACTGGTACTACTGGGATTACCAGAAAATGCGCCGTGAATATGGCCCGGGCGAACTCGGCACCGCCGCACCGATCGGTATGCCTGCCGCACCGCATCCGTGGTGTGCAGCGAATTCAGGCGACATGGATGCTCTGGTTGAGTATCTGCTGACGCTTTAACCCCCTCCCGGCCTCCCACTGATAGGGGGAGGTGGAAAGAGAGCGCCCACTTTAGACTCCCTCCCCAATTAGGGGAGGGCCGGGGTGGGTTTCTTTTTCTTTAAAAAAAGGTAACAGAATTTCACCCCCCGGTTGTTATAAAGGGGTATGAAAACTAATACAATCGTGGTCTTTCTGCTCCTCTGCGGAGCGGAAATTGCCGCACAAACGCGAAACAAAACAATAACCGGCAAGCCGCCAGAAGAGGTTAAATCCACAGCGGTAAGACCGAACGGCATGGAAAATGCCGGCAGACGAAACATCGACCGCTTTGAAATTGTGGTCTCGGCAAGTCAGGGAAAGGCCATCGCAGGATACAACGATCCGCGTTACGTTGCCGATGACAAGAGCGATTATCTGAAGTCGAATGCGATATCAGGCAACGTCGATTTCGTCATCAACGTCCCCTTCAAACCGGGTGATTCTGCGTTTGAGCAGAATTTTAAGGAACTTTTTACAGATCTCGATTTTCTACGCTTTGGCGGACAACTGACCGGCCGCACGATACTTGAAGGCCAGAGTATCTTCATACCAAGGACGAATGCACCGATCAATGCCGAAGAAGTGCGCCGCACGTTACCCTCAGCCACGCAACCCGGATTTGGTTTTTTCTTTGGGGTCGGCGGGCCGTCTATTGTGATCGATCTGGGCGTGAATATTTCTGCGCCGATCGAATACGAAGGTTCGCGCACGCGCCGGCTCATAGACACCAACGGTAATCTGCTGCTCGACGCTTCTGGCAACGCGCTGACAGAGCAGGTGCCCGGCCGCGGTGGCAGCTTCGGGGCCGTTGTCGCGCTGCCGACGTTTAAACTGATGTGGGGTGCGCGTAACAACCTCCAATTCGCCGTTTCTGCCGGTCGTGATACGTTTGCCTTTCATCGCGACTACATTCAAACCTATTTTCGCGTGCCGATTGTCTCGTTTCTAAAACTCGATTTTGGCGCGGGGCTGTATCCCACAGCAAGCATTTTTCTGCAGCCCAACATCGAAATGGGCCCAGTTACTGTCGGTTTGCGCGGAGGTATTAGTCTCAATGATTATGATAGCGAGATAAAGCGTGTGTCACTGGTTGACGCCATTTACTTTGGTGGCTCTCTCTCAGCCCGCTTCTGAGGCGGGAACCGGAAAAATATGCGCAGCAGACTGATAGTATTTGTATTCGCAGTTGCTCCGCTTTTTGCCGGCACCCGCTCTGTTGAGCTTTCGGCGGCACACGGCTACCAGAGCGCAGTGCAGACGTTTCCCGACCCAATCTATGTCGGCGAGAACAACTACGTCGCTGCGACCGCGGCCCAAAGCCGGCTTAGAGCCCGGTTTCAGAATTTTTTTCCTGCAAGTTTTGATCTTGCATATCAGGCGCTGAGTGTCCAATCCGGGGAGAAAACGCTCTTTGGGAAAACGTACACGCAAGGTGGCTACTTTAGTTCGTTTCTCCGCGCGGGTAGCCACATAGATGCCGGCTGGATACGCTGGCATTTCGGATTTGCTGTGCTGGCCACCTTCAGTAGCCGCGCACGCTATGATACAGGCACTACGCAGGTGCTTCGCGAAGTTGCTGTGGATACACGTCTTTCGCAGACATACCCTTCAGGTGGCTTCACTTTATTTCCACATGCACCCATCCGCTTCCATCTGGTATTTCTCGATGGCGATGCAAACCTGTTATACGGCTGGCTCAGACTACAGGTCGAATACGAATCGGGCTCACACACTATTTCAACTGCAATTGAGCTACTGAACCACGCCAGTTTCGGCAAAGGCATGCCGAATTTTGTGCAACCACCCGGCGCCCTGGTTTTCGGCTACGAATACCAGTTTGGCCAGGCTAAGCTCGGTGCCCGATTCGGTTTAGTACTGAACTCCACGCAGGGTTTTGATCGGGCCCATGTTGAGCCGGGTGATCGCCTGCTCATAGAATTGGCCGCCGGTTATCGGTTTCCGGTCGCCGACAATTAAAGTATAGCATTAAAATTGACAGAGCCACGCAGGGTCGAATTCTCACTGACTGGCTATGCAACACCGGCGTACTATTCTGTTTATTTTATTGGCCTGGCTTTTGAGCAGTTGCTCATGGACAGTGCCGTTTTACGTGATCAATAACAGTGCAGTACCACGCGCGATCGAGATTCAGCTATCCAAAGACCGTGACTCATTCCTCATTTTTGATCCGCGCCACTTTGCGATTTTACCATGGGATAGTGGCGAGCCTGACTATGAACATTTGCGTCGCATTCCGCAAACCTGGCGCGAAAACATGAAGATCGAAATTCCACCGCATAGCGCGCTCGATATCGGCCGGCTGAACAATGATAAATATGACCACCACGGGCAGCAATTCATCAACGGCCGCATATTCAACCTCGTGCGCCTGAAGTCCGGCAACCACGAGGTCACCCGCGATACATTCGATCGCCATTTCCAGAAGACATCCGCCGGTATACTCTGGATTCTGCCAGCCCCGTAAGAAATCTGGCAAACAGAATAGACACGAATAACACTTATTCAGCATATTTTGACAGTCACCCTCTTGGCATTTTAATTGCAGCAGCAGGTAAATCTGCGATTCTGCCCGAATGCAAAATATCGACTCGGGCACCACGGCGTGGATGCTCATCTCCACAGCGTTAGTTCTTCTGATGGTGCCGGGGCTTGCCATGTTCTATGGCGGCCTCGTGCGCACCAAAAACGTCATAGGCACAATGATGCATAGTTTTGTCGCAATGGCAATCATAGGCGTGCTCTGGGTCGCAGTCGGCTATTCGCTCACCTTCGGCAAAAGCGTGCTCGGCGGCATTGTCGGCTGGAACTGGGACTATTTCTTTCTCAAGGGCATTGACGATTCGGTCTCGAACCACGTGCCCGAATACGTGCTCGCGATGTTCCAGGGCAAGTTTGCCATCATCACCCCGGCACTGATCAGCGGCGCCATGGCCGAGCGTATCTCGTTTAAGGGCTATGTCCTCTTTATAATACTTTGGTTTCTCGGCATCTACTGCCCGCTCGCACACATGATCTGGGCACCCGACGGCTGGCTGTTTAAGGCCGGTGCCGCAGGCGTCATCGACCTCGCCGGTGGCCTCGTGATACACGTCTCTGCCGGCACCAGCGCTCTCGTGATGGCACTTTTTCTGGGTCGCCGCGTCGGCTTTCCGCATAATACGCAAAACCCGAATAACCTGGTGATGACACTCATGGGTGCAGGCTTATTGTGGGTAGGATGGTTCGGCTTTAACGCGGGTTCCACCGTGCAGAGCGGCCTCGACACTGCGCGCGCGCTGACCATGACTCAGATTTCGGCAGCATCGGGCGCCACGATGTGGATGCTCATCGAAGCGATTAAATTCCGTAAAGTGACGTCACTCGGCTTTGTCTCAGGTATTCTCGCAGGCCTCGTGGTCATCACCCCCGCCGCCGGCGTCGTGCAGCCGAATGGGGCGTTGATACTCGGCGCGGCCTCGACGGTCGTCTGCTTCTACGCGCTCGAACTCAAGAACCGGCTGAAATACGACGACAGCCTCGACTGCTTCGGCATACACGGCGTCGGCAGCGGCTTAGGCGTGTTACTGCTCAGCTTCTTCATACGCAAGTCATGGATGGACGCCGCGAGCAAAACCGCCGGCGTCGCGTGGACTGCGACCGACCAGCTCTGGGTTCAGCTCAAGGGCATGGGGGTGACGATTGTGCTCGCGGGTGTCGGCACCTATATCATCTGCCTGATCGTACAGAAAACCGTGGGCCTGCGCATCAGCAAGGCCGACGAACTGGCAGGCCTCGACCACACGCAGCACCGCGAAAGCGGCTATGGCCTGATTAACCTGAACTGAGGTATTAACTATGAAGATGGTAATTGCAATTATTCAACCCGACAAAGTCGATGAAGTGCGCGAAGCGCTCATCGCCGCCGATATCACACGTATCTCGATCAACCGCATCACTGGCCACGGCCAGCAGGCCGACACCGAACTCTTTCGTGGCCAGGAAGTGACTCCCAACCTGCTCTCCAAAGTGGAGATCAAGATTGCGTGCAACGACGAGTTCGTCGACATTATTGTGCAGACGATTATGAAGGCAGCGCGCCACGGAGCGGGCGAAGTCGGCGACGGTAAAATTTTCGTGATGCCGCTCGAAAAGGTTTACCGCATTCGCACCGGTGAATCAGGCAAAAAAGCAATATGAGATGCAAAATCTAAGCGCGCTTTGCGCGCTTAGATTTTGCTTTGACCGCCTTTTTGGCTGGCTTGACGGCAGCTTTTTTCTTAACGGGTGCCCTCTTTTTTTCAGTTGCTTTCGTCTTGGGCTTCACCGTCGATTTTTTGGGTTTAGCTGATTTCTTCGCTGTCTTTTTCTGCGCCGGCAATTTGGTGACCGTTTTCTTCAGAATGCGTTCGAGCTCATTGCGCACCTTGTCCATGCCCTCGCCCGTCTGTGCCGAAACCGGAATCGGGTCGAGGCCCTGCTTTTTGTAAGAAGCAATCAAATCTTTAAGGAATTTTTTGTCTTCGAAACGGTCGATTTTGTTGAGTACCAGCAGTGAAGGTTTGGTCAAAAGTTCGCCGCTATACGATTCAATTTCAGTGCGCAGAATCTTGAGCTCGTCTTCGACATACGCATTTTCTAGGTCGATCACGAAAATTATAATGCGCACGCGCTCGATGTGCTTCAAAAACGATAAGCCGAGGCCATAACCTTTCGACGCGCCTTCCAGGATACCCGGAATATCGGCGACGATCACTGGGCGACCGATCAGGTCTTCCATCACGCCAATATTGGGCGACAGCGTCGTGAACGGATAATTGGCGATCTTGGGGTTCGCCTTGGTGAGCGCCTTCAACAGCGTCGATTTGCCGGCATTGGGAAAACCCACGAGGCCGACGTCGGCGATCATTTTCAACGCCAGTAAGAATTCTTTTTCTTCGGTCTCTTCGCCGGGCTGCGCGAAGCGGGGTGCCTGCCGGCGCGCGGTCTTAAAGAAGGCATTGCCCTTGCCACCGCGGCCACCGTGCGCGGCAATAAAACTGCCCGGCTCAGTGAAGTCATGTAACAATGCACCCGAGATAGGGTCGATAATCTGCGTGCCGAACGGCACGCGTATGACTAAATCCGCACCTTTTTTGCCATTGCAATTCGAACCTTCGCCGGGCAAGCCGTTGCGCGCACGATAAACCTGCTCGGGGCGAATGTGCGAAAGCGCCAGCAGCTGTTCTGAAGTTGTGAAGATGACGTCACCGCCATCGCCGCCGTCACCGCCGTCGGGGCCGCCGAATTCGACGAACTTCTCCCTTAGAAACGACACCTCACCCGCGCCGCCCTTGCCGGCCTGTACGCGAATCTGAACTTCATCGACGAATTTATGCATTTTTCCTGTTAATCCGTCGAAATCTAAAGGCCCCGATGTGGCATTGTCAAGCGTTTCGCATGGGGATTGCGCGGCGACTAATGCCGCGTCCGCATTGGCGCAACCCGACGTCTTACCTCATGCGTGGCGTGCCGGGTTGGCTTGCCGCCAAAGGAGTTCTATGAAATCAATTCTCGTAATTTTGACCGCCGCTTTGATCGGGGTCACCAGTATCTCAGCCAAGGGCGAATGCCAGGCCGACCGCCAGAAGTTTTGCGGCAAGGTCATGAAGGGCGACCACAAAGGCATGTGGACGTGCATCAAGTCACACGAAGCCGAACTGTCTGAAAGCTGCAAGAACCACATCTCTGCAGTACGCGAAAAAAGCAAAGACATCAAAAAGAACTGCAAGGCAGACTACAAGAAGCTCTGCAAGAAAGAAAAATCCGGCGATGGCCGCATCATCAAGTGCCTCAAGGCCAATGAATCAAGCCTCAGCCAGGAGTGCAAAGACGCGCTCAATAAGACTGAGTTGAAGTTGAATTAAGAAGATGCCCCTTGAATCAGCTGCGCTGATTCAAGGGGTTATTTCCAATACGCCCAATCCCATTTTCAGATTATAAACCTGAATCAGCCCATTGCAGTTCTGCATTGTAAGCCGTACGGTTTGAGCTGCAGCCTCGACATTGTTCCCGCCTTGTCGCAGACATTGATACTTTCCACAGTTCTATCCTTGTCCGTAGTTCCAGTGCGGCAATGGTAACGTGATAAAGTCCTGTCGCGGGATAAAGATTGGCGCTGGCGGTGGAAACCCGGGCGGAATGCCGCCCATTTATCGTATACGAAATCTGATCATAGTTATTGTTGCATCGTTAACAATATCAGAGTAATCGCGGGGAAAAGCGCACAATTGTTGCGCCCGTCAAGACCGTAGTTGTGGTTGGGGAACCGCCGTCGTAGATGGCGCCGGAATCGTCGCGACCTATGGAGTCTATACTGCTAACAGTGGTGCACGGATCCTCACTAAGGTTTGGCACACCCAAACAGTCGTCAAAGTCTGGTCGACAAACTGCCCAAAGCAAGTGTCGTGACTGATTTGCGCATGGTTGGAGTTATTGGCACCCCCCAGACTATCCAGCATTTGGTCCATTAGTAGAGTGCCAGTAGTACAATCAGTTTCCTTTTTGACTTGATAGTTTACCGAATAGATCGTATTGTTAGACCACGTCAGTGTCACGCTCGATTGTAGTCGCTCACGAACATAATCATGGTTGGTATAATACCATTTATTTGGGCAAGAGGAACAGTAATTGTTACTCCGGATTGAGTCAGGGTATTTCCTGACAAGATCTGCCAGAGAGCACAAAGTTAAGACGCAACCTGGAAATCCCGACGGAGGATTGCTGAATGTCCCACGACATAATGACTTGGTAATTTTGTCATCGATCTTCGAAACTGACCCGATAGTCGTGCCGTTTGAACCTGAGCCAGTGGGGTCATTGAATAGTTCGTTCTTATCATTCGCATTTTTCATCGGTTCTGAAAACGTAATGTCGATCTGAAACTGAAGGCTCAAAGAGTTCAGCGCCGTCGGCAGTAGGCATTCGTTTCGCTGTTGATACTGGGTTGGTAGACGTGTCAACTGTCGGCTGCTCGGTATCTTTCTTAAAACACGCTGCCTTCGGGTTATCGCAATTTGCATCTTTATTAATTTTACACGACGCCGTGAGCAGAGAAAGTGCAGCTACCGCCAGAAAGGCATATTCTTTAACTTTGATAAATCCTACGCTATTCATCTAATACCTCCACTCATAAGAGAAGCTCGCACGCAAGCCCGGAACAACCGAAAAGTCGCTGCCGATGTTGAATTGCAGCGGCAACGACGCCTTGCCTTTGTCGACAGCCACATTGCCAAGATCGGGCTCGATCAGCCACGCATGCAAAAGCGCACCGAGCCAAATGCCTGCCGTGACAGCGCCGCCGATGAGCGCGAGTTGGCCATACTGGTTGCCCTTGGTTTCGAGACGGTCAAACTCGGCTTGCACCGCCGTCTGATCGTAATATCCGATTTGGTTGGCAGAGTTAGTGTACCGGTCGGGCTTGTAATTCTCGTACTGTGCCCTCGCCACGATAAACATCGTCGTCATCGTCGCCGTGAATGCAATGGCCGTGCCGCCGGAGATCATCCAGAAATTGCCCCAGCCATTGCGCTGTTTGTAATAATGCCCCCAGCCGGGAAACATGAGCGAACGCGTGATCGCGCCGCGGTCTGAGGGCACGAACAGGTCTTTGATTTTCTTAGCGAGATTTTCAGACACATCGTTGATCGTGCCGAACATTTCGGCAGTGAGAGGCGTGCTGGCGCGCTGTTCATCCACCACCTCGCCGTCGATCACTGAAAAAATTATGCCGTGCAGTTCGAGCTTTTGGTCGACCGTGTTATACTTGCCATAGATGACGCCGTCGGCGCCCAGCGCGCGGCCCATCTCGCGAATCTTTTTGCGGTCGTAGAAATCTTTCTCAGTCCATTTCTGCTCGGCGGCATATTTTTTCCATGTGGCTTGTGGGATGCGCTTGTATCGGTATTTCTCTTTAATCGCATCATGCACCGCGTCGCCGATGGAGTTGGCGATGTATTGCAGATTCTTGTCGTTTGCTTCGTTATAGAAATCGAGAAAGATCAGCTTTTTTTCTGTAGTGTTGATCTGCGTCGGGGCCTCGCCGATGGTCACCGGCGCGGCCTTCATGACGGGTGCGGCTGTGAGCGCCGGCGTCGCCAGCGCGAGAGAAAGAACCACCACGGCGAAGACGCCACCCCTCCTTGCAAAGGAGGGGACTCTCAGACTCCCCCTCTCCACAGCGTGGGGAGGGGGCTGGGGGGTGGGGTCCAAAAGCCTCACTTTCTCGCCACCACCCGACCCTGAGATTCGAAGCGCAACGCCATGCGATTAAAATTTTGCTCGAGCTGTGCCAGGCGGATGTCCTGCTGTTTGCGCGCCATGAGTTCCTCATTCAGGCGTTTTTCGAGCGCGGCGATACGAGCGTCGGCTGCGGCTTTGTCGCGGTTCGCCAATTCTCTGTCGGACTGGGCTTGCCTTAGACCGGCAGCGTAGCGCTGCTCGGCCTCTGTTGCACGTTTTTCCAAGGCGAGAACTTGCGTGTCTTTTTCTGACTTGAGCTGATTAATACCAGCGATGATTGGCCCAAGCATCGCATTATGAGCAACCATCTTCATGCCCCGATCATCGATCGTAACTGCCTGTGGGAATACCGATTCAACATCTTGCGCGAGGAGACCTATTGACGATAAGCCGCTCGCCTTCCATTGAAAACGAACGCCCCGGACCTTCCCGAGTTTCGCCAGGGCATCAGAAATCGGCGCCACTTGGGTTTTCAGGCGCTCATCTGATGAGCAGGCCATGTTACTCGTAGCCGTATTGATGGTACATGTATTCGTACCATTGGTAAACTGCGAATATCCATCACCGCGAATTCTTACCATGATTGTGCCAGTCGAACCGCTTCCCGATGCGCCTGTCCCAGCCTTAGCAATAAAATAATCTACCTGATTGTTTATGGCTGCGTCATATTGCGCCGCATAGAGTGTCTGGTTTGCCGCAGTAGTGTTACTTGAATAGGAGAGGACACCCCGATCCACGCCAGAGGGAAACGTTGACTGGAACCGGGTCAAGGAACTGGGCGTTGCACCGACGCCGACTTCGCCATTTCCATGGACTCGGAACAGGATTGCTGAGGCATTATAATTATCTACCTGAAACGCTGGCGCGGTCGCATTGCCTCCGGCAACATAAACACCATTTCCACCGATCGCCGAATTAACGAACTGAGAGTTCCAGCCAGCATTGCTTGAAGTTACGTTCATGTTCGTTGCGCCGATCGTACCACTGACGTCCAATTTGTTTCCAGTTGGCATCGTGCCAATTCCAACATTACCTCCATTTGGTGCGAGGGCAATATCCAGCGATTGCCCGACTCCTAGAACATTCGCCGCGGAAGTTGATCCGCCCAAGACTAAAGTGCCGTTACCCAATGTCGGTCTAAAATGAATCTGGGCGTGCTTTATTCCATTGCCATAAAAGGCCATCGCCGCAAATACATCTGTATTCGGCGCACCAGTCGCACTGGCCGAATCGCCGATTAATTGGTGCAGAGTATTTTTTGTACCATGGATCGTCAGCCGCGTGTTGGCAGTCGGCGCGAGACCGATACCAAAATTACCACCAGTGTAACCTAGGTTGCCGCTGCCATTCGTCCAACCATCAATATTGATGCTGTTCGTGCCATCATTCAACGCCTTATAAAGAATATTTATCTGCTTATTCACTTCGGCAGCGACCGCTGCATTGCCCGCCACGAAATCGCCGACGCCAGCAGGCGCACCGGGGTCTGTGCCTGTTTTGCCGAGTGCACTCGCGGCCCCCGCCATCAACAGAAAAAAGAAGGCGACGATTTTGTTACTCATATGTTCTCCTGTCCAAGGGCGTGCCCCCTGAATCTGCGGCACGAAACATACCCCCCCCACTCATTGCGACAAGAGATTTTCCGATGCGAGACCGCATGAACAGGGTTGTGAAAACCACGGGGATTTTCCGCCCGTACTCTTCTGTTCTCCATAACTTAGACACTGCGCTTTTGCGCAATCAGCGACCTGCCACCACTCTGCTCTGATCGGCCTTTTGCGCAACCCGGCCCCGACTTAGCTCCAATTTCGCCAGGCGGATTTCCTATTGTTTGCGTGCATTGCTATCTTTGACAATGCGGCGTTCGAGTTTAGCTGCAAGCGCTTTGCGGTTTTTATTCCGAATTGGATTATTGATGCACATCAATCAGGAAGCGACAAGCCACTTTACAAAATGAGATTACCTGCCAGTGATGCTGCATGCATCGTATTTTCCATGCTCTGGTTTTTTCACTGGCGTGCGGCGCTCTGGCTGCAATCTCTGCAGAAAACCCTTTCACAGGCCTCGAGTTCGGCAGCCCGCCCGATGCGGTGGAAGACACAGCAAAGGATGTGTCAAATAAACAGAGCTGGGAAGAAACCGCTTACGAAGTGAACAATCCGCCTTATGCTTTGCTCGGCCAATTCAAGAGCGATAAATGCACGCTGACCTATTACAACAAGCGCCTCTACAGCATGCGTTGCGAATTCGGGCGTGACGCCTTCGAAGCCATCTACACGAATTTTGTCGCGCGGCGCAAAATACCGAAAGACCGTGATTTCGCGAAGAAGGATAAATCTGCCACATGGTATGGCGAATATAAAGATGGCCGGTTCACTGAAGTGCTGAACATCTATCAACTGAGCGATAGCACCACTGTCGTGTACACCGATGAGACACAGAAGGATTTTCGGCTTAAAGATTTATTCAGGGGCATGACGCCGTGGATTATTCTGGCCATCGTCGGTTTGTTCGTCGCCTACCTCGCGTTCGGCTGGCTGCTGACGAGCAAGTGTCCGAAGTGCAAGAAGCGCAAACTGAAAATCACTGGCAAATCATACGACAATCCGAGAGACTATAACCCTGACATTCTGGGCACGCCCGATGTACACTGGGATGAAATCTATCATTATAAGTGTGCAAACTGCGGCCACGAAAAAGACGATGTGTATAGCGGGTTTTGGAGCTGGCGGCGCAGCCAGAATGATTAGAGTCCCAGCGAAAACGCCGCACGCGCGCCAATGCTCAGGCGGTGCACTTCGACGAAGCCGCCTTCGGGCGGTACGTACTGGTAGTTCACGGTTAAGATAACCGATGGCATAATTGCGCGGATGCGCATGCGAGATACGCCAACACCGATACCCAGGTGTACCCCCCATTGTAGTGAGTTGCGTGACTGGTCAAAGTAGGCAAGCGGCCCTGCTTCGTATTCAATATACTCCGCGAGAAAACGGTGCTGAATCGTGATCGGGAATGCCGAAGCAAAAACCAGCGGCGAAGCTTTGCCAGAATTAGGGTCTGGGGCCTGAGCGGAAAATCCGAATTCAAGACCAGTGCGCACCGCGAAGCGGTGTGCGAAGCCATAACCCACCATCATGCGCACAATGCCGCCGGCCCCAATCGTGTCGCGTTTTTCGCGCTGTGCATAAAAACGGCCGCCGGTTTCAAAGGCGAGCAACAGCTTATGGTTTTCATCCTGCACGCCCGGGAAGGGTTTTTGCTCGTCGATCCAGAACGGGCATTTCTGCGCATTGCGCATTTTCATGGCTTCTTCAAACAACAGGCGCGAGCGCCAGAGCACGAGCACACGCTGAATTTTCTGCAGGCTCTTGCCGTTTTGTTCGTAGAGTTTTTTTATATCGACATCCTTCAGAATACGATCGAACCACACTCTGACGTTTTCGACGGCGGTTGCATCGACGGCGCAGAAGCTGACAATGCTGTTACCCAACATCTGTCTGACCTCGAGCTCGTCGATAGTCCACCCGGTTTGTTCGTGTGAGGTGACGATCATCGCGAGATCGCGCACGAGCGATTTTTCCGACGCGCCCTCGGGTAATTCGGGAATTTCGCCAACGCTAATGCAACGCGACGCTACAAAAAATGAGAGGGAACCCAGCAGAATTATGGCGCGACGCCGCATGGGTTGTGTCTGGTTATTTGCAGGCAACGGTCAACCGGATTACCAGGGCAAGCTGCCCTTAATTACATTGGCAGACCGGCGCTGAAGGCGGCATCATCGGCGCGCCCAGACTTCGATGTGCGAGCCTACCCCGATCCCGTTTGCGTTTTGTGACACGAGGCGAAATGAGTTAATGTTACTGCCGGTATTATTCCATACCGAAATGCCCGAGACGATTGAATCTCCAACGCTTGTACCAGAAATTCCATTAGCCAGGCTGATAAAAAAAACACGCACTGAACCGGTCTTGGCATAGTTGCTCAATTCGCTCACGGCAACATGGTTTAGACCAGCTGTGTAACCCACGTAGAGACCTGAGAGTGGCGTAGCTGACGTTGATATCTGTACATTGCTCGCATTCGCATTGCCGCCCATTTGCTTCGTGCCATAATTGGCCCCTGTAGCATCGGCATTAGGCTGCACACTATAGTATCCGCCCCCCGCCGCGTTTCCGCTGATCAGTTTCAAACGCATCGCGTATTGCGCATCGACATTACCATCAAGACCCGTGATGTCGATCTGGTTTGTGGCGCTCGAAACATCTGTTTCATGTATTAACCGCCAACTCTTGTTTTCCATCGCATCAAACTGGTTCTTAATCGCTGTGAAGTTAGCATTTACATCGGCCGCCACTGCCGGAGTGCCCGCGGTGAAGGTGTTCGGCGTCGTGAAGGCATGCAGCGCCAAAGGTATGGCAGCAAAACACAGCACAAATGCCGTTACGGCGCGGCGACTTGCCTGTACGCGTCGCCAGGCTCGCGCCGCTCGCGAAAGTTTCAATACTGTGACTTCGGCTTCGAGCGCGGCAAGGCGTTGTTTGAGCTGCTGCAGTTCTTCGTTCATAGCCCGAGAAGTTTGCGCATCGGCGTATACGCATTCGGTAACCAGGCGAGAATGCCAACGGTAAACGCGGAGTACAAAAGTACCAGCCGCTTCGTCGCCACAGGGCGGCCCTTAGCCTTCTCCGCAAACATGAAGTATGTAAGACAAATGATTGCGAACACCCATTCGATCAATATCGCCAGATAGGGAAATCTGCCGTAAGAGTTGAGCCCCACCTTCATCGACGTGGGCCCCATGAGTTCGTGTTGAAATCCGACTATAAAATCAGACCAGACATGCAGGCAGGTGAGAAATGCACAAGCCAACGCCAATTTTGCGTTTTTCCAGATAAGCTGCACCAGCACAAAAACCGCCACAGCCAGAATCAGGTTCGGCACCACATTGTGGCTGTAGGTCATGTGCACGTCGAGATTGTTAAAGGTCGCATCGAGTATCGATTCGGGCTTTGTTGGCTCGACGCCGACCAGCGCGAGCGCCAGCCAGAGGAACTCGGAAAGGTTAGAAGCCAGAAGCAACAACCAAAAGGGCGCCGTTGGCATGTGAGGGCGAACGAGAAAGGCCGAGGCGTAATGACCGAGTACCATTATGAATCCTTCATGAGTTTTTGCAGAAAAATGAAGAAGCCGACGTAAACGCCGATGAGCACCCAGATAAGGGAGGAGGTCATGTGCTTGCTGGGATCGCCGCCAGCGCACCGTAAACAAAAAAAACCTGAAATGGAATCTACCGATTCCATTTCAGGTTTTTGGCAATCATAAGCCGGATTCTGTAACGCGGTTCGTCTCCGAATCGCGCCTACAACCATTTGTCTTGTCTGCGGGTTATACCCCGCAGCTCTTCGCTTTCTACCCGCCACGCCGTTCCGGTTGAGGCAACCGGGGCAAAGCCCCCGAAGGAACGCATGACTGCTCGAAATTGCACCCGGGGGAGTTTACCCTGCCGCTAACCTCTCGGCCGCGCGGTGCGCTCTTACCGCACCTTTTCACCCTTACCCACGCGGTTTGCAAGCAAACCGCGTGGGCGGTATATTCTCTGTGGCACTTTTCATGACCGGGAAGCTTTCGCCTCCCGCCCTCCAGATCTCTCTGGCCCCGTGCCCCGTGGTGTCCGGACTTTCCTCGCTCCCCATTTCTGGGGCCGCGCGGTTGCTCCTGCCGCAAGCATGATAGTTAATAAAAAGTCAGCCCGACGAGGAAAATTCATCCCGCTATGGAAATTCAACACAGCTATGGAAATCCATGGCTGTATTGCCTGCAGTTTCCGGAAACTGCAAGGCGCGGTTGCTATGTTTTCCATAGCAGGTGCGGTAGTGGTTGAAATATGCTTGGCTGCTGATCGTCGGCGCGGCGAATAGCCGGTGGCATATATGAGGATTTCTTCTTTAATAAGAATCTTTGGTGTGAAACGCAGCGTATTGCCCCTGGTTGCCCTGCTGTTTCTCGCAGAGACATCCGCCTTTGCTGCCCCCGAAATGAGCGGGCAAAGCGCCACGACCTTGCGCAACGACGCGCACCGGCTTGGCACAGACAATGCCTGGCTGACTTTTGCCGGCGGACTCTCGCCCTGGTCGGCGCTCAAGGCCGACAGCAAAACGATCAGCGCTTCTGATCTGCCGGGTGCCGGCAAAGACTATGCATTCGAATTCCGTTTCAATTACCCGATACGCAAGCCAAGCCTGTTTTCGGTCGGCTTCTGCTTTCACTTTTTTACGCTGTCTAATGCCGCGAATAGTTCGTCGACCGCTCTCAAGTCAACGACCGATATTAACGGTGCGGCAGTGACGCAGACGCAGGCCGTCGCGGCGAATACGTTTTCGAGTTCGAGTTTTGGCCCCGCAATTCTGATCACGTACCGCTTTCCGCTCGCGCGGTTCTTTGCCGTGAGCGAAAGAACATATCCCTATTTTGGTATGGGCACAGGCATGTATTATACCGACCTAACGGTGCAGCCACTCAGCAACATCGCGAACAAATACCAGGCGGGCGGCTATGGTTTTGTCGTGCGCGCGGTACTCGGTTTTTCCGTGGAGTTAGCCGGTGACGTGGGAGTTTTTCTCGAGGCGCAGTATGCCCCGCTGGTTTACCAGTCGGCAGGCTATGTACTTCAGGGCCAGATGCACACGATGTTCGCAGGATTCAACTACTACTTCGACGCGCAATCGAGTAGGTAATTTTTATTCCGCAGCTGCGCTGCGGAATAAAAATTAGGCTTTAACGATGGTCCAAATACCGATCGCGATAAACCCCGCGCCGGCCGTATAGTGGAGCACGTTTGCCGGTACATATTTCCCGATGAAAGCACCGGCAAAAACTCCGATGGCTGAGGCGGCAACCAGCGCAGCGGCAGAACCGAGAGAATACATAATACAGGTTGGTTTTGCTGTCCGCAGCGAAGAGCATTGTCGCCAGTTGCGTCTTGTCGCCAATTTCTGCCAGAAAGACTGTCGTGAAGACGGTTGAAAAAGTTTTCCAGAACATAGGTCATCCTGCATTTTAAGGGCGCCGCCTCAACTGTGATTGTCCGGCGCCGTGCCACCGGCAGTTTGGCGCGTGAAAATAAAAACCTGCGCCCTCGCTCTCTTTTTGGGCTATACCTCCGCGGCACTGCCGCTGTTGGAAAAAGACAAACAGACCAAAGTAAAAAAAGATCTTTCGGCGATTCTTTTTCTCGGCGGCGATCGTCTCGGCTACGCCGAAGCGATGGCACACTACCTGAAAATTGAAAGGGCCTACTACAGCGAACAGAGATCGTTGCGCGAGCCTCTGAACCAGTTCGACCTGTTCTCGGGAATTCTGGCAATACGCGAATCGCTGCAACTGGATTCTATCGGTAAAAGCGATGAAGCGCAGGGTCAGGTGAATATTTCAACACTACGCGGGCCAGAGGTCAAATCGCATGATTTTGCCGGCATGCTGAAGGGACGCGAGACCAAATCATTTTCACTGTCGCAAAATGCCCCACCCGACTGGTTCTATGCACATTTTTCTTCGCTTTCACGTGCACTCGATCTCGGCGATTACCTGAACCAGACAGGCGGCGCATTCTACAATCGCTTCAGCGACGCGCCGGTGGATACCGCGCTTAAAAAGCGTATTCTCGGCCAGTTGGCAATAGAAGAACACAAAGAGGCGCGCATTTTTTACGACAGTGTCATTGAAGAGATGGCTTTGGTGAGCTCTGATTTTTTCTTTGGCATGGGCACCGATGTCTCGCTCATTTTCAAACTCAAGGCCGAAAACCTGTTTAAGTCCACAATTCTCTCATACCGCAAGCGTTTTCTGCAGCAAACGGCGGGGGCCCGGGAATTTCTGATGACAATTGAAGGCAAACCGGTTTCGGCGATTTTCTCGCCCGACATGCGGTTAAGGTCATACCTGCATATCGAGGGAAACTCCGCCATCATTTCGAATTCGCCGGCGGCGATGGCGCGCCTGCTGCGCATTGCGCAGAAAAAAGAGAGTTCGCTCGCAGCGACTGACGAATTCCGCTATATGCGCAGCGTCTACAGGGCAGACACAGAGAATGAAGACGGGTTCGTGTATTTTTCCGACGCGTTCATCCGCCGGCTGGTTTCAGCAGAGGTGCGCATTTCAGAAGCAAGGCGCATGGAAACCGCTTTCAGGCTCGCACAGGCAGAGAAGCTGATTTTGCTGCACCAGCATGTCTATGGCAAGTTGCCTGGATCCTCTGAAGAACTCATTTCTGGCGTAGCAACCGACGCCGAGGGAGAAAAAAATCTTCGCGTGCTGCTAAAAGGCATCAAAATTGAAGGTTTTCGCGCGCTCGACCCTTCGATGGGCTCGCTGGGCTTTCTGAAACCCAATCTCGAATCGCCGTTGAAGCTGGTCAGCGAGCGCGAAGCAAAGGGTTACCGGGATTTTGTCGAGCGCTACTCCAATTTCTGGCGCGAGTACTTTGACCCGATTGGAATTCGTTTTAAGAAGAAAAGCGAAGGAATCAAAATTGATATCTGCATTCTGCCTTTGATTGAAAATTCGATTTATAACCAGGTGAAGGCATTGCTGGGCGGCGCGCCGCAAAAGCACACGATTACTTCAATGCAGGGCGAAACGCTTTCGCTGGCCGCCCGCATCGGTCTCGACACGGTGAAAATTCTGCGCAACTCGAGCACTGATCTGAAATTGCTCGATGCGATCACAGGTAACCTGCAAATCCACGGGCTCGACAACTATCCCACGATCGATTTTGAGCCGGGTTTTGTGGCGGCAGAACTGATGCGCGGTCGCGCGCGCCCCGACGTTTTGATAGGCGTGCTCGCGTGGTCGCTGTTCCATCCATTACGCGCGACAGTGGAAGCCAAAGACGCCACGAGCGCGCAATCAGTGCTCGCCACGCTGCGAGGCTTCGGCCACCTGCGCGACCGCTGGACAAACCTGGATATTTATGACTATGAACATGGCGGGAAAAAAATAACCGTCTTCAGCCTGAATATTGCGCGCATCATCACATTCCGTTTCCATACGTGGATCGACGGCAGAAATATTCATGTCACTTCCACACGCGACTACGCAGAGAAATTCCTCGATGCGAAAAAAGAGACGCAGACAATTACAGGTAATCTCGTCGCCCTGTACCGCCCCGTGCAGATCAACCGCGAAAAACCGCATATTGTGCAGGGCAATGCAGAAGTGATACAGAAGGGCTGTCTCGCCCACCTCGGCACGGTTAAACTTGCCTCTCTGGTTTTTCCGGGTGAAGATGCGGCAGCTGCATTCTCGAAACGCTATGGCATGAAGCCTGTTTGTGCGGCCGGCGGCAATTATGCGGTAAAAGACGGCAGGCCGTCGCACAGCATCTTTGGCACGCACGCCGTATCACATATCAATATGAAAATTGTTGAACAACTATTCGCAGACTTTTTCTCCACGCAGGAATTCAAGCTGCAGTTCGAATTCACTCCATACGGCATTATGTCTTCGATTGAAACAAAATAAAAAAGCCCAGCCCCAATAGTTGGGACTGGGCCACGCCATTTAGGCAGTTTTTTGTCAGCTGGCAAAAAACTGCTTACTCACGTCCCAGAAGACGCATGACACTTGCTGGTCGCTGGTTCGCCTGGGCGAGCATCGCCGTACCACTCTGCTGTAAGATCTGGCCCGTTGTGTAACGTACCATCTCTTCGGCCATATCCGCATCACGAATACGACTTTCTGAGGCCTGTATGTTTTCATAAGCGCTCATCAGTCCCTTCGCGGACATTTCCAGCCTGTTAGAGTAGCTCCCCAGGTCGGCCCGTTGCTTCAGCAACTTGCCTAACGCCTCGTCGACAATGCCAATGAGGTCATTGGCCTGTGCCGCCGTCGACAACGACTCTGCCGCCCCGTTATCCTTCAGTTTGAAGGCGTTGGCGGTCATCGTGCCGACGAAAACGCGTTCGCGCTGGTGCATGTTCGCACCCATGTGAAACCACATGGAAGCGGTCTTCGAGGTTCTTGCATAGTCTCCCAGCAATACCTTGAAGCGGTTAAACTCCGCCTGCGACGCGATGCGATCCACCTCGTCGACAAGCTGAGAAATCTCAACCTGCATCAGCTGCCTGTCTTCTGCCGTGTAAATACCGTTGGCTGACTGAACGGCCAAAACGCGTACGCGCTGCAGCAGGTCGCCGAGCTGGTTTAGGTAACCGTCGGCTGTCTGCACAAAGCTCATACCGTCTTCGGTATTTCTTTCTGCCTGGCGCAGTCCCTGCACCTGGGTTCTCATTTTCTCTGAGACGGCAAGACCCGACGCATCGTCTGACGCCTTGGTGATTCTCTCACCAGACGCGAGACGAGCAATGGTCTTGTCCGATTCCCATTCGTTGAACTTGAGAACCCGGTGAGCGTTGACTGCACTCAGGTTGTTGCGAATGATCATAGACACTCCTTTGTCTTTATTTGGCTTTGTGGAACCTTCGGTTCCACAAAGCCATAGAGCGCCTGTGCTTGAGACACAACCGAGCGGCATCCGTGCCGTTTGGTTTCCGTCATTCGCATGACAGGTCTCTCCCAATCAGACACCCGCACCGGGGCGCACTTACGCCGCGGAACGGATGTCCGTTTGCGAGAGTCTTAAAATTTCAAAACACGAAAAGGCAGCCTGTGCTGCCCCCTCTTACTATGAGCAATAACCATGGCGCGCCTGGCGCGCCATGGTTATTGCATTACCTCAAAAGGTGGAGCACCGACTGTGGCTTCTGGTTCGCCTGAGCGAGCATTGCCGTACCACTCTGAATCAGAACCTGATTCTTCGTGAACTTGCTCATCTCTTCTGCCATGTCTGTGTCGCGGATGCGGCTTTCTGATGCCTGGATATTCTCATATGCATTCATCAGACCTTTCGCTGCATGCTCAAGACGGTTGAAGTATGCGCCAAGGTTTGCACGCTGGCGGCTGACCATCTGCAGGGCTTCGTCGGTCAGACCGATCATGCTGTTCGCTTTCGCTGCAGTCGAGATCGATTCGATACCGCCGGCCTGAGTGCGCATGTTGAGCGACTGTGCAGTCATCGTAGCAATGAATACGCGCTCACGCTGGTGCATGTTGGCGCCCATGTGAAACCACATAGAAGCAGTTGCAGAAGTTCTCGCGAAGTCGCCCTGCAGCAGTTTCATCGTGTTGAACTCAGCCTGCGAAGCGATACGATCCACTTCGTCGACGAGTTGTGACACTTCGACCTGCATCATCTGGCGGTCTTCTGCAGTGTAGATACCGTTCGAAGACTGAACGGAGAGCACACGAATGCGCTGCAGCAGTTCTGAGAGCTCGTTCAGGTAACCTTCGGTTGTCTGAATCATGCTCATGCCGTCTTCAGTGTTGCGCTCTGCCTGGCGCAGACCGGCAACCTGGGTACGCATTTTTTCCGAAACAGCGAGACCTGAAGCGTCGTCGCCGCCGCGGTTAATACGCATGCCGCTCGACAGCTTTTCCATGCTCTTCGAAACTTCGTCTTTCTGGAACTTGAGAACGCGATGCGAGTTGATCGCGCTCATATTGTGATTGATAATCATAAACCCTCCGTTGTTTTCGTGAGCGTCTCTTGTGTTCTGGCCCGTCGGCCATAAACGCAAGACCAAGCCTTCCTTGGCTTGCGGCTGATTGCAGCCGGGGAAAGGCCCGGCCGCCAAAAGCTACGCTCTGAGAGTAGCTATGGATTTCCACAGCTACCCGCTTAGGGTTATGTACGGAGTTCTAGTATAGTGATAGTGACTCGCACTGAGTCAAAACAGAGAAAGATAGAGCAAATCGAGGCAGCCTGAGTCAAGTTATCATGATTTTTAATCCCTATGAGTCATTTTTTTGCCTTTTTTCCCCTAATGGTAATGTCGGGAAAATAAAAAATACTTTGAGTAAAAAATATATTTTTTTCCAAATTTCTATCTGCGCTGAAACGGTAAAAAGACTTGCCGGCATGCATAATTTTGTGCATATATATGCATATGCGAACAACCATCGAAATTGATGACAGTAAGCTCTCCGCCGCGCAAAATCTGCACCGCAATCTGAATAAGACGCAGCTCGTCGATCTTGCTCTCTCTGAGCTTATTCGCCTGGAAAAGAACCGCGAGTTGGCGAAACTAGCGGGTAAATTTCCCGATCTGTCGGATGTCCCCCGTCGGAAACCGGTATAACCGATGGTGTTGGCTGACACGAATATTTTTATTGATTTCTTTCGCAAGCGCGCAGAATCAGCAGAGCTCACAAAGTTGCTCGAAAACGGAGAAGTGCTGCTACACCCTTTTGTGGAAGCCGAACTGCACCTGAGTCGCATACCAGCGGAAGTCAAAGCACTCCTCACTTACCTTCCCCGCGCGCACGTCATTGATCACCAGTTGTTACTCGATTTCATCGAAAAATACGGAGAGACAATCCGAAACGTCAGTTATGTCGACCTGCACATTTACCTGTCTGCGGCCTATGAGGGTGCCCGGCTGATGACGCGCGATGCCAGCCTCTCAGAACTCAGCCGAACCCTGCAGTGAGCTTTTTTCGGGCTGCGGTTGCGCGCGCCGGTAAAACCAGAAAGGCAAATATAAAACTGTATAAAAAGCCAATGCGAGGCCCTCGAGGCTCAATAGATACCACGGCCAGGAGCCCAAGTGGTCAAACAGCGAAGCCGAACCCGGCTTCGCCATCGTATAGCCATAATTGCCGCCGAGCAGGTAGTTGATGGCGAAGGCGCTCGCAAGATAGACCTGTGATAAAAGAAACACCCGCAGCACCGCACCCGGCCTTGGATACAGTTGCAATCCGAATACGAGATAAAGAGCGCCACAAACGAGGCCGCTGTGCGCGATGAAGAAAATAAAAAAATAAATGTGCGGAAAAGACACAGAAAGGTCGGGAGAGATCACGCCATTGATCGAACCTGCCATGACCCAAAAAAATGCGAGCTCTGCGAAAAAACGGTGTCGTTTGATGAGCGCAAAAGCCGTGGCGAAGGTTGCCCAGTTACACAGCTCCATCGGCAGATCGTAGCGCGCCTGCCAATAACCGGTAGAGACACGATAGACCACGTAAGCCAGGTAATTTACAAACAGAAGCCAGCCGAAGACGATAGCTACACTTTGGGGAAGTTTTTTTGCCCGGTATTTTCGGGCGAGATAAATCATAGCGACCGGCAGCAGCAGCGTCAGAATCAGAATGAAAATGTGCATTGGCGACCAGTGGATAAAGCGCTGGTACATCCCTAAGCCGCCCCTACTTCGATCATCAGAAAACTGACATCGTCCTGCACCTGCGCGCCATCGACGCAAGCCTCCCATTCTTTCAGTACAAACGTACAGGCATCGTCGAGTGGCAGGCCGTGGCTCTGCAGCAACACTTTCTGCAACCACGCTTCGTCGATTACACTGTCGTTCATCTTGTGGTGGTCATAGAGGCCATCGGAGAACAGGAAAAGCCGGTCGCCCGTCGCGAGAGATTCATTTTTTAATTCAAACTTACCTTGCCTGTCAGTCACACCCAGTAAAAAACCCGCGGCAGCGAGCGGTGTAACCTGTCGAAATGCCTTGCGCAACAGGTATGCCGGCGGATGAGCTGCATTTGCGTATGCGAGCTCGCGCTCGGGAGTGATGGCCGCAAAAAACGCGGTCATATGCCCCTGGCTCAGCACCAGCTTGTGCATAGAGTCATTCACATACTTCAGAATTTCCGCGGGCGACCGGCTGCGCGACACCGCTTCGGAAAAACTAATTTTAGCCATGGCCGTCAAAAGTGCCGCGGGCACGCCGTGCCCTTCGGCGTCGGCCAGAACGATACCCGTCCAGCCATCGTGGTGGAACACGTCATAATAGTCACCGCCGACTTTTTCGAGCGGACGGTAGTGGCCTGCAAGCGCAATGCCGTTCTTGCGCCACGAAAGATTGGGGAAAATGCTATTCTGTATCTCTGCAGCGATCTGCAGCTCGACTTCCATCAGTGTATTTTTTTGCGCGAGTTCCCAGTTTTTCTCTGCGAGTTCAATCGTGCGTTCTTTAACTTTGTTTTCGAGATTCTCGTTGGCAGCTTCGAGTTGATTATTCAGCACGTTGATGCGGTCGGCGAGCCCCAGGGATAGCAGCAGCACCTCGGCGGCAGAACCGATCTGTATGCTATAGGTCAGAATTGTCCAGCTGGGTAAAATACCCGCATTCTTGAGAATTGCCAGTACATTTGCCGCAAGCAGCATAACCCACGCAACGAGGTAAAAATACGCAGGGCGGGATTTTTTAACTACTCCGTAGATACCGACGCCCATCAGTACTGCGGTGGCGGCAAGCACCAGCAGCAGAATCGGACGCATGAGAATATAGTAAGGCAGAAAAAATGCTGCGCCGGCGCCGGCAAAACACAATGCCATAAAGCCTCTGAGAAAGATATCGACTCGGGGCGTAATCAGGTCGGTCCGCAGATAGCTGCGGCTGAATTGTATCCCGAGCGCATGCACGAGAAACACCGCCACAAGCGCGGCAATGTTTCCCCAGCGCGGCGAATCGGGCCACAAAAACTGGAACGCCATGCCGTTCAATATCGCGGTATTCATCAACAGACAGGCCGTGAACAGCGTGTAATAGAGGTATGTCCTGTCGCGTATCGAAAAAAACAAGAACAGATTATAGAGCGCCATCACAATCAGTACTCCATAATAGAGGAACAGGATCACGTACTCGTGGAATTTTTCGTGGTAGAACTCCTGTTCGCTGAGAATTCTGAGCGGCAGCACCATTGAACTCTGCGAATGCAGCCGCAGGTAATGCGTCTGCTCGCCGGGGATCGCAGTGAGCAAAAATGCGATATTTGCCGAATCGATTTCGCGCGTGCGATAAGGATGCATATCGCCGGAAACCTTTTTTACCGTGCGTTTGCCGTCGTTTTCGTAGAATTCAACATGGTCGTGTAAAGGATAGCCAAGGTCGAGCACCAGTTTTTTCGGTGTCTTTTCAGAATTGGCGAGTTTAAACCGTAACCAGACAGGATCTTTGTGGAAACCAAGGCCTGCATGGTCTTTGCCCAACGCTTTCCATCCGGCCTCGGCAGCGACCACTTCGAGCGGCCCGTCTTTTTCCAGATACTGGGTCGCACTGCCGATAAACGCAGCCCCTGAAAAACCGTCGAGTGCGATCGAAAGCAGTACGGGCAGCATACACTGCCCGACCTCCCCCTTATCTTTGCGTCAAGCCCAATGATTTTTCGCCGGCATCAGACCGAGCCCTGGCCGACGATATACTGATACAGAAGAATCTGTGCCTTGCGGAATTGCACCTTTTTTTCCTGTATCAGTTGTTTGGAGACCTTTACGGCCAGATCGTGCTTATCGCGGCACAACCGGGCAAACTTGGCGTCTTCGATCACAATGTGCGAGAGCAGCCATTCCTTAAGGTCATGCACGAGCACTGACGCGCCGTGGCGCGTGCGTGTCGCATATTCGGCATCGTGCGAAGTCACCGTCGAAACAAAGGTCGAATGCTGCCGCTTATGCCCTTCGCGCACCGGGTAATCGAGCGCGTCCATCATGTACTCTTCGGCGGCAAAATGTTCGGCAATGTATTGCTTCACGTCGGGCAGGAGACCCGTGAGCTGTGTCAGGCGCTCTTCGTATTTCGAGGTCAGCGCGTGCTCTAGCTCAACGACCATCTTGATGAGCCACAGGTGCTGCATGTCGATCAGCGGCACATAGAGGCGAATGGAAAAACTCTTCCACATGCGTTTCACTTCGTGCAACACATCGTTTGTGATGCCGGGTATGATTTCGTTCTGCAGGGTAATCTCTGCGTGCAGATTCAGCTGCGTTTCAGTCAGTGCGAGCTCTGAACCGCTCGCTGTCATTCTCTGGAAATAGGCATTCGCATCGACGTTGTTCTGCTTCAGGAAGTCACGGTAAGACATATCTTCTTTCTTGATATGCTGGATCAGCCAGTTATGCAGAAATTTGCTGAGCTTGGCCGCGTGGTCGATACCGCCGCGGTCGGGTGCCGCCAGCAGGTTATTGAGGCTCGTGCGAAAAGCATGGTGCTGCGCTGCATGGTTCTCTTCGGCCGGAAACCGGTATTCGGTGAGCAGCATCTCTTCGGCTGTAAAGTGCGTCTGCGCATAGCGCATAGCCTCGCTGAGCACCCCTTCGGCAGACCTGAGGCTTTCTTCGCCCGGCTGCTTCAGCAGGGTCTCAAGGTGAAAGACAAGGGCAATCAGCCACATGTGCTGCGCATCGAGCAGGTCGATTCCCAGGGTGAAATCGTTCTCTCGCCAGAATTTGCGCACCCTGCCGAGGGTTTCCGCATCGATGGTAATATGCAGGTTTTCGGTATCAACCTTGAGCGAAGTCATTTCCACTACCCCCGGGCGATTTAGCGCACCGCCGCACAAACCCGAGCCGGTGAACTAAACAGGTCGTCAAACAAATAAAAGACAAAGTTGTCTCTTATTTGTCATTGGTTGGGGTTGCTTTTTCTAAAGTACCGAATAAATGATCCCAAAGCGCGGTATAAAACCCGAAGTTTTTCTGTTCCCGGAGGTGATGCTGCTCGTGAAAAGCCGGGTCTGTCACAGAGAAAAATCCCAATGCCTGCGAAAGCCAGCGCGGATACAGTCTCAATCCGCAATGCGCCGTGACGCCGAAATACAGGTTCAGGTTCAGAAACAGCAGAACTGACTCTACGGTAAATGGAAACAGCGTCAGAGTAAAAACCCACAGTGAACCAAACCCGAGTGCCTCGAGCGGATGCATGACAAAGAGGGTAATGACACGCACGCCGCGGTATTCATGGTGCTTGAAATGCGCGAGACCGTAAAAGACGGGCAGGTGCGCAATGCGGTGCAGGATATAGAGTGCAAAATCCATCACCAGCACGAGAATCAATGTATCGCGCAGAATCGCGAACATGCCACCGGTGGTGTTGAGAGTTAGCCAGCCGGATTTCCAAAGTGCCCAGCCAGCCACCGAAATCGCGGCATTGATTGCCACGGTACTGAAAGACAATATCCATTCTACGGGCGAAATACTTCTCATGGACATCACGGGGGCACCGAAACGGTGCAGAAATTGACCGGCGACAAGACCGCCGGCAAGAATCGCGAGGTTCAGCACCAGGAAAAACAAGCATACCATTGAGGGACTTAGCTTCCAGAGAAAATCAAGCACACGGCCTGATGGGGGTCGCGCTGGCAGGCGCCAATCTTTTTTGAACACCACGCCCTTTCGCTCGTCGAATAACTATGCGAACATTGTGGTTTAGTCTTTTTACCCTAGCGCTCAGCAACACGGCGGCACCTGCACTGCAGGCCGATGCCTGCCCGGGCTTCGCCGCGGCCATGGCTGATTACATGGCCGCCAATTTTCCCGCAGACGACGAGCAGCCGGTCCATGTACAGCAAAAAATAATTCCGCTGACGCCTTTTGTTACCGCGCTGCAGATCTATGTCCCACCCGGAGCCGAAGAAAACGGAACAGCACCGCAACCTTTCCTGTCATTTTTTTCCGGGAAGACCCATTGTGCATTTGTGCAGCAATGGGATGGCGAGATCAGCGAGATTATTGATGCGGGCAACACCCGGTTTGTCATCGCAAAAACCGAAGACAACGAGAGCGACGAACGCCATGCCAATTTCCAGGTCATTACAGTTGCCCCCACGGGAGAAGTCGGTGCGACCCGCGACCAGCACGGTGCTGAAATCTATTTTTCGCAGAGCACACAGAACCGCTGCGAAGGTAAAATCGGCGACGTTACAACCTGGGTGCGCAACCGCGAAGACCACAACCTGATCACCCTGTGGCAACGACATACCGATCGGGACACAAAGTGCCGTGTGACCGAAGAGTCTTCGAGCTACCGGTATTACCGGCTCAGGGCAGACCACTGGGAAATCGACGAGGGCGAAATGGGAGAATAGGTCGCACGTTTATTCTCGTTGCAGCCCTGTGAATGAAATAGATCCGCATCGTTGTGACCGAAAACGATCTGAAATTTCTGAAAGGCCTCGCAAAAAACAACAACCGCGAATGGTTCAACAAGCATAAGACAGATTTTGAGACTGCGCAGGCGCACTTTCTCGAACTGGTCGGCGGCTTGATCTTTGCGCTCAGCGAGTTTGACGAATCGCTCACCACGATCGACCCCAAGAGCTGTGTCTTTCGCATCTACCGGGACGTGCGTTTCGCCAAGGACAAGTCGCCCTACAAAAACCACCTCGGTGCCTTCATCTGCGCAGGTGGCAGAAAATCAAACACCGTTCCGGGTTATTATATCCATATCGAACCCGGCGGAAAATCGATTTTCGGCGCGGGTTATTACCTGCCCGACAAGAGCGTGCTCGACCGACTGCGCGCCGAGATTGCCTCAGACAAGAGCCGCATCGCTGCAATGTTTGCCGATAAAAAATTGCGCAAAGTTTTCCCCGACATCGAAGACGAACATGCCGCCAAAAAAGTACCGCGCGGATTTCCTGCCGACCACAAGAACGCCGAACTGCTAAAACACAAAAGTTACTTTCTGCTCGCTTATCTCAGCGACGCCGAGGTAGTGGGTAAAAGCCTGCTCAAAGGTCTCGCCAAGCGCGGCGAACTGCTCGCACGCAGCAATGCACTGCTGTTGCAGACTGCGCGCGGCAACTGATCCCGGCGCCGAAAGCGCTTGACCGGCGTCGTTGCTTCAACAGCCTGAACGATGAAGAAATATGCCTGTCTTTTGTTCGTGGCTGCAACTTTCAGCCAACCCGTTTTTTCGTGGAGCAAAGCCGATGATATCCCGGTCGAAAACCTGCCCGCCAATGCAAAAGCCTTAGTGGAAAATTACGTGCGCATTCTGCGCGAAAGCAAGTCGGTCGAAGAAGCCGCAACTGCTATTACACCGGTTGCTGGTGGCTCGCTCGTGAACGAGAATGGCTCGCTGTCAAACAATACGAAGCAGTTTGGTCTGAAGAAAGACTTCAATAATATCAAGCATTACGCCAACCCGATTAAAATTACACGCGTGAATAAAACCGTATCCAAGGGCGAAGGCTATGGCACGGCGAAAATTGCCGGCGACCGCTATACCGTATGGATTGCGAAAGACGACCCGGCCAAAGGCTTGCCCGCGCCGGTGACGCTCATCGTACCCGCTTCGGGCGAACCGAAAATCGTGAACGTCGGCAGCTTCTGAGCCCCTGCCTATGTTGCAGGCATAAAAGACTCCCGAAAGTCGTACAGTATTCATGACGCATCTCGACGCGGAAAAAACACAGCGTTACCGCCGGCAGCTTTTGGCTGCCGTCTTCGCGCGCTATTTCTGGATCGGCTTATCTCTGGCGCTGCTGCACTATTTCAAACTGCCGTTTCGCAACGAACTAACGATCGCAGGCGGTATTCTCGGCGGGCTGAATACCGTGGCACTGTTTTCGTTCTGGCATCTCAAATTTGACCACGCTATGGTCTACTGCATGGTGACTGGCGATAACCTCGTCTTACTCTATGCCGTCGCAGCAACGGGTCTTTTTGCAAGCCCATTCAGTATCGTTCTGATTGTTGTCGCCGCCCTC
The DNA here is from genome assembly GCA_046346945.1 of Turneriella sp. Taxonomy (GTDB): domain Bacteria; phylum Spirochaetota; class Leptospiria; order Turneriellales; family Turneriellaceae; genus Turneriella. The sequence continues at coordinate 37,656 of JAXMHE010000014.1, forward strand.
ACAGTGCTCGTCGCAGACCTGCGCTTCGGCATGTATTCGGCCATTCTTTCGGCGATCGGATACGCCGTGTTAGGATCCTTCGCCCTCATGGGCAAACTACCGTCTGAGCTGAATATTCCCCCGTTTAACCCGGTTTTTGCCATTTTGCAGATCGTGGTACTCGATGCCGCGTTATTGACCATCGTGGGTATTCTCGGCTTTGTCGTTTCGCGGCTACAGAAATCGGAAGCGAGTTTTTTTGACCAAGGCATCATTCTCGCCGAGAAAAACAGTGAAATGTCGGCAGACATGGCGATTGCCGCGACAGTACAAAAGGCAATCCTCGCCAGTAATGAGATGCTCGACGACCGAATAGCGATCAGCGGGCGCGTGAAGCCGATGCTCGAGGTCGGTGGCGATTATTTTGAGATTTTTCGTTTTGACTCAGGTGAGATCGGCATTTTCGTCGCCGACGTTTCAGGCCACGGCGCAGGGTCGGCGCTCATCACGGCCATGCTCAAGGTGAGCCTCGAGAATGCGGCACGCGGCGAAAGCGATACGGGCAGAATTCTCAGCCGCATCAACGACGACATGTGCCGCATCATCGGGCAGACCGATTTTTACCTCACCGGAATTCTGTGCAAAGTACATCCTGACACTTATGCATTCGAATATTGCGGCGCAGCTCACCCTGAAATCTACCTGCTTTCTGGCAAAAGCATAAGGGCACTCGAAAGCGGAGGCACGATTCTCGGTAAATTACCGGCGCTGCAGTTTCCGGTAAATTCGGTGGAGCTGCAGAGATCAGACCGGCTGCTCATCTATACCGACGGCATTACCGAGGCGCGGCACAAAAACGGCGAATTCTGGGGCGAAAACAGGTTAACTGAAATTCTCACCCAAAGCACTGACCTGAACGCTGCGCAATTTACGGAAAGAGTTTTTAACCTGCTCGACATTTTTCACGACCGCGAGAAGGCGAGCGATGATCGCACGCTGGTAACGCTGGATATTCTGTCTGATGCAAGGCTTGCCGCCGATGCGGAGCTTTTAGGAAATCTCGTCAAAAATGTCGAACAGGGCCGTAAAGCGCTGGCGACCGGTAACCTGGCAAAAGTGGAAGAGATGCTGGCTCACGACAACCAGCTGCCGCTGCGCGCGAGAATTTCTCTCGTGCGCCTGTTACGGCGCCAAAAGGGCACAGAGGTGGCGATTTCGCATCTGACAGAGTTGCTGAAAAAATTCCCCGACCATCCCTTACTGACTGAAGAAATTGGCCGCACCTGGTTTGCTGCAGGCAATATGCGCGAGGCGCAGCGGTATTTCGCGCTCGCGGCACAAAAAGACAAATCGGGCTACAGCGAATATTACCTCGCAAAAATTCAGGCTGCACAGTGATGCTGAACGGATTCAAAATCTCTTGACGCAGCCATTCGCTCCTCTCTCTGGAGCGATGCGAAACCTTTCCCGCTCACTACTGCTGGCCATTCTGCTGATTCCACAGCTTTCCTGCGCACTGCTGCAGGGCACGCTCAGCGAATATGCGCCCGATATTACACTGAAAGATGTGCAACTGAAGGGCTTTGATTTTGAAGGTGCGGATATAGAATATATCTACAGCATTCGCAACAAAGTCGGTTTTGGTATCACGTTCAGTAAGCTGGCTTTCCAGATCAGCGTAGACGGCCGCCGCATGATCGACGCGCAAAACGATAAAAATGTCGTCATCAAGGCCAAAGAAACGACGCAATTCTCTATTGTGCAGCGAGTGCGTTACGTAGAAACCGTCGAAGCATTCATCGAATTTGCCAAAAAAGATACGGTAGAAATTGCACTGAAAGGCAATGTCGGTATATATGTCAATGAACTCATCGGGACGGTCAATGTGCCGATCGAAGGCGCCAAGGTTGTCGCAGTGCCAAAGCTGCCGCAGGTACACTTCGGTTCACTCGATTTTGAAAAGATGAACTTTTCTAACCCGCTCAATCCGCAGGCGACCTTTACACTCAAATTCAACGTGCATAACCCCAACCCGTTCGACGTGAAAATACCGCGCATCGAATATGATTTCACCGCAGCCGGAACAAAGGTGGTAAGCGGCGCCAAACAGAACCAGACTTTGCCCAAACAGGCAGATGCGATGATTTCAGTGCCGGTAAACCTCTCTGGCCGCAATATTGTCGATCTGGTGCCAAAGCTGCGTGACCTGAACAACAACGACTACCGGTTCACTTCGGCTGTCGATGTCGCGCTGATGGGACAGACTCTGAGCCTTCCCTTTTACTACCCGAAATGATTTTCCTGTCTGAATCGCGGCAGTACCGCGATTCAGACAAATTTAAAAACCAAATTCCGCGCCGAGCTGCAGCGATATAATCTGCGGGTTTTGTCCGTCGAGCGCGAGAAGGCGGTCAAAATCGGCCTTAAATTTATCACCGCTCGGAATCGGCGGATTACCCTGTAAGCCAGAGTCATAAATATTTGTGTAGAACGCCCGGTAATAGCCTACGCCCAGGCGCAGGCGCAGCGAAGCGCTGAAACTGTAAGTATAGTATAACTGCGCCTGCAGCGCCACTGATTTGTTTTTGCCGCCAGCCGACGCCACCGATGGGAAATTCTGCGGCGGATTCTTGAAGGTGAGTTCCATATTCGCCGTATTGCTCGCGGCCCCCACCGCGAGCTCTGCGCGCAGGTCGTGCACCTGACTTTTGTCGCCCAGATGCCCCAGCAGCGAAATAAGCACTGAACCAGTCACCGCCATCGTTGTATTGGCGGTCAGAGCATCGTAAGCAAGCTGTTGTGGCTGCTGTGGCACTAAAGACGCGGTACCGCTCCAACGGTAAAACGAGAATCCCGCGCCGAGCCCCAACCATGAAAATAGCGCGTAATGTCCGGAGGCCTGAACACCCAGCGTATTCAGGTGCATGCCCTGCTCAAGCGGCGGTGGCCCACCGGTGCTGGGCCCGGTGTCGACCTGTTGAAAGGTCGAAAGGCCATAAGAACCCGTGACACCGATCAGAAATCTCTGCCGATCAGCGGGTTTTTCGGCTGGCCTGGGCTCTTCTGCCGGTTTTACCTCGCTGGGCTTTGCCTGTTCTTTGCGTATCGTTTGGCCGTCTTCGGTCAGATAGACCGCGGTATTGTTCTCTTCAGAAACCAGCCTCGCCTTTACTTTCTTATTTTTGAATTCGACGTCTTTAAGCTCGATGGTTTTTTCATCGAGAATCAGCTTAGTGATACTGGTCTTGGCTATCTGCAGGGTACCATAAGGGCTCTGGAAAACGTATTTGTCCGCTTTCTCTTCGAGAATTTTGCCGCTGATGACATCGCCGTTCTTTTGCACAATCACAGTCGCACTCGATTGCACGAGCGGCAGCAAAAGTAATACAGAGCAGAAGAATCGAAAGGGAAACCGGATTTCATTGGCCATGGTTTGTATGACGGATTACTTGCGCTGAATTGCGACAACATCCGCGTCGCGAACAGTCAAATTACCCGATGCACCGGCCAGCACGATTTTGCCCGCATGCGCACTGCGCAGTTTTCCGGTCAGCCGATCGCCATTTTTCAGCTCCAGCGTGATCTCGCGCCCTATAAACGGGGCATACCGCGCCGGGATTACAGGCTTTTTTTCTTCCACAGCCTTTGACTGCCCTGCCACAGGTTCAGTGTTGAGCGGCTGCGGTGCCAGCACGCCATGGAACGGCGCAGAGAGCTCACTCGCTTCCCAGCGGCTTTTTTCAGAATGGAACTGTAAAAGCCTGATCTTACCTTCGGTGAGCTGCACGTCGGTGCCTTCGGGCCGAATTTTGATGCTGAAGGCTGTACCGATCGGTTCGAGCGCGCCGCCTGGAAAAATGAACTGCACCGGTTTTTCGAGGTCGCTATGGCGCAACGATACCTTCCAGTCGCCGCTGTGAAAGACGATCTTATCGGTTGCAGGTGCAGAGATGCGCGAGATGCCCCCCGACCCCGAATTTTCGATACGCATTGCTTTGGCGATCAGGACATCGCCCTTCTGCTGCGGCCGCTGCGCAGCGATTTCGACGATCTGCAATTGTTGCGGCGCGCTGCCGCGGTTCAGCAGAAATACCGCCCCGACCATGATGCCCACGAGAGCCACCGCATAAGCAGGAAAAAGCGGTGCCGAAACCAGGCTTTTCAGCAGGCTTAAAAACCCCACGGAGGGTTCTGGCTGCGCGGCAATGCGTTGTTGTATGTTGCGCCACACCGCATCGGGCGGTTCTACCTGGTTCTTTTCAGCAACTGCATGGGATAGCGCATGCACCTTTTCAGCCTCTTTGCCCGCGGAAGGCAATTCAGCGAGATGGCGAAACAGTTCTTCGTGGATTTTTGTTTTGTCGAGCGCCATAAACTAAACAACGCCCCCCCAGCCTTTGCTCGTAAAATGGCCGCGCATTTTGTTGACTATCTTTTCGAGATCGCGGCGAATCTGCCGCTCGCTCTTTTCGAGCGCCGCCGCAATTTCTACCTGCGTCAGGCCGTGCTCCCAGCGCATTTCAAAAATCTCTTTTTCTGTTTCGTTCAGCACGCCGACGGCCTCTCTGAGCGTCAGCAAAAGCTCACGTTCGTCGAGCCGGTCAGGATCATCGGAAACGGCGGGAGCCGCATGGTTCTCGAGCAGCGCATCACCACCCGCCACACGCCCGGCACTGCGCGTTTCGTGGTATAACAGGTGGCGCGCAATCTGGAAAAGGTATGCGCGCGCATTGTGGATTACCGTCGCCTTCGCCAGCCGGGTATACAGACGCGTAAACGCCTCTTGCATAATATCTTGCGCCAGCTCTGGCCCGGCTTTTTTAATCAGGTATCCGTACAATTTCGGCGCCTCCGCACTGTATATTTCTTGTAACAGCTTGTCTTGTTGCTGATCGGCGGCCACGGGCGCACCAGTTTCGGTAACAGAACAAACGAACAAGTATTTTATCGCTGGTTAAACCGGGTAAAAAGGCGGATCAGCTGCGGTCACGAAAATTGGTCGTGAACCGCGATAAATCCGCGTCTATAACCTCAGGCGCTCGCCCGGCGAAAATCATCTATATTACGGTGAGTAAAACCGGTCAATTACCGGACACTATTTCTTTGCTTTCTATGTCGGCCGTAGGTATGCGAAAACGGCCATTCTCGTTTTCCAGGACAATTACACTTGCTCCGCTGGTGACTTCGCGCCCGGTAATCACCGAGCCATTGTGCGTTTTAATGCGCAACGTTCTGCGCCTTGCGGTTGAAACAGCGGTTTTTTTGAGGATCTTTTCACCCGTTGCAGTCATCAACCGGCGATAGGCCTGCTCACCCGCATAGTCTGTGTTTTTTTCAGCCGGCACTGACATGGGCATTGCGGTCCGGTATGCGGATATACCTTTAAAAAAAGCGGCGTCACCCAGCGCGCCGGCCTTGCCCAGTGAAAGCTCTGCAAGCTTTGGCTGTGGCCGGTAAAACGCCGACATCGCATAAAGCCGGCGATTGGCCGCTTTGAGTTCGTCGCCGTTTTTTGAAGAGCTCATCACCTGAGTATAGTCTTCGACGGCACCGGTAAAATCTCCAGGCGCTTCTTTGACGCGGCCACGCAGCAGGTAATACGCGCTGTCGCGCTCGGCGTTACGCACCGCCAGCAACGCATCGAGACTTTCTTTATAGGCAAGAATACGGTAATATTCCTTTGCCCGCAGCTTTGCGTTGCGCTGCTGCGCCGCTGCCGAACGGCTGGTTCTGAATTGTGCCAGCCATAACCTCAATCGCGCAGCAAGATCTGCATTGGCCGCGGTGGCGGGTTCTTTTTCGACCTGCGCCCATAACTTTTCCGCGGCGTCGTAGTCGGCAAGAAAGAACTGGCAATAGCCCGAGTGCAGCAGAATAAAATCGCGTGTCACAGCCGAGGGCGCGTCATTCAACCCCTTTTGAAAAGTGAGCAGCGCTTCTGAAAACAGGCGCCGCCGCTCGAGGTTATATGCGAGCGTCAGAACGTCGGGCCCCGACTCAAGATACATGTGCTGCGCCGGGCGTATGCCGGCCACGCGCTGCAGGCCTGTGATGAGGCTGCGATAAAACCGGCTCAGCGGCGATTCCGAAATAGTAACCGGTGACCCGGTCGCGCCACGCTCGCTGAACGCGGCCAATAGCTGGAACTCTTCTTCGCCGGCTTTGTTATCTGGTTTCTGGTTCGCCTGTTGTTCAGCTTTCAGGCGCAATAGCAGATCTGATGGGTCGGCCCAGTCGCTGCGCACGGCCAGTGAATTGAGGCGAAAACGCAGCTCATGCGTTTCGATCGCCGATGTATATCGCAAAAAGCCCAGCGCCAGAATCGCCGCAAGCGAAGCGCCGGGAATCACAACGACATGGTACAGAGTTGGCAGCCGCATCAGCTTAACTCTGCGGAGATAAAAGTGACGTCGTCGTCGATACCGCTGCGCTCCACGGCCAACGACCATGCTTCAGCAATGGCTGCATGCATTTCTGCGAGTTCGAGTTTGCCATATTTTTCGACGAGGCGCAATAACCCCTCGACGCCGAATTGTTTTCCGGTTTTGTCGCGGGTTTCGGTCAGGCCGTCTGAATAGACGATGATGCGGTCTCCTTTGCGCAGCAACACCTCGCCGTTGTGGAATGCGCCGGGGCCCGGTGGCGCAAAGCCAACGCTCAACGATGTCGGATCCAGAATCTCTGCGCCCGGTTTATCCCGTCGCAGCACCAAAATGCTCGTGTGCGCGGCGTTGCAGTATATCATGCGGCCATGTGGCCTGATCACTGCGTAGAAAGCGGTGAGAAAATTGCCCGTCATCTGCAGGTGTGATGCGAGCTCGTCGTTCACGGCGGCGATCACCTGGTTAGGCTGTTCGACTTTTTGTATTGCTTCGACAAAACTGATCTTCGCCATCATGGTTAAGAGCGCTGCCGGAACACCATGCCCCGATGCGTCGAACTGTAAAATGCCTGTTGCGCCGTCGGCTAAGTCATAGACATCGTAGAAATCCCCCGAAACTTTGCTGAGCGGACGGTAAGTCACGCACCAGCGCACATGACGACCGGCAACGGCGGGGGGCAGAATGCTGCGCTGAATCTCTTGCCCGAGAATCAGGTCGCCTTCAAGATCAAAGTTGACTTTCTCGAGATTGACCAGCGTGTCTTCGAGCACGCGGGTTTTTTCTGCCAGTGCCAGTCGCATTTCATTGAAGCGGTGGCCCAGCTGGTCGATCTCATCGAAGCGGCTGCCCGGTTTCCAATCGCCCGAAAAATCGCCGCGCGCGATGAGGTCGGTCGACTTTTCGAGCACGCGCAGCCGGCGCAGAAAAACAAAATAGATAAACCACGCAAGCCCTGCCTGCATCAGCAAGGTGACCGACAGGATAATCAGACTGAGCCGCAGCAGGCGTTCAAAGGCCTCTCGGATCGATTCGAGGGCCACGTTGCAGGTCAAGACGCGCACCTGCGCGGAGCCTGCCGTTTTGAACGGCACATAGACTGCTGCAGAAAATTCATTGGCTTTCATGTCGGTGAAGAACAGCCGCTGCTCCGATTCATACAGGCGCAGTGCTTTGAGCGCGACGCCAGAAACCTTTCCGTTCGGTTCACCTGCAACCCTGCCGTCTGACTGGATCGCGCGGCAATCAGAGAGGCGGACCTCGGAACCTTCGGCAGATGCGGCGACAAGCTTCAGCAGCCGTACATCGTCGCCCTGCGCGCCGCTCATGCGTGAAATGGCCGTCACCATGCGCAGCGCAGCATTCTCGGCAATCAGCAGGCCATTGCGGCTCAGCTGGTCAATCTGCCCGGTGCCGACAAAAACGTAGATTGCGGAAATATCGAGCGCGGTGATCGCGAGAAACACTGAAAAAATTTTCGTGATGATCGATATTCTGCGCCTTGGCGCAGTGCTGGCCGGCAGATCAGCCTTTGAGTGCATCGGCAATTGTGGGGTACAGCTTCACGACGTGAGAAAAGCCGAGCAGATCATATACCTTCTTGACTTCATCGTTGGCCGCGGCCACGCGGATTTCAAACCCCTTCTGCTTCAGAACCGAGTGTGCTTTAACCGTAACGCCGATACCGGCCGAGCTGATAAAAGTCACCCTTGACATATCAATAATGATATTGCCCGTCGGGTTCGCGGTCGCCATGTCAAATTCGAGCTTCAAAACCGCACTACCCGCCGTGTCGAGCCTGCCCTCGAGCAGGTAGACAAAATCTTTGTCAGAATTGCGTTTTGAAACCTTGATACTCATAATACTCCGTTAATGTGCCGCGTGCGTATTGCCTGGGTGCTGTAGCTTGACCCGGTGCCACAGATTGTGCTGCTGAATGAAGCGGTACATTTTTTCTTCCAGATGATCGAGGTCTTCGCGGTAAGGCAGCCCCAGGTCGTCCTGGAAGGTGATTACGTAAGTCGTGATACCCCTGACAGCAGTTTTAAGATCCATCTTTTCTATTGAGCGCGAAATCGACTGGTAGAGACGCACCGCAAGCCGCGAACGCATGTCTTTCTTAAACTCACCGTTATTCTCGGCGATTTTGCCGATGATGTCATCGACCTGGTCGCGGTACTTAACTTCGGGATAATTGCAGAAACGCCCGGTGAACTGGGCAAGAAGGTAGCTTAGCTGCGACTCATCGCCGCGCGCATAGGCGAGCTCGATGCGGGTAAAAAGTTCATGCGCCTCGCGGTTGAGATTCTCGCGCTGGTGCGTTGTCAGATTATGTGAAACCACGATATCCAGATCGTTATGCGACTCAAATACCGTTTCTGCACTCGCGAGAACTTCTTTAGATATAATCGCCTGTAAATTCTTCATCGGCCATTCAAATGCCTTAAAAAACTCATAGGCGAAAGTCGTGCGCCTGAGCCCCGCTTCTGACTGCAGATCAAACAGAAACGAATTCAGCATCTTGAATAAAGGATGATGATCGGCCTCGTAACACAGGACATGAAAAATGTGTTTGTAGATATTGGCGACAATGCGCCACTCTTTCACCTTACGCTGGATTTCGAGATTTTTATGCAGGTTTTCATGCGTTTCGGTGTCTTTGCGCCCGAAATACATCTGCAGCGGCTGCATGATGTGCGGTTCGGCGACAGAAAAGCCCTTCTGGTGCGCCCACTTGAGCAGCATGATAAAATTATCGATCTGGTGCAGGGGAACTTCTTGCATAAAAAACGGGCAGCGCAGCTTCCGGGCGTTTCGACTCAGCTCAACGACCGGAAGCGCGTTAAGCAGCTTTGCCGCTGGTCACTGAGCGCAGTCGAAGTGACGGACGCCGGACAACCACCGTCAGGCGCAACGCAGAGGCAAGGAAATTTTGTCCGGTTTTTGCCCGCCGGTGCTCGTCTGTGCAGGAGCAACAATGGACCTCAACAAGATCAAAAACCTGGCATTGTCTGAAACGGGTTTTCTATTCGACCCGGCGACAGGCAACACCTACACTCTCAATGAATCAGCAGTGTTCATACTAAAAGCCCTGAAGGATGGGAAATCCCCGGCTGCTATTGCAGGTGACCTGACGGCGGAGTTTGAGGTTTCAGAGGCGCAGGCCGGTGAAGACGTCAGCGACGCCATCTTGCAGCTGAAAGAGGCCGGTTTTATTGCGGCAGGTGCCACATGGTAACCAAATCGGTCTCTGAGCCGACCGTGGTTTGCGTCACGGGGCTCAGCGCCTCAGACAGCCCGGCACCGGGTGTTGCGGTGCTTCGCTCGCTCGCCGAATCGGGCATGCGTTCGCGCCACATCGGCATCAGCTACGGCGTTCTCGATGCGGGCAATTATATGTCAGATTTAGTTTCCGCGAGCTACCTGGCGCCATACCCGAATACGGGTGCGAACGCCCTGCTCGAACGCATTCGCGAAATACACAAGATCGAACGCATCGATGTAATTCTGCCTACGCTCGATTCTGAGCTCGATAATTATATCGAAATCGAGCCGCAGTTACGCTACCTCGGTATCAAACTGCTGCTGCCGCAAAAAGGCAGTCTTGCGCTGCGCGACAAACCCACCCTCGCGGAGAAAATCCCCGCCGAAATTGTGCGCACACCGGAAACCGTGCGCATCTCCGATGTATCCGGGCTGCGGGACAGTTTCGATAAACTCGGATTTCCTTTGCTGGTTAAAGGCCAATATTACGAAGCCTATGCCGCGTATTCACCCGAAGAGGCTGTCGGCTGGTTTTACAAACTGGCGTCGCAATGGGGCATTCCTGTTATCACGCAAAAGATGATTCGCGGCGAAGAGTGCAACGTTGCCGGGCTCGCGAAACGCGGCAAACTATACGGTGCCGTCGCGATGAAGAAACTTTTTCTCACCGACAAGGGTAAAGCCTGGTCGGGCGTCACGATTCGCAACGAGAAGATTCTCGATATCACGCGCAAAATGGTGCAGTTCTTAAACTGGGATGGCGGTTTCGAGCTCGAATTCATCGTCGAGACAAAAACCGATGATGTATACCTTGTAGAGATGAACCCGCGCTTTCCCGCATGGGTGTATCTCGCGACCGCTGCAGGTATCAACCTGCCAGCAATGAACGTCGCACTCGCGCTGGGCAAAAACATCGAACCCAAGAGCAACTACAGTGTCGGCATGGTCTTCATCAGGCAGAGCCGCGACGAGATTGTGCCAATGGCACAGATTGAATCGATGTCGACAACAGCAGGAATTACTCATGAACCACTGCGGCCACAGGCCGCGGCGGTTCATGAGTGCATTAAAGAGGCAATCGCATGAAAATTGTAAATCCGACTGATCGCAACGGAGAAATAATGCCATCCGGTAAAAAACCCTACTCACGCCCTGTCATTCGCAAGCAGTACATGGGCGCCGCCAACAAGTTCGGCGGTTTTGCGGTGCCCGAGCCAATCATGTCGATCGACGGGGTGGCGATCGACTCACTGGTCAAAGAATACGGTTCGCCGCTCTTTGTGTTTTCAGAAAACACGCTGCGCCGCAAGGTACGCGAGCTCAACCAGGCGTTCTCGTCGCGCTACCCGCATTTTCAGGCGGCGTGGTCTTACAAAACCAATTATCTCGACGCGATCTGCAACGTGTTTCACTCAGAAGGCAGCTGGGCCGAGGTGGTATCGGGCTTTGAATACCAGAAGGCGCGCCACAACGGCATTCCGGGCGAAAAGATCATCTTCAATGGCCCTTACAAAAGATACGACATTCTGAAGCAGGCAATCTCCGAGGGTGCGCGCGTGCATGCAGACCATCTCGACGAGATACGCGACATGAAGAAGATAGCCGACGAACTGGGCCGCCCCGTCGAGATTGCACTCAGGCTCAACCTGGATTCGGGTATGGTGCCGCAATGGAGCCGCTTCGGTTTCAACCTCGAAAGCGGGCATGCGCTCGAGGCGGCGCGCATGGCCGTGTCTGACGGCAAACTCAAAATCATCGGCGTGCATTCGCACATCGGCACCTTCGTCTATGAAACGGGGCCTTACAAAAAGGCCGCTGAAAAAGTTAGTACGTTCTATAAGCAGCTGCGCGAAGAGCTCGGCCAACCGGTGCGCTACATCGATCTCGGCGGTGGATTTCCGTCGCACAATAAGCTGAAGGCACATTACAAAATCGACAACTCGTGGTTGCCGACATTCGATGCGTATGCAGAAGCCATTTGTGACACGCTCTACGCCGCGTTCCCGGGCGAAGAACCGCCGCAGCTGTTTCTCGAAACAGGGCGCGCGCTGGTCGACGAAGCAGGTTTTCTAATCTCGTCGGTCGCCGGTAATAAGACCCTCGCCAGCGGCCAGCGCGCGCTCATTCTCGACGCAGGCGTGAACCTACTCTATACCTCGACGTGGTATGATCTCAAAGTGGCGCCGACACAGTACTATTCCGGCACCTGGGAAGACGTGATTCTGTACGGGCCTCTGTGTATGAACATCGACGTGGTGCGCGACAAGTGCCTGCTGCCCAACCTGCACCGTGGTGAGCAGGTGGTGATACACCCGGTGGGCGCATACAATGTGACACAGTCGATGCAGTTCATCGAAATGAAACCGGCGGTGGTGATGATCTCAGGCAAGTCAGAGGTCCGCATCATTAAACGGCGCGAAACCATGGAAGACATGGTTGCGTTGGAATCATGACGAGTAACCCCACCCCCCAGCCCCCTCGCACACGAGTGCGCCCAATGGCCCAGGAAGTGGAGAGGGGGAGCAAAACACCCCTCTCCACACGGTGGGGAGGGGTGGCCGCAGGCCGGGGAGGGGCGATTTTCGAAACGATTCTCCGCGGCTATGCGAGCATTCTGTTCAGCGACCGCAAATTGATAGGATTTATCGCTCTGCTGGCGACGTTTTTCCATGTGAAGGCCGGGCTCTTTGGCATCTTCGCGGTGGTACTCGCGAATGCTCTGGCATCGCTCTTAGGTGTGCACCGCGACAAAATACGCAAAGGCTTAATCGGCTTCAACGCGCTTCTCGTCGGGCTTTCGTTCAGCTATTATTATGCGTTCGCGCCGGCATCCTTGTTCATTCTGTTCATCGCTATTGTGCTGTTAGTCTTCGCCAATATTGCGCTCGACCATATCTTTGGTTATTTTTTTAACCTGCCGGTACTATCGATACCCTTTGTGCTGGTCAGCAGCATCAGCTATCTCGCGTTTTACAACTACGACGCAGGCGTGCTGCAAAAAACCGAGCCCCTCTGGCTCGATGTTTTTTCCCGGATGTACACCGCTACATCGTCTACTATTTGAAATCTCTCGGCGCGATATTTTTCCAGTCTAGCCCGTGGGCGGGACTATTAATCATGTGCGCGCTGCTATTGGCGAGCCGCCTGTCTTTTGCCCTCTCGCTGCTCGGCTTTTTTACGGGTGTGTTGTTTCACGTCACACTCAAGGGCGACATGAACGACCTCACCGGCGGACTCGTGGCGTTCAATTATATTCTTACCGCGATTGCGCTCGGCGGCATCTTTCTGGTTCCCGGCCCGGCGGCGTTTGCAATCGCCATTCTCGCCACGCTTGCCACCGCAACGGTCGCTTCATTCGTCAAAATATTTTTTGTCAGCTTCAATATGCCGGTGTTGACGCTCCCGTTTGCACTGGTGACACTGCTCTTTGTTTATTGCATCAAACTTCTGTACAATAAGAAGCTGCGTGCCGTCGATTTTCTGCCGGGCAGCCCCGAGCATAACCTCGATTTTTTTCTCTCGCGACAAGGACGCTTTGGGGATGTCGGCCTCGACATACGCCTGCCGTTCTGGGGAAAATGGCAGGTCTCGCAGGGCTATAACGGCAAATTCACGCACCAGTCAGAATGGTTTGCGAGCCTCGATTTTATGGCGCTCGGTGAAGATGAGCGCTCGCTGCGCCGGGGCCGCGAACAGGGAGTAGAAGATTATTACACTTTTGGCCTGCCGGTGCTCGCAGTCGCTGCGGGCACAGTGCGAAAAGTCATACAGCACCTCGAAGACAATAAACCGGGTGAAATGAACATCCGCGAAAACTGGGGCAATCTTGTGCTGATACAGCACGGCCCCGCGTTGTTTTCTCTGCTTTGCCACCTCAAAAAAAACTCGGTCATTGTGAAGGAAGGCGACTACGTGCTCGCCGGCACGAAACTGGGGCTCGCCGGCAATTCAGGGCGCTCGGCCGAGCCGCACCTGCACCTGCATTTCCAGGCAACACCAGAGATCGGCAGCGCCACGGTTCCTGTTGCGTTCACGCAATACATCCGCCACAACGGCGTCGCGAAAATCGAGTTTAACAGTACGCCGCGTGAGGGCGAAACGATCGCCAACCTCACTGCGGATTTTAACCTCAAAACCTTTTTTTCGCTCGCCCCGGGACAGGAGATGCATGTGCAGCTTTCTTCTCCCGATGGCAAGATCCAGCAAGAGCATTGGGAAGTGAAGATCGACTTTCTCGGCTCGCGCTACATTGAGAACCGCAGCGGAGACCGGCTCATGTATGCGGCTTCGAATGACTGGTTTGCCGCGCTCGACTATGCGGGCAGCAGGCACAGCGCACTGTTTCATCTTCTTATTGCATACTACCGTGTTCCTTTCGCTGCCGCGAGTTTTGCCTGCGAGGAACGCATTTCGTATAAATATTTCACGCGCTGGCTGACTCGCATCGCGCGCGATCTTGTGCTCCCCTTCACCGACCGCGTGTCGTTCCGCTGGTCAGCCGAGCCGGCAGCGAGTGGCACGCTGCGCTTTAAGATTGCGAACGGGGCACGCGCGATCATGCAGACGAGCGCCGATTACCGGGGAGATTTCCCGGGCACAATAGAGATCGAAAAATCAGGCGCAATGTGGAAGCTTTCGCGGGTAGCAGCATGAAGATATTCTTATCACTGTCCTGTGCTGTTTTCCTCGCAACACCCCTCAAAGGCGGCCTCTTTGCGGCAACGGCGACCGAGGCATATGAACAAATGTCGCAGACTCACTATGCATCCGCCGCTGCAACCTGGCAGGCCGTGATTCAAGAAGAACCCGAGTTTGTGGTCGCGATCAATAATCTCGCCTACTGTAAGATGATGCTGGGCGAGTACGATGCGGCCGCAGAACTCTACACGAGGGCCGATGTGATTTCGCAGAACCTGGACTCGAAAGCCGGCGTGCAGTGGGCACACCTTGCTGGCGGCCGTCCCGGTGACAGCATTCCGTGGGGTAAGGCCGCGCTTGCACTCGATCAGACCAACTATTGGGTAAAATACCGGTTGGCCCTCGCACACGAGGCGATGAATAACGCCGAAGCCGCAGAAAAAGATTACAGTGAACTCGTTGCTGCCCACGGAGCGCGCAGCCTCACGCTCGCAGCCCGCGGGCAGCTGATTCCTTACTACCAGGCGATTAACTACTCCGGGTCGAGTCTCAAATCGACCGGTTTTGATGCAGGCATGTTTGCGCTGTGGAACTTCGATGCAGGCACAACCACGGGTGCCGGCTACGCTTACAATTCGGTGCAGAACCCCAAGGGTGGCGATGCTTATACGACGCAGGAAATCCGCCTGATGACGGGATTTCTTTTCAACGACATGTCTAGCCTGACGCTCAACGGCCATGTGCTCTCGTCTAATACCTCGTTTTTGAACCGCGGTGTGACGCTGTCTGCAACGCACCGCAATTCCCTCGACGGCGGCCTGTCGCTCACGGCAGATGCGCTCATCTTTTCGCAGCACGGCGGCGCCGGTGTGACACCGATGTACTATTTTAATTTGTCACGGCACTGGCAACTGGGGGTTGGCGGCTCGCTGCAGGTAATCGGATTTACCAATGCAATGAATGTCTACGGTGCGGCGCAGGCGTCACTTCGCTATTGCGCGTCCTTTTTTTGCCTGTCGGCCGGCGGCCTGTACGGATCGCTGTTTACACCCGTGCTCGACGCCGGCAATATTCTCGCGTATAACCCCGACGATCTGAATCTGCAAGGCTTCGCTAAGCTCACGCTGCGTCCGGCAGATTTTGTCGAGATCAGCGCGGGATACACGTATGCAAGATGGAAAGCCATCAGCGGAGAGACACCCGTGTCGGGAATTTTTTCAGTCGCTGCGACAGGGAGTTTAAGATGAAGAAAATTGGCGCCGGAATTTGCTTTCTGTTCTGCTTCGCTCTATATGCGGGCAGCGCTGACGATCTGCAAAACAGCTATTCGCTAGAATATTACGGCAAATACGCGGATGCTTATGCGCTCGGCGAGAAGTTGACAGCAGAAAACCCGAAGGAATATTTCTATGCGCTGCGCGCCGGCTGGCTCGCATACCTCGCC
This sequence comes from Turneriella sp., assembly GCA_046346945.1. GTDB lineage: Bacteria > Spirochaetota > Leptospiria > Turneriellales > Turneriellaceae > Turneriella. The sequence continues at coordinate 53,361 of JAXMHE010000014.1, forward strand.
GGCAAGTATTCGCGCTCACTCGATCTTTACCAGAATGCGTTGTTGCTCAAGAGCGATGCGCTCGAGCCTAGGCTAGGCCAGCTTATGCCCCTACTTGCCCTTGGCAAATATAAGCAGGTAGAAATGACCGCGCTTGCAGTTCTGCGCACGGACCCCAAAAACTACACAGCGCGCATCAAGCTCGCATACGCGCTCTATCTTGCGGGGGATTTTTCGCGTTCAGAGAAGCACTATGCTGACATCGAAGCCGACTTCCCTTCTGACGCAACTGTGCTCATGGGACTCGGCTGGGCACAGCTCAAACAGGGGAAAAAATCCGCGGCGCAGCAGCAATTCAGCCGCGTGAAGATAATTTTTCCAGACAACAAGTACGCGGATGAAGGCTTAAAATGGGCCCGCTAGATTACGGCGTTATGAATTTCCACGCCGGACTTGAATGTGTTAGATTACCATATTGATCGTAACCCCATACTGCCCAATAGTAGGTGGAACTTGCTGCTGGAGTTGAATTGGGGGCTTTAAAGTTCTTCGTTGTCGAATCGTATCCATGGAGCACAGATTGCACCTGGCTTCCGCGTACAAAATCGCCCAATCCGGTACGGCTTCCGTAAAGAAAGTTTGCTTCATTTGAGATCGTAGATCCGTTTGTTACAATGTTTGCGTTGAAGACGCCGATGACTGCGTAAGTAACTTCAGCGGGTAACGAATATTGCAATGCCGCAGAACTCGTAGACCCATGGGATGGCGACACCAATGAAATCTGCGTCGTCCCGGAAAAAATCGGGGACGACGGGGGTGGTTCTGAATTGCTGTTCGTACATTGTCCCACGATCAACAAAGCAAAGGCAAGCATGTTGACTGCGGAAAATCTTTTTGTTCGGTTCATATAGCTCCCTTTTCTGTTAAAAATTAAATCGCACCGAGCCACCAATGGAAAAATTGGCAAACGACAGAGAGGTATCGTTTGAGGCGGGGGCACCGAGAATGCCATTACTAGTCGTTAATGTACGCTTGATATTGCGGTCAAAGGTCTGGTATCGTCCCTCAATGATGATACTCACGGGCATCTTGGGCAAAAATTCAATGCCGGCGCGGGCACCAAATTGCATGACATCCTCAGAGAGTATTTTTTCCGTCGTACCGTTTGCTAGTCCCTTGTAGTCACTGATGCGCGTAAAACCTGCGAATGCGCCCACAAATGGGGACACATATGTCGCATTGTCGAAGGGCTCAAAGTCGAATGTGACTGCATAACCAGTATAATAATATGACCTTGGCATGCTAATGGTCGTTCCAAACGCACTATCGTATGTGTACGAGTGATTCATGTTGAGCAGAATGCTCATCTCTGCGCCCACTGTGAACTTGCCGAATGCAATGCCCACGCGCGGCACCGCGACATTTCCTTGAGTCAAAACAGAACTCTGCGGTATAAGCCGCTGGTATCCCAGGCCAAGATGTACGGCATATGCCTTCCTCTGTGGCGCGAGGTTCTCGCTGATTGATTTGCGTTCGCCGCGGTTGATGTTGACGCTTGTTTCTGACTCTTTGAAGCTCTTTTTTCTTAAATACAACCGGTGCTCGCCCGCTGCAATTTTATATTCGACAATCGGCGTTTTGCCGATCAGCGCTCCGTCGAGCAGAACCTCGGCGTCGTCGGGTGCCGAGCTAATGGTGAGGTAACCGAGATCGCGGCCAGAAACGATCGCCATCATGGAATTTGCCGCAGCCCCGCTCTGCACGAGCACATCGCCGAGACCTGCCTCAACCGTGCGACCATCGAGCACCACCCCCGAGGTCACATCGACTGCTTTCAGCACAACAGTCAGTTTTTCGGGGTTACCGGAAAATTGCCCGATGAGCAGCACATCTGCCTTAGAGAGCTTACCCGCACGCGACACCTCGCCGCCGTCGAGCACACCCGACTGTTCGAGTTGTATCTCGGACAAGACTTTTGTGATCTGCGCCCTTTCAACAATCTTAACAGAGCCGTTCTGGCTGAGTGTTGCGCTGACCGACTCGGGCAATGCGGACTTCAGGTAATCGAGGCTGGGAGCACCTGATGTGTTGGTAAAATTGAGCACTGCCACGGTGCGCGGTTTGGTAGCCCCAAACAGGCACGGCGCAGCGCAGAGCATGGTAAGCAAAACGGCTTTCATCGGTTCCAGAAAGGCCAACCGGGCAACGGCGCGGCAACCAGAATTTCCCTCTGTTCAGCAATCTGTTCCAGTGGCACATATTGCCGGCAATGCACTTTACGTCGCATGCACAAATTCATCACGGAGATACAAGTGCCTGCCTTGAAAAATTCCCCTGTTACATTCATTCTCATTGCGGTGAATGTCGCCGCTTACGTCCTTATGGCATCGCATGGCTCCAATTTTATGCAACCAGGCGGCCGCACTCTTGTAAATTGGGGAGCGAATTTTGCCCCACTGACTGTGGGCCACGGCGAACTGTGGCGCCTGTTCACCTCGATGTTTTTGCATGGCAGTGTCATGCACCTGGCCATCAACATGTATTCGCTCTATTCCGTTGGCAGCATGGTCGAAATTTTGTCTGGCAGAAAAAAATATCTCGCCATTTACCTTTTCTGCGGGCTCCTGGGCAGCATTGCCAGCGTCGCGTTCAATGCGGTGCGTGCACACCCGGGCATCAGCATCGGTGCCTCGGGGGCAATCTTTGCGATATACGGATTTTTTCTCGTGCTGATGTGGTTGCGCAAAGACCTGATTCATCCGGGTGCACGCCGGCAAATATTGCAAAGCGGCGCCTTCTTTATAGCTATTAACCTGTTTCTGGGGCTGATGAGTTCAGGCATCGACAATGCTGCTCACGTGGGTGGCCTGGCGGGTGGTTTTGTGGCCGGGCTGCTGCTCGCGCGCGGCGTCCACCCCGGACAACGCTAAGAAAAAGCTTGTCCCGCGACAGAGCGGGCCCACCCTTACCCATGAGTTTATGGCAACGTTTTAAGCGCGCACTGCGCTCTATTTTCGGTGGCTGGGTTTCTGAGATGGAAGATCCGGCGCTGATTCTCGAACAGAATATCCGCGACATGCGCGATAAAGTTCCCAAAATGAACGAAAATATCGCGATGCTCAAAGCAAATGCGAAGCTGCTCGAAAAAGAAAAACAAAAGCTCGAGACAGAACAGACAAAATTAATCGCCAACGTTAAGGCCGCCATCGGTCAGAACCGCGAAGACATCGCAGGCGAATATGCACTGCAGCTCGAACAGAATAAGGCAAAAGTAGCCCAGGTTGAACAACAGCTGGCGCAGGCAAATGCCGCGGCAGTCAAAGGCGAAGAAGCCAAGGTGGCATTCATGAAAGAACTCGATCGCAAAACCAAAGAAGCACTCGATGCCATCGAAGCGGCGAAGCGCGCGAAATGGCAAAAGGAAGTCGCCGACACGATGGAGCAATTCACCGCAGGTGGCGTCGACCACACGCACGATGAAATGGTGAAACGCATCGAACGCGACGGTGCAGTCGCCGACGCGAAACTCGATATGGCGCTCTCCAAAGGCGACAAAGACAAGGCAAAGATCGAGGCCGAGGCAGAAAAAATGCGCGCGGCGGAGCTCGTGAAGCAATTCAAAATTGAAATGGGCGCAACGGGCTCTTCTGCCGGTTCGACGGCAGCGTCAGAAGGCACCCAACAAAAAGAAGGATTAAAAAACTGATTCGATAGCCGAATGATGCTGACGCATCATTCGGCCTCTTTAAGATAGTAATTTTTCGAGGCACAGCGCTGCCGTCACAGATACATTCAGGGATTCGATTTTACCCGAACCTGGTATTGAAAATTTCTCAGCGCAGGCTTTGACAAAAGCCGCCGGTAAACCGTTCTCTTCGTTTCCGAGACACACCACAACCGGGCGTTGCCTGCTTTCGGCGAGAATTTCACCTAACTGACTAACTATGCCTTTCTCGGGCCTGACGGCCGCTGCCGTCACTGCATTCACCTGCTTTGCCCACGAGAAAAATGCCTGCATGTCCTGGTACGCATAGAGTTTCACGTGGCTCAATCCTCCTTCGGCCACCCGCCATGCCGAGGCCGTCATGGCCGCAGCAAAACTTGCCTGGCTGACGATGATGTGCTGCATGCCAAAGAAAGCCGCCGTGCGCACGATCGCACCGACATTGTGCGGGTTCAATACGTCGTTCAGACAGAGCGCGTTGCCAGTTGCCTGCAAGGCACTGATTGCGGGCGCGCGTGGTGTATACATCACCACTGCAGCACCCTGGTGGTGCGACGTATCGGTAATTTTTTTCAGTTCGTCGGCCTTGACAAGGCGGTAGGTCTTGCGCGCCTGCGCAAGCTTGCGGCAGGCGGCGGCAAAGAGCGGCGCATTTTTCTCGTCGAAAAAAAGCCGCTCAATCAGTTCGGGCGTCGAATCTGCCACCGCCCGCACCGACGAGAGGCCGCAGACAGTGAGCAGGTTCTTCTGCATGCGGGACGTTTACGAATGCCGATCGCCCCGACAAACAGATCAGTTTCTGGCGCTCAGCTCCTGCAGCATTTTTTCCTGCATGCGCGTATTCTTTGCCTGGATCGCGCAGACCGGGCAGAGATAGCGAAAGTCTTTTGTGTCAGTCGCGAACTCGCTGCTTTCGTCAATGCGCGCCACGGTCAAACTGACGGTATCACCGCATTCGCTGCAATGGATGTCGGGAGTGTTCATGCTGTTACCTCTGCCCCGTAAATAGCACAAAAATCGGCCGTGGTCAATACGCAATGGGACAGGTTTATCTACGCGCTTCTACTTACATAAGTTCTGGAAAAGTCAGAATACTGACTTCTCCAGAACTTATGTATCGTTTTCGCTTGTAGCTCTGCCCGGCCGGCAGCTTTCGCACTATGCTCGCAAAGATGGCATCCGTGCCAGCTCGCAACACGGTGCATCCAAGCCCCCTGCCAGAGTCCCCGGGAACCCAGATTAAAATTCGCCGGCCCGACGACTGGCACCTGCACCTGCGCGACGGCGCCGACATGCAGAGCGTGCTGCCGCACACAGCAGAGCGCTTTGCACGCGCGATCGTGATGCCTAACCTGAAACCGCCGGTGACGACGGTGGCTGAAGCCGAAGCCTACCGGGAACGCATTCTCGCGGCGCTGCCCAGGCACCTCAGCTTCGAGCCGCTCATGACCCTTTATCTCACCCCAAACACGACGACCGACGAGGTGCACCGTGCGAAGCAGAGCGGATTCGTGCATGCGGTGAAACTGTACCCCGCGGGTGCGACGACAAACAGCGAAGCTGGTGTGAGCATACTGAAAAATATGTATCCCGTAATCGCAGCCATGGAAGAAGCCGATCTGCCACTTTTGGTGCATGGTGAAGTTACCGACAACAAGGTGGATGTATTCGATCGCGAGCGCACTTTTCTGGAAACGGAGCTCGCTCCTCTCATCCAAAAATTTCCACAGCTGCGCGTGGTGTTCGAACACATCACCACGCGCGAAGCGGCCGACTTTGTTGAGTCTGCGTCTGAGCGCGTGGCAGCCACAATCACCGCACACCATCTGTTGCTCAACCGCAATGCGCTCTTCACCGGTGGCATCAGGCCGCACCACTATTGCCTGCCCGTGCTGAAACGCGAAGAACACCGGCAGCGGCTCTTGCAGGCGGCCACGTCGGGAAATCCGAAATTTTTTGCCGGCACCGACAGTGCACCGCATGCAAAGCATACGAAAGAGAACGACTGTGGCTGTGCAGGCATCTACACTGCTTTTGCTGCGGTCGAGCTCTATTGCGAAGCCTTCGACAATGCCGGTGCGCTCGATCGCTTTGAACCATTTATGTCTGAATTTGGCCCGCGCTTTTACGGCCTGCCGCTCAACACGGGTAGCATCATTCTAAAGAAGGAAAAATCCACCATACCTGCAAGCTATGCGATGGGCGCGAACAGCGTTGTGCCCCTGCGCGCGGGCGGCGAGCTTGAATGGCGCATTGTATGAAGCACGGCCTGCTATGGATTTCCATGGCTATTGGGGTTTTGTCCTCTGCCCCTGCAGCCGGCGCGGTCACGCGCACCGACGAAGTGCAGCCGCAGGTGTGGCTCGGATATATTACCTCGTACCGGTTTAACGAAAAATATTCGCTGTGGAACGACTGGCATATCGTGCCGACATCCTTCTTTGTATCGCGCCACGGCCTCACGCGCCACCTGAGCCAGCAGGTGAGCATGTCGGGCGGCTATGCGTGGGGCTTTCTGCCTACTCCTGGTTCGGGCAGCGATCGGCTCGACCGCTTTGAGCACCGGCCCTGGGCACAGCTACTGATGAATATTCCACTCGGCACAAAATACACTTTCAGCAACCGGGTGCGCTACGATGCGCGCTTCAAACAGAATGTGACCAACGGCGAAACGGATACGGGTTTTGTTTTTAATCATCGTGTGCGTTTCATGCTGTCGTTTCGCCGCCCGATTACAGGGGTCAGATTATGGGACCAGACTCCGTTCGTGATCGTCGGCAATGAAATTTTGCTGAACTTTGCGCCGCAGATTACCGGCAACCAGCTCGACCAGACGCGCAGCTGGGTAATGCTCGGTTACCAGACGGGCAACCTCACGGTGCAAGGTGGTTATATGTACCGTTACGTGCCTTCGACAACGCCGGCGACATTCTATCACTACCACACCGCCACGCTGTGGATCACGCACAGCTTCGGCTCGGCGAATGCCGTACCGAAAGATCAGCAGGACCACGACGACCTGCTGCACCGAGATCCGTGACGGTTTCCGTTGATTCCATCAACGGGGCAAGATACGCTTTACGCGGCTTTACCTTTGTAAGGCCGCGCAAATTTTTAAACATGTATGAAAAAATCCGGATTAGGCAGGCTCTCTTCTTTGGCTGGCACATTTCTCAAAACCGCATCATCTGCCTGGTGGGGTAAGCTAACCGGACGTGAAACGGACGGATGGGGAGCCCTAAATCCTAAAACAATTGATCAGGCGGTCGAGGCTTTTGGCGAGCTAAAAGGTCTGCCGATGAAGCTCGGACAGATTCTAAGCTACGTTGACAACGCCCTACCCGAGAAAGCGCGCGCCGCCTTTTCAGTTCTGCAGCGCCAGAGCAAACCTTTACCACTTGCCGAAGTTAAATCCATAATCGCGCATGAACTGCAGGAAACTGGCGCAGAGCTGGTAGCAGCTATGGAGCCGACGCCCATTGCTTCGGCTTCGATTGGCCAGGTTTACCGGGCACGGTTAAAATCAGGTCAGGAGCTGGCCGTAAAGGTGCAGTATCCGGGCATCGCAGAGGCCATTAGTGCCGAGATGAAGATTGCCGCATCGGGTGCCAGTTTAGCGCGCATCTTTGCTCCAGGCGCCGCGGTTGACTTGCTGGTCGCCGAGGTTCGTGATCGCTTGCTCGAAGAATGCGACTATCGCAACGAGGCGCAGAACCAGAACTTGTTTTACCAGTTCTTCCGCGAACACCCCACAATTGCAGTTCCCCCGGCACATCTTCGATACTCATCGAAAATGGTCATCACATCCGATTGGGTCAATGGCAGTGCATTCGACACCTGGCTTGCACAGAAGCCCTCGCAGGAACAGCGCAACCAAATCGGCGCGGCGCTTTATGAATTTTACATAACCTCGCTCTACCGGTATGGCATGTTCAATGCTGATCCACACCCTGGTAACTACATTATTTCTGAAAAACAAATCTGGTTTCTCGATTACGGCTGTGTGCGAAAATTCAGTGCCGAACGTATCGGCCTGATGCGGCAACTAAGCGCGGCAATGCAGGTAGATAAAAAAGACGAGATTTTGCAGGCAATGTATGCACTTGGCATGAATCAGCCGCTGCATGCGGATTATGCCGGCACAAGGCGCCTGCTGCGTGGATTTTTTGCGCCAATACTCACTGAAGGCCCGAGAACTATCGAGGCTCCATCAGCAACTGGTTTTAGTGATATGCTGACCTCGAAAAATTTGCTGCTTTCCCTTGGCCTGCCAGCCGATGTGCTCTTTCTCATACGCATCAAATATGGGCTCTATTCGATCCTTGGGCGACTAGGGGCTAAGTGCGACTGGCACCAGCTCGAGGCCGTTGCTGCGCGGACTGCTACCGGAAGCTGATTATTTTCCTCCTGAAAAACCGGCCTCTGCTTCAAAAAGCCTGCCCTAACAGTTAGCCAAATACTAACTATTATGCAATCATCAGCGTCACACCGGCGTAGGTCACTCCGATGCCCAGAATACTCAGCACAAACCCGCTCTTGATCATGCGTGTGATCGGCAACATGCCCGACGCATAGGCAATCGCATTGGGCGGTGTCGAGACCGGCAACAAGAAGGCGAAACTCGCACCGATGCAAGCGCCCATCGCCGCTGGAATCGGATCGACACCGGCGGCTTTCGCAATCGATATCACTACCGGAATCACCATGTTCGCCGCCGCCGTATTCGAGGCAAAGTCAGTGATCACCACTGAAAGCACAATCGACATGAGTGTGATGCTCCACTGGCTTTTGAGCCCCAGCGCTTTGAGCAGGCCGACGCCGACGGCCTCAGCTAAGCCACTCGAGAACATGAGAGCACCGAATGACAGGCCGCAACCGAACAGCAGCACAGTGCCCCAGTCGATCTGCGTCGCGTCCTGCCAGCTGGTGGTAAATTTGCGCTGACTAAAGTTGATGGGCAAAAGAAAGAGCAATCCGGCGCCGATCAAAGCCGCCACCGCTTCGGGCATGTGCGCAGCGTACCAATCGGGTAGCCAGTGCGTTGCGGGCAAAACCAACGATAAAATGCCAGGCATGACCCACAGAATCACCGTGATGCCAAAACCGATGAGCACATTTTTTTCGCCGCGTGAAAGTTTGCCGAGGGATTTCTTTTTTTCGCGGATATAGTTTCCCGCACCGTGCATGCCCTTGAGTTCTGACGGAAACATGATTGCGAGCACCACAAAAACCACTGCAAACATGCTGAGTGCGAGCGGCAGGCCAAATTGCATCCACTGGATGAAGGTGATTTTGACGCCGAGTACCGTGTGTAAGAGGCCAATGCCAATCAGGTTCGGCGGGCTGCCAACGGGTGTTGCAACACCACCTACGCTCGAACCGAACGCTGCAACCAAAACCAGAGCCGACGAGAACTGCATCTGCGCGACCTGCGGCAGTGTTTTATCGAGAGCAGCATCTTCATCGACCTTAAGCCTGCGCACCGTGTGCAGGATACCCACCCCGATCGGAATCAGCATCGCAGTGGTGGCAGTATTGCTCACCCACATCGACAGCACCGCAGCGAGAAGGCCGAAAACAAAAAGAATCGTCAGCGGGCTTTTCGCCACTCCGGGCAACCCCAGAATGGTGAAGGCCAACCGCTCATCGAGCTTGTGCAACGACATGGCCTGTGCGAGAATGAAACTGCCAATGAAGAGAAAGATGACGGGATCGGCAAATGATGAAAATACCTTGCGCGTACCATCGACGCCGAGCAAGACGCAGAGCGAAAGCCCAATTAACCCGGCAATCGGAATCGGCACGGGTTCGGTAATCCACCAGACGATCACGAGCCCCAGAATCGCGGCCAGAGTGTGCGCTGCGGGGCTCAGCGCCGGCATGGGTAAGAGGTAGAGCGTCAGCCCCATTGCGGGTCCGAGGAAAAACCCGATCAGGCCCCGCATGCGGTCGAACTTGTCATCGGCCGAATAGTTCTCGGGGTCGTTGGCTTCCATGTCGGGCGTATTGCTGCGGGGGCTGGGTATAACCCGTCAATTAGACTTCGGGGCCTTTTCAGCAGATTGTTTAGGCAGGTCTCCGCTTATAAGCGGAGGCGACTTTTTGGTTTTTTCATGCTACAGTCACCGCATGATAAGAACCCTGCATCACTGCATTTTGGCCACCGCGCTTTGTGTTCCGGGCTGCCAGAGCTGGGATAAATTCTGGGTTGCAACCCTGGATCTCGACCGGACGGAAGTCTCTCTGCTGTTCGGGGCCAAAGACCAGTTAAAGGTTACGAGCACAGATGCCGGCAGCGATTTTCAATGGAGCAGCTCTGATGCAAACCGCGTCAGCGTCAGCCAAAACGGCGAACTCACAGCGTTCAAAACCGGCACTGTGATTGTCACGGTCAAAACCCGGGACGGGCGGCGCATTGGCCAGGCTTTCGTTACAGTCCCTCGCGGCCAGATGCTGTCTATTCGCGGGGCTGTCACCACAGAGGCCATGATGTTCAATCCGCTGACTTCGACCTTCTCTGCCTTGCCGGCTTTGACTGCAACTGCGGGCAACGGCGCCAGTTACTGCCTGCCGACGGCTGGCCCGCTCGCCGGCAAAATACTGATTATCCATGGCAATGCGTCGAATACCACTTCCGTCTTTGACCCGGCAACGCTCGCCATGGCTGCCGGCCCCACCGTTACCGGCAATGTCGGTGCGGGAGCCCATTCTTTTGCCGCGGGCAACGGCACACAGGTCGTGGTGCTTGCGGGAGGTTCTTCCACTGCGACGTCAGTCTACGATATGAACAGCAATACGTTTTCGACCGGCCCGAATCTGACCGCAGTCGCCGGAGCGGGTTCCAGATCTTTTTTGGTCACCGGCGGTACAGAAGCCGGCAAATTTGTCACGATCCATGGCGCCGCGCAGAATTCGACCTCGCTCTATAACCCTGCCGACAACACTTACGCCACCGGGCCTGTATTGCCAGCGACAGCCTCGGCTGGCACGCATGGAATACGCGTCACCAGTGGCGCAGCAGCCGGTAAATTTCTGCTGCTGCACGGCAACTCGACAACCGCTTCGCTTTACGACGATGCCGCAAATGCATTTACCGCCATCGGCGCTGCCGTAACCAGCAATACCAATAACGGTGCATTCACATTTCTGATTACCGCAGGTATAAATGCAGGCAAGTACATGCTGGTGCACGGTAACTCGTCACAATTGACCTCGGTCTCAGATGCAGACCTGACAACATGGAGCAGCGGGCAGTTAGGTCCTAATACGGCAGGCGCCGGTTCGCACAGCTTTCGTGTTTTGGCGGGCCCTAATGCGGGCAAGCTGCTAATATTGTTTAACAGCACTACTACAACGGCATTTTATACCGATGCCAGCGATGCATTTACGAGCGGTCCGGTGATGAGTATGGGTGGCTCAGGGCTCGGTGCTTTTTCGGTCGAAATACCCTGAAATGAATTTCTTAACAGATTTGCTTCGCAAATCTGTTAAGAAACAACCCACGTTTCGCCCGTGTGCAGCAGCTTGCGCAGATCGCCACGGCCCTTTTTTGCCGTGACTGCCTGTACCTGCGCCTCGACGTCTTCTTCGTAGACGCTGCGCTCTTCGCGGTACAGTACGCCGAACGGCACGGGAATGCCATTTTTGCCGCCCACCGCTTCAAATGTCTGCAAGAAGTGCGGGTCGTTTTCATTATATACCGCAACCTGGTCAGGATTATCGACAGCCGAAACGATATCAAACGAACCGTGGTTGAGCTTGAGACCCTTCTCATTGTCTTTGCCGAAAATCAGCTTCTGGCCATGCTCGACGAAGATCATCGTATTGCCGCGGTTTTCCTTACCGACGGTTGGTTCAAAAACCTCGTCGTTGAAGATCACGCAATTTTGCAGCACTTCTACAAGGGACGTGCCTTTGTGCAGGTGCGCTGCCTTGACCGTCTTCTCCATGTGCTTCATGTCTTTGTCGAATGTGCGTGCGAGAAATGTACCACCCGCACCGATCGCAAGTTTCAGCGGTGAAAAGGGGTTATCCACTGAACCGTCCGGGGTCGATTTCGCCACGGTCCCTTTTGCACTCGTAGGTGAATACTGGCCTTTGGTCAGGCCATAGATTTCGTTATTGAACAGCAGGATGTTGATGTCAACGTTGCGGCGCAGAATATGTATCAGGTGGTTGCCCCCGATCGAAAGCGCGTCGCCGTCACCGGTGACCATCCACACCGACAGGTCGCGGCGTGTCACTTTAAGGCCCGAAGCGATCGCGGGCGCACGACCATGGATCGTATGGAAGCCATAGGTGTTCATGTAATACGGGAAACGCGATGAGCAGCCAATGCCCGATATGAACGCAATGTTCTCTTTCGGAATACCGAGCTCGGGCATTGTTTTCTGCACAGCGGTCAGAATACCGTAGTCGCCGCAGCCAGGGCACCAGCGCACCGTCTGGTCAGAAGCAAAATCTTTTTTTGTGAGGGTAGCAGTCTGTGTCTGTGACATATTTTTCCTTAATTTTTCAGCGTGTCGATGATCACTTTTTCCATTTCTTCGATACCGAATGGACGGCCGCGCACCTTGTTATATTGCACTGCCGGCACAAGATATTTACCGCGAATGATGAGAGCGAGCTGCCCAAGGTTCAGCTCAGGAATCAGCACCTTGTCGAAAGAGCGCAGGACTTTCTCGATATTTTTCGGGAACGGGTTCAGGTGCTTCAGGTGCGCGTGCGAAACGCTGTACCCTTGCTGGCGCACGCGCAGCACCGCTTCGCGGATTGCACCGTATGTCGAACCCCAACCCAGCACAAGCAGGCCACCTTTGTTTTCGGGAAAAGCCTCCAGCTCGGGAATAAAATCCGCGATCTTGTCAATCTTTGCCTGCCGCAGGTTTACCATTTTGTCATGGTTGTCCGGATCGTAGTTAATGTTGCCGTTTTCATCTTTTTCGATGCCACCGATGCGGTGTTCAAACCCCGGCGTTCCGGGTACAGGCCAACGGCGAGCGAGAGTTTCAGCAGAACGGCCATAGACCTTGAAGCCTTCGCGCGATTCACCCGCCTGCACACGATCCATTTCGATCTCGGGCAGGTTTTCGACTTCTGGAATTTTCCAGGGTTCAGAGCTGTTGGCAATGTAGGCATCAGACAACAGGAATACAGGCGTCATGAATTTAAGCGCGATGCGCGTCGCTTCAATCGCCGCGTCGAAACAATCGGAAGGCGATGCAGCTGCGACGACGGGCACAGGACTTTCGCCGTTACGACCGAAGAGAGCCATGAAGAGGTCCGTCTGTTCGTTTTTGGTCGGCATTCCGGTTGAGGGTCCGCCGCGCTGCACGTCAACGATGACCAGCGGCAACTCAGTCATCACGGCAAGGTTGATCGCTTCTGATTTCAGCGCAATGCCGGGGCCCGACGAAGCAGTGATTCCGAGCGAACCGCCATACGAGGCACCGATCGCAGCACATACCGCGGCTATCTCATCTTCGGTTTGAAAAGTTCTGATGTTATAGTTTTTATATTTCGCAACTTCGTGCAGAATGTCCGATGCAGGAGTGATCGGGTAACCTGCGTACAGCGCCGGAATACCGGCGAGATCTGTTGCCGCGACAAGCCCGAGAGCCAGCGCCGAGTTACCGGTGATATTGCGGTAGGTTCCGGGCGCAAATTGCGCTTTGGTGATTTCATATGAAACCGAAAACAGTTCGGTGGTTTCTGCGTAATGGTAACCTGCTTCGAGCACCTGAATGTTCGCTTTTGCAAGATGCGGTTTTTTTGCAAATTGCGCTTCGAGCCACTGTTTGGTCTTCTCGATGTCGCGGTGGTACATCCAATATGTCAGGCCTAAGGCAAAAAAGTTTTTACAGCGATCGATCTCTTTGGTCGACAGCCCCGACTCAGCAAGCGCCCGACGCGTCGATTCGGTGATCGGTGCGGCGATGAGGTGGTATTTCTGTTTCAGCGCATCGTCATCGAGCGGGTTTGATTTATAGTCGACTTTGGTAAGATTCTTTTCATCGAACTCGTCAGAGTTCACCAGCAATACGCCGCGCTCGCGCAGATCTTTCAGGTTCGCTTTCAGCGCGGCGGGATTCATCGCCACGAGCACATCTACCTTATCGCCTGGGGTATAAATGTGGTGGTCGCCAAAGTGCACCTGGAACCCGGAGACCCCTGCCGTCGTGCCCTGAGGCGCGCGAATTTCGGCGGGAAAATCGGGAAAGGTCATCACGTCGTTGCCGGCAAGACCGGTCACCGAAGTAAATTGCGCGCCGACGAGCTGCATACCGTCGCCCGAGTCGCCGGTGAAGCGCACGGTGGCGCCATGGATTTTTTCATGTGCTTTGGAATGTTGTGTGGTTTCTGGCATTTGCCCTCGAAAAATATTGGTGCGTAGCGACATGCGCGGCTGTGCCGCACATGTCGCTACGCACTTTGTCTGGGTTCGGTTTTTGAGGGTGTGTTGGGGCGCAAACCAATTTACGAATTAGAGCTTCACGACCCCAAAAGGCTATAGCCACTCCACCGGATCGACACAGTAATAGCGCTGCAGTTCGGCATACAATTCCTGGTGTTTCAGCCTCAGCTGCCGTGGTTTTTCAAAAAATGCTTCGGTCGCCACGGCGAAAAACTCCGCGGGATTCTCAGTGCCATAGGCGTCGAGCACTGTGTGGTGGCCTTTGTGCACCTCTTCGAGCAGGCCCTGGTATTCCTGTGTGAACACCCGCGCCCAGGTCGCATAACTCGACGGCGGCAGTATAGGTGTGCCGTCTGCTGCGCCGTCTTCCTGGTCGAGCTGGTGTGCAAACTCATGGAACGTCACGTTATGGCCGTCCGCATAGTTAGTCACACCTGCGAGCACGTGATCCCATGCGAGCACCACGTTGCCACTTTTCCATGATTCACCAGCCTTGGTGCGCTCATCGCGCTGATCCGTGCCAATCAGGTGCCTTTGCCGGTCGCGGTAGGCCGTCGGGTAAACGAGAATCGTATTGAGTTTAGGGTAACAGCGTATGTTGCGGTTCAACAACAGAAGGCAGGCCTGCGCAGCAATGGCAAGGCGGATTTCTTCTGTCACGATGAGACCACCGCAGCCCTCAAAATTTTTCTCTGCGAGAAATTCTTTGATGCGCGCGAGCAATTGCTGTCGCAGCTTGAGTGGCATTTTTCTCCACGGCGGCAGGCATGCCTCTATCATCCGAAGCTGATCGCCCGTGAGCGGCTTATGCAAAAGCCTGCGCCGGCTAAACCATTTCCATAATTCGGGGAAAATCCAACCTGCTATGCCCGCAGCAAGCAGCAAAAGAAAAACATCGAACACCATGAGCTCTGCCTTTTCAGCAGCTATTCTTATTCGTCTTCGTCGATGTCTTCTTCGTCGTCTTCAAAGCGGTCAATTGCCGCTTCGATTTCTGTCTGCAGGCGGCTAAAGGTCGATTTGATATCATTACCGGCGAAAGGCACGTAGACGATGCCCGCGAGGTCTGAGAACTCTGCGACGCCGTCTTGCTTCAGCACCAGCACGTTTTCGCGGCCGAACGTGCCCTGGCAGTAGCCGATTTCGTGGATCACTTTTTCTCTTGAACGCGGGCTGCCGCTCGCCTGTTCGTCATCGACTGTCAGCACGATGATTGCAAAAGCGCACTCTTCGGTGTCTTGCTCGAGCTTCTGGATCGCCGTGCGGCCCTGGTTCAGCGCATCAGTAAACTCTACAACCTCGTGCGCCAGCTTCTGTTCGATGTAGTTCGCAACCTCTTGCCACAGCGGGCTTTTCCCGTGCGACAAAAATATGCTGAGATAGTATTCTTCTGCTTCGTTTGCGTTCATAATCCCAAAACACGCGTAATTTTGGGCGTCTGTCAAGGAGAATACCGGCGGCGCCCTCGCCGCGTTAAAGACTTTTTCTTGTCCGCCTGTTTGTTTTGCATCCTCTGCGCCATGTGCAGAGGATGCAGAAAGTGATCAAAACCCGCGTCGAAAACCATATCGGCTACGTTTCGCTGAGTCGCGCGCCGATGAACCTGATGGATATCCCGTTCATGGAACAGTTCACGGTGGTGCATGCCGAACTCGCGCAAAACAAAGAAGTCTGGGGCGTCATTGTGCACTCAGCAGTCGACGGCTATTTTTCGAATGGTCTCGACTCCGCAATGATGCTCTCGCGCGATGTCAAAGGCCGGCTCGAGGTGTTTGAAGTGCTGCTCAAAATGGTGCTCGAAGTCTATGCATTTCCAAAGCCGCATATTTCGGCGATCGAAGGGCATGCGATGGCGGGCGGCGCGGTATTGGCGATTCTTTCAGACTGGCGCTACATGAGCCGCGACAAAAGCCGCATTTCGTTTTCAGAAGTCGCAGTGGGATTAACCATTCCGAAAGCGATTATTAACCTGATCGAGTCAGCGACGGGGCCGGGTGCGCTGCGCGAAATTGCGATGCTCGGCAGTGCCATCAAATCGACCGACGCGCAGCGACTGGGTCTTGTCGACGAAGTCTTCGACAACGGTACTACAGTCAAAGAAGCCGAAAAAAGCCTGAAGCGCATCTTCGAATTGCCGCTCGCCTCGGTGGCGAGCGTGAAACAGATTTTGCGCGCCGATAATATTGCCGCACTGAAACAACGCGAAGGCCTCGAAACTCTCGGTCACTTTGTGGGCGCCGAGAGTTTCGTCGAAGGCCTCTCCGCGGTACGCGACAAGCGCCGGCCTAAATATAAGAATCCATGAATACTCCCTTGAGAATTGCCAGACACACAGTGGCCCTTTGGGCCACTGTGTGTCTGGCATTTATAGCCTGCAACAAACACAGCTACGATATCGAACCAGACACGATACGCTTCCACCTGCCGATGGACCCCATTCTGCTAAACCCGGTGATCTCTGAAGACGCCTACTCAAACACAGTCTGCAGCCGCATCTTCGAAAGCCTGCTCGAACGCGACCGCAAGACGCTCAAAATGAAAGGCCAGATCGCTGAAAAATGGACAATCGGCGCCGATAAGCTGACGTACACATTTAACCTGCGGCGCAAAAATAACTTCCATGACGGTAAGCCGGTCACATCGGCCGATGTACTCTTCAGCTATAACATGATGATGAGCGAGAAGATCCCCAACGCGCACAAAAAAGTCTATTACAAAGACGTGCTCTCCGTCAGCGCGCCAGACGCATACACCGTTGTCTTCAAAATGAAAAAGCCATACGCGATGGCGCTCGAGCACCTCGGCGGTTTCGAAGTTGTACCAAAACATATCTACTCGCAGGGCGACTTCATGAAAGATGAGCGCAACATGTGGGGCCCGGTCGGCAGCGGCCCTTACAAGTTCACCGAATGGAAAACCGGGCAACGCCTCACGCTCACGCGCTTCGACGATTACTGGGGTGAAAAACCCGAGATCAAAAAACTCGAATTCGTAATCATCAAGAATGACGCGGTGGCGCTGCAGGCATTAAAGAAGGGGGATGTCGACAGTTACAACCTTCGGCCCCTGCAATGGACACGGCAAACAGATTCCGAAAAATTCCAACACGATTTTGAAAAGATCAAGTACCTCGCAACAAGCTATCGTTACATCGGCTATAACATGCGCAAGCCGCCGTTCAATGACCGGCGCGTCAGGCAGGCGATGGCGCACCTGATGGATCTCGAGCGCGTGAAAAAAACCATTCTCGAAAATCTCGCCGAGGTCACCACGGGCCCGTTTCTGCCGCAGAGCCTGCAGTATAACCAGCAATTGAAGCCGATTCAGTACGAGCCCGAAAAAGCGCTCGAGCTGCTTAAGGCTGCGGGCTATGCGCGCAACGCCGACGGCCTTATCGCGAAAGACGGCAAACCACTTGAAATCGAGCTCATGGTCTCGGCAGGCGGTGGTTTTGCCGACCAGTTTGCCTCTGTCATGAAAGAAGATTTCTCCCGCGCCGGTATCACGCTCAACATCCGCAAGCTCGAATTCCAGACTCTGCTGACAAAGGTCAACCAGCGCGATTTTCAATCCGTCATGCTCGGCTGGTCGTCGGGCATCGAATCTGATCCGTTTCAGCTGTGGCATACTTCGCAGCGCGACAAGGGCCACAACTTCACGGGCTTCGGCGACGCCGCGAGCGATGCCATGATCGAACAGGCACGACTGACCTTCGACGACAAGGCGCGCAATGCAATCTACCACAAATTCCATGAGCGCGTATACAACGACCAGCCCTACACATTTCTCTATACGAGTTATGCACTGATTGCAGTCAGCAAACGCTTCACCAACGTGAATGTCTACCCGCTGGGCCTCGACCTGCTTGAATGGAAGCTGGCCAAGCCCGCCATCCACTGATATGCTCGTCAAAATCTGCGGATTGAAACTGTTAGACGACGCGCGCTTTGCCGCTGAAGCGGGCGCAGATCTTTTGGGTGTAGTTGTTTCGCAAACCAGCCCTCGCCGCGCGAGTGCAAACGAAGCACGCGCTATTCTTGCTCTCAATGTGCCACAACCCAAATACCTCGTGTTTGGTTACGACGATGCACAGTATATCCGCGAAACCTTCGCGGCACTCGCGGTGACAGGTACCCGCTTACAGATCATGGCAGACCATCCGCAGATTGAAGAGCTGTTGAAGCTCGCGCCCACAGAGCTTATTTTGCCCTCGATCTCGGCGGCAGAGAAAGTCACAGCCACACAGGTTTCGCGCTGGGATGCGCATAAGCTGGTGTTGTTTGATTCGCATAGGCCCCCGGCGCCTCGATACGCCGAAGGCGAAACGCCTTCGGCACTCGGCGATCGGTTGGCCTTGCCAACTGCTCTCGCCGGCGGCACAGGGAAGACCTTCGACCCGGCGAACATCGCCGGTATCAAACGCCCATACCTGCTGGCAGGCGGGCTCAATGCTGACAACGTGGCTGCCCTCGTGGCAAAGGTGAATCCACCTGGGGTGGATGTCGCAAGCGGCACAGAATCTGCGCCAGGTATGAAAGATCATGATAAGGTGAAGAGATTCATTCTCAATGCAAAGAAAGCAGCGCAGATGATTCAGGAGCAGCAATGAAAGGGCCGAACTCACCCCCTAGCCCCCTCTCTTGGAAAGAGAGGGGGAAACAAAATCAGCTTGTTCGTGGGGTTGTTAAGGGCCAAGGCGTTTCAGAGAAATGCCGGGGCAGTAACCCCTTAAAGAAAATCCATTTTTTTATTTTGGGAGGCCGAGCGTGAGCGAGGTCGACCAAAAAAATTTAGACACCCCGATGATGCGGCAGTATCTCGAGATCAAGAAACAATATCCCGATGACATTCTCTTCTTTAGAATGGGCGACTTCTACGAGATGTTTCTCGAAGACGCGGTCTATGCTTCGCGCGTGCTCGACATTGCGCTGACGCGCCGGCAAGACAAGGTGCCCATGTGCGGCGTACCGCACCACTCGATGAGCCAGTATGTGCACCCGATCCTTTTGCAGGGCCGGCGCATCGCCATCTGCGATCAGCTCGAAGACCCGGCCGAAGCGCAGGGGCGCATCGTTCGCCGTGGCGTGACGCGCATTCTGACACCGGGCAGCCTGTTTGAAGAGTCACTGATCGACGGCAAAGAATCGCGGCGCCTGTGCGCGGTCAGCCGAAGCAAAGATTTTTTTCAACTCGCCATCATCGAAGTCGCCACCGGGCAAATCTGGCTCGAGCGCAAAGATCCGGAAAGCCTCGCGGAAGCGACTGCTTCATTCAGCATACGAGAATGGGTGGCGACCGATGCGGACAATTTCCAACCTGAGTTCGAATGCGTGCTGCAGCAACGCCGCTATCCCGTGGGCGATGCCGCATTCCAGGAACGCGTGCTGAAAGATGCGCTGCAGACGAAGAACCTCGGAGTATGGGAGCTCGACGCCGACGAAAGCCGTGCACTGACTCTCGCGCTTGCATACCTGCGCGAAATTTCGCCGCTGTTAAAACTCAACTGGTCGTCTCCCCTGCGCGAATACCGGCGCAAGACGCTCGTGCTCGACGAATCGACTCTCAAAACGCTCGAAATTCTGCAGAGCGCCGACGGCAAAATGCAGCCAAGCCTGCTGGGCTTACTTTCGCATTGCCAGTCATCGGCCGGCTCGCGGCTCATGTCGCAGTGGTTGTCGCGCCCTTCGGCCGACCGGGCTGAAATACAGGCGCGCCATGAAGTCGTCGAAATTCTCGCAAAACATAACTCTTACCGGCAACTGCTTGCCACTGAACTCGGCCGGGCAGCCGACCTCGAACGCGTCATCACGGGGCTCATGAACAACCCGACGGTGCGCCATCTCGGCCAGGTGCGCGATACACTCGAGGCAATTGTGCGCCTGCAGAAAGTAATCGCTGACAACCGCATGCAACCGCTGATCGATGCGGGCTGGAAAGATCTCAAAGACCTGCCGACGGGACTGCACCAACTTCTCGGCGAAACCCTGCTCACGGAAAATCTACCACCGCTGCTCGATGCGCGCCGTTTCGTCAAACCCGGCTACATGCCGCTGCTCGACGAGTTTTTTGAGCTCAGCCAGAACGCCGTCGCTCTGCTCACGCGCTACGAAGAAGAAGAAAAGACAAAGCATGGTATCAACACCCTGCGCGTGAAACACAATAATGTGCTCGGCTATTTCATTGAAATCTCCAAGGGACAGGCAGCCAAGGCACCGGAAAGTTATTCGCGCCGGCAGACACTCACTAACGCCGAGCGCTACACAAACCCCGAGCTCAAGGAGCTCGAAAGCAAAATCCTTTCGGCCGAAGAAGAACTGTTGCGTATTCAAAAAGGCGTGTTTGAAGACATACGCACACAGGTGCTCGCTTCTGCAGACGCGCTGAAAATATGGGCAGACCGCCTCGCAAGGCTCGACGTGCTTCTCGCTTTTGCTCACAGTGCCGTCATCAACAACCATGTACGGCCACAGATGAACGAAGGTTCTGCCCTGAACGCCGAAGCGCTGCGCCACCCCGTGATCGAGGCGTACTTTCGCAGCGAGATGTTTATTCCCAATGACGTCGGGCTCGACAACGGCGACAAACCGGGCGCGCGGCACCTGGCAATTATCACCGGCCCCAACATGGCGGGCAAAAGTACGTACATCAGGCAGATTGGAATCCTGCAGATCATGGCGCAGGCGGGTGCCTTTGTCGCCGCGCGGTCTGCAACCCTGCCCGTGGTCGACCGCATCTTCACGCGCATAGGTGCTCACGATCGCCTCTCACGCGGCGAGAGCACGTTCTTTGTGGAAATGGCCGAGTGCGCGCGCATCTTCCGTAACTATACGAAAGATTCGCTGATACTTTTAGATGAAGTGGGCCGGGGTACATCCACCTATGATGGCATCAGCATTGCGCAGGCGATGATTGAGTCGTTGAATTCGGCAGAGCGCGGCAGACCGAAAACATTATTCGCCACGCACTATTCTGAACTCGCGCACCTGATTTCGAAAGAGCGGGGGATTATCGGCCTGACGGTTTCTGTGATCGAAAAAGACGGCCATGTCGTGTTCTTACGCAAGATCGTCGAAGGTGTGGCAGATAAATCTTATGGCATTCACGTCGCGCAGATGGCGGGTATGCCGAGGGCTGTGACCGAGCGGGCCTACGATATTCTGCGCGACCTCGAAAAAAAATCGGGTGTGATCATGCCGACGACGGGCAGCGTGAAGGGTGACGTGCGCCAGAATAAAAAGCAATCCACCAAAGATCAGGGCGATTTGTTCGGGGGGTGATCGCAATCCCCAATTTTGATATCGTTGTTTTGTGAAATTCAACAACGCTGCACCGTGACTTACGGGAGCAACTCGACCAAGCCACCAAAAATCCAGAATTCTCTCGCTACGGCCGTAGTACAGTCCACCTCGTCGGTCGGTGTTTTAATGCGCAGCCATCGACCACGCACACCGCCGATATTTTCCGGAGCCGTCGTTTCCTCTAAAACTTGCACGCGAAACCCTTTGGGTAATGTCGTACGGCTTTGACACTGGATTGCCTGCGTTGCCCGCGACGGCCCCAAGCGCAAAACGACAACGGATTTAGTTTGGGCGGCATAGTTTACCGACCGAGTATTGAATTTTCTCTCGGCGATTTTCAGCATGCCCAGAATATCTGCCGCGCCCTGTTCCTGAGCAATTTCAAGGACAGTTTTTCCTTGCGACGATGTATAACGCAGAGATGCTCCGGCACCTGAATCGAGCAGCAGTTTCACCACGTTGGGTCGGTTTTTAAATGCCGCCACGATGAGTGCGGTGTCGCCGCCTTCGGTTCTGAAAAAGATATCCGCTTTCGCAGCAAGCAACATTTTCACCGATTCCGCATGACCAAAATCTGCCGCCCTGAACAAGGGGGCTGTACCATTGCACTCGCGGTTTACGTCGGCCCGGGCCTTAATGAGCAAATCAACCATCTGTGGATTTTCGACAGTGAGGCACAGTGCCGATGCCTGGTCACCTTCGTCTATCGAGGCCCCGGCGCGTAACAGCAGGCGCACCACCTCGGCGTGCCCCTGCATCGCGGCGTCGATCAGCGGTGGAAAATCACGGTCACCCAGCGGCGCCCCCTGCGAAATAAGATATTTTACAACATCCGCATGTCCATTCTTCGACGCTGACCGGATAGCGAAGTGTTTCTCATCTTTACTCATGCCTGCACCCATGATCCTTTTCACTTCGGCAAGATTACCTTTTTCGCAAGCGACGGTCAGGTCATCGGAAAGTCTGCATAAAGAGTTAAGGTAAATAAAAAGCACAGGCTTAAAACACGGCTGGGCATACAAAAAAAAACAATGCCAGAATAAACCATGCTCATACAACCCCTTTTTGCACGGGTTCCGGGTATTCGCCATGGATTGATTAAGGGTACAAATTGCCTGAACCGCAGTTGACCGCGCCGGGCGCCCCGGTATCCTGCCAGATGCAACTACTCAACAACGACCAGATGGTGCACGCGCTCAAGCACCTGGCCGACTGGCGTCTGCACGAAGGCGCTCTGTCGAAAGAATTTGTCTTCAAAGATTTCAGCGAGGCTTTCGCGTTCATGACGCGCGTCGCGATGATTGCCGAAAAACTCGACCATCACCCCGACTGGAACAATACCTATAACCGCGTGCGCATTTCTCTCATGAGCCACGACAAGGGCGGTCTCACCACGCGCGACACCGAGCTGGCAATGGCGATCGAAAAACTTTTTGAATAAAGTTGTCTTATTAATCTTCGTGATCGCGCCTGACAGGTAACGGGGCACTATTGGCAGCAGGCGCCGATTCGCGAATTTCTTTATGCGTAATTTTGCCGCCCTCGAATGAACTATAAAACAACATGCCAGATGTGAGAGCTGCACAGACTGTAAGAAAAATAAACGCGGAGCGAAGCATTCTCGATCCCGCTACAATAATGAATAAAACCAGCGCTGAAACGCCGCCAGTCAGAAGCGCTGCGCCAAAAGCCAGTTTTGCCGTGCGTTCATGAGCTTTAATCGCCTGCTTCGCGACTCCGAGCTTTTCCATGTAGTGCTCGGCACCCTCGCCCGTCAGGAACGCCGGTATGGCAAAAATGCCGGCCGCGAGCAGTACGAGGCAGGCCGCACGTTTCCAGAACGGGTTACTGAGAAACAGCGCGGGCAAAGCCAGCAGGCAACCAAAGAACATCAGTACCACGGGAAAGTGGTTCAGCGCAAGATGCAAGTGTGTCGCGTTCATGACCTGCAAGTCGAAAACACCTGACAATGCGGCAAAGAGTTTCTGTGCTGATTCCCTGCTACCGCGAACGAGAATTACTCGCGCGTGCGATTCGCTCTGTGCAGGGACAGACGCTCGGCGACTGGCAACTGGTATTGGTCGCCAACAATGCCGACCGTGAAACAGAGTCGGTCGCCAGTGAGTTCGCGGCAGCAGATAGCAGGGTTCACTTCGTGCAGGAACCAACTCCCGGAATCGCGCATGCACTCAATGCAGGACTCAGGCATAGCCGCGGCGACTATGTCGCAAGACTCGATGCCGACGACGCAATGCCTGCCGACCGCCTGGCTAAGCAGGCAGCCTTTCTCGACGAAAATTCCGGTATCGGTCTTGTCAGTGGCCAAGTGCGCTTCATCAGTGAAAACGCAGAAGGCTACGACGCCTACGTCGCGCAGATCAACACCTGGCAGACTGAAGAAGACATCCGCCGCTACCGTTTTGTCGAATCGCCTGTCGCGCACCCGAGCGTCATGTTTCGCCGCAGCCTCATCGCACAATACGGTGACTATTCGACCGCTGCGGTACCCGAAGACTATGAACTGTGGATGCGCTGGCTGACAGCCGGCGTGCGCTTTGCCAAAATTCCCGAAGTTGTGCTCGACTGGTATGATTCGCCGGGCAGGCTTTCGCGCACACATGATAACTATGCGCGCCGCGCATTCGACCGCGTACGCATGGAGTATTTATTGCAGGTGTTACCGAGGCTGCTCCAGGGCAGACCACTTTGGGTGTGCGGCGGCAAGTACGCACGCAAGAAGGCAGCGTGGCTCAATGATAATGGCATGCCGGTGACGGGCATCGTCGATCTCGTGCCGCGCAGGCTGATGGATTTCGCGAGCCTCACCTACCACGAATTACCGCCACCGGGCATGCTGTTTCTGGTTTCGATGGTTTCAAACCGCGGCGGTTACCGCATTGTCGAGAAAGTGCTCACGGAGCGTGGCCACGCACACGACCGGGATTTTTTGCTGGCATCATAGTCGTGACGGGTTCCGTCAGGAACCCATCGCGATCTTCACAAAATCTTCGTAGGGGCGCGTGGCATAGCCCACACCCGGCTTTCCTTCTGTGCCGAAACGCTCGAGGTGCTTCGGATGGCGATAGCTGTTATCTTTATGCATGCGCTCTGCCGCAGCAATGACATCGGCCGGAGGTGTGCTACCGAGATTGCAGACCGGGTAAGTTTTTTTGATCTGATCCACGCGCTCGTCGCTCGAGAAGATGCGGCAGGCGGCCTGTTCGGCCTTGTACGTTTCATGGTTCCACACGTCGTCCCAGCCGAGGTTGAAGTATTCGCGGAATATCGCTTCGCGGACTTTCAGATCGCCCGGAGTGCATTCCTTGGTGCGTAAAATATTGATCGGCGTATTCGCCGGGTTTACCGGATCGACCCAGCGGGCATCATGGGGCGCGAAGGAGCAGTGCGCGTCGATCCAGTCGGCAACCATGTCATGCATTCTCTCCCAGCGCTCGATAATGGCTTTCCATTTCGCACGCGCCGGGGCATATTCCCATTCAATCTTCTGGCGCATCAGCCTGAATTCGAGCGGGTCGGCAATTTTGAACGGGTGTTTGGCTACGAGGGTCTTGTAGCCCGCTAGAATTTTTTGGTGCATTTCAATTTCCAGCGGATAACCCATCACCTCTGCGCAATGCAGATCAAACAGAATCGTCGGCAAAGGCATCCCCGAAGCCATCTCGGCAAACAGCCCCTGCTCTTCGCCCATGCGTAAAAAGACCGGGTACGAGACTCCGGACTTGCCGATTTTGAGAAGCCGCTCCAAGGGCGGCAGCAGGTGTTTATTTTTCGGATCATCTTTGATCTGGTTATAGCTACTTTCATAAGCCGCAAGACTCTGTTTCAAGAGCCCTGCATCGTCGGTCGGCTGGTTCGCCGATGCCGCCGCCGACTGCGCCTT
The DNA here is from genome assembly GCA_046346945.1 of Turneriella sp. GTDB lineage: Bacteria > Spirochaetota > Leptospiria > Turneriellales > Turneriellaceae > Turneriella. Next base: position 78,677 of record JAXMHE010000014.1, read on the forward strand.
CGAGTAGGCATTGCTGAAGTTCATGTAGAGATTATCCGTCGAAAGCTTCGTGCTGTAGCTGATGATGTCGTCCATCTCCTGCCCGAGGCGCTCCATCTTCGCCATCGCTTCTTTCATTTCATCGACGGCCTTGCCTGTCAGCTTTTTAGAGTCAATATCCTTCACCATGTTGCGGAAAGGATCGAGCATCGAGTCGAGAGTAGATTTATCGATTGGCATCTCAGACTCCTAAATATTTTTTATGCTGCGGTATGCGGCGCGTAATCGTTTCGTCGGGTACGGGAATCACACGGCGGTGCCGGACTTCCCATACCAGGTCATGATTCCATTTCCAGTCCGGGTCCCATTCCCGCGCACGGGGCAGTGTAACTTCTTCGAACAGTTTGCGGCCTTCCGCCTTCATCTCGCGAATGCTGTCTTCGCGTTCTGCCCGCCAGCGCGAGGGGACATCCGCCTTTTCATAGACTTCGATATTTTCGAGGGCGAGAAAATCGCTGTAGAAGCCGTCGACAAAACCATCGACCGATTGCTCGAGACTGTTCTTTTGGCGGATGTTATTCGTCTCGGTGATCATCGTCATCACATCGTTAAAGGAATCGATGACTGCGAGAATGGCTGCGCAACCTTTGGCCTTGATCGTCTCTTGCAGACTTTCCCAGTGCGCCTTTTCGGCAGTCTCCTGGTCTTTGACGAGAGCGATGGCGTTCTTAGTATTCAGATTGCCTTGCTGGAATTTCGCCTTATATTCCGCCTCGCTGGTCGCAGTGGCCATCAGCTCATAGAGGGCCTTTTCTGTTTCGTAGGAATTTTTGTAGAGGGGATTGCCCTCGTACTTTTTCATACGAACTTTGTAATATTCGGCGTATTCGGCCTGACGCTGATCCATTGACGCCGATGCATCTCAGACGCATCGGCGTCAAACACAAACACATACCCCCGCTGCGCGGGGGTATGTGCTTGTTATTTCTGGTTAAAATCCAACGCGAACCACAAAATCAACAGTGGTCCGTTTTCGCGTTTCCACATTGCAGGGCCCATGTAGATACCGGGCGCCACTTCGCGTATTTCGTCGTGGATCTTGCCGATGAACCATGGGTTCTCAGGCTGTTCATAGTCGAGATAGATGCACGGTTTGCCATCGATCGCCGAGGGTTGAATACGCGTTACAAACGGGAACCAATCCATCTGCGTCACGAGCAGCTTCACGCGGTTGATCCCCCTGCCTTCTGCACCCGACGAATAAGAGAAACTTTTGCCATCCCATGGAAACACACCCATCGCTGCAAAGCGCCGAATGCCCGCCATGACCATCGTCTGGTCGGCCGCGTCGACTGCGAGCATGCGCCCTTTGGGTTTGCCGTCGACACCCTTGAGGTCTGCTGGCCCAGAGGCGGCGCGGTAGAGTGCGTCGAGTTCGGCGGAGCTCATTTCGGCGAGCGAATCGAGGCTGATGCGCGCATTGTAAACCCTGGCCCCCGAGGCGGTTCCCGCTGCGGCTCTGTCTGCTGTTGTTGCTGTACTCATTTTATTCTCCTTAAAAGCAAGGCGTCCCAGAGTTCTGGGATCTGCCCGGTATTTGGCCCCACAACCCTGCTAGGCATAGCTATGGAAATCCATAGCTGCTTCTAGGGCATTTTCTGGAGGAAATCGACCGGTTTTATAAAAAAGGACTCAAAGGGGCTGCGCGGCAGGTCGAAAACCGGGTCAAGACAACCTTTCAGACTGGCCGCGACAAAGCCGATGGAAAGAAGAAGGCCCGCCGCGCAAACCATGCAATCCCCCGCTGACCACAACCGCCACGAAATGCTGATACAGGTGCTCGACCAGTCGGCCAAACAACAGATTCAGAAACTCTTCATCGCACTCGAAGAACAGCTGAAAATCGAGGGCATCGCGGATGTGCTCATTACTGCAGTCTTTGAACTGGTCGAAAATGCCGTGAAGGCGAACCTCAAGCGCGCGTTTTTCATCAGGCAGGGCTTCGACCTCGAAGTCGTCGAAGATTACCAGACCGGTATCGCTGCGTTCAAAGCCAGCTATCGCGACCTGCACCGCACTGACTACCTCGGCGCGCTGCGCGATCTCGCGCTCGCAGTGATGGTGAATGTCGACCACGACCGGCAGCGCCTGCTGGTTTTTGTCGAGAACAACACGATTCCCGTTGCACAGGAAGAAGCGCGAATACGCCGCCAGCTCGCTGCCGCGATGAATGCCTCTGCGTTCAGCGACTTTTGCGTGCAGTGCGGCGACAGCGAAGAAGGCGGGGGATTAGGCCTCGGCATGATCGTCTTCTTGATTCGCAATCTCGGTTTTTTGCCCGAATATTTTCGCGTCTATTTTCAAAACCACCGCACCGTCGCGCGGCTCGAATTTCCGCTGAGCACCGACTATGAACCGCTGCGGAAAAAATGGAATGGGCCAACACCCGGCGGGAAATGATTGGCTACTTCGCGATCTTTTGCTGTTTTCTCGCCGTGCTGCAGATCGTCGCACGCCTCTCGCTGGGTAGGCATTCTTCGCGGCACATCTACCTGCTGATTACGCTGGCGCTGCTGGCCTACATTCTGTATTTCGGTGGCACGCTGATTGCCATGACGGTGTTTCCCCCACCGGCCGGGTTGCACTGGCATCTGCCGGTACTGTTTGCGCTCGGCCCCGCAATCCATTATTTTCTGAAGTTCTCACTTTTGCCCGATGAGGATGTCACCTGGCAGGTGCTGCTTCTACAGTGGTTGCCCGCTGCACTCTGTCTTGCCTTTATTGCCTCGCCGCTTTATCCTCAGCGCAGCCTCACGCTGATAGATCTGCTGAGGCAATTCCCTGCAAAACAACACGACACGCACGATATCATCGCCATGGTCGCTTTTGCGGTCAACACTGCCTATTACGTAGTGAATGCATACCGGACGCGCTTTATCTTCAGGCTACCGCGAGCAGAGCTGTCGGGAATTATTCTCTACATCATTATTTTTCAGGTGGGCTCAATCATAACCCCGGTGATTGCGTTCGTGGCAATGTGCCTGCACAGCATCGATCTGCTGATCGTGAGCTGCGGCCTGATTGCCGCAAGCATCCTTTTCGGCTATGTTGCGTCGATACGCTACCCTGAATTTTTTGCGCCTCTGCAGGAACAAGCGCGGCAGGAAAAGTACCGCTACTCTCAGCTCAAAGGCGTCAACACGTAAGCCCTCGACGACCAACTGGATATACTGCTAAAAGAAGAGAAAGTATTCCTGAATGATAGGCTTTCTGTCAAAGCGCTCTCGCAGCTAATGCAGATCACCCCGCACCAACTCAGCGAATACATCAATGTGCGTTTTCAAAGAAACTTTTCGAGCCTGATGAACGAATACCGCGTCGCCGAGGCAAAACGCCAGCTCCTGGCCGACCCTGACCTCAGCGTGATCGAAATTGCATTCGCCTCGGGCTTTGGCACCAAGTCTAATTTTAATTCTGTTTTTCTGAAAACGACTGGCATGTCGCCGTTACAGTTCCGTCGGTCAAATTCGCCTTGATTGGAGAGCTGCCATAGCCCGACTGACCGGGTTCAGAATGCAGATTTAGAAAGGTAAAACAATGCAACCCAAATGGAAATATATATTTTTTTCGACACTGATCGGTGCGTTGGTATTTGCAATACTCGCCTTCGCGTATGTCGCAACGATCAGCTCCGTCGGCGTATCACACCCGCATGCGCCGCCAGCGCTGCTCGTGGGGGCAATCGCGGCGATCTATTCAGCGCCATTCGGCTTGATTTTCGGAATAATCATCGCGCTCTGCACCCAAAAGAACTACCGCCGCTTGCTGATATACCTGGTGATTGCGTTCATAGCGTTTGCGGCGCTGGTCACGCTGGCAATCAAACCGCGCTGAAGCATAAAGCAACTCAGAGGGCGTAGTTTAGAATATGACGCGCGCTGAAACTTCGCTGTACCACCCTAGCCCGCTGACCATGTATTCGCCCATCGAGGCACCGGTGAAGATGTTGTTCTGCCAGGTGAGCGTAAAATTAAACAGCGGGTTGTAGGTAAATAGCTGTGAGAACACCATTGTCTTATCGCTCAGGTTGCCGAAGCCGTTGAGCCCCAGCGTCAACTCTGTGAAGATGAAGCGCGCAAAGGTAGTGAACAGGCCGACATAGTGCTGGCCATAGTAGTTCGCCCGGTAGAGGCCATTCTGCACAAAGTAGGCTTTCACCGCCGCATTTTGGGCGAAAACATTGTCGCTGTAGCCCGCACCATTGTAGAAATACTCGACGTTCACGGTGAGGCGATCCGCAACGTCCCAGACCTCGAAGCTGCGGCCAAAACTCAGCACGCCTTTGAACACATGCTGGTCGCGTAACTGGTAAACCACCGGATTAAAAATGTTAAAAGTATTCACATCGATGCGCTGCGCATTGTCGCCGTAAGCGTACGTCGCCTCGGCGCGCCAGTCGAGCGTCAGAAAACGCGTGCTGGCTTCGACTAGGTATGTGGGCACTTTTTTCTGCCCAACGATTACCCCCGTCGCTACCTCGGCGCGGCTAACAGCGAGCTCAACCTTAAATGCCTGTATCACATCTTCGGTGCGGGTGCTCTTGCCAACCCCGGTAAAAGAATAGAAGTTCAGCCCGCTACCGATCGGCACATGCGCGCGCAGGCCATAAGTGCCCTCGCGAAACTGGAACGCATCGGTCGCACTTCTGAGCTCCGTGTTGATGACGTCAGAAGGGTTCCAAAAGAATCCGCGGCCCCACACGAGCACCTGCTTGCCCGCGCGAAAATAAATCGCTCGGTTGATGTTGGCATCGACAAATGCTTCGGTGAAGCGGTAATCAGCGTAGACTGTTTCGTTGTATTTTGATACGGCACCCGTCGTGGCATCGCTGATCGTGTGCGATTCGGATTTCCCCTGTGCATAGACATTCGACACGAGATTCACGACGGCCTTAGTGCTGCGGCGTGCACGCGCTTCAAGCAGCGCGTTGGTCTGAATCTGGTTGTTCAGCGTATTGCCGGCCGTCGAAGTGCTGTTGCCGATGAGCCAATCACGCTGCATTGCATACGAATTACGGCTGTTGATCGAACCCGAGAATGCGACCGATTCTTTGTCGGTAGATTCTTCGACCTTGTTGTCCGTGACCTTTTCGATCGGGGTGACAGTCTCCCCTTCGGAGAACATTTTGTTTTCGTCGATACTTTCTGCCTGCGCATGCGCGCCGGCAGAAAGTATCGACACAAACAAGACACTACGAAGAATCACTTACTCAAATTCTCCAAATATGCTTTCGTAAAAATCTTCGGGCTGAGTTTTTTCAGCGAGACGCCAGAAATATCGAGCACGGTCTTGTTACCCTTCTCGAACTCATCGATGAACATACCTTTGAGAAGAATATATTTGCCTTCGATCTGAGTGTATTTCAAAAAATACGCGGTCTGCATCAGCGTGCCCGACAGGGAATATGACTGCACCTTGAGCTGCAGAAACGTGTCTCTTTCAACCCAATACACCTGTTTCGGATAAGTCACATCGCGCACCTTGGCGACGACGGTAAACTTCCAGACCTTTTTGTTGCCGAGGGTCTCTTCGACGATGTCTTCTTTGCCGTTGGCATCGACCAAAGGTTTGTAGAGCTCGGTGGTCTTCTTGCGTTCAAAGTCGCCGGCCTTGGTGTCGGTACCGTTGATACTCTCATCGCGGTTGATGTGCTGAAACGTGCGCGTGTTTTGCCGGTACATCCAGAAGTTATTGCCGGTACGCAGATAGCCGTTGCCTTTTTCAGACTGTGGTGCAGTCGTCACCATCAGAAATTCATCACCCTCATCGCGGCGAAAGAACAGCGTCTCGAAGGTCTTCACGCCCTGCCCCACCTTTTGCTGCGTCAGCGCGACCTTGGCCGAAAAATCGCTCACCTGCGACATGCGCTTGTCGATTTCCTGCAAGACCTTATCGACCGTCATTGCATGCAGCGACAGAGGTAGGATTGTTAACGGTACTAAGATTATTGTTTTCATGGCGATATTCTCCTCGTTTTCTCTGTTAGCCCATGAATTAATTCATGGGCTAACTGGTTATTCATAATGCCTCAGCGCCTCAGCCGCATCGAGCTTTGCCGCCCGGCGCGATGGAAAATATGCCGTCGCGGTCGAGATCAGCAAAATCATCAATATACTGCGGATGATGTCCGAAGTAAACGGCAGAAAATATAGCCGGCGTTTGCTGAGAAACACGCCGAGTACACTCTGCGTATCAATCGTAAAGGACGACAGAATCAGCATCGCCACGAAAGCAAGCAGAAGCCCTGCCACGGCAGAAAAAAATGCCAGCTGGAAAGTCTCGAGCAAAAAGATATTGCGCACATCGGCGCTGCGCACACCTATCGCGCGCATCGTGCCGATTTCGCGCGTGCGCTCGCGTATCGTCATGCGCAGCGTGTTGATAACGCCGATCAATATAATGAAGAACAATAGCAGCACTGCAACAACAGTGATCTTGTTGAGCGCACTCTCGAGATCGAGCACCTGGCTTGCACTTTCGTACATTGTACGTACATCGATTGCCGGCCCGTAGAAGTTCGTCTTACGCAGCTCCTGGTTCTTTTTCATCAGGTCGTCGCCAGTCGACGTGCGCGGTAACACCTTGTACTCAGGCGCAAGCACCGCCTTCCAATCGTCGGTAATGCCCTCTGCCGGCAAAGTGCGGTTCTCAGGCAAATCACCGAGGTATGCCCGGTAGAAACCCGCTTCGGGCAAAAATGCACCCACCTTGCCCGGTAACGCCGGGTCATTCTCCACGATGCCATCGACGGTGAAGTTCTGTTCCACAGCCTGCGCGGCGTGGATCGATTTAAAGCGCAATGTGACCTTGTCGCCCACAGATGCGCCAAGAGCCTCTGCGGTCTGGGCCGAAAGCAGAATACGATCGGTATCTTTGTCTTTGACGAATTCGCCGTCGGCCAGCCGCAATGACTTCTGCGCCACGGGGGATTTCGCATATTCCTGAGTCAGGCCACCAACGGTGACAGCGGCGTTCTTTTTGCCAGCGACAAGTTCGCCATGGATTGCCGCGATGCCCGGCTTCAGCAAAGAATGAATCTGATCGGCCAGTTTGATGACTGCGCGCGGCGAATCGAATTTTTTGAACGTGACCTGCAGCGACCCGGTTTCATTGTCCCGGATACCACGCAGATCCTTCAGATTTTTCAGCGGCAGAAACAGCGCACCACTCTCAAACAGGCTCTCGGAGCGCAGAATCATCACAACCGTAAAGCGCGCGCTCTGCTCCTGTGCACTGACGGTTTTGAGCCGCATTTTGAGTGTATCGTACAATTTGACGTTGAGCGTCTTCGCCTTGTCTGAGAAGATCGCCACCGGGTTTTCGTACTGCGTCGATGCCAGGTCTTCCAGCTTGCCCTCTTTTGCGCGGCTCAGCAGGTATTCTGAGTCGGTTGAATTCGCAATGTTATTGCCATCGCCCAGCTCCACCGGCACGACAATGACGTTTTCACCCTTGCCAATGCCGATAGCGCGCGAGAAGACCGCGACATTCTCGGCAACTTCGCGCACATCGGGCAGATTTTTCTGCAAAAGATCGAGGTACAAGGTGCGGTCGCGAATCAGCAGATTCTGCGCCCGCGCACGCTCGATCACCGCGAGCTCAAGGTGGCCCGTCATCTGCACGACGAGCTTATTGAGCAGCGTATCGGTGATGCCGCGCGAGAATGAATTCGCGAGTATCAATATCATCGTACCAAACGCAATCGCCACGCCCAGCAGCAGGTTGCGCCGCCTCTGGCGAATCAGGTTGCGGAACGCGATGGAATTCAGGAGTTTCAGTCGTTGCATTGTTAATCCCTCGAAATGGCATCGAGTGGCGTGATGCGCTGGGCGACGATTATCGGATAAATAGAAGCAAAGGCCGTCACCAGCGTGAGTTCTATCACCCCCGCCAAAACATCCACCACACCGAGGTATGGCGCAAAAGTTTTGCCGCCGAATAAAAGCTGCAGAATATTATTTTCTGCGGTGATGTTGAGCGCCTTCAGCACAGGCACCGCAGCCGCGCCCACGAGAATGCCCAGGCCGCCGAAAACAACAGCGAGGCATGCCGTCTCAATAAAGAACATGATTTTCACAAAACGTTTCGGCGCACCGACTGCGCGCATCATACCCAACTCTGACGTGCGCTCGAGTGCTGCCATCGACAGCGTATTCATGATGATGATTATCGCGACAAAGAAGATCAAAAAAACAAAACCCGTGAGCGCCCCGCGAATGATGCCGGCCATGTCGCCGAGTTGACCGATCGCCTGCTGCCAGGTCACGGCCTTTGCAGGTGCGCCGGCCGCCTTAAATGCAGCGTTTAACTCTTTGACATGCCGGTCAATGTGCGCACTGTCTTTGAGTTTCACAAAAACGACGTTGTAGGCACCCGCATCGGTGTGCGACTTCACCACGGTGGATTTATCCTTGAGCTTCTTGAGCGACGCTGTGAGTTCAGCCTTACCCGATTTTGCCGCCACCACGGTATTGTCATTGAATAAGGCATCGAGGTTTTCTTCGCGCGCGATCAGATTCTTCGTATCGGTTTTGACATCCGCCGCGGCATCAGAATTCGTCACCCATTGGAAACATTCGCGGAAGGTTTCGATATCGAGAATATTGAAAAACTTCCAGTAGTCGTCGAGAAATTCATAGCGCATGATGCCTTTGATGTCTGCGCGAATATCGAACGCCGTGGAATCACCCGAAGCCCCCATGAGCACGAGCGAGTCTTTGACGATCATCTTATCACGGAACTTCTTCGCCTCGTCGGAAAAATTCTTTTCGTCGAGTGGAAATCCAACCGGTTTTACCCATATGTTCTGGTCATTGAAAAAACGCGTGCGACGCCCCTGGCTCACCAGCATGCCGCGCTCGTTTTTGTCGAGCAGCTTGCCTTCGACGAGCTTTACGTTTTCGCGGAACATCTTGTTGTACTCGGGAAAATCTACACCCAAAAGCATTGCGAAGTCGATGTCACCGTCTTCGGTTAAGACAAAACTGAAGCCACGAGCCGCGGGCAGGTAAGACGCCAGATAGGGCTGCTGCGCGAGCACGTTCTGCACCTTCGCGAAATCTTTGATCAGCACGATGTCTTTGCCCATCGGCGTGAACAGAATGTTGGGATTCTCCTGCGCTTCTGAAATCACCACGATGTGGCCGGTGAAGCGTTCGACGATATTTTCGCTCAAGCCCCGGTTCATGCCACTGATCACGGCATTGCCGAGCGTCATGATGAGCGCACCCATAAACAGAATCGCGCCAATCACGAAGCTTTTGCCCTTGTGGCGTAACAGGTTACGCGCGGCGATGAC
>JAXMHE010000015.1:0-86593 GCA_046346945.1 Turneriella sp.
AAGTGCGCGAGCGCGCCGCGCGCTTAGCCACCGGGCGGGGTGGTAAAAAGAACTCCGCAGAAGAAAAAATCAAACCAGCGAAGCAACCGCGCCGTGCGCGCGGTTCCCTGAGCCGCGACGAAATCGTTAAAGCGGCGCACGATATCATGAGCACCGAAGGTGTCGAAGCGCTCAGCATGCGCCGCGTTGCCGAGAAGCTCGGCTGCTCGGTCGCGAGCCCTTACGCGCACTTTGAAAACCAGGAAGAGATCATGCGCGAGCTGATCATGAATGGCGAACAAATTCTGACCACCGACCTCAAAGCGGCACAGCACAGCGCCAGTGATGTCTTTGCACAGCTCGATGCGATCGCGCATGCCTACTGGAATTTTGCGAATAAGAACCGCCAGCTGCACCGGCTGATGTTTTCCGCGGCGGGCGGTAAACTCTACCGCAAGTCGTTCCCAACATTACCGACATCGTACCGCGTGTTTCTCGAAACGATCCGCCGGGGCATTTCATCGGGAGCGATACCGTACACGCGCAAAAGTTACCCGGCGATCGCACGCACCATGTGGGCGTGGATGTACGGGCTCATCGTGCTCGAGCTCAACGACATGGTGAGGCACCCGCAGGGCGCCGACCCGGTGAAAGAGGGCATTACCTTTTTCACGAAAATGCTCAAAAGCGGGGAACATCCGCGCTTCGACCGCCGGCAGACGCGATCTTAAGCCGGAAGCAAAAATTTTTCCCACGCCCGAAAGAACAGCAACCACGCGGCCAGACTGATTCCGGTCGCTGCGACGAGCAACACCAGGTTGGCAAGCCGTGCATGGCGTAATGCTTCTGCCGATACGTCTTTGACAGGCTTCGCGATTGCGACCAGTGCAAGCGCCCAGCCGATTGCGCCTGACAACAAACCCAGAAACCATGGCAGCAATCCATAGGCGACGAGCTTTAATTCCTGCGCCGGTGCCGCACCTTTTTGCGGTAATAGCAAAGCGCGCGCGGATGACAGATTCAGGTTGCCCCGCGGCCATGCCACACCTCTAAGGGTTAGCGGCAGGGTGACACCCGTTTTGAACTGGATATCCCAGAAGTCTTCGCTTGTCTTTGAACGCTGCGATTTATGCGTGGCAACGCTCAAGTTCACGGCTCGTATACCGGCGCGTGAAAATTTTTCTTCTTTTGTCTGCATCGCTGTGCGTTTCCGCAAAAAACAATCCGGATAATCAGGGCTGCCGCTGAGTTCTGTGGAGCAGCTAAGATAGCTACCCTGGCTGAAAGCCATGAAGATGAGCATGCCAAGCGCGGTACCAATGAACCAGGCGATCACTCCGCGTAGTGGTTTATTTTCCATTGCAATCGCTGGCACATCAGGCAGAGCTGTCAATCCTAAGAGAAACTCCGCAAAAATCATTTTCCGCAGCGGTTGCTTTCCTGAATCCGTATCCGATGCCGCTCATGCTCTTAATGCTCGTGATTAATCTTCCGTTAGGTTATTATATCTGCCGTTATTTTAAGATCCGCGCGTTTTGGAGAATTCTCCTGATCGGTCTGGGTCAATATCTGTCGAGCGCCTTCGTTCTCGCGGCGATTCTCGTGCTGAGCGATAATAGCCCGCAGAACAACGCTAAACTGATGAATATTCTCTATCTTGGCGGCACCGGGGCGATATTGTTTTCGATTATTGGGCTGCCGGCCATCTTGTTCTACACTTGGTTTCTGCACTGGTGGTTTGGCCGCAAGACGACTTGAATTCCGCCAAAGCGGCTGAACCTTGCACCGCTTTTTACCGTCACACCTTGCCGTAAAATATTGGATTGCAGTACCTCTTTGTTGTATTTTGAGAACCAACGGCTTGTTGGGCAGAAATGTTGTGCCCCGAAGCCCAACTTACCCACTGGAGTATATAATGTCAGAAGTTAAAATGCGCGGAAAACCTGTTCACACGGTCGGCAACCTGCCTGCGGTAGGCAGCACGGTATCCGATTTTCGTCTCACCAAACAAGATCTCTCCGATTTGAAACTCGCCGACCTCGCGGGCAAAAAAGTGATCTATAATATTTTCCCTTCGATCGACACCGGCACCTGCGCGATGTCGGTGCGCAAGTTCAATGAGCAGGCTGCGGCTCTCGACAACACTGTCGTTGTCTGTATCTCGGCGGATTTACCTTTTGCCGCAAAGCGCTTTTGTGGCGCAGAAGGCATCGAAAAAGTGATCACGGCATCAGACCTGCGCGACAAGGAATTCGGCAAGCGCTGGGGCCTGACGTTCACCGACGGTCCGCTCGAAGGCCTGCTTTCTCGCGCAGTGGTTGTCACCGACTCGAGCGGCAAGGTTGTCTATACTGAGCAGGTCGACGAAGTGATTCACGAGCCGAATTACGAGAAGGCTCTCGCAGCCGCGAAAGGGGCGTGATGGGGGGTGCGAGTTTCCCTTGCGGGAAACTCGCGCATACTTAAGAGCCTGCGAGGTTATATCGAACCGAAATGTAAATATATTGTTTTGGAAAAACCTGCGAATAAACGCTGGCTTTGAAGTTGTCCAGATTTTTCGCCAGGTAATCGTTGAAGTTTGTGCCATTCAAACTTGCAAGGCGGTTTTTATCCGTGCTGGTTTCTGAGACCTTGTAGCTGTACGTTTCATTCCGTCCCATAGACCATATGCCACCAATCTCGAATACTGTTGCGCCTACCTGAGAGGGATTGCTTTCTAAGCTAAACCCGATGTACGCCTTTGCATACCACTCGTTCATTTCGTAGTTATAAGTACCATCAGTATCCAGGTTACTTGCTGGCTTTTCGAGGCTGGGCGATATTTCGCCTTTTGAAGCGCCCAGCATTCGGTACCCGAGACTGGTTCCAATGAGCAGGCGTTCAAAGAGCACATATCGTATTTCAATCGGTTCGACATAAAAGAGGGGAACATACCACATTTGCCTGGGGTCTGCGTTTCCCACATGGCCGAGTATCCATGGCGCAGGCGAGCCTGCTTTGATACCGAAATTGAAATTTCCCCAATTCAGAAAGGCAGAGCCTGCGAACGATGGCAACGGAAAATAGATGCTCATGAACGGGGATTCCATCGAGCCGGCGAGGACCGCCAATGATTTTCCCCGATGCGTTTCCTGAGATGTGGTGCTGCTGCCAGTTTTGCTCGGCTGAACAGTATCCGAAAATATCATCGGACTAGTATAAAGCAACAAAATCAGGTATAAGATTTTTTTCATGTTCTCTCCTTTTAAAGAAAGTATGCTATTCCCAGTCCCCAGAACTCGGTGTTCTTGAGGTAAAAGTTGCCACGCGGGTCGATGCCCTCGAAGTATTGCGCCATGATGCGGAAGCTGCTGGCACTTTCGCCGCGTAACTTCAGGCCGAATGCCAGTGATTTGTTGACGCGGTAGTTGTTCTCTGTCTGCGCGTACGCGAGAAATGACGCGAATGGTTGCACGGGCCCGATGCGGGGAAAATCCACCTCAAAGCCCGCCTGCATGCCGATCAGAAATGCATCACGGATGTCGACGGGTGAGACAGAGGCGTTGACCCATGTGAAGCCGCCGATCAGCCGAAAATCTGTTGCGGCGAAATGGAACGTGTAATCGCCCATCAGCTGCAGATGTTCGCGCGAATAACGGAAGGCTGAGCTGCTTTCATTATTGCTGACGTAGTAACCTTCGCTGAGATGCGTGCTCGTGTGCGTGTAACGGAAAGAAAGCGCGAAGGGGCCGGTGCGGTAGTCGGTATAAGCTCCGAAAACCGCATCATACGAATTCAGGTCGAAAGCGAAACCATCTTTGATTTGCAGGCGGTTGAAGCCGAGGCCAAAAATGCCAGTCTGTATGCGGTGATCGCCTTCGAGCTGAAGGTCAAGAATCGGGTAATGCGCGCCGATAGTCGCGTTGACGCGTTTTTCGTTCAGCAGGATGTAATCGAACTTGATTTCCTTGAGGTCCGCGGCGATCGGGCGAAACGGCCGCGTATCGAACGTGAGCCAGGTTGCTTTTGCGGCGAGAGGTGTCGCGGCGAGGGCTGCCAGTAAACAGAGAATTTTTTTCACGGGTTGCATAGTTACTCCTAAAAAGTGATGGTGGCGATATTGAGGTAGAAGAGCGCTTCGGCAGAGAGATCACCCGAGCGGGTTTTACGGTATGGGCACGGCAGGCCGAGTGTCAGCCTGCCGTGTTGCAGGTTAAAGAGCGAAAGCTGGTCAGAAAACAGCGCGCTGCCTTCTGAAAGATGGTACGCGATGAGCGGGCCAATGAAAGGCAGCAGGTTGCCGGCGAGGGTTGCAAAAGGATTTGCCTTACCGCCGAAAATGCTGCCGCTGAACAGGATGCCCAGGGTATAACCCGCAGAAATTGCGGCCACGACCGGCAGGGCGCCGGGAGTGGAGGCAGGGCTGTTTTCCACCATCGACTGGCGAACGAACAGGTAGCTGAGGGTGGCGCTGAGCGAGCCGACACCGATTTGTGCGGCGATAGGTTCGGCGCCAAAAGGTCGGAAATCGCCGGCGGCGAGCGGCCATTCGAATACCAGGAGCAGCAGGGTTTTTTTGCCCATTTGCTGTTATAACAATCGGGTAGGGCAAATTTGTTACCCGGAACGAAATTTTTTTGCTTTTTCGGTTTCCGCAGACAGATCGCAGTTCCATTGTCAGGAAACTACTAAGGGAAGTTCTGCAAAAGTCATGCTCGGCCATGGCCTCGCGAGAGAATGCGCGCAAACGATGACGCTTGCGCTCCTAATTTTGGCTTTTGCAGAACTTTCCTAAAAATACGTAAACGACGCCATGAGGCCGATCACTCGTTGTTCTGTACCTGGTCGGCGTAGAGGCGGGCGTCGTTGCTCGTGCCGCCATAGACTGCGCCGAAATAAAGAGAAACCACGAGATGCCTAACCCCATGTCGCGCCCGAGTTTCCATTCGATACCTGCGCTCAGTTCGATACCGAAACCAACGCCCGAGTTATAGCGCAGCGTTTCGATGCCACGGCCGAAATCCTGCGAAATGCTGATGCGGTTCCAGGCGGCATTGAGCGAGCCACCGACATAGAATCCCGACGGATGAAAATGGTAACGTGCGCCCAGGCCGGCATTGAGAAGCAATGGACTCGTGCTTCCCGCGCCCTTCGTGAGGTTGCTGATGCCGCTCAGTGCACCCGTCAGGTAAATCACGGTGTCGCTGCGCACGCGCAAGCCCGCCATGAGGCGCCCGGTGTAACCGAGATCTGCGAGGTCGAAATTGCGCAGCGTGCCTGAACCCGGCATAAAAAAATGGAATGAGGGGCCGGTGATGGCAGAAAGAAAGTAGGGGGAGTTATAGCGTTCACGCAGGTTTTCGGCGGTGCTCAGCGGTACTGCATTGAACGCCGAAAAATCCAGGCGCTGGCGCTGTCCCTGCGCTATCGTGATTTCATGCTCGAGCACCGCCTTGTCGCGAATGACTCGCACGAGAAAGCGGTCGGGCTTAATCGCGAGCGGCATGATGCCGGCCGAAGTTTTTGCAGACGCAGGTTCAGCCGGTTCGAGCTATCGAAGATATAAACTGTGCCGGTGACAGATTCGCCGAGCACGAGCTGCGAGGTATTGCGGTTGAGGTCGGCGACGGTCAGGTCGCCCTGGCCCTGAACTTTAAAATCAAAGTACGGATGCTGTGGGCCAGCGCCGGATTTCAGCGTGTTTGCAAGGGTTTCTTCGTAAGAATAACTGTATGCCTCGTGCAGCGTGACCTTGTTGTCGCGGTTGAGATCCGCCGTGCCGCGCAGGCCAGCGATCAGGTTGTGTGTGAAAGGAGTCAGCAGCTGGTCTGATTCCTGCGAATCTTCAGAAGATGAACTCGATGCGAGTATCGCGGTTCCCTTGTGGCTTGCCGATTCGCTGATCAGCGCCGACGGCAGTTTGCGGCCGCCCTTGACGCGCGACAGGCTTCCCGATGAGCACGAATCGAGAATCACGATGTTCACGTCCGAGGGCAGGTTATGAATCCATGCCTTGAGCTCGGCATAGGGCAAAACCTGTTGTCGATCAGCAGGCCGCGCTCAT
The DNA here is from genome assembly GCA_046346945.1 of Turneriella sp. Lineage (GTDB taxonomy): Bacteria > Spirochaetota > Leptospiria > Turneriellales > Turneriellaceae > Turneriella. The sequence goes on from JAXMHE010000015.1 coordinate 6,023, forward strand.
CGGAGTGACCCGGAATAGTAGATAAAAACTTCGCGTGCACCGGCCTTGTTCTGCGCCAGCCTGCGTGTAAAGCCTGCCATCTTTTCACGCAGCGTCGCGAGATCGGGTTCGAGCACCAGCGAGGAATTGGTTGGTAGCAGCCCGCCGGCCTTACCGAGTGCGGCGAGCATATTGGTGTGCGTCGTTGTGCGCGAAGCGCAATGCGGGCCGGCTCTTACCGCCGTTATTTTTTGCAATCAGCAGTGCATAGCGTGCGCCGGCGTGAAGCGAGGTCGAAAGGCAGAAGAGGGAGAAGATGAGCGCAAAGATACGTGTCATTTCAGCACAGAAAAATTTGCGGATCACCGTATTACTGCTCGCGGCGATACTGGTGTTTGCCTGTCTGGCGCAGTTGGCGCAGTATGCGCCGCGGACATCGATCTTGTCGTTCGACGCAATCAGGTAGAAAATTTCATCACCCGGGGTATCGTCGAGCTCAAAGGCGCCGGGAATACGGGTTTTACCGCGCGCCGGTTTCTGCGTGGCGCCGGGTTTTTCCGGCCAGTGCAGCGTCGTGTTGTGCGCGGCGTCGATGGAAACCACGACGGCGTTCGCCAGGCCGCCGGGAGTAAACTCAATCATCAGTCTGGTGCCCGGTTTTACGCGCGCGGCATCTGTGAGCTTATCCGGCGTGGTTCCGACCACGGCCGAAATGGAGATTGCGGGGCCGGCGCCCTTGGTGCGTATACCCGAATTACTGATGACGCCGGTTTCGCCCTGACCCTCGTCGACATAACCCAATGAGCCCTGCGTGCGCAGATCGACCAGGTGCCGGGGCAGCAGCGATGCAATGATGACTGCTGCGGCCGCGAGGGCAAGGCCACCACCGATCGCCGGCACGAAACGGCTGCGCAAGCGCGAAAAGAAGTTATTGCCCGTTGCTTTTTTTGCTCTTGCCACACCGAGCTTTGGGTGTTGCGCATAATAGGCGTTCGTCTCAGCCTTGAGGTCTTCGAGTTTGCGGCGCAGCGCACGGTTCTTTTTGAGCTCGGCATCGAGCTTTTTCATCTCTGCCGCGGGTAATTCCCCGAGCAGGTAGCGTTCGAGCCGAATATCGAATTGCCGGTTGTTATTCATAGATAATCCCCCGCGCTTTCGCAGCTTTTTCTGAAAGTGTGCGCAGGCGCTTGCGTACACCCGACACCGAGAGTCCAGACGCTTCGGCGATTTCTTCGTAAGATAACGCATCGACGTAGCGCATGACTGCGATTGTCATCGTGTCTTCTTTCTCGCCGGCAAAGAGCTGTGCCAGCACATCGCGCGCCTCGAGCGTCGCAGAAAAGTCGTCGCGTGCAGTGATCGAATCGAAAAAGCTTTCGTCGCGGCGCTGCGATTTTTTTTCGCGCTTGAGAATATTGAGGCAGGTGTTCGTGGCGATGCGGTAGAGCAGCGCTGAGGGAAACCCCTCTTCGAGGCGGTGGTTTTGCCTGATCAGGGAGAGAAAAACCTCCTGGACCGCATCTTGTGCGCGTTCGCTGTCCCCGAGCAACTGGCGGCAGCGGCGAAATACCATCGCGCCATATTTGCGGTAATAGAGTTCGATATCGACGGGCATGGTTTTCGGGCGGATTTCTTAAGAAATGACGACAGTTTTGCTGCGGAAGCAGGCGCATGTACCTTGAACAATCGGGAAGGCGAATTCTGTCACCGGGATCTGCATTTTTTTATGTACTGGGTTAAGGGCCTGCGCCCTGTCAACTGCTTTGAGCCGGGGTGTGCCTGATCTCGTAAGCGGTGTGAATCCATTTGTTGCGAAAATCTTCGGGAATGGTCTGCTTGCTGATCTCTTTTACGGTTGCGCGATCGCTCGCTTCGGGAAAGCGGATGCGGAACTTTCGGAAATTGGTGGAGAAATAGAGCACGCCACCGGGGTTGAGCACGCTCAGGCAAGCGCGTATCAGGTCGGGATGATCGCGTAGCACGTCAAAGTCGCGTTCCTGGCGGCGGCTCTTTGAGAATACGGGGGGATCGCAGACAATGATGTCGTAAAATGCAGGTTTAGCTGACGCGAGAAATTCCCGCGAATCCATACGAAAAGTTTTGTGTGGCACCGATTGCAGGTTGTTGAGCGTAAAATTATTTTCCGCAATTTCGAGATAATTGGCAGAAAGGTCTACACTGTGCACCAGCGCCGCGCCACCCGCTGCAGCGTAGACACTGAACGAGCCGGTATAGCAAAACAGGTTTAAGACCTTCTTACCGTGTGCTTCGTCGCGCACACTCGCGCGCAGGTTGCGGTGGTCGAGAAATAGCCCAACGTCGAGCCAGTTGTCGGGATAGATCAGGAATTTTAGCCCCGCTTCATGGGCGACGACACTTTCGCCCTCTGCAAGCTTCTCGTATTGCTCGCCTTCGGCACGGCGAACGCGCGTCTTGAGGTGTATTTTCTCAGGTTGGATTTCAAGCGTTTCGCGGAATATTTCCCTGATCTGCGCGCGGCGGCGTTCCAGGTCGCCTTTCGCCTCAAACGCCGTGCTAGCAACTTCAGTTAGAATCAGATGATCTTCATAGATATCGGCGATGAATGGGTATTCAGGAATGTCGCGGTCATAGACACGGTAACAGGTTATATTGCGGCGGCGTGCCCATTTGCTCCAGTGCTTTTTCATCCGCTCGAGGCGGTTCTTTAGATCTTGCATGGACGGCGCTAAGGCGCTTCGGCAACCAGCTCGTCAATCGTTGCAGCAAGTGCATTGGCTCCGGAAAGTGAGCACTTGGTTTTTTTAGAAATAAAACCGCGCAGGGGTATACGGACTTCATATTCGCACTGCCGCACCGGATTGCCCGTTGCTGAATCGATGGCAAGAATTTTGCCGCGCACGCGCACCGCGTTATTGGCGCGGTTGCGCATTTCAAGCGCAAGCTGCGAGCCTTCTTTACCGATGCGCCACACCCAGACGTCGACGCTGTCCTGGCTGACGGTTTCAGAGACTAGGGCGTCGTCTTCCGCTGCGAGCGAAAAAAATGCCAGAAAGACAGCGATCGGTAATTTTTTTTTCAACATGTCAGGAAGCTTTGATGAACTTTTTTCCGTTCCAGCGCAGGCGGACCTTCTGGATTCTCTTTGCCTTCGGGTTGGCGTGGTCGCCGGTTTCCTGCGTCAGCAGCAGTTCGTCTTTCCTACCGCCATTGTCGTCAGGAAAGGTCAGGGTTTCAATCGCATAGACGGGTGCATCGGCTCCGTCGATAGTGCTGTGCGCTTTTGAGAGTTTACTGCCATCCCAGAAGATATACATCGTATTGCCCTTACCGCCGCAGAATTCCTGCTGGAATTGAACAGAGAGAATATTCTGCACCCCCGAGAAGCCGCGACCGCCCGTGAGCTGCACGTTCACGCGCGTCGCAAAACCTGTGCCTTCGTCGAACACCCCGCGCGCAAGTTCTTTATTGTCTTTCGCGATGCGTACCTGCGAATTGAAACTTTCGTAACCGCCTTCTTTTTTTTTGCCTTTGCCTACACCGTAGAGAAAAATCAGACCGTCTTTAGATACCGTATAACCTTTCGCAATGAGGTTGCCCCAAACATAGCCTTCTGATCTTTTTCCGTCTTTTGAAAATGAAACCTTGTACCATGGGGCTTCGACGCCATCTTGCGTGTGCTTTTCGACAGCCTGCGCTGTCGGATTAACCTCTGTACCGATGGCCAGCTCTGCGAGTACAGCCGACTTCGTGTCTGGCTTCGCGCGTACGCGTACTTTGTCGCCGAGCAGGCGGTGTGCCTTGCCGAGTTCCAGGTGCAGTGGTTCATCGGCAAAAATGGCACCTGCGAGCAGGGAAAAAATCAGCGCGAACTTCATAGATCCTACGCGACCGCGAATCTTTGCAGCACGTCAAGATCAATGTGCTCGAGCACCGAGACATGCGTCGCCTCGAGCACAACCAGCGGTGCTTTATTCGCATTGTAAGCTTCGATCCAGCGCGGCATACACAGGCACCAGCGGTCGCCGTCTTTGAGGCCGTCAAAAGAATATTCGGGCACTGGCGTCGAAAGATCGTTGCCCACAGATTTGCTGAAGGCAAGAAATTCGTCGGTCACCTGCACGCACATTGTGTGCATGCCGATGTCTTCAGAATTCGTATTGCAGCAGCCGTCACGGAAAAAACCGGTGAGAGGTTCAATGCTGCAGTGTTTCAGTTCGGTGCCGAGTACATTCAGTGCCATGGCGCATGCAGCGGCAAAATAGGCGCGTGTCAATCGCAAATCTAAGCGCTCTTAAGAAGGGAATGTTCCCGTGCTGGGGTCGATCAACGCAATCTTCGATGCGGAGGTGGGCTCATGGCGCAGGCAGGTATTATGTCCCGCGGCCAACGCGTTTCAGAATATCTGTCATCATCTGTACTTGTACTTTTTGCACTTCGATGACCTCCTGTTGCTGGTAAATAATTAAATGGTCGATTTTTTCGTGTAACATGCGAATTTCAAGTTCAGACTTCAGGTTGATCATGTAGTCTTTTTTCGCGCGCTCGCGGTCTTTTTCTTCCTGCCGGTTCTGGCTCATCATAATCACCGGTGCCTGCATCGCAGCAATGCACGATAAAATCAGGTTCAGCAGAATGAAAGGGTAAGGGTCGAAGCCCCGGTTGGCAAGCCAGAAGACATTCACTCCAATCCAGGTCGCGAGAAATACGCCGAAGGATATGATGAACGTCCAGCTTCCGCCGAAATCCGCGACCTTGTCGGCCAGCCGCTGTCCGAATGTCAGCCCCTGCGCACCGTCTTCTTCCTCTTCTTCAGAAAGAATTTTCTTGTCTTTGATCGCGGTGACAACCGTCTTCTCGAGCTCAGACAGCTCGCCGACTTGTCGCGCCAGGTATTCAGAAATGTATTTTTCGCGAAACACATTGAGTTCGCTCAGCGCAAGATTCTGTTCTCGGGTGAAATTTGGATAATCGCGCTGTATGACCGCAAGAATCGACTCGCGTATGGATGCGCCGGGAATTTTTTCTGTTTCGGGAAACTGTTTACCCGAGAGGTCGCTGCGGAATTTTTTCATCGGTTGCGCTTGCCTGTCGGGCACGCAATGCCGTTGCGTCAATGCATTTCGAGCCGCGCTGACTTTGTAAATTGCGCTTATTGCTCAACGCAAAGAATATGCATCCCGCTGTCGCACGGGACAGTCGCCATATTGATGAGGAAAGTTCTCCATTCTTCAGATGTGCCGAGTATACCCGTAACACCTGCGCTCGATGAGATCCAGTTGTTACAATTTGGACCATTTGTCCAATTCGCGTTTAGTCCTGTGAACGAGCCGTGCACTGTCATCGACGCACCGTTGGTGATGGGGAAGGTGAAAACGCCGGCCGCATTGGTTGTACCCATGACCGTGGTGCCGTCGGCCTGATAATAGGTCTTGTTCGGCGCCAGTACCCAATTGAGGTTTTCCGTCGCAGAGGTGCAATTTGCAGTCATGCAGGCACGGCGGGTGTCGTCGACGACGAGTGCCTTGAAAGTTCCCGTTGCGGGTTTGGCAGACGCCGACATACAGAGCGCATCTGCCCCGCTTGCGCCGCCCATGTTACCATTCGTGTTCTCGGGTGTGCGAACAAAAAATCGTGGCTTGGCGGTCGCCGTTGCCGGGGTAGGTGAACTACCTGTATTTGTCGATTCACCCGCGGCGCCTGTCGTGGGCGCGTGGTTTGCACAGGCAACAACGCAAATTACAATTATGCTGGAGCAGGGCAGCGGGCTGGCATGCCCGGGCGCAAGTTCCGGACTGGATATCGCATACGACCAAGGGCCACAGGAGTTGCCAGATTTTACGGCATGCTGTGCAGGGCGGCGCGCACAGGATTTTTCCGAATGCCCTAATCGCGAGTGCGGCGGCACCGAGCGCAAACCGGGTAAAAACTGACCCACATATTTCCCATGGGCGTCGATGAATTGATCGGCTCTGCCAGAGCCACATGCCGCAGCAGGGAAATTTCATTCACCGGAAATTTCGCGTAGAATTTGCGCGTGTTAAATTCAGCCCAGATTGCGCGTGCTTGCGGTGCTCAAGCATCACGGTTCGCAACGGTCACGTGCGGCGTGTATCCTCGCCATGCCACGAGCGTTCTTTGATATAGGCATGTTCTTCGCGTAACAAGGCGGATGTATGCGCGTGCAGCTCAAGCAGATTGAGGTTGGGCACGACTTCGATGAATACGACGCTATGCCTGAAAGTGCTGAAGTTCCTGAGCTCTAACGAGTACGCGGTTTGCCTGGCGAAAAATCGCGCAGATGTTCGGTCATGCGGGCTGCAATCTGCCCTTATCGAGGCGAAACGGTGCCTCAAGCGTTACGTGCACCGGGATTCTCAGAATTTTTCGCGGGCCGAACGGTCGGCGATTTCCTGCTGCACTGCGCGCACGCGGCTTCATGTGGAGCATCGGCCGGGGCAAAAATGGCGAGAAACCACAGGGATTGTTCCGCCGCTTTATCCATCGGTGTGCTGGCGGAAAATGCCGTGATTTCAAAGTCTTCAGCGTAGCTCAGCTGTATCGGCTGCAACAGGTTTCGCAGTCTTCGATGTATTGCTGGTCAGTGCGCCCGCCGAAACGTTTCTAACACGCACGAGACATGGTCGCCGCAGTAGGGGGCAGCTGAAGTGGTATTCATGCGTTGCGTCCATGGTTTAGCCTGAAACGAATGCCTGATCGCCAGCGTCGCATATTCAGCAAAGTCTAAATCCGACAAAAATTAAGACCTGACCGGCAAAAGATCCCGTGTGCAAGACCATGCAACCTACACCCATGCGACCTTCGATGGCCTTTATCGGCGCATCGTGGCTTGCGCTCATCATCGGTATGGGCACTTTTTTGATCGGCATCTGGAACTCGTCGATGGCGCTCAGCGAAAAGGGGTTCTATGCGACGCTGATGCTCATGGACTTTTTCGGCCGTGTCGCTGCAAAAGACAGTGCGCGACCAGCTCGAGGGGCTTTTCGTCACCGGCATCTACTATGGCCTGTGCTGGTTTTCTGTCGGCATTGCGATTCTGATGCTGTTGATCGGTCTGTGGAATGCGACGATGAGCCTGAGCGAGAAAGGTTTTTTTGGTCTCGCGTTTCTGATGAGTCTTTTCGCCGCCGTTGCGGTGCAGAAGAACATTCTCCGCGTGATGCGAGATTGGCCGACTACGCAGCAGCCAGGTTATTCACCTGAAAGAAAAAAGTTATGAATATCTGGTTTGTATTACAGAAAGCTCGCTCAGATTTTAAAAAGTGGCTTTCAGGCCGTAGTTCACGGTCAGACGCCCATGCCGCGAGGCCAAGGCCGAAATTTGCCAGCGGTTTGTCGAGAATGCGGCGAAAGCCTGACAGCTCAATCGGTGCACTCTTTTCCGCGGGCTTGAGAAAAATGTAGTCAATGCGCATCGGGCCACTCTGCTCTTCGAAGGCATGCGCGAGCGGATTGCCCTCGGGGTGCGGATGGTATGTTGCGAGATCTGAGTCTGCGCCGAGATCGTTGAAGCCCGCGAGCGCCTCGGTCAATATACGGTATTCACCAGCGTGGCGCTCGCTCGCGAGACCCTGGATGTTGAAGTCGCCGCACACAATAAAGGGCCGATCGGGTGAACCGAAAGCCGCAACCCATTCTTTGAGCTCATTCAGTTGCGCAGCGCGCACCGCCCGGGCTTGCACGGTTTTCCCCGCCTGCAGGTGCACGGTCATGATATCAAACAGACGGTCGCCATATTCGAGCTGCACGTAGAGCGCGCCTTTGCGCGCATATTTGTCCCAGCTGATGCCGCGGCTTTTGAATGGCAAGAAGCGATTCGCGCGCTGCGTGGCGCGCGTTCCGACGCCGAGCCCGCTGCCGCGCAACGAGATAAATCCGAATTTGTTGTTATCGCGCACCGCGAATGGAAAAAATTGGCGCACCAGGCCGTCGAAAAACACTTGTGAATCGCGCGATAGAATTTCCTGATGCACAGTACGTTCGCGTCGCCACATTCTTCGATGACTTCGGGAGCGAGAAACTGCTTACCGAATGGCACGCAGGTGCGTGATTACGTCGATGATGCTCTGGCCCATGCCAAAGCAGTTCCATGTGGCTACGCTGAATTTCATAGTCTATTATCGGTTGTAAACTCTTGTTAGCAAACATCGGGCCATGTCAAGAAGATAGCTCCTCCTCTTGTCTTCTCCCAGCGGGAGAAGACAAAGAGGGAAATCTCAAGTCCGAAAATGGCGAGTCGCCCTGCCTCGATTTGTGCATACTGCTGATACCAGACGCTTCCCCCCTATTAGGGGGGATCGAGGGGGGTAAACGGATGCTTGATTCAGACAATTGCTACAAGGCCACTTTGAGCCGCGATGCGCGCTTTGACGGGGTTTTCTATATTGCCGTCGCGAGCACGAAGATCTATTGCCGCACCGTCTGTCGCGTTAAGACACCGCTCAAAAAAAATTGCACTTTTTACCCGACTGCCGCCGAGGCTGAAGCGGCGGGCTACCGGCCCTGCCTGCGTTGCCGGCCCGAGCTGGCTCCCGGTAACTCATCGATGGATGCGGTCGGCCGGCTCGCAAAGCTCGCGATGCAGCGCATTGAGGCGGGTGCACTCAGCGGCGCATCGATTGCCGACCTCGCTGACGAATTCGGCGTCACCGACCGCCACCTGCGCCGCGTGATGCAGAACGAGCTCGGCGTCTCGCCCGTTGAGGTCGCGCAGACACAGCGCCTGCATCTCGCGAAACGCCTGCTGACCGACACCGTATTGCCGATCACCGATGTTGCGTACGCGAGCGGCTTTGCAAGCCTCAGACGGTTTAATGCCCTTTTTAAAGAGCGCTATCGCCTCGAACCGCGCCGCTTTCGCCAGAATGAGAATGTAGCAGCCCAGTCGGATGTATTCGTCTGTACGCTGTCGTACCGCCCCCCGCTCGCCTGGAACGAATTGCTCGCCTTTCTCAGCGCGCGAGCGGTAGCCGGCGTCGAAGTTGTGGCACAAAACACTTACAGCAGAACCGTCGGCATTGGCAAACACCGCGGCGTCGTCTCTGTCTCATCCGTGCCGGAAAGAAACCAACTGCGCGTCGAACTTAGTGCGGCCTTAATTCCGGTCTTGGTGCCAGTGCTGGCGCGAATCAAAAAGGTGTTCGACCTCGATGCCGACCCCATGCTCATTGCAGAACACCTCGGCAAAATTGCCGAAAAAAATCCCGGGCTCAGGGTGCCGGGCCCATTCGATGGTTTTGAAATCGCCGTGCGCGCCATATTGGGCCAGCAGATCACGGTCAAAGCCGCCACCACTCTGTCGGGCCGCTTCGCCGCGAAATTCGGTGAACCCGTCGCCACAGAGACAGCCGGTCTCACGTACATACATCCGACTGCGGAGCGCATAGCCGAGGCAAGGGTCGCCGATATTGTTTCGCTCGGCATAGTTAGTCGCAGGGCCGAAGCGATTTTGGCGCTTGCAAAGGGCGTCGCTACAGAAAAGTTGCGCCTGGAGCCTGCGGTCGATGTTCAGCAGCAGATTGCGTCGCTGACAGCACTACCCGGCATCGGCGAATGGACTGCGCAATATATCGCGATGCGCACGCTGTCGTGGCCCGATGCGTTTCCGCATACCGATCTCGTGGTGATGAAACAGCTCGGCACGCGCGACAAAAAAGAAGTGCTACGGATTGCCGAAGCCTGGCGGCCTTGGCGTTCTTATGCGACGATGCAACTGTGGAAATCCGCCATTGACCAGGGCAGCCAAGCTGCCAAGGTCAATGGCATAACTCAAAGGAGAAAAAAATGACGTACTACACCAAAACACCGAGCCCGATCGGCGAACTGCTGATCGTCTCAGACGGCTCGCACGTGACGCGCATATGCATGGACGCGCAAAAATATGCCGCCGAGATCGAACCCGATTGGGTCGAGAACGGCGATATTCCGCCCATAAAGCTTGCGGTTGAACAGTTTAAATCCTACTTTGCGGGGCTGCTCAGCGAATTTGATCTGCCGATTGTGTTTCGCGGTACCGACTTCCAGAATAAAGTATGGAAAGAGCTCACCAAAATTCCGTTTGGGCAGACTATTTCTTACGGAGAACTGGCGCGGCGTGTCGGTAGTCCGAAGGCTTCGCGTGCGGTGGGGCTCGCGAATGGCAAAAACCCGATCGCGATTGTGGTGCCCTGCCACCGCGTCATCGGCGCAAATGGCACGCTGACGGGTTATGGCGGTGGGCTGCCGCGTAAGAAAAAGCTGCTCGAGCTCGAGTCTGGCGTGAAGGAACTAATTGGTTAGTAGTTCCGTGGGTAGCCTGGGTGTGCCATCGGTGTTTCGTGACCAGAATGTCAGGCTTTCTTCAAGGATACCCCCTGGTGTGCCCCAGGTTATCTGGTTTATGCTATAGTTAGCGCAAAATTTTTGTGGAGTCCGCCGCCGCGCGGGCTTTAGCCAGAGCTTAATGAGTTCATAGATAAGGGACGAAACGCTCACGCGCAGCGATGCCGCCAAGTAATGAAACGCATCATACTCAACCTCACTAAATCGCACAGAAACGATCGAGTATTCTCCGGGAGCGCAATTATACGTGCGCGACACACCTCGCCTCAAGTCGAGGCACATTTTCATACGTAAAAAACGGTCAGAAAATTGCAAAATGCTCTCCCGATTCTTTCTCCACACTATGGCGCATTGGTTTGGTAGGCTAATGCTGGTTATAATCATGTTTCCCTCTACAATATAAATACCAGAAAACCGGGCAATTTTCTCACCTGTGATGCATTTTTTTGCCCAAACGAGATCCGCATAGTTAGTCGCAAAACTGAGAAAATTATGTTGACGTTTGTTCATTTTTGCGTCTCCTGGACAAGGCGAAAAACAGAAACAAAATCTGCCGTGCGCCCATCGCCTTCGGCCACGAAAACACCATGGACCGCCACTGGTTTCGCGGCAACCCGTTCATGACGCATTTCGCGAACTCGCTGCATTCGACATTTCGGCCGGCAGACGCTACTTCATACGCAGCGTGAAGTGGTTCGATAAGCAGATTCAGGATCCCGAACTCAAAGAGCGCGCAGAAGGCATTCATCGGCCAAGAGGTGCAGCATGGCATGCAGCATGAAAAATTCCTGAAGACGCTCGATGCAATGGGCCTCGATGGCACCGGTTTTGAAGACTGGTATGCAAAAGATACCTATTTTAGCGGAAAAGGAAAGCCAGCCATGAATCGGTGTGGTTCGGCCTGCTCGAAAAGGTGGTTGGCAAAGAAGCGCAGGAACGCATTGGTCTGTCGATCACGGCTGCGCTCGAGCACTATACCGCCTCGATTGCCGAAACGGTGCTCAAACATCCCGACATTTCCGAGGGCATGCCCGAAGACATGCGGCAGATGTTCATGTGGCACGCCGCCGAAGAGATCGAGCATAAATCCGTCGCCTTTGACGTGTTCAAAGACGTTGCAGGGGGGAGCTATGGCGAACGCATGATTGGCTTTGCCTTTGGTTCGGCCTACCTGTTGTACTATATCGGCCTCGGCTGGGGTCACTATCTTTTGGCGGATAAACAGCTCAATAAGGTGTCTTTGCCGCAGGCGATTGCCGAATCGATTCCGACGTACTTCAAGCTGGTGACCGAAACCGTGAAGGCGGTGCTGCCATACGTGAAGCCTGACTTTCATCCGGACGACTCGGGTAATGATATTCTGGCGGAGGACTTCTTTCGCCGGTCTGAACGCTATATTGAAGTAAAGTACCTGAAACATACCCAAGCGCTTTGCGCTCGGGTATGTTTCAGATAGGGTGGAGCTGGCCGATAATTGATGACGACCCGCCCATGGATCGGCTCAAGAGGAAAATTTCAATTGGCTGTGACCTCATACAGGCCGAAAAGCTCGGCGAGCAGCTGATCAGGCTTTTGCCTGCGGGCCTTGATACGCGCACGGCCAATACTTTGCGGCTGGGGCTCGGGGAAATGCTCATCAATTCCATCGAGCACGGCAGCGCGGAAGTCGGTTTTGAACAGAAAACCGATGAGGCCACGAATCGAACTATCTCCAGTTTCTGCTGGAAAGGCAGAAATTGCCGCAATTTGCCGGCCGCAAAGTTGTTGAATATAACATCACGCAGAGGCGCAGCGTTCCGTATCTCTGACGAGGTAAAGGTTTCGACCACAAGCGTATGCGGCAGAATGCGGCGCAGGCTGAAAATAATCTCGACCTCGCACATGGCCGCGGCATCAAAATGACGCTGCGCGTTTTCGATAAAGTGCGCTATAATACGCGCGGTAACCGGGTGACTCTCTTTAAGCGTTTCTCAGTGCCTGCGGCAACGGCCAAAGGCGCCTAAGCTTCGGCCATACGCATGAAGCCCCGCACCAGGGTGCGGTAGCGATCAAACACCAGCACAAATTCACGCCGTGCATGTTTCACCTGCAAACGCAGCTCGGCCAGTTGTGCCTGCATCTCCGCGGTTTTTGCGCGTTTCATTTTCCGGTATTGCGCTTTGAGTTCTGTCCAGCGCCGCGCAGCAGCGAGGGTATGTTCCGCGGCAATTTGCGACATCTGTTCCGCGAGTTCTGCGAAACTGGGCACGCGGCGTGACACGACGCTCTGCATGCGCTTTTGCTGCATAGCAATTCTGCGTTTGACGATGAGTTCAGCGGGCACTGATTTCAGGTTACGTGCGAGCCCCACAAAAGACAGCGTGCGGATTAACCACTTGGTTGGGTCCCACTGGAACCAGCGGATGCCGTTGCGGTAGTCGTTCGGGAATTCATGGTGGTAGTTGTGGTAGCCTTCGCCATAGTTAAAGAAAGCGAGAAAATGGCTGTCGCGCGCCGTGTGTTTATCTGAATAGGGCTGGCGGCCTAACCAGTGCGCAAAAGAGTTGATGGAAAAAGTAAATTGATGGTTGATGACGACGACACCCAACCCCGCAAGGATCAATCCACCGAATGCATCGCCCCATAATGCTGCGATGCCCGCTGGCAGAACAAACGCGAAGAAAATGGCGAGAGAATAATAGTGCTTATGCTGAAAGCGCACGAGTGGATCTTTGCCGTACTCGACGCCGAGTGGTGAGGCATGGTCATATTCGCGTTCTCTGAGCAACCAGCCCATGTGCGCATGCCAGAAACCCTGGTTGATGTTGTAGGGGTCGCGCGGCGTGTCCACGTAGCGGTGGTGCTTGTGATGATCCATGGTCCAGCGCCAGGCCGATGCTTCCCACGACGCGGCGCCGAAGCAGAGAAAGAAGAGACGGACGGGCCAGGAGGCTTCGTATGCGCGGTGCGTAAAAAGGCGATGATAGCCAGCGGTGGTAGAAATGCCGACGGCAGTCCACATCATTAAGAAGAGAATGAACGTCGCCCAATTGAACAAGCCGGCATAGAACCAGTAGGCGATGCCGCCGATCGCGATCGGGGGAGTGAGTGCAAGAAACAGAATAGTGGGCCACGAAAGTCTGGCTTTCGCTGTGTTTTCTGACATGAGTGTCAGTTATTTTGTCGGCGATGCGGTCAAGCTAAAAGGGCTTAACAGAGTCTTTTACAGCTTTGAGCCGGTTTTCCTGATCCCTATCGTGTCCCTTGCACAGGGCCAGAAAGCGTTTTGCGGCACGGTCGATGAGCATGCCAATATTCCAGCTGGCGGCTGCACAGAGTGTCTCCGAATTGTTCCTTTGCGATGGGCTTCGGCATATAGTAGATAGTGCCCAGATCATGCGACTGCATGGCTGTTTTGGGCGAGGGATTGCCGGTCATGATTACCACGGCAATCGAAGGCATTTTTGGCGCACCTGTTCCGCAAAGGCGATACCGTCCATTTTGCCCATTTTTATATCGGTCAGGACAATATTGTATTTGCGTTTCGTGAGCAGCTACAGAGCGTCTTAGCACTGGCGCATTCGGCGGTGTCGTATGACCACGATCCGGCAATGCGTGAAACTAGTGTGCGAATCGCTGTATCGTCGTCGACGATCAGCAGGTTCATCACGGAATACGGGTCTTTGTGCGATATCTAATTCTCCGTTTCTAACTTTTTTTTGTTTTCTTCGATAAGGCTGTTTTCAGGGTTTGCAGCAACAGGGCCGCTGCGTAGGGCTTTTGCAGAAAATAGATATTGGTCTGCGTCTGCATTTCCGGTATTTTTACCTGCGCATCGAGGCCGCTCACGGCTATCACGGGCAGATCGTGGCGCATCTTTAATAAGACGCGAATTGCGCCCGCTCCGTCGAGAACCGGCATCATCATGTCAGTGACAACAGCGGCAATTTGATCTTTGTTTTCCGTGAATACGACGATTGCTTCGGCACCATCCTGTGCAGTTTTGGTCTTATAGCCGAAAGCCCCCAGCGTCTGTTTCGTGACTTCGAGCACCGCCGGCTCATCGTCGACCACCAGTATGAGTTCACCGTTGCCGTGCGGCATTTCTTCGGTATCATCAGGTTGCGCGGTTAATGCTTCATCGGAAAGCGCCGGCAGGTAGACATGGAATTTTGTTCCGCGACCGGGCTCGCTGTAGACACGCATGAAACCACCGTGCGCTTTGACGATGGCAAGCGAAGTCGACAGGCCGAGACCGGTGCCTTTGCCATGCTCTTTTGTCGTGAAAAAAGGTTCGTAAATACGCTCGATGACATCGGCTGGCATGCCCTCACCTGAGTCTTCGAGATGAATCAGCACATAATTGCCAGGTTTTGCATCGACCTGCATACCCGCATATTGCTTGTCCAGTGTGCAGTTGCTTGCCGTCAGGATGAGTTTGCCTCCCTCGGGCATCGCGTCGCGCGCATTGACGGCCAGGTTCATCAACACCTGGTGTAGTTGCGTAAAATCGGCCTTTACCAGCCAGAGATTTTCGCTGGCCTCAATTTTGATATCGATGTTCCTGGGGAATGTGTCGCGAATGATCGGTTCGAGATCGGCGAGCAGCGTCTCTAACTGCATCGGTCGCGGATTGCCTTCTGCGCCGCGTGCAAACGACAGTACCTGCCTGACCATACGCGTCCCGTGCTTCACACTGGCCTCAATCATCGCCAAAAGCTCGAGCTGGTCGTCTTTTAGTTCACCGGTCTTTAAGACCGCCGTGGCAAGCATGATTGGCGTGAGTACATTGTTCAAATCGTGCGCGATACCGCCGGCGAGCGTGCCGATACTTTCGAGTCTTTGTGCACGCAGAAACTGCTGCTCCAGGTTTTTGCGCTCGGTGATATCAGTGTTAATAGCAAAGACCGACCTGGGGTTACCCGCATCGTCTTTAAGCATTGTCCACCGGGCCTGCACGATGATTTTGCGGCCATCGCGGGTTTTTTGTTCAAGCTCACCGGAAAATTCGCCGCTTTTTAGTAATTCTGCCGTGGCAGCATCAAAGGTATCGGGTTTCGTATAGAATATTGTGCGTACCGATTTACCGAGCACTTCTTGCTGCGACCAGCCGTACATCTGCTCTGCGCCTTTGTTCCAGTATTCAATGGTATGATCGAGATTTCGCACCAGAATCGCATCACGCGCGTTGTCGAGCAGCGTTGCCTGCTCCCGCATTTTAAGTTCGTTTTGTTTGCGCTCGGTGGTGTCGCGTACGACAATCATCATTCTTTCCCGGTCGAGAGGAGTAAAGGTAGCTTCGAAATGTGCAATCCTATCTGCAACTGGCAAGGTATATTCGATGCGTTCAAGCGGGCTGCCGCCCGCCACGAGGTCAATTGCCCCGATCATTTTCCCCGCCAGGTTGGCATCGAATATTTCCCGAAATGATTTACCCAGAAAAAATTCAGGTTTGTATGCGAGGCGTTTGGGCTCCGAAGCATGATAATCGACGAACACTCCATCGCGATCGAGTACAAACACGAGATCGGGAAGCGCGTTGACGATCAGCCGGTTACGTTCTTCAGCGAGTTTCTGTTCGGTCACATCCTGAACGGTGCCGTAAATTCCGATGATTTTTGCATCGGTACCGTACATCGCAGCCCCTGTCGCGATAATTATTACGTGGGATTTATCAGTGCGGACTATCTCGCATTCAATATTGAACGGCTTACCCTGTTGCAGGGTGTCTGTCACTGCCGCGTTCAATGCATGCCAGCTTTCCGGTGTATAATAGTCAGGGATTTCCTTGAAGGTGAGTGGTCCTTTTCCCTGCGGTACGCCATAGATTCGGTAGAGTTCTGGTGACCATATTGCCTTGTCTTCTGAAGCCAGCCATTCCCAGCTGCCCAGTTTTGCCATGCTCTGCGCCTGCAGCAAGGCTTCGCGGTTGCGCTCCAAATCCATTGCGACCCGTTTTCGCTCAGTGATATCCTGCCTGATGGCGAAGTACTGGTATGGTTTTCCGGTTTTGTCTACGAAGGGTACAATTGTGCTGTTGACCCAGTAAAACGAACCATCTTTTGCCCTGTTTTTGATTTCACCCGACCAGACTTCGCCGGCCGTAATTGTTTTCCACAGCGAGCGGATAAACTCTTTCGAATGATATCCGGAATTGATAATGCGGTGATTCTGCCCCAGCAATTCGTTGCGCGAATATTTTGATACCTCGCAAAATTTTGCATTTGCATAAATAATAATGCCCTGTGCGTCGGTGACCGAGACCAGGTTCGACGCATCCAGTGCCTTTTCGAGGTTGGCAATCTTGCCATAATAGTTCTGCAGCAGGCGGTCGCTCGAAGCATCGGTCGCGCATTCGCTGAAACTAAATAGCAAGCATTCTTCATAGCCAATGGTCGCAGCAGTCGCACAAAGATTGACGGTGTGCAGATTGCCATGAACGGATTTTAGTTCAGTGAGGTGCTGCACGACGTTTTTCCCCTTCGCCAGCTGCTCACAGAGAGAATTAAAATCATTCTCATGCATAAAGAAAGCATGAATATGCGCAATATTTTTCAGGGCCTCCTGGCGTGAAATTCCGAGCAGATCTTCGGCGGTTTTGTTGAGGTCGAGAATCTTGCCCGTGGCAGCGTTCACAATCAGAAAGGCTGCCGGGCTGACCCTGAGCAGGCGTTCGAGTTTGGCATTTTGTAATCGTAGCTTACGGATCGCGGCAGGCAGTTCTGATCGCGTAACGCGCTTACTCTGGATACTTTTGTCTTTTTTTGATTTTACGGGCTGCCGTGGGGACGGCTGGGATTTTCTTTTGTTTTCTTTCTCTCGCATGCGTTTGACTAAAACGAGAAATGCCGGGACAGGTAACGCCAGTAGGACCAACCTCCTAGCCGGGTCGATTCTTTTTTGGCATTAATCGGCTTTGCTCAAGCAGAGTTATACCACGGTGAAAAGCATTATAGTCCGGTCGTCGCTGATACCTTGCTGTGCCGACAAATGCTCCATCGCCAGCGCATACGTTTCCCCGGCGTTCTTGCCTGCCTGCGCAATATCCGTCAGGTGCAAATCTACCTTATATTTGGTGCCGTCGAATGTATCCAGTACCCCGTCGGTGTAGCACAGCAGCCAATCCCCCGGTGAAACTCGCATGCTTTCGGTCGAATATTCTTCGTATGCATTCACCCCGAGCACGGGATGCCGTGGTGCGGTGATACTTGTATAAACACCACCCACGCGCGCATGCGGTGCCGGGTGCCCGGCGTTTGCATATAGCAGTAGCCCTTTGGCCGCGTCGTATGTGAAGCAGAACATGCTGACGAAATAACTCGCAGGCAGGTATTCTGATAGCTCGCGGTTCAGCCGTGTCAGAATTTTATGTGGCAGCAGGGCTTCGCGGTGCGCGCGGCGCACGGCGACATCGACGAAAATGGCAAACAGCGCCGCGCTGATACCGTGGCCGGTAATATCGCCGATGATAAAAACGGGATTTGGCGAATCGGTTCCCAGTGCAATGCAGATGTCGCCACCCACTTCGATCAGGCTGTGCCTGCAGGTCATCAAATGGTACTTTGGTCTCATAACGCTTGCGGGCGTCGCGATGCGTTTCAGAATTGCGGCTGAAACCCTGAGATCATGCTTCATATTTTTTTCAAAAAGCTGCAACGCCGCGATTTTGAAGCCGTTCTCTACACGGGCGAGCAATATGTCCGGGCTCTCGGGCTTATTGATAAAATCGTATACCCCGAGCGCATAGCAACGCCGCCGCAAATCGTCGCTTGTGTCGCCTGACATCATTAATACCGGAACATCTGAATTTAGATCGGAGCGCAATGCCGCCAGAAATGCAAGACCATCCATTACCGGCATATTCTGGTCCGTCAGAATCAGCGACACAGTGGTATTGCGTAAAACCTGCAGGGCTTCGGCCCCGTTCTGCGCTTCAAACACAGTGTACCCGATTGGCGTAAGAATCATCGCCAACAATTTTCGGATATCGTTTTCATCGTCGATAAGCAGGATTGATTTTTCCATCCGTATATGCGTTTGAGACCGCAGGCAGGCAGAGTCAACCAGAATCAGTTGGGGCCGGAAATCCGGTGTTTTGACACCGTCAAAATTGACTGCAACGCGAATCTACATAAAATTGCGCGTGTGCAATTGCGATAGACCATCGGCCGTGTTTCCCGAGAAACCCAGCTGTCTGAGTCTTCGCACCCGCCCGATATGCATCAGGTTTTCGAGGCGTTTTACTGCTTTGAATCCATTCGCGATCGCTGTGGGCGAGATTGAACCCGCAGCAAGAATCGTCAGCGAATTGAAGACCTCTTCGTTCAGGCCTGCCGTGCTGGTGAGTTCGGCATGCCGCCGCTCAATTGCCGCCGCGAAACGGTGCAGCAGAGCTGGTTCATGCTTTACGGCCGCCTGCAAATGCTCCATTGCGAATAGAACATGGCGGGCTTCGTCTTTGGCGGCGAGACGGCAGATGTCACGTGTCAGCGCATCGGGCGCAAACATTTGCAGAAAGTGCAGCAGGCTTAAGAAACTGCCTTCGCCGAGAACCGACAACAGCAGCGTTGCCTGCGAATAATCGCTTTCATCGATCAGCGTCTTCAGCGATGCCTGCCCGCCTGCGGTCGAAAGGCCGAGCACATCACGATTGCGCATCGCGCGACGCCTGAACACTTCGATATGCCGCGCTTCATCGGCTGCCTGAATCGCTAAGAGCTGCATCACCTCAAAAAACTGCGGGTGTACCTGCGAAGCAAAGCGCGCGGGTATCAGCAGCGCGGCCGTCT
The DNA here is from genome assembly GCA_046346945.1 of Turneriella sp. Classification (GTDB taxonomy): domain Bacteria; phylum Spirochaetota; class Leptospiria; order Turneriellales; family Turneriellaceae; genus Turneriella. The sequence goes on from JAXMHE010000015.1 coordinate 25,090, forward strand.
CATTTTCGATGAGATATGTCATGATTTGCACGACAGCTGCTTCAATTTCCGGCGGATTGTTCACTCTCTGCGACCAGTCGATTGCTGTGTCGGGATTCCATTGTGCAGCGGCTGCGCGGCGGTAGAGCGCGGTCATGCGTTTTGTCCAGATGTGGTCACCCTGCTTCAGCGGAAAATAAAAACCCATGATGCCCGGCTCAACCATGGCGCCGCGAGCTGCAAGCCCCCAGCTTTCGGGTGCAGAGGCGACCGGCTCCTGAACTGTTCCTGCAGGTGTCGCGGTTGCCGCGCGCGCAGTAAAACTTTTTGGGCGTGTGATGCGGCATTCGCGCGCGTTCACCGCTTCGAAGCCGCAGCCTTTCTGCCGGCACCAGGCGGCAAGATGGAGCGAAAAATCGGTTTCTGAAGATGTTACCAGCAGGGGCGTTTCAGGCTCAACTTCACGCAGAGCCCGTTCTACGAGAATAAATCCGCCTTCGGAAAAAGGCAGATCATTCAAAGCGATGGTTTTTTCAGCTTTTTGCGGCAACTTCGCTGACAAAGTTTTCCATCGTGCCGAAGCGTTTCACCGCCGATTCGAGCAGCGCATAGTGAGAGGTGCGGCCAGGCACCCATTTTTTGAGGCCTTCCATGTCGAGCAGCGGGCGCACTTCATGGTCTTCGTAGTCCATCGCGAGAAGCAGCTTCACAAACTTATCTGTGTCGGGATGTTTTCTTTCGCGCAAAACGGTGAAATTACAATGATCGTAATTTTCGGTGTGCGCGACAATATGCATCGACGCGGGATTAAAGGTGCCTTCGAAACCGAACAGCGTGAAGTTGCCGTCGATCATGCAGGCGGCGTCGACCTTGCCGGCCGCGAGTGCGCGAGCAGCATCGCGTTCGCCGCCGATGTGGTCACCGTGCTTGCCGACGAGCACGTCGAAATATTCGACATGGAAATCTTTGCCGGCAACGAGGCCATCCTGCGCGAGCAACTCGAGCGGAATCAGCGTCGCCTGCGGCGAATCTTTGGCACCGACGGCGATGCGTTTGCCCTGCAGGTCGACGACGCGCTGTATGTGCGTGTCTTTGCGCACGACGATCAGCGACTTCAGGTCGCAGTCGCTGTTGCGCATTGCGATTGCCTCTGCCGTCAGCTGCTTGCGTTTCGCAATTTCGACTGACTGCAGCCACGCGAGCGGCGAGTTCCAGGCGGCATCGGCCATGCCGGCAAAATGCGCGACTACCTGGCTCTCGTAATTCGAGAATAGAACATAGTCGAATTCGAGGTCATGTTTGGCGAAGAAGGTTTTAAAGCCTTCCCAGATGTTGACGACTTTTGCGTCGTAAGCAACTGCGGCGAGTGTAAAGGGGCGTGCCATATCAGAATACTGGCAGCCCGCAGAGTGCTTTGCCGATGAAGTCGTATAACTGGTCGGTTGTGGGTGCCATCACAATCGCCGCGTGCGCATCGCGAAAACGCCGTTCAATGCCGCTTTCTTTACGGAACGCCGCACCGCCGCAGACACGCATTGCGAGCTCAGTGACCTTGACGGCCGATTCAGCCGCAGCGGCTTTCGATTGCAGCACACGCAACATTGTGTCTGCCCTGCCCGCGAGCATGGCTGCTGCGGTATCGGCCACCAGCAATTTGGTTTTGTCTGTTTCGATCTGCATCTGCGCAATAAATGAACGGATTGTCTGCAGGTCGCTGAGCGCGGTGCCCAAATGCTCGTGCTTGATTTTCGTGACGTGTGCGATCGCCGCTGCGACAGCGCCCTGCATAATGCCGGCAGAACAGGCGGCGTTCAGAAGGTTAAACACCGGCAGCACGGTTTCAAGCATGACGGCAAGTCCGGCACCATCGGCGTGCAGCATATTTTCTGCGGGCACCGTGACGCCCTCGGCGCGCACGGGCGTCGAATCGTTGCCCCTCAGTCCCAGGCCGTCGAAAGAGTCGCCGGGTTTAAGGCCCGCACTCGCGCGTGGCACCAGAAAAATACTGCTCGCGCCTTCTGCCTTGATGGGTTTCGCCGACCAAACATAGTTCACAGCATGGTTGGCAGAAGTGACCCAGCTTTTATGGCCGTCGAGTTTGATGCCCGAGGCCGATTGAGTGGCCGTACCGAGCGGAGCCCAGAAATGCGAGCGGGAACCCATTTCAGAAAAGGCCAGCGTCGCCAGATCGGTAGTGGCAGTTTTTTTGCGCGCCTCGCTGTTGCCGAACTTCTCAATGACGGCGGTTGCCGCATAATGCATGGCGAGCACCATTGCAGAGGAGCCGCATTCTGCAGCGATTTTTTGGATTACCTGCGCAGCTACGTCGGGACCAAAGCCGGCGCCACCGTGGTCTTTGGCAGAAATCAGGCCAAAGAATCCTGCGCCCTGCAATGCAGCGATGGATTTTTTGGGGAACTGTCCGTTCTTATCGACGGCAGTTGCTTCTTCACGAATGAGGGGGATAACATTTTTTTCGAGGGTTTCTAACGGATTTTGCATCCACGGAAACCCGCTCAAATTGGACGTGTCGTCAAGCGCGTGCCGCTTTCCATTCAAAAAATACCTGATACAGGGTGCCATATGTGCCAGGCAGGCACCTCAGGTAATTCTACATCGCCGTCAAACCGCCGTCGACGACGATGATCTGTCCCGTGATATACGCCGCACCATCAGAGGCGAGCATGATCGCCGGCGCAGCAATGTCTTCAGGTGTGCCGAGGCGCTTCAGCGGAATATACTCGAGCATCTTCGCCATCACCGATTCGCGTTTCTTCAGCATGTCGGTCATATCGGTATCTATGAAGCCGGGGCAGATTGCGTTGACGCGAAAGCCTGAATTGGCCCACTCAATCGCGAGTGCCTTGGTCATCGAGATGACTGCACCCTTGGTGCCTGAATAGACAGAGGCGAGCGAAGTGCCGACGATACCCAGCACGCTCGAGATGTTGATGATATTGCCACCACCACTCTTGCGCTGCATCTTATAATAACTCTGGCAGCAGGTGAACACCGCTTTGAAGTTGGTGTCGATAATTTTGGCAATCTCTTCATCGCCCAGAGCAGAGGCGGGTGTGTTCGATGCGACGCCTGCATTGTTAATCAGGCAGTCGAGGCGGCCGTGTTTGTCTTTGATCTCCTGCATGATGGCCGCCATGCGCGGCTGGTCTGCGACGTCGGCTTCTTTGAGTATGACTTTTTTTTCTGTGGCCCATTCGCTGCCGGCAAGGTTTCTACCGGTACCGTAGACGATCCACCCGGCCTGCGCAAAGGCGATTGCGACGCCTTTGCCGATACCCCGTGTGGCGCCGGTGATGAGTACTGTTTTTTGTGCTGTCATATCTGCTCCTTCTTGATTTCTCTTGCCCATGAATGAATTCATGGGCATGAGATCAAACCAATGTGCGTTCGCTCAGCGATAAATGGGGTACCGCATTAAAAGACACAAGATCCCACTTGCCGGCGTTCAGCGCGAAGTGGTGAATTGAGGTATTATAGATGCGTCGCATCAGGCCTAGCGTGTGCGCGAGGTCAAGTCCCAGGACTTGGCCTGTCAGCAGTGAAATCGGGCCCCCGGAGGTCAGGGCGAGAATTTTGCTGCTATGGATTTCCGGAGCAGTGCCGGGGTTGTGATTATCCATAACCGTCCCGCCGTTATGGATTTCCAGTACCGACAGAACCCGCCGCTGAAACGCAGGAAAACTTTCGGCTTCCGTAAAACCCTCTCCCTGCTTCACCCACTCCTTCAGAATGATGCCCGTGAGCTGCTTAAATATTTCCCCTTTATTACTGGCATTCTCATGCCGCGCTTTATTCCATCGCTTCAGAAGCTCTGAAAACTCGCTGTGCCCATGCCGCACGTTCGCTTCCGCCATCCCTGGCTCACGCGACCCCCGACCTCCTTGTCTTAGGGCACCAGCGACAATACCCCACACTTTGAGGTCAAATTCGGCAAGTCCGGGGTGGATTTCAGGCGCGGGCAAACTGGCTGCCGACGGGGCAAGTTGTGCACTGATTGCCTCGAGCGTCTGCGCCTGGCGATTCAGGCCACCGTGAATGTGGCGCGAGAAGCTATACCCATTGGCGGCGAGCCATGAACCCACACGGCGCGCCTGCTCATGCCCCGTCGCGGTCAGCTGGTCATAGTTATCGCCGGCGCTGTTTGCCTGCCCGTGGCGGCTGAGAAGAAGCTCGGTCATCCATACCTTTCGTCGTTTTTCGCAGCCCCGGGTTTAAACCCGGGGCTGCGAAACGGCGCAACGGCCTGAAGGTGATTGAGGTTGTGAAAACCTTTGGTTGATTTCACGGTATCACCCGGAAGATATTGCGCGCACATTGTAAATATATTTATAGCTGCATTTTGCAACCCCGGGTTTAAACCCGGGGTTGCAAAATGCATTTTTGTGTACAGTGTACACTTGTTGGTGTATATTGCTGCGAATGACGAAGAGGAAGGCGGCATCGCGCGAGCGCATCATAGCCGTCGCCATTGAGCTTTATCTCAAAGGCGGCTTAAAAGCCATCACGATGCGCCGTGTTGCGCGCGAACTGAAACTGACACCGATGGCGCTCTACCGCCATTTCAAAAACAAAGAAGAGCTGTTAGCGATGATTATCGATGAGGGTTTTCGCGTGTTCGGCAGCTACCAGTATCGTGCGCTCGAAGGCAAAACAGCTACGGAGCGCCTGTTGCTCGCGGGTGAAGCATTCATCGATTTCACCCTTAAGGAACCGCAATTTTTTAAGGTCATATTTATGGCACCCGACATCGTCGCGAGCGCACAGGTCCCCGACGAGATTTCTGCCCGCGCGCGCGCGACCTACCAGTTTCTCGTCGATCGCGTGGGTGAAGGCATGCGCGAGGGAGTTCTGCGCGTGACCGACGTGGAAAAGGTCGCAAAGACTATCTGGGGTTTAAGCCATGGGCTCGGCTCGCTCTATCTGGCGCAGATGCTCGAAACCGATGAAAACGGCTTCCGCGTGATTTTTATGGAGTCGTTTGCAAATCTTGCGGAAGGAATATTCGTTGACGCGCCAAAATAGAATGTATACACTGTACACATGAGCCAGAATGTTGTAAGTCTGAGCGGCGTGCATAAATCGTATGCGCTCGGCGAATACGAAGTGCACGCACTGCGCGGTGTTGATCTCACCATCGCCGAGGGTGAATTCACTGTAATTATGGGCCCTTCAGGTTCGGGTAAAAGCACGCTGCTGAACCTTTTGGGCTGCATTGATCTGCCTTCGACCGGTACGGTCGAGATCTGCAGGCAGAACACCAATGCACCGCAGCGAAAAAGACCTGGCCGCGCTCAGGCGCGAGAACATCGGTTTTATCTTCCAGGCTTTCAACCTGATACCGGTGCTGTCGGTGTATGAAAATGTCGAATATGCGCTTATTTTGAAGAAAGTGCCCGAAAGCGAGCGCGGCGATATGGTTGAAAAAATCATCGATCAGGTAGGCCTCGCCGCGCATAAGCACCATCGCCCCAACCAGTTGTCGGGCGGTCAAAGGCAGCGCGTTGCCATCGCCCGCGCACTCGTCACGAGACCCCGCATGGTGCTCGCAGATGAACCGACAGCAAACCTCGATTCAGAGACCGGCAGGTCTATTCTGAAGCTGATGCAGGCAATGAACGATCTTTATAAAACAACCTTTATTTTCGCCACGCACGATCCCGATGTGCTCACCTATGCGCGCCGGGCAATACGCATCCACGACGGCAAAATCGACAGCGACCAACAATCCAAACCCAAAAAAGCGGCCGTGAGCAAAAGGAAATCCAAATGAAAAGTTTCAAATTGCCAACGAGCGTGAAGATCGCGTTTCGTAACGTATTCCGTAATCGCCGCCGCACACTGCTCACCCTGTCGTCGATTGTCTTGGGGTCTGCGGCCATGATTGACTTTGACGGTTACCGCAACTTCGCGGACTGGGGTTTGCGCGAGATGTATATCCGCTCGCAGCTCGGTCACATTCAGGTCTATAAAAAAGGCTACCGTGCTTCAAAAGGCATGAACCCGTTTGCATACCTGATCGCGAACTCCGATGACATCAAGAAGACGATCAGCGATACTTTGGGTGACAGGCTAAAGGTTGTGACATCGCGCCTGGAGCTCAACGGCCTCATCACAAAAGGTGGTCAGTCTTATAATTTTATTGCTACCGGTATCGAGGTCGACGCCGAGCGGAAAATGTCGATGCTCGACGACGGCACCAGCAGTGCGCTTAAGGTGCGCCGCGGGCAGTCACTGACGGGTACCGAAGCTGGTTCGGTGCTTTTGGGTAATGAATTATGCGATGCGCTGGGCGTGAATGAAGGTGACCTGCTGAGCCTAATGGGTGCCAGTGCAATCGGTGCGCTCAATGCAACCGACCTCATCTGGAAAGGTTGTTTCTCGACAGTCTCGAAAGAATATGACAAGGTGGCGGCGATCATGCCGCTCGCCGATGCGAAACGTTTTTCTGCGACGGATGACGTGCTCAAACTCGTCGTCATGCTGAAAGATACGGAGCTGACTGCTCAGGCCCGCAAAGACCTCGAGGCTGCATTTGCGCAGAAAGGATATGATCTCGAAATGGTTTCATGGCACGAACTCGCCGATTATTATAAACAGGTAATGGTGTTTTTGGGCGGTATGTTCATGGTGATCGCCACAATTATCGTGTTCGTGGTCGTGTTTTCTATCGTCAATACACTCACGATGTCGGTATTCGAGCGCGTGCAGGAAATCGGCACGATACGCGCGATGGGGGCCGAGGGTGGGCAGATTTTGAAACTGTTCATCATCGAGGGCATCATGCTGGGGCTGATTGGTGGCGTCATCGGCATGATATTCGGTGGCGGTATCGGCGTTATCGTCAACCACGCGAAAATACTGTTACCGCCACCGCCTGGCAGCAGCGAAGGCTTTTTGTTACAGTTGCGCCTTTACCCTTCGAGCTTCGCGCTGGGCTTCATCATCGCAGTCAGCTCGAGTTTCGTCGCGTCCATTTACCCGGCGATGAAAGCCGCGAAACTCAGGGTTGTCGACGCGTTAAGGCATGTTTAGTGAGAAAGGGGGATTTATGAAGTCTTGGAGTATTCTATTCTGCGCCGCGCTCTGCGCGGCACCGGCATTCGCAGAAGATGCAAACGACATAGTCGCCAGCGCCGATAATGTGCGCGGGCCGGGTGGCTCATTCCGCATGAAAATCAAGGTAATTTCAGAGCGCCCTGAGCAGGCACAGCAAGAGATATTTCTTGAGACCTATGTGAAAGACCGTACCACTTCTGTCGTAAAATTTTTGAACCCGCCGCGTGAAAAAGGCAAGGCAATGCTCATGATCAACGACGACCTGTGGATGTATATTCCCGGTTCAAAGCGTACTTTCCGCATTTCCCCACAGCAGCGGCTGATCGGCGATGTTTCGAATGCCGATGTGGCGCGCGTGAATTTTGCCGAAGATTATAATTCAACCATTCTGAAACAGCACGATAAAGCCGAAGGCAAAGACTGTTACTTACTTGAGCTCACTGCGAAAAACCGTGTCAGCTACCACAAAATCCATTACTGGGTGGAGCATAAAACCTACCGCCCGATCAAAGCGACCTTTTTTGCGGTGTCGGGCAAACCGCTAAAGTATGCAACTTACAAAGGATATAAATCGATCGCGGGTTCGACGCGGCCTACAATTGTCTACATCGTCGATGGCATCAAGCCCGATTGGAAAAGTGAAATACACTACACTTCCATGGGCGCAAAAACTTTTCCCGACAGTATTTTTCAGCAATCGGCTTTGCCTGATTTAAGGTGAAGAAATTAGTTCTGTTCCTTACCGGTTTAACCGCTGCGTTAGCAGCGGTTAAACCGGTAAAAAAGCCCGGACCCGCGAAGCCGGTTCAGGCCGTCGAAGAAGTGCCCGAAGAAAAAGAATCCCGGAAAAACACCGTGGAGTTTTTGCTGCGCGAAGAACCGGGCTTCGGTAATCCGCGCAGCGACAGCCTTCTCAACCCTGACGACATCATCGGTGCACCGCGCTTCCAGAACCGCATGCTCGGCAGCGTCGATGTCAAGCTGCCTATTGTGCAGGGTTCTGGCGTGAACCCGGTTGCCGAGCTCGTGTTGGCAGATACCTTTGTCTATTTGCAGAATGAAGGCAGCGAACCGACTCTTGCAAAACCGCAGATCAGTGATGCCCGCAATTTTTTGAAAGAGGCTTACGTGAATCTGCGGCCGACGGGTTCTTTTTTGCTCACGGTGGGGCGGCGCAATCTCACCGACGGTGTCGGCTATTCGCGTAACCCCGTCGATTTTATGATCAACCCGACGACGCTGCCGGGTAATAACTTCGATAACCGTTACCGCCTGAAAAACCGCGAGGGTAGCATTCTAGCGCGTGCCGAATATCTCTGGCAGGGCGGTGCCGTATCGTACATGTATGCCCCGCAGATTGGGCCCAATGATGTTTCCGATGCGAAAATCCGCACCGAAATCGACAGGCTGACACAGTTTAACCGCCAGGACGCGCACTGGCTGAAGGTTTACCAGTATGTGGGTGGCTTCGATATCTCATTGCACTATTTCTACAAGACGCGCCACAACGCCGGCATCGCGGTCGCTAAAGTTTTTGGCGATGCGCTTGAGCTGCACGCAGAAGGCCGTGTACAGCGGGGCTCATCGGTGATGAGCCCTTATAAAGCGAGCGAGGATGTATATTTTGGTTCGACGCTTGTTGCCCCGGCGACATACTCTTTCGAGAGCCGTTCTGACGATGCGCTCTACGTGCGCAGCCTCATCGGCGGACAGTATACGTTTGAAAACAAGCTCAATCTTTCGGTCGAGTATTATTATAACGGTGAGGGATATTCGGCTTCACAGATGAATACGTACATGAACGGCCTTGAGCTCGCCAACAGTCGCTATACAAATTCTGCATTTGTTGTACCCCAGGGAAATCCGTACCGTCTGTTCTTACTCGCTGCGAACCTGAATTACAATTTCCTTTCGTTGGGTCAGCATTACACCTTCGTGCGCCTGTCAGATCCCGAATTCTTCGGATCAAATAAATGGGAGGCCGCGGTTTATAGCAGCGTGTCATTGACCGATGGTTCTGGCATTGCAGCAGGTGATGTGACATATAAAATAAATGACCATTTTAATCTGCAGCTGTTGGCTAACGTGTTTTATGGTCACCGCCGTTCTGAGGCAGGGCTTTTCTACCAGGGCTTCTCGGCTCTCGCGGCAGTCGAAGCACAATTCTGACAAACTGCATAAATGCTGTTTACGCTACAGCGCGTCTGCATAGCTGAAACATACAGTGCAGGGTAAATTTGTTGCCACCGACGCGGCGCAGCTCGAAGAAAAGCTGCGCAACATACATTTGCCGTTTCAACCCCAGGTTTTATCTGCTGTTCTGCAGCTGCGCGACGATACGCGCATGGATTTTATCGAGCTAGACCGCCTGCTGCGCGCCGACCAGAATATTGCTTCGGTCATTCTGAAGATGGCCAATTCGAGTTTCTATTCGCGCGGGCAGGAAATCCGCACGCTGCCGCAGGCGATTGGCATGATTGGTTTCAGAACCATCGTTTCGATCGTGTCGGCGGCTTCTGCCAAGAGCATTTTTTTGAGCGGCAATTATGCGCGCTTTCGCCGTTATGTCTGGCAGCATTCGCTCGTGACGTCGATCATGGGTAAAATTATCTGCGAACAGATGCACTGGAAGAACCTGGCTGAAGAGGTGTTTATCGGCGGTCTTTTGCACGATATCGGCAAAGTCATTCTCAACCAGCTCGACCGTGAAAGATATATTGAAGTGTTCAATAAAACGTTTGAATCGGGTAAACCGTTTCGTGCAGCTGAAGTCGAACTCTTTGGTGTCGATAGTCAGACCGTCGGGCAATTGATTATCAAGATCTGGAACCTGCCGAATATCTATCGCGAGGTGACGGTGTTTGCGCACCGGCCGGCAGACAGCATGATTGCGCGCCTGCCCGAAAAAGACCAGCAGATTATACGCATCGTTGGTCTCGCGAACCAGCTCGCGAAGAACCAGGGATACGGATATCTCGAAAAACAACTGGCGCTCACCGTCGATGATTTCTGCGCTCCACTGGGAATTCCTATTGATGGCCCGCTTTCGGCGCTCAACTGGAAGGAAGCCGTGGAACGCGATCCCTACTATCACGTTTTTTCGGTCATCGGCTGATTATCATGGAAGACACGAAGGCCACAGAAGAAGAAATTCTCTTTGAGATCACCGCATACGAGCTCTACTCGGGCATCAAGTCGCAAATCAAAGACGGCGTGCGTAAAGTCATTGTTGATTTAGGGCGCAGGCAGATGGCCGGGCCGATTACGTCGATTGTGCTCGAACTGGCCGACAATGCGCTCAAGGCGCTATATAAACATACTTTTTTTGAATACGCGATTAAAGAAACCGGTCTCGGCGATATTCCGTATGAACAGTGGAATGCGATATTCCGCGATGAAATTGAAACCAATTACGCGCGCAATTTCGAACGTGTGTGCCGCGAGCATAGCATTGCAATCGTCATTCGCTGCCTCAAAGTGGGGGATGTACTCCGTATAGAGGTTATCAACGACGGTGTGCCGCCCGAATCTGAACACGAACAACTAAAGCACTTACTGAAAGAAGCGGCGCACTCTAAGAGTATTCGGCGCTACATGGATACCGATGGAGATGAAAGCGCGGCGGTGGTTGAGAAGCCCGGCCTTGGCTGGACATTGGTTTTTCTGACGCTGCGTGGTTTAGGTTTATCGCCGCACAATTTTCAGATAATCATCGGCAAGGAAAAAACAACAGCCCGTGTAGAAATCCCCCTGAGTATTTTTCATGGCGACGAGAGCAATGAACTCAGAATTCTAAGTGGTGGTGAAGTTGCTGAAAAGATGGTGTCGCGCATCTTTGATCGATTGAAATATGGTATCGTGGTTTTCAGCGACAAGGGTGATGTGCTGCAGGTCTCAGACGAGCTGCTCGCTGAACTCAGTATACAGCACCAGGACGCAGACCAGTTTCCGCGGTTGATTAAAGCCCGTTTCACCGAAGATGTATTTTCCGGCCCGTTTAATGTCACCCTCGTGGACCATTTCGAAAATTACCGGCTCAAAGTCTCTACGCTCGATGGCCAGCGTGAAATATTATTTAATATCAGCGGGGTTGTGAACCATGACACCAAGCAGGTGGAAACCGTCTGGCAGACAATCAATCTGACAGAAAATGCCGGTGCTCTTTCTGAAGGTTCCATTTTTGAAAATGTGCATATCCAGAGCATTATCAGACCATATATCCCAAACATGATTCTCGACAAGGCGCACGAAAGCCTGCGCCACGGTTTTCTGAAGTTGCCCAACGAGCACAAAGAGCTGACAATATTTTTCCTCGACCTGATTGGTTTCACATCGAAAAGCGAGCGCCTCGAGCCTTCGAAGGTCATCGATTTGCTTAACCTTGCGATGGGCATTGCGGTAAAATCGATCGAAAACCACCACGGCTTTATCGATAAGTTTCTCGGCGACGGCATCATGGCAATTTTTCCCGACCCGCTCGAAGCCGTTGTCGCCGGGTTTGAAATTCAGAAGAATTTTTCAGGCTTGAACGAATACCGCAAAATCAGCGGGGAAGAACCGATTGAATTGCGCATTGGCATCAATACTGGCATGGTAATTCTGGGCAGCATCGGCACGAAGAAGCGCATGGACTGGACGGCGCTGGGCGATGTCGTCAACACCGCCTCACGCATCGAAAAATCGGGCGAAGCCAACAGCGTGCTCGTCAGCCAGGCTACTTATGAAAAGGTACGCGATCATGTCACGGTGCGCCGCTCGTTCAGCCAGAAAGTGAAGGGTAAAGAGCAGCAGATCATGCTGCATTTTCTGCAGAGCGTCAACTACGTCAGCGGCGGCGATAAGAAAACGCTTGAACTCGATGCGCCGGCCGGTTAGCAGTTTCCGGAATAGTTAATCGGTGCCGTAGCGCGGGTTTGATACTTGCAGGTTGTGCTTCAGCACTTCCTTTACGGCGTTCCATTCGCCACTTCCCGGCATTGCCTTCTTCTCTCGAATTGCGCGTGCAACGTTTTTCGCAAGCACCTGAGTCTGTTGCCATAATTCGCGGTCGCCCAATGCCTGCGGATTGATTTTTTCACCGGTCAGACTGGCGAGTAGGCGGGCATCTTCTTCGAGTAGCGGGCGACCATTTTTGAGCTCGCGCGAGACCACACCCAGCATGTTCCATGACACGAGGGTTTTGTACGCGAGCGCGTCCTGTTCTTTGACAAACGGCAATACTTCTTTAATCAGAAATTCCTGGATTGCATCGATGAGGTCTGTATGTTCGGGACGGTATTGCATATCAATTCTCCTTGCCTTCGATCAGGCGCATAGCCTCGAGTTCCATTTCGGCGACACGGCGGCCGATCGAGGCGAACTCAATGCCGTTGTCTTTACCTGAGAGATGCCGTTCTCCCTGCTGCGCCGCACCGATCGCCCAGCGCAGGTTACCCAAGATTTCCCAGAAGCGCACTTTTTCAGGGTCGATTCTTGCTTCAGCGGTCTGTTCGTACGGAGCGTAAAAATCTTCTGCTGAAGCAAAGCCGCCGATCTCGTTTTTCACCTTGCCGAAGCGCCAGTCGCGCATGCGTATATACCCGATGTCTTCATGCCGGTCGCTCCAGTGTGCGAATTCCCAGTCGAGTATTCCGGAGAGTCTGCCCCCAGCGGGGGCCGCCTCTCCGGCAATCAACCATGAAGTTGCCGCTGCGAAAATCGCTGTGCGCCAAAACAATTTTGTCGGTCACCGGCGCGTTCGCCTCCGCCCAGTTAAGGCAGAGTTCCACACCGGGGTAGCCGCCCGGCAATTCGTCGAGCAATCGCCTGCAGTCGGCGATGGCAGTGAGCGCAACATCTCGGGTGCCGGGCTTTAATCCGCGGTCGAGAAACGGCAAAGTTTCGGGTGAGTATGTTATACTATGAATTTTTGCGAGGTTCGTTGCTACATCCGCCGCTAACTTTTTAAAATCGATTTTTTTACTCTTGAGAATTTCGCGGGGGTTCGCTGTACCCTCGATCTTTTGCATCACGTAAAAAGGATGGCCAACAATCGTCGTGTCTTCGCTCAGCCATTTTACGGATGGCGTCAGCACACCCGCGGCAACGGCCTTTTCGATCACCTGGTATTCCTGTGGTCGCGAGAGGCTGCCCAGCAGTGCCCCGCCTTTATCGGTGCGCAATACCAGTTTTTCATCGCTCGCACCGCTTTTCAGATGCAGCAGATAATTATCCTGGCAGGCGCCGCCTGAAAGCTGGCGTAGCTCTGCAAGCTCTGCGCTGGCCCCAAGCCTCGCCGAAAAGTAGGTTTGTAATTTATCAGCCTTCAGCATAGGGCCATTCTGCCGCCCGGCCTCAGGACGTCGTGTGCAAGTGGCGCCTCAGCGACGCGCGGGCTTTCTCTGCGGCAGATATTGCCGGGGGCGATCGGGATTTTTGTGATTGAGTTCAGTGTTATGCGTCTGCCCGGGGCCGGCGATATAGTCGGGGTAGGTGCGAATTGCGGTATCTTGCCTGACAGAGGCACTCGGAAAACCTTCCAGTTCTTTTTTCAGCCGGGAAAAAAAATCGTTTCTCTCATCATCGCTGTAATCTTCAAAAGGGAAACAATAAGAGTGTTCTCCCTCGGGGCCGTAACCGCCAGCACCGAACTTGACGGCCCTCGGCCAGCGGCGAATAAAACTGCGCAGAATTTCGGGAGCGCTGACGCTGGGGCCTGCACCATAGCTGATAAAAGCAACGACCAGCGGATAGGTTTTTCTTTCGTCGCAGGTAAATTCGGGGGATACAGGGTGGTATGCGGTTGTCCCGGCATTTTCCTGTCTTTTGGCGCCTGCTGCGCGCAGCTGCTGCACGATGGCATAGCGTTTCTCTTTGATGCCGATGTCGAGTGCCGTGTAGCCGTCACTTTCGCGCAGGTTTTTCTCCGCCCCCTTTGCGAGCAACAGCTTAACCGCTTCGACCTTGTTGTGCGACACCGCGAGCATGAGTGGTGTGCGCCCATAGTCGTCGCGGGCATTGATATCGGCGCCGCTTTTTATTAAAATGCGCATGATCTCGACGCGCCCATTCCATGCCGCAGACATCAGCGGCGTGAATCCGCGCGTGGTCGCATTCAGGTCGGCACCTCTGTCGACAATGAGCTCGACAAGATTTTTGTCGCCCGTGGAAACAGCATATTCGAGAAGCGTCGACCCATCCCGGTTGCGTATGTTCACGCGCGCGCCATCTTTGACTGCCTCACGGATTTTTGCGTCGTCGCGGTTGGCGAAAGCCCCTTTCAGTGCAATTTCTGCGGCAGAATTGATTTTGCGCGGCTGGTTAGTCTGGCAGTGGAACAGCATTCCCGCAGCAAAAATCCATCCGCAAATAGAAACCGATCGTCGCCCCATCATCTTTACTGCTGAAAACTGCGTTTGGCGCCGTGGTTAACCGGTAAACGGTAAATTCATCAGGTTAAGAAAACAACTCGAGAACGCCGATCCATGCTGAAAGACCGCCTTCTTTAGCAATGTGCTCTAGCCGGGCTTTCTTTTCGGTTCTTTCGAGCCTGGCTGCCTGTACGACTCTCAAAAACCGGCGAAAAACACAGTGTGGGGCGATCAGCGCACCTGTGCACCAGGTCGCAAAAAAAGCCCCGGTATGTACATAGCTGAGCGCCACAGCAATTGCTATCAGCACAAAGCTGGCGATATAGTTTTTTCGCGCAAACAGGTAAAAGGGCCCCAGAAAGAATCCCGGCCATGTCCATGCAAAAGCGATGCGTGGATTTCCTTTTTCATCGGAAAGGTGCTCGAAGGCGGGTGCATAGTATTTCCAGGCGCTACCCTTTTCAGAGCCAAAATAGGCTGTGAGTTCTTCGAGTTCGTATCCCCGCATAGAGTGTTCTCCTTTATCTATCTTGCGCAGCTAAAGGTTAAATTCAATCACCATCATGGTAATATCGTCGTGAAATGGTACCCCGTCGGAAAAGGTAACGAGATCAGAAAACATGTGCGGTACCACTTTGGCCAAAGGTATGCTGCGCGTCTCTGCGAGCGTTTTCCCTAATCTCTCCATACCATAGAATTTTTTGTCCCGGTTAAAACTTTCAATGATGCCATCTGTATAAAGGAATAACCTGTCGCCGGGGCTGAGTTGAATATTGTCTTTCGCGTACAGTGCGTCGACGTCGCTCAATCCACCCAGAATAAAACCGGAGGTGTCGAGCATTTTGATCTCGCCGGCATTAGTCTGCCAGATCGCCGGCGGGTGCGCCGCGTTGGAAAATTCCACGCGCCCGGTGGGGTAAAGTTTCGCCATGAATGCCGTCATAAAATCGGGCGTCTTAATCATTTTCAGAATCTCCTGGTTGCCATCAACGAATGCCTGTTCGGGCGAAGTTTCTGCGGTCAGAAGATTCGAAAAAACATTTTTTGCGGCCATGGTCAGCAGCGCTGCGGGTATGCCGTGGCCCGAGGCATCGGCCACGATTGCAAAGGTCGCTCCTTCGCGCAGCACGATATCACAGTAGTCACCAGAAACGCGGCCGAGCGGCAGCACGGTGCTATGAAATGTATAGGGTTCGTGCACGGCCGCCGGTTCGGGAAAAATTCCGACCTGAATGTGCGAGGCGAATTGCAGTTCCTGGTCGAGTTCGGCATCTTTGCGTGAAAGTTCGGTGTTGAGATTCATCATGTTATGCTTGAACTCAAAAAGTTGCCGTTGTTTCGCGTATTCGATGAAGTTGAGCATGATGAAAGAAGCGATTCCCGATAAAAACAAGACGCCCATGAACAGGTGAAATCCGCCCGAGTGCGAAAACATGAACACCACACCCGGGAAAGCCCAGCTTAAACTAAAACTCAGATAACTGATGCGCGAGTGTGCGAAAATATACACGGCGGCCCCGAGAATGCCGGAAATCACAATCGTCATGACTGCGATGTAGACTTCGCTCATTGTGTACCAGCTGAGCACCGTGCTCCAGCCGAAGCTGCTGCCAACGAGGGCAAAAAGGAGATTCAGTACCGTCAGTTGTCTGCGGTAACCCCAATGCCGGGTGCGCGGCCAAAGGACGATGACGTAGGTAAAGGTCAGCGCCATCACCGCGACAGAACCGGCGAGCCAATGCAATACATAATCAAAATCGGACTGTGCGTAACTGATGCCGACGATCAGAAAATAATAACCGATCAGCGAACCGATGACAATCGGATTGCGGAATGTCGAAATAAAACCTTCAAAAAAAACGATGTCTTGCCCGATTTCAAGCTTTTTGGGCAGAAACTGCGATTTTAAATCTTCCCAGAACGCCACGGCGGGTCGAACGAACCTGCGGGCCGCGTACTGTAAACCTGTTTTGTCCTGGATGTTTCCGCAAACTGCCAGCCGCAAAGCCCTTACGGGAGAATTGCCCGGTCATCTGTCGTGGTGAATGCCTGCGCTTGGCTCACGTAAACCGCCTCGACTTCTGTCGTTGAATCCTCATGGAGAATCAGCCGCACATGGTGGTGCAGTTCGCGGCCTTCGTGTCTGAAAATGCGCGGCCAGCGCGCGGCGTTGATGTAGAGAATGCCGTCACGGCGCAGATACCATTGTTTTGGTTTTTTACCGTGCTTCGTCGGGTAGTGCATGTGTCCTGCAATCACGGCCAGCGGCGGCTTCTGTATGCTCACCGCATACGCAATCGCCCCGGTCAGGTCTGCGTCACCGAAGTCGGTTTCCTGCGGCAGAAAATCCGCGCCGAACATGTCGGTCGGTTTGGCACCCAGCCCAAACGGGCCATGGTGTGCGAGAACGAGGTAAGGTGGATTTACCGCGTCGATGAGACTTTTGATCTTATCGCGGCTCTCATCGAGCGTCGAGACGCCATACTCTTTTTGCAGAAAGGGTTTGAAGTTCACGGTGCCGTTGGTGCTGCCCATCGAAAACGGCCGCGCCGCAACGAGCCCGAGGCCAGGTGCCAGCGAGTGGCTCGAATAACCGCAGAGAATGGGTGCGGTAAGTTCTGCTTTTAGCTTCTGCATCCGGGTGTCTTGCGAGTCTGCACCGAAGTTGATGAGAAACTCGTTTTGCATAAGTTCGCCCAACAATTGCCGCACGCCGGTCGTGTCGTGGTTGCCAGGGATAAAATACGTTGGCTTTGTGAGCTGGTTCAAAAGAGGTAGCAGCTTGAACATGCTGTCGGGGTTTTTTGAGGAGAGATCGCCGACGAGCAGAATCGCGCCATAGTCAGAGCCGTTAAAAAAACGCACATCGTCCTCGTCGAACTGCATGTGCATGTCGCCGATGATTGCCAGCCGTATCACGCCCGTGCTCTGCCCATGATGCTTGTTATAATTCCTTTGCCCGGCGGGCCTGATCGAGTTTGAATACAGAGTTCACGAGACCCAGATGAGAAAAACCCTGTGGAAAATTCCCAAGCAAAATGGAGTTTCCTGCTGTGTCGATATGCACGCATTCGCTAAAGAGTCCTAATGGATTGCTCAGCGTTAACATTTTTTCGATCGCGGCGCGTGCCGCGGCCAGTTTACCTTCCATTATCAGACAATCGATGTACCAAAACGACATCAGCAGAAATCGGCCTTCGGGGCCGCCGACCCCATCGTCATACTGGGTCGTATCATACCGGTAGAAAAGAGGCCGTTCCCCGTCCCCCAGTTTGGCTTTAATTGCCGCGAGGGTTTTTTGGAATCTTTCGTCGTCGACCGCTATAAAGCCGACTTCAGAAAGAATTAACAAAGAAGCGTCGAGAATATCCGTTCCATACGCTTGTGCAAATGCATCTAACTTATGACTCCAGCTTTTTTCCAAAATCTCCTTGCGTATGGCTTCAGCCTCGTGCTTCCATGTCACAAGATTTTCTTCAAAGCCGAGACGTTCGGCGATGCGCGTCGCTCTGTCGAAAGCAACCCATGCCCATACTTTGGAATAGGTGTAATGCTGCAGCTCAGATCTTGCCTCCCATATACCGGAATCGGGTTCCCGCCACCGTTTTTCGACAATGTGAACAATCTCTTTGAGCATCGTCCATTCCGTATTAGTCAGTACACCACCAAAATTTTGGTATTGCCAGGCGGCGTCCAGAAGGCTGCCGTATACATCCAATTGTTGCTGATCTGATGCACCATTCCCGATACGCACCGGAGATGACCCGGCATAACCGGAAAGATGTTCCAGTTTTCTCTCTCCACTGCCCGGGTTGCCGTGAACATCATACAAAATTTTCAGATGGCTGCCGTCAAACACACGCTTCAAAATGAAATCGAAGTAGGCTGTACCTTCTTCCGTATAGCCTGCGCGGAAAAAAGCGCCGAGTATAAATGCCGAATCCCGAATCCAGGTAAAGCGGTAATCCCAATTGCGTGCGCCGCCCGGCCATTCTGGCAAGGAGGCCGTCGGTGCGGCAACAATGGCGCCCGTCGGTTCGTATGATAACAGTTTCAGAGTTAAGAGCGAGCGCTCCATGGCTTCACGGTAACGTCCCTGATAATTCATCCTGCCAATCCAATTGCGCCAGGATTTTCGGGTTTCCCAGATGCGCTTATATGTCTGGTAACTCAGAGGGGGATGTATTTCTTTCATGTCCCAATCTACGATAAAGGAAAGTTCGTCCCCGGCTTTCACAGTAAACGCCGCCTCGGCGGAATTTTGTGTCATGGTGCAGGGTACGAGCGTAGACAGCACAACCGAAATTTCTCCGTGCGCTGCTCTCACGCCGAATTCCGAAGTTGTAAAACAGGGGATATTTTTTCCGTAGTCGAATCGCGGTGAAAATTGAAGCAGAACATCAACCTCGCCATCCGCGCATTCAAGAATACGATGGATTTCGGCTGTGGCCACTTTGCGTTGGGGAACATAGGGCATGAAGTCGCGCAACCGGATCTTGCCGCTTTCGGTCGAAAATTCGGTGATCAGGACATTCGTACCTGTTTCGTAATATTGGCGGCTGGCATAAGCAGTTGCGGGGCGAATAGAAAATGAACCTGCTTCTGTGTCTAACAACTTTGCAAACATGGCAGGAGAATCAAAGTCGGGCAGGCATGCCCAATCGATCGAGCCGTTGGCGCAAACCAAGGCGACGGTGCGAGTGTCGCCAATCACTCCGTATCGCATCAATGGTTCAGATCCAAAAACCCTGTTCATTACCGTCGTTCTGGGAATTGGAAAACGCGAGACAAGAGATTTAAGGATTCGATATTGTCGTATGCGGCTGATCGTAGTATCCAATCGTTTGCCGGTTCAACTAAACCCGGTCGCGGGAAAGCTGGTTTCGAAGCCAACTGTTGGCGGAGTAGCAACCGGGATATCTTCTTATATCAATGGCCAAAAGCAGGCTAATCCCGGTTTCGAGCACATTTGGGTGGGATGGCCCGGTGTAACGGTGCCCGACGATTCTCTGGAGCTGACTCAGGCCTTAGGCTCCGATTACTTTCCGGTTCACCTGACCGAGGAGCAGATGGAGAATTTCTATGATGGGTTCTGTAATAAGACTCTCTGGCCACTATTCCATTATTTCCCCTCCCTGACTGAGTTCCAGGATGCCTTTTGGCAGGAATACGTTCAAGTGAATGTGCTCTACTGTAATCGTGTGGCGGAAATTCTGCAGTCTGATGATGTTGTATTCATAAACGACTACCATTTGTTGCTCCTGCCGCGACTGCTGCGCGATTTGTTTCCCGATATTAAGATTTGTTTCTTCCTCCATATTCCATTTCCCGAGTTCGAAATTTTCCGGCTGTTGCCGAGCCACTGGCGCAACGATATCCTCACCGGTATGACCGCTGCAAATCTGGTCGGGTTTCATACGCACGCTTATACGGAGCATTTTCTGCGATGCGTTCAGCGCATTCTCGGCCGGGAACATACATTGGGCGAGATAAAAATGGATGGGTATGTTTTAAAGGCAGATACCTTTCCGATGGGCATTGATTTTCAATACTTTTCTACTCAATCCGAATCTGCCATGCCGTGGATGCGAATGCCCGATAACGCGTTCAGAAAAATTCTCTCTGTCGACAGGCTCGATTATACAAAAGGGATACTGAATCGCCTGAAGGGTTTTGAATTGTTTCTGACTAAATTTCCCGAAATGCAGGGGCGCGTGCAGCTGCATGTCATTGCAGTACCCAGTCGAATCGGAGTTGACCGTTACCAGAATTTGAAAAGGCAGCTCGATGAGCTCGTCGGAAAGATCAATGGTGCATTTTCAGCCGGTAATTGGGTACCGATATTCTACCAATATGCAAGTTTGACCATGAATGAAATGCTCGCGCTATACAGGAATGCCGGGATCGCATTGATTACTCCGCTCAGAGATGGAATGAATCTCATTGCGAAGGAGTACCTGGCGGCAAGAAACGATAATACAGGCGTGCTTATTATCAGCGAGATGGCAGGCGCGGCACGCGAACTGGCGGGCGCGATTCTGGTTAACCCTAACAGCATCTCAGAAATCGCCGATGCAATCAAGCAGGCATTGGAGATTCCGGTTGCTGAGCAGGTGGCGCGAAATGAGCCCATGCGCCGCTATCTGGAAAAACGCGACATCAAGAATTGGATGAATGAAATAATGGATTCGCTGACTGCGATCGATTCAAAGACGCAGAGATACCAGGATAAGTATCTGTCGTCGAAGAAAAAAGAGTTGGTAGTGACACAGTTTCGGTCGGCCAAAAATCGGGTCGTGCTGCTGGATTACGACGGTACGCTCGTGGATTTTCGTGCGAATCCGCAGGAAGCAACGGCAGATGAAGCATTGCAAGAGATTCTGGATCGCATGGTTCAAATCCCGGATACATTGGTATATGTAGTCAGCGGTCGCGAACGAGGTTTCTTGTCTCAAAATATCAAGAACAGCGCTGTTGGTCTCATTGCAGAACACGGGGCATTTATCCGGTCTCCGCGCGAACGGGGATGGCAAACGATTGACAGAAAATCCACGGCTTGGTTTGAGAAAATTCTGCCGGTCATGGAACGATACGAAAACCGCGTATATGGCAGTTTCATTGAAAAAAAGGAATCGGCACTCGTTTTTCATTACCGTAACGCGTTAGGCGAACCAGAGCTTGTAAGGGAAAGAATCAACGAACTCTTCGACGACCTGTTGCATTTTACTTCGAATATCAATGTCCAGGTCATGCGAGGTAGTTCGCTCATTGAGGTCAGAAATCAGGGGGCGACAAAAGGCACGGCGGGGCTTTCTATTGTTAGTTTGCCTTTGCACGATTTCATACTTGCCATAGGGGACGACACCACCGACGAAGATATGTTTCAGGTACTGCCCGCCAGCGCCTGCACTATCCGTGTCGGCGTGGGCGAATCGGCTGCCAAGTTTTACGTGCGCGATGTGCAAGAGTGCAGGCAGCTTCTCAAATCTTTAGTCGCAATCAGATGAAGGGAACTTATCCATTAAAAAAGAAACTGTTGAGGCGCTTCACGCTCTTCAGCAACAGACTGCAAAACAAGATTTTTCGAATTTTCGCGCGCCTTCGCATAGATCGTATCATCGCGGAAAATTTTTTGCGCGCGTTACCCCTATGGTTCGCCTCTGCCCTTGCCGGTGGCATCGCCGTACTTTATGCGACTCTATTCGCTCGCGCTGAAACGGTGGGCGCTTCTATCGTTTCCCAACGACCCTGGCTGCTCTTCATTTTGACGCCGATCAGTTTTATTTGTGCCGGATATGTCGTTCAGCGTTTTGCACCCCTGGCGAGGGGAAGCGGAATTCCGCAAATAACAGCCGCGTTAGAGATTTCGGGTACGGGAAACCCCACAGGAATCGAACGATTACTCGGCCTGCGCGTGGCTATTGTGAAAGTCATTAGTAGTTGTGTCTTAGTTCTTGGCGGGGGGGCCATTGGCCGCGAGGGACCAACAATTCAAATATCGGGTGCCGTGTTCCGATTCGTTGGGCGTATTTTGCCCGCGCGTTGGCCAGCGTATTCGGAAAAGATCATGATATTAACGGGCAGCGCGGCAGGTTTGGCCGCTGCATTCAATACGCCGTTGGGGGGAATCGTCTTTGCCATTGAAGAGCTGAGTAGATTGCATTTTAACTCTTTCCGGACAACCTTGCTGACAGCGGTCATTATCGCAGGATTTTCGGCACAAATGCTGCTCGGTCCATATCTCTACCTGGGTTATCCGAACGTTTCGGGCACAGTATTAACCCTGGTTGGTTTTGTGGTGATGACTGCGTTGGTTTGCGGCGCCCTTGGCGGCATATTTTCTCAATTCATATTAGGTCTCATAATGGTCATTCGCCAAATGCAGACTGTGAGACAGAGATTGCTGATCGCAGGTTTTCTTGGATTATTGCTCGCCACCATAGCCTTTTCTGTTTCACCAGTGATTCTGGGTTCAGGAAAAGATTCCGTCCTGCGTCTTTTGTTTCGCGACGAAGAGATCGGTATCTCGCTTGGAATCCTGCGTTTCTTTGGTCCCATCATCAGCTTTGTCGCCGGTGGCGCTGGAGGGATTTTTGCTCCAGCACTCGCTACAGGCGCCAGTCTCGGTGCGCTGATGGCCAATTCAATCGGCTTGCCCTTAGAACAAGCGAACGTGATTATTCTAACAGGAATGGTTGGATTCTTAACTGGTGTAACTCGTTCTCCATTCACGTCTGCCATTCTGGTTTTGGAAATGACTGACCGTCATTCAGTCATATTTTTTCTCATGCTTGCCGGGTTGGTGAGTTTGTTAGCCGCCTGGATCATCGATAAAGTACCGCTCTACGAAAGCCTGAAAAATATCTATGTGAATGAAGTCCTTTTTCGTCCGCGCGCAGTCCTTTGAAGGCTTCGACCAATTGCGTCTGTCATCGTTCAAGCCCGGCGCGCCAATAGGCGACACCCGCGAAGCCATTTTCGCGCCCGAGGCGATCATATTCTCTATAGAGCGCCGGCGCCGGGTAAAAGGTTTCGCCTGCGGCGGATTGAATGCGGTAGCAGCCGTCGGCTTCACTGCGACGGCCTTTGCGCTTTTCAAAACGCGATTCGCCCGTTGCGGTGGTCTTTTTCCCCGCGAAGTGATAGCCATATAGCGGGGCCCCCAACCAGATTTTTTCCTGCGGCAGTTGGGCAAGTGAGCGAACATTTTCGTGCAGCCAACTGATGCCGCTGACACAACCGGGCACCGTGCCGGGCCGGTGGTAATCGTAAAGCATCACGACAAGGCCGTCGCTCGCGGTGGCCAGTTCGGGCAGATCAAAAAATCCGCGCCACGCCTCGGGCATGCCCGCCGGCGGAAACGCGGCGACATGCAGGGTCTTCTCGCGCGGCAGCGCTGCGCGCAGCTCGCGGATGTAGGAAACAAATGCAGCGGCGTACTGCGGCGGCAGGTATTCAAAGTCGAGCTGCAGGCCCGCGACCTGTGGCGAATTTTTCAGTAATTGCAGCAGCGCCGTTTGGCTCGCCCGTCGCGTGGGGGCATCCCGCAGAATCTGCGCGCCGGCATCGGTACTGGTAAGGCCTATAAGCTGGTGGTGAGCCAACTTTTCTCTGCTATGGATTTCCAGAGCTGGGGCAGGTGGTTGTGTGCTCTGTTTTTCCATAGCGGCAAATACTGTGCCAGCCCCTTCAAGCCGGCCTTTGCGGTTGAGGCGCATTCCCACCCAGACGACGTCGGTGACGGCCTCGCCGTGAATCTGCCAGGCGTAATCTCTGGGCAACGCCTCGGGCACCACGTAAAGCATGCGGCGCAATGGGGTTGCGTTTTGCGGCTGCGCGGGCGTGCTACAGGCTGCCAGCGCAGCGATGGCTATGGAAATCCCTATCACCCAGCGCAGTTGCACTGGCTATTTGCCGGTATAGCGCGGCGGGCGCTTTTCAAAAAAAGATTGCATTGCTTCTTTAAAATCGGCGGTGCCATTCAACTGGTATTGCCGCTCGAGTTCAAACCGCTGCGAAGCGCGCAGAAATTCCGCATACGAGAAGTCGGCAATCTGTTTATTGAGTGAAACGGCCTGCGGTGGCAGCGCGAGAATTTTCTTGAGGAGGATATCCACCTCGGCAGAAAGTTTTTCACCCGGGCAAACCTTCGTCAGAAAACCCATCGCGGCCATTTCCGTTGCGGAAAATTTTTCACCCAGCATCGCCATACGCTTGGTGTGTGCCACGCCGATGAGCCGCGTAACCCGGTTGAGGCCCATGATGACCCCAATCGAGCGCTGCACTTCGGGCAGCGAATAGATGGCGCGATCGCTGCTCATGCGAAAGTCGGCGCACGCGGCAAGAATGATACCTGCACCGATGCAAAACCCCTGGATTTTGGCAATCACCGGCTTTTGCATCGCCTCAAATGCATCGATGGCGCGCTGGCCTGCGCTCAGGTGTTCGGAGTAGCTCTCGAAACTCTGACCGACCATCTGCTGAATGACGGCAACGTCCATGCCCACGGAGAAATGTTTACCTTCGCCAGAAAGCACGACTGCGTGAATGTCCGCGTCGGCAGCGATTTTTTCGCTGAGCTGTTTCAGCTCAGCGAGACAGTCGAGGTTGACGTTATTGCCGGTGGCCGGTCGGTTCAGTGAAACCGTGGCAACTTTGTTTTCGACACGAAACAGCCAGTGCTGCGGCGCCATCTTTAAAGAAGCTTTTCTATCTCCGCCGCAATGTCTTTCGGTTCGGTGTTGGGAGCATAGCGTTTTACGGGATTGCCGTTTTTATCGACGAGAAATTTCGTGAAATTCCATTTGATGGCTTCAATGCCGAGGATTCCCGGTTTTTCAGAAGTCAGAAACTTGAACAGCGGGTGCGCACCCGAACCATTGACGTCGATCTTGCCGAACATCGGAAATTTCACGCCATAGTTGAGCTGGCAGAATTCCTGAATCTGGTCTGCGGTGCCGGGTTCCTGTGCGCCGAACTGGTTGCATGGAAAGCCAAGAATCACCAGGCCGCGGTCTTTGTATTTTTCATAAAGCGACTCGAGGCCCGCGAACTGCGGGGTAAAGCCGCACTTGCTCGCGGTGTTTACAATCAACACAACTTTGCCTTTGTAATCGGCGAGGCTGATTTCTTTGCCCGCGATGTTCGCGGCGGTGAATTCGTGGATAGTTTGTGGCATATGCGCATGAATCTAAGCATTTGAAGCGGCGTCAGCCAGAATTAATAAACCGCAATACCCTGCGCATTCGTTGCAGCCTGCAAATTAATCTGTGTCAGAGCGCCTGTCTGCGCATCGATGCTGTAAGAGCCCACCTGGTTGGTTGTAGAGCCGTAGCTGACAACGGCAAACCGACCGCTGGCTTCGATCGCGATAAAAGTCGGAAAATTCGCCACGCTCAAAGTCTGCACGGGGTTCGGAAATCCGTTCGCAGAGTTAATGCTAAATACAGAAACCGAAGGGCCGCTGGTGTTGACGATATAGACGAAGCGTCCCGTCGGATCAATCGTTGCGCCCTGCGGATTATTGCCAACTGAAACGGTGCCGAGCAGAGTCAACAGACCCGTCGACTGGCTGATTGAGTAATAAGACATTGTTTGCGGGGTGTTGTTTGCAGAATAAAGGTAACTGCCACTCGATTCGATGACTGGAGTCACAGGGCTCGCCCCACCGGTTGCGACTTGCCCAACCAGACTAGTCAGGCTGCCACTGGCCTGATCTATTTGCACCGTATAGATTTGGTCGTTACTGTTCGAAGAAACATAAACGTATTTTCCAGTAGGATGTATGCCGATGCCGGTGAGGGAGCTGCCGGGCAATGAAAGATTCGCCGCGCTCAATGGAGCCCCCGTATTCATGTTGATTGAATATTGTGTAACTGTCGAGTTGTTGCCTGCGCCATAGAGGGTAGACAGTGTTGGATGAAAAACAAAACCGCGGTTAAAAGTGACATCCGCATATGTCGAACCCGCGCTGGGAACACCCGTCGTTTGGTTGATACTCGAATAATTTAACGAGGTGCCCGTATTGTGGCTCGAAATTACAACTCTGCCACCAGGATCCATCGCCAAAGGTATCGTGAGTGAACCGTTTGCTACCGTTGCGAATGCACTCACGTTCCCTGTGCTCTGGTTCAAAGTCGCATAAGAGAGGTTGGCTGAGGTGAAGTTGCCGGTAAAGACCCATTTGCCAAAATCTTTCGTCGTGTACGTGTCGCTGGTATAATCGCTGCTCAAGGCGACACCCTGGTTGCTCTTCAGTGCCGTCGTTACGCGCACCTTATACGTTGTAAGTGGTTTCAGGAAAGGCAGCGGCGTGATGACCAGTCGCGTATCATTGTTTGCGAGCGTGGGAGATTTGAGCGACAGGCAGGATGCAAAGTTATCGAGCGAAACCTGCACCGAGCCCGAGCATGTGGCGCTGCCGATGTTCGTGTTTGCAGAAACCGAACCGATGTCGATCGCAGCTGTGAAATCCACAGTAAATGGGCCAGACGCCGGAAACCCTGTGACGGCACCATTGCCCGAGGCGACGGCATTAAAGGGCAGTTGCCAGAATTTGCCCCACGAATTGCAGCTCGCAAGACCTATCAGCCACGGTAGCGCCAACGACCTGAAACAAGGGCCATTCTTGAAACAACGAAGCATCTGGAATTGCCACGTTTTCGCGCTTCTGCAAACAATCAACTCTATTCGCAGCGAAAGGTTTTACCTCATTTACGCGCTCATTCAGATTCTTCTCTTTACCCATGTCTTCAGACCTCAACTATTCACAGGCCGACGATCTTGCGGCGCTGGTCGAAGAGAGATTCCAGCAGCTCATTGAACAGGGCGCGTTTGCCGATCTCGAAGAGCAACTCCTGGATCTCGCCAAAACCGGCAGCGAAGATCAGGCGGTGACGCTGGCGCTGCAGTTCAAGCTTTCTGATTCGGAGCGCGAGCGCGAGGTGATCGTGGCCGAAACCAGCCGCGCCTACCTCAGCGACGGCGATAAGTACGACTTTAACCATGGCGACGCGGCCGTACGCTATATCTGCGACGGCCAGATAAAGGTATTCCAGCAAAGCAGCTGTCCGCACTGCTGGGGCGACTGGGAAGACAAACTGAGAAATCCGACGTGTCCCGACTGCGGTTACGAGCTCGGCAACCAGGTCAAAATTCTGGTCGATGACAATGCCTGCCCGTATTGCCTTGCCGGCAAAGTAACACCGCAACAGACGCGCTGCGATGCGTGCGGCGAACAGGTCGAAGAGAGATTTGTCAGCTGGGGATAACATGCGCGCAAAGGCAGTCTTTCCCGGTTATTTCATTACCCTCTGCCTGCTGTCATTTTTTTCCGTATCGCCGCTCTCTGCCGAGCCGCTCGGCGCCGGCGCGTTTTCCGGCGTGGTAAACCTGTTGGCTTTTATATTGCCGCTGAGTGTTTTTTTGCTTTCAATCTTTCCGCACATCTTTTTACACCGATGCCTCAAACGAGGCGTTGAGGTGGCAGCGGGCAAAACAGTATGGCTTTTTGCAATCGGTATTTGTCTGGTGTTCAGCGCCCTGACTGCCGGGGCGGTTGTACTTACCATTGACCTCGCAACACCGAAAGAAATCTATACGGGTGATGGGTTTACGAAGACCGATATCGCGTGGGGTTTTGTTATTTCGGCGGCGCTGAGCGGATTTCTCGCTTGCTCGCCGGTGCTACAGTCTGTGCGATTGTTGCGCGTTCTTGGTACAAAAAGATAATGCGCCTGCGTAATTTTCTGCCTTTAATCGTGTATGTACTGCTGCTCTCGCCGCTCGCGCTATTATTTCTTTTCGCCTGGCAGGGGCATACCTGGCCAATATTGCTAATGCAGTTGGTGCATACGGTATTCCTGTTCGCCGTTTACCGCGCTTCTGTGCGCAGCGCGCGCAAAAATTCTTCGCCACCTGTGGATCTTTCGCGTGTGGTCTATCTGCCACTCAAAGTGAATCTCGTTGTGTACTTTCTGATTGGTATTCCGCTCGTGTCGGTTTTTGCGGATAATCTGGCAGTGTTGATGGTTGCGTACGGGGTACAAACGCTGGGCTTCATATTCACGTGTTACTCGGGTATTCTATACGTTTCCCGCTCGACAGTGGAAAAGTAGTTATGACCGAATGCGCCCCCTTATTTACAGAGCGGCGATCACGCGTTTGAGTTTGTCGCGCACTTCGCCGGCCGTCGCTTCGAGCGCCGCGTTCTTGACTGCCATCATTGAAGCGACTGGGTCAATCGCAGAAACCTCGATTCCATTCTCGCGTTGCTGCAACAACACATTGCAAGGCAGCATCAGCCCGATATAGTCTTCGAGCTGCAGTGATTTGAGCGCGAACGGCGGGTTGCAGGCGCCGAGAATTTTGTATGGACGAATATCGGCATCGATCTTCTTCTTGAGCGTTGCCTGCATATCGATTTCGGTCAGCACGCCAAAACCTTCTTTCAGCAGTTCTTCGCGCACGCGCGCTTCGGCCGTAGCCATGTCCATCGTTGTTCTTTTGCTGATAGCGTAGTTCATGCAGATATTATACATATGGGGGGCATTGCCGACCAGAATAACACTATACATAGTATAGTATATTGAGCGAGCCATCGCGCCCCAGCGAGCGCAGCGGGGCCCGTAGGGCCGTGAGCTACGCACGCGTTATCCGCAGGGTAGGCGCCGTTTTGTTGACCCCTCGACTGTGCTCGGGGCAGGCCCCTAACAAATGAATCTCGCAATTTCAGACCGACTCAAACCGCTGCTCAAACAATACGAAGATTTTGTCGCAAATGAACTTATTCCGCTCGAACCGCAGTTCTTCAGTAAGCCGTTCAAAGAACTCGTGCCGCTGCTGACCGAAAAGCGGGAAAAGGCAAAATCGCTCGGCCTGTGGGGGCCGCAGATTCCGAAAGAGCTCGGCGGCGTGGGATTAACCCTCGTGGAGCACGGCTATGTCTCAGAGGCGCTCGGGCGCTCGCCTCTCGGACACTATGTATTTGGCTGCCAGGCGCCCGACGCGGGCAATATCGAAATTCTGCACATGTTCGGCACAAAAGAACAGCAAGAAGGATGGTTAGAGCCTTTGGCACAGGGAAAAATCCGCAGTTGCTTTGCTATGACTGAAGTCGATACCGCGGGTTCGAACCCGACGCTTCTGGAAGCACGCGCGGTCAAAGACGGCGATCACTATATACTCAATGGCCGTAAGTGGTACACGACGGCAGCCGAAGGTTCGGCATTCGCGATTGCGATGATGGTGACGAACCCCGACGTGAATCCCGCTTTGCGCGCGAGTATGTTCATTGTGCCGACGAGCACACCGGGTTTTCGCATTCTGCGCAACATACCGATCATGGGTGAAACCGGCAGCGACTATGCAAGCCATGCAGAGGTCGTGTTTGAAAACTGCCGCATTCCCAAAGAGAACCTGCTCGGCCGCGAGGGGCAGGGCTTCAAGCTCGCGCAGGAGCGCCTCGGGCCCGGCCGCATTCACCACTGCATGCGCTGGCTGGGTATAAGCGCGCGCGCGTTCGAAATGCTCTGCCGCCGCGCGAACCAGCGGAAAATCCACAATGACGGAAGCACGCTTGCCGACAGCGAAATCACACAGCTCTATGTCGCCGAGCTCGCGGCCGAACTGCATGGAGCGCGGCTCATGACTCTTTCTGCCGCGTGGGCGATTGAGCACCTGGGTATGTCAAAAGCACGCGATGAAGTTGCGATGATCAAGTTCGTTGTCGCGAATGTGATGAACCGCATTCTCGACCGGGCGCTGCAGATCCATGGCGGTTTGGGGATGTCAGACGACACGATTCTGGCGTACTGGTTCAGGCATGAGCGCGCAGCGCGTATCTATGACGGCGCTGACGAAGTGCATAAGGCGAGCCTCGGGAAAAGAGTGCTGCGCGACTACCGTCGCTGAGAGGTTAATATGAATCCGTTAAAATGGCTTTTAGTTGTGGTCGCCGGCACAGGGCTGAGCTTTGCCGCGTCGGCAACGGGATTATTCTTTGCTGTCGATCGCAGCGTGGCGAATACTGAGTTTGTGAGTCGCTGGTTAAACAAACAAAGCCTTGTTGCGGCGACTGATGCTGTGCAAGAGGATCAGAAGAGGAAAATATCCTTTGCTGAAGTGTCATTTCTCTTCGGATTTGGGATGGCGTTGATTGAACCAGAGATAAAAAAACAGGCAAAGCCGATGCTGGACCCTTTTTTCGATTTTCTGAAAGGCAATCGAAACGAACCGCGGCTCGCACTCGACCTGAATGGTTTAAAAAAAGATCCTGCGCTACTCACGCGTACCACCGGCATTTTACACCGTCATGAAACAATGAAATACCTGCCTTCTCCGGTTGTCGAATCGGCAGCAAAGTTGCTGCTGGAGAAACTGCCCGATGAGCTCGATTTTCTCAAAATAATGCGGCTCAAATCAGATCAGTTGTTACCGCTGCGTCACTTAACCATAAAATTTTACGGTTATTATCGCTGGGCGATCGGCTTCACGCTGTTCTTTGCTGCGTTGATTATTTTTCTGCTGCGCGACAAACGAAAAATTGCACTCTCACTCGGAATTGCCCTGCTCTTGGCTGGATTGCTGTTGTTTATTCCATACCTGGGGTCTGAGGCGGTTACTGCTAAGATATTTTCGAAATACAGAGGTTCAGCTCCGGAAGTCGTAAAAGCCCTCAGCGGTTCATTCATTAGGGATTTTTTCGGTGTCTATGTACTCTCGCCGGTGATGCTCTCACTCGCGGGATTGACTGGTCTCGTCACCGGTCTTTTTGTTTTCAAAAAAGGGACGTGAGAAACGGTCAGCCGTTAATGGAACCCTGCCAGCGCTCCCGCTCGGGTTCATAATCGCTGTGCAGGGGAACCTCGATGCGCGCGACGGTGCGGCTTTCGAGATCTGTGGCGACGGAAAAGTAACGCGGATTGACCGAGATCGAGCGCAGCGCTGCGATGCACAGCATCAGGCCCAGGCCCGCGCCTTCGGTCTCATCGACGTGTTCCATGATAAATTCACCGGCATTGCCGCAGCGCATCGCGAGTTTCAGTTTTTCGCGCACGCGGCGTTCTTCGGCGCTCGACATAGGCACATTGTTGTGAATTTCAAAAAGAAAACGGTCGGCGTTAAAGTCAAATATGATGAGCACTTCGAGGCGGGCATCGCGCGCCTTTAACCCATATTCCGCGAACATTTCCTGCGAAAAGATTTCGCGGAAACGCAGAATACCTTCTTCATACTGTTCGGGATTTTCCAGCAACAGGCCGTTTTCAGCGAAAAAAATCTTTTTGAAATTCGCCTTCGCAGCGTTGGTGACGAGTTCTTTGAGAATGATTTCGAGCGCCGGCGCGATATCGGGGCGATGGAATTTTTCACTCAGATCGCGCACGAACGCGCGAATGAAATCTTCAAGCCTGTGGTTGGCATCGTGCGCGCGCACAATCACGCGCGAATCTTCACGAATGACTTCGGCAGTTTCACCGATCAATTCAGGTATCGCGGTAGGCATATGGTTCAGTTATTTTAGATGTGACATAATACTAAAGCGCGTCACCCTCTGCTTCAAACTTTGCGGAGCATTCACTGCGTAAACAGCAGTTCACAATCGGGCGCCTCGAAAAATGCCGCGAACGCCGCTCGCACGGCGGCGCAGAAAATCGGAAACAGGCCGTTTCGGTATCAGCCCGCCAGCGCGGCCTGCCAGCGCTGGCGCGAAGGGGGGTATCCTGCATGCAAAGGAATTTCGACGCGAGCGACCGTTTGTGTCTTGAAATCTGTCGAGATGCTCAATAGCCGCGGGTCAAGCTCGGCAGAACGCATCGTGGTCACGCACAGCGCGAGCCCCGCACCGGCACCCTCGGTTTCGTCCATGTGTTCCATCATGAATTCTACCATGTCATTGCACTCGAGGCCCTGCCTGAGTTTTTCCCGTGCGCGCTGTTCTTCATGCGCCGCCATTGGCACATTGTTGCGCACCTCTACAATCACGCGGTCTTTATTGAAGTCGAATGAAGTTTCGACGATCAGCTGCGCTTCGCGCGCTTTTTTGCCATAGTCGACAAAAATATTCTCATCGATAATATTACGAAACCCCGCCATGCCGCTCTCAAAGTGCGCCGGGTTGTCGATCTGCAGGTTGTGCTCAGAAAAGTAAATTTTCTTGAAATTCGCCTTGGCAGCGTTCATCACCAGCTCTTTCACAACAATTTCCACAGCCGGGGCCAGATCGATGCGGTTATATTTCGCCATTACCTTGCGAATGAACGCCCGCATAAAATCTTCGGTTGAGTGTATAACACCATAGGCGCGAATCACGAGCTTATCGTCTTTTTCTATGACCTGCTCGGCCGCGCGGTGGATTGCTTCGGGAATGGAATAGTTAGTCGGTGCCATGTGGTCTATATGAACTATATGGTATACATTAGTTTACTCGGGCCAAAAAAATGCCACCGGTGTCATAAAAAACTGGCACGGCCGCCAAATCAGACTGGCAAATCTGTAGATCAAACAGACTATAACAGATGACTCTGCAAGACTGCGGTGAAACCATCCGGCAGCAGCTGGCTTTGGGGGCAAAACCCGCCGACGTATGGCGGATTTTACTCGGTTACGCAGAGGCATTGCCGCACTTTTGCGTTCACCGTCGCGTACGACGCTGCGCTACATCAGCCTGCACAATTCACGCCTCTATGCACAGTGTGAGCAGGTATCGATTTTCCCGATGGACGGCGAACACATCTACAAGGAAAAAGAGATAATCCAATAGTTTTTGCGGCTTGCCGCGGTACTTTGTTCATTGTAAATGAAAGCTAACTTATGAAAATAGAGGGCAGCACTTTTCTCGTGACCGGCGGCAGTTCAGGGTTGGGGCTCGCAACCGTAAAACGCCTCGCGTCGCTTGGCGGCAATGTTGTAATCGCCGATTTGCGTGAGCCCGAAGGGCTCACGCAAATCGGCGCAGAATTCATAAAAACGAGTGTGACTAACCCCGACGAGGTGCAAGCCGCGGTTGACCTGGCGTTCAGCAAATTCGGTGGCCTGCACGGTGTCATCAACTGCGCCGGTATCGGCAATGTGGTAAAGACCGTCTCGAGAAAAAAATTCGGAGCACTCGATGCCGCGCGGCAAATCATCGAGGTGAATCTCATGGGCACTTATAATGTGATCAGCATCGCTTCGACGCCAATGAGCAAGCAAGAACCCAATGCCGACGGTGAGCGTGGAGTATTCATCAACACGGCGTCCGTCGCAGCGTATGACGGCAAGGTCGGGCAGGCGCCTTATTCGGCTTCCAAGGGCGGTGTTGCGAGCATGACTCTGCCCTTGGCGCGCGAGATGGCGCAATATGGTTTTCGTGTGATGGCCATCGCACCGGGGGCGTTCGAGACGCCGATGGTGGCGCGGCTGCCGGGCAAAGCCTCAGAAGAGCTCGTTGAAACGATTCCGTTTCCCAACCGCATGGGCCGTCCGCCCGAGTTCGCGCAACTCGTGCAGGCAATCATCGAGAACACTTACCTCAACGGCGAAGTAATCAGGCTCGACGGTGCGATTAGAATGACTTAAAGCCTATTTCAGTAGGCCGCGACGCATGATTTTCTTCGGGCGCGAAAAGCAGAAAGCAGCGAAGCGCTTTAGCAGCAACTTTGCCTTGCAAAGTTGCGGGCTTTCTGCTTTTCAGCGCAGCGGCGGTTGCTGAGCCCTAAGCGGTGGTGGAAAATCATGCATCGCGGCCTTGGCGATTCGCAGAAACGCCAAGCCGAATGGCTACTGAAATAGGTTCTTAAGGCTTCTTCCCTTTTTCCTGCGGCATTGCACTGTCATTCTGCTGGCTCGCAGAACCCGCGCGTTTCGTCGTCGCTTTGCGCCGTTTGCGTGACTTGCGTTTTTTGACCGTATAGCTGCGCTTTTCACCCGGCTCGCGCAAGTACTTTGCGAATACATAGCCCGTTTCGTCTTCGTACCGCACTTTATACCATTTCTTCAGGGCGGATTTCTTTTTGGAACGACCGTGGTCGTGGCTGTGTGACAGGCTTTCGTCCATATTTTCTTCGCGCTCAAATTGAGCGTCTGTCCCCGAACGATCGAGCACGGTTACCCGCGCACCATAGGGAATCACACCCAGCGCTCGGCTAGTGCGGCGCGGCCCGCTGCGCAGCGTCAGTGCCCCGCGCACGGCAACTTCCATTTCTTCTTCGCGCACTTCAGGCACGGCGCGCTCTTTCACTACCGGTTCTTCCACTTTAGGGGGCTCGGCGACTACCGGGGCTGGTTCGATCACCGGTTCTTTCTTGGGGGCAGATTTACAGGCTGAAAGGGCGAGAAATGCCATGGCGGCCAAAGCCGGCAGGGCGCGCAGGAGCAGTATTTGCATATAAAACATTTTCGGCGTAACCCCTACGGGTAACGTAGCTTTTATTTCATTGAATGCTCCCGGCATGCACTCTGTAGGGGGTGCGTGTCCTTGCAGTGCACTATCTCTTGACGCTGCAGCATCTTTGTCTGTTCGCTGTTTTATGTCATCTGAACAGGTCGCCGCGCTCAATAAAATCGTCGCCATGGTCGACTCCAAGGCCGCAGAATTTAAGAACGAATTCATGCGCTGGCCCGCATCGAAGCGTTTCGCCAATAAAAAACTGATTCTCGACCTGATCGACGACGCCAACACTCTCGGCCAGGCGATTAAGCCCGTGCCGGTGGATTTGCTTGGCGATCTGAAGCGCCTGGGTGAGCAGCTGAACCGCTTAGGCGGTTGATTCGTGTAGAATGAGATGCTTGCGCCATTTTCATGGGCCTGCATCGGTTGCGGCCAATTAATTTCGTTTCATTTTCGGAATGCGAACTATCTCATAATCGAATTGAACAACCTTCAGATTCCAGAGCGTTAATATCTGCTTCGCAGTAATTTGTCCTCTTTGACTTTGCACCACCAGGTGATCTCTAAAGGATCGCAAATACCGTGACCATATCCTTCCCTGGGAATCCTCCAGCAGGAAATAGAAGCCGGGATCACCAAATTTTTTCCCGGAGGAAAGAAGCGAAAGCTCACCATGGGGGCCAACCGAAGGCTGCATGATCACTGTGGCATTTCCCCTGGGTAATGGAAAAACAGCTTTTACGCAAACGGTGCCATTGGGCATTGTGCACAGTGTATAAACACCCGAATACAGAACCTGCATTTGCACACCGAAAGTCCGATACCATATCGTGTGCACCGTTTCTCCCGATGGTCTTTTATTGAGGGTAATAATCTCGCTATGGATGGGCAATGGTTTTTCAAAAATATACGTCGGAATGATTAATTGTGCAATTCTACGGCTAAAAAGACAACTCACTAACTTTCCGAAAAATCGGAACACCGGATTCCAATGAACAGAAAAATGCAATTCATACTGAGTTGTGTTTTCGTAGAAATTCTTAATCTCTTTCGACAGCCTTCTATAATCCGCTTCGGCCAGTTTTAAATTCCGCAGGGAAGAAATGAGTCCTTTTGCCCTGGCGTTTCTTGTAACGGTTAGTCCTTCTTTACGGGCAAGTTCACCGGCAAATGTATCGGAGATGACACCGATATCGCCAAATGGCCCGATAAGCCACGAAGCTAACTTTTCGTCAATCTTCTGGCCGGTCAGAATAACCCATTGCTGGGTGAACCAGTCTTGCAATTTTTGCGCCGGGTATGCTATATCCATTTGGGGCGAATTTCCTTCAGGCCGGGAATAATATTCTTTCGGCCTTGCCATTCCCCAAATTCAGAGATGGGGCAGAAGCGCAGCGTGGTAAATTGAATATGGAAATCTTTTCGATTTCTTTCCAACATCGCAGCGGAATGCCGCATCGGCTCAGGGACATTGCTATGTCCTTGAACCATGTCCAGCATCTCTTGCTGATTCTTCCAGACGGAGAACGTGGAGACTGTACGTGGCAGTCTAAAAGAAGCCAGGGCCAGCGTCTTTCCCGGATGGTCTCTGACCAGTTTTTCGACGGGGCGACCCCACTTGATAAATCTCGGCACTTGCAAAAGTTTCATTCTTGCCAGAGTTACTGCAACGATTGCACCATCGAAAGCCGGGATAACGGGGGCCTCATTTGCCAGCTGAAACTTGTCGATAATGCCCCATTGGCGCAAAAAAAATAACCGTGTGTGCCAGCCTTTCGCAAGCGTTTTTCCAAGGCCGTGATCTCTTAAGAAGTTGTCCAGATGTACTTCGTCTGCCCATTGGGCAAAGACGACCAGTTGCGAAACTAACATTCTCGAAGGTGAGAATATTTGCGAGCCCAGCGTCATCGCCGTCATGCATTCGGCATGAATCAAGCCAGGTACCTTGCCAGGGCCGGGCGGCTTGCAAAGCACTTTGGCTGCTGCAAACATATTCGCCTTCAGCAAGTGGTAGCTAAAGATGCTCATTCTATCTGAAAACTTCTGGAAGTTTCAGGCTTAGGAATTGCCACGTTTCAGTGCGGCAGATTCGTGATTGCTTCGGGCTTTTTCTTTGCGCGTTTTTTGCGCGGCTGTGTCTGTTCGGCATAGGTGACGCGTGAATCTCCCGCAGTGCGCAGGTATTTGCTGTTGACATAACCTGTTTCGCCGCGGTAGCTGACTTTATACCATTTTCCCGTGACGCCCCGCATATCTTCGGCGGGTGAGCGGTCGATCACAGTTACCCTCGTGCGGTAAGGAATTGCACCCAGAATTCTGCCGCCGAGACCCGGTTTAACACGGTAATTGAGCCCGCCTGGCACAGCAACTTCCATTTCTCCCATGTCCTGGGCCGGCAGTGCACGCTGAGACACCGCCGGTTTCACAGGCTGCGCTGCGGAATTATAAACCGGTGTACCCTCGCGCACCTGCGACATCGTGATTGGAATATCGCCCTTTTGCGGAAATGAATTGCAATATGTTGCGATGACGATCGCGGGCAACATCGCCAACGCGAAAAGCGCGCTTCGCAGCAAACTATCCATAATCGGCAATTGCACTCACCGGGGCTGCGTCAACACTCTTTTAAATTGGCAATGGGAGAGAGGCGGATTGCTCCTGGGGCAGAACCGGCTGTCCGTGCCGAAAAGGCTTGCCGGGGCATATTTTTCAGCAGTAGAGACGCATTACATGCGTCTCTACTGCGCGACAGTCCTTTTGAGTACGCTTTGCATCCCTCTTGGTGCAATCAATTACCCGTCGCCACCGCAAGAGCCGACTGTCGCTCAACCGCAGGTTGATACCCCGGCCAAAGGCAACGCCAGTCGCAAACAGCGCAAAACCGAGAATGTGCCGCAATCGCAGGTGCGGCTGAAAATTCACCTCGGGGATAAATCGATTCTTTTGGCCGAAGCGCAGATTCCCGCGACGTATTCTTTCACGCACAAAAAAGGCCAGCTGCAATACCAGCAGACCATTCGTGTCGAAGATATCCGCGAGCTTTTGATCGAAAATTACCGCGCGCGCAAAATTTCGTCCGCCAAAGACGGCGACGTCTATGAGTTCGAGCCGGCCAATGTGCGCATCGAACTCAAAGACGGACAGGTGTTCAAGTTGCCTTATCTCTTTAAAGACATGCGCAAGCTCAAAGCGCGCAACGCCGACGGTGCATTCAGCGTGTTTGCTTTCTTTGCCGACACCTATAAGCCACGCACAGGCTGGCAAGAGAGGGGTGGCGACCCTGCGGCCGGATCGGGCCATCTGGATCTCATGGTGCGCAGGGCACATCCCGCGGCATTCACGCGGCTCGAATATTTTGAACCGGTAGAAAAGGCCGGGGCTTCGGCAGAGTCAACAGACAAAGACATGCCCGGGATGCGCAAATGACGGCCGGTCAGGCTCCACACACGGTCGCGCATTTGATGACATCGGTGTCGCGCGGCGGCCTCGAACTCTATGTGCGCGAATTGATTGTGAAGTTGCACGGCGCGGGTGTTAAACAGGTCGTTGTGTGCGATAAAAATGCCTTCATGGTTACCGAGCTTAAATCGCTCGGTATTCCCTGTGAGTTCATTACACCTGGCTCACGTTACAGCTTCGCGCGCATGGCTAAATTGCGTTCGATCGATCGCCGTCACGGTGTCACTGTCTGGCACAGCCACCAGCGCGACGACATGATTCTCGTGGCGCTGGCCTTCTTCTTCCGCAAGAAACTGCGCCATGTTTTCAGCCTCTACATGGGCTTTGCGAAAAAGAAAGACCTGCTGCACCGGTTGGTCTATCGCCGTGTCGAAAAGCTCGTCACAACTTCGGAGCTGATGAATTCGCTTGCGCGCGAGCGCTTGCCGGTCACGCCAGCACAGATACAATGCATTCGTTATGGTCGCGAGCATCAGGCATTTGATGTGCCGCCCCCGAAGGTGCGCGCCGCACGCAAAGCGATGGGCGGCAAAGCGGGGCAGAAAATCGTCATTTCGCTTTGCCGTCTCGATCCGATGAAAGGGGTGCGAGAGTTTGTCGAGGCCGCACGCCTTCTCGATTCACGCATGCGCGGCAAGTATACTTTCGTGCAGATTGGCGAGCGCACTATCACAGGCTATAACGCAGAGGGTAATCCCGTCTATCTTCCCGAATCGGAAGATGTGTACCGGCAGCTCATCGCTGCAGAGCGCGGCGCGAAGAGCAGTGCACGCTTTAAACTACTGCCTTTCCAGAAAGATTTTATCCCATACCTGAAAGCGGCCGACTATTTTGTGCTGGGCAGTTATGACGAGATGTATTCTCTCTCGATGATCGACGCGATGATGGCGGGTTGTTCGGTGGTTGGCACGGACAATGGCGGCACGACCGAACAGCTCTCTGGCGGCCGCAAAAGCAGCAAAACCGGCGGCGTCAGGGCGGACACCGGAGTGCATGCTGCTGAACGGGGTATTCTCATCGACAGCAAAAGCGCCACGGCTATCGCCGATGCCCTGATCTACGCGGAAAAGCATCCGGCTGAGAAGAAGAGAATGCAAAAAGCAGCGCATGACTGGGTGATGGCAGAACACACCTGGAAAGCTGTGCTGCCGCAGTGGCTTGATCTTTACGGCAACGGCGTCACCGAAACTATTTGAGCACCATTGCCGCGAAACTCAGCGCGACAAACAGCACCGATGCGCTGCCGAGGGCAGAATAGACGATCAGAAATTTCCGGTTGTTCTGCACCGGTTTGGTGTTCCACGGAAAAATGTTATTTGCAGCCATGCCAATGAGCCTGAATTGCATTGGTATCAGCGCTATGATCCATACGGCGCCGGCCGCAGAAAACCAGAGCAGAGCCTGCTTTAGCCACGGAACCTGCATTAAGGAGCCATAAGCCGACGCGAGCACCGAACCATTGAGCAGCAACAAAATTAATCCGGGGCCGGTAAAAACCAG
The DNA here is from genome assembly GCA_046346945.1 of Turneriella sp. Lineage (GTDB taxonomy): Bacteria > Spirochaetota > Leptospiria > Turneriellales > Turneriellaceae > Turneriella. The sequence continues at coordinate 64,321 of JAXMHE010000015.1, forward strand.
ATCGGTAATATTGATCATTTTTGCCGCGAAGCGAAAGGTGTCTGCATTGCGCGAGTTGCCTGCCAGCGTGAGCCAAACTGCGGCAATGATGATATTGCCGAAAAACAGGATTGCACCGAAGATGTGCAGCAGGCGATGCCACGCACGGGGCAGAAACTCCGGCAGCGGCAGGCCTGCAAAAAGCATCACCGTGAGCGCGGCGATAGCGGTGATCTCTAAAATAAATGCGATTTTCGTTGCTTTCATCATGCACCCCGTGCTCCGATTTTTCGCGCGGTAGCAAAAAAGCCCGCGATGCGTTCGCTCTTCGCGTTACGAACCATTCCCATTAGCGTGTACTTCACTGGCTTTACGCCGCAAAATTCGAGTGTGCCTTTTTTTACGATATTGAGACCAGGAGCACGGTTGAACCATTTATAATACCAGCCAGGGGCATCCATCGTTATGATGATGCGGCCGGTCTTGCCCTTCATTAATTTTTCCGGGAGGGGCGAGTTTTTGCGGTACTTAAAAGAGAAGCCTGGCAGAAATACGCGGTCGATAAATCCCTTGAGTAGCGCGGGCAGAGAAGCCCACCAGCTCGGGAATACGAATACCAGGTGGTCAGCCGCGCGAATCAGCTGCTGCGCGTGCACGAGATCTTTTTCGAGCGGTTGCTCCGATTTGTAGCCGACATGCAGCGACAGGTCGAACTGCAACCGGTGCAGTTCGAGCAGCGTCACCTCGTAGCCTGATTTTTTTGCCTCTTCGCTATAGGCCTGCGCCAGCGCTCCGCATAAAGATTCGCTGCGCGGATGTCCGTTGATGACCAATATCCTTTTCATTTTTTATCCCTTTGCTTTTTATTTTTGGAAGATTGCAGGAGCTTCGCCGCATACGCTGCCCATTCGAGTTCCATTTTGGCTGATAGAATACCGTACTGCAGCGTCATGCGCCAGTATAGCCAGTCAGGCGAGGTGGATTTATATTGTGCTATGTCTTTTTCGATCTGTGTGTAGGTCTTTAGTAGTGCAAGGTTGCTTTCGCCGCAACGGGCAAGATGGTCTTTAATTTCCCGCGGCTGCATCTGGCTGCCGAAAAAGAGTTTAAGTAGCATCTCGTGCCGGTAGGCGAGCGGTTCTGCGCTGCGCACAAGCCAGGCTTTGAGTTTTTTGCGCCCGTGTTCGGTGATGGCGTAGATAATTTTCACCGAACCTTTGGTGTCTTGCCTGCGCTGTGAGCTGATGCTGCCTTCTTTTTCAAGGCGTTTGAGATTCGGGTAAATTTGCCCGAAGCTTTCGCTCCAGAAAAAGCCGATACTGGTTTCGATAAATTTTTTGATGTCGTAACCGGTGCATTCGTATTGCGTCAGAATACCCAGCAGGGCGTATTGGGTTTTATTTTCCCGTTTCATAAAGCTAATAGATAGTATCTAATAGATATACTATGCTGTAAAGCGGGAAACCCAAAAGTGATGTAGGTGCGCCGTACCGCCATTTGGCTTCCCGCCTGTGACAGCGAAGCGGAACTGCGCCATGCGATTTGGCAGGGTCTTTTTGTTGTGCTGTTTATCTTTCGTTTTTGCCTGCGGCAGCGGGAAAAGGCGCGACCGCACGGACACGGATTATACTATCACATTTTCCTCATGCCTGAGCCAGTTCGGCGATACCAGCCTGTGGAATACAATCGCACGCGAAGGCTCGCAGCTGTTCCTGTTTACCGGAGATACCATTTATGCCGATACCCTGGATCTCGGCGTCAAACGCTCATCGTTCGCGCGGCTGAACGCCGATAAGAATTACCGCAATTTCAAAAAAAATACGCGGGTGCTGGCGGTCTGGGACGACCACGATTATGGCTATAACGATGCCGGCGGCAGTTACCGCATGAAAAGTGAGATGCAGAGGATATTTCTCGATGCATTCGACGAACCGCAGAATTCACCTCGGCGCAAACAAGAGGGCATCTACGCGGCCGAAGAACTGAACCTGGGTGGCCGGGTGATACAGATTATCGTACTCGATGTGCGTTATTTTCGTACCGACTGGAGCTATGGTCCGAAGGTGCCCCCGTTCTCCCGCACGTACGTCGAAGATAACAGGGAAACCTCGACAATGCTCGGCGCACCGCAGTGGCGTTGGCTCGCGGAGCAGATTGAGCGCCCGGCAGACCTTCGCATCCTGGTGTCGTCGACGCCGGTCTTAAGCGACGACTATCTCGGTGAACGCTGGGGTGCTTTTCCCAAAGAGCGTGCACGGCTCTACCGTGAAATGGCCGGTACAAAGACGGGCAAATGGCTTATTGTGACAGGAGACCGGCACTTTGCGCAGATCCTGGAAGTGAAAAATGTTTTGCCTTATACCCTGACAGAACTCACGGCAAGCGGCATGAACACGGTCTGGGAAGACGGTTCGCAGTTTCCTGACCGCTTGCGCGTAGGGCAAACGATAGCCGACTATAATTACGGCACGCTGCGCATCGACAGCAAAAATCGCAGCGTTGCCTATTCACTGCATGGCAGCGATGGTATGGCGAAGCTTACAGGAAAGCTGGATTTTTAAGCTTTCCGATCACAGAATACTATTAATCCCCATTGCTATACTGCGAAATAAAAGAAATAAAACGCATTACCTCGATAATATCTTTGCCGGTAAAGCGGATTGTGGCACCGTCGATACGCTCGACGATCGGCAGAAACGCGAGAATTTCAGCGTTCAGCATGTTCTTGAATGTAATTTCGAGCTGCAACGGCTTGGGCAACGTGAAAGGCGTAAATGTGGAAAGATTCATCAGCGCCTCTTTCGTCGCGGCCGTGATGCGTGCGCGGGCAGCGGCGGGTGAAAGATTGTCGGCAGAATGGTAGCCCAGCGCGCGTTTGACGATCACACCCACGATTTTTCTATCGATCGTTCTGTGTATCTCATCTACGGCCTTGTCATCACCCGATACCATCACGACTGGCACGCCGTAGTGACCGGCGATTGCGGCACTCAGCATCGCTTCACTCGCGTGTTTACCCGCGAGACGCACATCGAAGAAGCGCTTCGATGACATCGTGTGTGCGCGCACGGCGTTCGGTGTGTTAATCGAGGCATGGTAACCCAAAAGAATTGCCGCGTCATAGCCAGAGTCGACGCCTTCCATCATTTCGAGAGGGCGGGGCCACGAGCGAATCAGCCGCACTTTGGAATTCAGTTCTTCTGGCAAAATCGAAAGCCCGTTGCCATGCGAATCGGAAACTGTGATCTTGGTCGCTCCGGCTGCGAACGCGCCATCGATGCATGCATTTGTTTCAGCCGTCATGAGGCGGCGGAAGCGTTCGTATTCAAAATCGCCGGGGCCGAGCTGCGCGCCGTTCACCACGCCGGTGATGCCTTCCATGTCCACCGAAATGAACACGCGCAGTTCTTTGGGCTGCGCAGACAAGGTTTGGGTACAACTGGCCAGCAAAGCAAAGGCAAATATACCCACCTGAGTAGATGCTATTATGGATTTCCAGAGCATGGTTCCTTCGCTGCAGATTTGCCCTCGTTGTCACGCGAATTCGATCCCATAGCCGGGCCCCTGAAAAAAGGGGGGGCGGAAATAGAAAACAATTGGACACAATACCCAACGCGGCATACCTGCCACGACACTATGCGCCCTGAGAAAGTTTCGATTCCAGAGCCGATTGCGCGCGTTGCAGAAGAAACCATCGACGAAGGCCGGCGGATGGTTCTGCGGGCATATGGGTTTATTCCCATTACCGAAATATTTATCCGCGACTTTGTGAAAAAGGTGCTCAGTAAATTCAGCAGGCCGGAGCTGAGCCCCGCGATTGCGATGATCCTCAAGGAGCTGACGATCAACGCAGCCAAAGCGAACTTCAAACGCCTGATGTTTGAAGAGCACCAGATCGATATCGATAATCCGGCTGATATCGAGCGCGGCATGCAGATTTTCCGCAATAATATCAACGAGACGATGGCGTTCGAATATGGAAAAAAGGCGCGCAAAGCGAGCCTGAACGTTCTGACATCTTTCGATTTCGACGAAAACCGGGTTATCATCGAAGTGCGCAACAATCTCGCAATGACGCGTGAAGAAGAAGCGCGCGTGCGCGAAAAGCTGCGGCAGGCGATGACCTGCGACAACATTGCTGAATTTATCATGGAAAATATTGACGAGACAGAGGGGGCGGGCCTGGGTATTATTCTGAGCCTGAGTGCGCTCAAGTCGTCGGGTATAGATCCTCACGCACTGACGATTTCGACTAACTTTGAGAACGAAACAATTGCCCGCGTCGAAATTCCGCTGAGCAGCGAATACCAGCTGAAGCGCCGCCGCGCGCATGATCCGCTGGCAAGCTGAGCGAAGCCAGCAGCGCAAATCATTGTTCTCAAAAAGTTCTTGAAAGACTGATTTCGAACCGCAGCCTGTGGCTTCATGGCAGAAAAACACGACAGCACCGTTATCTCTGACGATATGGAATTCAAAGGCACACTCGAATCAGACCACGGTGTGACAGTCGAAGGCAAGTTTTCCGGCACACTCATTGCGCGCGGGCGCGTACAGATTGTTTCCGGCGCTATGGTAGAAGCGAATGTCAGCGCACGCGAACTCGATCTCGAAGGCGCATTGCAGGGCAATGTACTCCACGCCGACACTGTCGTGCTGCACCCCACTGCAAAACTCACCGGCGACGTGCACTGTGCACAGCTTGAAATACAGCGCGGCGCAAAACTCACCGGCACAACGGTCATGAAATAATGCCCGCCGATTGGTACGGTCTCTTCAGCGACCGGCCGTCAGAGTACGCCGCAATCATTTACCGGCGATTTCTCGAGCGCCTGCAAACATACGCGGGCGATAAGACCAGCGAAGAATATCTCCGGCAGCAGGCGCTGCGCTATCTGTTACCGAGCATCCATTTACTGAAGAGTCCGTTTTCGTTTCCGGCGATGGTGCAGGCGGTGGATCTCATACGTGCTACGGTCGCATCGGCCGAAAAACGCATCGTCATCTACGGCGACCGCGATGCCGACGGGGTGACCTCCGCTTCGCTTTTGCACCTGTTCTTGCGCGAACAGCTGAAGATCAGTTCTACTGACCTCGTTACACTGGTGCCGCGCGAAGATGATAAATATGGTATAACAGCCGGGGTGGCCGCGCGCATCGTCGCCGAAAAGCCCACACTGCTCATTACTCTCGACTGCGGTTCATCGAACAAGAGCGAGCTTGCGGCAATCAAGGCAGAGACCGGCTGCAAAACCATCATTGTTGACCACCATTTTATTCCCGAGTCACCCGACGATTACCCGCAGGTCGAAGCGTTTATTAACCCGAAACTTTTGCAGGAACCCGATTTCGCGCGGGATTATTGCACTGCGGCGATCACGCTGCGCCTGGTGCAGGGCATTTTATTTTCTTACAGCCGCGAATACCATGAACCCATTGGTCTTAAGACCGCGCAAGGTGAAATGGTCGTACGCGACGGCATCATCGATCGCCAGGCGGATTTTTCGGCGTGCGCCAGGCAGTATGTATTAGGCATACCGGCCGGGTCATCTTCACAGCCTGCGGGCGAGGCCAGCGGAACCGGTCAAGGGAAAAACACGCACGACCTTTTGAAAATCTTCGATCACACCGCGCGCGAGAATTATGACATGCGCCGCCTGTTCATGGCCTACCGAAAAGTACCCTCGGCCATTTCGCCGCTCGAGGTGTTCAACGCGGTGCAGTCGGCGAGTTTCCGCAAGTCGCACGCGATTCTTGCGCACTACCTGCCGCTCGCAGCAATCGGGCTCGTTGCCGACCTGATGCCAGTCTATGCAGACAATCGCATCCTGGTGCGCGAAGGTTTAAATGTTATGGCGCGCGCGCAGGATAACCTGCCGATGGGGCTTCTCGCACTATTGAAAAAACTCAATCTCACCGGTTCAGTCGTCGAACAGGATCTCGGCTTTTCTGTGTGCCCGGCGATCAATGCAGCAGGGCGCATGGGCAACGCAACGCTTGCGCTCAATGCGCTCACTGAGACCGACCCGCTCGAAGCTACCAAGGCAGCGTTTGCGCTGACGCAGATCAATGCAGCGCGCAAAGAAGCGTCGCAATCTTCATTAGACCTTCTGGATGAGGCACTCGACAGCCGTTCGATCGATGCGCCGATAGCGGTTGCGCTGCACGATAATTTTCATCGCGGCATTTCCGGCCTCATTGCGTCAAAAATCGCCGAGCGTTTTTCGAAACCTGCACTCGTGCTGGTGCCCGACGGCGACTGCTACCGTGGTTCGGTGCGCGCTTTCCGCAATGAAAATGTGCATGGCCTGATCGACGCCCTCGCGGAGCACCTGATACAATTTGGCGGGCACAGGCAGGCGGCAGGTTTTTCGGTTGCGAAAGAAAAGCTGGCTGGCTTCATCGACGCGGTTTTTGAAATCGCGCCGCAGATTTTTGCCGCCGTCGAAGAAAATGCTGCATCAGACGGCATCGACCCTTTCCGCAATTTTCATCCGCCGCTCGAAATCGAATCGAAGCACATGCGCACCCCGTTATGGGATGAGCTGCTGTTACATGCACCGTATGGTGTGCTGAACCCGCACCCCGTTATCGCGCTCAAAAAGCCCGGCAAAGTCGAGGTCGCGAACCTGGGCAAAACCGGTGCGCATGCGAAGATCAAATTTAACGCACCCGCCGACACCAACATCGAGGGTGTTTGGTTTTTTCATAACGGCGAGGCCGACAGTGCAGCGCAGAGCGAAGAACTCGAAATCAGCGGTGAACCGCAGATTGGCAAGTTCATGGGCCGCACTCAATACCGTTTGAAGATCACGAGGGTCGAAGGTTTGAAAAAATAGCCTACAGCCAGAGTTGCATGCCGCCCTGAAAGCCGGCGAGCTTCGCTTCTGCAGATTCGATCGCGCGATAACCGACAAATACCTGCACACGACCCACAAAAATTCCAAAACGCAGGTCATAGTCCCAGAATTCGATGTCGGTCATCGCGAGTTTGCCGATGCGGAAATCGAGCGCCGTCCGCGCACCGAGAAACAATTGCAACCGCGTACCATAACCCGCCCCCGAGAGCGCCAGCAGGTCAGAAAAGGCGTTGTATTGCACATAGGCGCTCCACGAAAATCCCGCGAGTTGAAATAGTGCAAAGTCGGCGCCAATTGAAGTGAATGTCAGTTTGTCGGATTTATCACGGTACTGCCGGTATTCACCGATGATGCCGAACCAACCCAGAAGACGTGCCTGGAAGCCGCCGCCCACACCGTAAGTCTCGCGGTCGAGATAGAGGCCCGCCGCTTCAAAATTGAAAAAGCTGCGTTTGCCATCGGGCATCACCGATTCGGTGATCTCCAATTCGTCGGATGGCGGTGCGGCTGTGCGCGCATTTTTTTTCTTACGGATGCGATAGCGGGGCACCTGCTTCTGCACCATATTACCCAGGGTGTCGAACTCGTAGGCTGTTTCTGTTCCATCGGGGTACATTTCTTCGTCGTCGGCAAGACCCGGTGCTTTGTTGCGCTTCAGCGCAGCTGCGCCAAAATCGGCAGAAGTTTTTTTCACCCGGCGTACTGCTTTTTCTGCCTCGCGGAAGGTCGCCCACATCGGTGCCTTGCCGGCATAGGGATAGTCGTCGTAATAGATGCTGGTATTGTAACCGATCCAGACTTTGCCGATTGCAGAGAAGATCGCGTTAAAGAACTCGCAAGCGAAGCCGCACTCGCCAGGTTCTGATTTTTGTTCTGTCGAAGAAGATTTCTCCGGTTCGTTTTTTGCCGGACGATTATTTCTTTGTTCTTTTTTTACATCTTTCTTGAAATCTTTAAGTGTGCCAGCATGCAGAAACGAACCTGCGACAGACAGCTGCAGCAAAAACAGGCTGGCAGAGTGGCGGCAGAAGCGTGTGAATGAGGAGAATGAAACCATTATGAACCGTGCATAAGAAGCAATCAGTGTGGTGCCAATAGCGAAAATGGATACCACGGCAGATTGCGCAGCAGCCAGAATACCAGCAGTAATGCCAGCACGGAATAATATGCAGCCTTTGGCAGGTGGCGTGGTGGTAAACGCATGAGGCCGCTCAAAGCCAGCAGCCAGCGGGTAAGGTAGACGCCCAAGGGCAATGCTGCGACAGTAACGAGCAGGTTCAGCCTGAGGGCCTGAGCAAAATGAAAATGCATCAGTTCGTGCAAAGTGCGCAGCGCCCCGCAGCCAGGACAATAGAAGCCAGTCAGTAATAAGAACGGGCAGGGTGGGAAAAAGCCCGGCACTGCGGGATTTCTGGCATATAACAGGTACAATCCGCCTGCGGCAATCAGGCAGACTGTTCCCGCAAAAACACGTCTGAGTACCAGGCTCTCAAAAGCCTGTTGCAGCATGTTTATTGTTTTTTCAGGATTTCGCTGAAAGCGGTCATACCCGCTGCTGCAAAAATCAGCAAATAAATCACCAGGAAAGCAAAGCCAGAGGCCGCGGAAGTGATGATCCAGATCTTTGCCATGCGCGCCGATTTGGTGGCGCCTTCGATATCGCCCGATTTTAATTTACCGTCGATCTGTGCGGCGAACACGATTGCCGGAATGCCGAAAGGCAGACAGCAAAACAGCGTGGTCAAAATCGACAGTGCGAGGTACGTGCCGCCGCCCTCGGGCGGTTTGGGTGCAGGCGGTTGCGCAGGGTTGGGGGTAACTGATTCACTCATGGGGGAATAAGGTATGCCATGGCCCGGCAGTGTAAATCGCAATTTCTGAAAAGTGTTAAGGGCTCCTCAAAAAAAGCCGGCAGAAAATCAGAAACGCTAATTTTGCCTGCGGCAAAACGACGCGAATGGCCCGAAGGCCAGTTTCTGATTTTCTGGCCGCCCGTGCGGGGCGAATTCGCGGCTTTTTTCGAGGTGCCCTTCGGGGCTCAAAAAAATCTCCACGGAAACGAATTTTGCGTTGCGGGCTAAATCTGCCATTAAAACCGCTCTCGTCAGGGGCAATTCCCCAAAAGTGGAATCTTAACAGTTTTTTTAGTAGGTTATCAGGCGTGGCAGAAAATAAACAATCCCTCATTGTTCCAATCAACCAGCTGCTTCCGCCAGAACTGTTCATTTTGCCTATGCGTCATCGGCCGGTTTTTCCGGGCATGGTCACGCCGCTGGTGATCGCCGAAGGCAAGCTCGCAGAAGCGATCGAAAATGTGCACAAGCAGAACCAATACCTGGGTCTAGTGCTGCAGCACGACGATACACAGACAGAAGTTTCGCCCGAGCAATTATACCGTGTAGGTACCGCGGCAAAAATTCTCAAGCGCATCAATTTGCCCGAAGGCGGCATGCATCTTCTTGTCAATTCTCTCGAGCGCTTCAAAATTAATTCTTTTGTGCACTCGAGCCCGCAGATGCTGGCGAAAGTCGAATACCAAATCGAAGCGAGCGAGCTGCGAGACAAAGAACTGATCGCACTGATGCGCAGCGTGCTGAACCAGGCCAAGGAGATGATGGCCGAAAACCCGTATTTTACCGAAGAGATGAAGCTGACCCTGATCAACGTCGAAGAACCTGGTAAGATTGCGGACTTTGTCTGCAGCGTGTTGAACCTGAAAAAAGAAGAATTCCAGGAAATCCTGGAAACCTTCGATATCCGGCGTCGCCTCGAGCGCACGCTGCAGTTTCTCGCGCGTGAGCTCGACCTGGTGAAACTGCAGCGCAAGATCCAGGGAAAAGTGAACCAGGGTGTCGAGCACAACCAGCGCGAGTACTATCTGCGCGAGCAGCTGAAGGCTATCAAAAGCGAGCTCAGGGGACCCGAGACCCGCGATAAAGACGCGGAGTTTTACCGGCAGAAGATCGAAGCGGCAAAGTTGCCGGCTGAGGCAAATGAGCGAGCACTCGACGAATGCTCAAAACTCGACTACGTCGAACCCAGCGCGCATGAATATACCGTCATTCGCAACTACCTTGACACCATTCTCGATCTGCCGTGGAATATTCCGGCCGTGGACAATATCGATCTTGCCTTTGCGCGGCAGGTGCTGAACCGCGATCATTTTGGTCTTGCCGACGTGAAGACCCGCATTCTCGAATTTCTTGCCGTGCGTTCGCTGAAAAAGGACGTCAAGGGCTCCATTATCTGCCTCGTCGGACCGCCGGGCGTGGGCAAAACGTCGCTCGGGAAATCCATAGCTGCTGCGATGAAGAAGAAGTTCTTCCGTTTTTCTTTGGGCGGCATGCGCGACGAAGCCGAGATCAAGGGGCACCGGCGGACGTATATCGGTGCGATGCCGGGTAAAATTATCCAGGGACTCAAAACCACCAAAGCACGCGACATGGTGCTGATGCTCGATGAAATCGACAAACTCGGCCGCTCTTACCATGGCGACCCTGCCTCTGCACTGCTCGAGGTGCTTGACCCGCAGCAGAACAGCGAGTTTCGCGATCACTTTCTCGATATCGCTTTCGATCTGTCGCAGATCACGTTTATCACCACAGCCAATACGCTGGATACGATACCCGAACCACTGATCGACCGTATGGAAGTTATTCGGCTGCCAGGTTATATTCTCGAAGAGAAAATGCAGATTGCGCGTAAGTACCTCGTGTCGCGCGCGGTGAGCGAATCGGGCCTGACTAAAAAAAATGCGCCGGAAATGACGCCGCAGGGCCTGCGCTTTTTGATCGATTCGTATGCACGCGAAGCCGGGGTGCGCAGGCTCGAACGTGAAATACAGAAACTCTACCGCAAGGCTGCAGCCGCTTTGGTCGAGAAGAAATCCTTCCCTAAAAGACTGACGCCCAAAGAGATACCGATCTATCTCGGTAAGCCGGTGTTTACCCGCGCCGATGACTTTACCACTTTGGCTGTCGGTTCAGCGCTTGGGCTCGCATATACGTCCATGGGTGGCGCTACACTCACCATCGAATCGCGCAAATTTCCCGGCCGTGGCCGCGTGAAATTTACAGGGCAGATCGGAAAGGTCATGAATGAGAGCGCCGAGATCGCGGTAACGTATGCGCGCTCACTCGAAAGCGACGAGAAATTCTGGACCAAACACGACATACACATCCACGTGCCCGACGGTGCGACGCCGAAGGACGGCCCGTCGGCTGGTATCACGATTACAACCGCGCTTTTGTCATTGCTCAGAAACCGCAAGATCAAATCAGGTTATGCGATGACCGGCGAGATCAGGCTGTCGGGGGATGTACTGCCCATCGGTGGCCTGCGCGAAAAGATCGTTGCGGCGCGCCGCGTGGGCATCAAAAAAGTGATCTTTCCGTACGATAATCTGCGCGACTTTGAAGAGTTACCGGTCGAACTGAAGAAAGGCATGAAGATCCACGCGGTAAAACACTACAGCGAAATCGAGAAATTGCTGTTTTAAGAGGGTACTACGTACCCTCTTAAAACAGCCCAGCTTGCGCTTCCTTGGGAGCGCGTATCCATTGCGCCGATGATGGATATTACCGACCGGCGCTTCCGCTATTTCATGCGGCTCATCAATCCTCGCGTGAGACTCTACACAGAGATGGTAGTGTGCCATGCGGTTGTGCGCGGCGATCGGCGTAAGTTACTGGGGTTCGATGCGTCGGAACATCCCGTGACGTTACAGCTTGGCGGCAGCGATGCGGCTCTGATGGCCGAGGCGGCGAAAGTCGGCGAAGAGTTTGGCTATGATGCGATCGACGTCAACTGCGGTTGTCCCAGCGATCGCGTCGGTAACGGCAACTTCGGTGCATGCCTGATGCGGCAACCTGAACTTGTTTCAGAAATAGTGGCGGCTATAACGCATGCAGTGAAAATTCCCGTCAGCGTTAAATGCCGAATCGGCATCACGGGTGAAGAGTCGCCTGAAAAGTTGTACGCATTTGCCAAAGGTGTCTTTGACGCGGGTGCAAACCTTCTGACAATCCACGCGCGCACTGCGACGCTCGAAGGGCTGTCACCAAAAGAGAACCGCAGCATACCTCCGCTCCGTTATGACTGGGCGTATGCCGTAAAAGGCCGGTTTCCGGGGCGCACGATTGAAATCAACGGCGGCATCAAAACGCATGCGGAAGTGGCGGCGCACCTGGAGAAAATGGATCGTGTAATGCTGGGACGCATCGCGCATGAGGATCCATGGTTTTTTTCCGAAAATCCATCCGCCTCTCTCGCAGACCGCCTCGCAGTCCTGGAGCAAATGGCAGAATATGCCGGGCGGCATGAAAGCGTAGAAATGACAGCGGCGCGTTTTTTTAACAACATGCTGAATGTTTTTCACGCGCTGCCGGGCGCAAAGGCACTGCGCCGTTTTCTGAGCGAAGATGGTCGGGCGCTGAGCCCCGCTGCAGCGGTCGCGAAGATTGCGGCGATGTCACATTGAATTATTGAGATGTCGTATTTTCATTGGTTTGTGTGGACTCGTACTGCCAGAAAATCAAATTTTCCTGGATAAATCCCGCTTCTGGATCCCATTTTAAAATATCGTAATCATAGTTACTCGCGATGAGCCTGCGCGCTGCTCGGCGCGACGGTTTCAGCCAAAGCCGAATGAGCCCATGTACCAGGGACGATACACTCACTCGAAGCGACGCAGCGACATAATGAAGACTATCATATTCCGCAGCACTAAAACGCGCGGTGACAATGGCAAAGGGCTCAGCCGTGCGGTTGTAAGTGCGCGCAACGCCACGCCTGATTTCACACCGCATACGAATGCGCAGAAAGCGCTCGGCAAATGCCATAATTTCCGTGTGGTGTGCACGCCACAGAATGGCCGCGCTTCGCGGCAGGCTGACGCTCGTGACAATTTTCGTTTGCATATCCCTCTACTATTGAAATACCAGAAAAGGCGCGAATATTCTCACCCGGGCTAAAAAAACTGCACGGAGATAATCCTACTATTGAGGAAGTGCTTTACTATATGACCGAACATTCATATGTTGCTGATATGAACAACCGGTCATATAGCCGCGACTCCCTCGCGGCAGATGGGCAGATACTTGCCCCCCAGCGCATTCTGTGGCGCACATTTGAGATTCCGCTGGTCTGGAACATCTTCGGCAGCCACGCGAAGCGGCTGGGGCTTTCGCGCGTCATGTTCGGGGGCACTTGCATGTATCTCAGTTTGCCTTTTTTTATCATCGCGCACACGACCGGGCTTTTTCTGTTGATCCAGTGTCTTTTAACGCCGCTCTTCGGCATGCGTCGGCGCAATCTGCGCGATTACGTGATAATCGACCGCTACAAAATTTCAGGGCTGACGCTGATGGACCGCATCAACTGTATGTTCTGTGGCTACGCCAATGGCAGTGTGCATTTTCTGAATACCTGGCTCGACGATGTGGCAGCGAACAAGGCGGATATAGGACGGTTCCGGAGGTTGGGCGCAGTGGTGCTGTTGGCTGCTTATTTTCCTGCACTGGCGATTCTGCAAGCCATAACTTTGCACGTTGTCTATGAATTGCTTGTGGCCCGGCCGCTGGGTTTACAGGCTATGCCGCGTCGTGATGGCATGCAGAAACTGAATGCAATACCCACCTTTGCAACCGTCACGCGCTCATTTTTCTCGCGCCTTTTGCGTTTTGAAAAACTTTTTGCGCTGCGATTGTCTTTCGCGCTGGCACAGATTGAATCTTCCTGGTGCCCGCTGAAGCATCTCGATCGGCGCGCAGAAGCCAGCTATCCCGACCACCACCGGAACTTTTTTGAGGCCGACCAGGTAGAGAAGATGCTCGTCACGCTCGCCGAAGACGGCTCGGTTCTCAGGCGCCGGGGGTAGGCTTGGGGCGTACGCCTCCCCGTACCTACTGAATTTTCCTAAACGCCTTTTCGCGAAGTGTCGAAATATGTCTCTTGTTCTCAGCGATGCGCTTATCCTTTGCTGCCGGTTCTTTCCTGATCTACTGTATCCTGACTTCAGGCATTTCTGCCGGCGTGCGCTATTTTCGCTGTAAGGCGATCGATCCGCACAATGGCAGCGTCATTTTTACCTGCAGTGGCAGCGAGATTTTAAACGGCAGGACTCCAGTCTCCGCGCAAATACGCTATCGCCTGCCCAATGGCAAATATTTTGCGCGCGAAACGATAAACTACCGCAAAGACAGGTTCTCACCGGATTTGGTCTTTATGGACGACCGCGATGGCCGGCGCGAGATGATTGAAAAAACCACTTCGGGACATAATCTGCTCTACCAGGATTCGGCAAAAGGCACGCCCGAATCACACCGGCTGAAGCGCAGCGATACCGATAACGTGGCCTTAACCGTGCCGGGGCTGCCGCAGTTTATCGAGCAGCAATGGAGCCGGTACGTTGCCGGTGAAAAGGTTGTGTTCTATTGCGTTTTTCCTCTGCAGCGCAAGTTGCTGCGCCTGCGCAGCCAGGTTGAACGCAACTTAACATATAAAAAATCCCCGGCAGTCCTGATTCGCATGCAGCCTGAGAATTTTGTCTACCGCTGGTTTTCTGATCCGGTATTCCTGACATTCCATGCGAAGACTCACCGGTTATTGAGATACCAGGGCTTGCATTACATCCGCGACCCGCGTTCCGGCGGTGGCAGTATTGTGGACTTAACTTTTGAATGGTAGCAGGGCTAAAAAGTCACGCACCGCACCCTACGGGTGCGGTGCGTGACGCTGGTTAGGCTGAAGCCAGTTGAAAGACTTCTCTTTCGACCGCGAGTTCTTTTTCGCCGAGCGTTGCTTCGCGCTCGAGAAACTGCTGCGGCACATGGCCTTCGCGGGTTGCGCTGCAGTACGCATTGAACAGGAAGTTGATCAGGTCTTTCATGTTTTCCTGCGGTAGTGGCAGGTTGAAACCCACGCGGTATGCGAGATTGATCACCTTGCGCACGAGCGAACCACCGAAATCGAATACGTCGATGCCCAGCTCTGCGAAATCCGGCTCCATTTTAAATGCCAGCGGAATCGCGGGCAATACCATGCTGAATCGTTTTACCATAGAAACAGGGTTGTTCCTTTCCCACCATGTGAGCGGAGCTGTTTTCAGGTAGTTTGTCGGCAGTGCACAGTGGCGTGATTCGTCGAGGTGAAACATCTCGAGCACTTCGAGGCCTGGGTATTTGCTGAGTGCGCCGAAAATCGACAGCGCAATGCCTTCGACGAGCACGTTCATGCCGAAGAATTTTCTCGAGCCCTTTGATTTGAGCGTGCCTTCGAGCATCACATACTCATAGACCGGCAGGCGCGGAATTTCGCATTCGAATGCATGGATCAGTTCGCGCAGCACCACGAAGTGTTTGGCTTCTTCCAGCACCTGCATCGTCAGCGCGGCTTTCGCGCCCGTGCTTTTGACATCACGCAGAACTTCGTTTGAAACGAGCCAGGCATACGCTTCGCCGTGGCCGATCAGTGACAAAATATTCACAATCGCCTGTTTCTGCGCCGGTGTGTATTCGCGCTGCAGTAGGGCTTTGAATTCCGCAGATTTCATGCGATCCATCTGCCTTTTCTCCGCTTCATTCAGCGACTGGTCTGCCATCTGTATCAGTAATTCTTCGTCTTTGCTGCAATCGTGAAAAGTTGACCACGAGGCATGCTGTTCTGCTTTCCACAGCAGTCGCAGGCTCTTATCGTAGTGCTTTTTGCGCAATTCGTCGTTTGCGCCGCCGATAAACTCATAATGTTCATCGTCATAATCGGCTTTGCGTCCGCCGAGGCCGGTCGCCGACAACACTTTATCCATGTTGCGCACAACAAAATTGAGATATTTCTCGATATCGTTGTTCACCTGTTTTGCGTTTTCGTTCACATTCAACTTATTAAACTTCATCTTCTTCTCCCTCGAGCCGACTTGCGTTGGCTCTAAAATAAGATAAAAAGATCGTTAACTAAACAGATGTACCCTGTCCAGTAAAAAACTATGTTTTGGTATATAGTTTTCCAAGCGACCGCAGGAATCCAAATTACAGTGAAAAATGGGCATTTTCGGGCCATTTCGGGGTTTTAGGTAGGATTTTCCAAGGTTCTGCCATGGAAATCCATAGCAGATAGGCCCTGAAAACCCGGCAGAATTGGCTGACTAACTATTATCGGCTTGGCTCTAATTTGAATCAGCGCCTGCGGCGGCGCTTTTTGGCTGGCCCGTCTTCTTCAGCTTCCTCGAGATCAGTGAAGTCCACTGCCGGAGCAGGCGGGGGCGTTTCCCGGTGTGCAAAGATCATCGTATAGAGGGCCGGCAAGAGCAACGCAGTCAGCATCGTGGCGATAATCAGTCCGCCGATCACCACGGTTGCGAGCGGTTTCTGCACCTCAGAACCCAAACCCGAATTGATTGCCATCGGCAAAAAGCCCAAGCCTGCCACGAGGGTGGTAATCACCACTGGCCTGAAGCGATCGAGGGTGCCTTCCTGCACCAGTTTTTTTACCGGTACGTCTGGCTGCTTTTCGAGTAATTCATCGTAATGGCTCACGAGCACGAGGCTGTTCAGAATCGCAATGCCCATGAGCGCGATAAATCCTACCCCCGCAGAGATGCTGAAGTTCATGCCAGTGACACTGAGCGTGAGGACCCCACCGACAACCGCCGTCGGAATGCCCATAAAAACCAGCAGTGACTGCTTGTAGCTGCCGAAATAGCGTATCAGCAGCAGGAAAATCGCAGCGAGTGTGATGGGCACGATAATGCCGAGCCGTTTTTTCGCGCGCTGCAGATTTTTAAACTGCCCGCCCCAGGTGATGTCATAGAATTCGGGCAACTGCATACCTTTGGCAATCGCCTGCTGCGCCTGCCTCACAAAAGTCTCAACGTCGATGTTGTTGAGATTGATCGACAGCGCAGCGTATCGGCGCCCCTGGCTGCGTGCAATCGTCGAAACCTGTTCGCGTTCTTCGATTTTGGCGACTTTATAGAGCGGCACGCTGCCCCCGGCGTCGAGCCCGACGGGAATCTGCCTGATATGCGCGACGTCGTTTCTGATTTTTGGCGAGAGCCGCGTGATGATTGGAAAGCGGTAAGCGCCTTCATACAGATTGCCGATTTTATTGCCGCCCATCGCCATCTCGACGACGCGGTTCACATCTGAGAGACTCAAGCCATAGTAGGATATCATGTTGTAATTAAGTTCGATATCCAGCACGGGACTTTTCGTCAGCGCAATGATCGGGTCTGACTGCACGCTGTCGACACCCTTGATATGTTCGAGAATATCTTTGCCCTTATTCGACAGTTCGGCGAGTTTGTCGATATCGACACCGTAGATACGCATGGTAACGTCGGCGCGCGAACCTTCGAGCATTTCATTGAAGCGCATTTCGATAGGCTGTGTCGATGAGGCTTCTTGTTTTTCGATCGATTTATCTGCTTCGATTTTTTCAATCATCTCTTTATAGAGCTGGTCCTTGGTCAGCGTTTTACCGTTCTTCTTGCGCCATTTTGAGGTATCTTTCTCAAGAATCACGAACGTATCGGCGAAAAAAACACCAGCGGCGTCGGTGGCAGACTGCGGAGTGCCAAAGCGGCTGAATACCTCTTTGACTTCAGGGAAACTTTTGATAATATCATCCGACTGTTTCTGTGTTTTTAACACCGAATCGAATCCCGCAGAAACATGGCGGCTGAAGTTGATAACCATGTCGCCTTCGTTGAGCTTCGGAATAAAATCGCCGCCGAGGCGAAAGAAGAGTCCGATCGATAGTACGGTAAGAACGACCGTGGGTACGATAACGGCAAAGGGTCTGCGCAGTGCAAAGTCGAGCAGCGGGGCATAACCTTTCAGAATGTATCGCAGAATAAACGGCGTGTGGTCGCCGGGTTTTGTGCCCGGTTTGTGCTTAATCTTGAAGAAGAGATAACCCAGAACCGGCATCAGTACAAGGGCCAGCGCGAGACTTGATGCCATCGCGAGCAGAACCGTCTGCGCCATCGGGCGGAACATTTTTCCCTCGACACCTTCGAGAGCAAAAAGCGGTACGAAGACGCCCATAATAATCAACAGCGCTGTAACGATGGGTTTTAGTACCTCGACCGTCGAACCCAGAATCAGGTTGCGTTTCCGGTGCCCCTCGAGCGGCAGCGACCAGTCGTGTTCCTCCATGCGTCGGATCATGTTCTCGAACATCACGACCGAACCGTCGACCAACAGGCCGAAGTCGATGGCACCAAGACTCATCAGGTTGCCGGATACGCCGAAATAGTTCATGCCAATCACCGCAATCAGCATCGAAACCGGTATTGCCAGGGAGACGAGAATCGCAGCCCGGATATTGCCGAGAATCATCAGCAGCACGACCACGACGAAGCCCGCACCTTCCGCGAGGTTCTTGAGCACAGTTTTAACAGTCGCGTTAACCAGGTAATCGCGCGAATACAGGGTTTTTACCTGCACGTCTTTGGGCAGGTCGAGATCCTTAAAGGCCTCACCGATCGCGGCAGCGACGTTGCGGCTGTTGGCACCTGCCAGCATCATCGGCATGCCGATCACGGCTTCTTCTCCTTTATAAGTGGCTCCACCCAGCGGCTGTGGATGGTGTACTGCGACGTCGCAGATTTCGCCGAGTTTGATCGGCGCACCGAAAAACGAGCGTTTGATGGGCACCTGGCGTATTTTGTCGAGATCGGTCACGCGCCCCAAAGTGCGTATGACGATCTGTTTGCCGTCCCGCTGGATATAACCGCCACCATAATTTTCACCCAGCGTGTTCAGGCGTTCTGATACCTGTTCAATCGTCAGGCCATACTGGTCGAGCCGGGCAGTGTTGATGTTGATGTGGATTTCTTTCGGATAACCGCCAAAGGTGTCGACATCGGCGACACCTTTGACACCTTTTAACTGGCGCTTAATAATGTAGTCCTGCACAGTGCGCAGGTAAATCAGTCTTTCTTTCTCTGACTTAGAAGCCAGTTCGCTGCCGGGCTTGGCTTCGATGACGTAAAAGAATACTTCCCCGAGACCAGTTGAAAGCGGCGCGAGTTCCGGCACAATGCCAGTGGGCAAGCTATCGCGCACCTGGTTGAGTCTTTCGCTGATCTGCTGCCGCGCAAGGTAAATATTTGTGTCTTCTTCAAACACGATCGTGATGAGCGAAAGACCGTATTTTGAAATCGAGCGGATCTCTTCGACCTTCGGAATACCCTGTAGTTCCGTCTCAATGATGTATGTTACGGTCGACTCAACCTTTTGCGGATCGAGCGCACCGGTTTTGGTGATGACCATCGACTGCACGTTCGTGACGTCGGGAACCGCATCGACCGGTAATTTGGTGATGGAATAAAAACCGGCAAAGCACAGCATCGCGACTGTGCCAAGCACGATCGGGCGATTCGCCAAGGCAGAGTCAATGAGTTTGGAAAACATACAGATCCCCCTGGTAAATTGCGCTGTCACCCATAAGATAAATCATTTGCGCGATCACTTTTACAAGTTCGAGCTGCGTGTCATAGTATGAGCTCAGCGCTTCGTGTGTTTTGAGCTCCAGTTCGAGATAAGAGATCAGGTCGATACGCCCCAGTTTCAGCTCACGGTCGGCATACTGCATTTGTCTCTCGAGCGCAGGAATCTGGTCTGCTTTAAAATCGTCAAAAAGCTGCTTTTTTTGCATGTACTCGGCGTGCGCAGCCCTTGCCAGCTGCAGCACTTCACGTTGCAGGTATTTGTATTCAGACCGCGCTGCCTCGAGTCTTTTTTCTGCCGCTTCGACTCCGGCACGGTTGGCGTTCAAGACAGGAATCGGTACCGAAACCGCGCCGCCAAAGAACTGGTTCATACCTGGTATTTCCAAGGCTTCACGCCGGTAAAAGGCGCTCAGGCTGACGTCGGGTAGCGGCACTTTTTTCTGCAATGAAACTTCTGCCTCGATGCGGCTAAGTGAAACCTTCTTCGCTTTCATGCGGCGGTTGCCACTGCGCACTTTGTTAATAAAATCGACTACGTCGATATCGCGCAGGTCGGTCAGCCACGGAGTAATGACCTTAACCTTGTCTTTCTGGTTCAGATATACATTGAGCTTCTGCCACGAGCTTTCTGCGTCGGCAGTTTCCTGGTTGAGTATCTTTTGCAGCGCGACCAGCTGGCTAGATACAATATTGCGCTGAATTATCTTTGCGGGCGAGGCATAGGCTTGCGCCCGCATATACGTGCGCATCAGCGACATGCGCTGGATGCGGTGTTTACTATGCGATGCCCTGAGTTCCGCGATGCTGAAGGCGTACGCATAGTAGGCAGCCTCGAGGGACAGCGACTCGGCAAGATCGTCGCCTTCGATTTTCTGCATCTCTGCTTCGCGTTCGTAGACTTCGAGCTGTTTGCTCATCTTGCCGGGAAAGTAAATCGGCTGAGTTATCCTGAAGTCATAGGTCATGTTGTTGTTAAAGGAGTCTTTTAACCGGCCCAGCTCGGCTGAAACGATCGGATTCTGCCATGCGCTGGCCTGTCTTCCGTGCGCTTCAGTACTCTGTACCTTAGACTTGTGCGCGATAATCAATTCACTGTGGTTGCGCACTCGCTCGCTGATCTGCAGCAGCGTGAATTCATCCCTGCTTTCGGCCGCGTCCGTCTCAATGAGTTCCTCTTCGGCTGCCGCAACAGGGGCGATCGCCAGGATCAGAAAAAGCCTTAAGAGTCTCATATCGACACTCTTACGACTGCTAACATCGTGTTAATCAATTCTGCACTTTTCCTGTACCGGCAAAATAATCCTTATATATGGGCCTGAATCCGCTGGCATAAAATTTTCCGCAGTCCAGCAAACGCCGTGCCGCAACCTGAGATTCCATTTTTTCTGCCCTGAGATAGTTCAAGATTGTACTGCGCAACTGTGGATTTCCGTCGTGCACGTTATAGATACCTGTGAGTTGATTTTTGACCGCGTGCAGGACTGCCCGGGCTGCATCGTCGCGATGTATAAAATGGACGAATTTATCGTCGCTATATGCTGTTCCATATGCGTTGTAAATCGGCCGATCTGCACTGTAGAGTCCCGCAAAGCGCAGCACGCAGCTGTTGTTTTGTTCCAGCGCGATTCTTTCGGCGCTGAGGAGAATTTCCGCGCGCTCAGAATGTGCGCAGGCACTTTCTTCGGTATAGGTGCCGGGCGCATCGGGATATACCGCCGTACTGGAGATAAAAACGTAATACCGCGCCTTCACGGATTCCAGAAAATTTTTTTGCGCAGTGCAATAGGTCTGCGTGTACGATTGCCGGCTGCGGCCAGGGTTTCCGGGCGCCAGGCAGAATATTGCCGTATCCAAAATCCCTGGCGCGATTTCAGGTGCACTTTCAGTCAGATCGCAGCCAATAAAATGAGTATCTGGCATTAATTCAGATTCTGCCCTGCGATCTGTACGGGTGATGACTAACAGTGAAAATCCGTCTTTTGTCAGTTGTTCCGCAATCTTTCTCCCCAGGTAACCGAAACCCGCCAATATTGCACGCACGCGGCCAAAGACAAAGCGCCGTCGTGCTTTCGAGAAAAAAGTGACACCCGCGCGCCCAAACAGGTTTAACCGCGCAGTGTTCGCAAAGATTGACTACGATTATTTTACAGTCTCGGCTGTGACAAGCATAGGCCAGCCGCCGGTCAATGCGCCCGCGGTGAAAATAACCTCCGTGACAAATTCTTCCCTTGAGGTACAACCTGGCTCTCTTTTTGTACCGCTTGCCGATAAACGCGACGGCCATGATTTTATCGCCGATGCATTTCGGCGCGGTGCCGTGGCATCTTTCGTCCGCGCAGGCCATCCGGTCATCAAAACCCTTCCCGCGGTCGACCGCATACGGCTGATAACTGTAGACGATCCGCTCATTGCACTCGGTAAACTCGCCGCATTCCATCGCCGCCGCTTTGCGCCGCTCGTAATTGCCGTCACGGGCTCTAACGGTAAAACAACGACGAAAGAGATGCTGGCGCAGATTTTCCGCGCACATCTCGGTCGCGCCTGTATTGCCACCGAAAAAAACTATAACAACCACATCGGACTGCCTTTCACGCTGTTTGCGATCGGTACTGAAACCCGCTCGGCAATTCTTGAGATGGGCATGAACCATGCCGGCGAAATTTCTTACCTGTCCCAGCTGGCGCTGCCTCACCTCGCAGTCATCAGCAGCATCGGCCATGCGCATATAGAATTTTTCCGATCGCGTGCAGGCATTGCAGCCGCGAAGTCAGAGATCATCGATGGCATGTTGCCCGGCGGTGCGCTCTACGTGCCCAAAATGATTGCCGAACTGCCCACCGTTGCCGCCGCCACGAAACGGCGGAAAATTCTGCTCCACAAAATTAATCCAGCAGAGAAAAATTCCACCGCACTGAAGATTGTGTCCCAATCGGCTTCGGGGTTTCAGCTTGCGATAGGGCAAGAGCGCATTTTTTTCCCTTTTGCC
>JAXMHE010000016.1:0-85242 GCA_046346945.1 Turneriella sp.
GCCGCAATTTAGGTGGAATCTTTTCTTCATGTAATACCATTGTCTCGAGCGGAAAGACTATCATCGACAGCGGAGTTTTGAGGTCATGCGAATGCCGGCTGAAGATGCCGATTTTTGCGTCGATCTCGCGCCTGAGGCCCCGGTGCCTTCTGCGCTCGGTCGATTGCCGCAGTCTCTCTTCGGCACCTCGCAAAAAATCGCTGCGCGCGAGGCGCTCGCGGATGTCGATGGCTTCGAGTTTGACGCGCAGTACGGGCAGCAGTGCCCTGAGCTTGCCGCTGGCAGAGCGCAGCATTGGTGCGATTCCGGTACTCTTCAGGGCAATGCGCTGCGGTTCTTCGAGGCGCAAAAAACCGTCAGTGTCGACGCGCGGCCGTCTTCCGGGATAAGTATGCCACAGGCCAAGATTATCCTGCACAGCAACGGCTGTAAGCTTAGAGCGCCGAGACAAGTGCTGGAACAGCATGCGCGCAACATCGCGGTAAGAGCGCGCCGCAGAAATTTCATGCGCGAGCTGCATATCAGGCGGTTTCGAGGCCGGCGGCGAGATGGCGCAGCAGTGCGCGCAGCTCGCGGAACAGCGCAAATTGCGGCGCCACAGGAATGTCGAGATTAATGCGGCGCGCATCGGCCGGGTCGAGTTTGACGCGTTTGTCGCGCGTCAAAAGCTCCTGCACCTTCTGCATGTTGAGCCTGTGGTCGGGGGCCACAATCAGGTAAGGCGTGGAGCTGGGTGTGCGGATATCCGCAGTCCTGATGCCAGTGGCTGCAGCCTCTGCACCGATCGCAATTTTTTCGAGATGCAGGGAATTCGCGATCTGGCGTATCTCTTCGTAGAGCAGCATCAGCTCCACCATCTCCGGCGGTTTGCCGAATCGGTCAAGCAGAGCTTCGCGTATCTCGCGGAATTCTTCCATGCTCTGTGCGGCGGAGAATGCCTTGTAAAACTCCATTTTTTCCTTGGTGTCGGCGATGTATTCATCGGGAAAATACCAGTCGCACGGCAGAACGATGACGCTCGAAAAATCATCGGTGAGGCGCTTCTGCCCCCTGAGTTCCGCGATCTTGTCGTTCAGCATCTGCGTATAGAGCTCAAAGCCGATCTCGACAATTTCGCCGCTCTGTTCTTTGCCCAAAAGATTCCCGGCGCCGCGTATTTCGAGATCTTTCATTGCAATGCGAAAACCCGAGCCGAGGTCGTCGTATTCTGAAAGCACTTCGAGGCGGCGTTCGGCGTCGCCGTGCAGCGTGAACACGCCCGGCGGCGGATAAAAAAAGTACGCATAGGCCTGACGGTCTGAGCGGCCGACACGGCCCTTGAGCTGGTACAATTGCCCGAGACCAAACTCATGCGCAGAAAGCACGATCAGTGTGTTCACATTGGGGATATCGATACCCGATTCGATGATGGTTGTGCTCACGAGAATATCGTATGCGTGCTGGTAGAAATCCACCATGATCTCTTCGATCTCGCTTTCGGGCATCTGCCCGTGCAGAATCGCGACGCGCGCATTGGGCACCAGATTTCTGAGGCGGATGGTCTGCGCTTCAATGGTTTTGACCTTGTTGTGCAGCACATATACCTGGCCGCCACGTTCGAGCTCGTGTTTGAGCGCAAGGGTCAGCAGCTCTTCGTTCTCGGCGAGAACATGCGTCTCAATTTTGCGCCGGTCAGCCGGCGGAGTTTCGATGATGGACAGGTCGCGAATGCCCGCAAGCGACATATGCAGTGTGCGGGGTATCGGTGTCGCCGTGAGAGCCAGGCAGTCGAGGTTCGTGCGCATCTGCCGCAGTTTCTCTTTATGCTGCACGCCGAAGCGCTGCTCTTCGTCGACGATCAACAGGCCCAGCGACTTATAGCGCACATCGTCACTGAGTAATGCATGCGTGCCAATGATGATGTCGATTTTTCCCGCGGCGAGCATCTGCTTGATCTCTGCGACTTCGGATGCGCTGCGGAAGCGGCTGATAAAATCGATTTTGACCGGGTAATCGGCGAAACGCTTGGTGAAGCTGCGAAAGTGTTGGAACGCAAGAATTGTGGTCGGACACAGAATACATACCTGCTTGCCCGCCATCGCAGCCTTAAATGCGGCGCGTATTGCCACCTCGGTTTTGCCGAAACCGACGTCGCCGCACACGAGGCGATCCATCGCCTTATCAGACTCCATGTCCTGTTTGATAGCCTGGATGGTTTCGAGCTGGTGCTCGGTTTCAGCGTAAGGGAACGCGGCTTCGAAATCGTGCTGAAAGCTCGAATCGGGCGGGAAGGCAAAACCTTTCTGTTCCATGCGGTGCGCATAGAGTTCGAGCAGCTCCTGCGCGATGGAATCAACAAGGCGCTTGACGCGTGCGCGTGTTTTGGCCCACGAAGATTTTTTACCGAGGTGATCGAGGTGCGGGTTTTCGGTAGAGCCGATGTATTTGTGCACCAGATTCAGCTGGTCGAGCGGTACGAAGAGTTTATCGCCGTCGGCGAACGCGAGTTCGAGGAAATCGCGTTCGACGGATTGCACCTTCATGCGCTTCAGCGCAGAAAAACGGCCAATACCATAGTTGACGTGGACGACGTAGTCGCCTTCTTTCAGGTCGGTATAGCTATCGAGAATCTTGCTGATATTCTTGTCAGCGGCATACTTCTTCACCACGCGGCCGAAAACGTCGTTTTCGGTTAAAACACAGAGTGATTCAGTTTCAAAACCATGCGGATAAAAAACGGGGATGATTTGTTCGGCCGGCAGGGTCAATGCTAAAGACAGTCGCTCGCGCTGGCCTTCGGATTCAATCAGGTAATAAAAACTCTTATCGGTCTCTTCTGCAATTTTATCTTTTAAAAGACCCAGCCGGCCGCCGAAGCGGGGGGCATCTCTGAGCGGTACGTCTTTCGCATCACCGGTTAGCGGCAGCGTGAGCGCCTGCAATAGGAAAGCTTCCACTTGGTGTGGCGGGACAAAGAGTTCATCGACCGGCAGGCGGTAGCGCCCTTCGCCGCGTTCAAAGAGATACCTGCGTTCGTTGTTAATCGTTGCAAGGCGCTGTAATACCGCCTCGGCGTCGCAGAGGAAGAGGCTGTCTTTCCACAGCCGATCGACGGCCGCACACTGCCTGAGCGCCGGATACACATCGGCATAGCCCGCGAGGTTCGCCCCCGCGCTCGAAAGTATAGGCGGCAGTTCGTCGCTGCTTTGCATGAGCTTGCCCACGAGCTTCGTAATTTGTTCCTGCAGGTTATGTGTTTCAGGCCGCAGCGACAAAAGTCTTACTTCGGCGACTGACTGTATACTGCGCTGTGTTTCGTGGGAGAATGTTTTGATTGATTCGATATCGTCGCCGAAAAAATCCATCCGCACCGGGTAATCAAGGTCTGGTGGGAAAACATCGACCACGTTACCCTTAATACAGAATTCACCCGGCCGCGTAACCGGCACTGTGTGCACGTAACCCCCGCCACCCAAAAAAGTGGTGAGGTCTGAGCGCAGAACCCGGCTACCCGCCTTGAGCACGAGCCCGTTACCCGCAGCCGAACCGTCGGTGGCGATGAACTGGCTTAACCCCTCAACCGAAGCGACGATGGTGCAGGGCTCTTTTGACTGAATCAGAAATTCGGCGCGTGTGCGCTGGTATTCCTTCTCTTTATCCGCCGCGGCATAACTGTATGGAATTACGCCCCACGACACCAGCGCGGCAATTTCATATTTGCGTTTATCGGCGTTTTTGAGCGAAGTCCATGCGCGCAGCCATTCGAGCGCGATGTTATCGTCGCTCACCACCCACAGCGTGCGCCGCGGTGAACCGCTGAGTGCATGCTCGTGGGCCATGAGCGGAATAACATTAAACGGGACTGCAGGTGGCGCCTCGCCTTTCGCGAGCGGATTAATAAACTCCCGCAGGGCATGGCGCACGGCATCGGGCAAAAGACTAACGGATATCATTTTTCCCCCGAAAATAGGTGCGCGGAAAATCGGCTGCGGAATGTGCGAGATCGGCTCCATAGACGCGGCGGATATGCGCATAGGCTACGACTGCGACGCTGTTCGACAGGTTGAGACTGCGCACTGGGCCCCACATTGGAATCTGCACCTGGTGCGGCAGGCGTTTGAGTAAGGTCGGCGGCAGGCCCATCGTCTCATTGCCGAAGAGCAGAATGTCATCGGCCTGGTAGTCAAAATCGAGCGCAGAGGTGTGCGCTGCTTTGGTCACCGCAACGATGCGGCGCTTGCCTGCAAAGGCACAGAATTCTTTGAAACGACTAAAATTGCGGAATTGCAGATGTTCCCAATGGTCGAGGCCGGCGCGCTTCACGGCAGAGCTCGAAAAATCAAAACCGATCTTGCCGGTCAGCACCAGCGGGCTGTTGATTGCGACGCACAGCCGCGAAATGTTGCCGGTATTCTGCGGAATCTGCGGCCGGTGCAGAGCGACCGTCGGCCCGCTAAAAGCGGGTGTGGGGCCGTGTCGCTCAGTTGAAGTGTTCGAAGTCATGTGCTGGCGGCTTTACCGGCTGGCCGCCCTGGTGATAATCCACCCGCGGTGCCCGTGTTTGGATGGATTCCACTTTCCCGACAGCGCGAAAAGTATGACTGCCTTTAGGGTGTGCTGCCCGGCCCGACTCTTTCAGTATCGCCGGTGAAGCGATCGCAAAGACTGCGAGGTCCTCGGCGGCGAGAAGAATTTGGGCTTTTGCGCTCAGCCCGGAAATCACGCGGTTGTGTGATAGCAGAATCGCACAAACGTCGATGCTGAGTCTCGCTTGATTGGCGTCTGCCAATAGTTGCAGTGATTTCAAGATTGAGTCGCTCTGGTCGATGGTCGCCTTGAGGAATTTTGCCTGTGGCAGAAGCGGAAAAATCTGCGGCCTGGCGAAAAAGGCTTTTTCCCGGGGGCTCAATCCGCCTGCCTTCAGCAGGCGCTCTAGCGCAAAGTTACTGCCACCGACGCCACCCAGTTGTACAACGAGATCGCCAGGCCGCACGGCCTTATTTGCGCGCGGCAAAAATTTGCCGCTGGTGCCGAAAAATGCGAGAGTAAAAACGTCGTTTGCCGAATGCGCGGTGTCGCCGCCGGTGAGTGTGATACCGTGTTGTGTGAGCAGCCCATCGAGCGAGCGCAAAAACGGTGCAATAAAGCCTGTGTGCGCAGTCTGCCGCGTGAGTGCAAGACTCAGCAGCGCGCTGGTGGGCCGAATGCCCTTGCAGAGAAAATCGGACCAGTTGCGCGCGAAGAGTTTCCACGCGATATCTGCGGGGCGCAGCCATTCATGCCTGAAATGGACACCCGCGATCAGCGAATCGGTCGCAGCGTAAGTGCGTATGCCACCACGGAAATAGCCGATGTCGTCGGCTTTGAGCGGGTTTGCCGCCGAAGAACGCAGGCGTGCGATGAGGCGGATGATCGCGTCTTCGGTAAGAGCGCTCTTACCCATACGCGCCCAAAATCAGTCTTGCGTGGTGCGCGGCTGCCCTTCGGTCGCGAGCTCGACCGAGCGGCGTGTCGCGGCTGTCACCGCTTCGAGCACTGCATTTGGAAAACCATGGCGGTGCAGCGATTTGAGCGCCACCGCAGTGGTGCCGCCGGGCGAGGTCACGTCATGGATGAGTTGCTGCGGGGCAACCTGCGACTGCCGCACGAGTTCTGCCGAACCCAGCACGGTGTGTATCGCGAGGCGTCGGCTATCGGCGCGCGAAAGCCCGAGCAATACACCCGCGTCTTCGAGGTTTTGCAAAAACAGGTAAACGTATGCGGGGCCCGAACCCGAAAGCCCCGTGACCGCATGCAGCAGCTTTTCCTGTTCGAGGTGAATCACTTCGCCGGTAGTTTCAAAAATATCCCGAGCAACCTGGATGTCTTCGTCGGTGCAGAACTTGTTGCCCGAAAAGGCGGTGATGCCGCGTTTGATGAGCAGTGGCGTGTTCGGCATCGCGCGAATCGTCGGGCCGTTTTCCCTGCGCGACGCATCGAGTGATTTGAGCGAAATGCCCGCCGCAATGCTGATAATCAGGCGGTGGTCGGGCACTGCTTCGACGACCTGCGTCGCCTGTGCGGGTTTGGTCGCGATGATTACGGTCTGCACATCGTCCATCAGCGCATCGAGAGATGTCGCAAGGCGGATCTTCTTCAGTAACGAGGGTCTCAGCGATTTGGTGACGGCTTCGCTTTTTTCAAAGCCAAAAATTTCATAGTTGCCAGAGAGCCCCTGTGCGATGGCAGAACCCATTTTACCGAGACCGATAATGCCTATTTTCATTTGCGCGATCCTTTTGTGGAAGTTTTAGCGGCTTTCGCCGGTGTAACCGGTTTATTGGTGAAGAGAGCAATCGGCTGGCCAAAAATCATCTTTTGTTTCTCTTCGAACTCCAGCAGATCGACAGTGTCCTTTTCAAACAGCAGCATGACCGTGGAACCCATTTCAAAACGGCCGAGTTCGGCGCCCTTGCGAATCAGGATTTCCTCATCGTACATGTGTTCTTTCGCGAGGCGAATCCAACGGTTGGTGGCGATATTCGGGTCGTACGTGACGCGGATTTTACCCACCGAAGTCGCGCCGACCTTGATCACAGCCACAAGACCCCGATCGCTCTGGATATAGGTAATGAGGCGTTCATTTTTCGAAAACAGCTGGTTGATCGAATTCACGGCAAGGTTATTGACCGGGAACAGTTTACCCGGCTGGTAATAATAGCCTAAAATGCGGCCTTCAACCGGCGAATGGATGCGGTGATAGTCTTGCGGTGAAAGGTAGATCGTCATATAGTGACCGCCGAGAAAGCGCTTGTAGAAACGGTCGTTGCCGAGCAGGTTCTGCAGCGAAGACTCCATGCCCTTGCTCTGCAATAGCTGGCCTTTTTCGAGGCTGCCCGCAACGAGCAACCTGCCGTCGACCGGCGAGATGATGACCGTGTCTTTCTGGTCGATGAGCCGCGAGCCGTTCTTGAGCGCTCGCGTGAAGAAATTGTTCAGCGATTCATAGTCGCGAATTTCGAGCTCCGCCTCTTGAATATTAATTTTGTAAATGCGCGCAAAGGCAAGTACAATCGGCGTCATCATAAAGCGCGGGAGCCTGAGGCCGGCGAGAAAGCCATTGAGCTTCGATACCATATTCTTGGGCAGCAGCGTCAGCAACAGAACATAGAACTTCACTCCGAGGTCGTGCTTATGGGGATACAAATCAAAATATTCGCGCGCCAGAACGCGCACTTCGCGCACTTTCGAAAGTAATGCCGTGAGGAATATAAATGCAATCAGCGAAAAAAGCACTGAAGACACGAGTACCTTATCTGACAGGTTGGAGAAACGCGCCGAAAGAGCAAATGCCAGCACGAAAATGATGCGTGCTGGCCAGACGGCTTTGCGCAGCCCAAGCGAAGTGAGCAGACGCTCGAGAATGATAATCCACACTGCGGCTGCGATGGCGCCCATTGCAAAAGCTGACAAAGCAATAATCAGAAAACCACCGCGACCCAGCGATGCGGAGAAAATGTGTGCGAGGGAATATTGTACCTGGCGAATCATCTCGCCCGCCGCGGCGGGGGCGGGGGCCAGCAGGGATTTCACTCCGCCAATCATCGCCGTGTCGGCGCCCTTGACTTCGGGCAGGCCAATTGCGTATGCAAGGCAGAGCAGGGGAATCACCAGCGTGGTGTAGAAGAGGGCGGTCGACATTGAGACGAGGCCCTGTTTAACTGCGTAGTCGTTGACGGAGGCTGCTGTGACCGCAGCCGAGATGCCGGTGGCTTCTTCGGGCGCAACGATGCCGGCAAAGACTGCACATTTAAAAACCAAAAGTGCAGTCACCATGCCGGCGGCGAGGCTCTTGAAATTCAGCGCCTGCGCAAATGCCTGCGACATGAATTCGCCCGCTTTCGCGCTATTCTGAGAGATAATGAAAATGGCGAGTATCAGCAAAAGCACAGTGACTATGGGTGTGATGAATGCCGCAATGCGGCCGACACGGCGCAGCGAGCCCAGACTCAGCAGGAAACCCGTCAGTACAATGAAGGTTGGCGCCCATGCGCTCGAAAAAAGATGTTCGCCGATTTTAAGCGGCTGGCTGACTTTGTCGGGATTTGTATAGAATTTATGCCACAGATCAGACTGCGCGGTGGCGCCCCACACAATGCACACGGCAATCGCCAGAATTGCGTAAACTTTACCGCCGCCTTCGCCCCAGAATGTGGTTGCGATAATTTCGCGCGCACCGCCCAGGTATTCGTTGTCGCGTTTTTCGCGGTAGCGCATTGCCAGCGTGCCAGAGGCAAAGCGCAGCGTTGCCAGCAGAATACCAAAAAGCGCCACCCAGACCAGCGAAGCAGCGCCACCCCATAAGACGATCACCGGAATGCCGAGCAGCACTGCGGCGTTCGCCTGGATGCTGCCGCCGAGAAACATCGCGCGCAGGTTATTGATTTCGCCGCCGCGGTGCGTCTTGGGCAGCGTTGAGCCTTCGTCTTCTTTGCCGAGGCCGGTCAGCGCGATGCGAAAGCCATAGAGCACATATCTGAGCGGTAAAAACCGCAAATACAGTGTGTATGCGGCGGATGTAAAGATCAGTAAGGCCATCACCGCCAGTGACAGATACGCTTCAACGCTGGACATTATGCTCACAGTCGCGGAAACAAAGCGCACCCGGCAAGCCATTATCCGTGAGGGAAGTACACCTGCAGACAATCCGTGGCGCCGCCATGGATAGTCTGCAGGCCATTCCGCCGAGCCGTTTTGTGTGCTGCGCACTAAGAAAAAGTTGACGCTTTGTTCATAAACGTGCCTATAGCACATGTCCAAAGAATTCTACACAGACACAGATCTCGCGAACTTTCGCGAATGCCAGAAGCTGGCTTACCAGGCGGTTACTGCAGTGGCGGCGAAACTCAAGGCAGGCGATACTGAACGCTACGCCGCCGAGCTCATTGACCAGGAACTCAAATCGTATGGCATCAGCCGCTACTTCCATGCCCCGTTTGCCTGGTTTGGCGCACGCACCGCCTTCCAGGGCATCGATCGCCCGTTTGACACGCGTGCCTTTCCCTCGAAGCTTTTACCTCCGCATTTCGGGCAGAAATTTATGCCGACAGAAACCCAGCTCACAGAGGGCATGTGCGTGATTCTCGACGTGGCCCCGATCTTCAATGACTGCGCGGCTGATATTGGCTATTCGTACGCTTTCGGCCGCAACGAGCGCGTCGAGAAGGCACTCGACGACCTCGCGGTCTTCCGTCCGCTGATCTTGGGCGGTGTCTGCAAAGAAAAGACGATGGCTGAGATCTATGAGGATGTCAGCGTTGCGCTGGCAGACCTCGGCTATGAAAACTGCCACGCCAAATATCCGCAGGGCGTTCTGGGCCACAAGGTCGGCAAGATACCCACGCGTTTTCTGCCGCGCATTCCCGTGATGCGCTTCGAGGTTTCAACTTTCCTGTACCTCGCGGCAGAAGAGGTGAGTCGCCTCATCAACCCATGGGATAACCACACCGCGCTGTGGGCAGAAGATTCGCGCGTGTCGGCCGATCCTGGCCTATGGGCGGTGGAGCCGCACGTGGGTGTAGCGCATGGAGGCGCAGCAGTCGGCGGAGGCACGGAGGCCGGAACGCCGACAGAAGAGTTTGGCGTCAAATGGGAAGAGATTATCCACATCACCGAAAATAATGCCTATTATCTCGACGAAGCGCTGCCGCACGTCGAACGCTGGGCTCAACGACAGGCAGCTGTTTAAGGAGTAAGCCATGGAACGCAAATCACCCGAACAAATCAAACCCCACCGCATACAGGTGAGCTTCGACGAAACCCTGCCCAAACACTGGTTTGCCGACAGCGCGTTTCTAACGCACATGCTCAATACGTGGACTGCGATCTTTCCCGATGCAGAACGCTATTTCGTGCGCTGGTCAAAGAAGGCGCTCGCAGAAGTGACCGACCCGAAAATCAAAAAGGACATCCAGGGTTTTATCGGCCAGGAAACCATGCACGCGGCGCAGCATGAAAAGCTGTGGGATCTTCTGCGCTCACAGGGCTATAACCTCGACCCGGTCGTCTGGGTGGTGCAGAAGGTAGCCTTCGACTGGATTGAGAATGCGATGTCAGACAAAGCGAACTACGCGCTGGTCGCAGGCCTGGAACACTTTACCGCAATGTTCGGTGAAATCTATTTTGAAAATCCTGAACTCATGGAAAAGATGCACCCCGAAATGCGGAGGCTCTTTGAATGGCATGCGGCAGAAGAGATCGAACACAAGGCAGTGGCATATGACCAGCTGATGGCGATTGACGACAGCTACGTGCTGCGCACCGGCATCATGAATCTCGCAGTTGTCGGCTTTTACCTGATCACGTTTGGCAACACACTCTATTTTATGGCGCAGGATAAGTCGCTGTTCAACTGGCGCGAGTGGCTCACGATTGCCGATGTCTTCTTCGGCAAATACAACCTCGCGGCGATGAGCGTAGGCAAATTTCTCGAAGACTACAAGCCCGATTTTCACCCTTGGGATAACCAGAACTACCACCTCGCGCAGCCAACGCTGAAACAATATGAGAAACAAGCATCTTGAGGGCGAAGCCCTCAAGATGCTTGTTTCTCCCATAAAAAAGCCCGCTGATGCGGGCTTTTTATGGTCTTCGCTACACGCCAAAGCCTTGTAGCGAAGCTAACTATTTGAGCAGTACTTCTACGCCGACATACAGCAGAATCGTCAGCAACAGACCCATGTGGATCACACCTTTAACGGATTCAAAGGGTTTGAAAGTTGCCGGTTTTTTCGCCGGGTCGTTTGAGATGAGCAGTGCGTTTGCTTCAATGAGCAAAAGAACCACTGTCACCACGATAATCCACAGTTGCAGCTTTGCAGCGCTCACACCGTTCAGCGTCAGGTTCTGTGCGGCTGCCATGAAGAACAGCATGGGTATTGAAAGCAGGGTGTTCGTGCGTGAAGCGAGAAAGCCGCGGCGCGCCATTGCGGGAATACCGTCGATTTTTTCGCCATTCGCTGCCGCGATGACCTTTTTGTTGCGTGGCCAGATGACGACCCAGACGTTCAGGAACATGATGGTTGCAAACATAAAGCCGGGATAAATCTTCGCAAACCAGGCGTTCCACTGTTCGCTGCCGACGGGCAGGGCGATTTTTGGATCAAAGCCTTTGAGGCCGATGAGTGCCACGCCGGTGAGAAAGGTAAGCAGTGCGCCGTAGCGGAAGTACCACATGACTTTCGGGAACAGTTTTTGTTTCGCCGCAGTCTGCATCGCTGCTTCAATCGAATTTACGTATGGGCCCTGGATGAAGTTGATGTACCACAGTACACCTATCCAGAGCACGCCGCCGATGATGTGAAAGTAACGGAACAGAAATGCGCCGTGGTCGGAAAATGCTGATATGTTCATTTTGATTAACTCCTGAGTGTTTCACGCCGTGCAATCGCGGGATGACAACGCCCGAAGTTTACACGCGTAGTTTTATTAAATTCAATATACGTTTGTTTTGGCAAAAGTGTCAATAATTTGTCATATTTATTCCAGGATTACGACAAATTTCCAGAGTAAGTGCAGCTTTCAGCTTTTGCAGAACTTATTGAGCCGCAGCAAAGCTGTCGGCAATGGAGGATTACTGGATGAAAAAATATTTTATAACTTTCACGCTGGTGGCTTTTGTTTTCGCCTGCGGCGATGCGGCAACAGCAGGCGGTAAAGGCGGCTTCAGTCTGCCACGGCCATATAAAGAAAAAAATGCGCAGCTGTGGACTGCGGCATTTGCCGGCGGCTGCTTTTGGTGCATGGAGCCGCCGTTCGAAAAATTACCGGGTGTCAAAGCCGTGATTTCGGGTTATGCTGGCGGCAAAGAAAAAAATCCTACCTATGACGAAGTGTCTTACGGTCGCACCTCGCATGCCGAAGCAGTGCTCGTCGTCTATGACCCGAAGAAGATAACCTATGAAAAACTGCTCGAGGTATTCTGGCAGAACATCAACCCCGAGCAGGCAGACGGGCAGTTTTACGATCGCGGGCCGCAATACAAAACCTATGTCTACTTCGGCAATGCGGCCGAAAAGGCAGCGGCAGAAAAGTCGAAGGCGGATTTACTGCGTACTGGAAAGTTTTCGCGTATTGCGACAGAAATTGTGCCTGCAACAGA
Organism: Turneriella sp.; assembly: GCA_046346945.1. GTDB lineage: Bacteria > Spirochaetota > Leptospiria > Turneriellales > Turneriellaceae > Turneriella. The sequence goes on from JAXMHE010000016.1 coordinate 12,119, forward strand.
CTTTTGGCCTGCAGAAGACTACCACCAGGATTATTACAAGAAGAATCCCGAGCACTATTACCGCTATCGCACCGGGTCGGGCAGGGACGCGTATATAAAGAGCAAATGGCCATAGGGCGCAAAGCGCCCATGGCCATTTGCATCAACGCCGCCGCGAGCTCTTTCTCTTAGCCGCGCCGCCGGCGGTGTTTTTTGCCGCCTCTGAAGTGCCTTTGGCCGAACGGTTCGCCGCCTCAGCCTGCGCAATCGCCTGTGCGGCAACTCCGTCGCGCATGTCGAAACCTGCCATCGTGCTGTGCTGCGCGGCGCCGATTTCGTGGTATTCTTCTTCAGCCGGCGCTTCTTCGTGCAGCTGCTCTTTGACCTGCGCGCGCAGAATGAATTCGGTGACCTCATCTTTGACTGCGGCAACCATGTCTTCGAACATGTTGAATGCACGGAAGCGGTATTCAACCAGCGGGTTGCGCTCGGCGTAACCCAGCGTCCAGATGCCGTCGCGCAGCTGGTCCATCAGGTAAAGGTGGTCTTTCCATTTCTGGTCAATCACCTGCAGCGCAATCATCTTCTCGAGAATGCGCATGTTTTCGCTGCCGATTTCGGCTTCTTTAGCATTAAAGGCGTCGAGTGCGGCCTTGCTGACCTTGGCGATAAATTCGGCTTTGCTGGTGTTGCGTACCTCTTCTTCGAGGTTGTCAAAACGTAACTGGAATACACCTGTCAGGTATTCGTTCAGTGCATCAAAATTGAACTCCGAAACTTTTTTACCCGGCAGCAATTGCTCAATGCGCACATTCACCGCGTCGTCGGCAAATTCGCGGATCAGCGCCTTGATGTCGGCGTTATCCAGAATTTCATTGCGGATCATGTAAATGAACTTGCGCTGTTTGTTCATCACGTCGTCATAGTCGAGCAGGTGCTTGCGCATCTCGAAGTGGTGCGATTCGACGCGTTTCTGTGCGCGCTCGATCGCATTCGTCACCATGCGGTGCTCGAGGGCCTCGCCTTCCTGCATGCCGAAGCGCTGCATGATCGGGCCGAGACGGTCTGAGCCGAAAATACGCATGAGCTCGTCTTCGAGCGAAAGATAGAAGCGTGAGCTGCCAGGATCGCCCTGACGGCCGGCGCGGCCGCGCAGCTGGTTGTCGATACGCCGCGATTCGTGGCGCTCAGAACCAACGATGTGCAGGCCACCGAGCTCTTTGACGCCTTCACCCAGAATGATGTCGGTACCGCGACCTGCCATGTTGGTGGCGATCGTGACGCGGCCGCGCTGGCCGGCTTCTTTGATAATTTCGGCTTCGCGGTCGTGGTGCTTTGCGTTCAAAACATTATGCGGAATGCCTTTGACCGTCAACAGATGAGAGAGTTTTTCCGAATTCTCGATCGAGATCGTACCCAGGAGTACTGGCTGGCCCTTGAGGTGGAGATCCTTCACCTCTTCAGCGATCGCATTAAACTTTTCGCGCTGCGTGCGGTAGACTTTGTCTGCCGCATCTTTGCGTATCATCTTGCGGTTCGGCGGAATGACCATCACGTCGAGTTTGTAGATCTTGCGGAATTCTTCGGCTTCGGTGTCTGCCGTACCCGTCATGCCCGCAAGCTTGTCGTACATGCGGAAAAAATTCTGGAACGTGATTGTCGCAAGCGTCTGGTTCTCTTGTTTGACATCCACTTTTTCTTTCGCTTCGATCGCCTGGTGCAGGCCATCGCTATAACGGCGGCCTTCCATCATACGGCCGGTGAATTCGTCGACGATGATGATCTCACCGCCCTGCACGACGTAGTCGACGTCGCGCGCAAAAAGTTTATGTGCTTTGAGACACTGGTGCACGTGGTGTACGAGTTCGACGTTCTGCGGTGCGTAGAGGTTCTCGACGTTGAGCAGTTTTTCGACTTTGTGCACGCCGATTTCGGTTAACAGAACCGAGCGCGCCTTTTCGTCGACGTCGTAGTCGACTTTATCCTGCAGAGAAGGAATAACTTTGTTCACGCGCACATATTCGCCGGCATCCTGGTCGGCAGGGCCGCTGATGATGAGCGGCGTGCGCGCCTCGTCGATCAGAATCGAGTCAACCTCGTCGACAATCGCGAAGTTGTGCCCGCGCTGCACTCGGTAATTGCGGTGGTCGACCATGTTATCGCGCAGATAATCGAAGCCATATTCATTGTTGGTGCCGTACGTGATGTCGGCGGCATACGCTTCGCGCCGTTTTGCGTGTGGCATATTGCTTTTGATGACGCCTGTGGTCAGGCCGTGGAAGTCATAGAGCGGGCGCATCCATTCGGCATCGCGGCTCGCGAGGTAGTCGTTGACCGTCACGAGGTGCACACCCTTGCCTGTCAGTGCGTTGAGGTAGACGGCGAGCGTTGCGGTGAGGGTTTTGCCTTCACCGGTTTTCATTTCAGAAATTTTGCCTTCATTGAGCGCCATGGCTCCCATCAGCTGCACGTCAAAGTGGCGCATTTTGAGCACACGCACCGAGGTTTCGCGCAATACGGCGAATGCCTCTGGCAGCAGGGAAATCAGTTTTTCGCCGTTAGCAATCCGCTGCTTAAAAGCCGGTGTTTTTGCCGCAAGCTCTGCGTCTGAGAGCTTCTGGATTTCGGGTTCGAGAGCATTGATGCGCTCGACGTACGGCCTGATACGTTTCAGATCGCGTTCGTATTTTGAACCGAACATGGCCTTGAGAACAAATTGCAGCATCGGGTAATTTTTGCGGAAAAGACATAGCGTCGATGAAAATCAGGGGGCCGAAAGTTGGTTTACAGAACAGGTATTATGAGCCAAGTGTCGGCTTAGGTATTCCGGTGTTTAACCGCCTGAACACACTGAGACTGACTATTCTTGCTTTGGCCGCAACCTTGTGCGCGGCGGTCGCAAAATTGTAAGAAGAACACTGACACCAAAGAGATCTTTAAAGACGACTTCAACAGGGGAAGTCTGGGTGGCGATTGGGTGTTGAACCTGCCTTCGGGAACGACATTTGGTATCAGCAGCGGCCTGCATATCCAGTGTCGAGTGGTACGGCCATCACTGCGCTCCCGGCGGCAATTTACAAAAACAAAGTGACAGGCAGTTTCAAGGTGAGTGCGAAATTCTCCATTTCAGGTGGTGCATACACAAATCAGGCTTATATTATTGGTCGTTCAACTTCAGCCGATACGCCGGCAAACGCCTATGTTTGCGGTTATTATTACAGTACACTTTTGAGCAAAAGCCTTTTTATGCTTGGGCGCACAAGTTCGAGCACGCTCGCCGATTTTGCCGATGTCGGTATGCATACTTTGAACTCGGGAATTGCAGATACCTTGACATTCACGTTTGACGGTAGTACGATTAAATGTGAGATGAGCGGAAACAGCACCATCTCTGTGAGCATAAAAGATTCCACCTATGGCGATGGCTATATTGGGCTGATTGGTGGCGGGGCGAGCACCAATTATATCTACTTCGATGATTTTACGGCAGAAAAATTATAGTTCTGTAAGTCAATATTCTCACCGCTGCTTTTTTGCCCCAACCAGCCTCTCAAACTCGCCCAGCTCAACCTCTGTCGCCGCACGCGAATAGAACCCACCTTCGCGCTGGCATTCGAAGAAATTCGCGCCGGCGCCGAAGTGGCGGAGCAGGGGTTTGTCGGCATAAAAATTCGCGATCAGCGTCGGCACCGGCGGCAAGTGTTTTTGGATAGACTGCTGAAAAAGGCATGGTATGCTTGTTTGTTCAGGTAGTCCGATGTTCAAAAACTCCACAATCCGCATCGCTGCGATATTTTTCGCCTTGTTGATCTTTTGCAATTGTTATGTGGTCAGCGAATTTATTGTCGGTGGCGAAGCCGCGGTCATTGTCGACGAAAAGCTGGCAGGGTTATGGCGATTCCGGGGCAAGCCGGGCTTCATGCTCATTGCGCGCCACAAAAGCGGCGATTTCAGTTTCCATTATTTCAGCGGCAATTTCGAGCTCGACGGCGAATACTTTGCCGGAAAGTTGAGCAAGGCCGGTGACAAAACCTTCTTTAATGTGAAGCGCTACGGTTCGCTGTCTGAGAAGGCAACGGACAGCGCGTATATTCCGCTGTATTATGAGCTGAATGGCAACCAGCTGAAAATTGCGCTGTTTGAAACCAAATTTTTCAACGAGGCGATCGGGGCAAAAAAACTCACCGGCCATGTTCCGCTGCAGACAAGCACATACTCAAGCGCGCCGACGCGCATCACGAGCCGCGGCGAAGATCTGGCAAAGTTCATTCTCGAGAACTGGAAAAATACCGCGATGCTCGAGAAGGGCCAGACAATGGAACGCATCAAGGTCGATTTACCGGCAGAGCTTGAAGAGACTTTGCCCAGAGCACAGCCGCAGGGCGTACCTCAGAACCAGCGGTAACGCAGCGACAGGTGCAGGCCGAGCGCCGTCTGAGTGAGGCTGGAACCGAGTTGATATTCGCTGCTGGCAGAAACCACCTTCGATGCGGATGGAATAACGATATGGGTGATGAATCCCACCTGCAGATGGCTCAGCAAATTATAATAGAGACTCGCATAACCGAACGGTGAGACAGTCTGGTTAAAATCATACGTGCCACCGCGCAGCTGGTAAAGCGCGATGCCTGCACCGACGGCGGGCTCAAGCCCCACAAAAGCCGGCAGCACGTAGACTGCGGCAAAATTCAGGTTCAGATAGCCGAACGTGCCGCCTTCAACGACCGAAACCGAAGAAGGTGTCGCGTTCAGCGATTGAGTCTTGGTCGGATAGATGCCGGTTTCGGCGCCGAAGTGAAAGCCATAACGCCCGAATGCGAGGTAGTCGAGCGTCATGCCAAAGCCATAACCTGTCTTGTGCGTGCTGTTGAGCCCCAAACCCAGGCCGCCATTGAGCCCGGTATACATTACCGAAGTCTCATAGAGTTTGTCAAAAAAAGTTTTCGACTCTTCGATGCGGCGTGCCTCTTCGGCGCGTGCTTTTTCAGCCGCGAGTTCGCGCTCGCGCTGCGCCTTAAGTTCCGCTTCTTTCTGAGCGCGCAGTTCTTCTTCGGTAAGCGGTGGTTTGGGTTCAGCGACCACTGCCGGCTTTGTTACTTCGCCGGGTTTTGCCGGCGCTTCGCCTGCTGCAGGTGATGCGGCCGGTTGAGTCTCGTTTGCTTTCGGCGGATGGATCACGGTGTCGCTGCCGGCAGCCGGTGCTGGGGGTTTGACCGTTGTGGGCGCGGGTTGTGTCACCGGTGCTGCCGGCACCGGTTTTTCCTGCGCGGCAATATTTGTCATGTAAAGGATACAAATTGTGTAGATCAGCAGGCGCATGCGCATAGCGGCAATCATGCGTTGCCGCCGGCTGCGCAAAGTGAAATACGCCCCATAGGGGCTGCGCGGCATGTCGAGTGATTGATATAATTCGATCGAACAAAACATAAATTCCGGCCGAAAGCTGGCCGCAAGGCCTGTTCATGGAGCGTTTTTCGTGAGAAAAATGCGGAACTTTTGGCCGGAATTTTTGTTTTGCGATCTGCCGCGCAGCCCAACGCAAGACTAAGCAAAGCATGAAACCCAACTGGAAATTCCGTAAGCATTATATCTTTCTTGATCTCGAGGCTACCTGTGCAAAAGACAATGGCTTTGCACGCGCCGAGCGCGAGACAATTGAAATCGGGGCAGTGGCGATCGATACCGAACAGCGTGTCGTGTCTGAGTTTCAGGAGTACATCCGCCCCGTGCTGCACACCACGCTCACCGAATTCTGCACAGAGCTCACTGGCATCACGCAGGCGCAGGTCGATGCGGCCGCTTTTTTTCCGCATGTGTTTGCACGTTTTGACGGTTGGGTGAAGAACTTCGATGACGTGTTTTTATTCAGCTGGGGCAACTATGACCGCAAGCAGCTGCTGCAGGATTGTCGCCGTCATGGAATCGATTACACACTGCCGGGCGGTTTCCTGGATTTTAAGAACCTGTTCTACAAGAAGCAGAAATTACTCAAGCGTTCGGGATTGGGGGCAACACTCACGCAGCTGGGGCTTACCTTCGAGGGCCGGCCGCACAGCGCCCTGTCAGATGCAAAGAACACCGCACGTTTGTGGAAATACATTCAGCCTTAGAGTCGCACTATAGCGCGTCTCTACAAAATGGCTCCTGTTTCGCGCAACCACGCCACCGTGTCTTTTAAGCCTTCTTTGACATCGGGATACATATACTGGAAGCCGGTGGTGAGGCTCTTGCGGTTTGAAATCCAGTAGCTCGACGAGATATATTCTGCCGACTGAACTTCGAGAATGCGCACGCGCGGGACGCCAAAGTTTTTTTCGAGCGCAGTCCAGCCGTGCGCGACGAGCGACGCGACAGGTTTAAGCCAACTTACGGGCAACAGCGGGATATCCGCCATTTTACGGCCGGTTAAGAGTGCGATGTAGTGCAGAAATTCATGGTATGAGATCACACTGTTGTCGGTGACGTTGAAGTCTTCGCCCACGTACTCTGTTTTTCCGCACACATAGACCGCAAAGCGCGCGAGGTCGTGCACGTGCACCGACGCGGTGATGTAGTTTTTACTGTCTTCAGGAATTGCCGGCAAGAGGCCATTGCCGATTGCCGCGGCGATGCCGCCATGGCCATAGTCGCTGCCGGGGCCATAGATCGGCGCGGGGCGAATTACCGTAAGCGGCAAACCCTGCGTGCGGTGTGCATGCCACAGCAGTTGTTCCTGGTGCCACTTGCTGACCGAGTAGGCGTTGACTAGGCTCGTGCCTTCGGGTTCGCTGCGGGTCGACGTTTTGGGTGAAGACGATTTTTCCGTGAATGGCAGATTGGCGCCGCGGCCCGCAGCGATAGGCTTGCCGAACACGCCGCAGGTGCTCCAGTGAATGAACTGTTTTAGTTTGAGTTCGGGCGCAATGGCCAGCAGGTTCTGCGTTCCACCGACGTTGATGCGCGTCAGTGTTTCTGCGTCGGCGCTGTAGTCATAGAGTGACGCGGTATGAAAGAGGAAATCCACCTTAAGTTCTTTCAATGGCTCAAGTGAAGCCGCATCGTTCAGATCGCCGGCAATATATGTCAGGCGCGGATTTGCTTCGTCAAAGCCCAGCGCATGCAGGTGTGCGCGGCGGGCGGTATTGACAATTGCCTGCTCCCGGTCGAAGCCATAAACCCTGTGCCCGGCGTTCAGCAGTTCATGTACCAGCCATGCACCGGAAAAACCGGCAGCACCGGTGACGAGTGAGGTTGGTTGCGGCATCGCGAGCACAGAAGCCAATGCGCCTTGACTGTACACCGCAAATTGTCTGCAATACAATTGCTGGCCCGGAGGCCTTCAAAGGCGGCATTTTCCTGATCGACACCGCGTGCACCGAAGCAAAAGGCAAGCATGCGTGCGCTCGCCATCATGGAAATTCTCTCGGGCATCGGTGTACTGGGGTTCTGGGTGGCCTTTTATACCGTGGGCCTGGCTCCCGACAAACCGCCCGCCTGTTATCTGAACCACGAAAATTCATTCCCCTATGCTGACACGGTGATGTCGCTGCTCTTTATCGCCGGTGGTTTTTCGCTGTTGCGCGGGCAGCTCATGGGTTATGTGCTGTCGATCGCAGCCGGTGGAGCGTTCGTGTTTCTGGGAATTCTCGACACGACGTATAATTTGCAGAACGGCATGTACCATACCGGTATTGCCGATGCGGTATTGAATGCCTTCATCAATGTGTATGCAATCCTGTTCGGCGCCTTCGTTGTGTGGCGCTGCGAGCAACGCCTCGCGGTGAAAGAATGAAGGTACTCGTCACCGGTGGCACTGGCTTTATTGGCGGCGCGCTCGCGCGGCGTCTCAAAAGCGCCGGGCATAAGGTGCGCATTTTCACATTGCCGAATGACCCGGCGCTTGCGACACTCGATACATCCGCCTTTGAAGTCTATAAAGGAGATATCAGCAATGCCGCGCAGGTCTCTGAGGCGATTAAAGGCTGCGCACAAGTATTCCATTGCGCGGGGCTGGTTTCAGACTGGGGCCCGCGCGAACTGTTCTGGAAAGTCAACGTGCAGGGCAGCCGCAATGTCGCGGAAGCTTGCGCGGCAAATAAGGTGAAGCGGCTGATCTATATCAGCACGAATGATGTCTTTGGCCTGCGCGAAGACGTGGTGATGGATGAGAGTTTTCCGCTTGCAAAGTGGGGCGAACCTTATGCCGACAGCAAGATCGACGCCGAAGAGGCGGTATGGGAGGTGCACAAACGCACCGGCCTCGAAGCGACGATGGTGTTCCCCTGCTGGGTCTATGGGCCGGGAGACAAAACTTTCGTGCCGCTGATTGCCGACGCGATACAGAGCCACAGCATGGTATTCTGGCGCAAGGACGTGCTGGTATGGCCGTCTTACGTGGACAACGTCGTCGATCTGCTGCTGGTGATTTCCAAACACAAAGCGGCAGTGGGCAATGGCTACATTGTGCATGACGGTGAGTCGACCACGTTCCAGGAATTCTGCGGCGTGATTGCCGACACGCTCGGCTACAAGCAGCCGAAGCTGACGATCCCGTATTTTCTTGCGAACGCGGTGGCCGTGCTTTTGACCGGCATATGGAAACTGCTGCGCATCAAAACGCGGCCGCTCTTAACCACGTATACAGTGAAAAATCTCGGGTCGCGGCTCAAATTTTCGATCGCCAAAAGCCAGAAGCAGCTCGGCTGGAAACCTGCGGTGAAATATAAAGATGGGATGCAACGCACGATGGCGTGGCTCAAGACGATGGATCGCAAGGCGTTGAAGACGAAATAGACCGCCGCATCTCGATACGCGCCTGATTCAAAATCCCGAGATGCAGATTAGAGTCGATGCGCTACTCGATGACCGGCGGGTTTTTCTTAGTTCCTCAAGGCCGTTCTATCCATTAGCACTCCCAAGGCAAAAAAATATGGGACTTCCAACAATCGGACGATCTTCCCCCGATGAAAAATGCGGTTGTCGCATAGCCGATGTACCGTCGAAATGTGCCAATGCCCGCAATGTACATACTGCTTTGTTCTGATGGCACTTATTATACAGGAAGCACGACCGATTTAGAACTCAGGCTCAAGCAACACTAGATGGGCGAAGGTGCAAACTAGACGCGAAGGCGGTTGCCCGTTTCACTCGTCTATGTAGAAGAATATGAACGCATCGAAGAGGCTTTCAGGCGTGAGAAGCAGGTGCAAAATTGGAGTCCTGCCAAGAAACTAGCATTAATTGAGGCTCGATTGGATGAATTACCTACACTGGCCAAAAAAGTGAGCTGGAAAAATTATCTTGAGCAAAAACGAATCGATCAGCAATCGCTACCTTGAACATTACACGAATTCCCATCGGTCGCCGAGTGGCCGAAGGCCGTATCGAGGCGCCCGATAGTTTCTTTAATCTGCTCAAACGGCTGCCAGCCGCGTGTCACGAGCAGGAATTGCCCTTTGTCTTCTAAGACCAATGCGGGAAAACCGCGGATGCCGAGACCTGCGGTGAAGGTAAACTGCCCCCAGGTCTCTTTATGTGCCTCTTCGCTGCTGAGCGCCTGCAGAAAATTTTCTGCAGTAACACCATAGGGCGCGGCCAGCGCAGCGAGAACGTTGGGTGAGGTGATGTCGTGGTTGCGCGCGTAGAATGCCTGTTGGATCTCGTGGTAGTATGCGTATGCATGCTGCGGTGCGAGGCGCTCCATCACGATCACGGCTTTTGCCGCGGGTTCGGTGTCATAGACAAAATTCTCACGTTCAAAAAAACTCTCGTCGAATGGCTGCAAAGTCATCTTTGCGACGTCGCGCCAGTGGTGGCGAATGATGCGTGCGCGCGCAGGTGTCATCGCTTCGGCGAGTTTGCCGGGGCGCAGGCCGCCCATGACCAGCCTGATGTCATAGCTTGCGCCATATTCTGCGCGAATCTGGTCGATGACTGGCTGAAAGCCATAGCACCATGAGCACATCGGATCGGCGAAGTAGTAGAGTTTGAGAATTTCAGCCGCCATACGGGAATTACCGCTGATGGATTTATGACGTCACGCGGAATTGGATCGACTGCAGCGACACCCCGTCGGGGTGTCGCTACAGCCGTATGATAAGAATACTATTTGTCACGCAGGGGGTTTTGCAGCTGTTTGTTTCGGTAGGCGCACTCGTTGCCGGGGCAATGTTTATTGTAGAGCCTTCAGGGCGGCTGCTACAAGCACCACCTGAAATGCTCAAGGCATCACCCTTTAGTACCTTTCTGGTACCCGGGATCGTTTTGTTTTGTGTGAACGGCATTGGTCAGGCCATGGCGGGCGTGCTGACGCTGCGCCGTGATGCGCGCGCCGGCATCGTTGGCGGTGTGTTCGGTTTGGGGCTAGTGATCTGGCTCTTCGTGCAGGTCACGCTGATTGGGGGAGGGTACCTCATCCAAAATCTGTTCTTTGCAATTGGCATCACCGAAACAACGCTGGCTTTTTTTATCGATCGCAGTTTGCGCCGGTAGAGTTCACCACTACCAAATTTTTCTCACGAGCCATAATATAAGACTCAGGATCAAGGACACCACAATGGATGTCGCCAGCGGAAAATAAAAACTGAAGTTTTCATTCTTGACCGCGATGTCGCCCGGCAGGCGACCCAACGGTAATTTGACCAGATAGGGCCAGGCAAGGCCGACTGCGACTACCAAAAACCCAATGACAATCAGCGCTTTTTGCACTGGACTCAAAAACGGATTTCGGCCAGAGCGAACATGCCGTTGTCTTTGAAGTCGGCGCTGCGGCTGAATTTCGTTGCGATGTCGCTAGCGGTCTGTGAATTCACAGTTTTTGCGCCCTGCGCGAGAGCCAGCGCGCGCATCGCATCGGGGTCTGAACTAAAAAGTATCGGTTCGCTCTTGAAGGTCTTGGCGAATGCCTCCGATTTTTGTTTAATGACGTCTGCGCTGAGCGATGATTTGCCTTTCTCATTATAATAGTCGGCTACCAGAACACTACCGGGCGCGAGCAGGGTCGCGCAGGTGCGGATGGTCTGCTCAATCACCGCCTGCGTCACGTACATCGTGACTCCTTCCCATACAATCAAAGCCTGTTTGCCCTTGAGGCCGAGGGCTTCGAGAATTTCGGCAAGGCTCTTCTGCATCAGGTCAGCTGAGTGGAAGGTAATGTGAGAGGTATCGATCTTCGCCTGCGTGAGGATCTTTTTCTTCTGCTCTGCCGTCGCGGGAAAATCCACCTCTGAGATTCCGTGTTTAAGAAAACTCTTGAGCCGCAGCGCACGCGAATCATAACCCGCGCCCAAAAGCACCACCGGCATCTGCGGCCCATGCTCGCGCACGAGGTTATCAATCGCCGCGTGGCGCAGAATGATCCAGTCGAAAAGGTACATCATCAGCCGGCGGTAGCGGTCGCGTTTATTGCGGTCGGCATAGCCGGGCAGGCGCTCTTGCATCTTTTCTGACAAAAACAGCCGCGCAAATTCATCTTTAAGGAGGGAATTTTCTTTGTCCCACTGCAGGTCGAGTGCCCTGAAAAAGCACACCATCTCCGCCGTGCCGCTGGCGCTTCCTTCTTCCATTGCGATAGGATTTACCAGTGCTATGCACTGGCAAATCCTATCGCCTTTTACTAAAGGGGCTGACGGTGCGTATTTGGCGGTAAAACCGGTATTATGTCTCTTAGGAGCAAGACCGAAAAAACGGAAAGAGCCAGCGAGGCCGATCTCTATCCGCCTGTCGAAAAGTATTTCGCCGCACAGGGCTATACCGTGAAGGGCGAGGTTTTGGGCTGCGATCTCGTGGCAGTCAAAGGCGAAAGCATCATCGTCGCAGAGCTCAAGCTGACATTCAATATCAAGCTCATCTACCAGGCCGTGCGCCGGCTTGCGATTACCCCCAATGTCTATGCAGTGATCTTCAAACCGAAAGGCCGGCAGAAGATGTCGTTCTGGCAGATGATCAAAAGCCTGTGCCGCCGCCTCAATATCGGCATGCTGATCGTTGATAAGGGCGAGGTCGTGAGCTTTGTCGAACCCGCGCCCTTTGCCGGCAAGATCAACGGTCGGCAGAAGGCGAAGGTACTCAAAGAGTTCAATGGGCGGCGTGTGTCGCAGAACATCGGCGGCGTGACCGGCAAGAAGCTCGAAACGGCTTACCTCGAAACAGCAATCCACATCAGTGTGCTTTTGAAAAAACACAAATCGCTCAAACCGGCAGATCTCGTGGGGCTTGGTTGCTCTGAGAAGGCGGGACAGATTCTGTATTACAACTATTATGGTTGGTTTGAAAAGACCGCGCGAGGCGTGTATAAGCTCAAAAGCGGCAAGGCGCGCGCTATCGCGAAAGAAAATCCTCGCATCTGGGAGTTTTACGAACTCGAAGTAGCTACTTCTTCGGTAGAAACAGGTCGCAGATAGCCGCGGCAATTTCTTCGGGAGAATCTTCCCAGATGAAATGCCCAGCTTGCGGCAGCAGTTTTGTTTTGGAGACAGGAAAGTATGTCTGGAATTTTTCCAGCTCGCGCAGGCGGAACGCAATGTCCTTTTCACCCCACAGAAACAGGGTCGGTTTCTCTTTCAGCGCACTGAGCGCTTTGTTCAATACCCCGAGAAACTCATGCGATGCGAGTATCTCGCGCGGAAAAATATGCGTCGGCAGGCGGCTTTCGGGCGTAGGAAACGGAAAGCGGTAGGCATTCTTTTCGGCCTCGGAAAGGCGCGCATGGCGTACGACCATCGGCAGCAGCATATTTACAAATGCATTAAAATTGCGGACCAGGAATCGCCCGAGTGTGCCGCCAAAAAAACGCGAAAACCAGATAAAGTGCAAGTCGTCGTTGACTGGCCACGCAAAGGTATTGCCGATGATCAGGCCTGCGATATTCTCCGGATTTTCTGCCGCAACGCTCAGGCCGATCGGGCCGCCCCAGTCAGAGACTGCAAGAATTACATTGCGCAGTGAAAGTTTTTCGATGAACGCCGCAACGATCTGAGCGTGCGAGGATGGTAAAAAGTCATAGCCATCGGCTGCATGCGAAAGACCGAAACCCGGGTAGTCAAGGCTCACGCAGCGGAATTTTGTGCTCAGCTGCGCGATAACTTTGCGGAACAAAAAGCTCCATGCCGGGTTGCCGTGCAAAAGCAGGATTATTGGTCCCTTACCTTCATCTATATAATGAATATTATGGCCCGCAACGGAGATAAACCGGCTCTCAAACGGAAATAATTTCTGCGTCACCCACGCAGGCCTTGTTCCGGGCAGGTTTCGGAATTGTGGATAGTTAGCCATTGGGTAAAGTTATATGATTTACTGAATGGTAAAGTAAAAATTGTTTTCAGGCCCCGGAGGATTTTTAAAATAGTGAATGCAGAGCAGACATATAGTACGCACATTTGCCGCGCTCGGCGACGAGGTCAGGCTGACGATGGTCGAGCACCTGTCGGCACAACCGCGGAGCGTATCAGAATTATCCGGCTTTGTCAAAATGACGCTTGCGGGTGCCATGAAGCATCTCAAAGTGCTCGAAACGGCGGGCGTCGTCACGCGGCGAAAACACGGACGCACTGTAACCTACACCCTTGCGCCCGCGGCATTTTCTCAAATTGCCAAATGGGCCGAACTGCAGGGCCGGTTCTGGGAACAAAGCCTCAAACGGTTGAGTAAGCTGGTGGCAAATGGGCAGTGATATCATCAGTATCGCGCAATTTTTTCCTGTCACGCCGGAAAAACTCTACGCGTGGTTCGTCGACCCTGAGAAATTTGCGCGCTGGTTTTTTCCTGACAACTGTGTGCTCGACGAGGCGCAGCTCGAAAATGCCGTGGGTGGACGGTTTTATGTGCGCATGCACGATGAAGCGAATATCGAACTGGTTGCCGCGGGCCGGGTTCTCGCGGTAGAAGCGCCGCGGCTATTGCGCTTCACCTGGTCGTGGCAGACCGGTACCTTCAGTCAAAATGAGACATTAGTCGATGTGGCTATCGAGTCGGTAAAAGGCGGCGCTCGCCTGTCGATTGTGCACCGGCATGTTATTGCAGCGGAGAACGCCACGCATCTTGCCGGCTGGCAGGCGGCGCTCAAAAAGCTGACTGCTCAGCTTCAGCATGGCGGCGATTGATGTCAGGAAAAAACTCTCGGGCGGTGACCGGCGCTCGATCGGCGCTGCGAACGCGGTTGCGAAAAAGGCCGAGCGGTCGCAGGACGAATTCGATCGGCTGATCGCGGGCCTCTTTGTCGAAAATGCGGTGGTACGCATGCGATCGGCCGACGCCGCCGAAAAAGCCTCGCAGAAAAACGCGGCTCTGCTCGCGAAACACAAGGGCAGAATTCTGCGCAGTCTCGGGCAATTTTCGCAGCAGGAAGTCTGCTGGCATATCGCGCTGATGCTTCCGCGGCTCGCGCTGACGAAAAAAGAGGCGCGGCGTGCAGCAGATGTACTGCTGCTGTGGGCGCGCACGAGCGAAAGCAAAATTGTTGCGGTCAATGCACTGCAGGGATTATGGGAAATCAGCGCAAAAAACCCGGGGCTGAGAGGCGAGGTGCAGAAGCTGGTGCAGCAGTTTTTGCTGAACGGGTCGGCGGCGCTCAAGGCGCGCGCACGCAAGCTGATGCGATGAAGTCAATCCGCCTCGTACATGCCTGCGTCTTTGCAGGCAGCTTTGACAAAGTCGTTCGCATTGCCCTGTATCTGTTCAATCTTCTTTGCGCGCTCGCACTCGGCCGCGTCGACCGGGTCTTCTTTGTCCCATGCCTCAAACAGGCGCTGCGACGCGTTGCCGAGAATGCCGCGGTTAGGGTAGGCGGCATCCATGTAAAAATAGACGCGCGCAATATCGCCGCGTATCTCTTCGCGAGGCTCGACCACGCGGTCTGCAATCTCAAAATCGCAGCTGCCATACGCGCGCTCTTCACCTTCTATAATGCCATGGCGATAATTGCTGCGGTCGCCGTTCATCTCGCCGATCTCGGGAAACAGGTTATAAAGATCGGCTTCCATCATGCGATAGGTATCGTTGGTTTTGCCCGCACAGCGCCGCCCCTTGAACGGTGTGCCGTCGTTTTTTACGCACGCGGCATGCCCCTCGCGCCACTCGATAAAACTGCGGCCAAAATTTTCTGCCGGCACCACGTGTTCGATTTCTATTCGCTTCGCGCGCGCATTGTCACGCCGCGGTATATATCCGCAGCTTTGTGGGTCGACAACCTTGCCTGTGAAGCGGCAGCCGCAGTAGAGCGTGCGCCCCTCATCACCGGCAATTTCGAGCACGAGTTTTTTCGCCTTGTTGAATGAGCGAATGCGCGTGTTGCCCAGCGCGCCAAGTGCGCTCGCGAGCACAACACAGAAAAAAGCAATTAGAGGGGGATTTCGTAAGATTCGCATGGCTGTCTTTTATGGCAGCGTCGTTCGCTTATATACGCCGCCAATCGAATAGAATGGCCGCTGGCTTTTGCGGCGAAGAGCCGATCCGTGCCCTTTTCGGAATAAAAAATATCAACTTTCCTTTACCAAATAAATTGACGCGCTGACCAATTTGTCGGAATCGCCTTAAACGCTCGATTGAGCGTTTATTGAGTTTTGAAGCTTTGCTTCAAAACTCAATAAACAAAGAGAGAGAAGCTAGCTCAGTCGGTAGAGCAACTCCCTTTTAAGGAGTGGGTCCCGGGTTCGATTCCCGGGCTTCTCAAAAAGGCTCGCCTGAGGCCAGTTGAATTTTAGTTATCTGCGCGCCGCGCGCGCAGATAACATCAAAAATTCAAATGTTCAGGCAAGCCTGGAAGGATTAGTCCCCTTCGTCTAGCGGTTAGGACTCGGGATTTTCATTCCCGCAACAGGGGTTCGATTCCCCTAGGGGACGCAGGACAGGGGCCGGCTATGCCGGCCCTTTTTTTTTGGGCAATCGCTCCACGATAGCAGTGCGATCCCGGCTCGCATGGAAAACCGCGTGGATGAAAATAATCTCATCAGAGCGCTCGTACACAATCAGGTAAGGGAACCGTTTCATTACATGCTGACGGCAGCTATTCAGGCAAATCGGTGAGGCCTCGGGAAACTGAGTCAGGAAGGCGAAAGCGTCGCCCAGTTCAGAAAGATAACGCTGTGCAACGGAAGGGCTTAGATTCAAATCCATGCATGCGCCTGCCGGATGTCTATCTCGGCATCGGGTTTGATGATGATCTGCACTATTGTTTGAGATCTTCGCGGAGACTCTGCCAGGAGCGACCCAGCATCGGATTCTCTTGGTGGGCCTTCAGGCGTCGCTCAAGCTCTGCCTTTTGATCGGGCGTCAATTGAGCCGCAATACGCTGGGCCGCGTATTTTTCCCAGATTTCGAAAGCCAATTCTAATTGTTCGGTTTCCGAAATCTTCTTTAGAAGCTCTGCAGTCTGCCCGCTCATCATACCTAGGATAACAAACATATGGCGGCACGTCAAGGTTAATCAGGCTACCCAAACTAAACAGTTCGAACCGCGTCCCCTAGGGGAATCGAACCCGCAACAGGTATTCGCTGCGCACCCTGCGGCGGGCACGATGCCGCCTAAGCCGCGCCTAACGATACACGATGTATCCCAGGCGCGGCGGGCACGATGCCTCTAAGCCGCGCCCTTGCTCGTCTCCAGATACGCATGCGCTTTCGCGCGCAGTTCGCTGTCGTCTTTATCCGACGGATGGAAACCGTGCTTCAGGTAATCGCGGAACGCGCGCACAAAAAGATAGCTCATCCCATTCGGGTTGTTGGCATCATCCCTGGCGCCTTTGAAAAATTCGCGCCAATCGATGGTCTTATCCTGCGCGATGAGCATCGAGACGCCGAGCGCGGTAAATCCGATGAATTGCGCAGTCGATAGCAAGAGGCCGCCGATGCGCACGGGGTACGATGGATTCACTTTCCTGAGCAGGTCAAACGCGACGTGTTTATGTTCGAGTTCTTCGAGCGAATGCCACACACTCAGGCGTTTCAGGGATTCTGAGTTGATACGGCTCAAACGGTCTGAACCCAGCATCGCCTCTGCCCAGGTCGCGGTGTAGAGTTCGGCTGCTGCCGTCACCGCGAGGTTGAGTTCCGCACCGAAGAGCTTTTCGATCGCCGGTTCGAGCATATCGTAAGCGATAGAGCGATAGACTTTAAGGAAGGATTCAGTGTCGAAGTACCCGGCCATGATCTCATTGTTGAATTGTTCGTGCGCACGGCCGTGCTGAATCTCCTGTCCAATAAAGGCCTTGATTTCCTGCTTTTCGGTCTCGGTTTCAGCCTTGTCCGCAAACTTTTTGACGCTGCGCACGAAAAAACGCTCGCCCTCGGGGAAAATGAGGCTTAACGCGTTAAACACGCAGGGCTAGTGGCTGAAATAAAACTGCTCTCCGCGCTGGCAGAGCCGTGCCGCCTCGAAATCCTGGGCCGGCTGCTGATGCATGGTCCGATGGATCTGACCTCGCTCGCGCAGGGCATGACGCAGGATATTTCTGTCATTTCGCGCCATTGCAATGTGCTGTTAGACGCGGAACTCGTGACTCGTACCAAGGACGGCCGGCGGACAATCTATGCGCCGACCGAAATCGTGGTGACGAAGCTCAAGGCGATTACCGCGCATTTTGAGACGCTGTTGAAGAAGCGGAATGAATGAGCGTTGTGCGTGCTGGGGTGATCAGAGGGGGATTTATAGCGGGTAGGGGCAGGCTATTTCGAATTAAGGCTGGTGTGTAACGCCTACGGCAACAAATCCAACTTTAATTCTTTGAGAAACGCATTATGCTTCTTCTTTGCCTCTGAGATTTTTGCCTCAATTTCGACGAGCTTAGCATTCACGACCTTAAGATCAACCTCTTCTTCTGCCTGCGCCGTGCTGATATAGCGCGAAATATTGAGATTGTAATCATTCTTGGCAATTTCTTCGAGGGTAACACAACGCGAGTAGCGGTCTTCTGTCTTGCGATACTGGTATGTCGAAACAATCTTGTCGATGTGCTCGTCGGTGAGTTTGTTTTGGCGCTTATCTTTTTCAAAGTGTTCGGCCGCATTGATAAACAACACATCATCGGGTTTTTTGCATTTTTTCAATACTAGAATGCACACCGGAATTCCCGTCGAAAAGAACAGGTTGGCGGGTAGGCCTATCACCGTATCGATATTCCCGTCTTCGATCAGCTTGCGGCGAATGCGTTCTTCTGCACCACCGCGAAAGAGCACACCGTGGGGCAATATGATCGCCATAGTGCCTTCGCCCCAGAAAATGAAAGCCATGCAGCAGAAAGGCGAAGTCGGCGTACCATTCTGGGTGCCAGGCCATAGTTCTTAAAGCGGAAATCCTCACCTAAGGCTTCCGTGGGCTCCCAGCGGTAGCTGAAGGGTGGGTTGGCGACCACGGCATCAAACACCAGCTTCTTGGCTGGGTTCATTTCATTGAGAATTTCCCAATCGTTCAGCAGCGAATCGCCGTGGTGGATTTCAAATTCAGAATCTTTCACTCCATGCAGCAGCATGTTCATGCGCGCAAGGTTGTAGGTCGTGATGTTCTTTTCCTGGCCATAGATCTTGCCGATACTGCCATCCACGTCTTTTAGCCGCTTTCTGATGTTGAGCAGCAATGAACCCGAACCGCAGGCAAAGTCGAGCACCTTCTCGAGCTTTTTCTTGGGGCCGGTCTTCGGATCCTGGCTATCCAGAATGGCAATTCGGGAAAGAATGTCTGAAACCTGCTGTGGAGTATAAAATTCGCCGGCCTTCTTGCCCGAACCGGCGGCAAATTGACCGATGAGATATTCGTACGCATCTCCGAGTGCGTCTATGTTCGTTGAGAACTGTGCTATACCTTCAGCAATTTTCGTTATAATAGTGCACAACTTGGCGTTGCGATCGGCATAGTTCTTGCCGAGCTTTTCTGAACTCAGGTTGATTTCAGAGAACAGCCCCTGAAAGGTACTCTCGAAAGATTCTGTTTCAATGTATTTGAAACCCGCTTCTAAGGTATGCAGCAACTCTTTGTCTTGCAACCGCGCCATTTCGGCAATGCTTCCCCAGAGAAAATCAGGCTTAATGACATAGTGCACCTTGCGGCGCATCAGTTTTTCGAATTCGGCAACATCACCCGCGTTTGCCTTGTACCATGCCTGTAGTGGCGCTGTCTGCGCATTCGAATCGGGATATTCTTTACCCAGTTCTTTTTTGGCGACTGCTTCGTAGTTACCCGAAAGGTAGCGCAAGAACAGAAACGACAGCATGTAGTCGCGAAAGTCGTCGGCGTTCATTGCGCCGCGTAGCTGGTCGGCGATCGCCCAGAGGGTGCGGCCGAGTTCTTTTTGGTCTTGTTGGGTCATGTAGATTGACGGACAGGTGCCGCGACCGGCGCCGATAAAAACGCGTAGCGATCTAGGAAAGCCTTCAGTATTTCGCGGAACATCTCTTTATCCTTCGGATGAATTGAACTTGGGTCAAAGACTGAATACTTTGCGTGACTGCGCACATTCAGATATCGAGAATACAGACCCTTTTTCGGCAACCCTTCAAAGCATGACGAAATGTGCTGCCGACCGAAAAATATTGCCGTCTTTTCCAAGATACTACGCAAAGAGTTGAAATGATACGGCAAGATGTTTCCCGATTTTGCGACGACTCGCAATTCATCTAATGCAGCGACGTGATGTAAAAAAGGAGATTCGCCAGTATCTTGAAGTGTATATGTCTGGCTTCCGTCCAATCTGTGCAGGAAATAGGCCTTCTTTTTGATATTTTCTTTCTCGTTGGCTTTTCTTTTTCCTGTTAGCTCATTAAACATGACGTTAAAGAACAAGCCGTGGTGTGTAGATATGACGATCTTCAAATTGTTCTCTTCAGTTTTAAGTAACGCACCCAGGTCTGTTGCCACCGTAATTGTATTGTGCTCGTCCAATGAAGAAATGGGGTCATCGATATAGACATGCTGCACCCAGTCATACGGCTGGCCTTTCTTCGCTTCGATGGCTAGTTGCAGAATGGCGAGGAAAAAGCACCATATGAATATATTTTCCTCTCCACGCGAGATTTTGATATCTTCCAGCCTTTCGCTTTTGCCCTTAATTAAAACATCCCTAAAAAAACGTATTTCCGAAGCCGTGTAGTTTATAGTAAAATTGAAGTCAGCATATCTTGCTAAGTGAGGTCGGATAAAATCTTCAACGCCCATGCCTTCAAGGTCCTTGAAGAACTGGGAATGAGATTTGAATTTGATAAAACGCTCGGAGTTATCTTCAAAATCATTCTCCCAATCAAAAAGGTCCTCCGTGAAAGCATTGAAATAAAGCGTGTCTGCTTTACGACCCGTTTTGCCTAAGTCTTTGAATTCCACTGAGAGGCGTGTTTTTCCCACACCATTGTGTGCAAAGAGTAGGACAAAATCGTTCCCATTGACCTTGGAAGTGCCCTTTCTCTTCACGGTCTTCTTTCTGCCCTGGACACCTTTCAAATCTTTTCTGAGTTTTTTTGCCAAAGCCTTGAGAGATCTGAACTTTTTGATTTCAGATGCTGCGCTCATATCGCCACTTCCTTCGCCACCGGAAACAACCCCTGCATCAGCCCTTTCTTCTGTGCTTTGAGCGCGGAGATCTTCTCTGCCTGCGCGGCGATGAGTTCGTCGAGGGCGGTGAGGCAGGCGGCGATGCGCTGTTGTTCTTCGACAGATGCGGGAAAGCAAAGAGCCAATTCTTTCAATTGGCCGCCGGTAATCAAAGGCTGACCTGAGCCAAATATCAATTTGTTTAGGCCAAATTGGAGCAGAGAGTAGTAAACAAAATCCAGATCTGTGCTTGGTTGAAGCGAAATAACCAATGTGTTGTCAGTAACGCCAAACTTACCATCCGCCAATGTCAAGAAACCAGCATTTGCCCCGACTCTTGCGATCAAAATGTATCTGCCATGGTATGTGGCGCTTTCTGTTTTGCCAATGACTCCTGTGGACCCATAGAGATTATATTTTCCATTTGAATCAAGCTTGTCTTTCCCTGAGGAAATGCTATGGCACACTCTTTGGAAGGGCTTCTCCTCCCACTCCCCACTATCCCGAAACTCCGGAAACCGCAGCCGGGGTACGAGACCACCCCGGCCTTCGGCCACCCCTCCAGCGGAGGGGAACTCTGAGCCTAAATCTTCCCCTCCCGTGGAGGGGTGCCCCGTAGGGGCGGGGTGGTCTGGAAACAGCCCCTGCATCAGCCCCTTTTTGTGCGCCTTGAGTGCGTCGAGCTTCTGGCTTTCGGTGCTGATGACTTCGTCGAGCGAGGTGAGGCAGTCGGCGATGCGTTGTTGTTCGGGGAAGGAGGGTGTTGGCAGACTTATGCGAAAAAAATCATCGGGATCAATATTAAGTAGACCATCAGAACGAGCCCCACTGGTGATGTATTTTTGAAGCTGCCTGCCATGAACATTCATTTCAAAATAGAGCTGAAAGAAATCCGCATCGAAGCCGGCTTTCAGCCGAAAAGAGATATAGGCGTACGGTGCTGCGACCTTCTTGAATTCCTTGAGCTTATAGACACAACCTTGTGCAAATTTTTTAGAATTCCCTTTGTTGTAGGCAAATTCACCCTCACGCAATATAATGTAGTTCTTATATTGGTCCCCTGAAATATCACGCCCAAATTTTTCTGCCTGTGAAACAAAGCCAACCCCAGCTGTGATGCTGACAGGCATTAGTTTTTCAGTCCCAACTTTTTCCGTAATGCGCGTGCTAATGTCGTGCAAGCTGTGGCTTTGCCAATCGGCCTCACCCGCAAACTCCGGAAACCGCAGCATGGGAACGACACCACCCCGGCCTTCGGCCACCCCTCCAGTGGAGGGGAATTCCCCCGAAACTTCCCCTCCTCTGGAGGGGTGCCCCGTAGGGGCGGGGTGGTTCTTCCCGCTCATGCCCTTACTGCCCTGCCAACTTGTCGGGCTTCTTGATCGTCCTTTCTGCCGCTGCATCAAGGCGGCGCTCTACCTTCTTGACGTCTTCTGCCGGTGGCAAACTTTCCGGCCTGATGCCACGATTCAGTAATGTCGAGCGCACTGCTTTATTGTTGGTCACATGCTCGTAGGAAATTTCAGACTCACTTTTCATTTCCTTTGTCCGTGCATTGTGGATGGTAATTTCGGTTGCAAAATCTTTTGCTTTGAGTATGATTGTCGGTGCGAAATCAGCTAACGGGCGGTTATCGGGCACGCGCCATTGCGCTTTCATCGCCTGCGTTGATTTGCCAAATAAGGCCTGATCGCTTTTACTGCGAATCAATGCAAAGTTTTGATTTCCGCTCGTTTGTTCAAAGATAACCTCAGAAAGTTCTTTCTCTGTGGCCGAAAGCTTTTTCCGTGCTGAAACTCTTTCGGCCTCGAGCAGATGTGGCTGAATTAATTCTGCTTTGCGTGTTTGCAGAGCGAAATATGTTTGCGCGAAAGCGATTTCTTGTTTGGCCGGGTCACCATTCTGGGCGATCAGGTAACAGGCATAGCGGGTGAGCATGATATCGGCAATTTCGCGCCTACCACCTGAACCCAGATCGACCATTTTGTTGACATCAACAAAATGGTCTGCAATTGCATGCCCGGACACCTCACACGCTGTTTTTGCTTTGGTGATTGCATTCCCGAAATTGCGCCATTCTGAATAACCCAGGAGATGTTGCAAATCGCGGGCTAGCCAATATTCAACACCATTTTCTGTTGTTTGCGCATGCCCTTCGAAGGTTTCCGTCAATGAATAGATTATTTCATTTTCCATTTATCACCCCATAGAGTTCTTAATGCTCATATGCACCCAGGCCAGAAATCTCCTTTCCTTGGGCCAATTTCTTGAGCAAAGGTATCAACTCTTCCATGAGGGCGAGTTCTTTTTGCGTGCGCGCTTTCCACCAGGGCAAGCAGGGCGAAAGATCCGTGAGCGCGTCGCCGTCAAAGATCATGCGGTCTTTTATGGTTTGCACAAAATCAGCCAGCGCCGCCGGCTCCAACGCGTGCTTAGTTGCAATCGCTGACAATTGCTTGCTGAACTTAGCAGCCTTGAAGGCCTCGTAACCCTGCTTGATTTCCTGTTCGGTCAGGCTTTGCCCTTCTTTGAGCGTATCGATGTAATCGGCAATGTCGTCGCGCTGGTCGATGAACTTGGCGTCAGAAGCAATGAGGCCGATCAGCTCCTGGCGGGTCATCTTATGCTTCGTGGTTTTCTCTTGCGTAAACCGGGAAATCAGGCCCATGATATAGTCATAGTCGATGACCGCAGAGGCGAAGAGCACGAATTCGAAATCGAGCTGTTGCACGGTCTCGTCATCACCCTTGTCTTGTTCGGCTTTGAGACGCTGCGCAGTTTCGAGGTACGCTCCGCGAAATGCGCGTAAGTCGTCGTCAGGTATGATATCGTTAATACTTTTGACATCCTCAGGCGTCAAATCGGTGTACTGGTCGAGCTGTGTTTTGAGACGTTGCACTTCTTTGAACAGGTTAACAAACTGCCCGCGCGCTTCGTCGCCCTTCAGGTTCATCACCTCTTCAGGCGTGCTCTTGAGCCCCTGCGAATCCATAAAGTCGCTAAGGGCAGTGACGGCCTTCTCGAGCTTGCCGATGACAACCGGGCCCGGGTCAACCAGCCAGATCTTGCGGGCGCTGTCGATTTTTTCGCCTGAAAATAACGCAATGGCCTCTTCGACATTGTCTTCTTGTTGGCGAAAATCAAGAATATTGCCGTAAGGTTTGGTGTCGTTCAAGATACGGTTCGTGCGCGAAAACGCCTGTATCAGGCTATGGTATTTCAGGTTCTTATCGACATAGAGCGTGTTCAGGTATTTGGAGTCAAAACCTGTCAGCAGCATATCGACTACAATCACCAAATCGATCTTCTGTTCATGCGGCAGGTCTTTGTTCGGGTATTGCTGGTCTTTGATGCGTTTCTGCACATCCTGATAATAGAGGTCGAAATTGCCGATATCATGGTTGGTCGCATACTGCGCATTGTAGTCAGCAATAATACTCTTTAATGCAGCCTTCTTCTCATCGGGCGCATCTTCGTTATCGAGTTTTTCCTGCGGTAAATCTTCCTGAATCTGCTGCACATCCCTGTTGCCTTCTGCCGGCGGAGAGAACACGCAGGCTATGTTCAACGGCTTGTAATCGGGCCTTTCTTTCTGGTAGTAAAACTGTAAATCTTTGAAGAGGCGATGGTATTCTATCGCATCGTTTATGGATGCTGTGGCAAGAATCGCATTAAACTTGCGGCCTGATGTCGTTGCGTCGTGTTTTTCCAGTATCGTCTCAGCAATCGCATGCTGTGCCATCCTGTCACCGGGCGAGGTTTTAATTCGCCTTCACTCTTAAAATAATCCACGTGAAAGCGCAGCACATTGCGGTCTTCAATGGCGTGTGTGATGGGTATATATAGGCGTGCAGTTGTTTTTGAAAGATGTCTTCGGTCGTCATCATCGACCCGGTTTCACCCTCTGCCTTCTTAAAACTCGCATTCTTTTCGAAAATCGGTGTGCCGGTAAAGCCGAAGAGCTGCGCCTTGGGGAAAGACTCTTTTATAGCCCTGTGGTTCTCGCCAAATTGTGAGCGGTGGCATTCGTCGAAGATGAATACGATACGCTTTTCTTGCAGCGAAGCTAGTTGCTCTTTATACTTGTTCTTGTTATTACCATCGAGCGCGAGGCCGAGCTTCTGAATCGTCGTCACGATCACTTTATCAGCATAGTCGGTCGAAAGCATACGCCGCACCAACGTTTCGGTGTTGGTGTTTTCTTCAACGCAACCTTCTTGAAACTTGTTGAATTCCTGTCGGGTTTGCCTGTCGAGATCCTTGCGGTCGACGACAAACAAGCATTTTTCGATATCCGGATTGTCCTTGAGCAGGGTAGAAGCTTTGAATGAAGTGAGGGTTTTACCACTACCCGTCGTATGCCAGACATAGCCATTACCACGGTTCTGGTGTATACAGTCGACGATTGCTTTTACCGCATAAATCTGGTAGGGACGCATGACCATGAGCCGCTGCTCAATTGCCACCAGAACCATATAGCGGCTGATCATTTCACCTAATAGGCATTTCGCGAGAAACTTCTCAGCGAAGGTGTCGAGATGAGTGATCTTCTTGTTGTTTTCGTCGGCGTATTGGTAGACGGGCAAAAAGCGTTCGTCGGCATCGAAACTGAAATGCTGGTTCTGGTTGTTGGCAAAGTACCATGTATTGGCCCGGTTGCTGACAATAAACATCTGCATGAAGCACAGTATCGTGTTGGCGTAGCCGTTTCCCGGGTCATTCTTGTAATCGACGATCTGCTGCATCGCGCGGCGGGGGCTGATTTCGAGGGATTTGAGTTCAATCTGTACTACCGGCACGCCATTGATCAGCAGAATAACGTCATAGCGGTGGTGGCTATTATCGGTATTGATGCGTAGCTGGTTAACAACTTCGAAGCTATTCTTGCACCAGTCTTTGATATTCACCAGCGTGTAGTGTAGCGGGGTGCCGTCCTCGCGTTCGAAGGTGTTCCGGTCGCGTAGCACCTTCGCAGCGGCGAAAACATCGCTTGTGACAATGCTGTCTTTGAGGCGGGCAAATTCGGCGTTGGTGAGTTTTACCCGGTTCAGTTCTTCAAACTTCTCGCGGAAATTTGCCTCCAGCGAAGCCAGATCGCGAATGTCCGAGCGGTGGGTGTATTTTAGCTCGACGAGCTTTTTGATAAAGCTTTGTTCAATTTCGTGCTCGGTCGTCATTTCTTCGATTGCTCAGAACGGGTTTGCCAATTTTTGAGTATAGCAGTAACTGAGGATAAATTACCTATGCTCTGTAAAGCCTGATGCAGATTGTAGCATTATGATGCTTCATAATCTTCCAGGGTCATACCGGTTTTAGTCTTCCATTCCGTGCGGCCGTTTGCTGAAGTGCCCATTACCGTTGTGGCTGCGGCCGACGGCGAGCTAAACGTGTAGTCCCTGCTAAAAATGAACTTGTCGTTCTGCTGAACCAGGATACCAGTCCTGATCAGTTCCTGCCGCAGATTGAAGTAGCCGATGTTGCGTGTCTGGAGCGAAGGCGTCGTATCTGGCGTGGCTGCTGAGTCTTTACAAACAACAAAACCTTCATCAGAAAGGTAACCCTCGGCGTCGGCGTTTCTGGCGGTTTTTATGAAAAAGTGTTCCGCTGCTGAATCTGATGTGTCACTGGGTGAGCTGGGATCAAAAAGTCTGTAGCCGAGTAAGTGTACGATGAGTTTCGCGTGCTCGAGAAATTCTTCCATCTCGGCGGCATCGGCTTCGGATAATGCAGCTTTAGCAGGTATTGTCGAATTCTCGATAGTGAAACGGTCATAGCTCTTCACGTCGCCGTAAATACGACCCTCCAGATATTTAGCGTGGGCCTTATTTAGATTTTCATCCTTACTAAATATGCAAATACATTCATTCCAGAATTCTTTTTTCTTTAGCTGTTCCAAAAGCCGTTCGTAAATGGACTCGGCTTCACCGACGTAGACCATATCTTTATCAAGATCCTCGGTGTCTTTGCCAAAAAGCAAATAAATGCCGGTCGAATCCAGATCTTCCCTATCTCTTGAGGTCTTCACCAGCGTCCGTGGTATCTTGTAGGCCTTGCCTGTCCAGTTCGAGATTTCTGCCGCCACGCGACCGTTAGGTTCACCGTCGATGAGAAAAAGCGTGATCTTTTTGCCGAAGGGTTTCATGTGTATGTAATAACTCCAGCGTAGTGATTACACTAATGCTAGATCGTCAAGACTAATGCCCCGCTCAACGCTGGGTATTACGACTATGATTCCTGCCAATACACCCCAACCGTCAACGCTTGCACCCCGCCGAATGGATTAACTATCCCAACCTCACGTATTCGGAATGCCCGGATAGTCATCCCGTTTCGGCGCCGTGCAGACAGACTTCTCTCCGCTCTTGACGCACGTGTGGTGATGCTGGCACTCACTGGTGGCTTTGCACTCTTCGCCGGCTTTTTTCTTTTTTGGGTCTTGCGATGGCACGGCCATCTTGGCATATTGCGCCGACCCTTCCGCAAAAAGTGCAGTGGGCAAGATGCCCGAGGCGACAAAAATACTGATGTAAAGGTAGTGTTTAATCATAGGGTTTTTCCTGTGGTTGTAATTGTTGGACGCGCGTAAAGCTGAATGGGGTCGTTTTTTGTTTCGGCGGGGTGCTCGGCGAAACACAAAAGCAAAAAACTCAGTTCGAGATCATCTGATCTTTATTACTTCATCCCCAACTGATAATTGTACTCCACAACCGATTTAAACAAAATCTCACCCTGTCTTGAGATGCTCCACCGCCATGCTCTCGTTTTTGCCGAATGCTGTCGATTCTCTTGTCGTGAGCAGCGCGGGGAATCGGGTTACAGCACTTGAGGCCGATCTGCCTCAAGTATGAACTGTCGGTCGTGCCGGGCGAGAGAAACGGCGGCGGCGACGCCGCCGGGTATGGTTTTGACGGCAACGCCCGCGATCACCCTGAAGAGCAGGCCATCCATCGGTGAAATCGAACCCGGCTCCATGTGGCGCGGTGATTCTCGACATTGTATTTGCGCCGATGGCTTTGATTGCGCGCTCGACCATTGCTTTTTCATTTTCGCCCGGCAGAATGCGCATGTCGAGCGCACCCTAGTTTCGGAGGTGATGACGTTGATGCCGCCGGGTGTGAATCGATGCCCGTGATACTGACCGTGTTTTGCGCGTCATAGCAATCGCGGCGGCTCAGATTGATGCTTTCTTAATCAGAGGAAACAAAGCGGGGTTGCGTGATCTGCGGAGTGCAAAAGATTGCGGGAATGGCAGTAAATCCGACAATGAAGAAAAACGCCGCTGCCTGATCGTCGATCTGCGTCTTTTGCGAGATCGTCTGCACCTCTGTTAAAAAATCGACCATCGACTTCGCGGCGTACGTCACCGGCGGTGTGCTACTATGGCCGGGATCTGCCTTGGTTTTGAGGTTTTGCTTCACACCGCACCCTTTTCGGCGAGCTGAATGTTGAATAGTTTGCTGCCCTTGATCGCGACGTCGCGGCTGCCGGTGCCGCCTTCGTTCCACACATACTCATAGCCGTTGAAGATCTCGCGGTGCTGCGCAATCAGAAAGCGCATGCCATATTCCGAGCGGCTCTCTTCGTCGGCGACCGCGAGAAACATCAGGTTTGCCGCGAGCGGAATTCTTTTCTCATGCGCGAGCAGAAACGCATAGAGCTGCATGATGCCGAGGCCCTTCGTGTCGACCGCGCCACGGCCATGAATGCGGCCGTCTTTGCGCAGGCCTGCAAAAGGGGGATTGATCCATTCGCGTGCGTCGGCTTCGACCACGTCGATATGGCTCGTGAGAATGAGGCCGCCTTTTTCACTGTTGCGGCTTTTGAGCTCTGCGACGAGAGACTCGCGGTCGGGTTTGCCGGTATGCAATCAGCCGCGAGGCAATACCGCGTTTGTCGGAAAGAATCGCTTTAAGAACTGCGCACCTTCGCGCTCGCGGCCGCGCACGGTCGCGATGCGAATGTAGGCCCGCAGGTCGCGCGCGGCTTCTTCACTGAGCGCGGCATAATCGACTGCCGGCGCACTCGATGCCGGCACAATCGGGTGAATGCGAGGTTCGGTGAAGATAATAGTGTAAGCGATGAATAAGACGAGGAACGCCAGCAGAGTCAGACCAAGGCGTTTGAACCAGAACGTTTAGGTGCATTCAGCAGGCAGGCCGACTGAGTGGTGGGGTAAACCTTTATAAGATTACAGCTACAACGCGAGCCAAGCCCGCTTCCTTGAATTAGCCTTTGGCTTTAAGTGTACGCGTTATGAACTTTGTGTTGGTCTGTTCGGCAAGTTTTTTGGCGTATTTCGCCGCTTCCCGCAGGGATTTCGTAATGGCCGCTTTTTCAGGACTTTTGAGCTCTATCTTCACTTTCTTAGCTTTCATTTATCCCTTCTTCCAACAGGACTGCCAGGCTCGAACTATTATCGTATAATTGCCATGCATTGACAAGTTTTTTGTAGGCTTCCAGATTTCTGAGACCGCGATCAAAGCGCCTGCGTATTACATCGTCCGGAATATTATGACCGCCTTGTTTAACCCGCTGTTTCACACGACTGATGGCGAAGGCAGAGGTAGGCAGACTGGAGGAAAAATCAGGTCACATGGTATTGTTCTTTTCTCCATTCTGAAATGCGATGCAGGTAGTTCCTGGTTGATAGGGTCGTTTCAAATGCAAAACTTGCCTTTTGGATCGTCAGGTGCTGCATCTGATTGAGTAGAATGCGACCGGCTTCGACTGCTGCAAGTTCTGGCTGGAGTGGGGCTATACCCGATGCCAGAATATCAGCGTTGAGATAATGAGTAATGTTTTTTGATAGTTCTTGAGGAAAAATCTGGCAAAGGTTGTTTTCCTGCTCCGTTAGGTCCGGCGATGATGAAGATCTTCATACCGTTACCCAGAATAGAGTATTTCCCGGCACCGGCTGCAAAGCCAGCGGCAAACCATCGATCGGTTCCTGTATCGGCACGCTGAAGCGGGGCTCATAGCCGGGTGCGCATTTCCACTCGAAATGCGTGAGTAATCTTTACTCACCAGCAATTTGACCTGCATTTCCGGCAAATTTAAACCGAGGCAGCGGTAGCCAGGCTCGAACCGAAGGGCACATATGCACCGGGATGGTGCTTTGTGCTCTTCGCGCTCGCTTGAGAACCGTGTGGGGTCGAAGAGTTCCGGCACGCCAGTAGTCGGCTGAGCGGTGCAAAAGGTGTGCAACCACTGCCACGCGTGAACCGGCGGGCAATGCATAGCCGGCGAGTTCAGCCGGCTTTTCGAGTTTGCGCGGAAATACCACCAGCGGCGGATGCAGGCGCAGCGTTTCTTTAAACGCCCAGCCGAGCTTTTCGAGTTCCTTGAGCCGGCTGTAATCGAGCGCCCCTTTGCTGTAAAACTGCATGCTCTCTTCGCGGAGCTGATCCTGCCAATGGCCATGCTTCGCCAGTTCATACATAAGGCTCGTGACGCTCGACGCCGTTGTGTCATGCGCGGCCATCAAAACAAAGATCGCATGGTTCATGATTTCGGCGTCGCTCAGGCCCTTGCCGTCGATCTCTGCCACGCACAGCTGGCCAAAAAGATCGGGTGTCGGATTTCTGCGCCGTTCGGCAATCATGCTTTTGAAATAGGCAATGAGCTCTGCGCGTGCCACGAAACCCCGGCCATAGGTCGTGAAGGGCAAGGGCAGGCGCAGAAGCCCGGTCACCGCATGCACAATGTCGCTGATCGCGCGATTGATCGTCGGCAGGCTGCTGCCCGCCTTGATGCCAAAGAACACTGCGGTCGCCATCAGCAGTGTGAGTTCCTTGATTTTCGGAAACACCGGTGCGCTGCCTTCAGCCGCAAAATTTTCGCGGATATATTTTTCCGCAATCGGCTGCATGATCTCGAGGTAGCCGGTCATCGGCTCCTTGAGAAAAGACTGCTGCAACATTTGCCTGTGGTAGCGGTGTTCCTGCCCGTCGCGCAGCAGCAATCCGCCTTTAAAAAGTTCACCGATCGCGAAGTCCCAGCCTTTGCGCGACGAATAGATGCCTTCTTTGTCGGCGAGAATTTCATGGCTCGCTTCTGCGTCGGCAATTGCGACCAGGTTTTCACCGATCATGCGTACCTTGAAAATTTTGCCGTGTTTCGCGTACAGGTTGTCGAGCAGCGCAATCGGGTCGCGCAAAAAAGGCAGCGTGTCGCCGAGAAATGGCAAAGCAGGGTCGCCGGGAACCTGCGGGTAAGGGTCGACAAAGTTTTGCGTCAAAAATGCGGCGGCATCCACGTGTTCTTTTATGGTGAAACTATCTGTGGTCAATTAGTTTTTGAGAGTCAGAACCACCCCGCCCCTTTGGGGCACCCCTCCAGAGGAGGGGAGGTTGTGCAGCGGAATCGGTCACAGAGAAAAGCCTTTGCACGCTTCCCCTCCGGTGGAGGGGTGGCCGTAGGCCGGGGTGGTCCTTCAACTTCGGCATACTGGCTTGCCGCAAGCAAGGGGCCGCAGGTCATTACCCAGCCATCTTATCATGCGCAAAACTAAGAACTACATGGCTCTGCCTTATAACCCTGCGCTGAAAGACAGGGCACGCGCGTTGAGAAAGGCGGGTAATCGGGCCGAGATAGTACTTTGGAATCAACTCAAACGAGGCCAGTTTCTTAACCTCGACTTTGACCGGCAAAAGATCATCGGTAATTATATAGTGGATTTTTACTGTGCCGAAACACAGACTGTTATCGAGGTCGATGGCTCAAGCCATGATGAGAAGCAGGAATACGATGCCCTGCGCGATGCTTTTCTGACCGGGCTGGGGATAACTGTCATCCATGTCAGGGCTGAAGATGTGCTTTTAGATGTGGTGCGAGTCATTGCCCGGTTGAAAGTGCATGCGGTTTTTGCAGCAGTCGAGGGGTAGGGAACCACCCGCCCCTTTGGGGCACCCCTCCAGAGGAGGGGAGGTTGTGCAGCGGAATCGGTCACAGAGAAAAGCCTTTGCACGCTTCCCCTCCGGTGGATGGCGGCCGAGGCCGGGGTGGTCCTTCAACTTCGGCATACTGATTCGGCTTGACCACTGCCGCAGTCAGTGTCGCATCAACCATGAACCGCTTTATTTCCCATTCCCTGGCGCTGCTCTTGATGACCGGCTGGCTACCGCAGCTGCGGCTGAAGTTATGAAACCCGAAAGAGCCATGCCACCGAGACCAGGTTCCATGGTGCCCAACCCCAAACCTTGTGGTTCACAGAAAGAGGGTGCGGTGAAGGAATATGTGGACAGTAAAGGGCAGGGTGTCATCACCGAGACCGCAAACCCAAAAGATATTTCGTTTGATAAAACTGGCCTCGTCGATCAGGTGAAAGCCGAAGACTCAGTTTGCTTTGATATTGCCGATGGGCAGAAAGGGCCGCGCGCAGTGAACATTCGAAAACGCACGGTCAGACCGCAGCACATCCCGGTGCCGCCGACGTAATTACCAGATCTCCAGATTCTCTTCGATATATCTCTGGTTCGCGTACTGAATCGGCAGCTCAATCATCGGTTGCCTGCTGGAACGCGCGGCGTGTTTTGCGGTGAACTCGACGTGCACTGCGACCTCGTGGCGAATGAGCTCGCCGAGGCAGAAATCCTTCGCGGTATCTGGCTGCCATTCGAGCAGCCATTTGCCCTTGTGGCTCGCCATCTTGGGTGACCAGCGGCGGTAGCGGTTCAGAATGATGTCGGGCAGTTTTTTGGTGAGCGGCATGCGCAGGTGTTCGGGCCACGGGTAGAAGGCGATCAGGTTGATGCCGTCTATTGCGATATATTCGGCGAGCGGAATGCGGCCGTTACGAAACTCGCTCGCCTTCGCCTTGCGCAGCCAGATATGTGTGATGCCTTTGACGTCGTCCTTCGGCAGTTTGGCAAGCGTGTCGCGGATTTCGTGCTCTTCGATGGGAAAAAACACATCTTTCGGAATATTATCGGTCATGTAGATCGGCAGCACGTCTTTCGGGTGCGGCTCGTCGAGTGTGCGCACGCGGTCGAAAACCTTGTCGGCGGTAGCAAGGTGCGAACGACCGCTGACGATGCCGCCGATGGCCTTATTTTTTTCCCAGCGTGCCTGGTGTTTTTGCGCCATTGTAGTGCCTTTGCTATGAACTCGCGCCGTCAATCATCACGGCGTATCGCTGTTGCCCTTAAAAAACCGCCGCCATGCGCCTTCATAGCGAGTGCCCTCGATGCCCTTGCCTATGCTGTCGAGGCCGCGCACGACGATGTAGAGACCGGCCAGCACGCGCACGATCGAGTCGGGGTTAGACAGGTCGGCCTTCTGCGAATAGTAGGTGGCGAATATGCCAATTGCCACTTCGACAAGGCCGTAGTCGAGGCGCTGCCGGCTGCGAAAGATGAAGAGAGCTACGCCGACCACAAGCGCAATCGGCAGCATCCCGTAGCGCGGTATCAGCCGCACGATCTCTTCGCGAAACTGCCAGGTCAAAATCACGATCGAACTCGTCACCACGCCGATCACGAGCCCCTGCAAAAAGTAACGCCGTGTTTGCCGGGCAATGGCATCCGCCGCACGGCGCACGGTGGCGGTGAGCGAGACGCCTTCAGCCGCCGAAGATTCGAGGCGCTTAAGCATGTGCGCGCCATCTGCAGTGAGGATGCCGTACTTTTCCGCGACGGATTTGAGTTTGTTGTCTTCGGTGACGAGGATTGCGTCTTTTTTGGTCTTGAGGTAGTGCAGCGCAGTCTGTATGACTGACTCGTCGCCAGGGTTCATGCGCGACACGGTGTGTGTGAGTTTCTGTGGCACCGGGCGAGGCAGAATTTCGAGCCGTTTCGTCTGCGCAGCGGCTTCAATCAGCTCGACAAAGTCTTTGCCGAATCGCACTTCGCGCAGCTCTTCGACGACGACCTGAGGCAGAATAAATTTCACCTTCTTGCCCCCCAAGGACAATAGGTGAGGGTGCTGGATCAGAATTTCGGTGTCGAGAATCAGGTGCATGAATGCCGCCGGCTACTTCTGCAGGTAGTGCTGCAGCGTGAATACCCAGTCGTTGTCGCCTTCGCCGCTTTTCTGCTTCTGCGCGAGCAGCCATTCGAGGTAGCCGCGATCGCTCTTCGCCACATCGGCGATCGGGTGGTCTTTGTATTTGCCGAAGTTGAATCTGCGGAACAGCATCGGCTGCGCGGAAACCGCAACCATCTGTTCAATAGCCTCTGCGTCGCTCATTTTCTCTTTGCGCATCTCTGCCAGAAGCCACCCGAACAGCGCATGGAGCACCCTGACATCGCCCTCTGCGTCATGCGCGACGGCATCGATTTCGAGGTCGAGGTAATAGCGCAGGTACTGCAGGTTATATTCGGGTATTTTGCTTTCGCGGTCGAGCCAGAAGGCCACGCGGTAAGTGCAGATGTGGCGGCCGATGCGCACACCCTCAGTCTCAAGCATGCCAATGTCGAAACGCGCATTGTGCGCAACGAGAATGCCATTGTCGAGGCGTGCCTGCAGGTCGCGTTCAAACGCACTGCCGATGAACGCGGGTTTATCCGCCACCATCTTGTTGGTGATGTGGTGCACGCTCATGGCTTTAACCGGTATCGGCAGCGGCGGTTTGAAGAATTCGGTGCGGAGTTCGCCCTTTTGCAGAAAGCATACCTGGCAAAGGCGGTCTGTGCCGATTTCGGTGCCGGTGGTTTCGGTATCGAGAAAAATCAGCGCGTCGAGAGGCGAGGCGGCTACCTCTGAGGTCGGAAAAAGCAGTTGCTCCATCGGTGGTGGCTACCCCAAAGGATACATCCTCTCAATCTTTTTTGCTGCGGTAGCCAGGCGGAAATGCCTGTATCTGGCGGTCGCGCGTGACATACATGTGGTCTTTTTTGCGCCGGCGCAGGATAAGCAGAATGACGACGACGGCCAGAAAAGCCCCGATGGCGAGAAAAATTTCCATTCAGGTTTAGTTTTTAAGAACGAAACATGCTGCAAAGCGGGTATGGGCCGATTTAGTGACATGGCATTCCGGGGACACCCAATTGGCTTAGGCTCATCCCGGTTATGGGTAACGCTTTCCGGCAGACCCTGTAAAATAAGGGCTGCCCATGGCTTTTGTCTCAGCCACCATACAGTTCAAGCCAGCATGGGGTGAGGCGGATTTCAACCGTGGCCGCATACTTGCTGCTATGGAAATCCTGAGCTCTCGCGGGGTGAAACTGGTGGTTTTGCCCGAAATGTGCATCTCGGGTTACATTTTCAACAACCGCGATGAAATTGCGCCCTTTTGCGAAGCCAAAGACGGCGTGACTTACCGGCAGATGGCCGAATTTTGCCACCGGCATGGCGTCTATGTCGCGTACGGCTTTGCCGAGCGCGCGGGCGGTCTCTTTTTTAACTCACAGAATCTTGTCGGGCCTCGGGGGCTTTTGGCGACCTACCGCAAGACGCATCTGTATGAAGCCGACCGCAGCTGGGCAACAGCTGGCGACACCGGGTTTCTGACGGTCGAAACCGATTTGGGCCGTCTAGGGCTCGGCATCTGCATGGATCTCAATTTCGACGACTTCGTGGATTTCCATATCGCTCAGAAAACTGATGTGCTGTGTTTTTCGACCTGCTGGCTCGACGAAGGTTTTCCGGTCGCTGGCTACTGGCTCGACCGCCTTTGGGGTTATGAGCAGACGATTCTGCTCGCCAACAGTTTCGGCGAAGAGCGGGGGACTGTCTTTCGCGGCGAAAGCGCGGTCATCAGCGGCTCTCACCTGATCGCACGCGCCCCGGTTGACCGCGAAGCAGTGTTACTGACTCGGCACGCAGATGAATCCGCGCCGGACTGATGCGTGCCGGGGAAGTTCTGCAAAAGTCATGTTCGCGCCGTGCGCGAACGCATGAATGCGCGCAAATCAAGGCCTTTGCGCTCCTAATTTTGGCTTTTGCAGAACCTCCCTACGCCTTTTTCGCCGAGAGCACCAATAGCATGTACGCGCAGCCATGCGAGCCGCCGAGAATGCGCACCGGGAAATCAGCCGTACTGCAGTCGTTCACATCGCGCAATGTAAAATACAACGTGCCGCCGTCGCGCAGGCGCGATGCCTCTTTCGGATCGAGCCGCAGTTTTTCATTGAGCTCATCTTTGGTCAGCAGTGTGAGCTTCAGATCGGTGAGCTTTTTGCCGGTCTCAGCGGCTAGGGTGATATAGCCATTGCCGTCTTCTGCGACCTGCCATGAAAGCTGGTGCATCTGCGCCGTATATTTCTGCGCATAAAACTCAGATAAGAGACCGGTTTGATCGGTAAGCTGGCCATTTTCGCCGAAGGCGAGTGTCGTGGCCTTTGGTTGCTCTGAAAGTTTATGCGCATATCCGTCATAGCGGAAGCTCTGCAATACATGCCACCGGCCGATCATGTTCTGGTAAAGCGCGGGATTGTTCGATTTGGAACTATAGTCTGCCAGCGAACGGCATGAGCACAGCACGAGCGCTGAAAAGAAGAACGGAATTGAATGTTTAATCCATCTCATTGTTCGGCAAGCATGAAATGGCGCGTAAGGATCAGAAAACGCAACCGGTGAGCTGTTGCACAAATTCTGTGTTTCCCCGCGCTGTCAACGCCTCTTCACTTTTACTTCACTCAGCAGGTAAGGCGATGCTGCGTTTTTAAATCGGGACATTCCCGTGATTTTGGCGCGAAAAACACTTGTCCTTGAATTGGCGCATTCGATACCCAGACTATGGAAAATACTCTGGAAAGGATGGTGGAACGCATCTACCAGGAAGGTATTGGCAGGGCAGAAGACCGCGCTGCTTCCATTGTCGCCAACGCCGAAAAACAGGCGGCCGAAATCATCGCGCGCGCGCAGAGCGAAGCCACACAGATTGTGCAGAATGCACAGCTTGAAGCCACAAGCATTAAGCGCAGCACGCAGGCTGAACTGTCTGGTCTGGCACAACATGCGATGGCGCAACTCAGGCATGACATACGCGCGCTTTTGGTCGCACGCACCGTGACTGAGCCGCTCAGGCAGGCGTTGTCCGATGTACAATTTGTCAAAGAACTCTTCCTTAAGCTCGCATCGGGCGCATCGCCGCAGGCATTTGTGGTCACGGTGCCCGAAGCGATGCGCGCAGAGCTTGCCGCACAACTTTCAGCCGCGCTCAGCGCAAAATTGCCGGGGCTTGAGATTAAGGGCGGCGCGCGCAAATCGGGTTTTGTCGTCGCTGCGAAAGATGCCGGATATGAAATTGAATTCAGCGAATCTTCGCTCAGCGAGTTTCTCTCGCCCTTTATGAAAAAGGCAACTGCAGAGCTCTTCGCGGCACAGAATGTCTAGCGTGAACTATCACTTCCTGGTGAATGCCTTGCCCGAGCTCGCAGACCGGGCGACCGAGCGGCTGGCAGAGATCCGTTCGCTGATCGAGGCGAATCTCGACGACGCGTCGGTACAGGCTTTTCATTACCTGCTGTACCGCAACGACAACAAGAACCTGTTGAAACTGATGCGCAAGCGCGACGGCATTTTGCCAGCGCCCACCGCTGCTCATTTTTATGAGCCGGCAGTTTTCAGCTTTGAGGATCTCGAAGACATGCTGATCTCGGCGTACGAGGGCGAAGCGGCTATTCCGGCGTACATGCAGGCATTTCTCGACGAAGAAAAACACGCCGGCTGGACAGTGCGCGAGCGTGAAAACCGCCTGCTGCATCTCTATTACGAAGCGGGCACAGAATACCCGCAGGAGTTTATTCGCTCGATGTTTCTCTTCAAGCGTGACCTGAAGAATATTTTGCTGGCGCTCAATGCGCGCGCTCACAACTTCAAGATCACACGCATCACGCTCGGGGATTACGATCTCAGTACACAGGTCGCAACTTCGACGCAACCCGATTTTGGCCTTGCGGGCGTGCACGAATACATTCCGGCGCTGATGAATCTTTTGAACGAGGGTAAGTTACTGGAACTGGAAAAGGAAATCGACCGGTTGTTGCTTGCTCATTGCGCGACGCTTGTCGGCGAAGACTTGTTCAACCTCAACTATGTGCTGTATTATTTTCTTGAACTGAGTCTCGCGCACCGCTGGTCTGTTTTGAGTCCTGAAAAAGGCGCCCGTGCGCTCGACGAGCTGGTGGCAGATGTGATACGTTCGGCGGCACGGCCGCGCGAAGGAGTTTATGCATGACGAACGAGCAGGGGCTGACGCGCGGGAAGATCACCGGGGTACTGAGCAACCTCGTCAGTATCGAAGCCGACGGCCCGATCGGGCAAAATGAAATCTGCCACATTGAAGTTGCGGGTGTAAAACTCATGGCCGAAGTGATACGCGTAACCGGCAATGTGGCGCAAGCGCAGGTTTTTGAATCCACGCGCGGCATACGCAAGGGTGACGCGGTCACATTCAGCGGCCATATGCTCGAAATTTCTCTCGGCCCGGGGCTTTTGTCGCGTAAGTACGACGGCCTGCAAAATGACCTCGATAAATTGCAGGGCTTGTTTCTTGCGCGCGGGCAACTCGTCGATCCGCTCGATGCCGAAGCGCAATACGAGTTTAATCCTCATCTTGCAGCGGGGTCTTCTGTCGAAGCCGGCACCTGGCTCGGTGAAGTCAAAGAAGGATGGATCGCGCACCAGGTGATGGTGCCGTTTGCGCTGACGGGTCGTTATACGATAAAGAGCATTGTCGCTAAGGGCAAGTACCGCGTCGACGAGGAGATCGCGGTTCTGACCGACGCCGAAGGTGTTGCATTTCGTGTGACGATGCGTCAGAAATGGCCGGTTAAGCGCGCGATCACCGCCTATAAAGATAAACCCCGGCCATTCAAACTGCTCGAGATGGGCATTCGCGCGGTCGATACGCTGAATCCGATGCCCGAGGGGGGCAGTGGGTTTATCCCCGGGCCATTCGGTTGCGGCAAAACGGTGCTGCAGCACGCGATGAGCAAAAATGCCAATGCCGATCTCATTATCATTACCGCCTGCGGCGAGCGCGCGAACGAGGTCGTGGAAATTTTCAAGGAATTCCCCGAGCTCGACGACCCGCGCACGGGCCGCAAACTCATGGAGCGCACGACAATTATCTGTAACACCTCAAATATGCCTGTTGCGGCCCGTGAAGCGTCGGTCTATACCGGCATGACGATTGCAGAGTATTACCGCGCGATGGGGCTCAAGGTTCTGCTCTTGGCCGATTCGACTTCGCGCTGGGCGCAGGCATTGCGCGAGATGTCGAATCGGCTCGAAGAGCTGCCGGGGCCCGATGCTTTCCCGATGGACCTATCGGCGGTGAT
Source organism: Turneriella sp. (assembly GCA_046346945.1). GTDB lineage: Bacteria > Spirochaetota > Leptospiria > Turneriellales > Turneriellaceae > Turneriella. The sequence continues at coordinate 50,810 of JAXMHE010000016.1, forward strand.
TTCTGCGTTTTATGCGCGCGCGGGTTTCGTGACGCTGAAGAACGGCAAAACCGGATCGGTCACCTTCGTTGGCACGGTGTCGCCTGCGGGCGGCAACATGAACGAACCCGTGACAGAAGGCACGCGCAAAGCCGCACGCTGCTATTATGCGCTGGCACAGAAACGCGCCGATTCGAAGCGTTATCCCGCAATTGATCCGCTCGATTCGTATTCCAAATACCTCGACTATCCCGAGTTCCGCGAATCGCTCGCGCGCGAACTGCAGCCCGGCTGGGCAGAGCTCGTCGAACAGGTGCGCGACGTGCTGCGCCGCAGCGTCGAGGCGAACGACCAGATTGCGATCCTGGGTGACGACAGCGTGCCGATCAGCTACCACATCACGCTGTGGAAGGGTGAGCTCGTCGATTTTACGATTCTGCAACAAGATGCTTTTGACAAGATCGACCAGAGCACACCGATGGAACGGCAGAAATACATGCTGAACCTTGTGGCGGAAATCTGTAATGTCGATTTCCACTTTGCGCATTTTGAAGATGTCGGAACCTTTTTTAAGAAGCTGATTAACCTCGCGAAGCAGATGAACTATTCCGAATTCGGGGATGCCTCGTTCAAAAAATATGAAGCGGAGCTCAGGAGCGCCGTCGAAGCTGCGCGTCCGGCGGCGGCCGCGGGGGCAACATGAAGAAGATCTACACGCGGCTGACCAAAATCACGAAAGCGACGGTCACGCTCGAAGCCGATGACGTCGGCAATGAGGAGATGGCGCTGGTCGATGGCCGGCAGGCGCAGGTGGTGAAAATTGCCGGCAATGAAATTACGCTGCAGGTATTCGCCGGTACCGACGGACTCGCAACTAATTCGCGTGTGCAATTCATGGGGCATGCACCGCAGCTGATGGTGGGTAACGACCTTTCAGGGCGCTACCTCAATGCCTTTGGGGACCCCATAGACGGCGGCCCGGCGCTCGGTGGCGAAGTTGTCGAACTCGGCGGCCCGACCTTCAACCCGGTGAGGCGCGAGCAACCTCGCAGATGATTGCGACCGGCATTGCCGGTATAGATCTCAATAACTCGCTGGTTGCCGGACAGAAAATCCCGTTCTTTGCCGACCCGGATCAGCCCTATAACCAGGTGATGGCAACCGTTGCGTTAAGAGCCGATGCCGACCGCATTATTCTGGGCGGCATTGGTCTCACGAACGACGACTATCTGTATTACCGAAACGTGTTCGCCAACGCAGGGGTCGAACACAAGATCACGGCATTTATCAATACGACCGACAATCCGCCTGTCGAGCGCCTGCTGATTCCCGATATGTGCCTCGCCGCCGCAGAGTACTTTGCGACGGGCAGAAACGAAAAGGTACTCGTGCTGCTTTCTGATATGACGCTATTTGCCGACGCGCTTTCGATTGTTGCAAACAAGATGGACCAGATTCCGTCGAAAGATTCGATGCCGGGGTCGCTCTACAGCGACCTCGCGCGCATCTATGAAAAAGCGGTGCAGCTGCCTTCCGGCGGTTCGATTACGATCATCGCGGTAACCACGCTGATCGACGGCGATATCACACATGCGATACCCGATAACACGGGCTATATTACAGAGGGGCAGTTATTTCTGCGCCGCGACACCGGCGTTGGTAAGATCATTGTCGATCCTTTCCGGTCGCTCTCGCGCCTGAAACAGATCGTCATTGGTAAGAAGACGCGCGAAGACCACCCGCAGGTGATGAATGCGCTGGTGCGGCTCTTTGCCGACGCCGCCAATGCGCGCACGAAACAGGAAAACGGTTTTGATCTCACGCGCTATGACCAGCGCGCGCTCGAATTTGCCAAAGCGTATTCGCGCGAACTGCTTGCGATCGACGTCAACGTGAGCGTCGAACAGATGCTCGATACCGGCTGGCGGTTGATGGCAGCGCACTTCGAAAAAACCGAGGTCGGTATCAAGCAGGCGATTCTCGACAAGTACTGGAAAGCGACGACATAGGCGATGAAATACCAGCTAAACAAGCCTGCCTTGCAGAAACTGCGACGCGACCTGGCGATCAGGGTGCGCGCGCTGCCGATTCTGAAAGCGAAGGAAACTGCCTTAAGACTCGAGTTACTCAAGAGCCAGGCAAGGCTTGCAAAACTGGTCGCAGAAGAAAAGCGCGTCAAAGAACAGGGCAATGCCAATCTGCGGTTGTGGGGCGAATACCCTGGCTTGCTCAGTATCGAGGCGATCGAGCTCAGCGAGCGCAGCGTTGCGGGTGTGCCGATCGCCGAAGTGGCTGGCATAAAGTTTCAAGTGCTGAAGGCGGGCCTGTTTCACCAACGCGGCTGGGTCGTCAAAGGCACCGATATGCTGCGCGAAATCGTGAGGCTGCGCGTCGAGATGGATATCCACCAAAAGAATACAATGGTACTGCACGATGCCCGCAAGCGCGCGACGCAGAAAGTCAACCTGTATGAAAAAGTGCAGATTCCCGCACTCACCGGTGCGATTCGCCGTATCCGTAACTTTCTCGACGACAAAGAAAACCTGTCGCGCTCGGCGCAGAAGATCGTGAAAGAGAAAAAGAGACTGGCGGTGAGCACATGATTGAGCAGATGCAGCGCATCACGCTGCTCTTGTTCTATAGCGAAAAAAAGCGCATTCTGCGCGCGATGCAAAACCTCGGCGTGGTCGATCTCAATCTTTCGGATGTGGAAACCGAGCGCATGCGGCGTTCGCGGCAGGAAATCGCCGAAATCCGTAAAATCCTGGGTTTTATCGCGGCTGCCGAAAAAACCCTGCAGAATTCAGCACCTCTGCCTGCGCTTTCGCTACCGGTTGAACCCAAGGCGCAGTTGAAAATGATTCAGGACATGCTGACGGAAAAAGAGCAGCTCGAAAGTGCGGTGCGCGAACTCAGGCAAGACCTGATTCGCTATGACGGCTGGGGTGAAATACCCGTCGATGGCATGGCAAGGCTGATGCAGAAGGGTGTCGGCGTGCACCTGTTCTCCGGTTCTGAAAAGTTCTTCGACCAGTATGACTTTGGCGACGAATGCGTTGTGGTCGTGTCGCGTGCGCAGGGCACGGTACGTTTTATTCTGATCACACTGCGCCGCGATGCGCCGGTGATACCATTCCAGAAATTCAGCGTGCCTTCGCGCAGCATCGCCGAGATGCAGAGCCAGGTCGAAATCTTAAGCCGTAAGCTGCGCGAATCCAATCAGCGCATTGCGAGCCTGCGCCAGAATGTGCCGCAGCTTTTGCGTTCGATCAATCACATTGAAACGCGGCGGCGTTTTGAGCAGGCGAAGCACAGTCTCACCTCTGACGCAACGGAAACAGTATTCGAAATCACCGGCTTTTTTCCGGCAAGCCGAAAGCAACGCGTCACCGGTTTTCTCGAAGCGCGCAAACTCGCTTATGAAATTGCAGATCCCTTACCCGCGGACAACGTGCCTGTGCTGTTGAAAAATAAACCCTGGACGCGGCTCTTCGAACCCATCACGCGCATTTTCTCCCTGCCCGATTACCACGAACTCGACCCGACACCGCTCTTTGCGCCATTCTTTGTCCTGTTCTTCGGGTTTTGTATGGGCGACATCGGCTATGGCCTGCTATTACTGGCGGCTTCCGTCGCGCTGATGGCAAAAGCATCGCTGCGCTCAATCGGTGTGCTCGGAATTATATTATCCTTCGCGACACTCATCAGCGGGCTTCTGACGAATTCCTTTTTTGGAGCGAACCTGTTTGTGCGCGACGGCGACGGATTGATCCATATGCCGCATGACCCGGCTGTATTTGCGGCCTATACCGTGCAGGGGAAGACGACATTTCCCGCGATGACGCTGTCTTTGCTCGTCGGCTGCGCGCAGATTTTTGTCGCCTTTATCGTGCAGGCGGTCAATGAAACCATCGTGCTCGGCTGGCGTTATGCGATCAAGGCGCTGTCGATGCTGATGATTTCAGTAGCGGCGTTTATTCTTGCGGCGCACGTCGATTTTATGCACCTCGGTTTTAACGCAAAATTTATGATTGGTCCGCTCAACGTCGGTGAGTGGCTGACCGCGATTCCAAAGACCGTGGCGCATGCAGGCCTCATCGCGGGAGGCATATTGTTTTTCTTCTTCGGTGCGCCGGAGCGTAAATTCTGGCTGCGTCCCTTGGGGGGATTGTGGGATTTCTACGGTTTCTCGACCGGGCTCATGGGGGATTTCCTCTCTTATATAAGACTCTTTGCCCTGGCACTTGCCGGCGGTCTCCTGGGCAATGCATTCAACCAGATTGCCTTTATGGTTTTGCCCAAAACACCCACTGGCCATGATTTTGCCACGCCCTGGGTTGCAGTGAGCATTGTGATCCTGGTCGTGGGACACACACTCAATTTTGGACTCGGGGCACTCGGCGCGTTTGTGCATCCGCTGCGCCTCACCTTTGTCGAATTTTATAAAAATATCAACTTTCGCGGTTCAGGCCGCGGCTACAGGCCCTTTGGCAGGGCATCGTCGGTAACATAAGGAGCAAACAATGGAAACAGTAATAGCAACAACGGGGCTCGCGATGATGGTGGGGCTCTCAGGTATTGGTTCTGCCATCGGTCTGTCGATGGCGGGTTCATCAGTGCTCGGCATGATCAAAAAGAAACCCGAGGCATTCGGCAGTGCGCTGGTGCTCTCAGGCCTGCCTGCAACGCAGGGGCTCTATGGCTTTGTGGCATTCATCCTTTATTCGGGTGATGTCAAGACAGGGATTACCATGTTTCATGCTGCCGTAGTCTTTGGTGCAGGCCTCGCGGTGGGGCTCGTGTGCTTCATCTCGGCCATACAGCAGGCAAATGTGTGCTCGAGCGGTATACAGGCAATTGGTGGCGGGCATGACGCCTTCGGCAAAACGATGATTCTCGCGGCTTTTCCCGAGTTTTATGCAATTCTATCGCTCGTCGCGGCGATTCTGATGAAGGGTTTGCTGTAAGATTTCAGACGCGGCATCGTAGAGCGTTTCGACGGTATCGCCGCGCCTCTCTGCGGGTTGTGTCCGCAGACGGCGACAGGAATATCCTTTGTTTGCCGGCGTTGTTTCAGATTCTTACAGAGTTGCAGCGCAGGGCGCAACCCGAGTTACGAACCGGCAATGATCATGTCCGGCCGCTATTACTGCGCCAGCAGTTCTGCCATGACGCCTTTGGCGAGCAGAATGCATTGCGTTGTTTTCGGATGCGCTGATTTCAGAGGAAATCCTTCAGGAATTTATCTGCCGGCACCGCGGGGCTTTTGAGGTAACCCTGGTAATAGGTGCAGCCCTCTGCCCGCAGAATTTCGACTTGTTCCACATTTTCGACACCTTCGGCCAAAGTGGTGAGGCCGAGGTTTTTCGCCATGGCAATCATGGTACGCACCAGCTGAGCCGAGGCGGGATTTTTGGTCATTTCACGCACAAAACTCTGGTCTATTTTGAGCTGGTTAACGGCAAACTGCTGTAGATATGACAGTGACGAATAGCCGGTGCCGAAATCGTCGATGGCCACGCGAATACCGATTTCGCGCAAGCGCTGCAAGATCGCGACTGCCTCGCTGCCTTTGTTCATAATTGTCGATTCCGTAATTTCAATTTCCAGGAGGCCTGCGGGCAGGGCCTTATCGGCAAGGGCGCTCTCTATATGACCGAACCATTCTGCACCCTGAAACTGGCGCACCGAGGCGTTGACGGCCATCGTTTTGAATCGGGCATTGTGTCCGTGAAAAAGCGCGGCATCGCGGCATGCTGTCTGCAGGACAAAATCGCCGAGTTGAATAATGAGACCTGTCTCTTCGGCAACGGGAATGAACTCCGCCGGTGAAACAGTTGCATCCCCGTCTGTAATCCACCGGCAAAGCGCTTCTGCGCCGACAACTTCGCCCGTATCTATTTGCACAATCGGTTGGTAGTGCACCGAGAGTTCGTTCTGGCTGATCGCGCGGCGCAGCAGCGACTCGAGATCCAGCCGTCGTCTGGCCGCTGCGGTCAGGTCATTCGTGTAGAAACGGAAAGTATTGCGGCCTTCTGATTTTGAAAGGTAGAGCGCCGCATCGGCATTCTGTATAAGATCTGCAGACGTTTCACCGTCCTGCGGGAAAAGACTGATGCCGATGCTGCAGGCAGAATAGACATCGTGTCCTGTGGTCAGCCTGAAAGGCGCGGAAAATGTGCTGATAATATCCCGCGCTACCGTGGCGGCTCCGTTTGGCCCTTCCAGGTCTTCGAGCAAGATCAGGAATTCGTCGCCCCCCAAACGCGCCATCGTGTCCTCTGCGCGCAGCCGCCGGCGCAGCCGTTCGGCAACGTGGGCCAGAAGTTCGTCGCCGGCGACATGCCCCAGGCTGTCGTTCACGTTCTTGAAATGGTCGAGGTCCATGAACAGCACGGCAATCGAGTGCGTGCGCCTTTTGGCGGTGTCGATGGCATGGTTCAGCCGGTTGTTAATCATCAGCCTGTTGGGTAATCCCGTCAGAATATCATAATGAGCAAGCCGTTCGAAACTTTCTTCCGTTTTCTTCAGCTTAGCCATATCAGAAAAAACACCGACGTAATACTGCGGTTTCCCCTGTGCATCGTAGATGGTGTCGATGCTCGAAACCTGCGGATAGATTTCGCCATTTTTGCGCCGGTTATACAACTCACCCTGCCAGCGGCCTGTTGTGGTGATCTCCTTCCACATTTCGCGGTAGAAGTGCTTATCTTGCCTGCCCGACCTGAGTATCGAAGGGTTTTGGCCGAGAACCTCTTCTTCTGTATATCCCGTAATTTCCGTGTAGGCGCGGTTGACTGAGACGATGCGGGGTACGAGATCTGTGATGACGACGCCGTCGCGTGTATTGCTGATCACCGCAGAATCGAGGCGCATGCGTTCTTCATGGTGCACCATTTCGGTAACATCTTCGATAATCGCGATATTCACACGGTGGTTTTCATGGTAATGTGTCAGGTGTGAAAGCGTCAGGTTGCCCCACACCACCGAACCGTCGGGCCTGACATAGCGCTTGCGCACCGTAAAACTTTTTCTGCGGCCTGTGCGTATCTCTTCAACCAACTTCAGATTGGCGACGATATCATCGGTGTGGGTAAAATCCTGCCAATGCAGCTTTAATACTGCGGCGAGGGGTCTGCCCAAAATTTCACAGAATTTCGGATTCGCGTTCAGAATAGCCGAGGTATCTAAATCGACAACAGCAATGCCGAGCGGTGATTCTGAGAATAGAGTCGCCAGGCTTTCTTCACGCTCGAGCGCCTGTTCACGCAGGACTTTCTGTTCGCTGATATCGGTGTGCAGACCAATCATGCGCTTCGCTTTGCCAGCCGCATTGCGTTCGATGACCTTGCCGCGGTCGAGAATCCATTTATAGCTGCCGTCTTTGCATAACAACCGGTACTCGCAGGCATAGAGTGACGATTTACCGGTGAAATGTTTTTCGATTTCTGTGAGCACGCGCTCCTGGTCTTCGGAATGAACCCGCTTTTGCCACGCGGAGAGCGAATTTCCCCATTCTTCAGGAGTATAACCCAGCATTGTTGGCAATGTAGGGGAGAAAAAGATCTCACCTTTTTCCAGGTTCCAGTCCCATAGTCCGTCGCCTGTCGCTTCGAGCGCAAAACGCCAGCGCTCGATCGAGATTTCGAGTTCCTTTGCCAGTCGGATTTTCTGCGCTTCTGTGTTTGCCACTCCCAGCGCAAAACTGATGTCTCCCGCGAGCTGGCTGTAAAGACTCTGTATCTGCCGTGAAAAATAGTTTTGCACAGGAGAATAGAGCGTCCAGACGGCGATGACCTCTCCGTCGAGCTTCAGGGGAAATGCCGCCGATGACCGAAAGCCATGCGCCAGAGCTCTGTCGCGCCACGGCATCATCGTGCTGTCGCCTGCAATGTCGCTGCTGCAGAAGGCAGATCCAAAACGAGCCGCCATGCCCGTTGGCCCCCGACCAGTCGGAGTGTCGTCGAGCGTGATATGCATCTGCTGCAGATATTCGAGGTGTTTTTTTTCGCCCGCCGTCGCAGCGATCGTTACAGCATTATTTGCTCTGTCGATGCGGCCGACCCATGCGAGAGAGAAATTGCCGCTCGACAGCGGAATCTGGCAGGCTTCGGAGAAAATGCTCTCAGGATTCTTTTCACGCACCACAAGCCGATTAATCTGCCAGAGTACGGTATAGGCATGGTTGAGCAGTTCGAGATCTTGCTTTGCCTGCTGTGCTTCGGTGACGTCACGACCAATGCCTGCCAGGCCGGTTAATTTGCCCTGCGCATCGTGTATTTCAACTAATGTGTGCTCGAGATAAATAAGGCGACCGTCTTTCCGGTACCAACGCAATAAAAAGGGCTCTTTGGGCGCGTTTTCCAACGCCCTTGCCAGCAGAGGCCGGTCTTCGGGGTGAAGGTACTGCCGCCTCAGGTCTGTATCGTCGTAGTGCTCCTGCTGGGTAGTACTGTGATGCGCAGGCAGAGGGCTCACATAATCAATGCGGGGATAGGGATTAAGCCGAAACGTGTAGAATAAGTCGGAAGTGTTTTCGGCCAGCTGCCTAATTTGCTGGCGGAAGCTTAGCTTTTTTCGGTGTTATGCTGCTTTATCAGCGCGTGTCGGCAACAATATCAGTAAAGCGGAAAGGAGAACAATATGCCTTTGACAGTCTGCACCGTTTCATTTTCTTTTGCGAGTGGAAAAAAAAACGACGCGGCCTTGTCCGAAAGCAAAATCCACAGGCGGCCAGATGCCGCATAAGTGGCTGCGATGCGAATTGCCTGCCCAAACAATGGCATACCTCATTCCGCTTCAAGCTGCACTCGCGATTGGTAAAGCAAAAACCAGGAGGCTCAGGACTGCCGCAGCAAGTACTTGACGCAGTGTAAATCGGTAGGGCTGTATTGCAGACTATGAGCGAAAAAAGACCTGAAAAAAGAAGAAACCCACGGGCCAAGGAGTTAAGCCACGATTTTCTCGACTGTACGGCCGCCTCGACAAACCTTTGGTCAACGATGCAGTCATTGAAGATCTTTCGTGGGGCGGTATGCGGCTGAATTTTGTAAAGAGTTCTGTCATAACGCACGGGCTGGCGACAGCGTGGTGGGGGTCATATCGAAAGCGACAATCCGGCGCTGCAGATGTCATTCGTCGCCAAAATCCGGTGGATTGAGATTTATACTGCACGCGGCGAAGAACGGCAGCGCGCGGGAATCAAATTTGACGAGGGCGTTGTGTCTTCTGAGATTCTCTATTCGCTGCGTCCGCAGGATGAAAATGGGGACGCGGTATGACAACCAATACCGTCGCCGAATTTTCGGTCAGCGAGATCTTTGACCCTTTTTTCCTTGAATCCCTGCATAAGCAGTGGCTCGACGATCATCTCACGCTCGGCGCTGATCTGATTGATGCGCAACATCTTTGGCTGATTGCGCTGGTTCTGAAAATGGAATGGCTGCTGAAAGTACCAGTATCTGCACAGCGCCAGGCGAAACTGCAGTCATACGGAAGCGAGCTCCTGCAATTTCTCGCAAGCCACCTCGAACTGGAAGAACTGGTGATGAAAACTGCAGAAATGCCGCAGGTAGATGATATTTCACGGGAGCACGCTGAACTTTTGGCAAAATTGCACGATGCGTTGAATAAAGACGGCGGCGCGGGGCCCGAAAAGATAGCTGGCTTTGTGCAGGCCGTCAAGATGTGGATTAACCGCCACATCAAGATAGAAGACCCGCGCTGGAAAATCCACCTCGGCAAAAAGCACTTTATTCCCAATGACTACGTGCGTTCGCTACTGAAAGACATTATTGCCGAGGAAGAATCAGCGCATGCGTTGCTCTACAGGCAGCTGATGGTGCAGCACGAGGTCATTCCGGGAATACGCAAAGAGACTCTCGACGATCTTTTTTTACTTTGGAAACGCTTCGATGTTAACACAAATCTACCGCTCATCGACATGCAGCATCTGTGGCTGTTCAAAATGGTCGTTGAAGTGGAGGGTATGCTGCATATTGCTTTTGAGCAGCGCCGGGCACATCTTGAGCGCGTGCTGTCAGAGCTTCTGGACTACGTCGATATCCATTTCACGAGCGAAGAAGCCCTCATGGCCACCCTCGGCTATGCAGAAGAAAAAGGGCACCACAAGCTGCACGAAGATTTTAAGCGCACGGTGGCAAAACTCAAGCTCGAATACGACGGTGGTAACCACCATTCGCTGAGCAGCCTGGTGACGCTGCTCAGGCAATGGCTGCTGACTCACATCGTGATTGAAGATGCAAAATTTGCCCGATTTTGCGAGAGTGATCCGCAAAAAAGCCTGAACGCCTCGCGCCTGCTGATACGCGAAAAGAATATCGTGATTCCGCGCGACCAGACGCTGATCTATATGTATATTATGGCGCGGCTCAAAGCTTCGTGAACCGTTTGCGTTATTTTTCCCATTCTGGTTCTGCTGTACCGTCCAGGTGATTCAGGTAGCGCGCGAGCACGAAAAAATAATCAGAAACCCGGTTGATGTAGGTGATGAGCAGAAGCGGCGCCTCGCCTGCCGTAAGCATTGCGCGTTCTGCGCGCCGCGCCACGCTGCGGCAGACATGTGCGTGCGCGGCAGCCATTGAACCACCCGGCAGAATAAAATTTTTGAGCGGCTTCAGGCTTTCCTGCATGCCGTCGATCGACTGCTCGAGTAACTGGACGTCGAACTCTGAAATGCGGCGTGGCAGCTTCTCGAGAAATTTTGTATCCCCGGTCGCGAGCTCGGCACCCAGATCAAAAAGCCTGTTTTGCAGATTGAGCAGAAAGCGCACGAGAGCGGCGGATGCCTCCGTTTGCTGCGATTTGGGTATGGAGCGGATACCTGCTACCAGCACCCCGACAAAGCTGTTGAGTTCGTCGACTTCGCCATAGGCAGCGACGCGCGGATGGTCTTTTCTGACGCGGCCACCGCCGAACAGCGAGGTTTCGCCCTTGTCACCGGTTTTTGTATAAATTTTCATATGTTACTAAAGATTACGCACCTGGATCGATTCAACGCGTTCGGTTCCCGCGATGATGTCAGAGACGATCACGATGCGGCTGCCTGCGGGCAGCATCTGCTTTTTCTTTAGCAGGGCAAACGCGGTTTTGATCGTCCGCTCGGGGTCGCTCGAAAAATCGATGCGGTATGGGGCAGGCGCGGTTCAGCAGCAGTTTTCGCCGCACCTGCGACATATTGGTGAACGCAAAGACGGTTGCAAACCGCGGATGGTACGCTGTGACAAAATCCGCGGTTAATCCCCGCCGGGTAAATACGACTACCGCATCGGCGCGCAACTGGTCGGCAAGTTCAACTGCAGATTCTGCAAAAGCGGCTTTGACTTCGTTCGATTTAAAATCGCGCGACCAGCCGATGCCTCCGGTGCGCTCGATGCGCTTCAGGATTTTATCGAGCGTTTCGACGGCTTTGATCGGGAATTTGCCCGCCGCTGTTTCTCCGGACAGCATCACCGCATCAACTTCTTCATATGCGGCATTGGCGACATCTGTCACCTCGGCGCGCGTGGGAATCGGGTTTTCAATCATCGATTCGAGCAGGTGCGTTGCCACGATCACGCGTTTACCTACGAGTGCGCATTCTTTAATGATGCGGAGCTGTATGATCGGCAGGTCTTAAATGGGCACCTCAACGCCGAGGTCGCCGCGCGCAACCATGACACCGTTCGAGGCGGCAATGATCTCTTTATAGTTTTGCACCGCCTGTGCATCTTCGATCTTGGCAATCACCTGCGCGTGACCGTTATAGCGTTCGATCATACGCTTGCATTCCTCGACGTCGGCCGCGGTGCGCACGAAAGACAGCGCGATAAAGTCCACGTCGTTTTTGACACCAAACATGATGTCCTGTACGTCTTTTGCGGTGATCGACGGCAGGTTCACACGAATGCCGGGCAGGTTGATGTGGCGGCGTGATTTTACCAGGCCGCCGTCGACGACTTTGCACATCAGGCCAAAATCGGTCTTGTGCACGACATCGAGGTTGATGATGCCGTTGTCGAGCGTTACCCGATCACCCGGCTTCAGGTCTTTGAGCATGTCGCGGTAGTTGACCGTGATAACGCTATTGTTCTCGGTGTTCTCCGAGCCCGCCGTAATCTCAATCATGTCGCCGACGGTCAGAGTAAAATTCTGCAGCACGTCGCCCGTGCGTATTTCAGGGCCCTGCGTATCGAGCAAAATTGCGATCGGCATCGCGGCGGTCTTGTTGTATGATTTTATCCGCTTGATGACTTCGAGGTGTCCCTTCTGGTCTCCGTGCGACATGTTGATGCGCGCAATACCCATGCCGGCTTCGGCGAGCGCGCGTATTTTTTCGAGAGTATTCGTTGCAGGCCCTATGGTGCAGATGATTTTGGTTTTGCGGTAAGCCATGGAATAGGGCCCTTGAGGCAAATGCACCGGTAACGGAAAGGGATTTTTTGAATAAAAAAGTCTTGTCCCTCCCGTGGGCAAGCGCGGGCTAACCCATCGCCATGGAGGAACTCTACACACTCAAACCTAACCGGGTGGTGGAAGCGCAGGAGCTCAACCGCCTGTTACGCCTTCTCGCGCAGGCGGGAAAAACAAATTTCAAGAAATACCTGTACGACCCCCTGTACCGCGCAGGTTGGGAGAGAAAACCCGCTGAGGCGCGCAAGGTACTCGAACACCTGCGCAGCGAACTCAAAAATCCCGCTTACCGCACGGCCCTGGCCCCCAACTGTAAACGCATGATTGGCGCGGCAATGGCAGAGAATTTCTCGGTTCTGGGCGATTGCTGCATCTTTTTTCTCGATGTAATCCAGAATATACCCCAAATCAGTGAAACTGCTGAGGCGATCGAGTTTCTGGGTATTGTCAAAGCGCCGCTCGGCGAATGGCAGCAGGTGCACAATGAGCGCAGCGCCTATATGTTCGACCGCGAGCTCAATAACATGCAGGATGCGCAGATTGCCGAAGCTTTTGAACCGGTAAAACTCGGCGTCACCGAAGAGCGTGCCCGCATTACGGCCGAAATCCAGCGCCTGTACCAGCAGATTCTCGTGGCATCGCGATCCGATAACTTTAAGCGCGCGGCGCAGCTTCTGTCACGCTATATGATTGAATACAGCGATGCAGAGAATTACGCGGAAAAAGATGTGCGCAAGGTGATCGATGCCCTGCGGGCCCGCGACCATTCTTTCGAAGAGGCGCTGAATGCATTGCTGGCGACCGAACTCTATTACCGCATCACGCAGGGTATCATGAAGGGTGATCTGAAAATTGCGGTAAGAATGATCCGCAAATACGCGCATATTTTCGAAGGCAATCCCGACATCCGCTATTATTATGAAATTGACCGTCTTGAACGCATGCTTTACAACGTCATAACTAAAAAAGATCTCTGGAAAACTCTAAAAAGGACAAGCTGATGGCAGATGCACAGATACAAATTTCGGAAAAAATCAACGGTAAAAAGGCCGTGATCGGTGTTGCCGGTGAACTCGACGCCAAAACGACTCCCGCGCTGAAAGCAAAGCTGGATGAATTGATAGGCAAGGGCGTCGATGCATTGCTCATCGACTGCGCCGGGCTTTCGTATGTTGCCTCGGCCGGCATCGGCGCTTTGAATGCGGCGCTGAAAACCCTGAAAGATAAGGGTGGCAAAATGTCCCTGTCGTCGCTCAGCAAAGAAGTGCGTGATACCATGGACCTTATGTTTTTCACCAAGCGTGTCGCCGTGTATAACAATCTTGCAGAGGGCGAAAAGAACCTGTGAAGCACGATGTTTTTAGGCGGACGCCCGGCAGGGACGCCCGCCGGGTCGGGTCAGTGACCGTTCAGGGCGGCGGCCTCTAACCTTGCGTACCGAAATTACGCTGAAAATTTCGGGCGACCTGAATGAACTGAAGGGCGTGCGCGACGCCGTGCGCGCTTTTCTCGATTCAACCAAACATATTGATATCGGCGAAGATGTCAACGCAGGCCTTGATTCGGTAGCACAGAGCCGCATCATTCTCGCAATCGACGAAGCCGTGGCAAATATAGTGGAGCATGGCTTTGCCGACGCCAGTGCGCTGGCAAATGCGCAGATTCAGCTCACGATGCGTAAAGAACCCCGGCTGGTCGAATTTGAAATCTGCGATAACGGTATGCCGTTTAATCCGCTCAAAAAAAAACCGGATACCGAACTGTATTATGAAGAGGGATTGGAAAACGGTCTGGGGCTTTTGGCACTGCAGACGCTCGACTGTTCTTACCGGCGCAGTGAGCAGGAACAGAATATACTCGTGTTGCGGCGCGAATGGGGCAAAAAATGAATAAACTATGGTCAAAAATCGCACCGGTTATTTCGCCGGGCATACGCACAAAGCTGACAGTTTTCACGCTCATCTTTGTCAGTGCACTTTTGGCATCGAGTTTCCTCTTTAGCTACCTGCGACAGAAAGAAGATCTTTCCAGAGCTTATGACCGGGAAATTCGCGCGCCGCTCGATCTTGTCTCTGCGAATGTGGGTGAATTGCACAAGATCGCCGAAGCAATGATCCAGCTCGAAACTTTTCGCATTCGGCTGAGGCAAAAAACTGCCGAAGCCCGCCGTTTTCGTGGTGTTAAGACGGAAAAGGACAATGTCTTCAAATGGCTCGGCCGCAAAACGGGTATACGCAAACAGCATTACGAAAGTTACGATACCTATTATAGCACTTATCTTACCGACAAAAACCTGAAAGAGTTCGAGAATCTGCTGAAGTCCTTTATAGACGTGACGATGAATGCATCGGTCAGCACCGCGGAGTTCACACGCTGGAAAGCGCTCGCGGCGCAGGCCGCGCCGGGGGTGATGAAACTCGCCGTCACAGAAAATCCCCCCGAAAAACTGACACAGGAAGTCGCACGCCTGAGAGCAAAATTACTCGCCGATTTGCGCAAACCGTTCGGGCCGCTGTTTTCGAGCCGGCTCGAACGCATGGATTTCAGGCCATCCGCGATACGCATTTTGAGTTATAACGCAGAACAATCGGAGCTCTTCGACACTGCCGGCTTTTTCCACGAAAGCGAGGCTGCGACGCGAAAACTCTTTCGGCAGCCGCAATTTGTCAAATTCCGTAAAGATTTTTTGACGACGAAAAATCTCTCAGTGCCCGCGCTGAATTTGACGTAAAGCAGACGCCGTTTGAAACGCAATTTCCCCGGTGTTTGTCAATATACCGGTGGTTGAACGGGCGCGCCGGGCGAGCGACCTGGCTCAATCTTCGCCGGCGCTCTTGAAAGAGTTTCTCGTAACCGACGCCAAATTTGCCGCCGACCTCAAAAATACGGTGCAGATAAAAGCAGAACGCATTAAGATACTGCGAGCGAAAGGTGTGCCGCCATTCAGGGACCCTGAGTTCATGACGGCGATGAAGGAATATAGAGAACTGGTAGAAAAGCGCGACGCGGCGCTCGCCACAGCGCTCAAATATGCGCAGCACGAAAAAGAACACTTTGCACAAATTCAGGCGCAAATTAAACAACGCCAGGATATCATCGCAGCGGCACAGAAGAAGATTGCAGAGTATGAAGCACTGGTCAAAAAAATCGCGGCGAAAAAGGCGCCAGAAGATGCGCCTTCGGCTGAAGAGCTGCAAAGCCGCATCGAAGCCGAACAGCGCGTGATTGAAACAGCCGAGTCGGAAAAATCTGCGCTTAAAGCCCGCGAAACGAGCATTGCACCTGAAAAAGACGAAACGGGAAAATCGCCTGGCAATATTCTGCCGCAGCTCGAAGCGCTGCTGCACCTGCGAGACGCGGCGCTCATTGCTAAAATCCGACTGGGCCTGATGTCAGAACAGGATGTGTTAAATCAGCAGCTGAAAAGCGGGGCGGATAGAAAAGAGCAGGCGCGCGCGTTCCAGCTGGTGCGGCAGTTTATCTATGACGCCAAAAATGAAACAGAAATTCCTGTGCCCCGCGGTGTTAAATCCCCCCTTGCAGGCGGCGTACTCGCTGTGACACGTACCGAGGCAGAAGACTACATGCACCTGCTCGACACGTCGCCGCTCGTGGGCGAAGGCGGCCTTTCCGAAAAACTCGTCGCCGAAAACGTCGTCGGCTTCAACCTTGCAATTATCAACAAAAGCGAAGGACTCGAGCGCATCCGCCGCTCGACGCTGTGGCTGATCGGTTTTTCTTCTGTTGTTGGCGTGCTTGCGATCATCGCCGCGTGGTTTTTCTCAGGCTTCGCGGTGCGCCGCATTGCATCTCTTAGCCGTACCTCGGCCGAGGTGCGCGATGGTAATTTGCAGGTGACGTTTAACGGCAAGGGCTACGACGAGTTGGCGACTCTCGGACAAGACCTGAACTCGATGGTAAAGGGTCTTAAAGAGCGCGAAGAACTCAAAGGCGAAATGGCCGCGGCTGAAGAAATACAGAAGCGCCTGCTGCCCGCCAATGTGCCCGCGAACCTCGCCGGCCGGGCTGACATTGCCGGTTTTTACAAGGCGATGGTTGGCATCGGCGGCGACTATTTTGACTATCTGGGACTCGGGAACGAGCACGTCGCGATTGCGATGGGCGATGTGTCTAATCACGGCGTTGGCCCGGCACTCGTCATGGCGATGACGCGTGCGCAACTGCATTCGCTTTTGCGGGAAAAAGAAATTTCTCTCAAGAGCATCATGGTCAAACTCAATGGCCAGCTCTACGAAGAAACCCCCGCGCAGATCTTTGTGACCTTCTGGCTTGCGCATTACAACCTGAAAACGGGAGAGTTAAGCTATATTTCTGCCGGCCATTCGAAGCCGCTGATTTACCGGGCGGCTACCGGTACGACCGAATTTCTCGAAGCAGGCGGCATGCCGCTCGGCATGGACGAAAACGATTTCTTCAGCACCACGCTTGAGTTGCGCAAAACAACGCTCGGGAAGGGTGACGTCTTTTTGCAATACACCGACGGCCTTTCCGAAGCGATGAATCCTGAACGCGAGCAATATGGCTA
Source organism: Turneriella sp. (assembly GCA_046346945.1). Lineage (GTDB taxonomy): Bacteria > Spirochaetota > Leptospiria > Turneriellales > Turneriellaceae > Turneriella. The sequence goes on from JAXMHE010000016.1 coordinate 67,746, forward strand.
TGACCGCATGGAAGTATTGCTGAAAAATCTTGCGGGCGGCAGCGCTGCACAGATTCTTGAAGGTACTGCCACGGCCGTTGAAGAATTCACCGGCACGACGCTCAGGGCCGACGGGCCGTCAGAGCTTTCTGATGACATAGCACTGGTCTGTCTTAAGAGGGTGTAAGGCTGTGCGCCCGCTGTCGCGGGCGTTAAAGGTGGGTTAATTGCGGAAAACATGTCCAGCTTTCAGCTGGACATGTTTTCCGCGTTGACCGCCTGCAATTGGCATCCGTTCATGGGCTAAAAAAGGGCGTATGACCTCTGCGGTCATCGCCGATAATGAACTATGGCTCTCACCGATGCACAGAAGGCTGAACTCATGCGCAAGGGCAACGAGCTCTTCAACCGCGGCCAGTATTTTGAGGCCGGAAAAATCTTTAATGTGATCGGCTATAAAACCGGGCTCATTCGCCTCGGCGATCTGTTCTACTTCGACAAAGAAATGCCGCTGGTGGCTTATGGCTTTTATCGTAACGCAAACCATCGCCCGATGCTCGATAAAATCGGCGAGGGTTTCGTATTCGCGCTCAAATGCCTGCTCTATGAGCCAGCGGCAGGCGAAAGCCAGAATGCAGCGGCGCAACCGAAGCCTGCAACCTTCAAAAAGCCGAGGCCTGATGCAGGCGAAGAGCAGTTTCGCATACGGCAGGCGAATTCCCCCGATGCCGTGTCATCCTCTGCCGCAAAGCCTGAAAGCATCGACTCGAAAGTGGCCCGCGCCGTGGCTATGCTGCAAAAGCTCGGCTGACCCCACGACTGCCGCTCCTTCTTTTTTACGACAAAATCCGGTAAATTTCGCGAATCGGTATCCAGGTTTATTGTCGTTGCTACCGGCGCCTGCCGCGTCTAATAAGGCGTGGGCAAGAAAATGAAGAAAACTCTGGTCTTTGAACTTTTCGCTTCGATTCTCGTCGTGGCGCTACTCGCCGGATTAAACGCGATCATGGGCAAATCTTCGGAATTGGACCATGAACTTACCCTGCTGTCGCTGAACACAGGCGATGTGACTGTCAACGCCCACCGCAGACACCATGGCGCGAGACACGGCCATGCACCCCGCCACCATGAACGTCGTCGGCCGGTACAGCATTCAACTCAGGGCGCGCAGCCGCAGACACAACCTGACGCAGCGCCCGCTGCGCAGCCAGCTGCCACGATTCCCCATGACGCGCCTAAGTCGGGCACAGGTGTACAACCGCCGCGCGTGCAGTGAATTCCGTTCTGCTGCCGCAGAACGGAATGTTATTCTTTAGCCACGCGTTTGCGGCGTCGCGGCATTTTGACATCCACCTCGGGAATTTCAGTGACGGCCGTGTGTGCCGCCTGCGGGGCCGCACCGGCAAACCCTGTCAGCGGCGCATGCACCGTTAACAGAGTGCGTTTTTGCTTTTCAAAGCGCGTCAGCAGCAGATAAATACAGGGAACGACGAACAAAGTAAAAACCGTTGAAACTATCGTCCCGCCCATGATCGTGAGGCCAATCGGCGTGCGGGTTTCCTGGCCGATGCCGTTGCCGATAATGAGCGGCAATGCCGCGATCACGGTCGCAGTAGAGGTCATCAGAATCGGGCGCAAGCGCACCGGGCAGGCTTCAATGAGCGCGTCTCGCACCGAAATGTCTTTGGCCGCACGCACGTGGTTGGTGAACTCCACGAGCAGAATAGAGTTCTTTTTGGCGATGCCCATGAGAACAATGAGCCCGATGAAACTGAACAGGTTGAGCGATACGCCGGAGATCCACAGAGTGATGAGCGCGCCTGTCACACTGAAGGGCAGGGCAACCAGAACTGAAATCGGGTGCACGAAGGAATTAAACTGCACCGCGAGAATCATGTAAGCAATGATAATGCCGAGCATCAGCGCGAGATTGAGACTCTTAAAAGAATCGGTGAGTCCGGCGGCACCGCCTTCGAGCGCGAACGAATAACCCCTGGGCAGAACTTCTGCGGCGATCTTTTGCGCGCGGGCAAGCACCTGCGCCTGCGATTTGCCTGCCGCCACGCCGCCAAAGATACCGATCGCCCGCTGCCGGTTGACGCGGATGATTGACTGAAAACTTTTCTTTTCGGCAAACGTGACAAGTTCGCTCAGTGGCACAGTATTCGCCGCGGCGTTGCGCACGAGAATATTGCCGATGTCTTTGGGAGATGAGATCTTTTCTTCTGGCAGTTTGATGCGTATATCGTAGCGGCGGCCATCGGCGGTAAAGCGCCCCTGGCGCTGCCCGGCAACCGTGGCGCCTAAAGTTGCCGAAACGGTCTGGATTGAGACCGAACGTGCTGCCATTGCGTCGCGGTTCGGTGCAATCTGCAGCTCCGGGAAATTGCGTTTGAAGTCGGTGTCGAGATCTTGCGTGAGGCCCTCGGCATTCAGCCGATCCATAATTTCTTTGGCCTTGGCGTCCAGGATTTCGAGGTCGCTGCCAAAGATATTAAACGAGACCTGGAACTGTCGGCCTGAAGTGAGGCCGCGAGCAGAAAAGTCCCTGAGCGAGGCACGCACACCCTGCACAGCTTTGAACTGTTTGCGGAGCTCTTCCATGATCACAATGTGACCCTTTTTGCGCTCTGCGCGCGGCTTAAATTTGACCAGCATCGTGAACTGGTTGATCTCTGCCGCGAGCCCGCCGGCGCCTGCGCTCGTGAAGAAGCGGTCTACGTCGGGGTGTTTGCCGACAATCGCCTCGAGCTCTTTTGCACGGGCAACGGTATAGGCCAGCGAGGAACCAGGTGGCGCCTGACCGCTGATGATGATGTTGTCCTGGTCCTGCAGCGGGACAAATTCCTGTCTTACCTGGAAAATCAGCAACAGGGACACGGCAAAGAGCAGTAAAGAAGCAATGCTGACGAGCTTGGGTATTTTGAGCACGCGGGCGAGAAAGCCAGCGTAAATATGGCCGAGCTTTTCAAATACCCCTTCAAGATAAACCTCGAGCTTGCCCGACTGCGGCCCGGTGCTGAGAAAGGCTGCAGAGCGCATCGGCGTGATGGTGACCGCTTCAACCAGAGACAGCAATACCGCAGCAGACATGACGACGCCGAACTGGAAGAAAAAGCGGCCGATCACGCCGTCCATGACGACGACGGGCAAAAACACCGCGATGACCGCGAGCGTCGCCGCACTCGCCGCAGGCAGAATTTCCATTGAGCCGTCATATGCAGCCTGCGCCGCACTTTTGCCCATGCGGTAGTGCCGCACGATGTTTTCGAGCAGCATGATTGCGTCGTCGACAACAATCGATATGGCAAGAGTGAGCGCCAAAAGCGTGAACAGGTTGAGCGTGAAGCCGGCAAAATAGATGATCAGAAATGTGCCGACAATCGACGTCGGTATCGAGAAGATAATATTGAGGGCGCCCTGCCAGCTGCCGAGAAAGGCGAAGCAGACAAGTATTGTGACAAGCGCCGCAACGATTAGCTTTTCATAGGTTGTGAATACCGTTGCCTTGGTTGAGCGCGAAAAATCGATATTGACCTGCAGCGTGTAACCCTCTGGCAGCTGGCTCTGCAGTTGCGCCACTTTTTTATGCACCGCGTCGGCGAGTGCCACCTCGTTCTGCCCGCGTTGCTTGCGAATGCCTATACCGATGCCTTGTCGGTCAGAACCGTTGAGGCGTGCAATGCGGCGCTGGTCGCTGAGACCGTCTTCGACGCGCGCAACATCGCCAATCGTCAAGGTAGCGCCAGAGGCATAAATATTTTCACCGCCACGGCGCAGAATGCGTACCTTGCCCAGGTCTTTCGGCGAAGCCGCTTCGCCCATCCAGCGAACGCGCAGCTCGTCTTTGCCCTTGATGAACTGGCCGGCGGTGCTTTCGATGTGTTGCGTTTCGATTGCCGTCACAAGATCAGAGACGGTGATGTCAAAGCGGCGCATCTTATCCATGTCTGGCCAGACGCGCAGGTTGCGTTCAGGGTAGCCGGCGATGGACGCTTCGCCAATACCCGGTATAAAACGAAACTGGTCGAGCAAAAATACATCCGCCCACACCAGGAGCTCATGCAGCGGCTTGTCTGCAAATACCCCGATGAACATGAAGGGCTGGTCTTCGGGATTGGTTTTTGAAATCACCGGCGGATCGATACCGAGTGGAAGCCGCAGCTGGCTGAGCGCGGCCTGTACCTCTTGCAAGGCGACATCGACATTGCGCCTGAGGTCGAGTTCAAGCACCACCTGGCCTGAGCCCTGGCGTGCGTTAGAACGCATCTGCTTGAGGCCTTCGATGCCAAGCAGGCGCTCCTCGATGGGTATCAACAGCGTGGACTCGATGACCTCGGGGGTTGCACCTTCATAATTGACGGTGACCGTCAGAATCGGAAAATCAATGTCGGGTAGCTGGCTCACGCCGAGCTGCGTCGCAGCGACCGCGCCGAAAATAATCAGTCCCGACATGAGAATCCACGCGAAGACCGGTCGAATAATAGAGGTAGCTATTAGGTTCATTATGAGACAATTTTGCCTTACGGCAAATTTATCTCAAAATAAAGAGAGAAAGACTGCGTCATCCACTTAACAATGCAGGGGTTAAAAACTGAATGTTTGTTCACGTATTTTCTTGTCGCCCACTCTCGGCCTTCAATTTTAACGCATGTTACCTGATTATTACCAGTTTTCGCTCCCCACAAAGGTCAGATATGGCATCGGCCTTGCCTCGCGCTTAGGCGAAGAGCTTGCCGGTTTTCCCGGCAAACGTGCGCTGCTCGTCACCGACAAGGTGATCGTGGCCGCGGGCCTTGCCAAAAAAGTGATCGATGGCCTCGCGGGCTCGGCGATCAGCATTGCCGCAACATATGACAATGTGCCGCCCAACAGCGAACTCAAGGTGGTGACCGATGCTGCCGAACTCGGCAAAGCCAATAACTGCGACATGGTGATTGCGATCGGCGGTGGTTCGGTGCTTGACTCAGCGAAGGTCATCAACCTGATGATGGTGAAGGGCGGGCCGCTGCAGCAGCACATGGGTGCGCAGCTTTTGAAAGACCGCCTGCTGCCCTCGGTATTTATCCCGACGACTTCGGGCACAGGCTCAGAAGTCACGCAGTTCGCGATGGTGTCTGACGACGCGAACTCAGTGAAGCTGCCGTTTGCGGAGGATTTTTTCCTTCCTGATATTGCAATCCTCGATCCCGAGATGACCGCCACAATGCCGGGCAAAGTGACTGCCGCAACGGGTATGGATGCGCTCACTCATGCGATTGAATGTTATGCCGGGCAGAACCCGAACCCGGTATCAGACGCGCTCGCACTCTATGCGATCGAACTCATCGTGCAGAACCTGATGCAGGCTGTCGCGGTGCCGAACGACCTCAATGCTCGCGGCGCGATGCTGACAGCGTCGTTTCTTGCTGCGGTGGCTTTCAACCATGGCGGTGTGGGCATCGTGCATGGTATCAGCCATGCATTGGGTGGGGTTTACCACATTCCGCACGGTCTTGCGAACAGTATCATTCTGCCATTCAGCGTCGAACACAACATGGAAACCATGGCGCCGCGTTATGCGCGTATCGCGCAGATTTTTGGCGACAGCGGATTTTATCCCGTGCGCGAACTCGGCCAGGCCGTGGCGCGCTTCGACAATTTTGCCGTGAACCAGGCGGTGACGCAGCTGGGTCTCGTCGATGAATGGCTGACGAAGCAGCGCGCGCAGTCGCTTGCCGGCAAGTTGCGTGCGATGAACCAGAAACTGAATGCACTTTGCGGCCATGCGCTTAATCTGCGCGAAGCAGGGGTAAAGGACAACCTCGCAAAACTCGAACAGGTGGTGAAAACCGCGCTCGAAGACGGCGCAATGCTCAACAACCCACAGCCAGTGCATGCCGATGCGGTGCGTGAAATTGTGCGCGAGGCATACCAGCAGAACCTGAAACCGATTCCGGTTTCGAAGTCAGAGCTTAAGGCCGCACGCACAACCGGAGCGACCAAAAAACTGAAAGCCATCTTCAAGGACGAAGCGGCGTTATACGACATCCTGGGTACGTACTTCCTCAAGGTACAGGCTGACCCGAAATTGTTCGCTCCGCTGAAAAGTTCGGGGCTCAAGATCCGTTTTAACTATTCTGCACCCGACGGGGCGATCGCGCTTGACGGTTCAACCGATGACAAGTCAAAGCAGGTCATGACCGGTGATGCTGCCCGTAATTTCTCGCCTGAAGTCGAGTTCACGCTCTCTGCCGACGTGGCACACTATTTCTGGCATGGCCAGGTGAACCTGATGCAGGCACTCGCGCGCAAAGAGGTGAGCCCGAAAGGTAACCTGCCGCGTGCAATGCGCCTGTTGCCCCTGCTCGAACCGCTGTATGAACTGTACCCGCAGTACCTGCGCGACCGAGACCTGGGTAAACTGGCGCTTTAAATTCTTCTTGTAGAGACGTGCAAAATGCACGTCTCTACAGTCGAACCATGTCCGCAACGAAAGAAAAGCTCTGGCACGGGAGATTTGAATCCGCTCCCTCGAAAATTACCGAAGAGATATCAGAATCCATCTCGTTTGACCACGTCCTCTACAAAGTAGATATTCGCGCGTCGCTCGCGCACGCGCGCTTGCTCGCAAAGGTGGGTGTCATTTCTGACGGTGATTTCACGGCGATAGAGAAGGGCCTCCAACAGGTTGAAGCGGAAATAGCCGCCGGCAAACTCGCTTTTTCTGCGGCACTCGAAGACATCCACATGCACGTCGAATCGCGGCTCACGGAAATCATCGGTGACACCGGAAAAAAACTGCACACCGGCCGCTGCGCAATGACCAGGTGGCAATCGATACCCATCTGTTCACACGCGAAGCGCTCGCGGAGCACCGGCAAGACCTCAAGGCGCTGCTCACAAAACTATTACAACTCGCGGAAGCCGGGCAGAACACCGTCTGGGTTGGGCATACGCATCTGCAGATTGCGCAGCCGGTGCTGCTTGCACACTATATCATGGCATACTTCTGGCAGTTCGCGCGCGACCTCGAGTTTCTCGATTTTACTCTGGCAAGCCTGCGCTATTCACCGCTCGGCAGCGCAGCTCTCGGTGGTGCAAACTACCCGATCGACCGCGCAATGACTGCGGCCGAATTAGGTTTTACCGAACCATACCCCAACAGCATGGACGCGGTCGCGAACCGCGACTACCAGTTGAATTACCATTTCTGGGTGACGCGGCTTTACCTGCATATCTCGCGTTTCTGCGAAGACACGATCATCTATAATTCGACCGAATTCGGTTATGTGACGCTGGGCGATGCGGTGACGACTGGCTCGTCGATTATGCCGCAGAAGAAGAATCCCGATATCGCGGAACTTCTGCGTGGCAAAGCCGGGCGTGTGAACGGCAACCTGCAGGCGCTGATCACTAATCTCAAGGGGTTGCCGCTGACATATAACCGCGACCTGCAGGAAGACAAGGTATACCTGTTCGACAGTATTCAGCAGGCGCGTCTCGGTCTTAAAGGTATTATAGAAATTCTTGCGAATATCCGTTTTAACGAAGCGCGCGTGCGCGAAAACCTGTCGCGCGGCTTTGCGTTGGCCACCGACATAGCGGATTTTCTCGTGCGCGAAGCCGGCGTACCATTTCGCGATGCGCACGCCGTCGCTGGTAGTGCAGTGGGCTTCTGTGAGAAGAACAATAAACGCCTCGAGACACTGACTGCAACGGATTGGAAAAACATTGCCGGCAGGGATTTGGTTTTCCCAGAGGCATTCTTTGACCCATTGTCGTCGATTGCGCGCCGCCAGGGGCAGGGTTCAACCAACCCAGCGGCGGTAAAGGTACAGCTCGCGCGTGCGGCTGAATTTCTAAAAAGTAGTTAATGGTTGCCCGAAGGGCAACCATTAACTACTCGAGGGAAAATTTCGTGCGGGGAAAGTGCATGATGGCGCGCGTCGCGCCTTCTGATGCAGAGATCGTAAAGTGCTCGAGCGGGTTCAGTGCCATTTCATAATAAATTTCGTCTGCCATCGCAATACCGAAACCGGCTGATTCGGTGACGTCGATGTAATCGGGGCCGAAATAATCGGTGGAGCGGCCCTCGTCATAGAGCTTGCGATGCGTCATGCGGCTCTGCTGTATGCGTTCCATGTCTTTTCCCAGAATCGGGATGTCGTTCACCACATTAAAAACGATTTTTTCGTCGGTGATTGCCATCGTAAAATGGATGAAGACCTCTTCCTGTTCGAGCAGTTTATTAAAATCTAGCAGGTGCTGTATGTCTTTTTCGGTCAGGCCTGCAGTGCGCCCGGTGCGCTTCTTTTCGGTCAACTGCAATACAGTATTCACGCGTTTTTTGAGCTTTTCCGGAATAATATGCCGCGTCATAAAATCGCGCAGCATTTCTTCGCGAAAGATAATTTCAATCAGGTCGTCGATATCTTCAAATTGCTGTTTCAGGAGCTTCTGGCGTACTTCGGACTTGAAGATGACATGTTTCGCGTTGGCTTTGATCGCATTGAAGATAATTTCAACGACGGCTGAATAAAGGTTAAACAGCATCGCCGGGTTAAACTGGAATTCTTCAAACAGGCGCGAAAATATGGTCATGAGTTCTTCGCGGCCGATGCGCGTCAGCGCATTGATCCGAAACACCACGATGCGGTCACGCTGCAGCTTCTGGATTGCTTTTTCGACTTTTTGTTCAGTGGCCATGTCCAATTTCCTGCATTTATTACAATTTATGAAATCATCAGGTCGTGCATGCGTACAACACCGATGGGTTTTTTCTGCGCGTTTACCACAGGCAACATATAAGTTTTGCGATCCTGCATCAGTGCGAACGCCTCGTCGACGAGTGCCGCGTCGCGTATTGCGACCGGGTCAGCTGTCATCAGCTCACCCGCGGTTGCAGCAAAAAGTTGTGTCGGTGACTTGGCATAGTGCTCAAGCTGTCGCTTAATATCCCCGTCGGTCAGTATGCCCCGCAGGTGCCCTTTGCTACCAATGATCAGCGCACAACCGACGTTGGCGGTAATCATTTTCGGTAAAATGTCCTGAAAGGGTGTTTCGCGTGTCAGCAAAATGCCGTCGACGGATTGCATCACGTCCCTGACGCGCGTCAGCAGTTTTTTACCGAGAGTACCCGACGGGTGGTATTTACCAAAATCTTCGCGGCGGAACTTTTTGATTTTAATGAGGGCAGTCGATATCGCGTCGCCAATCACCAGCGACATCGTGGTCGATGCCATGGGCGCGAGTTCGAGCGGGCAGCCTTCGCGAGTGATCGAATAGATAATCGCAGCGTCGGCGTCACGCGCAAGCGTGCTGTCGGCTTTTTGCGTCACCGCGATCAGCTTGCCCTGTAGGCGCTTGACATGCGGCAACAGTTCGACAATCTCCCGGGTCTCACCCGAATTGGAAAATGCGAGCACAACTTCTTTGGACTGCAGGTTGCCGATGTCGCCGTGTAGCGCGTCGGCCGGGTGTAAAAAGACGGCAGGCGAGCCGGTAGAGGTCAGCGTTGCGGCGACCTTACGCGCGATGAGCCCTGATTTGCCCATACCGCAGGTCAGGATGCGGTTCTTCGTTTCTGATAAAAGCACGGCTGCAGCAGCCACCTGTGGTATAAAATCCTGCGCTGCCAGGTTGGCAGTCAGCGAGCTTTCCGCCGCGCGGAAAGTGTCTTCAATGGCCGCGCGAATCTCGTGTTTCAAAACATCTGCCCCTGCAATTGGTTGGGTTCGGGTATTTTATCGTTGGGCAGCTCTTCGGCCGTGACGGAGCCATCTTTCTGCTTTTTGAGCATCAGCCATTTACCCTCAGCCTCTTTCAGCTTGAGTTCGCAGAATTCCTTGAGGGCCAGCCCGTATTCATAGAGTTTCATCGATTCTTCGAGGGATTCTTTGCCGTCTTCGAGCTTGTCGGTGATCGATTCAAGCTCAGCCAGCGCCTTTTCAAACGTCAGGTCTGCCGGCAAACCCCGGTTTGGGCCAGGCTGTTCGGAGGGCTGTGTCTTTTTGGCGGCCATGGGTTCGAGTGTGCCGCTAAAACGCGGCGTCAATCAGCAAGCGTATTCAGCGCGCCGGCCGCCCATGCTCCTTGCGGTGGTGATCGACCATCGCGGCTAGCTCAGATAATCCCCGGTTTACCTTGCGGATGAACGAGGTGTCATGCGGCACGAAAACAAAATGCGGATGCTGCGACCAGAGCGTGCGCAGGCGTTCGTCGATCTGAACAGCTTCTTTGAGCGTTTCGATGCGTGAGGGGTTACCCCCTTCGATCGCAATACCGCCGACCGCGGCCGTCTCAAAAAAAATGACCGCATCGTAGCGCTGCATCTCGCGTTCCAGCGTTGTCTCCAGATGCTTGAAGAATAAGAGCGGGTCGCCGGGCCAATAGGCCGCGCCGTCTATGGTGCCCCTGTCACAGAGCAATATCCGGCTGCCATAGGCCTCTGCGTGCGCGTCTTCGAGGTTTTTCTGCACGTGGTAGATGGCGCGCTGCGTGGCCCGCTTCACGCCCTTTTTTCCGGTGCGCGGAAAACCGCCGGTATAAAGCAGCGTCGCGGCTTCGGGTACAATGACCACCTCGGGGCCGATTTCGCGCCGGTATAGATCCGCGGCGGTGGTTTTGCCGCCACCGGGCCCTCCGGTAAGGACGACACGCAGACTCCTGTGGTTCATGTTTCCAGAACCAGTGACGCAAACTGCGGGTAAAGGTTTGCAGAGCCGTGACGAAAACCCATTTACGCCAGCGGAAGCTTTGCCTGCCTTAGCCATGGCCACCGAAGTCATCGGCATCGATCATGTTTACTTTTCCGTGCGTTCATTGTCCGTGTCGGAAAAATATTATGACACGCTGCTGGGTGAAATCCTCGGTTTTCGCAAAAATGCATTTATGCTCAGCGATAATCCTCACATCCAGTATTTTAACCGCCACTTTGGTTTTGTGATCAGGCAGGCGAGGGCGGCGGGTGAATTCAACAGCGAATCGGCCGGGTTACACCACTTTTGCCTGCGTGTCGAAAAAGAGGAGGATGTCGACCGTGCCGCAGAGGCGATGCGCGCCGCGGGACTCGCCGTTTCGATACCGGCTTACCACCGTGAATATGCGCCTGATTATTATGCGATTTTTTTCACTGATCCCGACGGGCTGCGACTCGAGGTGACAAACTTTAGGCAGGAGCGCCGCGACAGAATGCAGCAGTGGTAAATCCCCGGCAGCTTTGCATTCTGAATCTACGTGCCCCATTCCGTGATGAATTCTTCATTGAGAAGTTCTACCTCTCCGCTCGCGAGGTCATAGACCGCACCGGCAATCTGTATCTCGCCGCTTCTCACCTTGTCTGCCAGGACTGGCTCGAGATTTCTCAGCTGTGTCACCTGCATCGCCACATTGACTTTCACTGCGTTTTCTACCAGATCGCCCGGAACCTGTGATGCGCGAATAGAGGCAGGACGGATAGCATTGATCAGCGTGACGATATGCCCGGGAACGTCGGGTACTTTGCAGGCAGCAGTGACAGCTCCACATTGAGTATGGCCCAGCACGACGATGAGCCGTGCGCCCAGCGCAGAAACGGCGAACTCTATACTCCCCCAGGACGCGTACGTGCTCACCTGTCCGGCAGTGCGGATTATGAACAGGTCGCCGAGTCCCTGGTCGAAAATAATTTCGTTCGGCACACGTGAATCGGAGCACCCGATAACAACGGCAAAAGGCGCCTGGCCAGAAGATACTTCCTGTGCCCGCGCAAGGCTTTGGTTCGGCTTGATCGTGTTTCCTGTGGCAAAGCGCTTATTCCCCTCCATTAAGCGCTGCAAGGCAATGGCAGGTGCGAGTGTGCTTTGCGATGGAACGCGCCGCACCAGACCTGAAGCATTCGACCAAAAACTGCTGAGCTTGCCCCAAAGCGGGGCAAAGGGTAAATTTTCCATGGCTCTCCTTCTGTGAAAAATAATACATGAAGTATAATTCATGGATTATACTTTAGGATTTATATTTCGGCAAAAAAAGTTGCGATTCTGTCCCTTACCTCAAAAATAGTTTGTGCCAGGAGCTGAGAAAATTGCCGCCGCCAAATTCGGAGTAACGCCGGATTTTACTTTCCTCACTAATCATAGCCATGTGCTTATTTGCCTGGCTAGCACTTCGGGCCTTACTCTGCGCGAGGTCGCCGCGAAGGTTGGTATCACTGAGCGGGCTGTTATCGCGATAGTGCGTGATCTGCAGGCGGTCAGGGTTGTGTCGGTATCCAAGAAAGGCCGGCGCAATATTTACCGCATCCATACGAATGTTCACCTGCGCCACCCCGTTGAAGCACACCGGACGGTGGGCGACTTATTGCAGGCAATTCTCGGGGGACGGCAATAGCCGCACGTCAATTTCATTCCTTCTTTGTTTTCGCCCTGTCGTCATACTGGATAATAGCGCGTGGCACATGCAGCTGAAAAAGTGGAACTCCCCGCAGAAGTAGAAGAGCAATTCCAGGAACTGACTCGCGGCATTGAAGAAGTGCTGCCGGTCCATGAATTCCGCAAGAAGCTGCTCGATGCGCACAACCAGAAGATCCCGCTGCGCGTGAAGGCTGGCTTCGACCCGACTGCACCCGATCTGCATCTGGGCCACGCGGTGCTCATTCAGAAACTGCGCCAGTTCCAGAACTTTGGCCACCATGTATTGTTCCTGATTGGTGACTACACCGCGATGATCGGCGACCCTACCGGCAAGTCAGAGACGCGCAAAGTGCTGTCGCGCGAAGAGGTCGAAAAGAATGCGCTGACCTATAAAGAGCAGGTGTTCAAAATTCTCGATCCGGCAAAAACGGAAATCGTCTTTAATTCGAAGTGGCTGAACGAGCTGAAACTCGAGGACATGCTGCGCCTGACGGGCAAGTACACCGTCGCACGCATGCTCGAGCGCGACGATTTTTCAAAACGGTATGCGGCAGGGCAGCCAATCTCGCTTGTCGAGTTTATGTACCCGCTGATGCAGGGTTATGACTCTGTCGCGCTCAAAAGCGACGTCGAACTCGGCGGCACCGACCAGAAATTTAACCTGTTGGTGGGGCGCGATCTGCAATCTTCGTATGAGCAGCCGCAGCAATGTGTGATCATGACGCCGCTTCTCGTTGGCCTCGACGGAGTGAAAAAGATGTCGAAGTCGCTCGGCAACTACATCGGCATCCAGGAGGCGCCTGCTGACATATATGGCAAACTCATGAGCATCAGCGACGAACTGATGCTGAGCTATTATACACTGCTTTCCGATAAGTCCGTGGCGGATCTCCAGCGCATCAAAGCCGGCATCGCCGATGGCAGCCTGCATCCCAAACAGGCGAAGGCAGACCTTGCGCTCGAAATTACTGCTCGTTTCACTTCTGTGGCAATTGCCACTGCGACCGCAGAAGAGTGGGACAAGGTACACAACCCGAAAGAGCGGGGTGTGCCGCAGGACATGCCCGAGTTCCGTTATGCCAAGGGCACACAGTTGGTCGCCGTGGTAAAAGAAGCCGGGCTAGCACCCTCAAACTCTGAGGCGCGGCGTATGATTGACCAAAAATCAATCTATCGTGTCGAAACGGATGGCAGCGAAGCCGCACTGACGGATTTTAAGATGGCGATTAGCGAAGATTTTATTTTGCGTGCCGGCAAACGAAAATTTGTGAAGCTTGTAGCACAATAAACCATAGAAACGCCCTCTTAGGCGTCTCTACCGAAGAAGAAAAATCCAAATGCCGTCTCTATCAACACCGACAATGAAAACCATCCCGGCCAAGATTCTGGTCGGCCACCGTGTGCGCATGTCGCAGGCGAATAACCGTTCGCGCGAGCTGTGGCAGTCGTTCAGGCCGCAGCTGCCAGCGATAAAAAACCGCATGGGTGCAGATTTCTATTCCGTGCAGGTCTATGACAGTCCCGACTATTTTGCTTCGTTTTCCGCGGCACGTGAATTTGAGCGCTGGGCGACGGTCGAGGTTTCGTCAGTGTCCGATGCGCCACCCGCTATGGAAATCCTCAACCTCACGGGAGGATTGTACGCGATGTTTAAATACCGCGGCACACCGGCCGAATTTGGCCCATTTGCGCGGCAGATTTTCGGCGATTGGTTGCCAGGCTCAGGCTATGTGCTCGCTGATCGCCCGCACTTTGAAATTCTGACACCCGCTTACCGGGCCGACGACCCCGGCGCCGAAGAGACGATCTGTATTCCGGTAGAGAACCACGAATAAGAACGCGGTCTTATTATTCGTGGAAATTCAAATCTTTGCCATGTGTCTCGTGCATGGTCAGGGTTGCCCAGATTCCGAGCACGAGCGCGACACCGCCAACGATGAAAGCGGCCGGTACCATGCCCTGCGCTGAATTATTCTGGCCATGCGAGAAAACATTTTTGTCGAGGAAGAGGAACGCGGTGGTTAGAAGGGGAACGGAGCCGCGCACAAAGTTCGGCACCGTGGTAGCCACTGTTGCGCGTAAGTTGGTTCCAAACTGTTCGGCGGCAATGGTGACGAAGACCGCCCAGTAGCCGTTAGCAAGACCTAAGATCACGCAGAGCGTGTAGAAGTAGACAGGGCCAAAGTCTCGTGACAAAAGATAAACTGTGATGAGTACCACGTTGATCAGCTGGCATACCAGTACCACCATACGGCGGCTGCCAAAGCGCTGGCTGAGATAACCGGTGAGAAAATCGCCGAGCGATAGTCCGCCATACATGAACCCGATTGCATAGCCCGGGTTTACCGTGAATTTGGCGCCGAGTGCCTGCCCGAATTCTTTTGAGAAAATGATAAGAATCCCTACAGCAAACCACAGTGGGACGCCGATCAGAATCGAACGCAGGTAGCGCATGAATCGTTCGCCTGAGGTGAACAGGTACAGGAAATCTCCGCGTTTGACATCCGCCTCCGCGGTTTTTTCATACATCCCCGATTCATAGACGCCGATGCGCATGATGAGTAGCATCAACCCCATGACGCCACCGATGATGTAGGCTGTCTGCCACGGGAAAATGTCACCTATCAATGTCGCGACGACTGCACCGAGAATGCCAAAACCGGCAACGATCATCGTGCCATAGCCGCGCTTCTCCTTTGGCATGAGTTCGCTCACCAGCGTAATGCCTGCACCGAGTTCGCCCGCGAGGCCGACGCCTGCGATAAAGCGCAGCCATTGGTAGGCCATGAGGCCATTTTCGACGGAGCCGAGGCGATCGACAAAGGCATTGGCAAGATTCGCCACGGAATAAAGAAAGATAGAACCAAAGAGCACTGACAGACGGCCTTTTTTGTCACCGAGTACGCCCCAGAAGATGCCGCCAAGCAACATGCCGAACATCTGGTAGTTCAAAAGCGTCGCGCCGATTTCTTTCATGGCAGCGTCGGGCACACCGAGCGTTCTCAGCGACGGCACGCGCACGATTCCAAAGAGCAAAAGATCGTAGATATCGACGAAGTACCCGAGGGCGGACACGAGAATTGCGGCCTTCGCGGCGCGGGAAATGTCAGACATGCGGGAATTCTAAGGATAACGACAGGGCGAAAAGTGTAAACGCGGAGCAACTTTGCCGCACCGGTGGGTCGCGGCAAAGCCCGTTCCATGCGGCAAAGCGGAGGTGAAGCTTATTTCATGCGCGCAAGGCAGGCGCCTGTTATGGTTTCGGGCGTCTCGGTAATTCTGCGTCGCAGGCACTGGTAGATCTTTCCGTCATCGGTAGACCCCGAGCAGGCTGCGGAAATTTCGGCGCCACAGTCGCGGCGGATTGCTGTAAAATCAACATGGCGGGGGCGGCATTCGGGGGACAGGCGGTCGATACCCAGTTTTATACACTGGCCCAGGTGTTTGCCGCCCGGGTATTGTGCACCGCAAAGCCTCTTCAGCTCGTCCTTGCATTTCGTATTATGTTCGGCGGCGCTAGCGCCAAAAGCAAAAACCACGATGGGCAGAAATCTGATTAACTTCATCTGAACTCCTAAGACTGTTCTGGTGGATGATACGAGCCGGGTATGGAAAGGTTACAAGGCGCGGCGCCCATCTCTTTGCAGACTTCGCTGCCACTTTGCTTGACGTAACGTATGCCGGCGCAGCAAAAATCTTTTGTGATGGAGAGGAACTTTCGATGCCCATGATCGCCATCGCAGCTTTGATTTCCGCGTTTCTGCATTTTTCCATCGCAGTGTTTCAGCTTGCACTCGCCGCCGGCAAACCATGGGGACAATTTTCGTGGGGCGGTAAGCATGCCGGTGTACTGCCGCGCGGCTTCCGCATCGGCAGCATTTTCTCCTTTGTGGTGCTATGCCTCTTCGCTGCCGTCAACCTGCAGACTGCAGCGATCATAAACCCGGTTTTTCCGGCGGGCATGCATACAGTCATGCAGTGGATTGTGACCGTCTATGCCTGCCTCGGCACGCTGATGAATGCAATTTCGCGGAGCCGCGGCGAACGCCTGCTGTGGACGCCGGTGGCGGCATTGCTGTTTGCTCTGAATCTGCTTATTCTCCTGAAAAACTGATGCAAAGTGTTTTGCTCGAACTTTTGCTCGTGCCTGTTTTGATACTTTTGAACGGCCTGTTCTCGCTGACTGAAATGGCGATCGTCTCATCACGCCGGGAACGTTTGCAGCTGATGGCAGAGAAGGGGAAGAGCGGTGCGCGGGCAGTGCTGCGCATTCTCGACAGCCCGGAGAAATTCCTTTCGACGATCCAGGTGGCGATAACCCTGATCTCGATTGTGACAGGCGTTATCTCTGGCGCGGCCATCGCCGAGGCACTCTCTTCCGTTTTCGCGAGGATTTTTCCCGTCTATGCGACCTATGCGCAGTCGGCGGCTTTTTTCGCCGTCGTTTTCTCGGTGACTTATCTCTCGATCGTGGTCGGTGAACTCGTACCGAAGAATATTGCGCTTACTCATCCCGAGGCGATTGCGGCCTTTCTCGCAATACCATTGGGCTTTGCGATTCGGTTGTTGTCGCCGTTTTCCGTGGTGCTGACGTTTTCAGCGAAACTGATTCTCAAACCGTTCGGCATATCCCCGGCTAAAAAGGTGCCGGTCACCGAAGAAGAGATCCGCATGCTGATCAGCGAAGGCCACCGCACGGGTGCCGTGCTTGCTTCAGAAAAGCACATGGTCGAAAATGTCTTTAACCTGAACGATATTCCGGTCGTGAACCTGATGACGCCAAGACCACAGATCGTGTGGCTCGATATTTCCGCTGCCCCCGAAGAAAACCTGCGCATAGTTCGCGCGAACAGCCATTCAAACTTCCCGGTCTGCGATGGTGCGCTCGAGAAAATCAGGGGCATTCTTTCGGCGCGCGCCATTCTAACCGACCTGTCTGCCGGTCGATCTAAAGACTTGAAGGATTATCTGCTGGCACCGCTTTATGTACCCGAAACGATGAAGGCCTCGAAGCTGCTCGAGGTGTTCAAACAGACTCATAAAAACTTTACAATGATCGTCGATGAATTTGGAAACATCCAGGGGCTGGCAACCCTGCACAACATTCTCGAGGCGATTGTGGGTGAATTGCCGCCCGCAGACCAGAA
>JAXMHE010000017.1:0-82289 GCA_046346945.1 Turneriella sp.
AACAGGCCCGCCGAACTCTGTATGCTGGAACGCCGCGCGATACCAGTTAATCATCGAATCGAGCGCATCGGGTTTCTGCCACGCATGGATATACGCTTCGAGATCTTCGTCGCTAAACGAACCGGGATTCGCAGTGCCGCGCATTGCTTCGGCGAAACGGCGGTAGCCACCGAGCGACGCCAGCCACCCGGGCAAAAACGGCAGCTGAAAGAAAAACATATACCAGCTCTTCAAGAGCTGCATCGGGTTCGTCGCAAGCGTCTCCATCATCACGCGCGGGTGCGGCACGTTCAGAATAATGAGCCGCGAGAACATTGCAGGGTAGCGAATCGCCGCCTGCCACGCAGCCGCCGCGCCCCAGTCATGGCCGACGAGCGCGCAACCTGAGAGCTGCATCTGCCGCACAATCGCGGCCACGTCGTCTGCGAGCTGGATGATCGAATATTCGGCAATGTGCGGCGGTCGGTCGCTATCGTTGTAGCCGCGCTGGTCTGGCACAATCACGCGATAGCCTCGTTCGACAAAATAGGGTATCTGTTTGCGCCAGCCATACCAGAATTCGGGAAAGCCATGCAGAAAAATGATCGCCGGCCCGTCTTCGGGACCTGCGTACTTGACGCTCAGCTTATAGCCGTCGGTAGTTTTGATCTTGCGTTCAAGAATATTGACGCCGGGAATGTTTGGGGTCACAGATACCTCTGGTCATATGCGGCACAGCCGGCAAAGAAGAATGGCCATTGGGGATTCATGAATGTCCTTGGACAAGCGTAATCAGGCAGGAATCATCACATTCAGACCCTCGCGCTCTGCCGCCTGGTTAAGCCTTTCAACATAGCTATAAAACCTGACCTTTGAAGGGTCATGCTTGCCCGCAATGAGTGCCGCTGCGAGCTGCAGCGAGTCGGCAGTGCGCAGCGGGTGCGTGCGCAAAAGCCGGGCAGCCAGCTGCATCAATTTGTCAGAAAAAATAATCTGGTCCCATGCTGCGGCGAGGCGCTTTAGCCGTTCTTCGGCAGCACGGTAGTCACCGAAGTGCAATTCGTCGCTGCGCAGCCGGCGGTTCAATGCCGAGGTCGATTCGAGATAGGTCAGGCACCACACCAGAATATCGCGGTCTTCTTTCAGTGCGGTCTCTGCGTCGGCGGTCTTGGGCTCGCGCACCAGCAGGGGCACGATGGCCGAACTATCCCAGAAAATCATCGGCCTTCGCGGCGCTCTTCGAGCAGCGCAGATCTGACCCCGGCCTTTTTGTCTTCGCTCAGCGGCAGATCAAAAAAATCATCGCCCAAAGCCACTTTGCGCGGCAGCATATCGCCCGACTTGGTAAGTGCCCTGGCCATGAGCCCATAACCCTCGCCGCTCCAGTCGGTCACCGGTTCAAAACGCGCAACAGGCACCCCACGATCAAGGATCATGACAGTCTCACCCTCTTGCACCTGCCGCAAAAGAGCGCTCATGTTCGCCCGAGAAGATGCAATAGTATCCATAATCATATGTACAATATGTACATTTAATTATGCAACGTCAATGTTTTACCGCTATTTTTATCTGACGTTATAATCAATCTTCTTCAGCAGAAACTTGCCATAGGTATAAGAGCCGTCTTTCAGATGCCAGATAGCCTCGCCACGAGTCACTATGCGGCGGCCGTCGAAGTCTTTGTAATCGCCGACCGGCGTCGACCAGCGTTCGCGCCGCAATTTGTTTTCAGGCGTGAGATAAAAGCGGTCGTCAGACACAAAATCCACCAGCTCGCCTTTGTCGTTGAACTTTAATGTTGCCTTAATGCTGTATGCACCATTCGTAAAAGTTGCCTCCACTTGTTGCGCATCGATCTCGCGCCAGCGGATGCGGCGGTCAATGAGTGCCCCCGGCGCCACGAGGCACATATCGTTGAATAGCGTCACTGTCTCGGCAGTCGTGAGCTCTTTGCCACTGAGATCAACAATCGGCACAAGAGAGGCAATCTTCACCTGCATCGTCGCCGCCTGGTTATGGTATGAATGCCAGACAGACACGGGCAGCCCTTTCATAAAGGCAGTCATGTAAAAATCCCGTGAATAATTGTGGAAAAAATTTTGCTGCAACATCGTGGCAGAAATCCACAGGGCCTTCGCGTCGCTGCGCAGTGCGCCATCCCAAACAATGCGAAAATTGCGGATTTTCGGCCGCCCAACCGCTCCAGTCACTTTCAGGTATTTCTGCACCAGCGGCGGCAGGTGCGCGATGTCTGCCTGTTCGACATTGCCGCTCAGATCGGGGGTCGCCGCATTTTCTGCAGCGACCGCCGTTTCATAGCGCGTGCGCAGGCCACGCGTATAGATCAGGAAGGCGATGATGCCGGCCAGAATTATGAGAATTACGGTGAAGATTTTCAACTTACGCATGAGGCTGAGTGCCGTTGCAACCTTCGCTGCAAACTCTTAATTGAGGAGTTGTCTATACAAAGGCGTGCATAAATTATCAGGGAATGAACCACAGCAGGCACGATGGCCACGGCGCTGCGGTCTAAATGCCCATTTAACCCGTGAATGCTTCAGATGTAACCCGAAAGCTTGTAAGCAATCAATCCCACTATCTCGCGCATCGCAGTGCTGAAGTCATCGATGCCCTGCGCAGAAGGGAAAAACGATTCAGGCGCGAGCTTTGCGCTCTGCTGTGCGGTAATCGACGGGTAAGGTATACCTCGTGCCTGCTTTGCGAAAGCACGCCACTGACGCAGCATGTGAAGGGCGGATGTCACCAGTACAACCTTCTGCAATTTACGCGCGGCGATAATTTTACCGCTTTCGACTGCATTCTCGCGCGTGTTCCGCGACACAGCTTCCGATAGAATTTTCTCCCCGGGGAAACCCTGCGCCGCGAGATACTGGCGCAGCACGTCGCCCTCGCGCAGGCCGCCTTGCAGCATCAGCCCAGACCCGCCGGAAACCAAAATGAAGTCGGCTTTTTTGCGGATAATGATCTCGAGCGACGCCGTCAGGCGATCGACCGCAGAACCGAATTCGGGCCGGCCACCGCGCAGCGAATTGGCGTCGATCATGCCGCCGAGCACCACGACCACGTCGGCCTTCGCCAGATCGTGGGCCGCGACAGTTGCATAACGGCTCTCAAGCGGGCGCATGAGCAGC
The DNA here is from genome assembly GCA_046346945.1 of Turneriella sp. Lineage (GTDB taxonomy): Bacteria > Spirochaetota > Leptospiria > Turneriellales > Turneriellaceae > Turneriella. The sequence continues at coordinate 3,132 of JAXMHE010000017.1, forward strand.
GCCGAACCAAAAGAGGTGGAAAAGAACCAGGCGACAAGCCACACGGCAAGGCAGACGCGACGCAAGCGCCCGCTAAGCCGGCGCGCAAAAACAAAAAGGAGAAACAGAAAGAACAATGTTACCGGCAGAAACAGTGCGGCAAAAATCTTGGATAAAATGAAGAACACCGGCCCAATTCTCAATCCATCGCGCGCAGACAACCCGGAGATGTGTAATGGTTTTCTGCCAAAAAACCGATAAATAAATGTGAAACTACGCGCAATACTTGTCCTGTTTTCGCTGGCTGCAGCAGCTCTCTGGGGTCAGCCAGCCCGGCCGCCTGCTGCCACCACTACTCGCCCGGCGGCCGCACCGACCTCACCAACAACGCCCAAGCCCGCGACGGGCACTGGCACGATCGGCACTGGAGTGAAGCCACCAGCGGGTCAGCCGACCAGCACGACCGGTGGGCCTGCTGCGACGACCAGCGGCACAGGTACGACAGGCCAAGGTGGCAACAACAACGCGCAATCGAAGATCGAAGGCTTTGACGGCATCGCGTGGGGCATGAGCTATAAAGAAATGAAGGATCGCTTTCGGGTCATGGCCTCTAACGCCAACGCGGCCGACAACGTCGAGATTATCTCAGATAACCCCGACCGCGAAATTTTGATTCGCCGCCGCGAAATCTATTACCGCTACGTGTTCTACAAAAAACCACCGGCAAAGTCGATCGAGTCGATGCCGAAACCCGAAGCGGGCAAACCCGCCGAAAAACCGCCGGAAAATGACCCGACCGCGGGCACGGCAAAATTCTTTTTTGTCGAAAGTGTTTTTCCGCTGCTGAAATCCGAAGAACTCTATACAACACTGACTGCCAAATATGGCCAGCGCACCGGTTCGAGCGTGGGTGAAACCATGCGCGGCGCGTACACGTGGGAAAAAGAAGAAGGCTTCATGGTGCAGTGGGTTATACGGGCCACTACGCGAAGCAAGGCTACACCCGCTCGCTGTATTATCTCTCGCGAAAAATTGCGCGACGAAATCAAGAGCCGACCTGCAGGCTTGGCAGTTCGTGCGCGAGATCAAAGCGCTCGATTCACTGCTGAAATAGCCGGTTTGATGTTGCGCAGCAACATCAAACCGGCGAAAGGACTTGGTGTCGTCATCAATCCCTCTTCTGCCGGCGGCCGATCGCTCGCTGTTTGGCCGCAGTACCGGGAAAAACTCGAGGCGCAGGGCAGAACCATCACACAATATATCTCGGTAAGTGAAACCGATTTTCGCGAAACCGTAAAACATTTTGCGCGCAAGTTCAAGGCGATTGCCGTCTGCGGCGGCGACTCGTCGCTGACCATCGCCGCAGAAGAACTATCGGGTATGCGCTACCGTGGCGATCTGCTGTTTCTGCCCGGCGGCTCTGTGAACGATATCGTATTGGATATTCGCGAACAGCAGAAAATCGCAGGCAAGAGTATTTATCTCGGGCAGGTCAGCTGTGTCGAAGACACCAAACAATTCATTGGCCAGGCGAACTGGGGGCTGGGTGTGATTGTCAACCGCTGGGTCGGCAATACGCTCGCTGCTTTGCCCTTTCTGCGGCCGCTGCAAAATCTTATTGGTTTTTTGGCGATTGTGTTCGCACACCTGCTGCGGCGAGAAATTGTCGAGGCCGAAATTACCGCAGACAAAACAGCACAACGCGGGCGCTGGTCGATTGTCATCGTAAGCCAGATTCGCTACTGGGCATCGGGGTTGGCCTTTTGCCCGAATGCGTCATACCATCTGCCAGAATTTGAAATCCTCACCGTAGAAAGATGCGGACTGCTGAAACTGATACGCATCATTCTCGCGGCCAAAACCGGCGGGCACGTGAATTTTCCAGAAGTAAACCACCGACTCGCGCGTTCTGTCACAATTCACCTCAGCAAACCACAGGCTGTGCAGGTCGACGGCGATATTCTGCATGGGGCTGCGGGCGAAGTGAAGACCAGTCAATACACTCTGAAAAAGAACAAAACTCAGTTCAGGCTTTCGACGTTATCTTGATGGCGCGCGATTAGGCGCCTTGGCTATTTGCTGAGCGTGCCGTCGATGAGGTGGATCTGGCGTTTGGCCAGTTTAGCGAAATCGGAGTCGTGCGTGACATAGACAATCGTACACTTTTCTTCGGCGTTAATTTGGCGAAAAATATCCATGACAATCTTCGCGTTGGCCGAATCGAGTGAACCCGTAGGCTCATCGGCGAACAGGTATTTCGGTTTCATGACCAGGGCACGCGCGAGTGCAACCCGCTGTGCCTGACCGCCCGAAAGCTGGCCCGGTAAATTCTGCAATTTGTCTTTCAGATCAAATTTTTCGAGCAGATATTCGGCGTAAGGCTTCTTTTCGACCAGCGTTCCCGCCTTACGCGCCGGCATCAACACGTTTTCGAGCGCGGTAAACTCAGGCAGCAGGTAATGGAACTGGAAAACAAAACCCATATAGCGGTTGCGGAACTCATGCAGTTCGCGGCTGTCGAGCGACACCACGTCGCGGTCTTCAATCAGCACACGCCCGCTTGTCGGTGCGTCGAGCGTGCTGATAATATACAGCAACGTACTTTTGCCCGAACCGGATTTACCCGTCAGTGAAACAAATTCACCGTCTTTGACAGTGAAGTCGACGTGTTTGATCACTTCGGTAGGCGGATTGCCAAAATTCTTGCAGACATCTTCGATGACAATACTCATGCGCTGGGTGAGAATCGGTCAGGCACTCGCTCCGCAAACCGAAATTAATCTGAGATCATTAACCTGTGCAGCCATTTTTTTCCTTGAAAGCGGAGGAAAAACAGGATTCCAAAGACGAAAATCAGCCCTGTGAGCATCAGCCAGCCGCCAATGGGCGAAAGCAAACCCTGAATTTTCAATACGTACGTCACCGCTGCCATCGTCCACATGAGTGAATTCGACACGACCATCGTCCACACGGTGTCACCGGCACCTTTAAGAATGCCACCGAGCACGCTGTATGTCGCATCGAAAAAGAAATACAGGCACGATACTTTCAACATGGCAACTGCATAGTCGACTGTTCCCGAAAAGTCAGCCTGTTTATCGCTGGGTGAAAAAATCAGCACGAGAACACGGGTCAGCGTCAGGTACACCAGAGTCACGAGCGCGGCATACATCCACCCGGCTTTAAGCCCCGACCAGGCGGATCTCAGAGCCAAACGCTTTTTGCGCGCCCCGAGGTATTTGCCCACAAGAGTCGAAGTGCTCTGGCTCAGACCCAGGAGAGGTAGAAACGACACCATGTCCCAGTTGAGCACGATCGTGGTCGCGGCTGCGACGTCGGCGCTGAACGAATACATCACCATCGTGAAGAACATAAAGCCACCCGCATTGACAAAGGTCTCAAGCCCCGCGGGAAAACCGTAACGCACGAGCTGGCGCAGAATGGTCGCATCCCAAGCGAATGCCCGTCGGGTGCGGTAGCGGGCGTGCACCTCGCGCGCAAAAAAGCGGATCGCGAGTATCAAGAGCGGCAAGATTCCCGAGATGACGGTAGCCCATGCGGTGCCGCTGATGCCGAGCCGCGGCAAACCCCACGCGCCAAAAGTTAATGCATAAGCGAGCGGCAGGTTCAGCGCCACCGCCGTCAGTGAGGCAATCGTCACCATGAGCGTCTGGCCGATGCCGACGAAAAAATTCGCAAACACCTGCCTGAGGGCCGACGTGAACACCGTCAGCGACAGTATGCGAAAGTACGCGAGTTCATTCTCCAGCAGATCACCGCGGTGCTCAAAGGCTGAAAACAATAACGGTGCCGCGAGATGCGCCAGCAAAAATACCGCGGGGGCAAAGACAATTGTGAACGCAAAACCCTGCTGCGCGACGGTGACGCATTTCTGTTCTTCTGCTGCCCCGCGGTATTGCGCGACGAGTGGATTAATCTGCGCGAGGGTACCTGCAACGAGAGAGGTGATAATGAACGTGAGAATGCCGCCCGACAGCGTCGCGGCGAGCGGCTCTTTGCCGATCTGTGAAAGAAAATAGCGATCGCAGAAAATCATTAGCACATCGATTGCCTGCGATAGCACAATCGGAAACGCAATCGGTGCCAGCTCACGCATTGTGCCAAAGCGCTGCGTAAAATTGTGGCGCACTGCGGCGCGAATCATGTGAGTTGGTCTGTGTCTGTCAGCCGGTAGCCGTTGATAAAATCAGAAACGGCCATCGCCTTTTTCCCTTCGGGGGTTACAGCAGAGATAGGGAGTGCGATGCCATCACCGCAGATGACGGAGAGGCTATCTTTACCTTCCCGGATGAGTTTGCCTCGCCCCTCCCCGGCCTTCGGCCACCCCTCCCCACGATGTGGAGAGGGGCCCAAATCAAACGTGAGTTTGACTTTCTTGCCCCGGAAAAGTGCAAACACCCCAGGTCTGGGTGTAAACGCTCTATACCTGTTCCGGATTTCCATAGCAGGGCGGCTGAAGTCGAGTTTACCGTCTTCTGCAGAAATTTTGCTGCAATGCGTGGCCTTCGTCTCGTCTTGCGGCACGATTTTCGCGCGACCATCTACATAATCGGCAAGCATCGTCGCCCCATGCGCAATGAGGTCGGCAGTGAGTTTCACGTAGAGAGAGCCAGTGGTTTCTTCATCGGCAATCGGCACCACGCTCTGCGCGATCACATCGCCCGCATCAAGCGCTTCGACAATGCGCTGCAATGTCCAGCCGGTTTGCGTGAACCCATAGAGCAACGAATGCTCGATCGGCGATGCGCCACGCAGCAGTGGCAACAGACTGCCGTGGAAATTTACCGACTTCAGCTGCGGGGCATTAATGATGCTTGCTGGCAGAATTTTGCCATAGGCTAAAACGACAAAAAGATCGAATCCGATTTTTGTCAGTTCAGGCAATAATTGATCCGCCTCTTTTTTGACAGATTTCGGGGTAAACACCGGCAGTCCCAGTTCTTCGGCGCGGTTATGCACAGCCGAGCGCACCGCAGACTTGCCCTGCCGCTGTATCATTTTCTCTGTTTGCGTCACGCATGCCGTGATTTCAAACCGGTCTTTGTGGTTCGTATGCAGGTGGCCCAGAAATTCTGCGGCAATACCGGGAGACCCCCAGAAGACAATGCGGGTGCGCGCCATCAGTTCGAGCCAAGCAGCTGCGCAAAACCCTTTGCCCAGTCAGTGTCGTCGTTGAGGCACGGAATATAAGTGAACTTTTCGCCGCCGGCGCTGAGAAATATGTCGCGCAGCTGCATATTCGCCTCTTCGAGCGTTTCGAGATTGTCGGCAACAAACGCGGGTGCAATCAATGCGATTTTACGGATGCCTTTTTTGGGCAGCTCTGCGATAAATTCTGAAGTCATCGGCTTTAACCACTCGGCACGGCCGAGGCGTGACTGGAACGAGAGGCCGAACTTACCGGGTTTTACGCCGGCAAGTTTCGCCACTGCGTTCGTCGTTTCAATCACCTGGTGGCGATAGCAGGTCTTATGCGGATCGACCCCGTTCTCTGATATTGCATTCACGGCGCAGCAATTTTCCACTTTCATGCAATGGGCACCCGTCGGGTCAGACTTGGTAATATGCCGCACTGGTAAGCCATGGTAGCTAAATAAAACATAGTCGTGGCTCGCAGCGACTTTTTTCACCTCTTTGGCGAGCGCAACCTGATACGCTTTGCTATCATAGAACGCGGGCAAAAAACTCAGCGTAAGACCCAGGTCTGCAGCGTGCAGTTTGGCTTCTTCTATCGCAGTCACTGTAGATGAAAGTGCGTGGTGCGGGTAGAGTGGCGCTACAAGAATATCGGTGTGACCGGCGTCGCGCATCAGTGTGAGCACAGACGCGATCGAAGGGTGGCCGTAGCGCATCGCCCAGTAGATTTTGTGCTTCGAGAATTTCTGTACCTTTTCCGCAAAGCGCTTGGTGTTGATGAGCAACGGCGAACCTTCGGCGGTCCATATCTTGCCATAGGCTTCGGCCGAACGTTTCGGTCTGAATGGCAGAATGAACAGATGTACGATCATCCAGCGGATTGCATAGGGTATATCGATGACGTAGCCATCCATCAGAAACTGCGCAAGGTAATTGCGCACGTCGCCGACAGACGGCGAGTTGGGTGAGCCGAGATTCACCAAAAGAACCGCTGCGCGGTTCTTTTGGTTACGCATTTTTCCTGGCGAAATCCTGCATGAACTTGATCAACTCATTGATCGAACTCTGCTCTACCGCATTATATATCGACGCACGCAGACCACCGACCGAGCGGTGGCCTTTGAGACCTGACAATCCGGCTTTTTCTGCTTCGCTCACGAATTGCTTTTCGAGCGCTTCACTCGCTTCATTGTTCTTGTAGATACGGAAATTCACGTTCATGCGCGAGCGATCGGCCTTGTTGACCGGGCAGCGGTAGTAGCCGTTCGAGCCGTCGATTGCATCGTAGAGCGCTGTGGCTTTGGCAACGTTGCGCGCTTCGGTTGCTTTGAGCCCGCCAGTTTCCTTAATGTGTTCCATCGTTAGAGCCAGCATATAGATACCAAACGTCGGTGGCGTGTTATAAAGGGAATTCTCCGCAATGTAAGTGCGGTATTGCATCATCGAAGGCAGTTTTTTGTCTGCGCGCTCCGCGAGGTCTTTGCGCATGATGACCAGGGTTACGCCCGATGGCCCGAGGTTCTTTTGGGCGCCCGCAAATATTAGCCCGTACTTGCTGACGTCAATTTCGCGCGAGGCAATATTCGATGACATGTCTGAAACCAACGGCACGCCCTTGGTGTCTGGCAGCCAATTATACTCTGTGCCGAATATGGTGTTATTCGAACACATGTGCACGTATGCAGCGTCGGATGTCAGTTTGATTTCTTCGGGCTTCGGCAGGCGCATAAAATTCTCGCTTTCAGTGCTTGCGGCGATATTGACTTCGGTATGCTTCTTGGCTTCTTTTTCTGCCTTCTGTGTCCACGCGCCGGTCTGAATAATATCAATCTTCTTACCGGGCAGGCTGAGGTTCATCGGCACCATGCTGAACTGCATGCTTGCCCCGCCCTGGATAAAAAGAATCGCATAGTCGTCGGGAACGCCGAGTACCTGCTTCACGCCGTCGATCGCGCGCGCGAGGACTGCTTCGAACTCTTTAGAACGGTGAGACATCTCCATAATAGACATGCCAGTGCCCTGAAAATTCAGAAACTCGTCTTTGGCCTTCTGTAAAACAGCCAGCGGAATCGCTGCCGGGCCTGCGCTGAAGTTGTGGATACGGTGGTTGAACATACGTCCGATTTTAAGGGAGAGACAGGCCGGCCACAAGAAAGCACATCCTGTGCGTGGCCGGCTCTGAGCTCCGAGCTTACGGCCGGCGACAAGAAAGCGCATCGTGCGCGTCGCCCGCACTGGGGCCTCGTGCCTTGCGCCCCCCACAATCCAAAAGCTGCTTTACGCTTCGCCTTACCCGGGCCGGCATTCCAATATGCTGCTCGGTAACCTCGCCCTTCTGCTGCACGTCGACCTGCCGCAGAAACAGGGAGCAGGCACCTGCTATATAGTCGGCCAGCAATATGCCGAGAAATTTCCGGAAATCGTCTTCGTCGAACTCGCGAACGGCACAGGCACACCGCATTTCCAGTACCGCTTTGAGGTGCTGCGCGACATCGAAGCGGGCTGGAACTATTATACCGCAGAGCTGCGCGAAGGTAAAATTCTGCCGCTGCGGAAACTAGGTATTGTCATCGTCGGCAATGAAAAATTTCTGCGGATTGATAACGTTGCCGAGGCACGCGATTACCTGGGCAATATTCCCGAAATCTAGCCTGAGTATTATTTACTGCAGAATCATCGTCTGCAATTTTGCCGCACGCTGGTGCTCTGGCTCGAGCTCGAGCACGCGGCGTATGTAGCCGCGTGCCTTGCTGGGTCGCTTCATCATAATATTGAGCTCTGCTGCCTGCAACAGGTATTTCAGGTTTTCGCTATCTCTGAGTAGCGCGCGCTCTGCCCACTGGAGCGCCGCCTTGATCTTTTTTTCGCGGCGCAGACTCTGTGCAATCAGAAAACAAACTTCGACATCCTCAGGATTTAACTCGTAAAGCTCCGCGTACGCGTCAGCGGCTTCGCCGAATTTTTCGGCGGCGGTCAGCTCTGCAGCGCGTTGCCTGAGCATATCGGCTTTCGCCGTGTGTTCGCCATAGTCGGCGTTGACTTCGACTGGTGCAAATTCTATTTTCAGCAGCGAAAGGTCGTCCATGATTTCGCCCGTTTCTTCGAGGCGTGCGAGAATTGCCTTAAGATCACCTTGCGAATGGCGCACGTGCTCGAGGAACAGGTTTTCATTTTCGTTCACGATATTTGAACCGTCTGCGTTGTGGCCCAGTATCAGATCGTCGCGACCGTCCGAGCCCATAATCACGACGTCCCCCGGTTTCAACTGGAAGCAATGGATCTTGAGCGTGCCTTTGACACCCGGTGTACCGAGCTTGCGCAGAATATCGGTATCCAGAAACCGCGCCTCGCCGTTCCGGTAGAGCGCCATGCTCGGATGCCCGGCGTTGATATAATACATGAGTCCGGTGGCCTCGTCGACGAGCCCGATCACCATCGATATGAGCATCGAACCTTCGAAGCTCTCAAAAATGCGGTGCAGTTCGAGAAAGGTCGTGTGTAACCAGATTTCGGGAAATACATCTGATAGTTCCTTAGTCCAGCGCAGCCGCTCAATGGTCGATTGAAAAACCGCGCCCAAAACCAGCGCACCGCCCGCGCCCTGCATCGATTTCCCCATCGCATCGGCGTTGACAAAGACAAGGTATGGCCGGTCTTTTAACGATATCGAGGCCGCCATATTAATATCGCCGCCGATTTCCGATTTCCATTTGCGGAATTCAAAAGTTTTCTTTTGCTTAATCAGGTATTCCACCTGCAAATTTTTGCTGTGGCTTGCATTGGCGGCCAAAGGCTTGAGCAGCTGTGCGGTCAGAAAGTAATCTGCATCCTGCTGTTTTTTCAGGTCCTGCACGCGTACAAGGCTTGCCTGCAGTTCGCGTGTGCGCTCCTCGACTTTGATTTCCAGATTAGCATTGAGCTCTTCTACCTGGTTGTGCACGCTCAGAAAACGATTCGCGAGCATCACGGCGATGCCGAGAACAAATACCGCAAATCCGTACTTCGACAGCGCAATGCCGGTATTAAACACCACCGAATCCAGGATATCAAATGTGGCCGTGCCGATAATCGTCAGAATTCCGAGAACAAGGTTGCCCGCCGGCGAATAGAGCATCGTGTTCTTGAACGCTGAAAAAAACCGCACCACCGCGCTGGTTTTTTCCGAGGTGGAAATCCGGCTGCGTATTTCCCGCACCACTGTTCGACTAAGCTGAAAGATCATAAAATACAGCACCGAGATCAGTGCGATAATCTGCCAGGTTCTGAGTATGGTGGTATTAAAGAGCGCGGTCGTCGGTATTGTTGCCGCGGAAAGCAGCAGTGCGATGACGGCATAAATTTTGGGAAATAGAGAAATCTTATTCTCAAAAAGTTTGTCGATAAAAATCAGAAAAGGCGTAATCATATTGAACAACACGACAAATTCGACTTTTTGAATCAGCGTTGAATCCTGCACGACATCAAAGACGATCGCTGTGCGCGTGAAGAGATACAGAAACAACCCGGCACAAAAGATACCGAAATACAGGTTATAACTTTCCTGGCGGCGGCGCGAATAAAGAAGCAGATGGTAAAGTCCAACGGCAAGATAAAGCGTGATCAGAATCAGCACAACCGTTTCACCACGGCGGTGCATGAGCAGTCGCAAATCATCCACTTCGTACGGTTGCCCCATAAAAAAGCCCACCTCAGACGAGCCATTGTCTCCCGCGAGGCGAAATGCGAGAATATTTTCCCCCGGAACGAGCAGAGTACCAGGCAGCTCGATTACCGTATCGCGCACCACGCGGTGTACCAGGATCTTTTCGCCACGCGGGTCAACGTGCCATGCGCTCGAAACCAAATTTCCGTTGAGAAACACCTGCCAGTTATCGGCGATGCTGCCGAGACGCAGCCCCCAGCTATGCATCGCTTTCTTTTCATCAGGGGTGAGAAAGAAACGCGTAACCGCAGTGTATTCGTGGATCTTTTTCGTTGGCCAGGTATAGATGCCGGGTGCCATAAATGGCGCACCGAGGGTCGCAATTTTTACGGGTCGGTTATCGCCGGCTGACGATGGCACATGGCGCCAGGCGGATGAATCTTTCTGCTGCTCTGGCCAACCCTTTGTCCAGGCGGCGTCGAAACCGTTGCGCACGAACATGTCTTCACGCAGCAAATTTTTGGCAGAAAGAGAAAACAAACCTCCGCAGAATAACAGGCCGGTAAGCAGCGAAACAATGCGCATGGCGCCATTCGCCAGACTGGCCGGCGCGTGTGGAGGAAAATATTGCCCGCCGCCGGGAATACGGCTTTACGCGGCCGCTGTGCCAACGGTCTGAGCCTGCGCCGGAGCGCATGGATCATGAAACTACTCATCATAGAAGACGATGAAATTCAACACGAGCTGCTGGGTGCGATCTTTGAACAGGTCGGCGCACAGGGCATTTTCTGCGCAACCGGCGAGGCAGGGCTTGAAAAGCTCTCAAACCATTATTTTGATGCGGTTCTGCTCGATCTCGGGCTGCCTGGTAAAAGTGGGCTACAGGTATTGAAATCGATACGCGACAATCCCATGCTGCGCGAGATGCCGGTCATTGTGCTGACCGCCACCAAAACACGCGAGTCGCTGCAGCAGTGCATGAAACTCGGCATCAGCGACTACATCGGCAAGCCTTACCAGCTGCAGCAGTTTTCGCAAAAGCTTGATCTGCTCAAGCGTTCGCTCGCGCTCAAAAGCCTGAGCAGTGGCAAACCCGAAACCGCAAAAGTCCTCATGGAGCGCCTGCCGGGTATCGCTAAATTTACCTTCGGCGGAACCTTCAACGATGAAAGCGTGCGTAAATTTCTGGCAATTTACACTACCGCATTCAAATCGCTGACCAAAACGGATTCGATTTTACTCAACCTTGCCGCACTGCCCAATATGAATGAGCCACAGGTCAGAATGTTCAAACTCATCATCGATGCCTGTGAACCCAAAAAAGCCCTTATCGTCGCCGGGCGCAGCTATGGTCCGCTTGTAGCGGTGCTTGCCGACTATGACTCACAGCTTTATCTTATCGAAGAAGACGCGATCGAATACCTGAATTCAAAATAAAATCGGTAAACTGAGTGCTCTTTGGCCGGAAAGGCACGGCAGCGGAAAAAACTTCACCCAAACGGTGTGAAGCGTACGCGAGAATTTTTTCGTGTGGCAGGGCTTCGGGAAAGAGAATTCCGGCGTGCGGGTTCTCAGACATCCACCTTGCGGCTGAAAGCACCCCCGCCGCCACCTGAATGACTGTCGCAGAAAACACCGGGTCGGTCGTTTCGAGAACAGAGCCGCACCAGTAAGACCAGGGGACAGACTCACCCGTCAGCGGGTTTTGCTTCAGCACATAGAGGCATCCGACTTTATCATAGCCTCGCAGCCCGTTGCCCGCAGGTGTCAGCACCTGGCCGCCCTGTTCTGACAGAATGCCTTCTTCAAAACAGCGTCGGGTGTGCGGATTAATTTCGTACACGTAACAGATTGTCGGTGAGTAGCCGGGGCGTTCGAGAAATTTGCGCAAGGTGATTATTTCTTCGTGCGGAATCACCATCCCTTCTATTTCGCGGTCGTGCACATAGGAACGCGCCGCGACCTGCCATGCCGGCGTGTCTGCCATCAGCATGCGCGGTGCCACGAGTGCGGAACCCGGTGCAAACTTATTCTCGTGTGTTCCCCATGTCACCTGCAGGGGCGCGGTTGCTTCGACAAGGAAACCGGGGCAGCTCCACGTATTGACAAAGACATCTGCCGGCGCATCGTCGCACGACTGGTTATCGGTTTCAGAACAGTGCAATGCTTCCAGTCCCAGGTATTCCGCAATGCCGGAAAAATCTGCCGCCGCGAGAAGTTCTTCGAGTTTTTCGTCGCGGCGGTGCGCCAGCACCAGTTCTGCAATATCGATCAGGCCTTTTTTCGCCAGCGATGAAATCAACCCGGGGTTCATGCCATGGTCGAATATACAGGTGGCGAGATCAGCCCTGTCGCGATATCGGGTGATGAGCGCCGCCATCTTTGCATGGTTCACATAATGCACGAGCCTCATGTCTGCAGCGTTCTCGATACAGGTATTGAGGAACATCCAGCCATTTTTGAGACACAATTCGGTCAGGAAAAATACATCGGTATCGGTCGTCAGGTCTATGACCAGGTCGCCGCTCACGAGACCGATTTCATCGCGCAGCAACCCCGCCATATTTTCGCGCGTGAGGTTGATCTGCAAATAGGTGGCGCCCGCGGTGATAAATGCATTTACCGCGGGATGCGCGGTTTCATTGTTTCGCTCTGCGATAAACACGTCGCGCGCATCCACAGCCATGAACTCACGGAGCAATTGCAGCGCGCACTTGGCGACTTCGCCCATGCCCAGAAACACCACTTTCAACCGGGCACACTCCCTTTACAATGAGGTCTTCTATGAAAATTGTTGAAACGGCAGTAATTCCCGAACAGGTCGAACTGAAATACACGGCGAATGGCTTCATCGGCATTTTTGCGCGGCAGAGTTTTGCGAAGGGAACGGATATTTACTCCAATATATACCGCGTCATGCCTGAAGATTCTGATATCGACCTCATCACGCCGCTGGGAACGATTCATATCGACATGAAAGTGCACAGTGTAAAACAAAATAACGGCATGCGCGACTATTACGGCTTCGATTCGTTCATGAACCACTCGTGCGATGCGACAAGCATCTCGGTAGTGTACCCCGGCGACGAAAAGCTCAACCGGTACTTCAACCGGGCCGCGAAGGATATAAAACCCGGCGACGAGATCACGGCAAACTACCTGTTCTTCGACTGGGATTGCGACGGTCATTCATTCGACTGCTTGTGCGGATCGCCAAACTGCTTCAAACATATCCGGGGATTTAAAGATCTCGACTTTGCAACACAGCTCAGCTTTATCCAGGAAATCGACGATGCTACCCTGGTGAAATTTGTCGCCGCGCGGGGCAATGAACTGTCACAGGCCGAACTGCCCGAAGACGCGCGGCGTCGCATTGCCCCATTTCTGTAAAACAGAATACAAATTCGACCGAGGAGCGCCGACGTTTGCCCGCTTAGCTCGGGGCGCGCGCTGAAAAATAGGTCAGCGATGCTCTGCGTGCGGCGAATATTTGGCGGTGAGCACAGAAGTGTAACCCAAGACGCCAAAATAGATCTGGTGCTCGCCGCCTTCGTTAAAGCCACGTGCATAACCGGCAAAAGCCGACCAGTAGTAACGATATCCGAAAACACTGCTTAATCCGACTTCCGCGCCGGCAGATGTGCGCGTACGCGAAAATTCGGGAAAACCCGAATAGGCCTGCCCCGCATCTGCAAAAACTTTGCCGTAAAAATCCTTAAAGAATACCGGCACACGAAAGAAACCCCAGTCTGGCTGGTAGATCGGAAAGCGGTATTCGAACGACAGCACCGTGAGCCCGGTTCCCCCGTATGAGGTGCCATAACCGCGCACGCGGGTGCCCCAGCCGAAGACAGCATAGCGCGACGCATCTGCGTACCCAAGGTTTCCTGAGCCGACATCGAGCGACTGCGCGATGTACGCGCGTGCCGCAAGCACGTTATTGCGGAAAAAACCCGGCAGGTATTCGGAGTAACTGAAAGCAACATTGCTGAAAGTCCCCGCGTAGGTTCCGTAGGTTCCGTTCTCTGCGTAGCGGCGCAGTGTCGCCGATGCGCCCAGCGCGCGCCCGTTTTCGGGGCTCACCGAGCGCGCGAAGAACTGCGTATTGCTGAACGAATAACCCACGGAAAGCGAGCTGTCGTTTACACCATAATAACGATCGTAATCATAATAAGTATCCACATACCCCGCGTGGCGGGTGTAATATTTGTAAAACGGCAGCACCATACCTGCACTGAAGCCGGCATAGCAGAGACCACCGCAAATATCCCCCGCCGTCATGTAGGGAGCAATGTAAAAATCCGGATAAAAACGCTGAGTCTCGTAGTAGAGGTCGACGTTGTTGGTACCAGAATTGATGCCTCGCGAATAAGCAACACCCGCGAAGTCGCGTTGCAGCGCGTCGAGACCGTAAACCGATGCGCCGAGCGAAGCCAGCTTCGGCTGATCGGAATAGAACAGCACCCACGGAAACCACGCCGACGGCAGCATCGAAGGAAACACGCTGTAGTCTTTCGCCGTGGGCTTGCCAGACGTATTGCCTGTGGTCACCGCCGGATTCTCTGCGATCACGAGATCTGCGGCAGTAATTTTTTTGAATGCAAGAGTCTGCTTGTCGAGCTCGGGCTGATTGCGTTCGAGAATGGCGATGCGGTAGCCCTTGTGCGTGAATTCTGACAGCGCGACGCTCTTGCCGTCGGGGGCGACGTCGGGGTAAAACGCCCCGCCGGTCAGGTTCGTCAGGCGGACCAGTTCGCCGTTTGCAAGCGTCAGTTCATGCAGGTTAAAAATGCCGCTGCGGTCGCTCGAAAATACCACTTTGCCACCGTCGGCTGAAAAAGCCGGATGGATGTCGGTAAAACGGCCTTCGGTCAGCTGCTGTGTTTCGCCGTTTTCGAGGTTTAAAAGGTATAGATGGGTGGAGGCATTTGTGGCCTCCATTCCAGAGAACACAACCTGCCTGCCATCACTGGAAAGCCTTGCATGCGACAGCGTCGTGGTTGTCGGGCCTAACAGCGTGCGTATATGTTTGCCTTTCTTGTCGTATAGCCCGAGTGTATACTCACCGGCATTCTGCGTGATGGCGAGCATTTCTTCTTCGGGTGTGAAGTCAAGGCTGACCGCGCGCAGCTTGTCGGTCAACTGCCCCTCTTCGGTGGTGGTGAACACGTCGTAGTGCGCTGAGAACGAGCGGTAAAGTTCGTTATCGAGCACGTACGGTTCGCCCCTGTGGAGCGTGAGAAATGCCGGGGCATTGAGCTCGCGTCCTTTCACCGGGCCTTTTTTTCCCACGAGGTTTATTTTTTTCAGCGACGGCCGCGTGTAATTATTTTCATTCAGGTAATACAGCACCTTACCACTCGCGTCAAAGCGCGGAAATGTCTGGTAAAAATCCGCCTCGGTGAGCCGGTTGAGTTTCGTGAGCCCCGACTTGCGCACGTCGGCAATCCGCCCCTGCTGTTCTTTCGCGAGCTCTGCCTGCCACTCTTCCCACAAATCGGTGAACGCGGCGCCAAACACGTCGCGCGCATTCGTGTTATTGAGAAACGGCCAGATATTGTCGGCGTTCTCGGCATGCACTGCGTGGATTTCTTTGTCGGGATATTTTTTCTTCAGCCATTGGATAAAACGCCCGCCGTAAAAATAATAAATATCGCCGGATGGAAAATCGCGCACGTAATTCGACGAACGGTTGATCGATTTGAGATCGTCGCCCTCGACGGCGGCGCGGAAGTACATATCGACGACAGAACTGTTATTACGCCCATGCCCATCGGCAGATTCTTCCATGACCGCGCTGCCTTCGATCAGCCACAGCGGCTGCCACTCGTTGGGAAATATATAACGGCCGAGCACGTAGCGGCTGATTGCGGGCAGGCCGCGAATCTGGTCGAGGTTCAGCACATGCGTGTATTCGTGCGTGAATAGCAGGTCGTTCCAGTCGCCATAGTTACCAAGCGTGCTGCCGGGCAGTGGTTTCGCCGCAAACAGTTCGACGCGATTCCACGGATACTGCGCAGTCGTGCCATTCGGATCGTCGTACACGTCGCTCACCACAAGGTGCGTGCGGAAGTACGGCGTGTGGCCGAGCTTTTTGACCATCGCGGGAAATTTTTTCTCGGCAAGCGCTGCATATTTCTGCGCCAGCTTCTCTTCACCGTTATGGAAGTGGATATAGAAGTGTTCTGTTTCGAGCGTTTGCCAGGTGAGGTTCGGATCGTACTTTGCGGAAAGACCGCCACCTGCAAAAATGCAGGCGGCAAACAAGATTGGAAAGGCCCGGCGACACACCATCGGTCGGGCAGTCTGCAAGAACGCGTCTATTTCACGAGTTTTTTATATCGGAAGCGCCTTGGTTCGCCGCCCTGGCGTTTTTTGCGGTCCTCTTCGTATTCAGAGAAACCACCGGCAAAGAAGCGTACCTGTGCATCGCCTTCAAAGGCGAGAATATGCGTCGCCACGCGGTCTAAAAACCAGCGGTCGTGCGAGATCACAACCGCGCAACCGGCGAAGGCTTCGAGGCCTTCTTCAAGCGCGCGCACCGTATTGACGTCGATATCGTTGGTGGGTTCGTCAAGCAAGAGTACGTTGCCGCCTTCTTTGAGGGCAAGCGCCATGTGCAGGCGGTTACGCTCACCCCCCGACAGCATGCCGCATTTTTTTTCCTGATCAGCGCCCGTGAAGTTGAAACGCGCCATGTAACCACGCGCATTGACCGACAATTTGCCGACCTTCACTTCCTGTGCGCCGCCTGACACCACGTCATAAACCGTTTTATCAGGATCAATAGCCGAATGCTGCTGGTCGACATACGAAATCTTTACCGTTTCGCCCACGGTAAACTTACCGGCGTCGGGCTTCTCGAGCCCCATGATCATGCGGAACAAGGTCGTCTTACCCGCGCCGTTCGGACCAATCACGCCGACGATGCCGTTCGGCGGCAGTTCAAAGTTAAGATTCTCATAGAGCAAGCGATCACCGTACCCCTTGCTGACGCCCTCGGCAATAATCACCTTGTCGCCGAGGCGCGGGCCGTCGGGAATATAGATTTCCAGTTTGCTTTCTTTCTCTTTCGCATCTTCATTGAGCAGCTTTTCATAGGCACCCAGACGCGCCTTTGATTTAGCCTGGCGTCCCTTGGCGCCCATGCGCACCCACTCGAGTTCGCGCTCGAGCGTCTTGCGGCGTTTCGATTCTGCCTTCTCTTCGTTCGCGAGGCGGTTCGATTTCTGCTCTAACCACGAAGAATAATTACCTTTATAAGGAATACCCTCGCCGCGGTCGAGTTCTAGAATCCAGCCGGCGATGTTATCGAGAAAATAGCGGTCGTGCGTGATCGATATCACAGTGCCTTCGTATTCCTGCAGGTGCTGCTCGAGCCACTGTACTGATTCAGCGTCGAGATGGTTGGTCGGCTCGTCGAGCAGCAATATCTGCGGCTTCTGCAGCAGCAGGCGACACAATGCAACGCGGCGCTTTTCACCGCCCGACAGGCTTTTGATGATCGCAGTCTCTTCGGGGCAGTTCAGCGCATCCATCGCGCGCTTGAGCATGTTGTCGAGCTCCCAGCCATTGGCCTTTTCGATGAGCTCACCGAGTTCGCCCTGGCGTTCGATGGCTTTTTCCATGTCGTCGTCTGACAGGTCGGTGCCGAGGCTTTCGCTCACCGCTTCATATTCCTTCAGAAGCGCGACAACTTCACCCGCTCCCTCCTCGACAATCTGGCGGACGGTTTTGCTGTCGTCGAGCTTAGGTTCCTGCTCGAGATAACCCACCGAATAACCTGGCGAAAAGACCACTTCACCTTTGTCGGGTTTGAGCACACCAGCGATAATTTTGAGTAGCGACGACTTACCGGAACCGTTGAGACCGATAATGCCAATTTTGGCGCCATAATAAAAGGAAAGGTAAATATCTTTCAGAACCTGCTTGTGCGGCGGATAGACTTTACTGACGCCCACCATCGAAAAAATAATTTTCTTGTCGTCTGCCATAAATTTATGCGCTGATTTGCAGCGGCAAACCAGCACTTCTCCTAAATTGAATTTTCGTCGCGCGGCCCGATCTCTGGTTGATTCGGCACCTGCGGTGTCGGCCCCGGCTCGAGATGGTCGGGAGGTGTAATCTGCATCGGAGGCCTTTCGCCCACCCGTTCAATCGTTGCTTCAAAAGGGCGCATCGTAAATGAAACCGCAAAGATAGCCGCGCAAAGAATCGCCAGATACTGCCGGCGGCGGTCGAGCGGCTGCCGCGTCGTCGCCTGGTTCATGTCAAAATACAGCGGATTGTGAGCCTGCCTGAGTTCTGGATGCTCGACGCCCAAATAGATGAACATCAGTACGAATGCAAACCACATCGGATAATAGAGCGCCATCACAAAAAGGCATGCCATGAAGATATAAGCGATGTCGCGCTGGCGGCGACCGAAGAGCGCATACGCGATCTGTCCGCCCGACAGCGACCCCAGCGGAAACAGATTAATCGCCGTGAATAAAATTCCCGCCCAACCGGCTGCCAAAAGCGGATGCACTGCAAGATCATAGCCCTGCGGCATATCTTTCATCAAACGCGCAATCCCCTTGAGTATAAGAGGATTTTCACATTGCGGCGCTCCCGCGACAACTTCGCTGAGCCACGTCCCGAGCACCAGGCATGGAACCGAAAGTGCAAAACTGGTTATCGGCCCCCAAAAAGCGATATCGAACAGCGCACGCGTGGGCACGCCCACGTTGGCTGTGCGCGTGACCGCGCCAAATGTACCGAAGGGTGAAAACAGCGGCATCGGAATAAAGAACGGCAGGCTTGCGTAAACACCATAAGATCTCGCCTGCACATAGCGCGCGAATGAATAGCCTAATAAAATAACACTGAGCGCCACGGCATAGATGGCCGCATCGGTGTAACGATCGGCCGCGCGGGTGCGCGAAGAAAAATTCGTGCCTGCGAGCACCAGAGTGAGCCCTGTAAGCAAAAACAGAATCAGGTGACGGCGCCGTGTGGCCGCATCGGTCTGCCTGATACCGTCGCGAATGATGAAGAAGTTGCGTCTGATTCGTTGCAGCATATCAATCGATGAGTTCCGGCAAACCTTTGCCTCTGGCAGGCTTACCGGTGGACTGCTTTTTGCTGACTGACCTTTTTTTCCGCCTGCTCTGTACAGAAACTTCCATGGCTTTGGTCTCCAGCGCCTGCGTTTCCTGCATCGTCGGGTAATGCGGCCTTTCGTGGTAGGTACTCACCAGCACGTCGAGGAATGCCTTGCGAATCACATCCAGGTCACCCAGCGTCAGCGGGGCTTCGTGGAACTGCTCTTCGCTGATTTTGTTTTCGATAATACGGTCGATGATCTGGCGAAACTCTTCGGGTGTCGCCGACGCCGCGGTGCGCGAAGCGGCTTCGACGCTGTCGGCGATCATTGCCACCGCAGTCTCGCGGGTCTGCGGCTTCGGGCCTGGATATTGAAAACTTTTGCGGTGGGCCGCCGCGTTACCGGCCGCCACATCTTTCTGTTCGAGTGCCTTGTGGTAAAAATACTGTATCGTCGTCGTGCCATGATGCTCGGGAATAAAACTGATAACCTTTTCGGGCAGTCGGTTCTCCCGCGCCATAGCAATGCCATCGGTGACGTGCTTAATGATCATGTGTGCCGATTTCAATGGCCCGAGTTTCTTAAAAGCCTCAGAAGTAGGATAAAGGTGCCGGTTTTCGGCATAAAAGTCGGGGTGCACCATTTTACCGATGTCGTGGAACAGGCAGCCGACGCGTGTAAGCAGCGTGTCGCCGCCGAGCGCACGCACCGCCGCTTCGCTCAGGTTCGCGAGCATCACGCTGTGCGAATGCGTTGAAGGCGCAATCGCTGCCATGCGCGTCAGCAGCGGGTGGTTAAAATCGTTGAGTTCCATCAGGCGAAACGGAGTCGGCAGGTTGAAGATAAATTCTATTAGCGGCAAAAGCCCGAGCGTCAGGAGTATGCTCAGAATACTGTTCACAATTACCGCGGCGACCTTGAGTTCAAAATTTTTCGACGCCGGCGCCATCAGTTCAAACCCCGAC
Source organism: Turneriella sp. (assembly GCA_046346945.1). Taxonomy (GTDB): domain Bacteria; phylum Spirochaetota; class Leptospiria; order Turneriellales; family Turneriellaceae; genus Turneriella. Next base: position 22,963 of record JAXMHE010000017.1, read on the forward strand.
ACCAGCAAAAGATTCGTGATCGCGATAATCACTCCACCTTTAAACATCTGCGTGCGCTTCTGCATGCGTGTCGAAGCGTAGAGCCCGGAAATTGCCGAAGTGAGCGCCAGCATCAGGCTCTGGTTATCGAAGCCGGTGAGTATATAAGAGAATATCGCCAGAAAAATACCGGCAGAGAGCGCAATGCGCGCACCAAAAAACTGGCCTGTCAGAATCCCAAAAAATCCGAAAGGTACAAACAGCACAAAACTAATATCGTATTGCCTGAGCGGGTTCACGTAACGTATTACCAGCTCGGCCAAAAACATAAATGCGAACAAACTATGCAAAATATGGTGCGAAGCAAAGTCGCGCATCTGCTCATACGCAAAACGCCAGGTAAAATATGAGATGGAAACAGCCAGAACTCCCATGACGATAAAAATGCCGAAGATCAGCGAGCCGTTGCGCCGCCGGTGATTGTCTTTCACCTGTTCAAGCAGAACCACTTTTTCGTTGTCGATAACATCGCCAGCACGCACCAGGGTCGTACCGCGCTTGATTGGTTTATAGACTGGTGTTACTTTGTCTGCAGCCTGCTGGCGGCGCAGTTGCGTATACTGTGCATTGTAGGTGATATTGGGATTTTCACGCTGCAGCTCGCGCAAACGCGCATACACAATGCGCAGTGTCCCCGCGGATAAGTTGGTATCCGCAAGCTGCGCATTGCGCACCATCAGGCGTGGCGATTCCTGGCTTTGCAACTGTTCAGAAGTCCAGACAGTGTCGGGCACCTCGCGCGCGCTGTTGATCGTACGCACTTGCACACCTTTTTCGGCGGCTTCGGCGAATATTTTTTCGTCGAGCGGTGCTGTCAGAAATCCGGTTTCATTGAAAGCCTTTTCAGCAAGCGCGATCACGCGGCTGTCGAGGCTTTCGATTTTTTTTTCGCGCACCAGGGCTTCGAGATCGGCGCGCAGATAAGAGCCACCGCCGAGAAACGGCATCCGCTCTTTCAGCAAGGCAATGCGTTTTTCCGTGGGCTGCGTTGCGGTTTCAGCGACGGTGCGTGCGATCCAGGTGAAGTCGGTCTTGAGTTGCTGCGCCATTTTTTCAAAAATGGCAAAGTCGCGGTCAAAAGCGGGACGTTCACGTTCAAAAGCATTTTTTGAGTCGATCGGTTTCAGCGGGATCTGAAATACGCAGATCCATGAGCGCCTTGACATCCTGCTGTGCAATTTCACCCGCTGCAAGCTTGGGTAGCTTTTGCATTAGAGGCAGGGCGAGCAATGCCACCGACAAGAGCAGCGTCAGGCCATAGGCAACAAGGGTTATTTTTTTGATTTCGCCAAAACTGCGGTTTTGAGCAAGGTAGCGGTTGAGCCTGACCGCCAGCGCGCGGGCGCGATGGTAATAACCCGATCGCGCCATCGACGACTATTTCTTCGATTTGCGGCTGAGTTCCGCAAGCAGGTTTTCGTGGTCGGCTAAAACGGCTTCGACCTCGGCTGCATTGAGCGCTTTTTTGTCGTGCAGCTTGATAAGCAACTCACGCAAAAACTTCTGCTCGCTGGCGGCGTATTCCAGCAGGTATTCCTGCGCGCGCAGTGTCTGATGCAAATCTTTCATTCGCTGCGCCATCAGTTCTTGCGTGTTATCGCGCGCGAGTTTTTCGCGGTTCCAGTCTTTCTCTAAATCGTCGCGGTATTTCTGCACATTTTCCAGTGCAGAGCTGATATTGCGCTGCTGGTAGAGCAGCTGGGCTTCAAATTCACTCAGTTTTTCAAAGGCCTGAGCGCGAACTTCGGTATTTTGCAGCTCATCGGTCGTGAAACGCAAAATGCTCTCTATACGCGACAGAACGTCGTTTTCGGAGTACTGGCCTTCGTCTCCCTTGCCTTTGTTTGTGGCTTCAGCCATAAACGACTTTGCAAAGTATTGACGTGAGGTCAAAAAAAATAACACTGCGGGGGTTAGTCTGTAATTCGTCATGCGAGAAGCGCCCCCCATAGATCCCAAGCTCAAAGCGGCTATCGACTCCGCAATTGAACAAGAGCATTTAGTACGCATACGCGCGTACGCGGTGATTTCGGCGACGGAAGCCGGCCTCAGCTATATCGTAGAATCCATTTTGAAGCGCTATAACCGCGAGGACATGCTTGGCCCTGTCTATACTTCGGTCAAAGAGCTGTCGCTAAACGGTGCAAAAGCCAATTTTAAGCGCATTTTGTTTGAAGACGAAAAAATCAACACCGAAGACGACAGTGAATACGAGCGGGGCATGGAGCTGTTTAAGAACCAGCTCAATGAGCACATGGTGCTCGAATATGGCAAAAAGTCCAAAGAACGCAAATTATACGTTGATATCTTCTTTGATTTCAACGCAGACCGCCTGATTGTCGAGGTGCTGAATAACCGCCCGATCAGCCAGAAAGAAGACAAGCGCATCCGTGAAAAATTCCACACAGCAATGCGCTATGACGATATCGCGCAATTTTACATGGAAGGCGGTGACAGCTCAGAAGGTGCCGGCATGGGCATTGTGCTGGTGACCATGATGCTGAAGGCGCAACAAATCGATCCGCATCTCTTTACCATCCGTTCAGACTACAGAGAAAAGACTCTTGCACGGGTGGAGTTCCCGCTGCATGGCGATTACCAGCCACAACGGCAGAGATTCATTACCGAATCGAATGCTGAATTGGTGTTGAGCGTTTGATTTCCCTTTTAGCCACGGACTTAAGTCCGTGGCTAAAAGAAAATTACATTCATAATATTCCGCAGCTGATTGCCCAAATCTGTTCTCGCTCTACTTGAATGCAGACCAATGAAAAACGATATTTCGCTAGCCCCGGGTTTAAACCCGGGGTTAGCGATGAGATTACATATTCCTTCTATAACTCCCACCTACCTCATACAGCGTAGATGTGATTTGCCCGAGCGAACAGCTCTTCACAGTCTCCATCAGCTCCGCAAACACGTTGCCCGATTTGAGCGCCACGCGCCGCAGCGAGTCGAGCGCGGCTTTGCTTTCGGCAGCGTGGAATGTGTGGAAGCGCTCGAGCGATTCGATCTGGCGTTTTTTCTCGTCGTCGGTCGAACGCATCAGCTCGCCGTGGTAATATTCAGTTTCTTCGCTCAGAAAAGTATTCACACCAATAATCGGCAACTCGCCTGAACTTTTCAGTTTTTCGTAATAGAGACTCTCTTCCTGAATCTTGTTGCGCTGGTACATTGTTTCCATTGCGCCCAATACACCACCACGATCTGAGATGCGGTCGAATTCCTGCAAAATTGCCTCTTCGACAAGATCGGTAAGCCGTGTGATAAAATAGCTGCCCTGCAGCGGGTTTTCATTCTTGGTGAGACCCAGCTCGCGGTTGATAATCAGCTGTATCGCAATCGCGCGGCGGACAGACTCTGGTGTCGGTGTCGTGACCGCTTCGTCATACGCATTGGTGTGCAGGCTGTTGCAGTTGTCCATAATTGCGTAAAGCGCCTGCAGCGTCGTGCGAATGTCATTGAAAGAAATTTCCTGCGCGTGCAGCGAGCGGCCCGAAGTTTGAATATGGTACTTCAATTTCTGCGAACGCGCATCTGCTTTGTACAGATTGCGCATCGCAATCGCCCAGATGCGGCGCGCGACGCGGCCGATCACGGCATATTCGACATCCATACCGTTCGAGAAGAAAAAGCTGAAATTGCGCGCGAACGCATCGATGTTCATACCGCGGTTGAGGTAATATTCAGCCAGAGTAAAACCATTGGCCAGCGTGAACGCCACCTGCGTGATCGGGTTCGCACCAGCCTCGGCAATGTGGTAGCCCGAAACGCTCACAGAATAGAAATTCGTGACATTGTTGTCGATGAAGAATTGCTGAATGTCACCCATCATTTTGAGCGAGAACTCCGCCGAAAAGATGCAGGTATTCTGCGCCTGGTCTTCTTTCAGAATGTCGGCCTGCACGGTGCCACGCACCTGCGACAATGTCTTCGCGCGAATGTTATCATAGATTTCGCGCGGCACGACTCGATCAGCGGAGACCCCCAAGAGCGAGAGTCCCAGATTGTTATGGTTCTCCGGCAAGCCGTCGCGGTACTCGGGAGACGGCAGATTCTTTTGTTTGAAGATCTGCTGAATCTTTTGCTGCGCCTCGGCGAGCTTGCCCTCGGCTTTGAGGTACATCTCCACCTGTTGATCCACCGCGGCGTTCATGAAGAATGCAAGCACCGTCGGCGACGGTCCGTTGATCGTCATCGAAACACTCGTTGTCGGCGCCGACAGGTCAAAACCTGAATAGAGCTTCTTCATGTCGTCGAGCGTGCAGATCGACACTCCCGCATTGCCGATTTTGCCGAACACGTCGGGGCGCTCGGCCGGGTTCTCGCCATAGAGCGTGATCGAGTCAAACGCCGTCGACAAGCGCGCCGCGGGTTGCCCCTTCGCGATCAGGTGAAAGCGACGGTTCGTGCGCTCGGGCGAGCCCTCACCGGCAAACATGCGCGTCGGGTCTTCGCCCTCGCGCTTGAACGGGAACACACCCGCGGTAAACGGAAACTCCCCAGGAATATTTTCTTTGAGCAGAAAACGCGTCAGCTCACCCCAGTCAGAAAACGGCGCCGGCGTGACCTTTGCGACGAGCGTATCGCTCAGCGACTTAACCCCCGCTTTGACGGTCACTTCTTTGTCACGAACCTTGTAGCTGAACTGTTCCTGTGAATAGTCTGCGCGCAATTTACCGACCGCTTTCAGTTCGGCGAGCAGCGTAGGATTTATCTCTCTGAGCAATTCATTGTAACGGGAGACAATCGGCTCCACTGGTTGTGCTGCGGGTATTTCGAGGGCTTCGCCCAGGGGTCTTTCGGGTTTGTGGCCCAATTCACCGAGTGTGGTGTAAAGCGACTGCAGCTTGCGCGCGAGCTCTGCCTGGCCTTCGGCTGTCTGGTGGTATGCGCGCACGGCGTCTGAAATTTCAGACAGGTAACGCGTGCGCTTCGCCGGGATAAAATCATCTTTGACCGATGCCGATTCAATCGTCATCGCAGGCGAAAGATTGGCCGGCAGTATTTGCTTTGCCTGCAGCAATTTGACCAATGAAGCAAATGCCTCATCGACAAGCTTGTCGCCGAAACGGTTCGCAATTGTCGGCAGTATCGGCAATTCTTCATCTTTCTGCGTCAGTAATGGGCCGCTGCCGCCATCCTTGGCTCCGCGCCCGCCAGGCCCTCCGTGGCCTATGCCATGGTTCCGCCGGTATTGCTTACGCACCTGGATCAGCGCATCTTCGGCGCGCAGGCGATCTGACTTATTGATGATAACCATGTTCGCATAGTCGAGCATCGCAATCTTTTCGAGCTGCGTCGCTGCTCCATATTCGGGCGTCATGACATAGACTGAAAAATCGCATAGGTCGGTGATCGCGGTATCTGACTGGCCGATACCTGCCGACTCGATCACGATCAGATCAAACTGTTCGCCCTTCAGGTATTGTAATATTTCTTTCAGGCTTGGTGAAATCGCGGCATTTTCGGTGCGCGTCGCAAGCGAGCGCATGAAAATCTTACCGTCATTCACCGAGTTTAGTCGCAGCCTGTCGCCCAACAGCGCGCCGCCCGTCTTTCGCTGCGTTGGGTCGACCGAGAGCAGTGCGAGGCGCAGCTGCGGATAGAGCAGTTTGAACCGGCGCAAAAATTCATCAATCAGCGAAGATTTCCCCGCGCCGCCCGAACCGGTAAAACCGAGGATAGGCACAGTTGTCTGCGACACCTTCGGTGTCCCAGACAACTGTGCTTCAATCAAGGAGATTTGGCGTGAAAGCAAGTGCCCGTAATTTGCGTACAAATCCCCATTGGTAGCGGCGAGACGTTGGGCTTTCGTAGCTCTTGCAATCATATCACGCGCCATGCCTTCGAGGCCCAGTGCGCGCCCGTCATCGGGCGAGTAGATGCGCTCGACGCCATAAGCCATCAGGTCTTTGATCTCGCTGTCGACGATCACTCCGCCGCCGCCACCGAAGACTTTGATATGTGAAGCACCCGCCTGCTTCAGCAAGTCGATCGTGTATTTGAAATATTCATTGTGCCCGCCCTGGTACGAGCTGAGCGCAATGCCATGCGCGTCTTCTTGCAGCGCGGCAATCACCACTTCATGCACCGGGCGGTTATGCCCCAGGTGAATGACCTCGGCGCCTTCGCGCTGCAGAAAGCGACGAATGATATTGATGGAGGCATCATGGCCGTCAAAGAGCGATGTAGCAGTGACAAAGCGCATAGGAGCGCAGGATGTGCTTAGTCGCGACTGCGCAGGATGTGCATCTTTGTCGTGACCTGGTTGGGTATTCATGTCGGCTTGGGTTTCCTTTGTCGTTTCCTGAGAATAGCTTTGTATGGCGGTAAAAGCACGCGCCAGTTGGTATAGAGATAACGCAGGCCTGAGATGGCGGTTAATAATGTCGTCAGCCACAGCAGAAAATAGGGCACCGACTCTGCGAAATATTTATTGCGTTCGGCCTTCGGAATCACGTCCGATTGAAAGGACTGCACGGCCTTCATGAACATCGTCGTCGCAATTTCATGATTTTTTTTACCCGCCGCGCGCCCCTCTGCGTATGTCGCGCCGATATCAAAATGCAGCGCGCGCACCATGAAGATGATGAGAATTAGCCCCATCGAAAACATCTGAAAAAGGGTCTTCGCTTTGCCAAGCCGCGTGGTGCGGATTTCGGCGCCCTTGCGTATTGCGAGGTAACGCATCAGCGTAACCAGCATGTCGCGCAGAATAATGACAATCACCATCCAGACCGGAATCGCCTGATCGAGCATTATAAAAAGCACGAGGGTCGCAATGACGAGAGCCTTATCGGCCAGCGGATCCAGGAACCTGCCCAGCGGTGATTCCTGCTGCCATTTGCGTGCCAGGTAGCCGTCAAAAAAATCTGTAATTGAGGCCACGAAGAAAATCGCCAGTGCAATGAATCTGTCGCGCGGATGCTGAGACAGCAGAAAATACATGAAAAAGGGGATCATGACGATGCGCATGATCGTCAGAAAATTGGGTAGGTTGAGCCACGCCAACATAAGGTTTGAATCGCTTTTGCAGACGTTGGCTCAAGTAAATTTGCAGATTACCGCCCTGCACAACCTCACTACGGTCGCGCCCTGAAGCGGCATCCGGGCAAATTCGCCGTTTATTTCGATTTTTCGGGAGGTATAGGTGGGGTGACCTTATTGGCGTCTGGCGGCCCGGCATCTTTAACCGACGGCGCTAGCTCCGCGGTTTCATGCTGATGTTCTTTGTGGTTCTCGTCTATTCCCGCTGGCGCATTGCCAGGCGTCGCAACGGGCAACGGTGCTTTCGTTGGCGCCGAATGTTCATGGTGCGGATATAGACTGAAATTCCAGGATACTCCGAAATTCAGCCTGCCATCCAGCTTCTGCTGGGGTTCGTTGAGAATCTGGATGACCGGAAATTCCTTCGAAACGAAACAGCTGATCTCGTGCGGCAAACTCAGCCGCATACCAACGGCCCAGAAGCCCATCAAGCCACCACTGTTGATAATGGTCTCTTCGTGGTCTTTCGATTTCATCATGTAACGAGCGGTCATTTCTGTGAAGGCAAAGAACCGATAACCGTCCGCATCCAAAGCCTTATATGACAGCGCGAATCCGCCGTCGATGCGGTCACCGATCTTATAGGTCTTGTAGTAACCGCGATAAATATATGTGGCGCTCGAAGAAACAGTGAAAACGTTGCCGAATTGCCTGCTGGCAGATAGGCCCGCCATGAAGTCAATGCTGCCGCTGCCGGGTGTCGCCGACGGGTCGAGCGCGAACTGGTCGCCGCCGGTACCACCGGAAACCACGTGGAAAGTCGGCCCGGGAATTCCGCTGGGGCCGGCGCTGACCTGCGCCGCGGGTAAAGAATTCAGTTTCACCGATTCACTGGCCCCGGCCATATTGCCCGTCGGCAGCTTGACGCCGCCTACTGCGGACACTGACCAGCCACCACGATTAAAAAAGTTAGCTTTGCCATTGATCCACATATCGGTAAGCCCGGCCACGTCGCCCGCATCGATCAGCTTATAGGCGGTATTCGAATCGAGAATACCTTCGCGCAGCCGCTGCCCAAAATACCAGCCGATCGTCGTCGAGGCGTCGAGCCACGAAAGGATACCGTAGCCGAGAGTCACATTGGAAAGCGACGCTACGCCGAGCGTATCGATGTGAGATCCACCGGTCTTCATCTTCTGAGTGGCGTCAGAGATCGCCACATCGGGATACTCTGAATATTGCACGAAACTCTGCGTGACGCCGAGCGAAAAATGGTGGTGCTCGACAGTATCGGGAAGTATAACGCTACCCGAAGCACCGGTAGTACCCGGGCCGTGGTCGGCAAAAATGGCGATTGGCGCGAATGCCAACAGCAAAGAGAAAAGAATTTTCTGATTCATAAAATTTCCTTAGTATTGGGAGAATCCGCCTCACGGATTGTTGGCGCTGCCCTTTGGCCACGGGTTCGATAATTTTGGATTACTGATGAATTCGTAGTCAGTGAGGCTGCGCAAAAATTCGATCAGGTCAGATTTATTTTGTGCGGTGAAAGATGCACTTTTGTCTTGAATGAGCCCGTTCTTCCGGGTGTTTAGCTGGCCATCTCCGTCGTACGCAGCTCCACGGCCGGTGACATTTCTGCCGCCTCGTCTATAGTGCTCGATCACTTCATCGAGGGTTGCAATGGATCCGTCGTGCATGTAGGGTGCGGTCAATTCAATGTTACGCAGCGTCGGCGCCTTGAATTTGCCGTTGTCTTCGGGATTTCCAGTAATGGCATAAATGCCTGTATTGTCCGTTGGAAAAACATTCGCGTTACCAACATTGTAGATGCCGTTATTGAGAAACTCTATAGATGGATTCACTTTGCTGTACGAATCAGACGCGCTCGAAAAGGTAAAGCCGGCATGGCAGTGAAAACAATCCCCTACCTCATCGTTAAAAAATGCCATGCCGGCCTTCGCCGCGGCCCGACATCGCGTTGGAATCAATGCCGTTTATGTACTTGTCATACGCTGATCGGCCGCTAATCATCGTACGCTGAAAGCACTCCAAAGCATCGCGCAGATGAGGCACAGAGATCGTCGGTGGATCTTTTGCAAAAGCCGCATTGAACAAGTCGACATATTTCGAATCGGCAGCCAGCCTTGCCAGAAGCGTATTCTCCAGGCCTGCGAGTCCCAGCTCCACGGGCGTTTCGCCAAATAGCGGCACGTTCGCCTGGAGATTGAGACGGGTCTGCAACGGATTAGCCCAGGTCAGAACTGGTACGTACGCGAGGTTAATCAGGGACATCGCGTTGCGCGTATGGGCCTGCCCCGTCGAGCCAATACCCACCAGCTGCCCGTCAGAAAACGCTTTATCTTGCTGGTGGCAACTAGCGCAGGCTTGCGTTTGATTTCCGGAAAGCCGCTTGTCATAGAAAAGGTGGCGCCCCAGCTCGACTTTCTCGTTGGTCATCGGGTTATTTTCGAATTCGCGGGGTCGGGGAAAACCGGGGGGGAGATCCCATTTGAACGCAGATGGTTCCTGAACCCATTGAAAATGGAGATTCTGACAGCCCGTGGTAGCAGCGAGCAGAAGCGCCGCGACAATAGAAGATTGTTTCAGCATTATTCCACCCTGAAAAATTTCTGAGTGCCCGCGGGATAAGTTGTGTCCGGCGTCAGGCCGCGGGCGCTCGAAGAACCGGCATAGTAGAAAGGCAATCCCCAATTGCTGAAGAGCGCTCCGCAATCTTCGTCAGTTGTTCCTGAATGGCAACCGATTTGCGTCCCCTGATTTGGGATTCGGAAATCGGTGTTTTCGTATAGCTTTTTCGCATCCGCAACGACTGTTTGGCCATATGTGAAACTGAGCTCGATAGAAGGCAAATTGTTATGTTCACACGTGTACGGAATTCCATTCCCTGGATCCCCGTCGCAATTCCCATTATCGCCAAGGTGTGTAAAAAAGGTCCCGTTGTTTCCTGAACCAAAATCAGGGATATAGAATTCGAGCAGCACGTGCTTGTAACCCGTTGCCCAGGCCCAGAACATTTTTGTAACATTGAGGGGCGGCGGGCCCGCCCCATCGAGGTGATTCAGGTTTTCCGGCATACCCACCTTGAAGCGAATCTTGGTGAAAGTCAGACTTTCGGATGCAGGTATCGTGCCGCGAATTGCCGTATTCACGGATGTGTCGCCATCGTTGCTTTCGCATCGTGAGCCCGGGGCCGCGTTCTCAAAATCGAGTAGCGCTACGTTCTGGTACTGGTAAGAGCCATCCTGCGTCAGTGTTATAGGCACCTCAATACCACTGGAGCGCACCAGACGGACATCGTGCACAAAGAAACGAAAATCCTGTGGGTAGATATTTGAACTACCCAGACCTATTCCCGTGTAGACCGCCGCTGCACAATCAAAAGACTGGTTGCCGATCTTTGCCGCAAACTGTACGGTCACACTCTGCTGCGGAATAGCTGAAGCGGTTGCTACAGCCGCGGCCTTTTCGTCTTCGATGGCCTTCTGAATTCTGTTGTTGGCACAGGATAAGTAGAATGCGAGCGGCAGTGCAATAATTAAAATCTTTTTCATACAATATCTCCTATGGTACACGCGGTATCGGACGCGCCACAAAGTGTGCGTTCATTTTGCCGCATCATTTGAGCCGAAATTCCTTGCGCCGTAGAAACTCCTCGTCGGTGAGCGTCAGCAGAAACTGCTTCAGGTCTTTCTTTTGCTCTTCAGAAAACCGAAAGCCGCCCGCCGGTAGTTTGGGGTCGAGTGTGGCAGACTTTTTGATGCCGCGCGCGTAGTGCTCGATGACTGCCTCGAGAGTCGCGAAACGACCGTCGTGCATGTAGGGTTTTGTCACTTCGATATTCCTCAGCGTGGGAGTGCGGAATTTGCCAATGTCTTCTGTCTTACGCGTAATTCTGAAGCGCCCCATCGGCTGGCCTTCGCGAATGGCGGAATACTTGTCGTCGATGCCATTGTTGTGAAAACCATCGTCGGTCATCAGAATGCCACCATGACATGGTCCGCATTTTCCCATAAACAGGTTACGCCCGCGCTCCTGCGATTCGCTCAGTTCGGCTTCTTGCCGTAAAACCCGGTCATATTTTGAGTTGAACGAGACCAGCGTGCGCACAAATTGCGCCAGCGAATGAAGAATGTTTGCGGTCGAAATTTCGCGGTCGCCGAAAGCCGCTGCAAAAGCAGAGCGGTACGAAGAATCTGCGCGCAGTTTGTCCGCCGAAACCCCGATCGCCTGCCCCATTTCATCTTCGTTATGCAACGGCCCCATGATTTGGGATTCCAGATTTTTCGCGCCGCCATCCCAAAAAAGACCGTTCTTAGCCCAGGCCAGGTTGATCAGCGCGGGCGAATTGCGGAATGCCGGCTTACCAGAGACCCCGGTCGTTGCGAGTGCGACGCCATCTGAGAACGCAAGGTGTTGCGCATGGCAAGTCGCGCAGCTCACTTTTCCGTTGGCCGACAGCAGCGGTTCATAGAACAACCGGCGCCCCAGAACGATCGCTTCTTTGCGGAAACGATTTGTCTCAGGCTCTGGCAGCGGCCCCAAAAAGCGTACTGTATTCGGGTGTGCGTAGTCCACGTACGACAATACCGGGCTTTCAGCCCGGCAGGCACATAGCAAGACCAGCGCCACCCAGGGCGCCCAAAGGCACCCATAGATGTCGATGTGCATCGGTTACGGTACGCTGGCCGAAGTGATCGAGAACACCTGGTTCTGATAGGCATTCGCCAGGTTGCCCATCAGTGCCGAGTTTGTGCTCGCGTTGATGTACCTTGCGCCGGCGCTCGTTACCGTCGACGCATTGACGCCCGCGCTGCCATTCACCTGAAACACTTTCGCCACGTTTGCTCGTATATTGATGACCGCAGTTTTGCCTTTCGCCAGAGAAACACTGGCGGGAAACGCGAGAGCAGTCAGTGATCGATAGTTCGTGTTAGCGCCAATATCAAAGGAAATATTCTGCGGTGCCGCGCAGCTTGTGCATTGACCGGTGATCTGTGAGAAAAGGTAACTCGAGTTCCACATCCAGGTGTAAGTTGCCATATCCTGGTGGATATGCAATTCGCCGGCTTGAATACTCAGATCGTTATTGTAAGTTGGATCAACACCAATAGAGAATTCAATCGCCGTGTAATTCGCAGCTGGAATATCCTGTAGTGCGATTTGCTCGCGGTTAGCTGCTGCGATCCTGTGTGCGGCACCGCTGTTAATGTTTGCCGGGTTGATCTGAGAATTCTGGCTCATCAGGTAATAGCTTCCGGGCACGGAGTATTTCGTGGTATCCGCTTTGGTGAGCTTGATGTTGCTAATCCAATACCTGAACCGCGTAAATTTCAGAGTATTGCCATGGTCGTCCGTATAGGCGGTGTTCAGAGCCAAAGGTGTGCCATTAAAATCCTTCGCGACATTAATGGTAACCTTGCCCACATCGGGCTCCGTCACTGCCGAACCGGTGGTGCTGACGAGAGCAACAGCAGAATTGAAATTTGCGCCTACGGTGCCCATTTGCGCCGCGTTGTTGAATCCACTGATCGAACGCCGTGTGATATCTGCATCAACGCTCAGCGATTGAATATCGATTCCCGTGAATAACTTTTCCACATCGAGTTTGGCCACGATTGTCGGTTTTGCAGTGGCATTGACATTGATATTTGACGGCAGGTTCAACGTGACAGTCTGGTAGTTCGCGTTTGTGCCGAACTCGAGCGCAAACGCCTGCGTTCCGGTGCAGCTGGAGCAAGTTCCCCAAACTTTACCGAAGATGTAGCTGGTAGTCCATGACCAGGTAATGTTCGCCATGTGTGCAAAGAGGTGTAATTCGCCCGCTCTCAGGCTCAGGTTGTTGTTGTACGTGGAATCAACTCCAATGCTGAACTTCACTGCCTTATAGCTGCCGTTCGGTACGTGTTTTAGTGTAACAGTATCGCGGTTACCAGCTGCCAGATTAAAGTTCGGCACGCGCTCTCCTGTCTCGTCGCCTGCGACGGCCGCGTTCTGCGACAGAAGGTAATAAGCATCGGGTACGGCAACTTCTGAGTTGTCGTCCTTGATGAACTTAACGTTCGAAACCCAGTAACGCAATTCGCTGAGAGAAACAGTGTTTCCCGCGGCTGTGGTGTAGCTGGTATTCAAAGCAAATGCGGCGCCGTTAAAATACTTGGGCATCTGCAGTGTGACATCGCCGTCGGTGGCAGCCGGGGCAGACGTGCTGCCCGTAACGCTTGCCGACTCATCGGAAACGGTCTCGGCTGAGCCCGACCCCTTCGATGTACAATTTGTGGCAAAAAGCGCCACACATAATGATAAAAAAATAAACTTAGACTTCATAATTCCTCCAACAATGCGGGTCAACGCCATGACTAACGCCATGCGCGGCCCTTCAGACACGGTTCGGTTTAAAGATATTTCCGGCCGTGGATTTTCAGTTCAACAAAGAGCTGAATTCGGGTGGAGGAGTTTCAATTTCGGAAAAAACAGAAGATAGATTTCGTGTGAAGAGAATCTGGTTTTCAGCCTTGTGATTGAGCTGAGGAACTGGCATTGCAGCGTCGTCGGTAAATACCCAACGCGCGTATGATGGCAAGACTGTATCGCTTGTTTCATCCGCGCAAGATTGGTCTGCGTTCCGCAGCTTTTCGACCGCGGCCCCCTTCATACGCTTGCTACAGCCACAGGGGCAGAATTTGCCTTTTTCGATTTTCTGCTTTGTGTGTATGCACAGGTAATATTTCGGCTGGTGTGCAGATGCGACTTCAAAAGCCCCCGCCATCTGCGCGATGAAGAGGGAAATGCCAAAACCGTGCAATATTTTGAAGCGGTTAAGCCCCATAGATCATCAGCACGGGTGCAACCTTCGCCTCGTCAACCAGAAATCAACTGGTGGAAATCAATTCAGGCAGTTCGTAGCAAGGCGAGCAGAGATCGTTATCGAGATATCAGGCCACACCACGCTCTTGCCGTCTTTGCCGCGGTGCAAAACCGAACAGACCTTGTTGAGCGCCTCTAAAGCAGGGGCTGCGCCAAATTCATTCAAGTCGAGGGGGAAACTGACTTTGAGATCGGGCAACTGTGTCGCGTCGACCTTTGCCACGACGGATTTTGTCACTCCGCCCAGACGCAGGAAAATTGTTGCAGACTCGCCGCTGAAAGATTCAAATTTCCCGGAGATCTGGCTCCCTTCTTTGAGCGTGACAAAAAAAGCCGAACGAATTTTCGCGTCGCGCTCAGCATTGCCGCTGTTGACGCTTATAGTCTCGGCATAGAAGGTTGCACCGGAAAAAACGGCGGCGACCGTCATACCCTCGCGCGATCCAAATAGATTGACCTTATCGAACGTGCCATGTACACCGAGGCGTTCAGTGAACTTGTACGCAGTCCATTTTACCTTGGCGTTCGCCGGGTCATAAGCAAACGTGCATTTTGTGTAGTCACGAGGAGAAGCGGGTTTGTTGCAGGCGACGAGAATCAGAAATAACAGTGCGATATAGACGCGCATGCGTCAGAGTATACAGGCCATCCAGAGATCCGTCCAAAAAAATCCGGGTACGCATTTTGCGCTCCGTACCCGGCAGTGTTTGGCAGTTGTCGTGTTTCGATCTATTTCACGGATAAAAGATAAAGAACAAGCGCCTCGAGATCTTTGCCTTGAATCGAGGCCTCAAAGCCCGGCATCTGCGGATAGCCCGGACGTTTTTTTCCCGGCTTTTTTATCCACTGTGCCAGCGCGGCTTCTTTGCTTTTGTAGAGGGTCGCCATTTCAGTCACCGGCGGCCCAACGACTTTGGTTTTGAGCGCGTGGCAGCCGACGCAGTTGGTTTCAAAAACCGCGCGGCCGCTCGCAATCAAACCAGCGTCACCCGCTGCGGGTTTCGCATCTTTGCCCTTGGCCGCCTGCGCCGCAAGTTCTGTCTGCGCAGCGGAAACAAGCTGTTCGTACTCAGCCGTGCGAGCTTTGACGAGCGCCTTGTGTGGCCCGAGCGCATTCTCGCGAATCACATGTCGGCCCGAAACCATTAGCGCGACGACAAGCGTGAGTGTCACCACGACTTTGCGAAAATGGCGGCCGATGTTTTCAGCCGGACCGCTCACACCTCGCCACAACCAGACCAGGGTGAGAATACCGAGTGCGACCGCAGGGGCCAACAGTGCAATCAGCGACCAGCTGATTGCCTTTGACGGCAATGTGAGCAGCACGAGTGGCCCGGCGACAAATTGCATCAGTGTCGCCATGAACGCAAGAGAGTACATGCGCTTGCGGATGTCATAGCGCGTGAGCACCTGGAACTTGCGATCGAAGGGATACCCCTCTCTGCCGAAATACCAGAACAGGAAAAGCCCGGTCACCGTCAGCGAAGCGAAGACGAAGTGGAAGTACCGTGGAAACACATTCGGCAGCGCCATCGCAGAGAAAAACCCCGTGACCGTGCCCCATTTTTCCGGGTACAACATCAGGTTGATGTTGGTGAGAAAAATAAGTGGTATGCAGAGAAACATCGCGCTCGCCGCGGCAATCATCGAGATGTGCAACCCTTTGTTGTTCTGCAATTTCTCCCACAGGTATTTGTGCGGGTAGGTGAGCAGAAAGGCCACTGTGACAAGTGGTACAATCGCGATCCAGAAGAGACCAGTCAGCGCGTTCGCCGAGTAGAAATACACGGTGTATAGCGTATTGATCAGCAGCAACGGGGCAACCCCCATGACTACGGCCATACTCTTATTTACGGTAATCGTCTTGGCAATTTCATGCGCCAGCTGATCGTATTCTTTTTCCCGCAGTCCCTTGACCTGGGCGAACAGTGTGAGCAGCGTGCCGCCAAGCATCAGGTTCACGAACAGAATGTGCACGATGAACGACACGACCAGCAAGCCCACGAGCAGCCATTCGGGTAACGGCAAGGGCAATGGAATATCCTTAGGTATGGGCAACGCGCCGAGTAGATTCAGAAGGCTCATTGTGCTACCCCTTCTTTTGGCAGCGACACACCGATTTCCTGTGCGCCTTCGGCTGGGTCGGGATATTTCGCCGTCGAAAGAATGTACGCAGCCAGTGCTTCAAGCTCTGCCTCATTTCCGGGAAATGGCGGCATAAAATAGCGGGACTTATGCATGTTGCGCATATATCCCACCATCACATCGAGCGACCCGGCATTCGGTCCCAGCAGATTCTGGAATTTTGACACCACAGAGTTGATACCACCAGAAGTGTGGCATCGGCTGCAAGCCAGCATGAACACGTCCTTGCCTGCTTCGACCCGATTCTGTGGATTGATAGCGCGATGTTTCACATAGGTTGCGTGCTTCAGAATACCATCGCGGTTCAACAGCGCCATCTCTTGTGGGCGCACCATGTTCGAATACATGTAGTCGGCGATCACGTAAGGCTTGCGAATGAATTCGCGCGCGCGTTCAAAGGTGACGAGCAACGCGGCTGCCAGAAAAAATGGCAGCACGAGAGCCAACGCAGGCAGGCGCCAGCGACCCATCACGCCGAGAAGCGCCACGAATCCAATCAGCGCACCGGCGCCGGCCGCGACAAGCATCAGGCTGTCATACCAGCCCGAAAACTCCATTGTTCCGATCGCGACCGACATATTCTGCCGCATCATATCGGGTATAACGTGGTAGTAATACAGCGAGCCGACGATCAGAAATGGCGTCCACGCCAGAATCCAGATTCCAGTGAGCCGCACCGCGGCGCGACGCAAAGTGTCGTTGCCGCGCACGAAAAACGGTATCAGCGCCAACGTGATACATCCGCCCATAACCATCGCCAGCGGGGTACGAAATGCGAGCTGCGCAGGATAAACCGGATTCAGGACACCGCTAAAGAGCGAATGGTCTGTGCGCCAGTTACCCGGATCCATCATGAAGCCGAGAATCGCCACGATGATCGCCATCGTGACCCACGACGCCGCCGAGAGCGCTGCGCCAAATTTGATGTGCTTCCATTTTTTTTCGGGTGAAGCGTTAGAACGCTTCCAGCTGAGAAAGTAGATGAGTATCAGAACGACTTCGGTGACGAAGACAATCCACTCCACAAACCAGGCGAGAAAGAACACCCGAATGAGACTGCCGATTGAGGCGGGGCTCACCAAGCTGGCCGAGAGCCAGATACCAACGCCGGTCATCGCGCCGAGCGAGGTTGTGATCAGGAATGCGAAGAACATCACCTTGCGGGCAAGTTCATCCCATTCTACGCTGTTGTTTTTGTACCCGACGTATTCCATGTAGGTTACGTAGGGTATCAGGCCAACCGCGAGCGAGTGGTTGATGACCACGTGCAAGATCGCAATGATTGCGATCAAAATGCGGTTGCCCATAAAATCCAAATGAAATATGGGAAAATCCATAGTATGACTCCTTAAGTATAATGGTATAAGCTGAGTTATCGAGATGTTCGGCAATCGGCGCGCGGCACTATGGCCATGGATTTCCATAGCAGAGGAACCGCGACGCAGGCGCAAGCCGCAGCCCGGGGTACGGACTTCCGTGGCTATGGAAATCCGCAGCCGGGCGCACGTGTGCGCCAAATTGGCAATATCGATAACTCTTTTGGTATGTACCGCGCCAGGCGGCGCGAATTCAGGTGGGCGGAGGTGGGATTACTTCTGGCAGAATACCGACTGGGTATTCTGCACAAATGCGAATGGGAGTTTTGAAAAATGCAGGCTGCGGCACAGAATAAGGAAGGTACATGCCGGACAAACGATCAAAATTCGGCATGCGCGCAACATCGTCATCGGGATTTGCGCAGAGGTCGTCGGCATCAACGAGGATTGCCATCTTTTTTGGAGCCTTGTGTTTGTGCCCGCATGGACACGGTTGGCCTTTTTGCACGCGCACTTTCATGTGCGGGCAGATATAGAATGTCTTAACCTGCAGGTTAGCGGCCAGTTCGGGAAGCGCGGCCAGCTGCGTCGTGAACAACAGCAGGCCGCATAGGTGGATAGATGTCAGATACCGGATAAGCAAACTGTACCCAAGTTCGTCACAAGCACGCGCGGTAAACAAATTCACAGCCGGCCATGCGCCGATGCTTTACAGTCGGCGATGCCAGGTCGGTATGGCCAATGAAAAAGAGATTATTCTTCACAACAGTTGCGACCATCGCTTCTCTCTCTGCACAATCAAACCCAGTTCTAAAACTGGGCGGCACTCTTGCATCTGACAAAGGACAATCCCGCGCAATTATCGAACTGGGCAATGGCAAGACAACCGAGGTTTGCGCGGCGGGTCGCACGTGCTCGCAGGGCAAATGTGATTGCGAGGTGGCTGGCTACAAGGTAATGCGCATCGAGCCGCGCAAAGTGACCTTGCAGAGAGGCGGCGAGCGCTTTGCGTTGACGATCGACGGTTTGCGGTCTGCCGGAGATCAAAGCGGAAAATACGCCCGCGTGTTTGCGCATGATTTCGCCCGCGCAAAAATACAACAGACCATAGACCAACGCGGCGCAAAGGCACGCGATATTTTGCAGTCGCTATTCAGTGCAGTCGATTTGAAGCCTACCGACACCGTGGTATCTGTCCAGGGCATACCTGTGCCTGAAAGAGTCAGATGGGGTACGGTTTATGGTGGCATTGCATCAGCAGAGCAAATCGCGATTGAAATCGAACGCGACGGAAAGTTGATGCTGCTACAGTTACGCGTTAAGAACTGAGAATACTTTTTGATTGCGTGTATCCGCGCACAACATCTTGAATAATGCTGACGATTGGGCACGAAACCGGGCCATGCATACCCTATGGCATATACAACATAACGTGCGCGATTCCTGTTCGTCACCCTGAATTAGATGCATTTGCACTGATGCATCCTTGGTTTACGCCATGTCGCCCATGCACGGATAGTTGCCTCTGTGGGCCAGCGCAAGCTCGTTTGTTTTTTAGCTACTTTGTTGCTGAGCGCAGCATCGACCGATGCGGTAGGCCTTGTCGACCACCTCGTGCGCGAATACAAATGCCCGCGCTGCAAAATGAAAATCGAGGCAAAGGGCGCGTGCCCCTGCTGCCTGAAGAAGAAGCCGACCAAGACTAGCAATATTTACGACCCATGCGCCGATGAGGAGGGCGATTTTACGATCCATTTTGACCGCCTCTCGGCAGTACTTTCCCCCATAACACACTCCGTTCCAGTTTATACCGCAATTCCCCCGGTGCCAACTTACTCTATTCCCGCGGGTACCTACGCCGATATTCCCTATCCCCCACCTCGAAACTAGCTCCTTCCACAGGCAGACATACAGCCTGACCAAAACGCGCCCTTACAAGGCGTAATGTTCCGCGTGCATGTTGAGCCGCGGTTCAGACTTATATCATAAGGAGTAATTATGCGAAATATTTTTGTAAAATCATTCATGGCCCTGCTGCTCACCTCGGGCAGCCTGTGGGTTCAGAATACCGAGAAAGACATTCCCGCGAAAGATAAGAAAACTGTCGCGGAACCAAAAAAAGAGAATAATACAATAGCTAGCCCGGCGGTGAATGCCGAAGCAGCGAAGCCGGCAGAAGCGCCCGTTACGCCGGCTGCGAAGAGCGAAGAACAACGACTGCCCGACGTCGTCGTGACAGCGAGCCGTGAAGAAGAACAACGCCGCGATCTGCCGATTTCGATCGGGGTGCTGCGTCCCGACACAATCAAAGATGTGAAACCCATCCATCCGTCTGAGATATTCAATCGTGTACCCGGAGCGTTCGTGGCGACGACGAGCGGTGAAGGTCATGTCACCAGCATTCGGCAGCCGATTTCTACGAACCCATTTTACCTCTATCTTGAAGATGGAATTCCCACGCGCGCGACGGGTTTCTTCAACCACAACGCGCTCTACGAAGTGAATATTCCGCAAGCCGGCGGAGTCGAAATTATCAAAGGGCCGGCGACTGCACTCTACGGCAGCGATGCCGTCGGTGGCATGATTAACGTGCTCACGAAACCGGTAACACGAGACCGTGAATTGGATCTCAGCGTTGAGTATGGTGGATTTGGTTGGAAACGCCTGCTCGCTTCAGTGGGCGAAAAATGGGGAGAGAACTCGATGCGCGTCGATGCGAATATCACCGATTCCAAAGGCTGGCGCGACGGCACGCAATTCGACCGCCAGGCGGGCACCTGGCGCTGGGATAACGACTCGGGTCGAAACCGATTCAAGGCTCTTGTCTCCGGCGCAAATATTACGCAGCAGTCTGCCGGCGTGGCACAAATTGTACAAAGCGACTACGACAATAACCCTCAGGTGAACTATATGACAACATCGTACCGCAAAGTGCAGGCTCTGCGGGCGCATATTCGCTGGGATCACGATTTCAGCAACATGTCAACGCTCAGTACGACGGTGTTTGGCCGCTACAATACCATGGGATTGCTTCCCAACTACAGCGGCCCGAACACAGCGCAGCAATTGCAAAGCGACTTGCGCAGCGCATCAGCGGGGTTGATGCTCAAGCATAGCTTGAAATTCAACGTGTTTGATTCTAGGCTTATCACGGGTGCCGATTTGGATTACTCACCGGGTGCGTTCAAGGAATGGGGATTAACCGGTTTCACAAAAAACGGTAACTACTTCAACAACGCTTACAATGTGGGACCGTTGCGTTACGATTACAATGCTGTATTCTACCAGGCATCACCCTATGCGCAGATTGAAACATCCCCGCTGACTAAAAATCTGCATCTGAATCTGGGAGTTCGCTACGACCATATGGCATATGATTACAAGGACAACCTGACTTACATTGCGCAAAGTACATCCGCATACAGACCAGGCGACACAAGCATTTCCTATGACCATCTATCACCGAAAGCGGGAGCGGTTTATGATTTTGTCGATGAATTGAACGTGTTCACATCGTACCGCCATGGATACCGCATCGCATCGCAATCTGAACTGTTTCGTGCGGGCAATCTGACCAATACTGTAAACCTTAAGCCCATCAAGGCTGATAGCTACGAAGTCGGCATCAGGGGTTCTACCTTTAAAGACAGAATTAAGTACGAACTGACGGGATACTACATGATTAAGTACGATGACTTTGTGAATTACTTCAATCCAGACGGAACTACGAGCAAAGTCAACGCCACGAGCACCCAGCATCAAGGCGTCGAGATTGGCCTCGAAGCGGAGATCTGGAAGAAGTACGTGTTCTTTTCGGGCAATGTCACTTACGCAGAGCATAAGTATTCATCGTATAGTCTTGTTGCCGCGAGCGGCACGACAGTTTACGACGGTAAATGGATGTCACTGGCACCGCGCGTGATGTCGACCCTCGATTTGAAAGTGAAGCCGATTAAAGGCGCCCAGATAGAACTCGAATGGGTATACCTCGGAGATTATTTTGTCGAGGATACAAACACATATAGTTATCCGGGCCATAACTTCTTCAACGTGCGCGCGAAGTATGAGGTCAATGAGCGCTTTTCGGTGTTCACACGCATCCACAACATCACCAACGTGCGGTATTCGGATTACACGACGTACCAACCCAGTAACAGTTCGGGTACTTCGACGCCCCCTGCTATGGGTATGATGTACACACCGGGCGAACCATTTTCCGTCATCGGCGGCTTATCATACCAACTATGACCAATCGCAAACGTAACCTGATCATTGCCGCCATCGCCATCCCCGCAGTTATCTGCGGGGGCTGGTATTGGCAGAGCCGCGGCAAAGCCCATGCACATAAGGCCGAGAAACTGAGTGGCGAAACCAGTTTTGACGTTTATGCGGATGGCCAGCGCTTACACATGCTCGTGCTCAAAGAACACGGGCAGCACCAAAGTATTGTCTACCGCGGCTTCGCGGGCGGCGAGGTGTCGCCCGAGATCGCTCTGCCCATAAACCCGCGCGAAAAGATTATCTCGCGCCGCTCGAATGATGTGCAAATCGCCGCGGCGGGCAATCATTTACTGGCCGCATGGCAGATTTCCGGTACTGGCTATGCCAACCGCGGCCCGATTCGCACTGCAGAATCGCGGGACGGTGGCCAGACCTGGCAGCAGGCGACTCCGCCGACTGCCGCGAACCGCACCGACGACCAGGGCTTCTTTGATATTGAAACCGATGACCGCGGCCGTTTTCATATTGTGTGGCTCGATTCACAGGCGAAGATCAAGGGACTCAGGCATGCGATGTTTGCCGGTCAACAATGGTCGGCCGCACAAACCATCGACGCCGAAACCTGCCAATGTTGCTGGAATAGCCTCCGAAAAAATCCGCAGGGCGAACTTTTGGTGCTCTACCGCAATGCCCGCCCGCGCGACATGGCGCTCGCGCGCTACGACGGCAAAGCATGGCACAAAGCGGGCATTGTCGATGGCTTTAACTGGCAGGTCGAAATGTGCCCGCATGCCGGTGGCGGGCTTGCAATCGATAACGAGCAGACATTTGCCGTCACCTGGACCGGCCGGGAAGACTCTGTCGGCTGCTACCTCAGCAAGCGTGGCAAGCCTGATTCGCTTGCGCGGCCGCAGAAATTCGGCAACAATTCAGCGCGCAACCCAGACATTGCACAAAATGCACATGGTCTCGCAATCGTGTGGGATGAATTTGAGGGCGCGAGCCGGCGTGCGAAGTTCACGCTCTTACCCAAAACAGACCGCAAAAAAATGCCCGACGGCGAAATATTGTCCGATACTGCGAAAGCCGGTGCCTATGCGCGGGTACTCAATGCCGGCGATGGCTTTTACGCCTTCTGGTCAGAAACTTTAAACGCAAACTCAACCATCCGCTGGAGAAAACTATGACCTGGCTCAAAGAAGTTGTCGAATATGGCATGGTGGGATTGCTCTTTGTCATGAGCTTCTTTTCCGTGGCGATTGCGGTCGAACGCTTTCTGACGCTAAAAAAAATTCAGCTCAGCGAATTCACGAACCGCAAGACCCTCGAGCTCGCATTGACCGACAAATTGCACTACATGGCGAGCATTGCCAGCAACGCACCGTATATCGGTCTTCTGGGCACGGTGCTCGGCATCATGATCACGTTTTACACGATGGGTTCTGAGGGTGTGGTCGATTCGAACCGCATCATGATCGGCCTGGCGCTCGCGATGAAGGTAACCGCACTGGGTCTCGTGGTGGCCATTCCGACAGGGTTTGTCTACAACCTGCTGCTCAGAAGAATAAAGACGATGCTGATGCAGTGGGATATCGAGAACTCATCCCCCCAGCCCCCTTCTCTTACAAAGAGAAGGGGGAGCCGAAATGCTTCCCCCTCTCTTATCAAGAACCGCCAGGTTCGTGAAGCGAACAGGGACAAGGGGGTGAGTTAGTGGAAGAAAAAGAATTCGATTCGATGAACATTCTGCCGCTGGTCGACGTGATGCTGGTGCTGCTCACCATCGTGCTCACCACGGCCACCTTCGTCGCCAAAGGCCTGATTCCCGTCGAGCTGCCAACAATCGAGAAATCAGGCAGCAAGGCACATGCAAAGAACCAGAACACGGTAGTCGAAATTTCGCGTGAAGGTCAGATTTATGTGAATGCGGTGCAGCACGAACTCGAAAATCTTGTGCCGCAGCTGCAGGCACTCCCCAAAGAATCTGACATCGTGATCCGCGCCGACAAGCGCATACAGCTCGATCTATTCTTGCAAGTGCTGTCGCGACTGAAAAAACACGGCTTCAGCAATATTAGTGTGCAGACAGAAGAGAAGGGATAATTCATGACCTCTCTGCGCAAAGGCTTCATCGCCGCCGGGGCAATCCATGGCGCGCTGCTCACTCTCTGGCTCGGCTATGAGCTCACCGGAAAAATTTACCGTGAAAACCTGCGCCTCGACTTCACCCTCTCAACGAACGCCAGCCCTGGCGGCAAAGCGACGCCTGCCTCTGAACCTTCTGCGGCGACCGACACGGAGGGCCTCGATGCCCCTGCCACACCCGCGGCAGCGCCGCCGGCCGGCCCCGCAAACGGGTCGGGCACTGAACCCGGCGGGGTTTATGCGCAACAGAATATGTCATCAATTTCGGGGTTGATCCACGGCAGGGTTTATTATCCGCGCATCGCGCGTAAAAATAACTGGCAGGGCCGTGTGATTGTGCACTTCGTTGTGGATACAGACGGCAAGGCCCGCGTTGTTACTCTGCGCGAGAGCTCGGGCCATAAGGTGCTCGACGACAGCGCGCTCGAAACAATTCGCGAACTCGACGGCCTGCCACGGCCGCCTGTACCCGTGCCCGTGACAGTGCCGGTGCATTTCCGGCTGAATTAGGCGTTTCTCTTATTCTGTACTGCTGGTAATAATCTGCACGTTACGGAAAAGCATCAGGTCGGGCAAGACCGCGAATTTACCTTCTTTTGTGCGCGGCCGTGGTGTCGGTTTGAGGTCGTCGGGCGAAAATAACTCGAGCTCGTTGTTGGCTACGGGAAATTCACGCGGCTTCGTTGCATCGTATTTATCGGTGATCGACACCCAACCCGAGGGTTGAATAAAAACCTGCAGGTATGCCCGGGGCTTCTTCGCGTCGAGGTCGAAGAATACCATGCGCCGGCACGGAATGCCGAGTGCCCGTAATGTGCCACAGCGCAGGTCGTCGCTGAGGCCTGCGTCGCGTTTGACCGCCGACACGGCAAAAATCGGGTGCTTGCCCTCATTCGCCGAAAGCCACTCTTTGCGCACCTTTTCTATTGTCGCCTGCTCGGCCGACGACACCGCCAGGTTGTCGAGGTATGGCCTCACAGAGTCGGGCAGCTCGGGATTTTTGAAATACAGCTTCACCAACGAAGCGTTGAAGATATGCGTCAGGTTAAACAGCGTTGCCTGGAACTGCAGTTTGAATGCGCGCTTGCGCTCGCTGCTCTTCTGGTCGAGCGTAATTTCTGCAGTGTGTGAACCATCTTCCCAGCGGCCAAACCGCGTGAAAGGATCGGCGCGCAATCCTGTGACACGCTGGTGCGCCGTCACGGGAAGCAGCGCGTATTTGAGCGACATGCGCGACTCGCGCGCACGCTCGTCGTCGCTCCATGGCAGAATCAGGTCGAGCTCGCCTGCGAGCGTGAAGTTTCTGCGCGCGGCGGCAACGTAGTTCTCGGTTTCAATGAAGTCAATCGAGCGCACCTGCCCCGGGCGGGCGACGTACATGCCGCCGTCGACAAAGGCAATACCGTAGCAAGATTCGGGCAACGGTAAAAAACTTACCTGCTGGCCGTCAGACGGTGACAGCTTGTACGCTTTGCCGTCTTTCGCGATCGCCCACAGAAACCCTTTATAGAACGTCATACTGCGGATATCCGCCGTCATCTCGGGCGTGAACGAGCCAAACTGCAGGCGATCGACAAGGTGCACGCGGTAGATTTTTTTATCGGCGCGGTTGTATATGTACGCCTGGTGCATGTCGAGCGCAATCGCCACCGGGTCTGAAATACCTTTTAATGGGATTTTATCCACCAGGTCGCCGTTAATCGGGTTCATCACAAAAACATAGTTGGGCGCGACAGTGACGATATTGGGTGCCCAGTAGGCGATGTCGCGCACATCATAAGACAAAACCCGCGTCGCGAGTTTCTTTTTCTGACCCACATCGTAACCCGTGAGCTCGCGCTTTTGCGCATCGGCAATCCACAGAATCTGCCCGTCGTGCGCGAGCCCGAGCGGAATTTTGGTTTCGAGCTGCAGATCGTCGGCGTGTACAGCGCCTGCAAATGCGCAATAAAACAAAACGACAATTAGCCCATGAATTAATTCATGGGCTAATTGTGCGAAGATCTTTCTCTTCATTTTTCTAACTTTAATTCAGCAGCAACTTCAGGTCGCAGCGCCGATTTTTTCTGGTAAATATCCTGCGGCCCGCACAGCAGCACGGTGAAATTTTCGGGTTTGTAATACGTTTTAGCCACACGGAGCACATCCGCCTCGCTGACCTTCGAAAGATGCTGCACATAGTCGGGCAAGTAGCTTTCAGGCAGGCCATCCCACTTGAGCTGCAGAAACAGTTTCATGTATTGCACCGGATTCTCAAACAGGAAAACAAATTTGTTCTTGAGCGAAAGTTTTGCCTGGTTGATCTTGTCGGTCGATACAAACGCCTCTGGCTTAGCCAAAATATCGTCGATCGCCGCAATCACATCGGGCAAATTCATGTTCGCGGTCTGCGTGAAGAGCATCACCGACCCGGTGAAGTCGTCGGTTTCGAATGTCGAATAGGCACTGTAGGCCCAGCCTTTTTCAGTGCGGATTTTCTGCGTGAGGTACGAATTGAACGAATCGCCGCCGAGCAGAAAGTCAAACACACGCAGCGCATAATAGTCGGCGTCGGTGTGTTTCATGCCCGGTGCCTTATAGATCACCGTCGTCTGTGGTATTTCTTTCGGCAAAAGGCTCATCGTGTTTGCTTTCGCCGACGGCTTGACGTGCATGACGTTCAAATCAACCTTCGCTCTTGCGTCATAGGGCAATTTGCCGAAGGTTTCTTCGAGCAGTTTTTTGAGCTGTGTTTCGTCAATGGCACCGGTCACTGCAAGGCTCAACCTTTCGCCGCGCCACATTTTCTGCTGCCAGGCGACAAGATCTGCGCGGCTCACATTTTTCACGCTGCGCGTCGTGGCATAACGCCCGCGCAGAGTATCGCCCCAGAATAGTTTCGTCATGCCGAGCGATGCCCACTTACCGGGGTTTTCATCACGGCGCTCGAGTTCCTGCAGAACGCGTTTGCGCAAGAGCTCAAAATCTTCTTCGGCGAGGCGGGGAGACTGCAACACACCAAACATCTCGCGCACGTCGCGCGCAAAATAGTGCGACAGCGAATTCAGCGTGAAGGCCGACCGCTCTGCGCCGCCGTGGAACGTGAAGCCAGATGCGCGGTCTTCGAGATACGCAGAGAGTTTATCGCGGTCGAGTTTATCAGAGCCCGAAAAAACGACGGTCTCGCCCCACAGCCCATGCATGCCCAGCTTGTCGTCGGCCACTTCAAAACCGCCGCCTTCGACATAGATCTGCATGTGCACGAGCGGCACCTGCGACGCAGGGAGAAAATAGATCTGTATGCCATTCGACAGCGTGAACTGTTTAATCTGAGGTATCGCCGGACGCGGCATTTCTTCTTTGATGTAGTGATACCACGAGCGGTTCTGCGCGTCGCTGCGCGGTTTGACCACCGGCGAAAGCGCATACGCCGCAGAGGCAATTGTGGCAACAGGAATGACAATCTTAGAGAATTTTTTCATGGCTTCCTATTTTGGCAGGTTCTGGTTCTTTTCGCGCATCTTATCGAGCGTCGAGGTACTGTCGAACTTCACGGAATTGCGCACTTTTTCGAGCGCTTCGATCTGCCGGTTTTTTTCGCGTTCGAGTGTGCGGTATTGAGCCTCGCGCATTGTGTCGAGCTTCTTAAAAAGCTCCATTTTCTTTTTGATGAAATCTTCCATCACGGCTTTGACAGCCGCATTATCAATGTACTGAATCTGTTCACCCTGCGAGACTTCCTGCACTTCGTTTTCGCGGTCTACCGGTGAGACTGCCACTTTACCGTGGTTCACAAACACACCGGCTGGAATATCGGAGTCTTCTGCCGCTTCAGGCGGTTGGTCGCCGGCGCTCAGAATAAATTCGGTACCGCGTACCGCCGCAACAGTAGTTGGGGTTTTAATAGTGTATTTTGAACCCGGTGACATCTGCTTCGTGAATTTCGTATAGCTGCGCCCACCTTCGAGATCGACCGCAATCGAAGCCTTCTTTTCCATCTCTGACAGCTCAACGAGTTTGACCGTGCTGTAAGGCGCGAGATGCAGCACTGCATTGGGCCCGATCTGCACATCCATTTTGCCTTTCATGGTATAGACGCGGTCACCCTTGAAGAAGATGGTTTTCACCTTCGCGAAATCCGATTTGCCATCGCGCTCGTAATAGCATTCACCACTCGCACTGAGCGCGGCCGCGAGCATTTCTTTGGGTTTCGCCTGTGCGTAGACGGCGGTCGACAAGGTTGACAAGATGAGGATGTATAGTTTTCTTCGCATATTAGCTCCCTGGTTGGGGCTCTGCACTATTTCGCGCAAAACCCATCTCCACTGGATTAGACGTTTAACAGGGGGAAAAGAGGAAAAAGTAATGCGGCAATATTAACAATCCTGATTTGTCACAATGGAAGGAAGCTACCAAGGTTAAGAAATGTTGTCCCCATGCCATTAACATTTAACGAGCCAGTTGCCAATTTGTCCGTGGGCGCTTCAAAAAAAAGTCCATTCGGTTGGGCATCTGCGTAACAGAAGTATCGATACGCACCAGCCGGTAAGAGGTGGGTGTTACCACTTTTGCCGGTAGTGCTGCCGTCTGCCCCCGTACTCAAAGCAAAAAGGGAAATCAGTGGGGTATTCGCGGTATACGCGCTGAAATCTGCATGGGTCACAAAGCAGCGAAAATTCATGGCAGTTCCCGTGCCGAACTGGAAAGTGTGCTGTTGGGCCGGCGCCGTATTTGTGTTATTTATTGTGACAGTCGTATTCCCATTCACGCTGATTGTACCTCGTGAGGCATACATATTACCACCTGTGCTGGACTGAATAAATCCGTTAGCACCGCACCCCAAACCTGTACCATTGGCGGCGCTGTCAGTGTTCGCGACAGTTCTGGCCTGACCGTTATAATTTATGCTAAAATAGTAATAATAAGTCCCGTTGGGCAAAGTTGCATCGGTCGCGGTAATGCAATTGCTAACGTCGGATGCCTTCAAGATCACGGAGGCAGTTCCGGTCGCACTTGTCGTGCCCGTACCATCATCGACAATGCCGGCCACCAAACCGGTAGAACCATAGACAGAAATGCTAAATACCTGATTATTCAATAACTTATTGTTGGGCGCATTGACCAGCACCGAAAGATCAATGGTAACTGTGACGGTACCCTGCGTCGGCGCAGTGCTGGCCACCGCCGCCTTATTGGTGACGGGATCGAGTACAATGGTCGATTGTGCACAACTGAGTGCCCATAACGTCAACAGCGCAACCCATGCCATTTTTTTCATGGCAGGTTTCTCACACAGCGAATATTTATTTTGGCCGGCTTAAGCCCTACCGGCAAGAGCGCTGAAAAATCTTTTTGCGCTATACCCGTAAAACCGGCAATATAATTGAAGCTCCACACCTTGTTTATACTAGGATTTCCGGCAGCAGCACCGGGGGCAGGATCTCCGTTGAGCATGTAATTTGTGCTCGAAGCAAAACCCTCTGCCAAAGGGTTCGGTGTCGGAAAAATCGCAGTGTCTATCGAATAGCCCAGCGTACCGAACAGTTCGCGTTTGGCGATCGACTTGAGTTCGTTAATGGTCGGCGCGCGCCAGCCAAACGGATCCGTGCTGCTCGCGAGGGTATAATTATCATACCGGGTTGCATTGAGGGATGCGCAGTAGTTCAATGCGTCGTTCCAATACATTGCGTCATTTGAGCCATCGCCGTCGTCGGCGCAGGTAGCGTTGTCATAGTTGCCTTTGCGACAGCGCTGCCAGCGTAGCCTGTTCACGGTGTCGTCGACCACCTGAGATCCCGCATAGGTCACGCCATTCACCATCACCGCATAGGGCGTATTGATCGCCAGTGTTGTCGCGAGCGTTACAGTATATCCTGAAAGCGTTGCACCGGTAACAGGTGCCACGGAGGCGGCACCGGCAAAAGTAAATGGCGACGAAGTTGCACTGACGATTTTGTAAAATGCTGTATTCACCGCTTGCGTCGTGTCGGGCAGACGATCGAACGTTACCTGCACGCTCGAAAGATTGGACGAAACAGCGCTGGCAACGTTAAACACTGGCGCCGGTGATTGCGAAAGAATGGAAGTGGCCCCCGAAAACAAGACGCGATCGACGGTCAGCGACAGACTCCCCGTTGCGGATTTCACATTCGAAACAAAAAGTTTGTATGCGGTATTCGGCGCCTGTGCTCCGGTAACCAGAGTCACAGTATCCCCCGCGACAGAGACGGAGGTCGAAGAAATAGCTATGATCGACGGACCACAGCTGGTTGCCGTAGCAAGAGCGATACAGTAATTCGTGGTAGCCCCGGCCTGGTCGCTGGCTGGCGGCGTACTCTGGTTCGCGGGAATATTGAAGGTCAATTGCACCTGATAGTTGCCCGAAACCATATCATAGTTCGACCTTGCAGAAACGACATTGAACGTGGCATTGGCATCAAAGCCAACAAATGTTGCAGCAGAAGTTGCCGGCGCCTGGCCGTTCGCTTTGACCGACGGGGTCAGGCTCTGTGTCGGTGCCGCGATGGCCGGCCCCGCAACGCAACGGACTTTCTTGCGGTTCGAAGTTTGTCGCCTGGAATCGAGTAAGCCCGACGAATCTGCGCCAACCATGCCTTTCTTGAATTCAACGACGTATGCATTGCCGTAATACTTTACCCCATTGAATAATGCAGCGACACCGGTTGCTGTCCAGTAGCCCTTGAGCACCGATGTGTTCGGAAATGGTCCTTCTGGCTGCGACCAATTCGTATCTTGATAACCGTCGATTGCTGGCGCTTCGTAATACCCCGGAGCGGGTTCGGGATTTCCTTCCTTCACGCGCGCTCCATAATCGACGAGGCCTTCCAATTCCTGAACCGTAGGCAGGCGCCAGTCTTTTCGGCCACCGTAGCCCTGGCCGTTGTCCGCGGTATTCATGGCCGCGCAGGCGTTCACGGCTTCACCCCAAGTGTAGTCGTTACCCGAATTATAGCATTTGTCGCCGGTATTTTGGTAGGTCTGTCCCTGGCTGCAGGTTTTCCAAATGAGCGTAGTTACTGCATCCACCGAGTAAGGGTAGCAGGGATCACTGGCATTATTATTACAGTTTGCCGAAATCATATTCTGCGGATTCCGGTCCCTGAACCTTCTGCCGAGGTTAGGTAGTCCGATATTCGCACCGTAGAGCGGTCCAACGTAAGTAGCATTCATGGAATCGACAAAACCATTTTGTCCGGCGGGATAATCCTGTGTGCCGATTATGCCGCTGCCAGCCAGACATCCAGCCTCCTCACGCCACCCCGTGCCCACTTCATATCTGTAGCATTGGTATTGCCCTGTCTGAACGACCTTGTACTTTCCGGGATCCCATCCGACAGTGAATGAAAACTTTTTGCTGTTATCGAGCGGCATGTCGTCGAGGTTCACGAGCGTGCTGTTGTCAAAATCGAAGCCAATCACGTTGTTTTCCGGCCAGCGAACCCAGCCCAATTGAATCGTCAGCGTGTCATTGGCGTAACTGGTAGAAGACCATGTAAATGTCGCGCCCGAATTCGCGACGTTATACCAGCCAACCGCATTGCCGATCAGATCCTGCACATACGTATTAATAACCGGGGTCGTATTGGGATTCATCGTCATATCAAAGATGACTTTGATCTGTGTACCAGTCGAGCCCGTGACGGGAGAAACTGTCGCCCCGTCGGCCGGCGTCGTACTCAGAATTTTCGGATTCTGTTTGGCGCCGCGGCCGGTGATACTATTGGCCGGCGGTGCAAAACGCTCAAACCCCCCGTCACAGGCCACGGCCAGGAAAGAAACGAGCGATAGTAAAATAATTTTATAGGACATTTGGGGGATAAGGCTCCTTTATGTTATGCGCAACCATAAAGCCATTGTGCCAAAAACTCAGTAAACAACTGTTCTCGCTGCTTTCCGACGGTTCTTGCCAGCATTCAGCATATCTACGCTTCAAGCCCGCCAAAGTTTCACTTTCGCTGCTCGAGCAAACTCTTTTCGGCAACATTGAGGTTGTCAATCGCGCTGCGCAGCAGGTGCAGAAAAAACTCGGGGTAAAGGCCTCCCAAGACCCGCGAATTATGCTGGTCCATAATCGCCAGCACCAGCGAAGTCGAAGTCACCTTCATGGTTCGCAGCCGCATATCTGCCCCCGACAAAACCTCGATATCCCCAAAAAAAGCGCCTACCGTGAACTCTTTCACGCTGCGCTGTTTCTGACCGCTGCCGGCAATTTCTGTAACTGTGCCGTCAATAATGATGAAGATATTGCCGTCGCAGGCCTGCCCTTCTTTATAAACGGCATCCCCCTGCCGCAAATGGCGGTGCGGCATTGCATCGGCCTGTACCAGTAAATCAAACATCCGCATCCCCTGCCGAAAAGGTCTGGGGCGCAGCAGCAACTGCGCTATATGCATCGTTGACTTTTTTCATCGCGCGTGCTGAGCGCTTTGCCACAACGCCAATCAGGTTCGTCAGAAAAGTAGGATTGTTTTTTGCGAGCCACGCAAACGTCTGCAGGTCGATTTTGCCCAGCTTTGCTTCTGCAGATATCACCGTCGCGCTGGCTGTCCGCGGTATCGCACGGATGAGCGCCATTTCACCGAAAAAATGCCCCTGCGACAGCGTGCGAATGTGACCAAGTCCCTGTTTGCTGATTTCTACTTCACCGGAAAAAATGAAGTACATACAACCGTTCGAGACGTCGCCTTCGCGAAAAACAATATCGCCCGAACGGGCTGTGAATGGCTGAATTTTATGCGCGACGCTCATGGCTGCCGTTTTTCGTCATGAACTCAGGCCAAATAACCTGACCGCGTCTTGTTTTCCCCGCAACTGTGTGGTCGGCAACTCTGTATAATTGAGCGGCAGGTTGGCCGCCGAGCGCGTCGGCTCGTCGACAATAATGTTCTGCGAAAATTCTTTTGTCAGGTCCTGTATGCGCGCCGCGGTGTTGACCGCATCGCCCATCACGGCAAATTTGATCAAACGCTCGGAACCGATATTACCGGCAAAAATTTTACCTGTAGAAATGCCCATGCCATAGCCATAGGGCACTTTGCCAGCGACTTCGCGCAGCCGGTTAATCGTTTTCATGTGCGTGTCGATGGCAATCGCAGTATTCACGGCATTTGCCGCGTCTTTTTCACCCGGAAAAGGGCAGCCGAAAGTCGCGAGAATACCATCTCCTAAAAGTTCATTGATCGAGCCGCCATTGTTAAAGACGATATCCATCAGGTCGGCAAAGAGTTTACTGATGCGCTCGGCATAGGCCTGCGGGCCGATTTTTTCGGCCATCGTGGTTGAACCGCGAATGTCGAAAAACATGATTGAAGCGGGCACTATCGTGCCGCCCAGCTCTGTTGAAATTTCTTCACTGAGAATTTTCTCGACCAGGTCGTCGGAGAAATAGCGCTGCAGACTCTTCTTCTCTTTCTCCAGCTTTGCATTCAGTTCCTGGATCTGTTTTTGATAGCTGACGCGCTCAAATGCCTGCTGTATCTTCATCGACAGGTCGGCAAAATTCAGTGGCTTCGGCAGAAAATCGTCGGCGCCCGTCGACATGCAGACGATGCGCACCTCGGGAGAATCTTCACCCGACATCATGAATACCGGCACTGGAATTTTTTCGTCGGTGTCGCGGATATGCTTGAGAATTTCCATACCCGGGTTATCGGGCAGGTGCAGGTCGATCAGTGCGAGATCGATGCTGTTTTGACTCAGGTAGACGATTGCGGCAGTCGCAGAATCGACTGTGACGACCTCGTAACCCCACGCCGCAATGAAAGTTTCGAGCGCAATGCGCTGCGTTTCTTCATCTTCGACAATGAGTATCTTCTGCATGGCCTAGGGGTCTGTGTCAGTTCGCTGCCAGTTGCGCAAAAGGGTGCGCCTTAATTTTGGTCAGCGCATCGGGCGAAGCATGGCGCAGCAGCACTTTCTGCGTACCGCCAATATCCGTATAGCAGCGCTGCACATTCGTCTTGGCCGCTTCGGGCAGCGGAATTTCGAGCAGTGCAGAAGCGACGACCGCCGCAATGTAAGTGGTTTTTTCGAGCGGGTCTAGCAGGTTAGTATATTCGGTTGCGGGTGAAATTTCCATCAGGCGTTTGAACACTTCGGGCAACTTCCATGTCTCCGCGGCGCGTTTTCCGAGGAGTGAGTGCGTTGTACCGTAAGATTGTTTTTCGAGTTTCTCGAGATCCCATTTGTTTTTTTCGCAGGCCTCGATCATGTCGCTGTAATGCCCTTGCTTCTGCAACGCCATGATGTTCATGCCGATGCTGTGCGCAAAAGTGCGGCGAGAAAACATTCATCGGCCTGCGGGCGCATTTTGGTTTCCTGTGCGACGGCCTGCGCGACGAGCGCGGCATAGATCGGATACCGGTTAAGGTATTTCTTGAAAGTTTCGCTCTTGCATTGGGCCGCCATGTTTTGGTACTGAGATAAATGACAAGGTTCTTAGTGGCCTTGATACCGAGCACTGCGAGCGAGTCCCTGAGGATCTACCTTGCCTGAACGGCCATAACGCAGAATTGGCAACCCGCAGAAGCTCTGCGCTGATGGCCTTATCGTGAACAACCAGTTTTCTAAATCGGCGGCACCGTTTTTGGGATTATTGGCGTCGAACTGGATTACTTCAGCAACGATCGTCGGCGGCAACGGGGAATCGCGATATCTTCCATGCCAAAGCAGGTCGGCGTCTGCGTTTGCTGCGAAAAAGATTTTTGTATCCTGTTGTACCTCAGAAAATCAGCACACCTTACCACAACCCGCCGAAGCGGTGCAAAACGCCGGTTATGGCAAAGAGAATCGCCACCAGTGTGACACAGGTGATGTGTACCGCCGTGCTATTCAGGCTTTTTTCACTGAGCTTGGGGATAATTTTAAGTCTTGCATGGAGCGCAAAGATTACGGTAATCCAGCAGCGAAAGTTTGACTGTCACAGTGCGCGAAAGAACGGACGAAAAAGTAAACCAGGCTGACACATCGGGCAGCTGCCGGTAGGCCATATACAATCCCGTCGCAACCAGCGTCAGCAGTGCGGGAATTCCGACTTTTTCAAAATGCTCTTCAAAAGC
The DNA here is from genome assembly GCA_046346945.1 of Turneriella sp. Classification (GTDB taxonomy): domain Bacteria; phylum Spirochaetota; class Leptospiria; order Turneriellales; family Turneriellaceae; genus Turneriella. Next base: position 57,764 of record JAXMHE010000017.1, read on the forward strand.
CGTAATGCGCGTGTGGTCGCGGCGGCTTCAGTGCCGGCAAAAGCACGGCGAAAAACAGTTACGATATGGCCACCCGTCCAGATGGTGGCGGCGATGAGGTGGATTGCGATAATTGTCGGATACATTTCTTCCCTGATTATCCGCCGTCCCGCAGATGAGAAACGGCAGGAATATACTTAATATCTTCGCAAAATATGGAGCCTGAGCCATGATTTCAGAAAATCAGTAAGCTCGGTGACGGTCAGCCTTCCGCTCTTGTTCTGAGGCATACAGTTCGAGGCGCTGGCGCATACGTTCATGCTGTTGCTTATGCTCTGCAAGATGTTCGTAACCGGCCTGCTCCATGACCGATTCTTCATAGCTGAAGTGTTTCTGCGGTATTCATTCAGCTCATCGAGAATGGGGGCCACATGTGTCTTTTTCGGTGGCACCACTGTGCCGTATGAGTCGATTCGTCAGTGCGAACAGGTATGCGTGCCGCGTATCTATCTCCCGAATGCCGGTAGCGTAGTTTGCATTCCATTCAAACTGTTCCATTATATCTTATCCTTGTCGCACCATCGATGGGTTGAACCGAGGATCGGTACATACCAGTAGAGGTATAGGCCAAAACTAACAATCCACAATATCGCGGCAATGAGATAGGCGCGCTCAGCAATACCCAAGAGGGTAACATACCAAAACAACATCGCGAGGTTCAGCGTCAGATAGGCTGTCGATGAATGCCACGGCCTTGATCGGCCGCCCCGTATGCCCCAGCGCGCGTGTCATCATACCGAAAATGAATTTCGCAGCGCCGATGCCAAAGACATGCCATGCGGGTGAAGCTGCGAGCCAGCCCATGAATGATAGCGCCAACAATAAAAAGCCCAACGCCAGCCAGAAATAACCAACGTAGAGAATAGCCAGTATAGGGATTTTCAGCGTGGCCAGTTGCTCATAGAAATACCAGCGAATGCCATGCAGTACTGCAAACTGAAAGAAACACGAGCGCTGCCAGCTTTCTCCCCACAGCGGGTGTACCGGTAGCAGGGCGAAACTCAGGAGCGCGGCGAGCGTCCCTGGCCAGACAAACTTTTCAATGGCCGGCAAAATACGGGGCTTTGCGCCTGGCAACCACAGACGCGAAGAATGGCAAAACACGACCCAAATACGGCAACGAAGAAGGCGACAGCAACCAGCCCCAGTCTGACGGCGTGCATAAAATATTCGCTGAGTGGCGCGCCATAGACGGCCATTATCGCGGCGGCTCAGCCAGCAAATATACAATAAACAGGTAAACCACGGAATGATTATGCTTTTGCTGCGGCGCAAGCAAGCCAGCGCAGCCGCCAGAGTGCAAACAGGCTTGCGGCAATGTCAGCGGCAAATGCGACGGGGCCGCAACCGGCGGCAGAAAGAACGCAAAACGACCGGCGGTCCACAGCAAGAACAGTGTCAGCGCAGAACTGCCACCCAGCAAAAATTTACCCGACCAATGCTGGCCTGCGGTGAACAAGAAACCAAAAATTGCCGCGCGGCTAAAGCCAAAAACCATTTCATAGGTGTGCCAGAACACAGACGCCGCATTTGTGGGCAGAACGTCGATGCCCCGCAGCTTCAGCAGCCAGAGTGTGATTGCAGCGGTGGCGTGCACCGCACAGGCGAGAAAAAATATGCGAAAAGCCGTAGCAAAAACAGGTAAGTGGTACATTAATCACAGAATAATAATTATCAGGTCTGCCGGCCTTGATGCACATCAATCAAACGGAAAAAGTCAGGTAAGACTATTGCGGCAAAGACGAAACAGCCGGGATATAACGCATATCTTCCATTATAATATGTTCGGTGAGCCAGCTTTCCATAAACTCAACTAGTTCGTGGCGCTTTAAGACACCTTCTTTCAACTGGGCTGTCAGCAGGCCCAGCCGGGTGCGCATCAGCTCGTGCATCTTGCGGTGCTCTTCGAGATGTTCATAGTGCGCTTTTTCCATGATGCCTTCTTCGTAGGCAAAATGGGTATCGACATATTTATGCAATTCGGCAATTGTTTCTGTGATTACCTTTCTTGCCTGCTCATCGCCCGCGTGTTTGGCCAGGCGGTTCGCCAGCTCGAAGAGGTACGCATGCTGCTGGTCGATTTTTGGTACACCGACGCTATACTGCACATTCCATTCAAGTCGATCCATTGGCCCTCTTGTACCCGCGGGATAGCCCGTCCAAAGGAATCGAAAGCCCTGTCATTTTTCTATCTTTGCCTTAAAGGCATCAATGTTCACGCTAAGGCCCGCATGCTGAAGAATAATCTCACCTTTGGGTGAAAGCAGGGTAAACAGCGACGAATGCGAATATTCTCCATCATCGAGCTTTTTGTAGTTTACGCCAAGCGCTGCCGCAACTTCCCGAATGGCATCTGGCTTACCCGTGAGCAGAGTGAACGAATCGGTGAGTCTCATTTTAGTGATGAATTTCTGCAGCGCCGCCGGATTGTCGCGTTCATGGTCGAAAGAGATCATGACAAACCGTGTCTTCGCGCGTTGTGATGAAGACAGGTTTTTTTCAAGGCGCAGCATTTCCGCGGCAATGCGCGGGCAGATCGCGGTGCAGGTGGCATAGAACATCGCCACCACCACATACTTGCCTTCCATCTGGTGCAGCATCATCTGCTTACCGTTCTGGTCGGTGAACATGTCATGGAACTGGTAGAGTGATGCACCCGAAGGCACGGATGCCGCGGGTTCGCCCTGTGCAGGATGCACATGACTGGGCGAACCAGAAGCCTGTCCGGCATGCATCTGGTGTTCTGCATGCGGATCGACGGGTTTTTTACAGCTGATCATAGCTGTCGCTGCCGCGACAGCTATGATCAGCGAAATATTCTTTTTCATTTGTTATCCTTGGCACACCGGAAGCCGAGGTTGTGACCGGTGTAGTTTCCTTTAAGTGAACTTCTCATACCATAGCGCATGTAGGTGGCATAGTTTCTCAGGTCGCTGCCCGAAAGTGCGGAAGCCCCGCAGAACAAATTGGATTCTGAATCAGTGTCGGCGCGCGAATCGCCGGTGACGGTCGATGAATTAAAATCGTCGACCCATTCCCAGATTAGGCCATGCAGGTCGTGCACGCCTTGCGGGCTCGTGAGCCCGGTGCCGATGAAGCCGCTCTTCGACATATCATTAGGTTTCCCGAACCAGGCGAGTATGCCGGCATTCACGGCGGGTTTTGCATCCCACTTATTGTATGTGGCGACGTATTCCCATTCATACAATGTGGGTAGCCGTTTACCCTCGGCGCGACAAAAGGCACGCGCAGCATACCACGAGACCTGCGTCATCACGGCTTTTTTCGGCGGGTTCGCGAGATCGATGCCTTTGAGATAACCGCTGTCGCCCTTGATCGCAGGCACATTTTCTTTTTTCCAATCGGGATTTTTCTGCACGAAGGCAGCAAAGTCCGCGACTGTGACTGGATACTTGTCTAAAGAGAACGCCTGCACTCGAACTGCTTTCTGTTCTTTTTTCAGATCGAACGGTCGGAAACTGCCAGGCGCGATGCGTACCATGTCGCGCGCAACGACTGCTGATGTTACGAGCACGAGGCAGACAGCGAAGCTGAGCTTCGCTGTCTGCCTTATACTGAAACGGGGGGTGCCGGAGGCCCGCCCAGCAGAGGGCAGGTTCGACCGTGAGGGAGAACCGGTAGCCTGCAGCACTGCGTGAGCAGTGCTGCGGGCGAGCCCGGCGCGGCCGGGCGGCCGCAGGCAGGGGGCCGTGGCCCCCTTTTTAATGGCCGCCTCTCTGGCCGGCAACTTCACCGACAGAAACTTCACCGCCTGAGTTACCCCAGGTGTTGAGCACATAAGTCAGAACGCTGGCGATGTCTTCGTCGCTCAGGCCCAAGGCAGGCATCACGCTGTCATACTTCTCTTTGTTGACGGTGATTGCTCCGGTTTTGCCTTCGAGCAGAATCTTGATCGCGCGGGTTTTGTCGGCGTTCAGGTAGTCAGACTTCGCGAGCGGTGGGAATGCCTTGGGCACGCCCTGACCTTCGTTCATGTGGCAAGCCTGGCAGGTTGTGCCATAGATGCGCTTGCCTTCTGCGATGCGCTCTTCTTTTGTTTTCGGAGCAGCCTTCGCGCCTTTTTCAGCAGGCATTGTCTGCGTTGCGCCGCCTTCACCCTGGTAAACAGTGTCAGCCTGTTTGCCCGAGTAAATTGCAAGGTTCGCTTCACCTTCTGCTTTCAGAATACCGAGCGCACCTTTGTTAAACGTACGGAAGATCGAGTGATCGACAATCACGTAGTTGCCTGGCACATCCATTTTGAATTCGACGATCGCTGAACCACCGGCAGGCACGATAGTTGTCTGCACGTTTTTCTGGTTTTTCTCGGTGCCACCTTCTGTGTACACGTTGTCAAAAATTTCGCCGATCACGTGGAATGATGACACGAGGTTTGGTCCGCCGTTACCGACGAAGAAACGTACTTTATCGCCGACTTTGGTTTTAAGCGCTTTGTCGCCGACCATCGAACCGACAGAACCGTTGAATACAACGTATTCAGGACGCTCATCCAGCGCCTTGTTCATATCAAAGGGTTGCAGGCCAGCCTGGCCGTTTTTGCCCTTGGTATAGAACTCAGACTGCATGACATAGAATTCTTTGTCGACCGAAGGCAGGCCGCCTTTGGGTTCGACGAGAATCAGACCGTACATACCGTTCGCGATGTGCATACCAACGGGCGCTGTTGCGCAGTGGTAGACATAGAGGCCGGCATTGATCGCTTTAAAGGAGAATTTCGAGCTGTGGCCGGGTGACGTCAGAGACGCAGCAGCGCCGCCGCCGGGGCCGGTTACCGCGTGCAGGTCAATGTTGTGCGGCATTTTGCTTGTGGGATGGTTTGACAGCGTGAATTCGACGTCGTCGCCTTCACGTACACGGATCATCGGGCCCGGAACGGTGCCACCGAATGTCCAGAAGGTGTATTCGACACCGTCTGCCAGGCGGCCTTTGAGTTCTTTGGTTTCGAGCTCAATAATCACCTTTGCATTGCCGCTGCGGTTGAGTTGCGGTGGCACTTCGGGTGCATGGGTCAGAACGGCCTTTTCATCTTTTTTACCACAGCCTATCGCCATGAGGGCGACCGCAGCCCCCAGGATAAGCGATTTTCTCAGTTTCATAAATCCTCCATTTGACTTGCCGGTAAGCCCTTAGGGAAGACTCGCTGGCTTGCAGGAAGACGTCACCGCCCCCCCTTCTGGAAAGAGACTACACCAGTTCTTAAATTAAAGCATTGATTTGCATCAAGTTTATGTTGCTATTTTTGTATTTGCTCTGCGTCAGCGGCATTCAGACTATGCCCTCCCTCGATCCACTCTATGACCTCGATTGAATTTAATGGCCTCTCCGATGAAAAAGCGCAGGCTCTGCGTGCGGTTTCGCATTACCGGCGGTATGAAAAGCTGGAAAATGTGTTCCGTGACGGCGACCCTTACAGGGGCCCGTTCATCGTTTCCGAGGGCCAGTTTAAAATCTTCATGATCGGCGACGCGGGCAAAGAAGCCATTATGCACATTTTCCGCGAAGGCGAGCTCATCGCCGGAGGCCCGTTATTTCTCGGTGGGGTTTACCCCGCTTCGTGCGCGGCGCTGACCGAGGGTTGCCTGATTGCGTTCGAATATGACCGGCTGAAAAAGCTCATTGCGAGCGACGAGGCAATACAGGGTTTTTTCATGCAGAAGAGCATGCGCCTGATGCCGCGCCTAAAAGACAAAATTGAGAACGTCACGCTCAAAAATGCGGAGATGCGCATTATCGATTACCTGAAATCGCTGGGCGCCGATAAGAACCCGGTCACGTTAGACATACCCAAGAACCAGATCGCGGCGCTGCTCGATTTAACGCCCGAATCAGTCAGCCGTGTGTTTGGCCAGCTCGTGGCGAAGCAGATTCTGATCGCGGACGAGAAGACCTACCGGTTGAACCAGGTGCGGTACATTTTAGCGGCGGGTACGCCCCGCTGGCTCAAGCCACACCTCGGGGGTGATCGTCGTTTCGTGCCCTGCATCCGAAAAGGAAACATCCCCATCCTGGATCATGCACTGCAGTTGCATCGCGCGCTCGGCCATGGCGGTCAGCGGACTGATCTGGTCATAGGGCAAAAACCGCACATGCAGGTTGTCAAAGCGACCCAGTGAGGATTGAATGCCCTGCCACCACGGCTTTGCCTTATGCATGCCATAGCAGTAAATATAAACCTGCCGCGCACGCCCGCAAGCCTTGCGGATTCTTTTTTCGTCGGGTTGCCCGAGTTCGAACCATTCTTCGATTTGATCGGAAAGATTTTTGCGCCAGAGCGCGGGTGTCTCTTCGGTGCTGATCGAGCCGGCAAATTCGAGATGCTCGTGCGCGTGCATGCCAAAGACCAGCAGGCGCAGCATCATGCGTTCGTCGGTTTCAGAGGGGTGGCGGGCGAGCGTCAGCTTGTGCAGCTCATAATAGTTTCTGTCGGTGTCATTCACCTGCAGATCTGCCTTGAATATTGTGGACTTGATTGCCAAGGCGCACCCTTCGGGAGCGGAAATCTTTGCGTAAAGGATATTCAGCGGTGGCCGGGCACCGAAAGGCCTAACTGGTCTTTGAGTGTGACGTATGCGGCCTCGGTTTCATCTGCGCTGAACAAATGCTTTTTTTTCTTTTCGATGCCAAAATCAGAGAGCACGATATGTTGTTCTGCGACAACACCGTGCCGCGCAAGGCAATGCTTTACACAGACTAGCGGGCAACCATCCAGCGCGATGATTGGCCTCCGGCTCTTCGCTACACGCACGAGAGATTTCACGCCACCGCCGACGCCGGCAATACACGACATCTCGGCATGCTCGTCGCGGTCGAGGCGAATCGCCAGTGAGTTTGCGAGCTGCGCTGCCGACGAACAGCCAGAACAAGAATAGACTAATGGTAGCTCAGGTGCCATCCTTTGTCGCTCACTGAATGGCCCCCGAATTAATTCGGGGGCTATTCCGCATCACATAAAGCGCCGCAGAAAACAGCAGCATTGCATTCGCCTGGTGCAAGGCGCCGAGAGAAACCGGCACCGCATGGAGCAAGGTCAACACACCGAGCAGCACCTGCAGTAAATAGATGGCAAAAAAGAGCATCAACGGGTGCTTGAAATTTGCGTCGCGAATTTCGCCGCGGCGGATGTAGATTTGTACTGCGATCAGTATCCCGAGCAAATAGGCGATGTTGCGGTGGATGAATTGCACGATCGCCGGGTTGTCGATCAGGTTGCTCAAAAACGAACCCTGTAATTCGACACCCGGCGGAAAGTAGCTGCCGTTCATGAGGGGGAACGTATTATACATTTTGCCGGCCTTGAGTCCCGCGACAAGGGCGCCGCTGCCGATCAGGATAAAGGTCACCAGCACATTCATCCATCCGACTTTGCTTTTTCTTTTCTCTGCCTGCGGGTGCAGAAACTGCCACGCGGTGTAGAGCATGGTGACATAGAGCAGCACCGCCAATAGCAGGTGACTCATCAGCCGCAGGTGGCTCACATGCGGGTCTTTCACCAAACCGCTTTTGACCATGTACCAGCCGAGAAAGCCCTGCGCACCACCCAGCAAGAAGATCAGCGCGAGGCGGCCCGCCATAAACCCACGGATTTTTTTGCGGATGAGAAACCACAGAAAGGGTAGTAAAAACACGACACCGATCAGGCGCGCAAGCACACGGTGGATGTATTCCCACCAGAAGATATTTTTGAACTCGGCGAGCTGCATGCCACGGTTCACGAGTTTGTATTCGGGGGTCTCGCGGTACTTGGCGAATTCTTCATTCCACGCCGCTTCACCCATCGGCGGCAAAGTACCTGCAAACGGTTTCCATTCAACGATCGAGAGCCCCGAACGCGTCAGGCGGGTAATGCCGCCAACGACCACGATACAGAACACCATCGCCGCGCAGGCGAAAAGCCAACGGGCAACCGGCTTATTTTGAGAGTCGACGCTTGGCATAGTTTATCAGTCTTTGTATCGCATGCAGCTCGTCAGCATCTTTGCTATGGCTGGTGAGTTCAAATTCGGTGACTGCATCGCTGTCACCCTGCTCGTCGATGGTCTTGAGTAGCTGCTCGCTTTCCCCGGCCATCGCACGAATGGGCCTGAGTATCCAAAGAAAGATCGGTAAGAGCACCAGCAACACCGAGAACAGCACCAGACCAAAATTTTCCCAGAACAGGTCGAGGGTGAAGTACGCAATACGCGAATCGGTGACGGCGCTCAGCGGCACACGGCGCACAGCAAGGCCCACCGGCGAGCCGAACGGTATCGATTTACCCGCAGCATCGACGTGGCAGCCCATGCAGACAGCCTGCGCCTTGAGCGGGTATGCATATTCGATGAACTTATCCGTCGTGCGAAACTGCGGATTTCCCGAAGAGAGCACGCCGGCCTCGAAATCGTTTTTGGGTTCTTTGTCTTTGCGCCGGCCGAACTGCTGGTGCAGAAACTCGCTGCGCCTCAGCTCGATCGGAATCGTCTTATCGGCGCTGATCGCATAGAGCGCACGGCGCACATAGTCTTTGTCACCATTGGCGGCGGTCACAACCACTGCGATGATCTTCTCGAACGACTCCATGTCGCGCACCATCTGCTCTTCGACGGTGAGCCGCGAAAAGCGCTCGGCCGCCGGCAGAAAGTAGAGTTTGATCGCGAGCGCCGCGAGCGAGAGCACCAGCGTCACGAGCACCCAGATTTTGGTCGATATCTTCATGTTTCTTCCTTAAAAGCCCCACCCAAATAAAAGAGCCCCAGAATCGACCCGAGCACGAGACCAAAAAACAGTACCGACAGAAAGCTCATGGTCATGACGGCTGAAAACATGTTGCGCGCCGAGCGCCAGCGATAGTCCCAGTCGCTTTCGCCGGGTTTTTTGTCGCCCGTCCAGCCACAAAACTCTGATAGCGATGAATAGCTGATCACCTCGCCGCGCGCCTTTAATTTCATCTCAAAATAAAAATCTTTGATGCCGTTGGCCGCGAAGAGCGCCCAGATACCCAAAATCAGGATGCCATACGTGACCCGGTTTTTTTTGATCACAGCGCATCCCTGATTTCGCCGACGAATTTTGCCTTATTGGGCTCCATGCCGCGAAATTCGCGTTTCACCTTGCCGGTCTTATCGGCGACCGCGTAGAAGTTGGTGTGCATATAGATATAGTTGCCATCTTCGCCTTTATTGTACTGTAGCTCGAATGTGTCAGCAAGTTGGCGAATCGTCTTCGCATCTGAAGTCAGCACGCGCCAGTGGTCACCGGCGATACGATATTTTTTCAAGAAATCTTTTAGCTGATCGCCGTGGCCCCGGTGATCCTCGAATGTGAACACGAGAAACACCCCGTTTTCTTTATAAGCCGGATTTTCCGCGTCGAAAAATTTCAGATCGCTCATGATAAATGGGCACGACATATTGCAGTCTTTGAACACGAAGGTGGCGATCACCTGTTTGTTCTGGAACTCTTTCAGCGATACCTTTTTTCCGTCCTGGTCTTCAAACTCACCCGGGATTTCGGCAATGTTAGCGCGCCGCGGGTTCATCTTCTCTTTCCAGAAGTCGCGCGGTTTGCCCGAGCTCATGGTGTACCAGGCGATGTAGACCGAAGCGCACATGAGCAAAATGCCGGTCAGGCGCAGAAGCCAGAGGCGGGTGGAGCTATTTCTTCGCATCGGTTTCTCCCTGTGAGGCAATTGCCTTTACCATCGCGTCGCGGTGCTTTTCTGCATCGGCAATAATTTCCGCGTAGAAGGGTTTTCTCTGTTGCATCATGCCGGTGATCTTGCCGAGCCCGACCGATTCGCCGTTGCGAATCAAAAACAGTGCATAACTCAGTTGCGCCGGCGGATATTCGGCATTGAACTCCACGGCGCGCAAAAAATCCTTTTGGGCGAGGGTTTTACCCCCGCGTCTCTCTTCGAGCAGCGCACGGCGAATATACAGTTGTGGCTGTTTTGAACCTGCATTTTCTGACAGGTTATACGAGTTCAGCGCTTTCGCGGTATCGCCCGCAGCCTCGAGGCACACTGCCAGCTGAAACAGGTGTTTATGGCGAATGCGCGGATATTGATTGATTGCGAGATCGGTCTTTTTCGCCTCAATGCATTCTGCAGATTTTTCTTTTCGTTCAGCCATTTTGTGCAGAAAATTATATGCTTCGGGTCTGGCCTGCACATCGAGCAGCGCGCGGCCCAGATAATAGCGGGCTCCCGCAGTGTCGCCGATCGCATCCAGTTCGCGCGCGGCGCGCAGCGCAAAACTATTCTCATAGATTTTTTCCACCGATGGGTTGCATGCGCTCGCCAAAATGGTCAGGCATAAGAAAATCCTGAACTCACCCCCTAACCCCCTCTCTTTGAAAGAGAGGGGGAACCTGAATCGCCCCCTTCTCTTCGCAAGAGAAGGGGGTTGGGGGGATGAGTTCGCCTTCATATTCACTCCTTACCTGTCGCATCCGGCGCCGTCAGTTTCGTGGTGCGCAGAAAAAAATTTGCCTGGTTCGGTTCAAAATCGATCAGCTTAACTTCCCCTGCAGCAAATTCCATTTTTTCCGAGAATTCAAACTTACGCCCGAGCGATGCCGTGTCTCTTTCATGCGCCCCGATGTATATCGTGTGCACACCCGGCGTCGTCTTTTGCTTCAGCAATACGTACGTGATGCCGTCGTTCTGGAATCCGGCCGGTGCGTATGATCTTTCGGCCACCAGATTGCCATCGACGCGCACCTGAATATCGAGGTTGCGCCGTGCACGGCTGCAATATTTGCTCGCGACGCTGTCTTCTGCCTGTTTCAGCATGCGCTCACGCGCCTCGGGGGTCAGGTTGTCGAGCTTGACCAGACCCGCCATACGCTCGAGCGCAGCCTGCTTCGCCCCTGGGGGTATCATGTCGGGCGAACAGGTCTTTTTGTCGGTCTGGTAGAAAAAATCGAGGCGGATGAGCGCTGCATTGGCATCGCTGGTCACTGCACCGAAGCGCGATGACGAACCCATATAGAACACCCATAGCAGTGCCGCGAGTGCCAGCGTACTCAGCGAAAACGAATATGCCCACTGCGAAGGTTTGAGGAATTCAAACAATCGTGTCGGTATCGGTTTGTTGCGATACGTCTGCTGCGTTACAATCGAATTCACTTCACGGAGAAAATCCTTCTTTTGCGCACCGGTAAAGCGTATGCCCAATATCGGAAACCCCGCAGGAATTTTTCTAAATCCCGGTTTGCGATTCTGCGCGATACGGTCTTCAAGCCACTTATTGCCTTCGCGGTACCAGCAATCGCCACCGGGGCACGCACCGACAATGATTCCCTTCGCCCCCGCATTGCGGATTTCGTCTGCCATGCTGACGCCGAGCTTACCAGAGCACGGTACAACCTGCACGACCGAACCGGAAAGTTCTCTGCTTTCGACATCGGCCGAGATACCGAGAGTATGTGCGCGGCTCTGGCAAACGAGGGTGAGCCATTTGCCCGTAAGTGCGCCCCCAACCCCAGCCCTTCCCCCAATGCTGGGGGAAGGGAGCACAAGATCTCCGCCCCTCCCCAAACTTGGGGGGCGCTTGCCGGAGGCGTAAGCCTCGGGGGGTGGGGCGCGGAAAACTAATCGCCCCATAGGCACACGAACCCGAGCACACACCGCAGCCCGAGCAGACATTGGTATCGATTGAGACGAGAAATTTATGGTGGCTTTCGTCCTTTCGTTCGACTGTGTTGCCCGGAGGCAACGAAGTCGCCGTGCCCACGGATGGGCTTAAGGCGACCATGTGCATCGCCTGGTAAGGGCAGTCGATGGCACACAGGCCGCAGCCGGTGCACTTGTCGGCCGTGACTACCGCCGGGACAATCTTGCGGCGCTTGAGTAGCCATGGCAGAGCGAAAAGTCCAAAGACCGTCGCCCCCGTTGCAAACCAGATATAGATACCCAAACGGTTTTCAAATACCGGTGCAAAGAACAGGTAGAACCAGTCGGGTTGCAACAGCTGCGGCAATTTTTCTGCTTCGGCCTTGCCGGCCATCGGTATCGGTATGACCAGCGTATAGATGGCCAGAATCGCAATGAAGGCAATGGTAATGTGCTTTGGGGGAAATAGTTTAGCGCGAGAGACACGCAACAGATGTATGAAAAGCAACAGTACAAAGAATAGAGGAATGATCAGGTGCACAATGAGCACGACCCACATGATCCATTTGCCCAGGAGTGCGGGTGATGAAAACGAGCGCGGCAGGGTGTCGCCGAATACCTTAAGGCCTGCGAGAATTTCGGATGTTTTCTCCATCACGAAACGCGCAGTGCTGTCGAGCGGCAGAATGTAGCCGGTAATACCCTGCACCAGCATCAGCATCAGAATGATGAGACCAGTAATCCATGCGAGCGTGCGGTGGTTCTGGAATTTTTCTTCGAACAGGATGCGCAGCAGGTGCAGAATCACAAAAAACATCATCGCATCGGCTGCATAGCGGTGCAGGTTGCGCATGAAACGACCGAACATCGCATGCTCGGTCATGTATTTGACGGAGTCGTAACTCGACGACACCGACATGTTATAATAGATGAACATGAACAGCCCGGTGAAGAGCAGAATGAAGAGCAGAATAATCGGCAGCGAGCCGAGGTAGTAGAAGAAGTTCCAGCGTTCACCCCAGACATGGTTGATCGCCGTCTCGGCGCGCGTGAAGAGACCGAGAAAGAACTGGAAGATCGGGCGGCGGTAGGGTGTGGATTTCATTTCAAATTCTCATTCACCGCTTAGCGGGGAAGAACCCCCTCCCGGCTTCGCCGTACTCCCTCGCCTGCGACGAGCCAGTGGCCCTTGGCAGGGGGAGAGCGATCGGAGCCATGCTCCCCTCCTTGATAAGGAGGGGTGGCACGAAGTGCCGGGGTGGTTCTTACTCTATTTTAATACACTATCCAATTCTTGCTGAGCGCAATCCACTGCGTGAAGTACACGACAGCGAACCACGCCAGGAAGATCAGCGCCAGCACAAAGCTGCCCGGCGCATGCATTTTTTCGCTTTTGTTGTTATCGCTCATAATGTTCTCCTTATGCCACCGGCGCATGCGCGGGGCTGTGCGGCTCGATCTTCGAAGGAATTTTCTCGCCGAAGAAAACCGTCAGTACGGCGATGCCGATGAAGATCAACAGGCCTGTAAAAGCCACGATTGCACCGACGCCGACAAGGCCTAAAAATGTGTACATCGCCGGGTCAAATGGCACCTGGATGACTGCGTTATTAAACGTTACATCCCAGTGGCGGCGGGGGGCGCCCATCACACCGGCAAAGTGCATACCAGTTGAGAACATCATCAGGCCGATCGCGAAGATATACGGCTGGTATTTAGCCCATTTTTCACCGATCAGCTTGCGCTGCAGCACCAGTGGCAGAATGTAGTAAGTCACCGCCATGAATGCGAGTGAAGTACCACCCACGACTGTCATGTGGAAGTGACCCGGAACGCGCAGGTTATTGTGCGACAGCATGTTCAGCTGTTCGACCGACAGGATGATACCTGTCACGCCGCCGAAGAAACCAAAGATCACCATCGACAACACCATGCCCGAGAAGCCAGGTTGGCCCCACGGTGCATTCGTCAGCCACTGGAACAGCCCCTTTGTAAAACCCTTCGCACGCTGCGCAGTTTCCACCGCAGCAGGTATCGAGAATGCATGGATCATCGAACCGATGGTCGCAGCATAAAAGAGGTAACTGGTGTTGAAAATACGGTAGGTCGCAGAGAGACCGGGATCGACAAGGTTGTGGTGGATCGAGCCGAGGTTAATACCCAGGAGGTAGAGCACGAACGCCCAGCGGCACATGCGCTGGTTCACCGGCTGTGCACCTGTAGTCAGGTTCGCCAGCAGGTACCAGATAGCGACCATCGCCGCAAGGTTGATCTGCTGCGCCGAGTGACCGAAGCCCCAGAACGCGATGCGGTAATATTCAGGGTCAATGTGAGGAATCACACCGATACTCCACAGGAACGCAGGGATAAACGCGGCAGCACCTGACACCAGGGTAAAGATCGCAATAATCACAGCGGTCAAAATACCGTAAGTAAACAGCGGCAGCGAGCCCTTATGCCAGCCTTCACGTTTTGCAATGACCAGCGCATAGATGAACTGGAAGCAGTTGAAAAGTGCGCCGACCGCAAACAGAATGATGCCCAGATAAAAAAGAGGGTTTGCCTTGAGCGGTGGATATGCAGTAAACATGACATCCGCCTTGCCCATGAAGACCATGATCTCTACCATGATTGCACCGGTAATCATCAGAATGTAGTTGAACCAGCCGAACTTAATGCCGGGGTAACGCGAATTGAGGATCGTCTGCGCGGCAAAAATAATGCCCGCCATTTCGAAGAACACGATCCAGAAGACGAGCATGTTGATGCCGTGTGCGGTGATGAACCGATAGAAGAGATCTTGCGGTAACAGGTGCACTGCGGGCCAGCGGGTCAGCGCGATCAGAATCGCCATCACGCCGCCGATCAGAAGAAACACAACGGCCGAAACCGCATTGATCCAGATTAAACGCTGCGCCGGCAGGTGGACTTTCAGTCCGGTTGTCGGGCAGGTTCTGAACTGGTTGGTAATATCTGCTATACTCATTTTAATCCTCCACAATCACTTGCCCGACCATCGTATCGTGGCCGAACTTCTCGCCTGCGAACATGCAGTACTCGTTGCAGATGAGGAAAAACTTTCCCGTTTCGTTCGGGCTCATCGTGATCACGAAATCGTAGTAAGGCAGAATCTGTATATTCAGGTTCTGCGGTTGCAACGAGAAGCCGTGCTGGTAGTCGAGCGACGACATGTGAATACGGTAAGTTTTGTTTTTCTTCATCACCAGCACCGGGCGAAACTGCCAGGCCTGAGCCACAAGAAATACATCACCCTTGTCTTTGCTTGGCGCATCGACGAGCGGAATGCCGCCGGGTTTGCCATTGTGTGTCACCGCTTCGCCTTTCGCGTCTTTGCGCTGGTAGTGAGCGATGAACTTGTCGGCGATCAGCCGATATTCTTCGGGGTTTGTTTTGTAGGTTTCAGAAGATACGTTCTGGTTCCAGAAGTGACCGAGCGGCATCATGACAAACATCACGATGCCCCACACGATCGAAATATAGAGCCAGATTTTCTCTTCTTTGTTGAACGGTTTCCACCAGTTCGTTGGGGTTGAGAGTGGCATTGTTACTCCTTATTTTCCCGGCAGCAGAAACTTCTGGTTGCTGGCGCCTAAATAATCCACGAGTTTTGTGTTGTTGAGAACGAATATTTCGATGATACCCCAACCCAGGTAAAAAACGCCTGGGAAGGCCATACCAAGGGCCAGCAGGATGAATATGTTATCGAAAATCTTTTGCCCAAATGTCTTTTTTTCCGTCTGTTCTTCTTGCATAACGCCACCTCCAGTGGGAAATTTGACTTATAGATCTATTTTATAGCATACTGGAATAAAAGATGCATTGATCTATATCAAGATTCATATGGTTTTTTAGGGATTTTATACCCAGCAGGGCATCGACAGATGCCCCATTGGGTAACTCAATACTAGAAATTCAACGTCGACATCAGATAAGCAAACTGGTAGTCGCCGCTCTTATTAGCCGAAGTCATTGCCGCGCCGCGCATCGCGTATGAATAACCTGCCTGGAATGACAGGAAGTTACGCGGATTGTAATTTGCGAGGAGCCCGAATTCCTGATACAATGCTTTTTCTGAGCCGAGCGAAGCGAGTGTGGTGGTTGTATTCGCCGCACCGCTCACTGCATACCAATAGTCGCTCGTTGACGCGCGCATTGCATACCAGTAGTCGAACTTGAGGTTGAACTCCTGCGTAAACCACACAGTGTAGTTCACACCGGCACCCGCGAGGTTTCTCCAGCTGGTCATATCTGCCTGGCCGAACTGGTAGTGCGGCGTGGGATACATAGGATCAAACGTGCGGTATTTGCCATCGTTTGAACCGTCGTCGCCGCTCGAATAGGCACCCTGGCCACCGAGGCGCATTTTCATACCGGGGTTGAAATTCACACCGAGAAAGCCCACAGCACCATACGCCTGAATTTCCTGGCCAGCTTTCTGCCCACCTTGGTAGGCCACGTCGATCGAATAATCAATCAGCTGATCAGAGGCCGTTTTATTGCCTGCCTCGGTGCGGTTGTGAAAGCGCGCGCCGAAGGTGTAGAGCTGGTTCGAGTGGATCGAGGCATCCTGGTTGCGCGCAAATACGAACGTATCGAGCCAGAATGATTTGTGGATCTTCAACGTATCGTAGATACCGCTGAAATACATGCCCGGAGAGTTCTTGGGACTGTTGAGGTTATTCAGGTCGTTTGAATTGTTTTCCTGGATAATGGTCGAGAACACCTGAAGGTTGTTCATCTTGCTGTCCCAGATGAGACGCGCACCGTCGAATGAACGGCCGACGTTCGCCCAATCGAGCGCACCGACGAGCATCTCTTCACCGAGCGCAATCTTTTGGCGACCAACCTTCAGATCGAAGGGCGTCCAAAAGAAGTTTTTTAGCAGCAAATAACCTTCACGGATATCTGTCGCACGCTGCAGCGTGTTCGTATCTGTGATGGTCGGGTTTTGCCCGCCCCACACGCGCACATCCTGCAGGGTAATCACAATCTTGCTCTTGTCTTTGAATTCTTTTTCAGCGGTCAGCCAGAGCTTTTGCCCGACGAAGTTGTAGCGCTGGCTATCGTCGAACGCGAAATTTTCTTTGATCTCGGGGCGCACGCGAATCATGCCCGTGATCTTCACGCTGTCGTACCACTTTTCTTCGGCCTGCGGCTCTGCCGCCGCAGGCGCCGCCGTGGCTGGCGGTGCGGCCGGAACAGCCTCAGCCACGGCAGCTGCGGCTGGCTTTGCCGGTTTTTTCTTCTGCGCCTGCGCTGAGAGCGCCTGCGCCATTGTCACTGCTATTAAAGATACGAGGGTTAGCCCCCGAAAAATGCGTTGCATATTGCCTCCTGAGGCGGATTACTGAACCCGCCTGCTGTGTGGAACCTGATGGGCAATCCGCGAAAAAGCATTGATGTAAATCAATTTACAGCTGCACTTTTCCTGACGCTGCAAATAGGACTTGACATGCAGAGGTAGGTAAATTTCCCTATACACGACGCTTGGACTCTTCTTAGGCGCCACGAGGATACATGCCTGTAGTCGCAGAATACCAAAAAATAGAGACTGAAATACCCATGGCTGTGCAGTTGATTCTCGCTGGAAAAATCTCGCGCACGATGCTCGATATGGAATTCAATAAGATCGGGCTTTCATTTCCCTATGGGCGCATTCTTACCACCCTCGCCGAACGCGGTCCTAAATCTGCCACGGAGCTCTGCATGCTGACGATGCGTGAACGCGCGAGCATGAGCGTTCTTCTGGCTAAAATGAAAAAATTAGGTTATGTGCAGGACACCCCGAGCCTGCTCGACGCCCGCATGCAAATCGTTTCGCTCACCGAGCTGGGGAACGAAGTTGCTGAGAAATGTAAAAAAATCACACAGGAAACCGGGAAAGTGATCGAGGAATTTATGGCTGCCCGTACGGCCGATCCCGAAAACTTCAAAGCAATCATTGCAGAATTTCTGAATCGCTTTCAGACATTACAAATCTAAAAAAACCGGCGGCAAACAGGATCTCTGTTTGCCGCGTGGTCGTCACGGCTGACGACCGCTCATTTCGTATCCGGGTTTATCGGCGACTTCGGCGCCTGTCCAGAATGAATAAGTTACCTGCGCGATGAACATATCCTGTTTATACGCCGCCAGAGGTGAATCGTTCACGTCGTATCCCTGCCATTTGTTCATGCTCTTCGCGTAAGCGAGCTGCAGTTTTGCGAGGTTCTTGTCGAGATAGATATTCACGCCAAACCACAGCCATGTCAGCTGGTTCGATGGATCGCTGGCAAACGCATGTGACGTACCGACGTTGTGCACGAGGTTGGTGTTACGGAAATTTCCCTGCATGTAATCATAGCGGAATACCGGCATAATCCACATGCCGTCCTTGATGTGAAAGTTATAACCGATCGTGCCGGTGATACCGGAAACGTTCTGGCCTGCGTTGCCGCCGATGTAGGTGTAAGCAGCATCAAAGTAGATACCATAGAGGCGTCCTTTGATATCATAAGTCTGCGCGAGTATACCGCACTGTACGCCCGGATCACACTGGCCTGCAGTATTTGCAGCACCGCTGGTATTCGTAGAGAGTGTCAGTGGTATCGCAGTCTGGTTATAGATCGCCAGACCGGTCGGTGCAACTGAACCTGAATACGCAGAAGACTGCGGGTTGCGCGGCTGGTATTCTGTGCGCAGGTTATTCTGGATGTGTGTTTCACTTGTACCTGCGAGGCCAGCACCGAGAGAAAGTTTGTTTTCCGTCAAAAACATCTCTTCGCCTTCGACCCAGCCGACTTCTTTTTTACCGCGGTTGAAACCACCGAGCGGATTGATATTCACACGGCCGTAGAAGAACGGCGATGCGGGCGCATAGGCAGTGGTGCTGCCCGCAGTTGCACCGTTGATAGGGGCATTCGCGTCGGTGCGACGGCCTGCGCCAAAGTCTCCCGCGCCGCCGTTGCCGGTACCCACCATGCCATAGACGGTCATATAACGGTCCCATTTATTATCGATTGCCTTGAGTGGATTGAAGTTGACCATCAAACCGTTATCGAACTGCTGCAATGCATCGAGCACCATACCGCGCTCGATATTTACCAGGTTCGCGGAACCTACCTGGTATTCGCGCGCAAACGGTTGATTGATCATACCGAAAGTCACGCGAGTACGCAGGAAATCCCACTGGTACCAGCCGAACGCTTCCTGTATCAGGCCGCGTGAGAGCGGGTTTGTGCCGCTGGTTGCGGGATAGCCAAACGCGTTCTCGAGACGCAGGTGCACGAGCGCTCCCCAGTTCTTGTTGCCCTGGTAGACGGCGCCGAGGCGCAGACGGCGGAAGTTCATGTCGGCGACACCGAAATCCTGACCGGGGCGCGAGTACATCGTGTCCTGCTGGCCAGAAACGCCGCGGAACATCACGCGGCCAAATATCGAGAGTTTCTCTTCTTCGGGCTTCGCTGGCCGGTTGGAGTAACCATTGGGAAAGACATCTTTCTCATTGCTGAGCGACGGATCTTCTTTAACTGCGCTGTGTGCGTTCGCGGGCGCGACGTTCGTTGTTTGTGGCATAGCTGGTTGTACTTTTGTTCCTGTCTCTGCCCTGAGCTCTGTGTTTTTTGGGGCCGCCATTTTTTTCGGGGCAGCCTGCAGGAAACCGGGAAAAATCATCGCGATGCCCAGAGCGATCGCCGCGATTCGGCGGTTTATTCGTGTATTTAGGTTCATTACCTTCTCCTTAAGTCAATTGCGCTGAAATTTTTCAGGGAAAGATCCGCGAAGAATTTCGAGCTGGGGCGATTTTCAAATCTAAGATCTCAAGTAGTTAAATATTTTGCTATTTGCCAAACTAACTAATTATTAATTAGTAAATAAACTATGTGCAATCACTTCGGATGATCAGGTCAATTTAGTATTCACCGCAGGTTAACAAGGGTATCCGGTCGCTGTTCCGGAATTCGCGTGCGCAGGCTAAAATGGAAAGCGTTTGTTCAGATCGTTCGGCCCAATTACGAAGTTTCTGAGAGTGCGCGCATTCTGCACCGGCGCTGGCTGCACCGACAGACATTCGTGCTGGGGGTTAGTTCTTCGATTTTGACGCTGGTTCTTTATCCGGGATATTTTTGGTTAACAAACCAGCCCGGTGACCAGGCTTTCCAGGGTGGCCGTCACCACATTGCGGTCATGGTGGTTGCATCGCTCTGCATACTTATACCCCTGCTTTTCCGACAGGTACGCGGCCGCATGGAATTGTTCACTTGTATGAATCTGCTGGTGTTGCTGATCAGTATCGCGATCGATTCGTCTCTGAGCGAGCGCCCCCGCCGGTATACTTCACTGGGCCTCATTCCGCTTTTTGGCAGCACGCTGATTTTTACCAACCTGCGCGTGATGACGGCAACGTACATTCTTTCAGCCGCCGCTTTCGTCTCTCTCAATGAACTGCGCTCGCGCCCGGGGGACGTAATCGCTGTCTATACTATTGCGCACCTTGCGGCATGGTGGATGGCTCTCGTGCGCATCCGTAACCTTCAACGGATCAGTCTCGACCATGCGCGTCTTTACGACCGGCGTCTTTACGACCAGCGCGTCAAACTGGCGCGTAACCTGCACGATTCACTGGGAGGCGATTTCATGCAGCTGGTGCTGCAGCTGACAGGCACAACCCCGCGCAAAAAAATTCTCGATCTGGCGCATATTATATCGGCCAAGATGAAGAACCTCGTCTACACACTCGATCCGCTGACCGAGAACGTGCGTTTTCGCGATTATGCACGCTCCTATGTCGGGAGAATGCGCCAGACAGGCAGGATAAAAGTATCGCTGCATGTCGACCCCGATCTGCCCGAGTTGCGCCTCGATCATGCTCTCAACCTGCAGGCAATTTTTTCCGAATGGATTACCAATACGATCAGGCATTCCAGGGCAAAGGAATTAAAGATATTGTTGCGCCACCGGGCAGGCAGATACTACCTGCTGATTCTGGACGACGGTTTGGGTTTTCGCTGGACGGGACAAAAACAGGGATCAGGATTGCGGAATATTGCGGTGCGTGCCAATCTGCTGAATGCGAAGGTGTTTGCGCGCCAAAAAAGCCGAAAGCATGGCACGATATTTTTCCTGCGGGCACTGGTAAATCCATGATCAATGTTCTGATCGTAGAAGACAATACGCATGTCCAGGAACGTCTGAAAATCCTGCTGCATAAAAGCAAAAACCTGCGCATTGTGGGCGCATTTTTCAGCCTTGCTGCAGCAATGGCTGCCGCCCCCAAAAGCGATCCGCAGCTTATTGTGCTCGATCTCAAATTGCCGGATGTGCGCAGCACGGAGGGGATTGCCGCGATGCTTGAAAAATTCCCGCAAGCCCGTATCGCCATCTATACCGCGTACGAAAATGAAACCGAAATTCTCGATTGTATGATGGCAGGCGCGCACGGTTACATATTGAAAGACACTCCCGAAGACCGTCTGCCTGGAGAACTGCGCGTCATTGCTCAGGGCGGGTCGACGCTGACGCCGCGCGTCGCTGAGAAGCTGCTGGGCCAGTTGGCGAAACCAAAGGCAGATGTTTCTCCTCTCACCCAGAGAGAAGTGCAGGTTTTGAATTTCATCTCACTCGGCTTTAAATACGAAGACATTGCCGATGAACTTGGCATCAGCACTCATACCGTGCGGCACCACCTGGAGAATATCTACAAGAAACTCAATGTCACAAGCCGCACGCAGGCGATCGCCCATGCGGTGCGTTCGGGTATTATCAACCTGAAATAACAGGCACACCATAACAAACGCCGAAAACATTTGCTCAGGCGATTAACGGCCCTGCTCTGGCCCGATGGTTCGCCGCGGCGCCTATATCTCCCTGACCGTCAGTACACTGCTTATGGTGGTGAAATTTTTCGCCTTTTACCTGACGGGATCGCAGGCGATACTTTCCGATGCGCTCGAAAGCATCGTGAATGTCACGGCGGCGACCCTCGCACTCTTTATCGTCTACGTCAGCACGAAGCCCGCCGACCGCGATCATCCTTACGGGCACGGCAAAGCTGAATATTTCAGTTCTGTCTTTGAAGGCGCGCTGATTTCATTCGCGGCGATCATGATCTTTATCGAAAGTATCAATGCTATTATCCATGGGCGCCCCCTGACGCGTCTCGACACGGGGCTTGTGCTTATCACCGCAGCCGGTTTCGCCAATGCGCTGCTGGGCCTCTATCTCGTTAAGCTCGGCCGCAAGTACCACTCGGTGGCGCTCATCTCGAGCGGCAAACACGTCTTATCCGATTTTTATACCAGCGCGGCGGTTATCGTCGGGCTCATTCTGGTGCGCTTCACCGGGCTCAACTGGCTCGACCCTGCGGCGGCACTCATCGTCGGTGTCGTGCTTGCGTGGACAGGCTTTCACCTCGTGCGCGACGCCATCCATGCACTCATGGATGCCGAAGACGCGACGCTCATCACAAGCCTCGGCGAGCATTTTACCGCGGCGCGCAGCGAAGGCATCATTCGCATTCACCATGCGCGTGTGATACGCTCGGGCAGCTACCACCATATCGACGCGCACGTGGTGGTGCCCGAGTTTTGGGATGTGCTCACTGCCCACAACCAAACTAATGAGTTTGAAAGAAAAGTTATCGAACGCTATGGCCACGAAGGCGAAATCCATTTCCACATCGATCCCTGCAGGCGCGTGTATTGCCATGCCTGTGATGTGGCGGATTGCAAAATCAGGCGCGAGGTATTCACACAGGTAATACCTTTTTCGTTTGCGGAACTGACTTCACCGACAGAGCCGGAAGAATTGCAGCACCAGTAGAAATGCCGTTTGATTCTGCCTGCGGCACACCGCAGTGTCAGAGAAACCTGCCCGTCTTCGTATCGACTCTGCGTTCGATCACCCACACCTGCTGCTTTTGCAGCCGTTCCAGAATCGCCGGGCGGTGCGACAGCGATTGCAGGCGCTTTGAATGGTTATTGATACCTTCGGAAAGCAGTGGATAGTGGTGCTGGCCGTCTTCTGACGCCGCAAGTTTTTCCATCGCACAGTCGGTGTGCGTCACCACCAGCACGAGCTTGACCGCGTGCTTCACGACCGCGAGCTCGACGGCCTCTGCCACCTCTTCGGTGATGACCGACCCCGGAATGCGGATGATGTCATAATAGCCGCGGGCATCGCCTAAAATGCGGTTATCGTCGAGCCGCGGATCGATACACATGATAATGACAGCCTTGGGTTTGCGGTCTTTTTGGTCGGGGGTGACTTTCCAGATACGCGCTTGCATGGCATTCTGCGCCATAATCGTTTTGAAAATTTCGTTCGGGTGCACCGGGTCATGGTCGCTGACCTCATGATGAAACGAACCAGACAGGTCCTGGATGACATACCCCGTATGCAGGAAAAATCCGCCAATGAAAAAGGACACCTTACGGGATGCCATCGTGGCGATCAGCAGGCCCGCAAGAACGGCCACCACAACCAATGCAAACTTATGCTGAAGTACTCTCTTCATCTTTCCCCCGATTGTTTGTTAAATAACATATAAACAGGGCATTGTCATTGACTTACGTCAAGACCAACACGGGGCACTTTTGTGGTACCGGAGGCTGCCCCTGAGCCGGGTGGCAGGGCTGACACACCCCGTAATTAGGGCTATTTTTTGGGCCGGATACCCCGCGGCTGATATGCTTTACAGACCAAGTAAAAACCGCAGTAAACCCCATGACAACCGTGATTGAAGATGTCCGTGCCCGCGAAGTAATCGACTCGCGCGGCAACCCCACAGTAGAAGTCGAGGTGAGCCTCGACAGCGGCGATGTTGGCCGCGCGATCGTACCCTCAGGTGCCTCTACCGGAAGCCGCGAAGCGCTCGAATTGCGCGATGGCGACAAGGCCCGTTACGGCGGCAAAGGCGTGCTCAAGGCGGTAGCCAATGTCAACGAAATCATCAATCCGCACCTCGTCGGTGTCGAAGCGATCGGCCAGCGTGAAGTTGACCGCATCTTGCTCGAACTCGACGGCACTGAAAACAAATCAAAACTTGGTGCGAATGCAATGCTGGCTGTGTCGATGGCGACCGCGCATGCCGCGGCAAAATACCTCGACCTGCCGCTGTTCCGCTACCTCGGTTCACCCTTCTCGCGCACACTGCCCGTGCCAATGATGAACGTCATCAACGGCGGCGCGCACGCCGACAACAACCTCGACTTCCAGGAATACATGATCGTACCGGTGAAGTTCGATTCGTTCCGCGAATGCCTGCGCCAGGGTGCTGAAATTTTCCATGCTCTCAAAAAAGTGCTGCACGATAAGAGCTACAACACGGCTGTCGGCGACGAAGGTGGCTATGCCCCGAACGTTAAATCGAACCGCGAAGGCCTCGACCTGCTGATGGCGGCAATTGAAAAAGCCGGCTACAAACCGGGCGTCGATACGTTCATCGCAATGGATGCGGCTTCGAGCGAGTTCTACAAAGATGGCAAGTACAAACTCGACGGCGATGACGGCAAGGTCCTAGATGCGGATGGTATCATTGACCTCTACGCTGACTACTGCAGCAAATATCCGATCGTCTCTCTCGAAGACGGTATGGCAGAACAAGACTGGGATGGCTGGGCGAAGCTGACCAAAAAACTCGGCAGCAAAATCCAGCTCGTCGGCGACGACCTGTTCGTGACCAACAAAAAAATTCTCGCTGAAGGTATCAGCAAGGGCATCGCGAATTCAATCCTTATTAAAGTCAACCAGATCGGCACACTCACCGAGACCTTTGAAACAATGGCGCTCGCCGGCCGCAACGGCTACACCTGCATCGCTTCACACCGCTCGGGCGAGTCAGAAGACACGACGATTGCCGATCTCGCGGTCGCCGCA
>JAXMHE010000018.1:0-75250 GCA_046346945.1 Turneriella sp.
CCCAACAATATCGGTTACGCGCACGCCGAAGTTTTCGTCGATGACCACGACCTCACCGCGCGCAATGAGTTTGCCGTTGACCAGAAGGTCGACCGGCTCACCCGCGAGTTTGTCGAGTTCGATGATCGAACCTTCACCCAATGACAGAATTTCTTTGACGTATTTTTTCGTACGGCCGAGTTCGACCGTGAGCGCCATCTGCACATCGAGCAGAAGCTCGAGGTTGGGTGGCAGCTGCGCCGAACCACCGGATTGCTGCAGGCTCGGAAAGTTGACCGGGTTGACAGAAACTCCGCCGCCGCCAGTGCCCGCGCCGAAATCCATATCGAACGAGGCATTCTGCGGCGCACTCGCTCCGCGAATGCTCTTGGCCCAGCGGCCAGCGGCAGCACCGTCGAGGTAGTGTGTCACACGCGAACCGGGCATGCCCTCAATCGCAATGTTGTAAGATACCTTAACGATACCACCCATGAATTGCGGTGCATCTGCGGGCGAGTTGAAAATTTTCATCTCGGGCATCGACGGGCTCAGCGAGTCGTTGAACTTGGCCGAAAGCCCGTTCGCGATCGATGAAATGATACTTTGCGACAGCTCAGACAGTGTTGAAAGGTGCGCGTCGTTGATGTCGCCGCCGTCGTCGGCGCCACCCATCATCGTCTGTGCGATTCTGCGTGCCAGGTCTTTTGGGTAAACCAGGGCGGTATGCGTCGCCCCCATCGCCACTTCGGCGACCACCCCACCTTTCGGCATTTCACCTGCGATTTGCACCGGAGAAATTTCATCCACCTGCGCATTGGTGATCTGCACATTTTTGCCGACCATCGCGCCGGCCTGTGCACCTGCGACTTGCATCGCGTCGTTGAATGCATCGGCGAGCAGCTCGCGCTCGGTCGGCGAAAGACCGCCGCCGTCAGACACGGCTGCGCCGCCACCTTTTCCGGCAGGCGCCGCCATGTCGTCTGTGCCCATTAATAAGGCATCAATTTCTTCTTGCGATAATGAACCGTCACCCATACTTTCCTCCGAAGAGCGCTTTAGAGGTGCTGCGCACCTCTAAAGCGTCTTTAACTAACAACAAGCTGTTCAAACATAACCTCGGAAATTTTCCCGTCACGCAGTATCATATTGATCTGGTTCTTAATCTCTTCGCCCAGATTCAACTTCTGCAACGGCGTGAAAAGTTCATCCTTTCTTTTGCCGCCGAGAATGATGTTAATAATGTGCACCATCTGCGGCAGGCGTTTCGCAAGCTCCGCGTCGAGCTGCTTATTGAGCTCACCCTCGTAACCCAGCGTAATCGTCGCCTGCGCGTAGTGCGCTTCGTCGGTGTCGGCCGTATTCACGCGAAATTCGTGTGCAATCTTGAAAATTGCCGGTGGCGCCGAAGGCGGAGCAATCGTAATGCTCTCCGTCTCCTGGAAATCCGCATTTTTATAGTATTTCGCCACCATGACCGAGATGACAAACATCAGCGCCAATGCGATCAGGCCCGCCACGACCCAGATCAGAATGGTAACAATGCGCGAACGGCCGCTCGATATGGGGGCCGCGGGGGCTTCGTCGCCGCCTTCTTCGTTGTCTAAATCTTCTGCATCTGCCATCTTTTCCTCCGCGTGTGCCTGCCGTTTCACGGCCGGCTCTCGCCAAATTTTTTGGAGAATTTAAGGGGTACTGCATACCCCTTAACAACCCCGGTCGCCGGCCAAAGCGTGGCCAGCTATTATGCTAATCAATCCGCGTTTTCTCGGCGAAGATCTGCCGGTTAAAGGCAACAATCTTCCCCAACAGCTCTTCCGTTTTTTCGCGCACCACGTACTTGGTGCCGTCGGTCAGCTTGATCACCGTATCGGGCGTCTCTTCAAATATCTCAATGAGATTGTGGTTCAGATAAAAAACCTTTCCATTGAGGCGTGACAACTCGATCATGGCGTCCTCTTATTATGTCGGATGAGCAGGGAAAGCCATTGAGCGAATAATTTGCGCCGTGCCCGCAGCAAAATTAGCGACCTCGTGTCGCCAAATGCTGCAAAGAGGGCATCCATGCCCGCAGCAAAATTAGCGACCTCGTGTCGCCAAATACCGGTTTGTAACATGCTCATGCGGATTGACACTTTTCTGTCTCCCTTCTCCGGGTTACGGCCTTTTTACCCCACACTCGCTGCGGCTGCGCTTTTTACCCTATTCGGGAGTGCTTTAACCGCCCAATCGTCCCTGTCCAGACCCATCGCGGTCGATGCCGCCTGCAATCAGGCAGCCAATGGCTTTAAAAGCTGCAAAATTACCTTCTTTATACAGCCTTACCAGGCAACGCGGTTTATCCCCCCTGTCGGGGATAATGTAGAGGCAATTGCCGCATACGTCGAAAAATACACAGGTAAAAAACTGCCGGCAAAAGCCCCGGGGTTACCGGTAAAGTTTTCTAAAATCGACAAAACCCAGGCCCTCGCCGAAATTGCGATGCACACCGTCCCGATCAGTGAATCCGGCACAGTTATCGTTGCGCAAAATACCAAAACCGGCGCGCTGCGGGAAATCCAGGTGCGGTTTACCGACCAGCCGGCCGCAGAGACTCCGCTCGTGGTGCTTGATAGCCCGACGGCGGGGCTTCGCTTCGTGCACCGCATTGCCACCGGTCACCAGCCGAAAAGTGCTATGTTCATCTCTCCGACGCGCGTGGTGCTGCCCCTTTTGGACGACAACCACATCGAAGTGATCGACATTCTGACGAAACAGGTCACGCGCCTTGAACTGCCTGCTGAATACGCGAAGCGCGGTGGTTTTGTCGAAAGCGTTGTGGTCGGCCCGCGCGGTGAATTCTGGGTGAGCCAGATGAAGGCCGCCGCGATACACCGCTTCTCTGTACAGACGCTCGCATATCTCGGCTCAATCAAACTGACCGGCGCATGGACAAAGGATTTTCGCCTTTAACCCGGCACTGAACGTCGTCTATGCTAGCAGCTGGAACAGCTCCGATATTTCGATCGTGTCGTCCAGACACACTGCAGGAAAATAAAAAAAATCAAACTCCGGCGGCGTACCGCGCGGCATGGCGTTTTTTCAGCCGACGGCAAAAGGCGTGCTGGCGGCCATCTTCGGCGGTAAGAACGACGGCGACGGCGCGGGCAGAACTGTCATGGTCGACCTTGAGCAGAATAAAATTGCGCACACGATCATCAGGGCGGCGCCAGCAGCGCGCGGTGCGACTCAAGACAGGGACGGATTTATTTGCCGTTTCAGACATGATGCGCAGCAAAGTGTATTTTATCACGCAGAACGCAAAAGTTGCAGAGACAAAGGTATTCAACAAGATCCCAATACAATTGCTGAATCGAATGACGGCAAATATCTCTATGTGTCGTGCCGCGGAAAAAACAATCCTAAATCCTACTTAATCAAAGGGCCGGATTTCGGAAGACTGATGGTCATTGACATCGCGACGCAGCAGGTCGTCGAAGAGATCGAAGCCGGCAATCAACCCGCAGATAAACGTCTCGCCCGACGGCAATATATCGTGCTCACCGACTTTCTCGACCATGCGATGCGCGTGTATGAAAGAGTTCGGTAGAACTTAATTCGGATTTTTTCCGGAACCTGCGAGCTGTTTGTTTTCAGGTACCGGCGGAGGGACAGGTTCTGTCACCATGCTCCACAGCAAGTCCTGGTCTGATTTTTCTATATCGTGCACACCGTCGCCATATTCATGGTAGTCGAGCTTGGCACCCCACTCGCGCTTGAGATATTCGCGTAAGAGCGGCACTTCGACTCTTACGTCTTTAGCTTCGCGGTCGCCCCCTACTGTGAGCACGATTTTTTTATCCCATGTCCATGGCCCGGTCAGCTTTCGCCTGTCTTCACTGCTAAGTAACGGATCGGCGGGAAAGTACTTGTTATAAAAGTTCCCCTTGATGCTGATAAAGCCGGCGTAAGGGAAAAATCCGGCGTCTTTGCCGGGATTCAGCACCGAATAATAATATTCATCCACAGTTTTTTTGGAAGCTTCAATCGCACCCGCCATCGTTGTCGCGAGTTTCTGCTTATATGGCTCAAACTGCATATGGTCGATGCTGTGCAGAAATGCCGACACGATCACCAGCCCGCCTGCAGAAAATCCGCTGAGGAAAACCTTATCTTTCTGGATAATGCCGGCTTTCGCAAGACGATTGACGAAGATATTCACCGCGCGGCGCGACTCTTCAGTGCCATCGAGGTGGTCGCCCGAGAGCGGCCACCAGTTCTGCACGCTAAGCATGATGATTTTTTTCTGCGCTGCAGGCT
The DNA here is from genome assembly GCA_046346945.1 of Turneriella sp. Lineage (GTDB taxonomy): Bacteria > Spirochaetota > Leptospiria > Turneriellales > Turneriellaceae > Turneriella. Next base: position 4,276 of record JAXMHE010000018.1, read on the forward strand.
GAACGAGAAAATTCGCTGCGCTTTTATAATAATTCTTGTTCCGCGAATTACCATGCACAAATACAATTGCGGGCACCGGTCCCGTCACACCGGGGGGGATTACCAGTTCGCCGAAAATGCCCTCTTTGGCGTGTTTGGCGTCTTCGAGCTTTACTGATAACTCGTACCTGCCGGCTTTGAAAGCACGCACACCCGGCGGCAAATCGTCTACCGAGGGTGAAAGTATTCTCAGTGGTGACAGCGAGAGCAAGGTCAGCGCCAGAAATCCATGGCTGGTAAGACGGACAAGGCGATCCATGGGGGCGATTGCAGCAGTCAGACGCGCTGTCAACGAACGGCGGGATTTAGGGCAACCTCTCGTTTGCTAACGAAACGCAGTCTCTGCTGGAATCTTCTCTCTGCGCACAACCTGGCTCTTATCGACCTCCAGTTTGCCCATCACAGTCAGCACCACCAGTTTCTGAGCCTGCTCGTTAATGACGATTCCCCAGATGCGGTTGCCGTCGCCGAGAACAAGCTGGTCGATTTCCCCCTCGGATGAAATGATTTTCTTCCGCTCCTCGCGGCTCAGCGCGTCATGGTCGATCGGCGGCTTTTCCTGAACCCTGACCGGTGGGGCTTCTTCGACAACCGGTTTCTGCTTCACTGCAACTTTGCGCGCAACGGGTCTTATGACAGGCCTGGTGACGGGTTTTTCAGCCGCAATTTTGGCAGGTGCGACTTCGACCGGCGGCGCCGGCACGACTGGCTTAACCGGCGGCAGGGTCGTCTCGTTCGATTGCATTGCCCTGAGCTCCTGTTTTTTCTCCTCGCTGCGCTCTGCAATTGCCATAACCAGAGTATTGGTGCGTGCTTTCTCTTTTAATAGCTCGGGGTCGGCAATTTTTTTCTGAGCCGCCTGCTCCGATTCGCGGATTAGCTCTTTGCCACCGGAATAGATCGCACCGATCGCATAGATGCGCCGGTTGGCGAGTCTCGCATACTGCGACCGTGGTCTTTTCTCGATGAGCTGCCGGTAACTTGCCAGCGCCTTTTCGCTTTTGCCGATCTCTTCGTAAGAGCGCGCGAGCACGAAATTCGCCTGCGCATCTTTTTGCGCCGCGGGAAGTCCCTCCATCACGCGTATCGCGCTCAGGTAAGCACCAATATCGTAATAGGCCTTGCCTTTTTTTATCGAATCGGGCATCACGGCAATCTTTTCAGCCTGCGCGGAGAAATCTTCAAGATATGCCAGCAGAACTTCGGCGGTAAAACGATATTCACCGCGCCGGTTAGCCTTGACCACGGCCGCGAGGTCTTCGACAGCCTTCCCCTTTTGACTTAAGATTGCGTGGCAGAATCCGCGGTGCAGAAGCGAAAAACTCTCTGTATCGGCGTCGCGTCCCTGCACTTCGCCGATGAGCTGATCGTAATAAGCTATCGCGCGGGGAAAATCTCGCTGCAATTCGCTGAGATACGCGTCTTCACGAAGGTAATCCGCCCTGCTCTTATGCGACGCGGTCAGCGGCCTGCCACCTGCGATAACGTTGACGAAATTGATGATCCTGAGCCCAACACTGTAGCCGAGGGACATGTTTTCCTGCCTTGTTTTCGCCAGGCTTTCCCCCATCGCAAAACCGGAACGCGCTTCGCGCCTGAGCAGCGCCATATCCTCCCCGCTTTTCATGCGGCTGCGTATCAATTGAAATCTCGCAATGAGTCCCAGCGAGCGCAGGGCAGCAGTCTTGTCCGCGGTGGTTTCCAGATTTTCGCCGAGTTCGTGAAGGCGTACTTCGTAAACAAGACGCATTACGAGAGCGCCACCGAGCAGCGTTGCAACGACGACGATAGCACGAATCGCAGTGAGTGCAGTCATATTCAGCGGGCGACTTTTAGCCGCTGCCCGACAATTTCAATCAGCCGGCTGTCAGGAAACCGCGCCTCGGCCTGTGTCAGCAAAGCTTCGGCACGGGAAGAATTCCCCATCTTCAGGTGAGCGTTGATGAGCAGCGCTGTGAAACTCGCCGAGTTGCGAATCTGCACGATTTTTTCAAGCAACGTAACGACTTCCGCCTCTGCACCGCCGGCCGGGCTCTGCAGGGCAGCAGAGTTCCCGGCGAGCAGACCTGACACAGGCAGTACCAGCAGCGTCAAATCGTCGCTCGAGCGCATTGTACCCTGGAATTCGCGCGCAAATGCCAGTACTTGTGCGCGCGCTTCTTCGCACGGAAGATGCCGTGTCTCGCGCAAAATACGGTGCAAATCCGTTTCAGGCAGAAACTGGCGCTCTTCATTCCTGAGCTCGGTAAGCCCATCAGTGAACAGCACGAGGCGATCAGTACCGGTAAGCTGTATTCCGGAAGACTGAAACTGATCGAGCTCCGCGCTTAAGCCGAGGACTTCATTCTCGCCGTCGAGCGCAGCAATCGAACCGTCTTCGTGCACCAGCAACGGCGACGGGTGTCCGCAGTTGCAATATTCTGCCGTGAGATCCGGTAAAATGCGTATGCAAAAAGCCGTCAGGTAAAATCCGGTGCCTTCGAGATACTGGCTGAGCTTCGCATTCAGGTTGCGCACCAGGTCTGCGGGTTCCGGATACCGGTGTACGAGGTCTGAAAAAAACACCTTGAGTAATATCGTCAGAAAAGCAGCGGGCACTCCGTGGCCGCTCGCATCGGCGATGATAATCACCGCCGACCCGTCGGGCAGGTGTACAAAATCGAAAACGTCGCCCGAAACTCGGTGCAGCGGCACATACTCAACGGCAGCGCGCACGCCGTCGAGCCGGTCTTTGTCGGGCAGAATCGATTGTTGTATGCGCTCTGCGATTTCGAGCTCAAAATCCATGACGTCGTTTTTTTCCTGCAGTTCATTCAGCTGGTTATTGATCGTGGCATCTTTTTGCCTGAGATCGCTGCTCATCTGGTTGAACGATTCAATCAGCGAAAAAATTTCGTCGCGCTGGCGGCGCGGCATGTCGATCGTCGAAAAATTGCCGCCGCCCAGCTCGACTGCGGCATGGCTCACCTGGCGAATCGGTCGAATCAGAATACGGTATATCAGGAAGCCAATGCCGACCTGGATCAGCAGCATCAGTGCTATCGTCGCGAAGACCAGACGCACCAGGCTCTTCAGGTCGCTCGGAATCGAATCGAGCTTCACCTGGGTCACCAGCACGAGATCTCGCTCTCCCCGAACCGTCAGCGGAATATAGAGGCGGATATTATATGCCAATATGTCGGGCACGCCGAGAAACGGCTTGCCGCTGAGGTCGCGCAGCTGAATGGCCTTGAGAACATTCTGCGAAACTTCGGGTGTTATAAAACCCTTGCGCGCCTCGGGAAAACCACCGAGATATTCGAACTCTGTCGATACGATATCGAATTGTGCAATAATCATGTCTTTCGATTCGCGCGTGATGCGCAGCGTATCGGAAACTTTGGCCATATTTAGCGAAACCGGCGTTTTCGGCTTTTTTTGTTCTGTCTTGAAAGATTCGGCAGGCAATCGCCGCAAGATCTCAAATGCCACGGTTGACCCTGCGAGATCTGCTTTTTCCGAAATGAGCCGCATCTGGTTGGCCCCGGAGAACACCCAGGTCACCACCAGGTTGATCACCGCAAGCATCAGGAAAAGCAGGGATAGCTGCGTCACGATAGAAGTTTTGGTAACTTTGCGGGGCTTCTTTTCCGGCGGCTTCTGGCTCAAGGTGACTAGAATACGACTGTACGCGATCTCTGTTGCCAATTTTTAATCCGTCACCGGGTCTAAAGCTCCCCCGAGTGTATGTCAGAGGATCAGTTTAATACGGCATACCGCGAGTACGCGGCGCTCGTTCACCACAGTATTATGCGGGTTGTCAATAACCGCGCAATTGCCGACGACCTGATGCAGGAAACCTTTCTGCGCTTTTTGCAAAAGGCCGACCCTGACAGGCCTTCGGCATATAAGTCTTTCCTGTTCCAGATCAGCCACAACCTGGCCGTGGACTACCTGAAGAAATTCTCCCGCGTCAGCAATTTCGAAGTTATCCCCGAACGCCCCGACCGGCGCGACCAGATCGGGGACGCAGAATTCGGTATGCTGCGCAGCGAGATGGTGAGCAAAATGCTCGCTCACGATCCATCATACCTGAAGATATTCGTGCTGCGCGTCGATTATGATATGACTTACGATGAAATTGCAACAACCCTTAAGATTCCAAAGCGCAGCCTGATGCGCTATAAGGATCAACTGCGCAATATACTCGCTGAATTCCTGTGAAAAAACCTATGCTTCTTAACCGATATGCAATCCGAATAAAAATGGCATTTTCTGCTGCCTTTGGTAGTATATTGAGAAGGGTTCAGCATGGCTGACGAAAGTCAAAAGCAACAGGCCGCAGGGGCCTTTCTCGACGGGGTGCCGGCAACGCCTTACGAGGCCCGGCTGCGCTCATTGGTTCCCCGTGATCTCGAACGCCCCGATGAACTCGCGTTTGAAAAGATGCGCCGGCAGATTCTCGAGCGCTCCAGGGCAAACAAAACACCCGCAATCCGATATTGGCTTCCGGTGGCGGCTGTTTTAGCTCTTGGCTTTACAGCCGTGGCCTACTTTCAGCTGCAAAAAGATATTCGGCCGGCAATAGAGACGACTGCAGCCCGCAATTACCACAATGAAAACCAGGTCATCGCCGACAGCGTGCGGATTTACTATCGCGACGGACGGCAAATTGCCACATCGCTGATCGATCGCCAACTTACCATACATGCCCAATCCCTGAACGCCCTCTTCGACTTTGAACCCAATGACCGGGTAAAGGCGGTGACGATTGAAGTAGCCGGCGGGCGCTACAAGATTATTGGCACAAGATTCATTTTGAACGCCACAGCAGGTTCGCAATCGCTGAAAGTACAATCGGGCAAAGTGGCTTTCGTTGCCGGCAAAAAAGAACAGCTCGTGGCTTCGGGTGAAACCCTGACTTTTGGGGTGCGCGGCATGGAACCACGGCTCAGCCGTGAAAATGACGCGGCCCTGTTTGCGTCTTTTACGCATCCCACACCAGAAACCAGGCACAAAGACGAGGTTCCCGCAGCCCGCACCGAACCTGCGGCAAGAACGCCGATCACGCTACACATGAAAAACGGAACCATCGTCAAGGGCAACAGAATTTCAGAAACCAGCGAAACAGTGAAACTGGAAATCGCCGGTCAGATTGTGACGCTGCAAAAAGAAGACATCGCAACCATGCGATAACAGGAAAAAAATGTCCGTAAAATCCAGACTGGATCTCAACCAGATACCCGCAGATAATCCGGATGTGCCGGTCATTCGGCTTGCCGGTACGCTCGATATCTATTCCGCGCAGGAACTGCGCAAACTGCTCGACCGCATTTATGTGAACGAAAAAATCAAAACCGTGATTGCCCTGATCGAAGACCTCGAATATATCGACTCCTCGGGCATCGGTGTTTTTTTCGCGTCGGGCATCCGCTTCAAAAAGCGCGGCGGAGGAATTCGCCTGGTGAAGCCGCAGGAGATGGTGGTCGCAGCATTAACCGTGACGCGCGCGATCAACCAGATGGATGTATTCGAGACTTTTGAACAGGCACTGGAACAATTGCCTTAGGGCGCTTTCCCGGTATCAGGTAATTTAGTTGCCGGCAAGCCCCGACTGTCCATCGCGGCGACCGGTGCCGTTTCGTTTTTTCTGTATTCTGGGATTCCTTTTATCCGGCACTGCGCTCACCGCGCTCGAACCGGGGGGGCGTTACGATTTTATCTGCCTCGACGGACAGGATATCTATAACGCCGAACTGGTTTCCGAAAACGCAGAACGTTATTTTGTGCGTCTCTCTCCGGTGCTGCACAGCTTCCCAATCGATAAAAGTTTTGTAGTCAGGACAGTCGAGCGCAGCGTACCTTTAAAAAATCCGCCGCCGAAGGTGGAACACAAATCAGAATTTTCGGTTTCCGCCGGTATGGATTTTTCTACCGGCCGGCTTGCCACGTTTTCAAAAATTGCCCCCGCGCTTTCAATTGCGGGCGCCTACGCGGTATTTTCCCGTTTCGACGCCATCGCCCGAATCGACGCAAACCAATTTGTCAGCAGCGAATCATCGCTGCGCAGCGCGATTTTCACTGCCGGGGCCCGCTACCGGCTACCATACGTTTTCTGGAACATCGAAAGCGCAGCAGGTCTCGCCGCCGGTGCAACGCTGCTCATTGCCCGGTCAGCAACACTGTCAGAAACCGGGGCTGCTTTTACCCTCACGGCTTTCGGCCGGCTAACGCGGGATATCTCCGGACACTTTGGCGTCATGGCCGACATGCACTTACACTATATTTACGACCGCGAAACAGTCATATTGCTTCCCGGCATCTCGCTCGGCGGAATCTACAGATTCTGAGCAAATTCGTAACTTCCGGCAGGGCGAAGCGTATAACTGCCAGTGGCGCAGAAAATAGGCCGGGCCTGTGGCGTTTGCCTGTTTGTTTGCGCTTTCCTGACGGCCCGGTGTGGCAACCTGGTCACTCGCCTGATCAACAGCGAAGAGAGCACCCAACAGGGCAACGCGGCTTCTACCGGATACCTGCAGAATCTCAGCGTCTCAACCGGTACGCTTACCCCTGCATTTCAGCCGGCAACCACCAGCTATTCGCTGAACGTCGGGTATGGTACTGCGTCTCTTGTTCTGACCGCGGCCACGGCCGCAAATGACTCCATCACACTGGTTCGCATCAACGGCTCCACTGCATGCAGCGAGGCCGGCGCATCATGGACATGCTCTCTCACCAGCACGAGCAACCCCATTGAAATTTTTCTCAGCTCCGGCGGCTCAACGCTCACGTATAATTTACTCGTCGCAGTCACCGGCAATGCGAGCGGACCTCTCTCTTCGGGAACGATTGCACATGCACTGGGACTCGCCGGCACGGTCACAACCTATGCAGGCCCTGCCCCCACCAGCATCGCCAGCGGCAGCAGCGATGGTACCGGCTCGGGTGCTGCGTTTAATGCGCCTCACGGAATCACCACCGACGGACGCTACCTGTATGTATCGGACAAGAATAACCATACAATCCGCCGCGTCGACCTCTCTTCGGGGGCAGTGACGACGATTGCCGGTGCCGTCGGTTCGGCGCTGCTCGCCAACGGCACCATGGGAATCAATCGCCTCAACACTCCTCAGGGTCTAACGACCGACGGTAATTATTTATACATCTGCGATGCAGGTAATACCGCCATCCGTGTACTGGCACTCGCAAGCGGTATCCTTGGCACTTTGGTACAGGACGCCGCCAATTTACCGGCGTGCTATTCCCTCGTACTTAGCGGCACATCGCTCTATGTCACAAACAATAACAGCGGCGTTTCCGTATCAGAGGTATCGACTCTCACCGGCTCCATCACGCCAGTCATCAGCGGTACCGGGCACACATTCTCGGGAATCACTGCGATCGGTTCGGTTCTGTACCTCACAGACACACAATTGCACAATGTCTATTCCGCGGCAATCGGCAGCTTTTCCCTCGTGCTGGTTGCGGGAAACGGATCACCCGGCTACAGCGATGCAACGGGCAACCTCGCGTCATTTGACGGGCCAAACGACCTGACACATGACGGCACTGATCTTTTTCTTACCGATAACACTAACCATGCTATCAGGCGGATTTCCCCCGGTACTGGCGCAGTAACGACCGTGATTTCAGGCGGCGTCGGTTACCAGAATTCCGCGCCAGGCCCCGTGCAGTTCAACACGATCCGAGGCATCGTTTCTGATGGGGCAAATATCTACGTGTGCGATCGCGGCAGCAATGCAATCCGCAAAATTCAGTGAGGCACTACTCGTTTTTTTCTTCGGCGCCGTAGGTAATGTAACTGTCGGTGAACGCGCGATTATTCGCCTTCATGTAGTCTGCGTTTTTCGCCGCCATGCTGACGCGCACTTCGTGTATATCGCCATCCCAGCCCCACGTATTTGCGCCGTTGCCGTAATTGCCGATTCTTGCCGTTGCCATAATTCCATTGTGTACAGAATAGGTGTTGCTGTCCGTCTGCAGCCCGTTAAAAAAGATCGCAAAACTCCCAGGCGGTGGGCCGCTGAAGACAATCGAAACATATGTCGGTGTATTCAGGGTATATGTGGCTGTCGCAGACAGGAGCTCGATATTGTTTCCCATAGCACCCATGAATGTTGCCGGTGCATTCTTTGTGCCAAGATACATGCGCTCGTCCAGGCCTGAGGTATGCGAAAAAATAAATCGGTAATTCGAATTCGTCGGCGCTGTTCGCAGCGAAACGAGCGCCTCAATGGTTCCTCCGTTGGCCAGCGCATAACCGGTGGTCGGCACGGTCATGGCTGGTGTCAGCGCAGAATCGAAAAAACCCGTGCCGCCATAGGCTCCCCCATTGCTAAAGGTGACATTACTCACCGATGAGGCATGATTTCCCTTGGTTGAAGCATCCTGTCCGTTATTCATATGGTAGATGCCAACATAGTCAGAAGTCCAGACTCCCGCCGAATTACTGCCAGCAAGCGCGGAAGGATTTCCATACAACATGACAATACTGTCGCTGGTCGAACTGGCGTCAATCTGGGGCACGCGCACCCAAATAATCGAAGTGCCCGAACTTTTCCACTGCTCGATTTCATACGACAAAGCGGTCTTCCCGTCGCTGTCGAAAAACCGCAAATCCTGCCCGGACGACTGGCAGAGTGAATAATCGATGCGCGACGCATTCAGGCTGACCATCAGCGGAAAATCCGTCAGCTGCCCGATTCCCGAATTATTCATCGTCAGCCGGCGCTTTTTGGCCCATGGCCCGGTGGTTTGCATCACGCTGTCCAGGAAACGCGTGACGAGGTTACCGCAGGCCGGAATCGCCAGCAGCGCAAAAAAAAGGCCTATTCTGATAAATTTGCCGCGATTCATGGGCACCTGCACAAACATACAAAACTATACGACTGAATCACCCGTCAGTGCCAACGAAATCCGGGATTTTTCCCCGAGGTGGCTGCAATCTTGACACCTTTTTGGCTGCTGGCTCGTATAAACAGCACAATGCAACCTTTGGAAAAACGCCTGCAATCGCTGCATCTCGAGCTCAAGGTCATTGATCCGGAAACGCTGGTTTTCATATTGAATGGCGAGATAAGTCTCTATAATTCGCAGACCTTGCGCAAGGAAATCGACAAAAACATGACGCAGGGCATCCGCAACTTTTTGCTCGACTTCACGAATGTCTCGATGATCGATTCATCGGGCATTGGTGCTCTTTTTGCCATCACCCGCACCCTAAGCGCACGCTCTGGCCGCGTCAGCATCTTCGGCGCCAGCAGTTATGTCCGCAAGATTTTTGAGATGACACGCGTGGTTAACTATCTTTCGCTCACAGAGACGCTCGATGAAACGCTGGCTGGGCTGCGACTTCCGCTGCCGGCCAGAATTTAACAGGTTCCGGAACTTGTCAGACAATTTTCTCGGCTAAAAGCTGCCGCGCATGCGTCAGCGCCGATTCGGTGATATTTTCGCCGGCAATCATGCGCGCGATTTCCTGCAGGCGCTGTTCTTTAGAAAGGCGTGTAATGCGTGTGCCATCTTCTTTGTGTTTGCTGACCTTGAAATGCCGCACTTCGTTGGGCGACAGGCCGGCGATCTGGTGCAGGTGAGTGATGACGATGACCTGTGAAGAGAGCGATAAGCCCGCGAGCTTCTTACCGACCGCTTCGGCGATGCGACCGCCCACGCCAGCATCGACTTCGTCGAATACCATCGTGTAAACAGGGTCAGTCTCAATAATGACTTTTTAAGAGCGAGCATGATGCGGCTCATCTCTGCCCCCGAAGCGATCTTGCGCAGCGGCCTCAGCGTATCGCGCGCAGAAGACGCCATCAGAAACTCCACGATATCGAGCCCCGTGGGCGACACGACATATTTCTTTTCGGGTGAATTCGCCTGAGTTACCGTGCCATCATCCGCATACTCCCAGCGGATCGAGACTTTAATCTGCGTCTCTTCCATGCCGAGCGCCTTGAGTTCCTGCTGCACCTTTTGCTCGAGTTCGAGCGACGCGAGCCTGCGTTTCTCTGACAGGTAGAGCGCCTTGTCCTTCATCTGTGCATTCAGCGTATCGATTTCGCTGCGCAAGCGGGCCTCTTCGCCCGACGAAAGCTCAATGCCGGTGAGTTCGTTCCTGGCTTTTTCGAGATACGCTTTGGCTTTTTCCAGGCCGGCACCATAGTCGCCCTCGGCTGCGGCGCCGGTTCGGCCGCCATATTTGCGCGCGAGCGATTGCAAAAGACCGATGCGCTCGCGCATCTCTTCGAGTTCGTCGGGGTTCAGCGAATAAGACTCTGCCTTGCTGCGAATCGAGCGTGAAATTTCTTCCAGGGCATAATAACTTTCGCGGAACTGCGTGAGAATTTCACCGAGCGATTCGTCGTATGCAGAATCACTTTCGAGTATGCGCTCGATCGTGCCGCCGCGAGAGATGAATCCACCTTCGCCGCCCAAAATCTGGTGCACAGAATTCAGATCGCTCACCAGCGTCTCTGCATTCGCGAGGCTTTTTTCGCGGGCGATAAGCTCGTCAATTTCGCGCGGATCGTCAATGCGCGCGGCTTCGAGTTCGCGTATTTCATGCTGCAGAATATCTAAACGGCGTGCCTTGTCGTCTTCGCTTAAGGTCACGCTCGACAGTTTTTGCCGGGCTTCTTCACGAGCGCGGTGCAACTTGCGCATCTCTGCGACAAATTCACCGAGGTGTGCATAGCGATCGAGAATCGCGCGGTGCGAATCAACGGTGAGAATATTCTGGTGTTCGTTCTGGCCGTGTATGTCGACCAGGAATTTACCGATCTCGCGCAGCACAGCCGACGGAACCTGCCGCGCATTGACGAAGCTGCGGCCTTTGCCTTCGACACTGATTTCGCGCCTGAGCAACAGGTTGCCCTCGTCGTCATCAAGCCCCTGGTCGGCGAGAATCTGCCTGAGCGCCTTGGCCCCGGCACGCGTGTCGGGCGGCATCGCAAACGCAGCTTCGATCGTCGCACGCTTCGAACCGCTGCGAATCATGTCGGTTGTGGCTTTATACCCCAGTACCAGCGACAGCGCACCCAAAATCACCGATTTACCGGCGCCGGTTTCGCCCGTGATAATATTGAGACCCGACCCGAACTGGATATTCAGGTCCCGGATAAGGGCAAAATCTTTAACTGTCAGCGATTCGAGCATTGCGCGTTCTTAGGTCAGCATGCTGCGTCTTTACGACTACGCGAAAAGAGTTTTTCGGGATTTTCGTCCCGTCTCCGGTTGCAAAGAAATCCTGTGCGCATTATCGATCTCGACGTTACAAAACCCGAGCTGCAGGCAGTCAGGGCCGCACAGGAACTGCTGGACGCAAACTACCCGATCGTCTTTCCGTGCGACACCATGCACTGCGTTCTCATGCGCTATTCGGCTGAAAATGCGAAAACCCTGCACGCACTGACCGGGCAAACAAAGACCTTTCCTGTTTTGCTCTCCGAAGATGCCGACTGGCAAAAACTGGCTGCGCCGGGAGCCCCGGTGGATTTAGCCATGCGAGAATGGCCGGGCCCCAACCTGCTGGTCTTACCGAAATCTTCCGCTCAGGCATACCCTGACGGAGAAACCATCACTTTGTCGATGCCTGCACTGGGTTCTAACCGCGCATTCCACACGCTCGTACAGCTCTGCGACTTTCCGCTTTTGGCTGCACCACTCGCAAAGGGAGAAGCGCCCGCAATCGCCGACCGTGCGATAGCAGAGAGCGAGTTTGCCGAAATTGAATACGGTTTTTGGGGCGAAAGGTTTTCACCTGCGGCACCGCCGCAGGTGATCAAAACTTAGGCTTTTAGTTGCGCAGATACATCCACAGCGCTTTCAGCTCTGTGTCGGTCATCAGCGCAAAATTTTTCCACGGCATAGGGAAACGGATCTCAGTACCATCGGGGCGCTTACCCGTGCGAATCGCCGTAATAAATTGCGTCTCGTTATATTTGCCCAGCGCATTTTTTGAAATATCCTGTGCCGCGGGCCATTCGGGTGGTGCACCGGGAATCGGGCCGCCCGCGAGGTTTGGTCCATGGCAACCAGTGCAGGTCTGAGCAATGTATTTGCCATATTCCACGCTCACGGACGGAACAACCTTCGCGGTGGCCGGAGCGTTATGGTTGATGAGTTCGGCAGTGACCAGCATCGGCATTTTACCGGTGAAGTAAAGAATACGGCCCAGGGGGCCAATTTTCTGCCGCTGCGATGGCTTATCGACAGGTGCTGCACTCTGGATATATGCCAGAAGACGGCCGGCATCCTCATCACTCATGCCCGCGTATTCGAGAGAAGGCATAAAAATGAGCGGCTTGCCCGAACGGCCGACACCGTGGCGTAACGCACGGTCAAATCCCGCAGGCGTGAGTCTGTCACCCACTCCACCCTTACCCCGCGTCAGATTCGTGCCGGAAAATTTTCCGATTGCGGGGTTTTCGAGAAAAGTCATGCCAGAAAGATCGCTCGAGTGGCAATCGCCGCAACCGCGCGATGTAAAAAGGCGTTTCCCCTCGGCGACGGACGCGGCGTCGGTCGGCACCGCGATAGCACGGCCCTGTACTGTATAGGTTTTCGCCATGCGGCCACGGGTTTTCCAGTAGGCGAAAGCGAAAAAGGCGCCGAGACCGGCGGCAATAATCAGTAAGAGCAGCGCGAGGCGCTTCAGGAATTTTTTCATAGGGTGTCGTCCTTCGCATATTGCGTTTGCTTTGTCAACCACTGCCCGGGCAGAAAAAATCTGCCTCGTGAGCCCGTTTATTACACGAAGGGCTTTAGTCCGTATTCCTGCGGGCCCCCAAGCTTATCTTCTGCATCCATAATGACGTCGCGCTCGTCCCAGCGCCGGTTTGCATAATCTGCAGTCCAGCGCACCAGAAACGCGATATCCGATTCGGCGAGAATCAGCATGCTGCGAAACAACTGGTCGGGCCCTACCATCAAATCCACCTTGTGCAGAAACTGGTAAATGCGCAGCGCAGTTTGCTGGTCTGGCACCGACGCATAGAGGGATTTCACTTTGCGAAGAATATCGTCAGGCACCGGAACACCTGTTTCAGGTACGGTATTCCGCTCACCCATGGCCGGCACAGGGCTGACGGTACAGGTGCGGTAAACCGATAGTTGTCCGTAGCCGGGGCCATGGGCTTCTGCCGGCCAATAGAATGCCGCCCCTAAAGAGCTTGGCAGGGTGACTAAAACTGTGACTCAAGCGTATGTGGATGGCAGTCGATGCCATGAGCGGAGACCACGGACCCGGTCCGTTGGTTTTGGGCTCTATTAGCGCTGCGCTCGAGCTCGATGCGCACGTTATTCTTGTCGGCGATGAAGCGATTCTGACCGCCGAACTCAAAAAGCATGGCTATACCGGGTCGAATATCCGCATCGTGCATGCTTCAGAAGTGATCACGATGGAAGACTCGCCTGCGATGGCGGTCAGACAGAAACGCGATGCATCCGTCAATGTTGCGGCAAAGCTTGTCGCCTCGGGTGAAGCCCTCGGTTTTTTTTCACCCGGCAATACCGGCGCTTCGATGGCTGCCGCGCTCGCGCACATGGGCCGCCTGCCTGGTGTCAAGCGCCCGGCCATTGCCACACCGATACCGCGTGAAGACGGCACCGCCACGGTGCTTTTGGATTCAGGCGCAAATGTGGACTGTAAGAGCGAATATTTAGTACAATTCGCGATAATGGGCGAGGTTTATTCGCGTGAAATTATGGGTGTCATTAACCCCAAAATTGGACTGATCTCGAACGGTGAAGAAGACACCAAGGGCAATGAACTCACGCTCTCGGCGCTGCACCGGCTCAAAAAATTGCCATACGATTTTGTCGGCAACGTCGAAGGCCGCGATCTCTATGGCACGGGAAAACCCGTGCACGTCGTCGTGTGCGACGGTTTTGTCGGCAATATCATCCTGAAATCGATCGAAGGCCTCGCGAAGACAATCTTCTCGAGCCTGAAGAAGAACATAAACGCTTCTGCGATCGCACAGGGCGGCGCGCTGATGATGAAGCCCGCTTTTCTGGCGGTCAAGAACCGCATGGACTACGCGACCTATGGCGGAGCACCTTTGCTCGGCGTTGCCGGCGTGTGCATCATCGGCCATGGCTCGTCGAACGCGCGTGCGGTACGCAATGCCGTGCGCGTTGGCCTCGAATTCGGGCAGAAAAACGTCACACAGCGTATCGCTGACAATATAAAGAGGTTCGCCTGATGCAGATTTCCCTACTGAGAGCTAAAGTCCACCGCGCGGAAATCACCGACGCCAACCTGTTTTATGAAGGCAGCCTGACGCTCGACGAAGACCTGATGGACGCTGCGGGGCTCGTCGAATACGAGAAGGTGCATGTGGTCAACGTCAATAACGGCGCGCGCCTCGAAACCTATCTTATCAAAGGCAAGCGCGGTTCGCATGAAGTCTGCCTGAACGGCGCCGCGGCACGCCTCGGCCACCGCGGCGACAAGGTCATCGTCATTGCTTACGCACAGATGACGCCTGAAGAGGCAAAGGCGTTCCAACCGAAGATCGTGCTGCTCGGCGAAGGCAACGTCATCCAGAAAATTCTCCCCGTAAAATAACACGGCGCTCACGCGCCGGATCGAAGTTATAAATTGCATATCCTGGCAGAGCTGCGCTCTGCCAGGATATGCGTAAATGCTTGACGAGCTAATGCCGTTAGCCATTTTGGCTAATGACACTAGCCAAAAGAAACCACCTTCTCATTCTTCTCGTTGCAGCACTGCATTGCGGCACCTACCGTCCCGGGGTGCGCCCTTCAACGGCACCACAGAGTCCGAACGCGACCGAGGCGCAAATCGTCAGCGCGCAGCGGCAAACCTTCCCGAGCTGTTTGTGCTGAATACCGGCGAAGTCGAAGTCGACGATTCGCTCCTGCTCGACCTCGAAAACCACCCGGAGATCAAAAACAGCAAACAGTACGTGCCGGTTATGAGCTACCTCGTCAGGCATCCCAAAAGAGGAGACATCCTCATCGATACCGGTTTCGATGAGAGCTTTGCCAAATCAGGGCACGGCAACTTCGGCTGCATGGGACGCTTTTTCAATTTTGCGCGGCAGACACCCGGCAAAGATATTGCGTCGCAGCTGAAACAGCTGAACGCAAAACTGACGGCGGTCTACTTCACACACATGCATGTCGACCATACCTCAGGTGCGCCCGCCTTACCGCGTGACATTCCCTATTATGCCGGCAAAGGCACGCTCGCCGATTCGTACGCGGATATATTTGGCCTGTGCATGAACCACCTCGACGGTATTGAAAATATCCAGGAAATTGACTTTGCCGCGGCGCCGCTGATTGCCGGCGTCGGGCATGTGTTCGATATCTTCGGCGACGGTTCTGTGTGGGCAATCCACACCCCAGGGCATTCGACGGGACATATGTCATTTGTCGTGAACACCAAAACCGGACCGAAGCTGATCACGGGCGATGCGAGCCATACTGGCTTTGGCTTCAAAAATAACATCGCTCCCGGCAAGACACAAGACCGCTCACAGAGCCGTGAGTCGCTGAACGCGCTGCGCTCACTCGCAAAACGGCATAAGCAGATGCAGGTTTATTTCGGGCATGACCCCGATGGAACCTACAAACCGGGCGGAAAATAGTGCCGCGCCACGGGCTTGGGCGCGCAGCGGTGATTGCCGCTGCGGTCAAATTAGCGGATAAAAAAGGCTATGCTGAGCTGACGCTCGGCAATCTTGCCCGTAAACTCGATATCAAACCCCCCTCGCTCTATAAGCACGTGGCAAGCCTCGAAGACCTTCAGGATGCCATTGGCATTCTTGCAGCCGAGGCGCTGACCGCCGAGCTTGCCCCGGCTATGGAAATCCAGAACCCGCGCGAGGCGCTGCGCCGAGCCTGCGGCATCTACCGCAGCTTTGCGAAGCAACGACCGGGGATGTATGGCGCTTTGCAGGGTGCCATGGCACGGCGCAGCCCGGAATTCCAGGTTGCCGCGACTGCACTGCTGAGAACAATTTTTTCTTTGGTAACAGCGCTCGGCGTAAAGGACAGCGAACTCGTGCATGCCGTGCGGGCACTGCGTTCATTGCTGCACGGTTTTGTCAGCCTTGAACTCATCGCTGACTTCGGCATGCCCGAAGACATTGAAGCGAGCTTTCAATACCAGGTGGAAATTTATATCCTGGGACTCAAAAAATAATCACTCCGCGGCGTACGAGCAGTCCAGTCTTTGCGGTCGTCTTTTCAGCTCGATGCGCGCTGTAGCGGTGCGGCGATTTTCCGTCACCTTTTGCACGCTGATCGGGATTTGAGTATATTTGCCATTTTCTTCAATCGAACAATTCATCTTGTCGTCTTTATACCCGATGCCCAGAAAGCCCGAACGCGCGGCGATCGAAAACTTCAGCTCCGCGTGGAAATCCGGGGCCCATTGCCATTCGGCGATCGGCCAAAGCTCATAGGTAAAACCCTGTGCCCAGCGGCCGTCGGAAAAATAGCTATGCCCGGATTCGTCGTATGACAACGCCTGCTCATAACTCACTTCGACGTCATTGATGCCGCTCACAAGATCCACTACCTGCTCAGCTGAATTGACGCGTTTCATCTCATCGGGGCAATAACTGCAGATTTTTTTGTCGGTGCTTTTCAGTAACTGAGGTGAACTCCTGAAAGTCTTGCCCCCAACCTTCCACTGTACATCCCCTTTGCCCGCGTAGACGAATGCGAGTTTCACCTGTGTCGCCGCGCTCGCAGATATGCGGTATACCACGCGCACATTGCAGGTGCGCGCCTCGAAAGCTTTCATATCGGGTTTGCCCTTATATGACTCAGGGCAATGGAATTCGAGAACTTCAGTCAGCACGCGCAGATCGGCAGCCATTCCTCTTAGTTCACTGCTGCCGTGCTGGATGTGCACAGGAGCCCGCATATTGGCCGACAGCGGAGACGCAAATGCGGCTAAGAAAATGCAAAAAAACCCGATTTGAGAAAGTGGTTTGCGCAGAATCATGCGCTGTGAAAGCGAATTCGCACTATGCCCACAAGCCAAATTCTATCCGGTGACAGCAAACTGTATCTCATCTGCGACGGCGAGACCTGCGCAGCACGCGGGATATCCCTCTCAGATTTTGTCACGGGCGCAATTAGCGGCGGAGTAAAAATAATACAGTACCGGCACAAGGGCATCAGTGCCGAAGCCTATGCCCAAAATCTTGCCCCGCTGGTAAAAAATGCGTCGGCCGCCGGTGTCTCAGTGATTGTCAACGACCACGCCGGTGTTGCAGAGCATCTGCGCCTGCCGTTACATTTGGGGCAGGAGGATGTATTGCCCGATACGCTCACTGTACCCTATGGTCGCTCAACACACAGCCTTTCCGAACTCGAAACAGCTCTTTCAGCACACCCTTCCCCGGATTACATTGCGCTCGGAACGATGTTTCCGAGCGGCACGAAAACCGGTGTTGCCACGAACCGGAACCTGGTTGAAGAATACATCCGCCTCACCGATCTGCCGCTGGTCTTAATCGGTGGCATCACGCTCGATAATGCGCGCGACCTTCGCCAATCCGAAAGAATTTTCTACGCCGTCATCGGCGATGCGTTTCGCTTTGGGGCGACCGCGGCGGGAATTGAGAAATATGCCCGCCTTTGGCTGCCGTAGGGGCAGACTTAAGTCTACCCCTACGGATCAAATCCAACTCGCCTGCCAGACATCCAAAAGCGAAAATAAATTCTTCTGCAACGCCGCAAAAGGCATCTCAGGTGTCGGTGCTATCAGGCCATCCATTCTCTCAAATTTATGGCGCAGGCTTTCATACCACATGCTATACCAATCGAATGACAGCTCATTGTGAAACTGCAGCGCGAGCGCGTTCTCGAGAGTGAAGGCCTGATTCGCCACTGCGTCGCCCGTGAATAAATGCACGGCGCGTGCTGGCAAAGTGAAATTTTCCCCATGCCACTGGAATACATCCCAATCATTCGGCGCCAGTTTGCCGGTGGAAAAAAACGGATGTTGTGCTACAGGCTTAACAATGCTGAAACCCAGTTCAAATGCAGATGCAGCGATCTTGCCACCTGTCACTTTGGCGATTGCCTGCGCGCCCAGACACACGCCGAGCACGGGGCGTTTCGCCTGGACAAAGTCTGCGGTGAGAGCGAGAGAAGTCTGCATGAGTCGCGAATCGTCGTTGACCGACATCGGTCCGCCCATCGAAACCAGCCCATCGTAAGCCATCAGCGCATTCGCCGGCGGGCGCTGCCTGGCAAACAGGTTTACATAAAAGAAAGCATGGCCATTGCGGGTAAGCCAATCACCGATCGTACCCAAGCCCTCTTCTTCCTGGTGGCGCAAAACGATGAAACGCATTTAACCTCCGAAACGCTTTTTGATTTTGCCCGGAATTTCGAGCAATACTTTCGCCTCGGGCAGACGCAATGCGCGCGCCAAAGCGATGTAGATGACGAGCGACGCCGGTATGGCAACCGCTAGTTGCAGAAGAATTCTGTCAGGGAAAATATACCGGCGCATCAGCAGTAGCGCCGCCACGAAAACAATATTCACCAGCACAACGCGACCCACGCCCGCGAAAAGCGCGGCCGGCGAATGAATCACTTTACCGCGAAGCAGCATCACGGCGTAGATCGCCACGCCGCACCACGCGGCGATCGCCGAACCGGCCGCGAGGCCACCGTGTTGCATGCTCTGCATCAAAAGCAGGCTCAGTGCGAAGTTCAACAGGAGCGCGATACCGGTGATGATTGCCGGCGTGCGCGTGTTCATGCGCGCATAGAAAGATACCGAGAACAATTTCTGCAGCGAATAAGCGAGAATTCCCGGTGCGTAGCATTTGAGCGCAAGGGAGGTCACTTCGGTCGAGCGCGCGGTGAAGGCGCCGCGCTCAAATATCAGTTTGATAATTGCATCGCTGAACACCATAAGGCCTGCGATCGCCGGCATAAGAAAAAAGAAATTCAGGCGAATAGAGTAAGCAAGGCTGTCTGAAAAAGCGCTGCCGGCATCTTCTGTGTGGAATAACCGCGAAAGCTGCGGCAGACTCGCAGTTGCGACTGCAACGCCGAAGATGCCGATCGGCAATTGTATCAAGCGGTGTGAATAGGTCAGCGCCGAGATTGCTTCTGGCACCTGTGCGGTGAGTGACGTGGCAAGATACACATCGATCAGCTGGCCGAGCTCTTGCATTGACGCGGAGAAGACTGCCGGGAGCATCATCGAACCGAGTGCTTTGAGCGCACCGTGGCGAAAGTTCAGAGTATATCTTGGCGCAAGACCACGGCGGTGCACCGTGTAGATCTGAAACATGACTTGCGCGACGGCGGCGGCGAGTGTAGCGATCGAAAAAACGTAAATGGATGAGACATCGAACGTGCCATGCGCCAGCCGGATGTACGCCGCATACGCACCGAAGAACACCAGAATCACGATATTCAAAAGAGCGGGACCGAAGCTTGCAGCCCAGAAGATTTTGTGCGAATACTGGATGCCCATGTAGAGCGACGCGACGCTCATCATCACGAGATAGGGGAAGAGCAATTGGCTCAGGCTCACGATCAGCTGCATCTGTTCGCCGGGAATTTTATCCTGCGCGAGAATCACCGGCATGATGTGAGGCAGTGCAAAAATGATGATTGCGGTTAAGATCGTCATCGCAATTGCCACAAAGACAATCACTGCTCCCGCGGCTTCGCGCGACTTATCTTCACCTTCGCGGTGGTATTTGCTGTAGAGCGGCACAAAGGCCTGAGACAGCGCGCCCTCGGCGACAAGGTTGCGTAGCATATTGTTCAGCCGAAACGCAATATCGAAAGCGACCGACAGTGGCCCCGTGCCAAACGCATATGCCTTGAGCATATCACGCAGCAGGCCCAACACGCGCGAAAAAGATGTGAATAGCGAAAATATGGAGGAATTGCGGAGCGTCTCGCGCTGTTCGGTATTTTCTGCCACGTTACACTTCTAAAAGTTGGTCGATCCCGCGCCGACGCCGCCTTTAAACACTGTGCGGCTGAGCGATCGGTCGGTCACAATACCCCGCGTGCCGGTGAGTACGTTGCCAGTGCCATCCTGCACGGTGACCGGCACATTCGAATAGAGCGAGTTTTTTGCTTCATCCCAGAAAATTTCCTGCGTCTTGAGCTTGCGTCCATGCGGCGCTTCAACCAAAACGTCGCCCGAGATGGTCATGAACTTGTTTCCCTGCTGCAGATGCCCTTTTTTCGCGGTGACGACAGTCGCCTTGCCAAAGTCCCTGGACTTGCGATCGGTTTCAAAGTATTCGATACGCATATTAAAGAGGATTGTTTCATCGCGCACCTGGACTATATAACCTTCTTCTGCTGCGATTTTCCATAGCAGGGCTCCCTTACGGAAAGCTTCAGCAGTAAAATTACGCAGTGTCGCATCAGCACCTTTCACCTGGTCGCCGTGCATGAGTTCAGGAATAAAAGCCGATTCACGCCGGCAGGCAGCGGAGACAAAAACAAAAGATAAAATCAATGCGGCGCAGTGTTTCTTCATGCCGGGTATTTGCAGAAAACGGAGCGTGAGCCAGCCGGTAAACCATAACTGAAATGCCGCAAGCAACCGAAATTTTTGGAAGACAAATCCGTGCAGATTAACAATCTTTTAGAGATACGCCTGGCCCCTATTCACTGGAACCGGATCAAACTCTGTGCGTGGCAGCGCAGGCGCACATATTCGACGATTACCCGGTACTGCGTATTGAAACTGGCGCGTAAATGTGCGCTGCAGTGGACCCCAAAAATGCGGGCGGCAACCAAGTCTGTGCGCGAAGGATTGAATATCGCAATGGAGATGCACCGGCATATGGTGTGCCTGTACGGCGAGGACGAGAAACTCATTCGTCTGGCGGCGATGGATCTGGGTATTACGTTGACTGGCTTTGTCCGGCTGGCAATAGAACTTTATCTGCCACTTCTGGCTATGGAAAAACGCAGCCGACGCATCATAGATGACGTTGATTTGACCTGGGAAGGCATCCGATTCATTGAATCCATGCAAATCTTCGGGGTCAACGGCGGTCCCTGGCCCGTTGCGCGCGATCTAAGCTGCCATCGGTTCGATATCGACAGCTATTGGTGAACCGAAACCGTCACACTCACGCTGCAAAAACACTTGGCATCTCAGCGAAAAAATCCATCCAGCACGATGCATAAAACCATACACAAAATAGCAATCGCCTTTGTCTTAATGGGCTTCTCAGCCTTCGCCGCAGAAAAGACAAAAGCGTACAAGGGAGCATGGTTTGAAATTCGTTATCCATCCACCTTTACCGTGCAGCCATCGATCAAGTCAGAAAGCATGGCAGGCAAGTTTGAGAGCGCCTTTTTCATATCGCCGGACAAATCAGTGCGTTTCTATATTTTCTCTCCGCAATGGGCGGGAGAAACCCCAGACATTGCACCGAAGGCTGACGAGACCGTGGCAAATGAAAAAACAGAAAAGGCAAACGACATGAACCGCCGCTATTTCACGATCACGCCCAAAAAAGGTGGCGTGACGCGGTCTTATGTTGAAACAACGAATGCCGACGCCACGGTACGCTGGGTAATCGGTATCGAGTATGCTAACAAAGAAGCATATGAAAAATACAAACCTGCCTATCTGAAATTCAAAAAATCCCTGAAACAGTTCGCGGATTAAGTACGTTGCGCTCCGGGCTGACGGGCCCGTAGCGCGGCTCAATAGCGAACAAGTGTTCATTTTTGCTATACAATCTGACGCTGCGCGCTCCGATGTCTGATGGATATAGACTTTCTTGCGCACAGCCTCTACACGCGGCTTCTGCCCGAAAGTTTCCGCTGGAACTTCGGCGAAAATCTGTATAACGTCTACACGCAGTCGCGGCGCAAGGGCTCCGGCGCCCGTCTCGGCAGTGCGTTTCTGGGCGATATCACGGTCAAGTACCTCGAATGGGGCCGGCCGCAGTTGCCGAAGCTGTTGCTGTTGCATGGCTTCGCCGACAGCAAAGACGGTGTGCTGCCCTATGCAAAGGAGCTGTCGCGCCGCTTTCACGTCATTGCGCCCGATCTGCCAGGTTTCGGCGACAGCGAGAAACCCGCGCGCGTCACTTACAGCCTCGACCAGTTTGAAAGCTGGATCACGCGGTTTGCCGATAAGATGCACTTCGTCCGCTTTGTGATGGCCGGGCATTCGCTCGGTGGTGCCATTGCCGCCGAACTCGCGAGCAAGATTCCGCACCGCATACAGCGCCTGATTCTGATCTCCGCCGCCGGGCTCGTGCCGACGAACGACGGCGACAACATCTACGAGCGCATTTTGAACGGCCACAACCCGTTTGAGGTATCCTCTTACGACGATTTCCGCGAGTTCTTCAACCTGATATTCAGCGATCCGCACAAGGCACCGCTACCGGTGAAAAATTATCTATACATGCGCTTCGTGTCGAACCGCAACTGGTACCATAAGATTTTTCTCGATATGATGGGCGATATCTCAAACGAAGATTTTATCGACCAACGCAAGCAAGAGCAGATAAAAAAATTCGAAGCGATCAGCACGCCGACGCTGATTGTGTGGGGTAAATACGACGGATTTTTCCCTGAATCGATCGGCACCTGGATGCACCGCACTGTGCGCGATTCGCGCTATGCGCTCATCGAAGAGGCGGCACACATGGCGCCGATGGAACAGTCAGACAAGCTGGCAAAACTGACGTTGTCGTTTTTGAATAGCTGACTTCGTAGTTCCGTTAGCCCCAGGTTTAAACCCGGGGCTAACGGAATAGAACGATCAGCAAGGTTATTGACATGCTACGGGGATACTATCCAGTTTGCCCATGCACACAAAACATTTAGCACTGCTCATTATTGCCGCCCTCACAATGGCGAACTGCAAACGCAGCAAAGGTGGCAGCACAGCAGCGACTGCCGAGGCCGGGCAACTGACGCCCGATAAGATCGAAGAAAACAAAGCCATTGCGGTAGGCGACCTGAAGCGCGCTTATTTTGCCTGGAATGGCAGAACTGTCTCAGTCTATGGCTATCCGTCATACATGGCCGATAAAGGAGCCATCGCCAAAGATATCAGTCTCGCGCCAGCTCCTTTCAGCCGCTACGTGCTGAGCTGCGAACTGGCTGCACCGGTCACCGAAACAACCGGCATGCGCGATAAACCGATGGTGCTCAAGGGCATCGTCAAAGACAGCCCGTACGACACAGTGAATCTCGGCAGCTGCCAGGTGGTTTCGAGCGGAGAGACTGCGACGGTCGCACCCACCCTCGGCGTGGAGGCAGACAAACCGATGAACGCGGCAGAATTTGTGAAGACCTACAATGCCTGGAAGGGCAAAAGGGTGACGGTCAGCGGCAGCTACCATTCGACCACAACTTCGACGACTGCGTATGGGAAGACAATCCGCGTCGATCTGACCGACGCTCAGGGGAACAAAGCCGTGGGCGCTGAATTCGCCGCCGACCCCTCGGACAAGCTCGTGAACAACCGTGATGGCGTGCAGGTGAAATGCACGATCAAAGGTACGGTATTCGAGACAGTGAATCTTGCCAATTGCCAGCTGATCAACCGTTAAAACCGCCCATGTCCCCGGGCTTAAGCCCGGGGCTATGGGTGGTACGCATAAGACTGTGCGTTAATGAAAAAAATCACAACACCGCGCTAGCCTTGCGGTACGGCTTCGATATCGTTAGTTAGCCATGGGCTTAAGCCCATGGCTAACTAACGGATTGCTTTGCACTCCATGAGCATCTCATAAAATACCCTGTGCTGATTTACTGGGACGCCAATGCGCTCGCCTCTAGGCATGCCACCGGCATCGTCGTCTACGGCTCTCACTTGCTCAAGGCGCTGCAGCAATATGACGATCTCGAATTCGTCGGGCTCTTGAAACTCAGCCGTCTCAAGAGAAAAAAATATCTACCCCGCCACGCAGACCTGCGCACGCAGCTCTATATCCCCCCGTTCAGCGACTGGTTTCTGAACAAGAACGCCGTCTACCATGGCATCGATTTTAAAGTGCCCGCCACACGCCGCCTGCCGCGCGTCGTGACGATTCACGATCTCGGTGTATTTGAAAAAGACCTGAGCGACCCGCGTTTTCAGGCAGAGGGTATTCGCTACAATACCTACCTCATCAACACTCTCAAACCCGATCGCATCATCGTGCCCACCGATTTTGGCCGCGACCATTTGCTGCACTATTTTCCGCACACGCGCGACATCATTCGTGTGATACCGCACGGTGCAGAGCAGGCATTCGAGACTGCAGAGCATGAGCCTTCGACACCGCTCGACACCAGTGCTCTCGCTCCTTTTATTCTGTGCCCGGGTTCGGTCGAAAAGCGCAAGAACGGCGAGCGGCTGATTGAAGCATTCGAGAATTCGCGCAATGTCAAAGAGCGGCGGATCAACCTCGTCTTTGCCGGCGGCATGGGTTATGACCACGAGACAATCCGCACGCGTGCCGCCGCCTCTCCGCTCAGGCAATACATCCACTTCTTTTCCGGAATCAGCTCGCGTTCGCTGCAGGCTCTCTACAAATCGGCGCTATTTACGGTTTATCCCTCGGTGTTCGAAGGGTTTGGCCTACCAATTGTCGAAGCGTTCGCGCTCTCAAGCCCGCTCATCACAAGCAACATCGGTGCGATGGTCGAGGTTGCCGGCGATGCTGCGCTGACGGTTGACCCGTATTCCATGGAGCAGCTCAGCGCCGCAATCGACCACCTTGCAGAAAACGAACTCTTGCGCGAAGAATACCGCGCAAAAGGCATACACCGCGCACGCCATTTCAGTTGGAAAGACGCCGCCGCGCTTACCCGCGATGTCTATCTCGAACTCGGCGCTGGGTGAAAACGAGACAGAGGCAATATAATGATTTATGACATGTTCCCCTTCTTCAACGAACTCGAGCTGCTCGAGATTCGCCTGAACGAACTCGATGCAGTGGTCGATGTTTTTGTGCTCGCAGAAGCGAGGCACACATTCCAGAAGAAGCCGAAGGATCTCGTGTTCGAAAAAAACAAAGACCGCTTTGCAAAATTTCTGCCTAAAATACGCCATGTGATTGTCGACGAACTACCAGGCTTCTTCTACAAATGGCACAGCCCTTCAGCGTGGGATGTCAGCGACTTCCAGAAGGGCCAGGTCGTGCGCGGCCTCTTTGATGCCAAGAGCGGCGACACGCTGATCTTTTCTGATGTCGATGAAATTCCAAAAGCCAGCGCCGTGCGCACGCATGCCGCGCACAAGGGCATCACGGTGTTCGAGCAGCGGCTCTATGCCTATTACCTCAATAACATCTGCACAGACTATGACACGCATGGCCAAACCTGCATCGCGCAGTACAACCGCGACGGTCTCGGTTGGTGGCGGGGTTCAGTCATGCTCGGCTTCGATGCTTTCAAAGGCATCGGCAAATCGATCAAGAAGATGCGCCTGCTGCATGACAGGCAAGATGTCAATGTCGTCTCCGACAGCGGCTGGCACTTCACGTCGATCGGCGACGTCGAACGCATTGCGCTCAAACTCGAATCCTACGAGCATTCCGAGGCGAATACCGACGAAACAAAAAATCCGGCAGCAATGCGTAAGCGGATTGCAGAAGGGAAAAGTATCTTCGTCGATAACAAGAGCCTGCACAAGATCGTGCCACTCGATGCCACGTTTCCGCAATACCTCGTGCAAAACCAGGAAAAATTCCGCCACATTCTCGGATGAGCCCGATCGCCCAAACACCTGAACCACCCTACTATGCGGTGATCTTCACCAGCCGCCGCAGCGGTGTTGCCGACGGTTATGAACAGACAGCAGACCGCATGCTCGAACTCGCCGCTCAGATAGATGGCTTTCTCGGCGTCGAAAGTGTGCGCGGAGCCGACGGTCAGGGCATCACGGTATCATACTGGCGCGACGAACAGGCGATCGCTGTGTGGAAAAAACAATCAGAACACATCGCCGCGCAGCAAAAGGGAAAAAGCCTGTGGTATGAAGAATACATGGTGCGCGTTTCGCGCGTCGAGCGCAGCTATAGCTCTGCGCCGAAAATCCGATAGCTCAATGCCTTTCGCAAAACGGCCGTATTACCTCACAAACGCGGCATCGAACCGGCCGCCTTTGCCGCAGTTGCTAGCGCTGAAATAAACGCTCATAGGCGTTTATCACTTCGCTTACCGTTGTCATTTTTTCTGTAAAAAATTGCGTGTGCTCGCGTTTTTCCGGAACATACAGGCGAATATTTTGCGGAAACGTGAACCATAAAGAGATAATCGGTTTACCCGAATAGGCGGTCACCTCCCAGCACCACGAATTGGTGCCAATCAGGCCACGGATTCTCGTCAGCAGCGCAATCGTGGTTCGCAGCGGCAGTCCCTGCGCCGAAACAATTTTCTGCCCGTCGACTTTAAGGCCATACTCTTCGCCCTGCGCGCCGAAGAGGATAAGCCGCTCACCCTTTTTCAGCAGGTGCTCGACCAGCGCGTGCCATTTTTCCTGCGGCCAGTAGCGTTTTTCATCGAATGCCCCCGCATTGCCGCGCGTCGTAATGGGGTGGATACCGAGCGCTTCGCCGGCCGAAAGATTATTTTTCCGCAAAAATTCATCCGCCGCTGCATGGTCTTCGGGAAACAGCTCGGGAACAAAGGGGTGTTCGAGCGGGTAGCGCAGCGGATATTCGTCGGGAGTCCAGCTCTCGACGATATCGCCGGGTGTCGCAAATTCGCGGATCTTCTTCAGTACCTTCTTTTCGAGCCGCGGCGACTGCCGGTCATAGCCGTATAACAGCCTGACGCCATACACACGGCGATCAGGCAGCAGCAGCTCGGCGATCATTTCGGGAATCGAACGAAACCCGCCGACATGAAAATACACGCGGCGACCGGGATAAACATTGAGCAAGCCATTCAGCCGCGCAAGATACGCCAATGTATCGCCGATGCCGCAGCGGATCAGGATATGAATATCTTTGCGCTCGCGTTCCGGTTCAACTTTTTTGGTGAATAATGACATCGCTTGCTTTCTCCTTGCTACCCGTAATACCCTGTGCGCAGACTTTGTAATCGCGCCCGGGCAACAATACTTTGTAATAGTTTTCCATCGCTGCCGGGTCGGGCGTCAGCATTTTGTGGTACAGATGGTACTGTATCGCGAGCGAACGCGAACCGGCAATTTGTGCGCCGCTGTTGCGCACGCGCACGAACAGATCGCCGTCTTCGCCCCAGTAATGTTTGTATTCTTCGTTATAACCGTTCACTTGCCGCAACAATTTGTTGCTGATCGAAAAATTTGACCCCAGAAGGTCAGGCACCTTATCGCGCCCCAAAACCTTACGCAACCACCCAAACCCGATGCGCACACCGCGGTTTGGATCTTCGACATCTTTTTTCCACGCAGCTTTGACCAGCCGCCACGGCAGACCAAAATTTAACTGCGTCACGTTCTTTTCGTTGTAACTCTGCGAGACCTGCGGCCCGAGATTCACGCGCCGGCCCATGAACAGCAGGTTGTCCGAGTTGTTATGCCGGCGCACATGGTCTTCGACGAAGCGCCGGTGCGCCACCGTGTCGTGATCGACGTTGATCACCACGGGAAATTCTTTGGGGTCAAGAGAACGCCACACATGATTCACAATCTGCGCCTTACGATAACCGACGTCTGGGTGCCAGAAGTGCGTGATCGGTTGTGGCAGAATTTCGCGGTATTCGTCGATCTTTGCCTTCGTTTCGGGCCGCGAGCCGTCGTCGGCGATAAAAATTTGAAAATTTGAGTAGGATTGATTTCGGTACGAAGCCAGGCAGATCCCCAGAAAAGCCGGATTGTTATAGGTGACAATTACGACCGCCGCGCGCTGCATTTTCTCTCAGGCTTTGCGACCGACAACCACAAACGAATCGGTGCGGTCGTCTACCCGCTCTTCGCACAGCACGACTTGCAGCTTAAGATATTCGAAAACTTCTTTTATATCGGCGCCGATCCATACGTAGTGGTGAATCGAACCGGTGCGAGCGAGATCTTCTTTGGCCACGTGGCGGTAATGCTCGGGTATGCCGCCCGCCGCGGTCACATTGGCGATCCACTCGTCGACATGCGTGGTGTCGTCGTCGGGCACCTGTTTTTTGAAATCTTCAATCAGGTGGCCGAGCGTTGTGCGTTCGCGCAGGCGGTCGTTGGTGCGCTCTTTGTGCGGCAGAAACAGTATCAGGTGTCCGCCGGGCTTCAATACGCGAATCCATTCGGTGAGCGCGCGCAGCACATTGCCGATATGTTCGAGCGTGTGTTCACTCAGAATAAAGTCAAATGTTGCATCGGCAAAAGGAATTTCTGCCGCGGGAAAATAGGCCTGCGCAATGGATTTGTCGCGGCCATGCGCTTCATAGCCATCGGCCAGAAGCGTGCGCGAAACCGGCGCAATCGTGCGCGCGCCCACCCCGATCTCAAGGCCCATACCCCGCGGGGCAGCAGAGAAGCGGGAGACAATTGCACGGCTGAACGGGCGGCGCAGGTGTTTCTGGAACTGTTTATAGATGGCTTTCGGCCCGCGTTCACGCCACAGGCCTTTAAAGTAAAACCAGTATTCCGAACGCGGAAACCGGAAATCGTGTATGTTCAGCTGCTGTTTCACAAAGACCATGCCGCAGGTGGCATGACCAATTTAATTTACGCCGTGTTGCGGACACCATTTTAGACTGCATGGCGAAACCCAAGATTCTCATCTCCGATAATCTCGACCAGGACGGCGTTGATATTCTGAACGCATCCGGTCTGTTTGACGTTGACTACCGCAAGAAGACGAGCCGCGAAGAGCTCGAAGCGGTGATCGGCGAAGTCGAAGGACTCATTATCCGTTCGGCCAGCAAGGTCGACAAGGCGCTCGTCGAAAAAGCGGCGAAGCTCAAAGTTGTTATCCGCGCGGGTGTCGGCGTCGACAACATCGACATTCCGGCATGCTCGCAAAAGGGCATCGTGGTCATGAACGCGCCGGCGGGCAACTCGATCTCCACAGCGGAACAGGCCATTGCGATGATGTTTGCGCTTGCGCGCAAACTGCCGCAGGCACATGGTTCGATGAAACAGAAAAAATGGGAAAAGACCAAATTTCAGGGCAGCCAGCTCACCGGCAAGACGCTCGGCGTGATCGGCCTCGGCCGCATTGGCAAAGAAGTCGTCAAACGCGCAAAAGGCCTGCAGATGAAAGTGCTTGGCTTTGATCCTTACATCCCCAGCGAAAATCTCACCTCACTCGAAATCGATCTCGTACCGATCGACACGATCCTCAAAAATGCGGATTTTATCACGGTACATACCCCGCTAACCGATGCGACAAAAGGTCTCGTGAACGAAAAAAATCTTTCGCTCCTTAAGCCCGGCGTGCGGCTCATCAACTGCGCGCGCGGCGGTATCTATGACGAAGCGGCAATTGCGAAAGGTGTTAAAGATGGTATCATTGCCGGTGCAGGCCTCGACGTGTTCATGGAAGAACCGTTGCCCGCAACAAGCGAGCTTTATGACCACGACGACATCATTCTGACCCCACACCTCGGCGCCTCGACCGACGAAGCGCAGATCGAAGTGGCGAAAGAAAGCGCCGAGTCAATGGTTGCTTATTTCAAGAACGGCGTTGCCCGCAACTCGCTGAACTTCCCGACGATCGACCCGAGCTCAATGGACGCGCTCGCACCCTGGTTTGCACTCTGCGAACAAGTCGGATCTTTCGTGGGCCAGGTCATGAAGAACCCGATCAAGGACGTCGAAATTTCGTACCGCGGTGAATTTACAGCTCTAAACCTTGCGCCGCTTGAAATTGCGCTCACCAAGGGGCTCTTATCTATCGCGATGGGCGATGAGGTCAATCTGGTAAATGCCCCCATTCTCGCGAAAGAACGCTCGCTGCGCATCACGGGACGCAAAGACGATAAAACCGAAAAAGAGTCTTCGGTACTGAAGCTGACCGTCTATGACGAAAAAGAGCGCCTGTCGCTCAAAGCGGCCGTCGGCGCGACCGGTGGTATCATTACCGAACTCAACGGGAATGCAATTAAGCTCAAACCCGAGGGCAATTTGCTCTATATTCTGAACACCGACACACCGGGCGTGGTCGGCAAACTGGGCACGCTTTTGGGCGAGCACCATATCAACATCTCGAGCATGGAACTCTCCCGGGCAACCAAGGGCGGCGAAGCACGCACCTTCCTCGGCCTCGACGATGAAATACCCAAGGCACTGCTCGAAACCATCCGGCAGAAAGAATTTATTGTAGAGGCGCGCTTCATCAAGATTTAGACCACGTGGCACCGCGCTCTGCGTTAGGTCGTTTTTTCCGTCGATTAGCGGATTTTTTTGACCGGCACGCAGAGCAAAAAAAAAGCGGTACACGTTTTCTGCGTGCATACGCAGGTACGGCGCTGGAAATAGATTTTTTTGCCTTTGGCATCCTGTTTTTCGGCATACTCATCGCCGGCATCACAATCCATGGGTTTGCCTTTGCGGGCTGGGTGCTGCTGTTCGCGATACTGCTTTCTGCCGGTGCGTGGCTGATTTTTTATTCGGCGCACTGGCGCGAAGAACGCCGCGCGCTGCTGCTCGCGTTTCTGCTCGTGGTTTCCACCGACGCAGTCTCTGAGCGCCTGCTGGCACTCTTTGCATTCATCCCATTATCTTTTCTGCTGCTTTCCGACCTGAATCTGTTAAGAGAACAGGCTGCCCGCATTGAAGACAGGCGCGGCAATAACCTGCGTAGTGTGCTTGCAGTGCTATTGTTCTGTTTCGTTGCCTATGAAGGATTTTCCGTGCTCATCGCCATGCAACGCAACGCAATGCTCGACATCAAATCACCGGCAAACATGGCCTGTGGTGCCGGAGTGCAAAGTCGTATCGCATGCCGCGCCGGCGCCGCACGCTTTGACGTACCCGATTTCTGGCAGAACTCGGAAGGCAGCAATCTGATACAGGATTTGCAATCCGTGGCGGCGTTTAAAACCTATCGGGACAGCGCGACCGATAACCAGATCGCCTTTGCCGCTTTCTGGGCCCCGGCAGAAAATATACTCACTTCGCTGCAGACATTTTTGGACGCGCAAAAGGCTTTTTTGCGCAGCCGCGTGCCGAACACGCCGCGTGGATCAAATCAGCCCCCACTGAAACTTCAGCCGGTTGCGCAGGCAGCCGATGTGCAGTTGCACACAGTTGCATATGTCAGTTCGGCAAAACCAGGTTATCTCGGTGAAGAAAGCGAATCGACCGCAATTCTTCTGTTGCACCGGCGGGGCGAAGTCACATGGCTTTTTATCCTCGATGGAAATGACTTCGCGGGTCGCGAATTTCTGCTGCACCGTATTATGAGCGGTTTTAAATGAAAGAAAAATTTATGGAATTTAATGCGCGCTGCGCGCGCATTAAATTCCAATTCTTCAGGTAGCCCCGTTTCTCATCAACTGCCCGCAGTTGAATCAGCTGAGCGACTGAAGCCAGCCCAGAACAGCAGTAAAACCAGCGGCAAGGCCAGCAGGTTGAGGTTCTGCCAGCCCAGCAACTGGTGCAGCTTGCCCGTCATCGAAATCGCCGCGGCAGCGCCAGCAGAAACGATAAATTCGTTCAGCGCCTGCGCGGAACTTTGATGCTCCGCGACAATCGTTGCCGTCAGCATCTGGCTGGCCGAGACGAATAAAAAATTCCATCCTACCCCTAAGAGCACCAAAGCCGAAAGAAAATGCCAGTAACTATGCCCTGAAAAATTAACACCAATGCAACCGGCAAAGCACAGTGCACCGACCGAGATAACTGTGCGTGCCCCCCAGCGTGCAATCAGGTGCCCGGTGAAGAAAGAAGGCACAAACATGCCGAGTACATGCGCACGAATCACGTCGGTTGTCGCTTCAAAGCCGAGATGGTGGTGGTGCATCGCGAGGGGCGTCGCGGTCATGAGCAATACCATCATGACATATGCACCCGCACCGAGAAAGACGATGCGGTAAAAACCGGCGTCGCTTAAGAGCACACGCAGCGATTCGCGCACGGGTCGCCGCACCACCGCCGAGCCGGGAAACCGTACCTGCAGCAATGTGAGCACCGCCATCAGGTACAAGGGCAGCAACAGCAGGTATCCCCCGGCGAACGGATGGTCGAAAATTAAGGGTGCTCCCAGGCGTGTCAGCGACGGCCCGATAAAGGCTGCAAACACGCCCCCGACCAGGACGAGGGAAATGGCTTTCGCGCGCTGGTTTGCCGGCACAATTTCCACCGCGGCGAAGCGCAGGTAATTCGTGAACGAAAACAGTACACCGAGACAAGCTGCGCCGCCGAGAAACAGCGGAAATTTTTGCAGCACCATGCCAGCGACCATGACAGAAGCCCCGATCGAACCGGCGGCGAGAGCGGTAAAAAACCCAAAGCGCCGGCCATAACGCGCCATGAGAAACGAAGCAGGCATTGTCATCGCCAGCGCAGACAAAACTGCCAGCGACGAAGGCCACGTCGACACGGCTTCATCACTTGTGAGCGCCAGGCTGATGAGTGCGCCGCTGGTCGTGAGGTGAATACTGCCTGCCTGAAAGACTGCCTGGCAGAGAGCGAGCAGCGCAACCGGCCGCATTAGTTTTCCGCGCCGACAAGCAGCACCGCTGCCTGGCACACAATTGCCCGCGACTCGCCGACCGCATCCACTTTTTCATTGCTGCGGCCCTTGATGCTCACCTGCGATTCGGCGATGCCGGCAAGCTTTGCCACCGAAGAGCGAATCTCATCGCGCACGGGCGTGATGCGCGGCATTTCACAAATGATATTGCAATCGATATTGCCAATTTTGTATGCCGCGGATTTCATGCGTGCTATGGCAAATTGCAGAAATTCGGCACTTTTTCTTCCCCGGTTTTTTTCGTCTGACGGCGGAAAATGGTGCCCGATATCATAGTCGCCAAGCGCGCCAAAAATCGCATCGGTAATCGCGTGCAATAAAACGTCGGCGTCAGAATGGCCAACCAGTGAAAATGGCGCGGGAATTCTTAACCCGCCAAGCCAGACATGATCGCCCTCTTTAGTGCGGTGGATGTCGTAGCCTAATCCAACTCTCATTTGAGCAGCCGGCGGGGAATCGCGCAGCGATTACTCGCCGGCTGCGACTACCTTCACTGTCGGCAGGCTGGTGAACTGCGTCGGCTCGGCGGCTTCTTCGCTTTCGGGCTCCTGCGGCAGGGCCAGCAGGCGTTCGACTTCCTGCACATCTTTATCGCCGCGGCCTGAAATGCAGATCAGAATCAGCGGGTTCTTTTTGCCCTGCTTACGCAGGGCATCGACATGCTGCTTCGCTGCGGCTACCGCATGCGCCGATTCGAGTGCCGGAATAATACCTTCTTCGCGCGCGAGCTCCTGGAAGGCTTCGAGCGCGAGCTTGTCTTTTACTGCAACGTATTCGGTGCGGCCTTGTTTGAGCAGGTATGCATGCTCAGGCCCTACGCCTGGATAATGCAGTCCCGCGGAGATGGAATGCGCATCATATACCTGGCCGTCATTGGACTGGATTATGTAAGTGAGTGCGCCCTGCATCACACCGGGTTTACCCGCGGTCAGCGAAGCCGAATGGTGACCCGGGGTTAATCCGCGGCCGCCGGCCTCGGCGCCGATCAGCTGCACCTTGGTATCTTTCAGAAATCCATAGAACATGCCGATTGAATTCGAGCCACCGCCGACGCAGGCAAAGACTGCCTGCGGCAATTTGCCCTCGGCTTTCAGGATCTGCTGCCGTGCCTCGCGGCCAATGATCGATTGAAAAGTACGCACCATGGTTGGGTATGGGTGCGGCCCGATCGCCGAACCAATCAGGTAATATGTATCGTCGACATTGCGCGCCCAGTCGCGCAGCGCTTCGTTCACTGCGTCGCGCAATGTACCGTGATCGCCACCGACGCCCTGCACGCTCGCGCCCAGAAGGCGCATGCGAAAACCGTTCAAAGACTGCCGCCGCAGGTCTTCAGAACCCATGTAGACATGCGCGGGAATTTTCATGAGCGCCGCGGCAGTTGCCGTCGCGACCCCGTGCTGCCCTGCCCCGGTTTCGGCGATTATCCGCCTTTTTTTCATCTTGGAAGCCAGCAACGCCTGGCCCAGAGTATTATTAATTTTGTGCGAACCGGTGTGCAACAGGTCTTCGCGCTTGAGATAAACCTGCGCTTTCCATTTTTCTGACAGGTTGCCGGCATAGGTTAAAAGCGAAGGCCGACCCGCATAATCATTATAAAGCCCAAGCAGTTCTTTCTCAAACTTTTTGTCTTTGCTGAATTTTTTCCACGCAGCGTTGAGTTCGTCGAGCGCGGGGATCAGCAGTTCTGAAACAAAACGACCGCCAAATTCGCCGAAATACCCTTCGGGTACGCCCAGCACTGGTTTTGCTTCAGTTTTCGGCTTTGCCGTTTTCACTTTTTTCTTGGATGCCATATTGCCTCAATACCCTGTTTGTGTGCTGCGCAATTGTGCAGCCTAAAAATCTTCCCCTGCTTCTTCGACGGACGTATAAACTTCAAAAACCTTGTCGAGCATGGTAATTTGCAGCAGGCTCAGAATATTCTGCTCCGTCGCGACAAGCCTGAGCTCACCGTTCGCCTTGCGGCATTCGTCGGCAAAGCGGGCCAGCACCCCCAGCGCCGAACTGCTGATATGTCCGGCTTCGCTGAGGTCGGCAATCACTTTATACTGTTTTTTTTCGCTGAATTCATGCAGCATGTCTTCGATTTCATAGACGCGCTGAGAGCGAATTGCTCCTTTGAGGGAAAGAATTGCGACAGACTGCTCGGTTGCCGACTTCATGGCGGTGCGGCATTATGTCACATCTTTTATACAGGTCAAGCACATTACCGCCGGGCACCTGCTGCTTTCTGCGTATCCTGACCTATAAGTTGACCGGTACAGTTCCCCCAAATCCTTGCCCACCGTGAAGATACAACGACGGCCGCGATACAAGGACATCGAAATTACAACAGAGGGGCAATTCAGCTCGTCCGGGACGGCCGGCTTTAGCTGGAGCGACCTCTATCACGCCCTTCTCACGGTGCGCTGGATCTGGTTTTTTCTCGGCTTTGTCGCGACCTTCTGGATGCTCAACGCGGTGTTCGGGACTCTTTACTACGTTTCAAACGGCATCGGGGGAGCCAGTTCCGTGACTTTTCTCGACTGCCTCTTTTTTTCCGTGCAAACCCTTTCCACCGTTGGGTACGGACACCTGCACCCGGTAAACCTGACGGCAAATATCCTCGTCGCCATCGAGATCCTGCTCGGGCTGTTCCTGATTTCGACACTGACCGGTTTGATTTTTGCCCGTTTCTCACGGCCAAAAGCGCGCATCCTGTTCAGCACCGTAGCGGTTGTGCACGAACGCGACGGTTTGCCGACGCTTTCCTTCCGCTTAGCCAACGCGCGCAATACCCATGTAGCGGAGGCGCATATCAAAGTGTTTCTTTTGCGCGACTTCGTCACCAGCGAAGGTCACAGGATGCGCCGCTTCCTGGATCTGAAACTGGTGCGCGACGAGACCCCCGCGCTGCTATTGAGCTGGACCGTGATGCACGTGATTGATCCCGGAAGCCCGCTCTATGGACTGAGCGCCGGTGAGTTCATGGAAGGCAATATGTCGCTGCAGATTACGATGAACGGCTATGACCCGGTGCTGGCGCAAACGGTGCAAATGAACCACGCATACCTTCCGGGACAAATCATCTGGAATGCCGTGTTCGAAGATTCAATCGAACGCATCGCCGGCAACCGCACCCGGCTGCACTATGACCGGCTCAGCGCGTATCGACGGATCATTTGACGAAGTGACCTTTTCTCCGCTTCTGACGGACATGTCTCCCCGTTTTTTCGTGCCGCGAGCAATTCTGGCAGTTGCGGCATTCGTTGTTTTTGCCGCAGCCAATTGTACCTCTACGTCGAATAAAAAATTTCAGTCTCCTGAAGTGACAGAAGGCAGCCAGTTTGCTTTCACGAAAAATGACCGCATCAGCTGCGACATGGCTGCAGCAGACGCACTCTGCCTCGAATCGGGTACTCTGACTTCGGCGATTCGGCAGGCAAAACCCGACAGCAATTTTACCGCAAATACGGTTTTTGCGGACAAGTCTGCGGTGACGAACGGCGACTATGCGCGCTGCGTCGCCGATGGGCAGTGCGCAGGCAACAAGGGCAAAGGCGCAGCGGAAGCGCCTGCCATTGGCTTAAACTATGAATCAGCCATGCAATACTGCGCATGGGCAGGCAAGCGCATGCCGACTGAGAGCGAACTGGCGCTCGCTGCAACGCTACCAGGCTTTGCCGCGGCGGGTTATCCCGAGTGGACCAATGACTGGAAGCTCAAGGACGCATCGCAGTGCAACGTCACCGACGCGAAGGTCAGCAAGAATATCTGCCTGCCACAGAACCCGATGGGCGTTTGCAGCGGCGCATTCGGCTGCAGCAAATGGCTCAAGGACAAAGCGACCTTCGATCCACAGACCCGCACAAGCGGCGTACAGGCCATCAGCACAAAAAACAATACGGCTTTCCGCTGTGTGGCAGAAAACGTGCCGCCGACAATCCGCCCTGCGTGGATGCTGGCTCAGCCACCAGCGCCACTCGCAGACCCAGCGCCCCCCAGTTCTTCTGACCGAGCGGCGCTGCACAACCTCGCCGAAACCGACACACTCAACAAACCCATCTGCAAGGCTAAATACACTTCACCGGCACACTGCAAAGACCGGGTGACCTATTTTACACCGAACGAATCGCAGAATTACATGTTCGCACCCTATATCAGAAACCTCGGCGGCGGCTACGCAGGCGTCGCGGCTGACGCCAATTATTCATACATCGCCGTGGCGCGCAGTAGGTTTGTTTGGCTGTTCGACTTTGACGTCAACATCAATGCGCTGCACCGCATTATCCGCGCAATGATGCTCGAAAGCGAGACTATTTCGCAGTTTCTGGCGCGGTTCAGCAAACAGAACCGGAAAGAATCCCTCGAAATACTGGCGAAGTATTACGCCGACCGCAGCGACCTCGATTTCATTCAGCAGGTATTCCGCAACAATGCCGATGCACTCGGAAAACACTACCAGCGCAGCGCAGCACCAGACCCCAAACAAGGCGAATTCGGCTGGTTGCGTTTTGCCGACCATTACCGCTATATTCGCCTGCTGTATCAGCAAGACCGCATCACGATCGTGCCAGGCGACATGCTGAAAGACAAATCGATGCGCTCGATCGCGCGTTCTGCGCGTGCAATCGGTGTGCCGATCCGCGTGTATTACCCCAGCAATGCCGAAGAATTCTGGGATTACAGCACGAACAATTCGAACTACAAAAAGAATATTCTCTCGCTGCCATTCGACGAAGCCTCGATTACCTTCCGTTCGGTGCACGAATATCCATGGCACCCCGCGCACCGCAAGGGCTTCAAAGGTTTCTGGCATTATGTAATCCATGGCGCTTACAATTACCAGAAAAAGCTGCTACTGCCACACTATGACTACATGGACTATTTCAAAATGCACCGCGTGGTGAGCCGTGAGCGCGCAGACGTGAGCACGATTGAGATTCCGGCAGCGATTCCGTCGGGCATTCTCGAGCAGGGCAACTAATGCAGCTTTCCATCAGCCGGATTGTTTTGCGTTCTGTCTCAGCGGCCCCCATCGTCGCTGCGCTCACCCTGTTCCTGAGTTCTGCGGCCTGCGCGGGTTCGAGCAAAACCTGCTCGAAAGAAATAGCGGGTATGCGCTGCATTCCGGCGGGTACATTTGTGCGCGGTTCAGACAATCATCTCGAAGACGAGAAGCCCGCGCAGAAGGTTTATATATCCACCTTTTACATGGATACCTACGAGGTCACCAATGCCGATTTCAACGAATGCCTCGAAGCCGGTAAATGCCGCGACTGCCTGAAAGATAAGACCTGCGATTACATCGGTGCGCGCTATGGCTTTCGCTATAAAAAACCGAAACAGCCGGTGACCGGCGTCAGCTGGTTTACCGCGCGCGAATACTGCCGTTTTCGCGGTAAGCGCCTGCCCACCGAGGCCGAATGGGAAAAAGCCGCACGCGGCCCCGACGGCAATCTATACCCATGGGGTAATGAGATCGCCGACTGTTCGCGTGCCATTATCCAGATCGGTGAAAACGACAAGACCGCAATTAAGGGCTGCTTTCCCAAACGCCTCGAACCCAAATGGCATATGCACACCGCCGAAGTTGGCTCACGCGCACCCGGCGTCTATGGACTCTATGACATGGCAGGCAATGCGCACGAGTGGGTGAACGACTGGTACGAAAAGAGCTACACCAAATGCGGCGCAGCCTGCTCGGGTAACGATCCGAAAGGTCCTTGCGACGGCGCCGACAAATGTCCCGGCTACAAGATGCGCTCAGTGCGTGGCGGCTCATGGTGGTGGACTGCCGACTATGCGCGTGGCTCGAAGCGGCGCGCGAACGTGCCGGGTAACATGCCGATGGCAGACTACCATCATTTTGGCTTCCGCTGCGCGCAAGATGCCGAAGGGCAACCCTAAAAAAGCCGCAACTTTGCCCCGAACGGGCGAACAGAAAATCGGAAACCTGCCCTTCAGGCAGTTTGCGTGGTTTTGCCGCAGGCAAAATCAGCGTTTCCGGTTTTCTGGCGGTTTTTTCAGGGTTGCCGGGAAGATAACTTTACTTTTACTGCTGTCTCTCGGCTGCGCGGGCATTAAAAATATTCCCGCGCCTGGCCCAAGCAAAATCTACGCGCTCAAATATGGCGAGAGCAATTACCGTGCGGCACTCGTCAACACGCTCGAAAAATCCGCGTACGTCAGACTGAACTGGCTTTTTTATCTCGTCGAAAAAAACGGCGCATACACGCTGATCGATACCGGTTTTGAGGATGCTCGTCTCAGAAAGCAATTTGGCTTGAAAAAATTCAAATCCGCGCGGGAGCTTTTGTCTATGGCTGGCGTCAAACCAGAGCAGATCAGCCGGGTGATCCTCACGCACTCGCACTTTGACCACGCAGGGAATCTGCCGCATTTCAAAAATAGCCGGATATTTATTCAGGCAAAAGAGTTTTCTTCGCTCTCAGACAAGAGCATCACCTCATTCCTGGCCTCGCAAAAGCAGCAGGGAAAACTGCAACTGATCGATCAGCCAAGCGCACAGGCCGGTGAATTTGAACAGGTCTTTACCGGCGGCCACACGCCCGGTTCACAGGCAGTGCGCCTGACAACCGGTGAAAAAACTTTTCTCTTTACCGGCGACGAATGCTACTTTCAGGATGCGTGCCGCGCGCGCGTGCCCCTACCTGCGGTGTCTGCGCATTCGCAGCAAAACAATACGCGTTTTCTGCAAAGCATCGGCGAACGCGATATTATTCTGACCGGCCACGAAACAAACCTGACCGGCGGCCGCTGGCTCAACGATTTTATATTTTTGTTTGAATAGATGTGGGCTACGCCCACATCTATTCAAACAACATGGAAGTGTGCAGCGGAGCTGCACGCGGCGCGAGGAATGGCGTAGTTTTGAGAATACGCTGCGCTGCCCAGTCGGGAATATTGAAGTGCGAAAGCCGAGTGCGCACCATGTCTTTACCCTTATAGGGTTCCATTTTGGTTACAGTGCGTATGTCTTTGCCCACGTTCCAGTAGTTCGGCTGGTAGGCATTCGTCACGATATCGATAATCACATTGCCGCGTTTATTCTGGTAACGAATCACACCGTCGGCGCCTTCTTTGCCCCTGAGCCCCAGCGCATTGATCATGACAACCTGCCCCGGGTATGCGTCGAACTTCTCAATGCGCGCAGTGGAATAAAAGAACCTGTCGCCGCGAGGTTCGATTTCGAGTTTGATATAGGCCAAAAGATCCCAGAATGACTTGGTGAATTCAAAGTTGCCCTCAATGTCGATAAACCCGCGGATATTCGGGTAGACACTGTCGACGAAGCGGGTTTCGAGAATATGGTTCATGAGAAATTTTGCAGGGTCCTGGAACGCGCGGTAGTCAGGTTTGTAATCTGGCGCTGCTTCACGCGGAACAAACTCGCCGCGCGGCGAGGTACCAGTGCTGTAGGCTACAATCACAACGCTGCCTTGGGTCGGCAAAACCCGTTTCAGTAAACGGTTCGCTCCGCCTTTATTAAAACCAGGAATCTCTGTGCCGAGATAACCAAAACTATGGTAGCTGCGATGGCAGATTGGCATCACCGACTTCAGCCTGCCTTTTTCCTTATCTTTTTTCACGTAGCTGTATTCGTCGAGAAATATCAGGCTATTGTTCTGCGTGTTATCGATGAGCGCAAATACCGCATTTGTTGCGGCAGAACGATGCCAGCCCGAGGCTTCGCCGCGCAACGCCACAAAATAGTCACCGGCAGGATTATAGTTATCCTTCTTATAATAGCCGACCAGAAAAGGCCAGCCATTCTCTTCGGTCAGGTAAAAGCTCAGCTTCGGGTCACCCTCTTGCGGAAAGAAATTAAATCTCGCATTGGGGAAACGCAGCGTCGTTGAGGAAGAGGTGTTTTCTATGCAGTCGAAAATATGCGACTTATAAGCGGGGCCGATATGCGCCACAGGTACGGCTGGTACAACCGGTTTGGGAGCGGATTTAGCCGGTACAGGTTGCGGCACCACTGCGACAGCAGGCTGTTTTTCGCCCGCGGGCCGGAGTTTCGCGAGAGTCTGGCAGGCAAAAAGGAACGCCGGCAGCAGAAAAAGCAAATATTTAATCTTCATTACTAGACAAACCCTGATTTTTCATTATCGAACCATTTTTTGAAGTTCGTCAAGCAAAACTTGGTTGCATTCATCCTCAAAATCATCCACCTCCGTTCACCATTGGAGGCCGCCGGCCGCGGCGGTGAACTTGTGAACGGTTTGACAGTGTGTCTCTGGTATATTCAATGGTTAGTTGGAAAGTGGCGTACGCCGCTTTTTTTTTTGAGGATCCACCACAAAAAGAAAGAGCCGTAAATGCCAGCCCTGAGCAGGTCGAAGGGTTACACCATGAATATCGCAGAGATTACAGAACAACAGGTAACTGATCGGGCAAAAGCGGCTCTGCCGGCGGAGCTATCGCTGTACAAGAGTGCTTTTTTTCACAGCAAAGGCAACACCCGCATCGTGATTCAACTCGATAAAGAGTCGGATAAATACGGTTCTGTCAATATCCGCGAGTGTGAACAGTATTCGCGCAGCCTGCGCGATGCACTCGACGAACATGAAAAAACATCGGGCATCAACCTAAACTACTCGCTCGAGGTTTCGTCAGCAGGTGCCGAACGCGAACTGGCAAGCCTCGGCGAAGTGAAGCGCTTCAGTGCGCTGCCGCTCAATGTCAGTTATGTGAACGAAGCGGGCAAGGTACTTTCAGAAGTACTGAAGGCAGATGCGGTTGAGGGCGAGACGATTGAATTCAGCTTTGCGGATTGTAAACATAACCGCAAAAAATTTCCGCCGCGCAAGCTGAAAGAGATGCCCAAAATAAGAGTAAACTGGAATAATATTAAGAAAATAAGGCTTCACCTCGATGTGTGAAGTACAGGAGTCAGCATGGCAAGAGCAAAAAAAGCGGTAGTAGAAAAGAAACGCTCATTTTTTGAAGATATTCAGCAGGTCACTGCAGATAAAGGCTTCGACAAGCAGGAAATCCTCGAAGTGGTCGAAGCAGGCCTCATTGCAGCATACAAGCGCAAGTACCGCACCACCGACAACGTCAAAGTCGTGATGGACAAAGAAAAAGACGATGTGTTCGTGATAGCACGGCGCGTTGTCGTTGACAACGTCGTATTACCCGGCATGCAGATTCTGCTCGAAGATGCGCGCAAAGTGAAAGCCGATGCGCAGCTCGGCGAAGAACTCGACATTGTCGAATATCCTCTCGAATTCGGCCGCATCGCCGCACAGACCGCGATGCAGATCGTGGCACAGCGCCTGCGCCAGCTCGAACAAAACAAGATCCGCGAAGCCTATGAGGGCAAAATCGGCGAACTGATGAACGGCTATATTCTGCGCAAGCGCGGCGATACCGTCTATGTCGACCTGGGCAAAGTCGAAGCCATCATGCCGGTTAAACACCAGATACCCAAAGAGCGCTACCGCGTGGAAGATAAGATCAAAGTATTGCTGCACTCTATCGAACAGGATAAAGGCGGCGGCCCGCTGCGCGTCATCGTTTCGCGCGCCGATCGCATGTTCGTGCACAAACTGTTCGAAAAAGAAGTCCCCGAAATTTTCGAAAAAATTGTGACGATTAAGACCATCGGACGCATTCCCGGTGAGCGCTCTAAAGTCGTGGTAACTTCAGAACGCTCGAACGTCGACCCGGTCGGCGCGTGCGTCGGAGTGCGCGGTGTCCGTATACAGGCAATCGTGCGCGAGCTCGGTACAGAACGCATCGATATCGTCGAGTGGGCGAATGACCCGCGCGAATTCATCACGAATGCGCTGACACCGGCAGCCCCCAGCCTGGTGAAAGTCGACCCAACTTCGCATGAAGCACTGGCCGTTGTACCCGATAAAGACCTCGCGATTGCGATTGGCCGTGAAGGGACAAACGTAAAGATCGCTTCGTATATCACGGGCTACAAGATCGACGTGAAATCCGAATCGCAATTCTCGACTGAAATGGCGTCTCCGGAAGCCCGCAAGCGGCTCGACGAAATCTTCGAAGTAGCGGCGCCAGAAGAAGCTCCGGCTGAAGAAGAAGGCACGCCGCTGACCGCGCTACCAGGCCTGGCTTCGCGCATCATTCGCATTCTGAAAGAAAACAACATCAAATATATTGAAGACCTCGTTTCGATGGACGAAGAAGATCTCATTCACATCGAAGGCATCGGCCGCGCGACAGCAAAGCGCATTATGGAGATTATTTCTGAGAACGTCGAGTTTGAAGAAGGCGAGGCAGCTGCCGAACCGCAAGAACTTGACGCGGGGCCAAAGGCCTGAACGTAGACAATAAGGGAACACTGGAAAGCGCGCATGGCAGATAAAATAAAACTCACGCCCAAGAAGATCGTCCTGAAAGGGAATTCTTCGAAAGACTCTATCGCGGGCAAGATCAGCGCGCAAAAAGTGCAGCAAGACCAGCAGCGCGAAGAAGAGAAAAAACAGCAGCAGCAACAACAGCCGCAGCCGGTTGTCACAGCGCCAAAACCCGCCGTGACCGACACCGGCGTGCGCAAGCCCGTTGAGCGTGTCGCACCTAAAGTGCGCACTGTTTTTATCCAGGACGAAAAGCAGCCCAAGACAGAAGCTGAAGAGCGTGAAGTCAAAAAGGGCCCGGGCACGAAGCCCGGCGCGGACAAAAAGAAATCCAACCTGCGCGAAGATATTCTCAAAAAAGAAGAGCATAAGAAATTCTTTATCGGGCAGAAGTCACGCGACCGCGGCAAAGGTGAGCCGGCGCAGGCAACTTCGTCTGTGCCTTCGCGCATCAAAATTACGGAATTTGTGCAGGTCGGCGAGCTGGCAAAAAAGCTCAATGTGCGCGCACCCGAAATCATCGCCAAGCTCATGCAGATGGGTGTGATGGCGACAATCACGCAGTCGATCGACGCAGAGACCGCGACGCTTTTGTCATCGGAATATGGCTGCACAGTCGAAGTTATTTCCCTCTATGAAGAGACGCTGATCCAGGAAGAATCAGACAAAGCAGAAGAGCTGGTAAACCGTCCGCCGGTCGTGACGATCATGGGGCACGTCGACCACGGTAAAACAAAACTGCTCGATGCGCTGCGCGAAACAGATGTTGTCGCAAC
Source organism: Turneriella sp. (assembly GCA_046346945.1). Classification (GTDB taxonomy): domain Bacteria; phylum Spirochaetota; class Leptospiria; order Turneriellales; family Turneriellaceae; genus Turneriella. The sequence goes on from JAXMHE010000018.1 coordinate 48,046, forward strand.
GGAAGCGGGCGGTATCACGCAGCACATCGGTGCATACCAGGTAACACGCCCTAAAGGCAAAATTACGTTTCTCGATACTCCGGGCCACGCCGCCTTCTCGGCGATGCGTGCGCGCGGTGCACAAGTCACCGACATTGTTGTACTCGTGGTTGCGGCGGATGACGGCGTAATGCCGCAGACCGAAGAAGCGATTATGCACGCGAAAGACGCGAAGGTGCCAATCATCGTCGCGGTGAATAAAATCGATAAGCCCACGGCAAATATCGATCGCATCAAGCAAGATCTCGCAAAATTTGAAATTCTTTCAGAGGACTGGGGCGGCACGACACCTTTTGTGCCGATCTCCGCTTTACAAAAACTGAACCTCGACAAGCTCGAAGACGCAATTCTTGCACAAGCCGAGGTGATGGAAGTCAAAGCCAACCCGAAAAAACGCGCGACGGGCACCGTTGTCGAAGCAAAACTCGATCAGGGTCGTGGCCCGGTGGCAACAATCCTGGTGCGCAACGGAACGCTGAAGATCGGTGACCCGTTTGTCGTGGGTCTTGAAGGCGGCAAAATCCGCGCGATGCATAACGACCGCGGTCAGGCCGTAAAAGAAGCCGGCCCGGCGACCCCCGTGGAAATCCTGGGTCTCAGCGGCGTGCCGAATTCGGGCGACACAATGAACGTCATGGCGACAGAACGCGAAGCGCGCGAAATCGCCGACAAGCGGCAGGAACTCGCGCGCCACCAGCAGGCGCAGCAGGTCAAAAGTTGAACTCGAAAACTTCAACGAGACATCGAAGAAGGTAAACTCAAAGAATACAAAGTCATCATCAGGCGACGTTCGCTGTTCAGAAGCACTGCTGCTTCGCTCGAAAAACTCGAATGAAGAAGTGCGCGTACGCGTGATCATGGGCTCGACCGGTGAAATTACAGAGAGCGACGTCATGCTGGCCTCTGCGGCAAAGGCAACGATTATCACCTTTAATGCGCGTGCAAATGCAAAGGTACGTGATGTTGCCGCAAAAGAAGCGGTCGAGATCAAAAACTACAACATCATCTACCAGGCGATCGACGATATGAAACTCGCGCTCGCAGGTCTGCTGTCGCCCGATATATCTGAAAAGATTACAGGCGAGGCAGAGGTACGTCAGGTATTCAAGATTTCTGGCATGGGCACGGTTGCCGGTTGCTCGGTTAAATCGGGTTATCTCAAGCGCGCGAACCAGATTCGTGTGCTGCGCGACGGCGCTGTGGCCTTTACGGGTTCCCTGAAATCACTCAAGCGCTTCCCGGGACGATGTGGCCGAAGTGAAAGAAGGTTTTGAGTGCGGTATCCTGGTCGAAAACTTCAACGATCTCAAGGTCGGCGATATTATCGAAGGCTTTGAAAAAGTCGAGACACAGCGTACGTTTGAAGACATCGGCAACAAGTGAATGAGATAAGACGCCAGCGGCTGCAGAACCAGATCTTCCGCCACGTCGCGACGTATTACCAGAAAATGTCCCGAGGGCAGGATGCCCAAGGGCTGCTGCTGGACACGAGGTCCATCGGTGCAGCAGCCGAGGGCCAGGATGCCCAAGGGCTGCTGCTGGACACGAATTCCATCGGTGCATCAAGCGAAGGACAGGATGGCCAAGGGTTAGCGCTCGACACGACGTCGATCCAGGCGCTAACCGAAGGGCAGGACGCCACTGCCAAACCATCCCCCACTTCACCCTTCAATGCGCAGAACCCCTTTGCGCAGGCCGAGCCGCACGACTTCACCCGGCACATGAAAGACTACTGCACGTTCACCCGCTGCGAACTTTCGGCCGACGGTTCATTTGCCAAAATTTTTGTCAGCATCTGGGGGGACGAAAAAGAGCAGGAGCGCATCATGAAAGACATCAAGCGCCATGCGCACGGTATGCGCTCGAGCATCGCCAAACACATTCGCATGCGTGTGATACCGCAACTCGCTTTCGTACAGGATCACTCTTTTGAAAAAGGTGCGGAAGTCGAAAAGCTGATCCGGTAACCCCGCGCGTGCGGCTGCGGTTTAGCCGCGAACTTTATTTTTCCAGTATCGGCGCGCAACCAGCTTCTTCACCCAAAACGGCAGCCATGACAGCAGGCGAACAAATACAACCATTGGCTTCGGAAAGTTGATCTCGCGTTTTTTCTGTATGAGGCGCCGGACAATGTATTCGGCCGCGGCTTCGGCAGAAATGAGAAACGGCAGGGGGATTGTCGACTGTGCAACCATCGGCGTTTTGACAAAACCGACATGCACCGTGCTCGCACACACACCGGTATTTTGCATATCGAGTGCGAGGCATTCCATAAAGCGGCTGAGCCCTGCTTTGGGTGAAGAATAACCGGCCGCATCGGGTAGCGCGGTATAACCGGCCAGCGAGCTGATCGCAACGACGTGGCCCTGCTTTCTCTGAACCATTGCGGGCAGCAGTGTGGTGATCGTAGCCAATGCCCCGGTATAATTAATGTCGGCGACTTTCTTAACCGCGTGCCAGCCATAGGATGGGTGCTCCTTAATACCTACACCTGCATTGGCGATCACCAGGTCGATGCCGCCAAATTTTTTATCGAGTGCGGCAATCGTCTTTGCAGCCAGGTCGGCATTCGCAACATCAAGGCGAAGCGCAGTCGCCTGCCCGCCGCTGCGCTCGATTTCCATAGCTATCGTTTTTAAAAGATCCACCCGCCGGGCGGTCATGATGACCTGCACCCCCCTCGCCGCAAGATTGCGCGCCAAAGCCTCGCCAATGCCACTCGATGCACCGGTGATGAGTGTCGTACGCCAGGGAGGGCGAGACACCGAGCTGCCATGGATGGCATCTTTGCGAGGTGCAGTAGTCCACGGAGCAATCTTCTTATTCATGCTCCACCACTGCAAGGCTGGGCTCAACCCCCTCGGGCAGACCAAAGACCTGCAGCGCTTCAGATTTTCCCCGCAGGACAACGCGGGCAGTAATGCCGCCGGGAATTTCGTTTTCGCCCGCATGCCGCAGCACGCTTTCGGAAACGAGCAGCCAGGTTTTCAGTTTCTTATTGGCGTGTTCGAGCCGGCTTGCGGTATTCACGACGTCCCCGATGGCGGTAAAGTGCGCCGCAGAACCATAGCCGAGCTCGCCCACGATCGCCGCCCCTGCGTGGATGCCGATTCTCAGCTCGAGCGGTTTTTCGAGCTCTGCGGCAAGAAACTCATTCATCAGCTTCAGCTGGCGCTGCATTTTATACGAAGCTTCGAGCGCATGTTTTGCCGCCTCATCCATCGGTTCACGCAGGCCAAAGATTGCCATGATGCCATCGCCGATAAATTTGTCGATGTGGCCGTTGTGCTCTTCGATAATTTTTCCCATGCTGCGGAAGTACTGGTTGAGCACAAACACCACATCGTAGGGCAGCCGGCTTTCGGTAAACGCCGTGAAGCCGCGCAGATCCGAAAAAAAGACGACTACGTCGCGTTCCATGCCGTCGGCTTCGGGTTTGCGGCGCATTACTGTGGTGCCTGCATGGCCTGCGCTGATGAGTGGCGCAATTTTGACATCCCCCTGTGCGCGCGCCTGGCAGGCAAGGCGCACGTCAGACTCGGCGCCGATCTTCATCAGCAGATTCTTTTCTATGGATTCGGCTGCGGACAGGTTTTCCGCGCCGTCAATGACGCGCACCCGGCAGGTTGAACAACGACCATTGCCGCCGCAGACATGCGCGTGTTCGATATTATGCATGAGACTCGCCTCAAGCAGCGTCGTGCCTGTGTGGATTTTAACCTCGGGTCCGTCGGCGTAACGGACACTGATATTGGCACCCTGGCGTTTACGGCGCAGCAGTAAAAACCGCAGCATGTACAACGAAGCGATGAGAAGCAGTACGAGGAGCAATCCGCCTGCATAAAACAGCATTTTGGATTGCATCACCTGTTCTGGTACACCGCCATGTTCGGCATACACACGCCGCTTCCAATCGGCATTCGCAGCAAGTTTGCCAACCTCACCGGCTGCGGCAAGAATGCCGCTGAAGCCCAGAAGCGGAATGCTCGCATAGCTGATTGTGAAAGCGGTGCGGTAACGCGCAAACCACGGCTTCAGGTCGAGAATTGCCGTTACACCATAGAAACCATGCACCCACACGAGCAGGCTCATCAGCAGCAGAAACCAGATTCCGCCACCGCGCAGGTTATCCACCAGGTAATATGCATAGGTATCGTTGTGGCCATAGACCCACCACTGCATCCGTGTGCTGGCAATGTGCAATAAAAGAAAAAGCGGGATCGCGAGGCCCGAGAAGATTTTTATTTTTTCGCGGAGGCTAAAACGCCACGATTGCCTGAACATGAGCCGCCAGATTGCGCTCTGCGTGTGCAAAAGCAGCGCGAGTGGAAAAAGAAACTGCAGTACAGGATTTCGCCAGAAGGCGAGAAAAATCCGCCTGCCAGCCTCGAGTGCATCGAGGGAAAACAGACCGAGCGCATGGTTCAGGAAGTGCGTGGCTGTATAGAGCAGCAAGACCAGCGAGGCAAAAAAACGGATTCGGATCAGGATCGGCGACTGTGTCCACTGCATTGGTCAGAGCCCGGCAAACCGCCGGACAGCGTCAAGCGGGTTCGATTACCCTCACAGCCGGCAGCCCTCGCGAGCTGCTGCGGCTAAATGGTTAATCCAGGTCGTTTATAATTTCTGACCCCCCATGCAATCCCTGGTTCGAAATCAGGTAGCGCACAAGGGCATTGCGTGCAGCTCTCTGGTCTGCTGGTTTATGCCGGATATCTTCACTCATCAGGAAGCGGTAATAATCGGCTTCATGGTGGTGCTTAATATACCAGTTCAACAGATTAAAATAGCGTCTTTCCTGGTTGGCGCGACCCCATTGATCACCAAACTTTTCGGACAGGGCAGAACGAATCTCCGCGTTGGATTTTTGCTGTAAAAGCAAGCGCAACAGATATGCGGCCTCGAGCACTCCGCGAAACTTCAATCTGGCTGCCACAGGCACAATTTTAGAGAGGTAAATAATTGCCATATGGTATAGTATTAGATTCAGGTAAAAATTGCGCTTTTTTCAAAAAATAAGACAATGTGGTATTTTTTGAACCATGTGGATTTTCAGCATGCCCAGGTGTACAACTCGCTACCTGGACATTTTGCTTTTCAGCGTCCATAAAATCCTGAAAAAACGGAGGGGAGAACACATTTGACGTAAATCAAAAAATCAACTCCTTGCCAGAGCTCAAAAAAAGCGGTTGCGATACTCGCTACGGTGTATGGTGTCCGTATTTTGATTTACGAAAACGTTCGCGAAAATTACCGTGCGCCTTTGAGTCTTTTTACTGATCAGTTGTTCAAAGATTTTTTCGACGCTCACGCTCTGACCTTGTTGCGTTATGCGCGCTCCCGTCTTTACGACCACGACGATGCCGAAGACCTGTGCTCCGAAGCATGGCTGCGCTTTTTTGAAGGTTACTCCAAAAACCTGATCTGATAAGAACGACTCCGGAAAAAGTGCTGTTCGGGATTCTGCGTCACCTGCTCGCCGATCACTATCGCCAAAAGAAGCAAATCAAAACCGCGCTGCTGCTGCTCGATAAAAATGACGAAACGCTCCCCTCGGAAGAGTCTCTGATTATCTGGCGGGAGTTTGAAGATCATGTAGTGGCATGCCTGTTCGCACTGAAAGACGATGAAAAGCTGGCGTGGCTACTGCGGTTCAACCCGGAGCGCGTTGAATGGATCTCCATTCTCTGCGGGCGCAAACCCGATGACATTCGTGCATTGCACCGCGAGTCTGCATCGCGGGAGATATTCATCGATGAAGCCAGTGCGGCAGCCCTGATGCATCGCTCGGTGTGGTCTTTCCGCAGAAAATACCAAAAGGCGCAGAAAATTGTCAACGTGCTGATGCGGAAAAACAACTGGGGAGATTTTCTCGATCAGTATTGAAATGGCAAGCGTCGAAGACATATACAAAAAAATCCGGCGGGGAGATACCGCCGATTTAAAAACGCGCGCGCTTCGGACGATGAGCTTGCACGGGGTGTTGAGCGCATTCGCAGCCGACTGGCAGGCTCACAAAAGAGCATAATTTTGCCCCGCAAGGCAAGCGCATGGTTTTGGGCTCTGCCGGCGGCCATCGCAGCGCTTGCCATTCTCGCCCTGCTGTTTTTCCCGCAGCAAAAATCGACTCCCCTTTTCAGGGATTCGCAGCCGGGAGTAAGCATCACTTTGGTTCGGTCGAAGTGCGCGTGCTGACTGCTGTGGCACTCGGGCATGAGTTTTTACAGGGCAAGCTCTTGCTGCGCCTTTCCCGGGGAGCGATAGCCGTAAAGCGCAGCAATGCTGACACTGCGCTCGTCATCGAAACACCCGGCGGCCTATTGAGAGCTGAGGGCACCACCTTTATTATCGAGCACGACACAATTACTTCTATAGAGATCAGCGAAGGAAAAATAACATGGCAGCATGACTCTGAAATGCAAAAGTTGGACACGACGCACCCTCGACTTGGAAAAGACCTGGGTCGGCTGCACCGTTTTTTACCAGCAGGTTACATGAAGCATCCTGCTGCGCCCAAAGCGGCAGCTCGTGCCATAAATACAGGCTTCCATAAGAAAGATTGTGTGCTGTACTTATTCAAAGGCAGCCGGCGCCAGGGAATCATAAGGGAGATTGTAAACGGTAAATACCTGTTGTCGCACGACGGTACGGATGAGCCGGTTTTAGTTTCGGCAGAAGACCTGATCAGCTGTGACCGCACACGTCCTGTCTTTGGCTCCCCGCAGAAGCCAGTAACTCCCTAGGGAGTTCTGTAAAAGACATGTTCGTACCGCGCGCGCATGAATACGCGCGAATCGGGCATTCGCGCTCCTGATTTTGCCTTTTGCAGAACTTCCCTAATTCACAGCTGTAGCTCAGTCTCGCAGCCACAATATGCCCTGCCCCGATGCAGCCTGACCGCTCAGACCACTTCTACCGCCTGACCCCCGATGAAATCATCGACGCAGTCATTAAACTCGGGCTCGAACCCAGCGGGCATATTTCACAACTCAACAGCATGGAAAACCGCGTATTCGATCTCAGACTCGAAAACGGCCGGCATGTCGTGGCAAAATTCTACCGGCCGGGACGCTGGAGTCGTGCGCAGATTCTCGAAGAACACAGGTTTCTGTTCGAACTCGCCGGCGACGAGATTCCTGCGCTGGCACCGCTGCAATTTGAAGGCGAAAGCCTGTTTGAAGATAATGGTATTTTTTTCGCTTTATGGCCACGCACCGGCGGCCGCGAACCCGAAGAGCTGAGCGAAATCGACCTGCAGATTCTGGGCCGCCTGCTGGCTCGCGTGCACAACATGGGCGCTGCACGCGGTTATGAAAATCGGCCACGCTTCAGTTCTAACCGCTTTGTGCATGAACCGCTTGCAGTGCTGCGGGAGAAAAAATTTCTACGCGATGATTTTGCGCAACAGTATTCAGTACTGGCCGGAATTATCGCCACGCATTTTGATCAGCACCGGGATGAATTGCCGCTGTTGCGCATCCACGGCGACCTGCATAAGGGAAATATATTAAACGGCAGCGACGGCTGGTTCTTGCTCGACTTTGACGATTCGCTCACCGGGCCTGCGGTGCAGGATGTCTGGATGCTGTTTCCGGGAGACCGGCATTCGGGAGACCACGCGCGCGCCACGTTTCTCGCCGCCTACCGCGAATTCCGTGAATTTGACGAAAGCTGGCTTGCGCTGGCAGAGACTCTGCGCGCGATGCGCATCATCCACTATTCCGGCTGGATCGCGCGGCGCTTTGAAGATCCTTCTTTTAGGCAAGCCTTCCCCACTTTTGCCTCGGCGGCTTATTGGGAAGAAGAGATCGGCATTCTGCGCGACATCTGCGACGGCTTCGGCGGCGCTGACATTGCTACGCAGCCGACAGAGAAACTCGGCAATAAGGATTTCTTTTTTGACTACGACGACTGATGCAATAGCTTAGTTTCAGGTCTTAGGGTGACGCGAGGTCACCCCAAGGTGCAGAAAGTATGCCGTATGCGTGAAAAAGTCGAGCATACGTTCGCGAGAGTCTTCGTCGATTTCCGGTGTCGCTTCGAGAGCCTGCTGCATGTGAAACACCCAGCGCTCGGTGGCTTTGAGTGACATATTAAATTTCAGGTGGCGCATGATGAGCGCAGGGTGTCCCTTACGCTGCGAATAGAGCGGCGGACCACCGAGGCGCTGGATAAAAAATTCCATCTGGTTCTGCGTCGCCTCTTCGATCGTGCTGTTGTTGAAAATATTGCGAAACCATTGCAGTTCGTCGTTAAACACCCGCGAATAAAATTCGGTGCTGAGTTTGCGGAAGGGTTCGGTGCCGAGGCGCTCAAAGATATTCACTTCGTCGATTCTGAGCGCGCGCTCGCGCGTAATGCCGGTCAGGCGGAAAATTTCGTCGTCCATTTGACGCTTCAGCGTGCCGGGCATTCCACTGTTCTCGTAAAGCAATTTGAAATATTATGCGCTTTACAGACCATAAATGCGGCACCAACTATACCAATGCCTGCCCTCTCGCGTTTCGCCGCTGGCGCCGCGCTTTGTCTGACGATCAGCAACTCAACCTATACGGCGGATCTCGCGCAGAGCGTGGAAGAAAAATATAAGCCCCGCAGCGACGCGCACGCAGTCTACTGGGACTATACACTGCTCTCGCCCTTTCAGGGTGCGAGTCTGCGCTATGCCTATAGTCTCAATAGCTGGTTTGCGTACGCCTTGGGCGGCCGTACGCTGGTCACGCTGGCCAACGAAAGCGGTGCCTCGACGCGCTACCTGTTTTCTGTCATGCCAGTCAGCCAGTTTATCTTTCGTTATCCGGTCATCGTCAATAATTTCTGGCGGCCGTACTTTGTCTCAGAGCTCAACTACCTGTACCAATTCAGCGATGGCCGCGACATGGCAGGCATCGCCGGCAAAAGCGGCGTGGAATTCTTTGCCTCACAGAACTTTGCCATCGCTTTCGAAGCGGGCGTGCAACTGCCGTTTTACCGCAACACGAATGCCAGCCTGCCGACAGGTGGCATTATCTCCGTAATAGGTGCCTGGTATTTCTGAGTTTCCATGACCTGGCAGGATACCGCGATACTGACTCTCGCAGCAGTTAATGCTGTGGTGCTGCTGGAACTGTTCACTGCACTCCTCAGGCGACGGCACGTCTATTCGTTGGCGGGTACGCTTACGAATATGTCGGCCTACACCGTCTACCTGATCATCGCCGCAATCTATGGCTATCTCGAATACCTGTTATTGAGTTTTCTACAGCTGTCTTTCGCCGTGCCCAGGTTGCCCATGACCTCGTGGTACTGGCTGCTTTTGATTGTGGCCGACGATTTTTGTTTTTACTGGTTTCATCGTGCGAGCCACAAATTCGGTATTCTCTGGATGTCTCACGTGGTGCACCATTCGTCGAATGAGTTTAACTTTTCTGTGGGGCTCAGGCAAACGTGGATGCCTTTTTTGGGCATACTGTTTTGGTTGCCGCTGGCCTTTGCTGGCTTTAAGCCAGAGCATATTCTACTCGTGCAGGCAGCGTCACTTACCTACCAGTTTCTGATGCACACGCAATTGATCGACCTACCGCGCGCCTTTGGGCTGATCTTCAACACGCCTTCACACCACCGCGTGCACCACGGCATGAATACCGAATACATCGACAGAAATTTCGCCGGCGTGCTGATCATCTGGGATCGACTGTTCAGGACGTTCGCCCCCGAAAGGGCGGCGGTCACATTCGGCATCCATGAACCGTCTGGCCGGGGTGAAATTCTGTTTGCGCAGCTGCATGGCCCCTGGCAATTTATCAAAAATATCTTCACCCGGAATAAATCCCATCCGCCTGAGGTGGATGCATACACGAAACAAAAAACATCCGTCGCGCTCGCAGTTTTTTTTCTGCTGCTGAGTCTCGCAATCTTCGCAGCCGCAATTTATAACCCGAGGTGGTTCATATGAAGTTTTTTTGGTGCGTCGCTATAGTCGCGCTATCCTGCTCTAATCCGATACGTAAGCTCGAAAAGGAGACTATTCTCAAACGCATGGCCGCACTCAAAACGTTTAGCGGTGTCTACAGCGAAACCGGTATCGCCGGTAAAGCGCTCGACACGCGCATCGCCGTGCGTACAGCCCCGCTCACAATTCTTGCCAAAAGTGTTTCACCGGGGCCCTCAGAAGGCAGCGTGATGTCTTATGCGGATGGCCAGCTCGCGATGTACTTTCCGAAATCCGCCTTCGGCATACGCTATCGCCATGTGCCTGAACTGTCGGGCAACGAACAGGTGCGCTGGTTGGAGCTCGAATATGACTGGCATATTGCCCACTATGACATCAGGCAACTCGAAGACAGCCACATTGCCGGATTTGACGCGAAGGGCATTCTCTACACGCCCAATGCCGCATTCGCCGCTTCGCCGTTCAGCCATGAATGGCGCGCGGCGGTCGAACCCGAATATGCTTTTGCGCTGCAGAACACTATGCTGCGGGATGGCAAAGAAAAATACCGCATCACCTTTAAAGAAGTGGAATTCCAGAAATCCCTTACCGACAACGATCTGGCATTCAAATTTCCGGCCGGTACCACAATCGCCGAATATGATTTGAACAGTAAAAATTATTCTTTGAAAGCCGCGAATGCCACGGCCAACTTCAGACTCACTCCCCCGAAAGATGCGGCGGATTTTCCGCTGAAGAAGATTATCCGCGTGCAGGGAATAATCCCCGCCTTCACTCTTTACTATGAGAATCTGCCGTACCAGACCTATTACACGCAGGTGAAAGACTATGGCCTGAACCTGATTCCCGAGCGCGGGCTTGTCATCGAAGCCAGAAGAAAATACCGCGTGAATTTCGCAGGTGCTTTTCGCTCCCTGTATTTTCTCGAAAAGGGTGTTTACCATACCGTGGTCTCTTCACGGCCATTGAGCGAGGTGCTCGAATGGCTCGAGCGCTGATGTGCTCGAACAGGACGACGTCGCGTTTAAAAGCGGGCACTGCATTTCTGTAGAAGTACAGCGTAACTTTATGGCCACCGAACCATAAGCTTCTTTGCGCGGGAACGGCATTCCCGTGCGGTAAAAGGGCAACGCATTAAAGCATAAAAAGATATAAAAATCTATTTACAGCGCATTGTTGTTTTTGAGAATTACTCTCATTCGCAGAATTGCTTTTCGCCGACTCTAGCAAATGAAAAGGGGATGTTTATGAAGCGAGTAATTGTCTTAGCCGCCGTTCTGTGGGCCCTGCCCCTCACCGCGCAGGCAGTAAAAAAAACCGAGCCGGAAAAAAAAACGGCTGAAACCGTTGCCCCGACAGCACAGAGCGAGCAGGATCACAAGATCGAGGTTCTCTCGCAGGAGATTGAAAAGCTAAAAGCAGGCAAAGACCTGTTTCCCGCAGTGAAAGAGACCGGTAAGTTCGGCCTCGGTCCGGCGGCCTCAAAGGTTTACGACGTACAACAGGGCGTGTCGATCGGCGGCTATGGCGAGGTGCTTTATCAAAAATATGCACAATCGAACGAGTCAGGCAAAGATGTGTCAAACAGCAAGGTAGACCAGTTCGATTTCGTGCGCGCGATTGTTTATTTCGGCTATAAGTTCAACGACAAGTTCGTGTTCAACTCAGAAATCGAAGTCGAGCACGCAAAAGAGATCAGCCTCGAGTTCGCCTACATCGACTATCTGTACCGCCCGTGGCTTAGCTTTCGTGCCGGTAAAATTCTGTTACCAATGGGCCTCATCAACGAATTGCACGAGCCCACAGTTTACCTCGGCGCCAAACGACCACTGACTGAACAATTCATTATCCCCAGCACATGGTCAGAAAATGGTGTTGGTGTTTTCGGCACAGTCGGCGATTTTAACTATAAAGCCTTTGTTGTGAATGGTTTTGATGCACTGGGTAAAGCCAATGGCGGCAGCGTGGATGGATTTGCCGCGGAAAAAGGTCTGCGCGATGGCCGGCAAGATGGCGGCGAAGCTAAAGCAGTGAGTTTTGCCGGTGTGGCGCGTGCCGACTATGCCGGAATACACGGCTTACTCGCAGGCGTTTCGGGGTATTATGGCAAGGCGGGGCAGAACTTTAGCTCTGCGGTTACGACCTGGATCGCCGATGCGCACGTCGATTTGCGCTACGCGGGCATTCTTGCGCGCACGGTGATGTCATACGCAAAAGTTTATGACGTGAGCAATCTTTACACGCAGCAGGTTGCCGGCGGAACAGTCAGCGCCACATCGGGTGCGATTGGCTCAGACCTCTATGGCGGTTATATCGAACTGGGATATGACGTCCTGCATCTGTTCAAACTTGACCAGGAACTGGTCGCATTTGGACGCTTCGAGCGGCTCGACACGCAATACAAACAGCCCTCTGGTTTTCAGCGCGACGGAGAAGTCGACCGCACGATCTACACGTTTGGCATGCGTTTTAAGCCGATCATACAGATTGCAGCCAAGGCCGAATACCAGGTTATCCGCAACGGCGCGCAGACCGGAGTCAACCAGTTCAACATGAGCCTGGGTTATATCTTCTAAAATGCGCAGCCCATTCTTTCTGATCATCTGTCTGGTGTTCATGCCTGTCGCATGTGTGCAGACAGAACAGGAGCTCATCGACGAAAAAAAAGCCGAGGTGGGCAGGCAGCTCTTTTTCGATACGGCGCTCTCGCTCAACAGCAACCAGTCATGCGCGAGCTGCCATGCGCCCTCAGCGGCATTCGCAGCACCCGCATCAACAATGACCGCCGGTATTTCGCATGGCTCTGACGCGACGAAATTCGCCAAGCGCAATTCCCCTTCCATTGCCTATGCAAAATTCAGCCCGCCTTTGCGTTTCGACACTACCGCCGGCACATGGATCGGCGGGCAGTTTCTCGATCACCGCGCCGCCAATCTCGCCGAACAGGCGATTCAGCCCTTCGTCGCGGCACCCGAAATGGGCAACGCCAACGGAGATACGGTAGTGGCCAAGGTGCAGGCACGTCCATACGCAACGCAGTTCAAAGACGTATTTGGTTCAGCGGTGTTCAGCGACACGGCAAACGCCTACCGCAAAATCGGTGAAGCCATCGCAGAATTCGAAAAGTCGTCTGCCTTTGCGCCGTTCAGCTCGAAGTTCGACGCCTACCGCCACGGAAAAACAAACCTGACACAGCAGGAGCTGCTCGGCCTGGCAGTCTTCAACGGCAAAGGCAATTGCGCCGCCTGCCACCCTTCCGAGGGTAAAGCTCCGTTATTTACCGATTTCACCAACGACAATCTGGGTGTGCCAAAAAATGCGTCGAACCCATTCTATACACAATCGGCCGCGATCAATCCCGACGGTGTCAATTTCATCGACAAGGGCCTTGGCACGACCTTGGGTGATTCTGCCTTTGACGGCCGATTTAAGGTACCTTCTCTGCGCAATGTCGCCGTGACCGCACCCTACATGCACAATGGCGTGTTCACCTCACTGAAGCAGGTCGTGCAGTTTTATAACTCCGCCTGCGCCGCAGGCAACCCTGACGGCTGGGCCGCCGCCGAGGTCGCAGAAAACCGCAATTGTAAAGAGCTGGGGGATTTAGGTCTTGCTGACAGTGAAATCGATGCGCTGGTGGCATTCCTCGAAACCCTGACCGATGGCTATTTTTGAGAAGCCGCCTATACCCCGACAGGTGTCTGACAGAAACTCAATTGTCGCTTGACAGCCTAATAAAAATGAGAATCGTTCTCAGAAGGGTTACTAGTTGATCCTTAGAACAGACTGTGTTCTCTAATATGCGTTTTTTGTCGCTGACAGCTTTTTTACTCTTCGCACAGGCAGTGCCTGCAGTCACGCTCAAGACCTTTACCGAAGCGGTGCAGGCCACATACCCGGCTGCCGACAACGTCAAACGCCAGTCGATATACCTCACTCCTGAACAGGTTGCGAAAGCCAGCGCGTACGCCGGCGAACCTGTCTCTGGCGCCTTTTTCGTCGTCTACTCCGTCACGCGCCAGGGCAAACTTCTGGGTTGGGTCTATTTAGACACTCATCGCGTGCGCACGCTCAACGAAACCATCTTTATCAGCATCGATGCAGACCATAAAGTGCACAATGTGCAGATTCTGAATTTCCACGAGCCACAGGAATACATAGCGACAGACCGTTTTCTCGCACTCATGAAGGGGCGCACACAGGCCAACAGGCCTTCGATTCGCGGAGATATTCCCCTGATCGCCGGCGCAACTTTGACCAGTGGGGCGATCGCTTCTTCTGTTTCCCGTATTCTGGCGGTGCACAAGGTCGTGCAAGAGGGGGCACGCTGATGGAATTTTCGGGCAAATTCCGTTTTGCTTTTTTTTCCGGTGCATACCTTTCAACCTATAGCGGCCTCATTCTGCTCTACTTCCATGAGCGCACGGCGGATTTTTTCCCCACACTAAAACAGATTACCCTGAAGCTGCATATTTTCTCAGTTGCTGGCTGGCTGTTTTTGTGCGGGATGCTGTTCGCTATCCATGTCATACCACAACTCGTACAATAAGAAAAAGATGGGCGTCGGTCGGGCATTTTGCTGATCTACCTGCTCGTCGGCATGGTTGCCTCAGGTTACGCGATACAGCTGTTACCCGGTGTGCGTGAGATCGACATTTCACGCCATCTGCACATCGTCATGAGTCTTGCCTTTACCGGTTTTTTCTCTTCCATGTATACCTCATCAAACCCGCCTACCGCCATGTGCTGGCGGGTGTGGTGGTGGTCACAGTGCTGCTGGTTTCGCCCATGTTTCTTTTGCGCCAACCTCAGGTGGAAACTTTTCCCGATGAAATCAAGCTGACCCCCGCTACACCGGCAGACAGCTTAAAAAAAAACTGATCCAGCGTAATATCCCCTCGATGGGCACGATGCTGGCCGCCGAAATCCGCTGCGAGCGCGCTGATGGCTGCGAATCGGGTTTTACACAGATTCGCTCTGCACTCGAATCTGTCGATGCGGCGATGAGCGTCTACCATGACAGCGAAATCACACGCATAAACAGCTTCGCCGGCGCGCAGAACTACCTGCTGCCGGTGAGCAGCGGTACAGAACAGGTATTGCGTGCCGCGCAGACTGTCTCTCACGAAAGCGAAGGGCGTTTTGACATTACGGTCAAACCGCTGATCGACCTGTACGGTTTTTACCGGAAAAGCGCCCCGGAGAGCTTACCCTCTGTTGCAGAGCTTTCCACCGCGCTCGCCCTCGTCGGTTACCGCGATCTCGAAATCGCTGCGGGGCGCGCGGGGCTTAGGCGCAGAGGCATGCAGATCGACCTCGGCGGCATCGCGAAGGGCTTTGCACTCGATAAAGCGGCAGCGCTGCTGCTCGAAGCCGGTTACAATGAATTCACGCTGAACTTCGGCGGCCAGATTCTCGCACACGGCATCACGACTCCGGTTGTGGTCAAACATCCACTGAAGCCCGGTAAAGACGCGTTGCTCTGCGAAATCAGCTTGGGTTCGATATCGGTGTCGGCGCAGAGCGAACGTTACCTGCTCACGGCGGGCAAGAAGATCGGGCATCTGTTGAACCCGCGCACCGGGCTCAGCGAGAATAATATCCTGGTGAGCGTCGTCTACCATCCGCAGGCGATGTATGCCGATGCGTATTCGACCGCGCTGTTCTTTGCAGACGCCGCGGATTTTGCAGCGCTCACGGGCAAGCAGGCCCTCGTCGCCTACCAGTTCGATGCGCAGGGCCGCTTGCAGATTTCCCCGGCAGCGAAACAATCGGAACCCTGCCGCGTCGCAGACTGAAAAATCTTAAACCCAGTTTTCAATCGCGCGTTCGTCGACTGGCCTGCCGCAGAATGTGTGTTTGCCATCCGCTGATTCGTGCAAATGCTGTGAAAAATAGGGCACCACACCCGCAGGTATAGTGGCATAGCAGCAGAGCCGCGGATAATAGACATAGAGGGTTTCGTCTGCGGTATTGAGAATAACATCCACACTATTGAGCGGAATTTCATCGAGACTGTCAAACGTCAGCAAATCAGCGTCGACACGGAATACTGCCAGAAGCGGGCCCTCGACAGTGATATAGCCCTTTTCAGCAAACTGGCGGAATGTCTGGTAGATATAGATGCCCTTCGTGTCACGGAACAGGTTTTGTTTGAAGTGTGAGATCACCTTGAAATTGATGATCTCTTTAGGGCCGGTAAACCAGCGGCTATCTCGCGTCACGCGGATATTGGTAAATTCTT
Organism: Turneriella sp.; assembly: GCA_046346945.1. GTDB lineage: Bacteria > Spirochaetota > Leptospiria > Turneriellales > Turneriellaceae > Turneriella. Next base: position 64,260 of record JAXMHE010000018.1, read on the forward strand.
CGCGCGCGCTTGAATGGTCAGGTGACATCAGCGAAAACATGTATGAGCGCGTCAGCGCGCATACATGTTTTCGTACTGTACCGGCGCGTCAGTGCCGGTTACAGATACTTGGGCTTGTAATCAAAATGATGGTGAGACTTGATCCAGCGGATCGTGCGTGATTTTGCGCGCATCACGATTGATTCGGTGATCGCACCCTTCGGGTTAAAACGCACGCCGCGCAGCATTTCACCGTCGGTGACGCCGGTTGCGCAGAACAGCACGCTGTCGCCTGCTGCGAGTTCTTCCATGGTGAAAACTTTATCCGGGTTCGTGATGCCCATCTTGAGCGCACGTGCGCGCTCTTCGTCATTACGGAATTTCAGCTGGCCCTGGAAGTCGCCGCCCATGCACTTGAGTGCCGCAGCAGACAGCACACCTTCAGGAGCGCCGCCGGTACCAAGCAGAATATCCACCGGGGAATCGTCCATGCAGGTCGCAATCGCGCCCGAAACGTCGCCGTCGCCGATGAGTTTGATGCGGCAGCCGACTTCGCGCACCTGCTGAATCAGTTCATTATGGCGGGGGCGGTCGAGAATACACACCGTCACGTCTTCGAGGTATTTGTCGAGAGCCTTTGCAAGGCGTTTTAATGTCAGGGGCACGGGGTCAGTAATGTCGAGGGCACCTTTCGCGGCAGGACCTACGGCCATCTTGTTCATGTACGTATCGGGTGCATGCAGAAAGCAGCCCTTTTCGGCAACGGCAATCACGGTAGTCGCATTATAACCACCCTTTGCTGTAATCGTTGTGCCTTCGAGCGGGTCGAGTGCGATGTCAACCGGTGTGCCACCGGCGCCGACTTCTTCACCGATGTAGAGCATCGGCGCTTCGTCGCGTTCGCCTTCGCCGATCACGATCTTGCCCGAGACCAGAACTGAGTCAAACGCCTTGCGCATTGCATCGACGGCTGCCTGGTCGGCGATCTTTTCATCGCCCTTGCCCATCTGTCTCGCAGCGGCAAGTGCTGCCGCTTCGGTCACGCGTACGAATTCGAGTGCTAGGTTACGGTCCATGGTATTACTTCGGTTTTCCTGCGGCTGGGGCTGCTGGTGCCGCCGCGGGCTTCACGTTCTGTGCTGTGGGGGCTGCAGCAGGTGCAGCTGGCTTGGCAGCAGCAGGATTTACCCCTGCAGGGGCCGCCGGTGCTGCACCGGGAGCGGCATTGGCACCTGGTGCGGCGGCAGGTGCCGTAGCAGGGGCAATTTCTTTGTTCAGTTGTTCGGTCGCCGCGTCTGTCGCGCGTTTAGACGACTTAAGCGCCGCCAGACCAAAGCATATTATAAGGAAGGCTGCGGCAAAACCGCCGGTAATCTTGGTGAGCGCATCGGCCGAACCCGCACCAAAGGCGGTTTGTGCGCCCGAGCTAAACATCCCACCCGCTGCGCGGTTGGACTGTAAAAGGATGATGATAATCATCAGAATCGAGACGACGACCAAAAGTACGGTCAAAATCGTCGTGAAAATATCTACCATGCGGGTAAAATCGGCCTCTGAGACATAGCGTCGAGTAGAATAGGCCATGACTTTGCCCCTGCGGGGCAAAGTCATGGCCCTTATACTAATACCGGTTTCCGCCGTGTCGAAACCCTGCAATGGGGACGCATGGCAGTGACCAAAATCTCCATGGAACGCATTGGCGAGCCATTCCATTTCGAGGCCCGCAATGCCGCCGGCAATAGCGTGCAGATCGACGCCGGTGCGGCGATCGGTGGCACCGGCAAGGGTGCCCGGCCAATGGAACTGTTGCTGATGGGCCTTGCCGGCTGCTCGGGCATCGACGTCGTCACGATTCTGCGCAAGCAGCGCCAGAATATTTCTGCGATGCGGGTGGATGTCGAAGGTGAACGCGGTGAGTCGCAGGAGGCCAACCCGTTCCAGAACATCAAGGTCATTTTTTCGCTCGCGGGCGAGATCGACGAAAATCACCTCAAACGCGCGATCGAGCTGTCGATGGATAAATATTGTTCCGTTGCGAAAACCCTCGATAAGACAGCAAGCATCACCTGGGAGTATAAACTCAATGAAAAATAAGCAACACGACGAGACTTCCGCAATACGCGACCAAACACCCCGCAGCGGCGAGCGCGAACACTCCGCGCCAATCTTCATGACCTCGAGCTTTGTGTTCGAATCGGCAGAACAGGCGCGCGCACTTTTTGCCGAAGAGCAAAAAGGAAATATCTACACGCGTTTTTCTAATCCCAACAACGACGAATTCGTGCGCAAAATGGCGGATCTCGAAAAATTGCCCGATGGTTTTGCCTGCGCCTCGGGCATGTCGGCAATTTTCACCAGCATGGCGGCACTCTTAAAAAGCGGCGACCACGTCGTCTGCGCGCGTTCGGTCTTCGGTTCGACGCACCAGATTCTGACGCAGATTTTTCCGCGCTGGGGCATTGAATTCACCTACGTCGACATCGCCGACCAATATAACTGGGAAAAGGCGTTTAAGCCCAACACGAAGATGCTGTTTCTCGAAACGCCTTCGAACCCCTCGCTCGACATCATCGACCTCGAACACGTCGGCAAAATCTGCAACGCCAATAAGGCGCTGCTCAACGTCGACAACTGTTTCTGCACACCCGTGCTGCAGAAACCCGCAGAATTCGGCGCGGACATTGTGATTCACTCTGCGACGAAATACATCGACGGCCAGGGTCGCGCGCTCGGCGGCATCATTCTTGCGCGCGCAGACCTCATGAAAGAGATTCGCTTCTTCGCGCGCCACACCGGCCCCGCGCTCTCACCGTTCAATGCATGGCTGTTTTCAAAGAGCCTCGAAACTCTCGACCTCAGGATGCAGCGCCATTCAGAAAACGCGCTGAAACTCGCGCAGGCGCTGCAGAAAAATCCGGAAATTGAAAAGGTGATCTATCCGTTTTTACCCGACCACCCCGGTTATGCGCTCGCCAAAAAACAAATGAAAAGCGGCGGCGGCATCGTGACCTTTATTCTGAAAGGCGGCATCGACCGCGGCCGTAAATTCCTCGATTCGCTCTCGATGCTGTCGCACACGGCAAACTTGGGCGACACGCGCACGATTGCGACTCACCCGGCTTCGACGACGCACTCAAAGCTCACGGATCAGGAACGCGAAGCCGTGGGCATTTTGCCGGGCATGGTGAGAATTTCCGCCGGGCTCGAAAATGCCGACGATATTCTCGCCGATATCGAGCAGGCGCTCGAACGGTCGCGCTGATTATCTCGCAAAGGCGAGTTTCACGTAACTGCGCATCAACGTTACTGCATTGATAACGAATGCGGTACCGATGAACAGGGTTTCCGACGGGAATTTTTCTGCGCTGAAATGCAATAGAACGTCGTCGCCGAAAAAAGTGGGGCTCAGCGTAAATCCCGTCATCCACAACACTCCGATAAAGAAAACATTGGTTGGCATTGTATAAGCGTCTGCAGCGCCTGCGTACTCCGTCAGCTGCACAGCGCGCGGTATATAATGCAGCGCGATGCGGGAAATTGCAAAGCCGGCAGTAATTCCCGAAAAATAAAGCAGACTGTACAAAGCGGTTTCAGGCGCGAGATAAACTACCGAGAGTCCTTTCAGCACCGCCGAGAGCGCGGTCATCCACAGAACTCGGGCCGGATCAATAGACTGCCCGAGAGCCGCAACGGCCATAAAGATAGCCAAAATCCCGAGTGCAATTGCGCAGACGATGTTCAGATCTTCCCCGATATAGGGTCTCCCAAACGTCGCAACGATCAGGAGTGCAAGCACCAAAACAATCATCAGCATGGGTGAAAATAACCGGCCAAGCAGGTGCGCCACGGCCTTGAGTGCATGCCAGAGTTTCAAAATAATGAATTCTGCGTAGCCTTCGGAAAACGAGAAGGCGAAATACCAATGGCGCATTTTGCTGTTAAATAAACGCGCAACCAGACCCGTGAGTCCCGTGCTCGGCACTTCGCCCTCAGCCTGCTGCCGCAGATAAATGACCATCACCGAGGGCGAAGCCAGCAATTGGTAGCAACGCAGTACGGCATTGCCCAAAAAGTGGATCATTGCCACTTCGCGCCAGCCCAGTGCGAGTTCAAAAAACATCAATCCCACCTGCGCCACCGACGCGTAACCGATCTGCCCTTTTATGTTGGATTGTGTTTTTTGCGAAATGCTGGCCGAGAACGCCGTAAAAAGCCCCACCGCCCCCACGAGCCACGGAATAAAAGCCACTGCGCGCCAAAGCGGATACATGCGAATCAGAAGGTAGACACCGGCATGAATCGACAGCGCGCCATAAAAAATTGCGCTCGAGGGTGTCGGACCTTCCATTGCCCGCGGCACCCAGAACGAAAAGGGATACTGCGCAGATTTGCCCATTGCTGCCAGCACGACGAGCAATCCAATGGTAGTAAAAAACCACAGGTTCAGCTGTACAAATGTTTCGTCGAGCGCACGATCGGCAAACTGCAAAAAGAAATATTCGCTGCCAAGCTTATGAAACAACCACGCGCCCAGGAACAAACCGACGTCACAAAAACGATAAATGGCATAAGCGCGCAGGCTGTTCCGTCCGGGTTGCAGGCGCATGCGGTAGAAACCGATCAGCAGAAAAGAAGAAATACCGACAATCTCCCAACCCGCAAAGAGCATATCAATCGTTGCTGCGAGCGCCACGAGCGAAATACCACTCATGAACAAAAACAGCGATGCAAAAAAACGCGCATGACCCGCTTCGCGATGCATGTATCGGCCCGAAAACATGAGCACAAGACCGCTCAAAATACCGATCAACACCTGAAATGAAACCGAATATTTATCGACCAGGAACATAAAATCGAAACGATAATCGCCGATCGAAAACAAGTGACCGGCAGCGATTTCGACCGGCCTGAAACCCGACTCAACGAAGATACCCAGCAGTGTGAAGGATAACAAGCCGTTCAGTGTATTTGCCAGCAGAACCAGGCGCGAGATAAATCTTTCGCTGCGCCAGGGTGAGATGGCAATAATAAACGAAGTTACCAGCGGATAAACAACGAACGCAATCGTCAAATACTTCAGAATCATTTCAACCCAGTCTCCCCAGAATCGCCGGTATCACATTGTCGCGCTGACCGGCGAAGGCAGCCATAGAATCTTTGAAAACAGGTGGATGTTCTTCGGAAAAATGGATCTCTTCAAATTTCCCGTTCCTGGCCCAATAAAAACAATTTTTAACATAGTCGTAGACACAAAACTTAATCCAGTCTTTTTCAATCCAGGCGTTCACCGCCTGATTGGCTTCCAAAACCTTAACGACTATTTCCAGTTGCTGCTCCACGACCACCAGCAGGCGAACGGGATCGTGAATCTCAATCATCTGTTCCGGCAGACCGGTACGCAGATCCCCTTCAGAACCGTTGCCAACCCCCACAAGAGAAAATACGTTGTGCGGGAGCTTTGATCCAGCGCCGAATACCGAATTATCCATGCGGGAAAACAGGTATTCCAGGTTAATGCCCGCGGCGACCGGCACCAGGGGCGTGAGAATACCGTTCAATATCGTGCCGTCCTGGTCAGAAACAGGGTCGTATGAATTAAAAAACGCACGCCTGTCGAAAAACAGATTCTCTGTCAGCGAACGGCGCGCGACGATGCCCAGCGCATTGGTCGCATGATTGTACTCGGGTCTTGGTTCGAATAGCATTTCTGTGCGCTGCCTGACCTCGCGCAGCGCCTTTTTCCCGTTCGCCGGAAAATCAATGATGGCGAAACGCCGGGCTCTCTCCATCGCATTGCGTTCGAGCGCACGGTCGCACAGCTCGCGGAATTCATTGACAAATCTCAGAAATTCCGGTGGCAGGTTTTCTGCGTCGAGCAAAGCAATTTCATCCCGCGCAGTGTCGTGAATCGCACCCACGAAACGGGTACCGGCAGGAATTTCGATTTTCTCTTCACGCAACAGTGCGCGCACATCGGCCCGGTTAGCCATGCGCGCAAATGCGCGCGCGTTAATCAAACCCGGACGGCCGGAACAGGCACCACAATCATAAGCGGCAAAATACGGGTTATTTGTGCTGCTCGAACCGTGGCCCACAATCGCGATCAGTTTGCCAAAACTGGAAGTTAAGCCGATTTGTTTTAGCACGCGCCCGACGCGTTCGGCCATTTCAGAAACCGTATACCCCTCAAAATAACCATCCTTTGCTGCTTCGCCTTCCGGGCGCTCGTAATGCAGGTCGGCCTGGTGTTCATGCGCGGCAAAAGAGCTTGCCATTGCAAAACTACGGGAAGGCCGGTAAATCGACAGTACCAGCCTGAACAGCGAAGCAAATCCAAAAACCAGGGATATGAGCCAGCCCAGCCACAGATTGTTTGCAAAACGATGCCAGAAATTCATTTCGAGCCGGCCGAATGAAACGCCGCGTTTTTGCGAAGTAATGCCACGGATCAGGTGGCGCGGCGTTACGGGTAACGGGCACAATTTCACGGGAATCGCATCAAAGGGCCCGAGGTATGCGGTATCGATGCCGAAAAAACCCGGTGTTCCGAATGTTTCAATCGTCGGCGAAAGCTCTTCCAGATGGCGGCGCAGCGAACCTTCACGGTCATCGATGCAGAACACCGCCTGGAATCTTGTGCCACGCGCGTTAAACAATCCGCTGCGATTTCGCGCTGTATTCACCTTGAGAGCAATCAGCGATTCGAGGTAAAAATTGAATTCCAGGGCATCATGCCAAAGACGGCAAATTTTTTCTTCGGAATTTTCCTTCGGTGCATGTTCGCTGAAGAATTTCTCGTTCGGATTTTCAAAATGGAGTTTCTCTTTATCGAAGTTTTTTTGACTTACAATGTCGCTCAAAAAACTCAGATAGAGTGCGACATAGTGAGCCAAGGTGATCTCACGGCGATAGTTGAGCGACTGGGGGTGATCTTCGAGCTGAGCGATGAGGCCAGACCATCCGCGCGCAGCCATCAGCACTTCCAGAATAAAGACCCCGGCGTTTGCATCAGCCGGCAACAAGATGCCAATACATTCGCTGATCACTTGCTCCGCATCGTTCGTCGAGATGCGATCAGCGACGGCTTTACTGACTCCTGTCGGTCTCGCATCCGCAAACTGCGCGCGTAGCACATTCCAGAAATTTTCGCTTTCAGCAGCAAGGGAGACCGGTGCGATTCCCTGGTCGACATAGCTCGCGAGCAGACGGTAAAGCATCGGGTGAACCTGCTCTTCCAGGATGATAGAGCATTGGTCTGCAATTGTTTTCAGATAGCCCTGCGCACGAAATCCGCGGTGGCGCAGAACCGCCGGTAATTCTGCCGAAAACATTGCTTCGCGCATGCGCGCAGCTTCGCTGCCATAAGGGGCCAGCACATAACGCAGCGCTTCTTCGCTGATCTTCCCCTTACTGTAGAGAGCTCTGTACTCAGCAACCGGCAGATATTCTTTTGAGCCATACAATCTGGATGCCTGCCGCACGGATTCGTGGAAAGAAAGCCCGTGATCCTGGAACATATGCAAAGTATTATGGTGAATGAAATCCTTAATGGGTCCCTGCGAAGGCAGATAATGCCGCAGATGATCCAGCATCGACGTAATGTCTATGTGACCGGTATTCTGCTGTGTTTTGCCGTGTTCCATCCTGAATTTCTCCTCTGGCTAATTCCATGACCGCTTGCGGCTACTGTAAATAACCGCATGGCCGAAAACCCATCGCGCGGTTTAGCTACGGGCTTTTTGGCAGCTTAGGAGGTGCCCGGGAGTTGCGCGCGCCGCGCCAGAAGCCGGTGGGTAAGGGGCTATTGAGAAGAGAGAGAAATGAGCGGGGCCGACCAGCAGCAAATAAATAAGCCGACGAAGAAATCACGAATTCTGTATCCGCAGTCCCATAATCTTCTTCGCTCTGGCCACCGGAGAGAAAATCCGGCATCGCAGGCGCAATCGCGATATCATGATTTTCGAGGCCGGTTTCCGTAACAGGAATAACTTCTTCAGGCAAGCGCTGCACCGCACCCGACAGAAAAAGCCCGCTCAGCGAGATGGATAAAATCTGGCTGCAAATAAAATTACGGTAAAGAAATTGCATGCCGTTCCGTTTCTTTTTTTTTCTGAGCGAGGGCGACAATCTAAAACGCAACTACGGGCAGATACTCCCGATCCGGACGGAAGTGCGATAAAGATCCGAAAAAAACGGCAGAAAAAACCCGGGGAATGCCCTTCTCGCAATCCCCGGGCCAAAGTATCAAGTGAGGAGATAAAAGTAGAATTAAAGTGCCCCCTGCAACTGTATGAAGCTCATGAAGCCATCTGCTTTAAAATCAGAGCCGCGCGCAAGACTGATTGCATTACCCGCATGCAGGTAGCCTGCCCCGATCCAAATCGAGAAATAGCTGGAAAACCGCTGCATCCAGACGAAGTCGACTTCCTGATAAAGCCCACTACCCAGGTTGGCACCTCCCGAATTGCTTGCGCTTTCTGTCGATATGCGGCCGGCCACTGGTGACGTCGAAGAGTTTGCCAGGCCGCTGATGCCATACCAGGCATCCTGGCTGGTTGCCTTCATTTCATAAAAGTAGCTGAGCATAAAATCGCCCCATTTTTTACTCTGGTAAGTTACCGAGACCGAGGGTGAAAAAAGGTTCTTCATGCCCATATTCTCCGAAATGCCGTTAAAAGTATTCAAATACGGAAAGCCACCGAAACGCGGCCCCGGCAGGGTCTGGAAAGTATCGATGCTCGATCCGGTACGATTGGTCGTACCGGGCGAATAAAAAGCCTGAGCGCCCAGCCGCAAATCGTCCAGGACTTTGTAACCGGTCTGCGCAAAGTACAACTGCCCGGCGTAACTCCTCGCTGTGGTCGTGGTTGTTCCCAGGGCATCGGTAAAAACCAGGTCGGATGCATTGCCGGCCTGGAAGGCCGCTTCGAGAGTGTAATCCCACTTGTCGCCTGCCGGCAGCTTATTGTTGTCCGTCCGGTTAGTAAAGCGTGCTCCGAATGTGTATAAATTCGTGCGCTGCGTATTCGTCGCCGAAGTCACAACAATATCTGCATTGCTGCAGATCGCAAGCCCGGTGACGCAGACAGAATCGACACCGGTATTGCGGAACATGCCAATGCCATAGACATCGAGCGAAGCAAAGCCCATTTTGAGGGTATTGTAGAGTCCTGCGAGGTATGAATCTCCCTGCGCATTCGTCGTGTTACTCACGCCGCCATTGGGCACATTATTCGTCGGTGAGGATGTCGCCTTTACACCAAACAGGTGGCTCGAAAGAAAATCACCGTCATATTTCAGCAAAATTCCATCGTAAGACAATCCACCAATTGTCCAGTTGGCACCACCAATCATTCTCTGATCCCCATAGGCCAGAACCTGGCGCCCGACCTGCACACCAAAACCACTGATGCCCAGATTGCGAAATTGCAGATACGCTTCTCGCACATCCACAGAACTTCTGGCTGCGGTGGTGTTGTCGCCGTTACTGAAAAAAGCTGCACGGTCGTCGCCGGCTTTAACTCCGCCATCACCACCCCAGACCCGGGCATCCTGCAGTGTGACTTTGACTTCCGCATCTTTAGTGGGATTTATAAAGAAGAAGACCTGGGAATTTTGGCTGAAGCGGCTTATTTTCTCCGTGTTACTCTGGCTGAAATTCAGGTTATCCCTGAATTCAGCCCGTGGTCGGGTCTAGAGCCCCAGACGCATGATGTTCCCAACCCACATTTGCCTGTTGTTTTTCATTTTGTTCGCGAGTTCGGGATCCAGCAGCATGCTGCGCATCGAATCAGCGGGTAAGCCGTTCTCTGCGTAAGGGCTGACAAAAGTCTCTTCGACTGGCACAGGCACGGATTTCGCAGGCTGTGCATCAGCGACCGGCATCGCCTTCTGCGCAAGAATCCCCGACGTGGCCAAAAGGACCGTGATAAATATTCTGAGCTTCATACGAACTCAACCTCTGCGCGCCGATGCCGGGTGGCTCGTGTACGGCTTCAGCATATCAATATTTTTGAGTTCCAGTTTTCTGCCGTCCGAGCCAAATGCATGCTTGAGATCGCCGATTGCAGCCATAGAGGTATGATCGATATAGTGGACATCAGCGAAATCGATCGTTACGTGTTTATCCCGTGACAATTTCTGCAGTCTTTCCGTCAGCGAAAACAGGTTCGTAAAAATAATCGATCCTCCTGGACGCACATGAACGGCATCTCCCTTTTCTTCGATGCGCGAAGACAGCTTAAAAAACTCCTGTGGTTTAACACCCCGCACAAGCAACACGAGCATCTTGACCACAAGGCCCGCCGCAATACCGACAAGCAGGTCTTCGACCAGCGTCACGATGAGCGTCGTGAGAAATATCAGGAGCTGCTCGAGGCCGGCGTCAAAGGCATGCTTAAATTCCGAAGGCCGGGCAAGCCGGAAACCCACGAGGATCAGAATGCCCGCGAGGGCAGCATTGGGAATCAGGTGTATGACACCAGGAATCAGGAAAAGAAAAAGCGCGAGAAAAACACCGTGGAAAAAATTCGACCATTGTGTTTTAGCTCCGTTCGATACATTCGCCGAAGAGCGCACAATTTCGGCGATGATCGGCAGGCCGCCGATTGCGCCCAGCATCATATTCCCTACACCATTGGCCAGGATTTCTTTATTGAGGTTAGATGTTCTTTTTTGCTGGTCGAGCTTGTCGACCGCACTGGCGCTCAGCAATGATTCGAGGCTGGCGACAAAATAAATAGAAATAATCGTGATCAGCGAAGTCGAGGAGAAAATGACGCCAAAATCAGGCTTAGGCAGTGAAGCAATGATTGAAGCCGGTAAGGTGACGAGAAAGTTTTCGCCGACAGTATAATCTTTCCCCATGAAAAAATAATGGTGAGCGTGCTGCAGATCGAACGCAACTCCCAAAATCGCGGCAAGTATTACCGCAACCAAAGGTGCGGGTATTTTCTTTAAAAAGTTCCATTTTGCGATCAAAAAGAAAATCATCACAAGCAGCGCAACTCCGC
>JAXMHE010000019.1:0-72426 GCA_046346945.1 Turneriella sp.
AGTCGCATAGTGGGTTGCCCGCTGATACGCGAAGAAGACGGTTTAGCGATGTCGTCGCGCAACGTGCGCCTGACCGCAGGTGGGCGTGTGCAGGCTTTGGCGATTTCGCGTGCGTTATTCCATGCGGCGGATTTATACCGCGGGGGAAAAAAGATAAGCGAAGTGCAGTCGGCACTCGCTCAAAAACTGCAACCACTCGAGGTTGAATATGCAGAACTCTGTGACGCCGACACGCTCGGGCCGATTAGGGCTGAGCGACCTGCAGCCGCGCTGATCGCTGTCGCCGCCTTTGTGGACGGCGTTCGCCTGATTGATAATATATTGCTTACATGATTGCCTGCGGCATATCATGTAAGCTTTTTCTTCTGTGCTTTTTTGATCATGCCGGTCATGATGCTGAACACCAGCGACGGCCAGATGCCGTGCAGGCGGTAGAGCATCCCCGATTCGAAATTGCATGTGATGATAAATTTGCCTTTGCCGACACCCTTGATGAATTTTGCGGCAACCGCATCGGCGCTCATGAGTTTTGCACTCTCTGAAAGTGAAGCCGTTTCGTATGGCTTGGTTTCATTTTCGGTCGCATAACCCGGTGTCTCGGTGTCGGGTGGGCAGAGCACGCTGACCTGGATTTTACGCGCGAGCATTTCCTGCCGCAGGGTTTCAGCGAGGCCGATCAGCGCGAACTTTGGGCCCGCATAGGACGAATAGCCGAACACCCCCATGTAACCTACGACGGATGATGTAAACGTGATAAGCCCGCCTTCTGCAACGAGGCCTTGCAGCCCATGCGTGATGTAGACTGCACCGAGGTAATCCACCCGCACGGCTTTGTCGAATTCGTCGGCGGGAATTTCGGCAAAGTAACCTGGCCGCGCATAGCCGGCATTGTTGATAATGCCGCGCAGAATACGGTGTTTCTTCTTTACTTCAGCACAGGTTTTTTTAATCGCCTTGCGGTCTGACAGGTCGCAGCTATAGACTTCAACACTGCGGCCGGGCGCCAACGAGCGTATTTCCTGTTCGACCGCCGCGAGCGCTTTTTTGTCGCGTGCGATGAGTATGAGATCTGCACCGCGCGCCGCGAGATCGCGCGCAATCGAACGACCGATGCCGCGAGAGGCGCCGGTAATAACATAGGTACCGTTTTGAATTTTATGGGACATGGCTTACATTCCAATACGGTCGAGCAGCGCGCGCGCCACGTCGCCGCCGGTGCGGTTGGCGGTGCGACCGAATTCTATAACCTGTGTGGCACCGTTCTCGTACAATGGCCGGACGCTTTGTACCAGTGCGGAGACCGGAGCAATCTGGCCCAGTTGTTCGAAGGCGCTGTTCGCCGCCATGCGGTGCATGCTTTCGAGTGAATCGAGTGATTGGCTGATCGAATTCTCCAGTTGCTGTTGCATTTCCCTGAGGTTCATACGGCTTGAATCTCATCGTGGTATGGCGCGCCAATCCATTTCGCGGGGGCATTCAGTTCGAGTGGGCCAAAAAAGTTCTGCAACCAGCGGTTATTTGTCCTTGACGCCCGGCCTGTCCCGCGTATGCGGCTGGGTGGTGCGGTTTTGCGCAATCCTTGCTGGTCTTTTTGCGGCACACTGTGCCGGCAGCGACGCGATGTACGATCCGCCAGGTGGTAAGGGTTTTTGGGCCCGCAAGAGCGACATTTCTTCTGGCGATTTTACCTTCTACCGGGTAACTTCGGTTTTTGCCGCTTCGTCAAACAATGCGAATGTCTACGTTGAAGCAAAGAAAGACGTGCCGCAATCATCGATCGACGGCCTGCTGGCGGCATTTGAGAACAATATCGTGCCGATCGAACATGTTTGGTACACCACGCCCACCGACGTCGACAGCAATGGCAAAGTGAACCTGCTGCTGCTCGATATCCAGGATGGCTACCAGCCGGGTGGGGGCTACATCGCCGGCTATTTCGACCCGATCAACCATTACTCTGAAGCGTCTGTCAATGCGGCAAATTCCAAGTACCACAGCAACCAGTCAGAGATGCTGTACCTCGACACGTATCCCGCTGATGTCACTAAAACATCTTTCCTTGCGACGCTCGCGCATGAATACCAGCACCTGCTGCAATTCGGTCGTTATTATAAAGGTATTCAATCGGATATCGAACCCGCATGGGTGGACGAGGGGCTTGCAGAGGTAACCTCAGACCTTACCGGTTTCGGGCCGCAGATCGGGCGTGCCAATAATTTTCGCACTGCGCTCTTGAACAGCACGCCTCTTGTGGCAAAAGATTCAGCGCCATTTCTGCTCGACAACTATGCGACATCCTACATTTATTTTCGTTATCTCGCCGACGCGTATGGCATTGGCGGAATATCCAGCATCTTCAACGATGACCTGATTGGTGTCGGTGGCGTTGACCGGGCAATTCAAAGAATAGACCCGCAGCTGACCAGCGCTTGCACAAATGTTGCAGGTCTAAATTACCCTTTCTTTGGTTGCAGCTATCGTTTCATGTGGGCGGCGATGATTAAAGGGAATCCGGGTGATTCCCCGATTGGTGCCGCGATCCATTTTAATACGGAGATTGGCCCGTTTCCGACTCTCACCGCAAGTGCGATCTACACTTATAAGCTCACGACCCTAGATTCGACGTACATTCAGGAACTCACAAACAGTATTCAGAAAGGTTCGTACGGCCCGGTAACTACCAGCACAGCCACTGGTGCCTTGCAAAGTTACTCCCCAAAGCTCTACAAGATAAATCCTGGCGGAAACGCCACAAATTTTTCACCCTGCACGAATTGCGGATTGACGATGGTGGTCGGAACAAGCTATTACGTGGTGTATAACCATGATGTATCGACATCTGGCACGCATGCGGCGAGCGTCAACGATTCGATAGCCGCCGAGCTGACGACTACTGCGCAGCCTGATCTCGCACCGGTTTCTCCACCTGTCGAGGGGCAGAGCGAGGCGGATCAGCTCGCCAACGCGAAACTGCACTGGCATTTCCGCCTGCATCCTGAGATGCGCGACTTTCTGCAACCTTAGGCTGTCAGGCGCAGCTTCGTGCCCTAAATCTTGTCGTGAGTCAGCGAAGGCATACGCCCGCGCACTTCGTTGATGCGTTCGATTTTTAGATCCGCCACCACCACCCCAGGCCGCTCTGGCAGTTCTGCCGCAATTTCACCCCACGGATCATAGACCACGCTGTGGCCAAAGGTTTCTCGTCCGCCATAGTGTTGCCCGGTTTGTGCGGCAGCGAGAACATAACAGGTGTTCTCAATCGCGCGCGCGCGCAACAGCGTGTGCCAGTGTGCTTCACCGGTAAGGCGTGTAAAAGCTGCGGGTACGCAGAGTACATTGGCTCCCATGCGCGCATATTTACGGTACAGTGCGGGAAAGCGCACGTCGTAACATATTGTCATTCCAAGCCTGAACGGGAGCAGGGCGAGTAGGCTGAGTTCTGCCGTACCTGCATGTGTGCCCCGCGATTCCTGGTATGTGACGTTATCGCCGGGCGCGACGTCGAAAAGGTGCAATTTGTCATAGCGATGAATTTCACTGCCATCGGGCCCGTAAGTCACTGCGGCATTGTAGAACTTGCCATTGCCCGCAGAAAGTGGTAATCCACCACCGGTAATGGTCATTTTCAGCTTCGCCGCAGTTTCAGACAGGAATCGCAATGCCTGCGCGCCGATAGCTTCGCCTTTAGCCTGTTTTTCCTGCTCGCTGCCAAAAAAGGCAAAATTTTCGGGTAGCAGGGCATAAGTGGCGCCCTGCCGGCCGGCCTCAGCCAGCAGCATGGAAGCCTCTTGCAGGTTATGCCCTGCGTCACTCTGTGAGTTCATCTGGATGAGGGAAATCCGCATGGTATGGGCGATGTTTTTAAATGGGGGCAGAGCCGCGATACCTTTTTACTTTTCACCCTGTCTCAAAGAGCCATGCTGCCCCGCCTTCTGGAAAAGGCGTTCCGGCGGTGCTGCATTGGGCAGGCTGCGGATTTTAGCACTTTTCCTTAACAACCATAGGGGGTTTATGGCAAAAAGAAATTACGAGCTCGTACTCGTTCTGTCAGACAAAAACGCTGACGAAAAAACACGGGCAAAAGAAGAAGCAGAGGCAGCTCTGCAAAAGCGCGGTGCGGAAATCGCGCAGAAAGAAGACTGGGGCGCACGCCGTCTCTACCATCTTGCAAAGAAGCAAGATCGCGGTCACTATTTCTACTACGGGTTTAAATCCGAAGGTTCTGCAATTCCGCAAATCAACAGCGACCTGCGTGTGAACGCCGGCGTGCTGAAAGCGATGATTACAGTGCTTGACCAATAGGCAAAAGTTTAAATGGCCAACGATATCAATCGTGTTATCCTGATCGGGCGCTTAACGCGCGATCCGGAGCTCAAGTCCACGAATAGCGGCAATTATTTCTGCCGTTTCTCGCTTGCGTCAAACCGCAACATCTACAATCGCCAGACTGGCGAAAGTCGAGATGAAGTCGGTTTTTTCGACTGCGTGGCGTGGGGCAAATCTGCGGAAACGATACACAAGTATCTGCAGAAAGGCCGCCGCATCTGCGTCGAAGGCAACCTGCGCTGGTCGTCGTGGGAAACCACCGACGGCAAGAAGCAGAGCAAGGTCGAGATCAACGTCGAGGGCTTCCAGTTTCTGGATGCGAAACAGGATGGCGCAGGCGGCGGTCCACGTGACAGCGCGCCGGGTGAAAGTTCAGGCGGTGCTGCGCATTTTGACAGCGGCGCAATGAGCGACGTTGATAACCCTTTTTAGGAATAAAAGCGAATCGCTCTGCTGCGTGAAGAGGCAAAGCCTCTTCACGCAGCAGAGCAGAAATTTATGGAGAAATAGTATGGAAGAACGTCAAGAAAGAGAACCGCGCCGGGATGATATGGACCGTGGCGGTGACGACAGAAAAGGCCGCGGTGGCGACCGCGGACCACGTTTCAAAAAGAAAACCTGCCGCTTTTGCGAAAACAAAGAGCTGGTCATGGACTATAAGCGTGTGGAGATTCTGGTAAAACTGGTTTCCAACAAAGGTAAAATTTTGCCACGCCGCCTGACCGGCACCTGCGCGCTGCACCAGCGCCTTGTTGCAAAGGCAATCAAAAAAGCCCGTAACGCAGGCTTCATGCCGTTTTCTGTATAAAAGCATTGCTAAATGCTTTTATGCTGGACGTCCAAAAAAATCTGCTCCCGGCCTATGAGGCCTGGACGAATCACGCAGACCCAATGGCCCGGCGTGATTTTCCGCGAGGAAAATCCGCGTCTGCGTGGTTCGAAGAATTTTTTGGGCGGCCGGTTATAGTTTTCGCTCTTTAAAAGCATATGGAAGCATTGCTGGGTTTTCCTTTAAGCCTGGCTTTTGCCCTTATTCCCATTTACCTCTATCGTCCCGAATTTAACCGGCGCCTTTGGCTCTCAGGTGTTCTTGCTTTGACGGCTGCGTTCTTTTTTCTGCCGTGGCGACTGCGCATCGAGGCCTTTATGCCCGGTGGTGCAGCAATATTCTTTCTGATCTCGGGCATCTGGGTCGTGGCACTCAACCCCACGAGTTCGATCTTCAAATTGCTCAACATGCCTTTGCCCTCGCGCAAAGAGCTCAAGGCCGAAATTGAAAAGGTTCCCGATGCAGAGGGCAGGGTGCAGAAATACCTCGCGCTGACGACGCAGCTGAAGAAGATTTGGCAAAAGCGGGATATGTTCCTGTCAGGTTATAACTCCGCCTTATTGCTGACTTTCACGATTGTGACGAGCCTGTTGTCATTCGCGGTGGCGGCGTACGAATACCATGTGACGGGTAACCTCAGGAACCTGCTCGATGAAGTGCATAAGCAGGTGAGTGCGAAGATGCAGGCTGGGGCGGCGGCCATAGACCTGCGTGCGCAGTTAGTCGATATGAGCCCCGTGATCTTCGTTGTTTCCAGTTTCACCGGTATTCTGTGTTTAGGGGTGTTTTTGCGCATTTTTGCGCGCATTCGTTTCAAACAGAATGTGGTGCAGGGCCACATGAGCCTGTTCCGCATACCCGACAGCTGGGTATGGGGGCTGATTGCCTTTGCCGGCCTCTATGTGCTCGGTCTTAAGGTGGCGGAGCTCAAGCCGTTTATGTTTTATTTGCGTAATGGGTTGCTGATATTGTTGTTTCTGTACATGCTGCAGGGCATCGGTCTCGCATCGCTGTTTTTCGAGGTGCGCCTGATGCCGGCGCACTGGATTGCACTGGGTATCATGCTGACCGGCATCTGGCTGCCCGAGCTTTTGACGCTGATTGCAGTCGCTTTTACCGTATTGGGGCTCATGGAAGTCTGGCTTTCCCTGCGGAAAAGATCTTTACGCCCTGTCACAGACTCAGATTTAAGCTGATGCGCGTTATTCTCAAGCAAGATATCTCAACTCTCGGCCGTGCCGGTGACATCAAAGAAGTCAAAGACGGTTATGCGAGAAATTACCTGTTCCCCCGCGGCCTGGTAATGAGCGCCACGGTGCGTTCGGTCAAAGAAAAAGCATTCCTTGAAAATGTACAGGCGCGCAAAATCGCCAAGCGTAAAAAATCGGCCGAAGAACTGGCTGCACAGCTGAACGGCAAAGAAGTCACCCTGCAGGCTAAAGTCGGCGAAGATAACAAACTGTTTGGTTCTATTACCAACATCCAGGTAGCAAAACAACTCGAAAGCATGGGCTTCGCAGTTGATCGCCGCGCGATCGTTCTCGACGATCACATCAAAGCACTCGGCAATTACAAGCTTCAGGTTAAACTGCACGACGGCGTGAACGCACAGATCGTTCTTCACGTAGTAGCGGGCTAAGCGGGTATCGAAGATACTCGCGGTGGCTGTCCGCTGACCCCGAAAAAAGGGAAGGCAGGCCGCCTCGGCCGCTTAGAAGCGGTTTGCCGGATTTGGCAAATCGCGAGGCCTTCCTTTTTTCGGGTTTAAGTCAGCGGTCAGCCAGATTAACCTACATCTCTCGGATCAATATCTAACACAATTCTAAGTTCTGTAAATTGCCGGCGTGCTCTCTCGAGCATGCCGTTGATCTGTATGAGGTAGGCGCGCAGCAGCGCTTCACTCTTCGCTTTAATGAGAAAGTGCACACGGTATTCGTCGTCGGCTTTCTTGAGTCCCGGTAGCGCCGGGCCTAAGAGTTCTACGCCGGTTTCGCCGCTTGTGTTAAACAGGGTTTTCAGGTTTTCGGGTGCGATATCGCGCGCGAGCTTTTCAGCCTGCGAAAACAGTTTATTCTCGTCGCGCGAGAACAGAACGAGGCGTGCCAGAGCGCCAAAAGGGGGATAACCCGTCGCACGGCGAAAATCCGCCTCAGCCGCATAGAATGCGTCTGCCTCATGTGTCTGCGCCGCCACGATTGCAGGGTGGTGCGGCGACATCGTCTGTATCACGACCTCGCCGGGTTCGTGCCGACCCGAACGGCCCACGACCTGCGCCAATAATTGCCATGCCTGTTCTGACGCGCGAAAGTCGGGCGAGTTGAGGGTCTGGTCGATTGCGAGCACGCCGACGAGCGTGACGCCGGCGAGGTCAAAACCCTTCGCAATCATCTGCGTGCCAATGAGGATCTGTATTTTTCTCTCGCGCATCGCCGCGAGCACCTCGGCCACGAAATTTTTGGTTTTGGCCGTGTCGCGGTCGAGGCGCGCATATTCGTATTCGGCAAACTGGTGATCGAGAATTTCTTCGACGCGTTGGATACCGCGGCCCGATAACCTTCTTTCGGCGCCGTCTTTTGGGCATTCGGGCGTGTAGCGCTCGCTGTAACCGCAGTGGTGGCAGCGCAGCATATGATCTTTGTGGTACGTGAGCGCGACTGCGCAGCGCCGGCACTCGGCGTAGCCGTCGCACGTTGGGCAGTGCACATGCGTGCTGTGGCCGCGGCGGTTCATCAGCAGCAGTACCTGTTTACCCTGCGATAGGTGTTCGCGCATTTTGGCCTGCAAAAAAGGTGCAATTATGCCATATTGCATTTTGTAATCGGGCACAAACACCTCGGGCAGGCTTTGCCCGGTGGCGCGTTCGCGCAGGCGATGCAGAGTGGCATCGCCGCTTCTCGCGCGCGCCAGTGCATCCAGCGAGGGGGTGGCGGAGCCCAGTACCAGCAGCGGCTTTTCTTCGGCTGCGACGCGCATGCGGGCGACGGTGCGCGTGTCGAAACGCATCTGCCGCTGGTCTTTAAACGAGGCGTCATGCTCTTCGTCGATCAGAATGAGGCCAAGTTTTTTCGCGGGCAGAAACACTGCCGAACGCGTGCCGATCGCAATGGCGGCCTTGCCCTCGAGAAAAGCCGAATAATTCACGAGCCTTTCGCCGGCAGACAGGCCCGAATGGTAGAGCACGGTTTGCCCGGGAAACCGTGCGGTGATCACTTCCATCAGCTGGCCTGAGAGCGCAATTTCTGGTACTAAAAGCAGCGTCTGTTCGCCGCGCCCAAGCGCAGCAGAGATGAGATGTTCGTAGATGCGGGTTTTCCCTGAGCCCGTGACGCCCCAGATGAGGTGTTCGCGCACGGCGCCCGCCGGCGTGGCATTGATCGTGTCGGAGACTTTTTGCTGGCGTTCGTTCAACGGCGCAGCGGGCGGCTGTTGCAGCGCCTCAGGCGCATATTTCGTTTTGGGTAGCTTCGCCAGAACCGGCGGCAGCATCTGCTTGAGTACGTCTGCGAGCGGCGTGAAGTAGTGCGAAGCCACCTGTTCCGCGAGGCCAAGAGACGCAGCATTCAGCACCGGGTAAGAGTTTTTAGTTTCAGCGGCAGATATCAGGTTTTGTGTTTCGGCGTTGTCGGCCGCGGCAGAGAGCACAACCGCCGCAGACTTTTTACCGTCGACTTTTGGCCACACACGACATCCGACCAGCCCTGTGGCATCACCCGCAATCTCAGCCGTAGTGATTGCAGGGTAATCGCTGTCTTCGCCGCTTAAGAGCCGAAGTTTAGGCATCAGTCGGGCGTTTTATTTCACCGAGAAACGAATATTCAGTGTAGGCTTTGAGCGTCACCTGCGGCATGTCGCCGGGAACAAGCTTCATACCGCCGGGGAGCGGCGCGGTGACAATTTCATCGCTTTCGGGCGCGTCATGCGCGCGGCGCAGCGTGACTTCACCGGCGTTGACTTCGTCGACGATCATGGTTTCCGTGCGGCCCATGAGGCCCAGCGCATATTGCTTGCGCGTTTCGAGATGGATGTCTCTCAGCTCATTGATGCGGCGGTATTTTTCTTCGTCGCTCACGGTTTCGGCAAGCTGGTCGCCAGCAGATGTGCCAACCTCATGCGAATAACGGAACAGAGCGAGCTTGTCGACGCGGTGCTTTTTCACAAATTCGACCAGGTCGTTGTAGTGCGCTTCGGTTTCGCCGGGAAAACCGACAATGAACGAAGTGCGGATTTCAAAATCGGGACTGATGGCGCGGGCACGGTCCATAATCTCGGTGAAGAGTGCTGTGTCGGACGGGCGTTTCATCGCCTTCAGAATGTCAGGCGAAACGTGCTGGAAAGGGATGTCGAGGTAGGGCACGAGCTTCGGGTACTTTTCCCACAGCTTCAGGAGATCGAGCACACGGCGGTCGGGGAACAGGTATTGCAGGCGAATCCAGCGGATTTCTTCTTTTTCTGACAGGTGCGCGACGATGCGCTCGAGTTCTTCGACGCCCTGGCTGATGGTGTCCTGGCTTACGAGCACGACTTCGCGCATTGGTACAGAATTATGCCTGAGCGCTGCCTCATCGGAAAGCTGGCGGTCGATGTCTTCGAGGGTATAAGTCTTTAGGCCGCCACGGATTGTCGGGATAATACAAAAGGCACATTTGCGGTCGCAGCCCTGTGCAATGCGCAGCCAGACAAATGGCCTCGCACTGTCGGCATTGCGGCTCGTGAGCTCGTCGGCGAGCTCCGCTGCATGCGCCGAAGGTTCGATGCCGAATTTTTCACTGATCAGCGTGCCGACTTCGTGGTAGCGCTGCGTGCCGATTGTAAAATCGAGTTCGGGGATGTCGTTCTTGACGGCGGCAGAGAAGCGTTCGACGAAACATCCCACCAGGCCGACCTTCATGTCGGGCGATTTTTTATCGCGAATCTTTAGCGTGTCGAAGACCGTCTGTATCGTTTCTTCCTGTGCTTCGCGAATAAACGAGCAGCTGTTGATGAGGAAGATATCAGCCTTTTCGGGTTTTGGCGCCTCGGTATAACCCAGGCGCAAAAGCGAAGTGCGCATGCGGCGTGAGTCGACGCGGTTCTTTGGGCAACCGAGTGTTTCGATGTGGAAGGTATGATCAGCGGCCGATTTTTTGCCCATTGAGTCCTATTATAGCCACAGGCAATGGCCCGTGGCCATTAAATCACGCGTCCTTAATTACGACTTTAAACTTCGATTGTTCAACCGGATCACGTACCTTGCGGATAATCTTGTTGGCCACGTGGCCCTTTTGGCCTAAAACTTCGCTTTTGCCGTTGATCGTCAGTTTGACGTCGCCTGCGTCGCCGATCTTGATCTGTATACTGTCATTCGCTTCGAGCAAAAGCGGAGTGTCTTTTTTAAACAGCCCGCGTTTGCCGGGCTTGCCATCTACAAAGTATTCAACGTAAGTGTCACCGGTCAAAACTCCTTCGAGGCGAATCAGGAAGTTGTCAGGGTTTGATACCCGCACTTCGGTGGCGGCACCACTTTCCGCTACGGGCACTTCTTCGCCGAGGTCGATCACGAGTTTTGCGTTATTGGCCGTGACACCCGAGAGTGTCACCTTGAACTTGCGTGAAATTGCCGGGTCTTCAATGTCGATCGGTTGCTCTTCTTTGAGTGAATATTTCTTGCGTCCTGGAAAAATTTCGAGATCGACGTTGTAATTTCCGGTTTTTTCATCGGAAATGATGTCGCGCAGCACGATGTATACTTCCGTATTCTGCACAGAGAAGTTGATCGCGCGGCCTTTTTTAATGATCTGCGGGCTCGGACGACCCGGCTGCAGTTTTACGTGGTCTGATTCAGTTTCGGGAACCGTATTGGAGTTGCGCGTAAAGTTCGCTACCGCATTCGACTGCGTATTGTTTGCAGTCTTCGTGGTATTGCTGTCAGACATGAAATGCGTGATCAGGAAAATTGCCCCGACAACCACGGCGATCACCAGCGGAACAATAATCAGCGGCTTGGCAAAGCGTTCAATGTAATCGCTGATCTGCACGGTGGGTTGCATCAGTTCGTGCAGCGGGGTTTCCGTTTCTGTCAGCTGCGAGCCCTTATATAGTCTCTTGACCTGTTCGGGATCGACATCGAGATACATTGCATAGCTGGCGAGAAAGCCGAGCGCATAAGTCTCGCCCGGAAATACCATGTAGTTGTCGTCTTCAATCGCCTGCAGGTGTCTTGCAGTAATTTTGGTGTCGTCGGCCGCCTGGCGCAGGGGTATGCGCTTGTCTTCGCGGGCTTTTTTGAGCAAGGCTCCGGCAGTCATGTTTACTCCGTGGTGAGTGGGTTGTCGACAATTTTAACATTGTCGGGATCTTTAAACTGGAAAAGTTTCGGGTCAATCTGTGGGTTCAGTTTGATATTGGAAAAGGTCAACTCGACGCTGCGGCCACTGGGGGAGGTCGCGCGCATTTTTTGAATCAGGTAGGTCTCTGGATGCACGAACAGCGTGATCTTATCGTAACCGCCGGTGATTTCCTTTTCTTTCAGATCGAGAATAAAATATTTGCCGCCTTCCACCTCGCGGGGTTGCTCCGGTTTATCAAACCGGTAGTGGTAGCGACGGAACAAGTTGCTTAAACCCTCGGCCGTGCCGGCGCTGTAGAGCGATTTGCCGTCCTTGTCTTTTGTTTTCAGCGGCTGCTTGCCCACTGCCTTAAGGCGTGAAACGTAGACAAAAAGAGTCTGCCCATTGCTGACGATCATGTCACCTGCCGGCTGGCTGAAGGTGAAGTTCAGTTTGGCGCCTTCGCCGTAAGTCGCCACGCCTGAGCTCACCCGCGTCTTGTTGAGGTCTTTAATGCTGAGTGAAAAATCGGCCTGGTATGCCTTGAGTGATTTGAATTTTGACTGCATCGTGCGTGCAATGTCAGAAGGATGCAGGAAGGTGTCTGCGGCCTGCAGTGTACCGGCACAGGCGATGGCGAAGAGTAGGATTTTGCGTGTCATAATTTGCGGATTTTCAAGAAAAAACTGCTTTCACAAACAGGTTGTCAAACAATATCAATAGTCAAAAATGATTGACCGAGAATCAGACGAACAGATGCCACCCATGACCTAACCATGAGCAACACCACCACATCGACTACAGCCGGGCGCAGAAAAAAATTGCTTGGTCTCGCAGTCTGCCTCACTCTTTTTACTGCCGCGACAGCCGGGCAGATGGATGCCAATTCGCGAAAGGAAATCTCCGAAGAAGGCCTGACAGAACTTTTTAACGCAGCTCTTTTTCACGTACGCAACGACTATGTCGATGAAGTGTCGCGCCAGGCGCTGCTCTTTGGTGCCATTCGCGGAATGCTCGGGGCTCTCGATGACGCACATACGCGCTTCATGACGCAGGAAGAAACGAACGAGTTGCAGACAGAAATGCGCGGCAACTTCGGCGGTTTGGGTATTGAAATTTCTCAGCGCGACAATGTGCTGACTGTCGTTTCCCCGATCGAAGATACTCCCGCAATGCGTGCAGGCATTAAACCCGGTGATAAAATTATCGAGATTGATAAAAAATCTACCCGTGACCTTTCGCTCCCCGACGCAGTCAAACAGTTACGGGGTAAGCCTGGCACCTCGGTCAATATCAGCGTCGTGCGTGAGGGTGAGGACGAAATGCTGTCATTTGACCTCGTGCGCGAAGTGATCAAAATTCAGGTGGTGACCTCGCAGTTCCTGGAGAACGAAAAGCTCGGATATGTTCGCCTGAAACAATTTAACCAGACAGCAACCGAAGATCTTGCGAAGGCCATTGCGGAGTTTAAAAAGAAAAAAGCAAAAGGCATTATTCTCGATCTGCGCTGGAATCCGGGTGGGTTGCTCGATGCGGCACACCGCATCAGTAATTTTTTCATCAAGTCGGGCGTGATCGTTTCGACGCGTGGCCGTAAAAAAGAGCTCGATAAGGTTTTTAATGCTGACCCGTCAGCCGCAATCGCAGCAGATTTTCCTCTGGTCGTTCTTGCCAATGAGGGTTCCGCTTCGGCCAGCGAGATTGTCACCGGCGCGATCAAGGATCATAAGCGGGGCAAGTTTATCGGAGTTAAAACCTTTGGTAAAGGCTCAGTGCAGAATGTGATTAGCATGATGTATGGCACTTCGATGGCGCTGACGATACAAAAGTATTACACACCATCCGGGGTGTCGATCCACAAAAAGGGGATAGAGCCTGACATCAATGTACCGGCGCTCGATTTCAATAAAGACGATCGCCGCCATTACAAGGAAATTCGGGAAAAAAGATACTGCAGGAATTTGTGAAGGATAACCCGACCTATAATGCCGAGACAGTCAAAAAATTCCAGAAGCTCCTTTCAGGCAAAGGACTAACCTTGAGCGACTTTGCCGCAAAGCGCACCTTAAAGGATGAGCTCACCAAGAAAGAAGCGCGCCCTGTTATTGACCTCGAATTTGACGTGCAATTGCAGCGCGCCATAGCCGAGCTAAAGAAATAAGCTGTGCGATGCACGGTAAAAATGTGTTTTTTGATTGACGATAAAGAACGCCTTAAGGATGCGTTAAAAACCAATTGACCGGAGCGAATATCATGGAAATCAGCCAGAGAGAAAAAGATGGTATCACAATTCTTGACATCCAGGGGGAAATCGACCTCTACAATGCGCCGGAAATTAAAGACATCATACAGAAGCTGATTGAAGCTCAAAAGTATAACGTGATCATTAACCTGGAGAAAGTATCTTACATTGACTCCTCTGGTATTGGTGCGCTGATTTCAAGCCTCTCAAACCTGAAAAAATACCAGGGTGGATTGAAAATTATTAACGTGTACGCATCGGTTAAAAAAGTGTTCGAGCTCACAAAGCTCACGAGCTTCTTTGAGATTTATGAGTCAGAGGGTGAAGCCCTTGCAAAGTTTAAATAACTTCTAGTTGTTTGATCCGAAAAATTGGAGCCAATAATGTTTAAAGCCAGAAATTCCATAAAATCCCTGGGAGTATGCATCGCTGCGGTGCTGTTCACTGCCGTCGGTTGCGGTGATCCGATTCCGATGGAAGAGATGGGCATCGCTAAAGTTGCAATCGCACGTGCAGAAACCGTCAAGAGCCAGAAATACTCAGCGCAGAACTACGAAGCTGCGAAAAAGGCCCTGCTCGAAACCCACAATCTCGTGGAAAACGGCAAAATGAGCGATGCGAAAGAGAAGGCTGTTGAAGCAAAAAAACTGGCCGATGCAGCATACGACGAATCGGCTCCTAAACTCGCGCAAGACACCCGCGGCGAAGCGGAAGCAGCTATCCGTCAGGCAGAAGAAGCCAATGCAGAACAATTTGCCACCGACGAGTTGTCTTCTTCCAAAGCCAGCCTCGTGCAGGGCGATAAATACTTTGAAGCCAAAGACTATCTGAGCTCATACCACCTGTTCGAAGAGTCGCGCGAAAAAGCCAAGCGCGCACTGACTACTTCTGAAGCACAGGTAGAAGTTATGAAACGTGAACTCGCAGAGGTAGATGAAACCATCGCTGCGGCAGAACGTTCAGGCGCGGCGCAGAACGCCCCGGATACGCTGAAAAAGGCGAAAGACGATGCAGGCCATGCGCGTGGTGATCTCGAAAACAAGAAACTGAAATCCGCATATGCAAATCTGCAGGCTGCGAAAGCGTCCTCCAAAGAAGCGCTGGCGACTTCACAAAAAGAATCCGCTCGCACTAAACTTGCTCAGGCTGAGTCAGACGTTTCAGCAGCTGAAGCAAAACTGAATGACCTTAAGGGCCGCGCGAGCGATCCGGCAACAGCAAAGGCGCTGGCAGCTTCTGAAGAAGCGCAGCAATCCCTGAAAACTGCAGACGATAACCTGACTGCGGCAAAAGAAGCTCTGAAAGCCGCTCGCGAAGCGAATAAAAATCAGGCATACCCTGAAGTTGCCACTCAATCAGACGAAGCAAGCCGTCTCGCGAAGATCCTGACGGATTCACTTCCTGAAACAGAAGTGCTTTTGGCTCAGGCAAAAGACCGCGCAGGTGTAGAAACTGCAAAACCGGAAAAGGCAGAAAATGCAGAAGAGCAGCCAGGTAAGGAAGCTTCGGAAGAAAGCGAATCCGCCAAGGCCGGCTGGAAAACATATAAAGTGCGCTATATTCCTGAAAACCGCGATTGCCTTTGGAAGATCGCCGGATATAAGAAAATTTACAATAACCCGCGCCTGTGGCCAAAAATCTACCGCGCGAATAAGGGCAAAATCAAGAACCCAGACCTGATTTATCCAGGCCAGGTATTCAAGATTCCACCCAAAAAAGCCAAAGGAGAATAAGAGCTCAGTTGACCAGGCCGCGCTCCTTCTTATGCGCGGCTATCCAAAACACTTCACGCGGAATCTGAACCATGATTCCGCCAGCTCCCTGAAACAATAAATACTATTCCGGCGGTATATCCGCATATTTTTCAAATAACACCCAAACGAAAGAGGACACAATGGCCCGCAAGAAATCCCCCGATGAGGATAGCGCCGATACAGCGACAGAAACGACCGAAAAAGTAAAGCTAAAGCTGCGCAACAAGAAAGAAGAAGAATCAGCAACCCAGGCAGCCGATGGAAACCAGGCAGACCCTGCAGTTGTTGCCGCGGCTGCGGCACTGGCGGCGAGTCGACCAACACCCCCGCCGCCACCGCAGGCTCCTGCGAACGGGCAGGGACGCCCTGAAGGCAGCCGCAAGATGGAAATCAGCGAATTCAAAAACAAGAATATGAACGAGCTGGTCGAAATGGCGCTTTCCCTCGGAGTGGAAAACCCCGCGGATTTGAAGAAGCCGGCGCTGATTTTCTCGATTCTGCAAAAGCAATCTGACAATTCAGGCCATGTCTATGCAGAGGGTGTCCTGGAAATTATGCCGGACGGCTATGGTTTTTTGCGCTCCGCCGGTTACAACTACCTCGCGGGCCCGGACGATATCTACGTTTCACCCGCACAGATACGCATGTTTGCGCTCAGAAAAGGTGACACTGTCTATGGACAGATTCGCATGCCGCGCGACAATGAAAGGTTCTTCGCAATCATGCGCGTCGATACGATCAATGGGGTACCCTCCGGCGAGGCGATGCGACGCGTCCACTTTGATAACCTGACGCCGCTTTATCCCGAGCAGCAGATCAAACTCGAAACGACGGCGGAAAAACTTTCGACCCGCGTGGTCGATCTTGTTTCACCCATAGGCAAAGGTCAGCGTGGCCTGATTGTCGCGCCGCCTCGCACCGGCAAAACGATGCTGATGCAGGATGTTGCCAACGCCATTACCACGAACCATCCTGAAGTGACGCTGATGGTGCTGTTGATCGACGAACGCCCCGAAGAGGTGACAGATATGGCCCGCAGCGTGCGCGGCGAAGTCATCGCTTCGACCTTCGACGAACCTGCCAACCGCCACGTGCAGGTTGCCGAAATGGTGATCGAAAAGGCCAAGCGTCTTGTGGAGCACAAGCGCGACGTGGTGATTTTGCTCGACTCGATCACGCGCCTCGCCCGCGCCTATAACCAGGTAATTCCTTCCTCAGGCAAGGTACTCTCGGGTGGTGTGGATTCGAACGCGCTGCATAAGCCCAAGCGCTTCTTCGGCGCTGCACGTAACATCGAAGAAGGTGGGTCGCTGACGATTATTGCGACCGCGCTCGTCGATACCGGCAGTAAAATGGACGAGGTGATTTTCGAAGAGTTCAAAGGGACGGGTAACATGGAGCTGCACCTCGACCGCAAGCTGGTCGAGAAGCGCACATTCCCTGCAATCGACATGAACCGTTCAGGCACCCGCCGCGAAGAGCTGCTTCTGGATAAAGAAGACGTGAACCGCATCTGGATTCTGCGCAAAATTTTCGCACCGCTCTCCACCGTCGAAAGTATGGAAATTCTGCTCGATAAGATGCGCGGTACAAAGAACAACAAGGCGTTCCTCGACAGCATGAAAACGGGCTGAGTGTGATGTGGCAGAATGCGGCCAACTGCGGCTTTCTGCGCTTTGTCCTGCTGCTCGGCTGGTTTTGTGCCCTGCCGGCATGTAAACCTTCGTACGATTCGATTCTCAAAGACGTCGAACGCAACTATGTCGCCACGGGGTTTCTCGATCCCGATACTTTCCAGATACGCTGCGCTCTCGAAGAGCAGGGTGACCGGCTTACGCAATGCCGCGCGCGCCTGACGGCCGAGCTCGTGGCCTATAAAGAGCGCTACGATCGTGAAGCCTATGCGAGGCGCATGCATCAGGATTTTCTGCCTTTTCTCGCGCATGCGCCGGTGAGCGAAGAAAAACGCGCCGGCTGGGCGCATTTTTACGACGAGCTTGCGCGCGATCGTAGTCGTCTTGTGTACGAGCGGCGCAGCGGCGAGCGCATGGAAGGCATATTTCGCCTGCGCCTCGAAGAC
Organism: Turneriella sp.; assembly: GCA_046346945.1. Classification (GTDB taxonomy): domain Bacteria; phylum Spirochaetota; class Leptospiria; order Turneriellales; family Turneriellaceae; genus Turneriella. The sequence continues at coordinate 17,537 of JAXMHE010000019.1, forward strand.
CTGATCTACCGGGTACAGAAAGCCCCTTAAAAATACCGGGCAGAACCGGCTGAAATCCCGAGGACTTTAAGTGTTTCGCGGGAAAATGCCGATATTCATATGTGAGCCGCAAAGGCACAAGGAAGTCAAGCGCCGACAGCCAGAACCTGGTGACCATTTTGTTCGTTCTGGGCGTGATCGGTTGGGGTTTTTTTGCCATCGACCGCCTGACAGACACTGACGGCGGCCGTAAAAACCCGAAAGTACAGGGGCGCGCCTCCGGCCAGGAAGCTGGGTGGAAAAAGACCGCGCGAGACTGGCTCACGAAAAAACTCTCCTCTTCAGAAAACGCGGAAAAGCACGAAGCAGAATCCCCGAGTGTGAGCCGCAACGTGCCGCAGGGCGAAATTCCGCTTCTCCCAGAACCCGGCGGGCTCTCGCGCGCGCAGCAGTTACCCGAAGAAGAGGAGACCCTCACGCAGAACCGCGAAGTCGAAGCACCCGACAGTGCGGAGTTTTTGCTCTATCGCCTGAATAATAAGGGCCAGCCGGTGCTGGCTAAAGTGAAGCGCTCGCTTGGCGAGGGTAAAGGCGATGCGCGGCAAATGCTGGGTGTTCTGATCAAGGGGCCGACGCCGGCTGAAACCGAACGGGATTTTATCGATTCTTTCGTCCGTAAGCCGCGCGTGCTGAGTGTTGCGCGCGCCGGCAGCTGCGCAGTTGTCGACTTCGACGGCAATTTTGGCGCAGGGGTCAGCTACCAGACGCTGCGCTTCCAGATCGAGCAGATCTACCGTAATCTCAAACAATGGACCGGCAGTAAGTGTCTTGAACTGAAAGTGCGCGGGCAATACACCCCGCATCTCGGCAGCGATGGTATTTTTTTCCCAAAACGTATCGACGAGCATTGGCTGCGCGAGAATAGCTAAGAAGTTTTGCAAAAGCCAAAATCAGGAGCGCGAATGCCCTGATTCGCGCTCATGCGTTCGCGCATCGCGCGAACATGACTTTTGCAGAACTTTCTTAAGAAGTTCTGTAAAATCCCCGTCTCAAAAAAATAGGCATCTGATCTCCTTTATGTTATATTAGCACTATGGCGTCGAGAGTGCTATCACTCATCAAGGCGATTGATTGTCCAGCTGTGTATCAGCTGGCAAGGGGGATTTATGTCGGCTGAGAATATGACTATTAAAACACGGGCGGCTTACCAGGCCGCCGTAACCAAAGCGCAGGAGCTGGGGCACGCAGATATTACGCCCGAGCATTTTATGGCGGCGCTGTTTACCGAAGCGGATGGCTTGCCGGTGCAGGTGCTGCGCCGACTGGGCCTTGAGCCAGCAAAGGTGACTTCGCTTTTTACGCAGTACCTCGAACGGCTGCCCCGCGCGCAGGGAAATTTTGAGCCCGGGCAGAACCTTTCGGGCGATGCACGCAAGTTTCTGCAGCTGGCCGAAAAAGAAATGAATGGCCTCGGCGACCAATACCTGTCGCTCGAGCACTTGCTTTTGGCCTATGCCAACGGAAATTTTGCGCTGAAAAAAGACCTCGAGGCTCTCGGCCTTGAGCGCCGTAAACTCGCCGCAATTCTGACGGAGCTGCGCGGCAGCCAGAAGGCCGATTCGGATAACCCGGAAGCAAAATTCAACGCGCTGCAGAAATATGGAAAAAACCTGAACGAGCTGGCGCGCGCGGGTAAACTCGACCCGGTGATCGGGCGCGATGAAGAGATCCGCCGCACGATACAGATACTCTCGCGGCGCAACAAAAACAATCCGCTCTTAATTGGCGAACCCGGCACGGGTAAAACAGCCATCGTCGAAGGTCTCGCCGGGCGGATTGTCTCCGGTGACGTGCCCGAGATACTCAAAGACAAAACTGTCGTCACTCTCGATATGGGGTCGCTGATTGCCGGCGCAAAGTACCGTGGCGAATTTGAGGAACGCCTGAAGGCCGTGCTCGACGAAGTGCGCGCGAACCAGGAAAAAATCATCCTGTTCATCGATGAAATCCACACGGTCGTCGGTGCCGGTGCGGGCGAGGGGCAGCTCGATGCTGCGAATATGCTGAAGCCGGCTCTCGCGCGGGGGGAAATCCACCTCATCGGTGCGACAACACTCAAAGAATACCAGAAGCACATGGAAAAAGACGCGGCGCTTGAACGCCGTTTCCAGAGCGTCTACGTGACTGAACCTTCGGTCGAAGACGCGGTAACGATTCTGCGCGGGCTCAGGGATCGTTACGAAGTGCACCACGGTATACGCATTACCGATGCGGCGATCGTCGCTGCAGCGACGCTGTCGAACCGTTACATCACAGACCGTTTTTTACCCGATAAGGCAATCGACCTGATCGACGAATCGTGCGCGAAACTCAAGATCGAACGCAATTCGATGCCGCAGGAACTCGACGACCTCAACCGAAAGATTATTGCGCTGACTATTGAAGAGACAGCTCTCAACCGTGAGAACGACAGCCTGAGCGTCGAGAGGCTGAACGCAGTGCGCAAAGAGCTGAGTGAGCTCAAAGAAGAATTCCAGGGCATGAAGCTCAAACTCGACCGCGAAAAAGAACAGCTGGGTGCTGTGTCCGCGATTAAGGCAGAGATCGAAGCGCTGAAAACGGAAGAAGCGGCCGCAGAGCGCAAAGGCGATCTGAACAAAGTTGCCGAGCTGCGTTATGGCAAAGTGCCTGTACTGCAGAAAAAACTCGAGGCAGCGATGGGCCAGGTAAAGGAAAAAAACTCCGAAATCCGCCTGCTCAAAGAAGAAGTTACCGAAGAGGATATTGCCGAAATCGTCTCGCGCTGGACAGGCATTCCCGTGTCAAAAATGCTCACCTCGGAGAAGACGAAATTACTCAAAATCGAAGAGGTGTTGCATAAGCGCGTCGTCGGCCAGGAAAATGCCGTCGAGGCAATCGCCAATGCGATTCGCCGTAACCGTGCGGGCATCGCCGATGAGGATAAACCAATCGGCAGCTTTTTGTTTTTGGGGCCGACCGGTGTGGGTAAAACCGAAACCGCGAAGGCTTTGGCCGATTATCTCTTCGACGACTCAAAGGCGCTCGTGCGCATCGACATGAGCGAATACATGGAGAAACATTCGGTAGCAAAACTCATCGGTTCGCCGCCGGGGTATATCGGCTACGACGAAGGCGGGCAGCTGACAGAAAAAGTACGCCGCCGGCCATACAGCGTGATTTTGTTCGATGAGATCGAAAAAGCGCATCCCGATGTGTTCAACCTGTTCTTACAGATTCTCGACGAAGGCCGCCTGACCGATGCGAAGGGCAGGCTGGTAAACTTCAGGAATACGATTCTGATCATGACCTCGAACCTCGGTTCAGAGCATCTTTCGAATGCGAGCCTGAATACAGAAGAGCAGGAAGTGCGCGTGCTCGACGCGGTGCGCGGCTTCTTCAGGCCTGAATTTTTGAATCGCCTCGATGCGGTGATACAGTTCCATCGCCTGAATGCGCAGCACCTTGAAAGCATTGCTGCGCTGCAGATAGACCACGTGGTAGAAAAGATCCGCTCGCGCGGCATCGAGCTCGAGGTGGGTGCCGATGTGAGAAAGCTGATCATCGAACACGGCTTTGACGAAGAATACGGTGCGCGGCCAATGAAGCGCGCGATCGAGAACCTGTTGTTAAACCCGCTGGCGCTGACGTTGCTTGAGGGCAAGGTCGAGCAGGGCAAGAAGATCGTGGCGCAGCGGAAACTGGATTCGGTAGAATTCAAATAATATCACTATCCGCTGAGGCATAGCCTCAGCGGATAGTGATATCTCCGTTTTCAGAAATACTGAGTTTCGTCTTCGGAAAATCCGCCGCGGTCAGATCGCGCATCAGCTGGATCGTTTTGCCGCTGGCATCGTAGCGCGGTGTTGATTTTTCGGGCATGTTCATCGGGGTAATCTTTCCCGATTCGAACTTGCCGTCCTTGCCGAGCGTGATATCGAGAACCAGCGTCAGGCCCGTTTTGCCGCGCGAAGAGAGCGCCCCGTAGCCGATAAAGTTACCCAGCGAATAGACGATCAGGCGCCCCTTGTAGAGTTCGAGTGCGCGCACAACATGCGGGCCGTGGCCCAAAATCAGGTCTGCTCCGGCGTCGATGGCTGCGTGTGCAAAAGCCGGCAGGTTACCGCGGTTTTCCCCGTAGAACATCTCGGTCTGGTTTTTGGTATGCAGAAATTTTTCACCTTCACCGCCCCAATGGCATGAAATCACCACGACCGGGGCATTCGCGCGTGCTTCGCGCACGAGTTCGCGCATGCCGTCGAGGTCTTTCACATTGCTATGCGCGCGCAGGTAGCTGAAAGGAATAAAAGCCATTTTGACGCCGGAGACGGTCATATATTCGATCTGGCCCTTGCGCCCGATCGCGTGTATACCGACGGCCTTCAGGTTCTGCATCGTGTCCTTGAAGCCGCGTTCGCCAAAATCACCCGAGTGGTTGTTGGCTGTGCTAAGCACCTGGAAACCCGCGCGTTTCAGCACCTTCGCAGTCGAGGGCGGGGTGCGGAAGGCAAACACGTGCTTGCTGCTCGTGTTCTTTGATGTGGTTGGATAATCGGTCAGCGTGCTTTCAAAATTGCCGAACAGCAGATCGGCACCTGAAAGGTATTCCTGTATCGGAGCAAACAGGTCTTCATAGGGGTTTGCGGGTATTCGCCTTTCGGGATACAGGGTGCCGGGCACGATGTCACCGACTGCCTTAATTGTGATTGTGCCGGATTTTTTGCGCGTCTCGGCGTCCGTTGCAGCGATCGCTGCAAGCGAGATCACTATGAGAATTTTGAAATTTGTTACGCATTGCTGCGCCTCAGGCGGCGGCAACGATTTCCACAAAACGCATAAGTCCGCGCCTATCGAGAGCCGACAGCAAACGGGCTCGAGAAGCCTGCGCGAATATAGATCCACCGCGAGCTTTTTATGATATTCACTCACAGGGTAAAGCTGTACGCTTTTACCCAGATAAAGCGCCTCGAAAAGCGCCTGCCCGAAATACAGGGCAGGGCGACTGCAGGCGGCAAGCGCCCCACGGTAGGCTGCGGGCGAGAGGCGCGCTGTATTCTGGGGGAAATCGGCAGCAGAAATGGCGGCTTCGCGCGATTCATGCAGCGTGATTTCAGCGCACGACGTCGCGGCGGGTAACGCGGTAATCGACGGATGCAATACCACGGCATGCAGCGCATCGCTGTACTGTTTTTTTGTCATTTCATGGTGGGGAAGAAGGTCGCATACGATATCTGATTGTTCCCTTGCCGGCCCGCGGTTATCAACCGCGATTTTTATCGCATCAACCGGCAGGCCAGGGTTAAACGCCGTGTCGCGGCGGTCGAGAATCGCGACGCGCGCCGTTAACGGCAATTGCAGATTTGCTTGGGGAGCGGCGGTCAGCATCTGTACCGGGATTTTCTTTTTTTTCAGTTCGAGGGCGACCGTGCGCATGCGCATTGCATGGCCCGTACCATAGGTGTGCGTGTTGCCCGTGATGATCAGTACACTGTTCATTGCAGGTTGTAACCGATAAAAAAGCTCAGCTGTATCTGTTCGCTCAGCATGTCGCGTGCGATATCGACGCCCAGTGCTGGGACGGTAATCTCTTTTAAGTACATGCGAAAACCCGCACCGGGCCCCCAGAAACGGAAGGTTTCAAAGCCATCGCGCCGTGCTAAGCCTGCATCGACGAAGACGAGCGCTGCGAAGGTCGCCCAGCTGAAATGCAAAAATCCGTACTGGTAATTGACTGCCGTCACGGCAAACTGGTCTGCCGGTACCAGCAGCGCCGGAAGAGTGCGTGTGCCCTGCCAGCCGCCGAGTCGCTGCTCCAGCACCTGCGGGTAGTGCGAATACTGGAACGAGAAGAGAATGCTGAGAAACTGGTGCTTTGCCGTTTTCGTGTGCCATGCATTGGCCGATGAAATGACGTGCAGGTCTTCGCCGGCAAACACGATACCCTTTTCGAGATCGAGCTGGCTTTCGATGCCCGACTGGAAAAAGTCTTTCGGTGTGACCGACGAATATTTAAAACGCACTCCCAGGTTCATCACGCTCGAACTCATCAGCGGCTGCTGGTCGGTCAGTTCTGCCGAGCGATAGCCGGCCAGCACGCCGGCAAAAAAGCCCGAGCGTGTCTGGTAACCTGTCGCGGACTGGATATCGTGGCGCATCAGCGTATAACTGCGGGTGAAATTGCCCGCCGGTGTTGCGTCTTCGATGAATACACGTCCTGTCAAATACCGCAGCGTGGTAGTAAACTGTGTGTAACGGATATGCGGATCGGTGAAACCGACAAGCCCCTGTCATCCGCGGTTCGAAATCAGCCCGCCAAGCGCCACACCCTTGTTTTCCCCCATCGCATTCGACTCAACCAGGAAAGCGCCGCCGATTTCGGTGTCGCGGTATTTGACATAGACCGGTATAGGGTAGAAACTCCATTTTTCCTTTACTTCGATCAGCAATGTGCAATTTGCACGGCAGCCAGATTCTTCGTCTGCCTCGGTGAGGCGGATTGTCACCTGCGAGAAGATTCGTAACCGTTCGAGGTAAACGCGCAGCTGGTCTGTGTCGAGACCGTCTGCATTGTCTCCCGCGCGCACGGTTATATATTGTAAAATTACCGCTTCGCGGGTACGAACGAGACCGCGGATAGAAATTTTGCCGATTATTTTTTCGTCCTTTGTCCGCTGCGTGACTGTTTGCGGGGCCGCGAAGCCCGCATGGAATGCGGCCAAAAAAAGGCCTGGCAAAAGAGCCCGGTAAACGGCAGCACGCCGTATGCGCCACATCAGCTGTGTTTTTCCAGGGCCTTGCGCATGCGGCGCAGAAAATATTCCCGGTTCAGCCAGTCGACAGAGGCGGCAATTTTTTCACGCTCCACCTTGCGAGTCCTGTAAGCGCGCACATGCTTCAGAACTTCATCTGTCGTGCCTGTTTCGAGTTCAACGCCGCATTCGCCGTCGCTCAAAAATTCTGACAGCCCTTGCGTGCGGTGCGCAATCAGCGGAATACCGCATTTGAGGGCTGCCAGCGGCAGGTGTTCAAGCGCCTTGGTCTCACCGCAGACCATGGCTTTTGCCCCGGCAATGTAATAGGCCTGGTCGGCGACGCTCAGCTTGCGTATAGAAGATATTGTCCGGCTTCAGGTCTTTGAGCAGCTTGTCCGGCTTCTTTTTCTGCCAGCACAACCAGCTTGTCGCTGATGCACGAAAACAGGCGAATCAGCATTTCGGAATCGACAGAATCTGTTGCGACAAAATATTCCGGCGGAGCTTCGGCATCGGGGGTAGAACAGGTCGCTGTCGACGAGCGGGTAGGCGAGCGGCACGTCTTTGCGCATGAGCGACGACGGCAGCGTCCGCTGCAGCGCATAGTTTCCGCCGCGATGGTCAGGTCGATGCCGGCAGCGAACTCGAGGTCGAGTTCCTGCGCGCGCATGAGTTCCGCGGATCTTCTGCACATTGAGTTTTTCTACCTCGGCCCGCCAGAAGAACGGCAGCAGGTCGTGCTGGTAGACGACGAAGCGGGTCGATGCATTTTTCTCGCGCCGCAGATGCCTGAGATAACCGCGCGCGTATTGCTGATAATCAGGTCATAGTCCGTTTTGCGGAATGCGCGCCTGCGCATCGATCAGCGCGCCGATATCTTCGAGCTGGCGCTGTGACAGGCGGCTGGCATAAAATTCGACATGGCGGTCGCGCAAGACCTGCGGCAGAGAGGTTTCAAAGTTTTTCAGAAACCCGACATGTGCATCTGGATAAAGATCGAGCAGCGCATAGAGCGACGGGTTGATGAGATCATTGGCGGAAAACCAGTCTTGCAGCAGCAGTACGCGCGCAGAATTCACGCCGTAAACTGCAGCGTGCCGCGCCGATGTAAAGAGTTAATCGGTGTGCCTTTTCCTGCTCCAAAACGGTAGTCGGTATGACTGACTTTCTTTGCAGTAGCTATTATGGCAAACGAACACGCAGATTACAAACCCGGCCTTGACGGCGTCATCGCCTGTATCACAGAAACTCTCCCTCGACGAGCAAAAAAGAGCAGATAATTGTTCGGGGTATGACCTCATCGAACTGATCCAAAAAACCTCGTTATATCAAAGTTGCATACCTGCTGATTTACAAATAAATTCCCTTCGATGCCGAAGCGAAGGCCTTCGAGCAAAAACTCATGGCGCAGGCAGACATTCCCGAAGAAATGTACGAAATCTTTAAGCTCCTCCCTAAAAAGACGATGGCGATGGACGCACTGCGTACCGGCATCTCGATCCTGGGCGGTTACGAAGACCATGCAGCGCTGATGGACACTTCGACGAAATCCAACGAAGAAAAGGCGCTCAAAATTCTCGCAAAAGCTCCCGCGATCGCGGTAAACAGCTACCGTGCAATTATGGGTATGCCCTTTATGAAGCCCGATAAATCCCTGGGTTATTCTGAAAATTTTGTCTACATGATCAAAGGTTCGAAACCCAACGCGGTTGAAACGGATACACTCGATAAGATTCTGACCACGTACATCGAGCACGAAATGCCCAACTCGACTTTCGCGGTGCGCGTGGTGAGCTCAACACTTTCTGATATTTACGGTTCATGCGCAAGTGCTGTCGCTTCGCTCAAAAGGCCCCCTGCACGGTGGTGCCAACGAAGCGGCGATGCAGATGTTCCTCGAAGTGCAGAAAACCGGCGGTCCGTCGACGGCTGAAAGCTACATCATGGGCAAACTGCAGCGCAAAAAGACAAGATCATGGGCTTTGGCCATCGCGTTTACATGAAGAAGTACGACCCGCGTGCGTTCCTCATGAAAGACTATATTCGAAGCTGGTCGACCAGCGCCCTGACGTAAAGACCTCTATTCTATCTACCAGACGATTGAAAAGACGATGGCGCGTGAAAAGGGCCTGTGCGAACGCAGACTATCCGATTGCGCTTTTGTACTACCTCATCAACGTGCCTATCGACCTCTATACGCCGATCTTTCTCTGCTCGCGCCTTGCAGGTCTCGTATCTCACCACATCGAACAGCACGAAAACAACCGCCTGTTCCGTCCGCGTGTGATTTACGAGGGAGCACGCGACCTGCATCCCCCGGTATAAAGAATACAACATATTCTGTGTGCAATGCGCACAGAATAATGTTGTCTGATATGAATCGGCTGACGCAGTTTTTTCCGCTGATTGCGGGTACGGCGAGCGCGCTTCAGCTCTGGCGCCACAAATTTTACCTGGTTTGGGCCGCAGTTCATCAAAATTTCGCTCGCTGCTCATCATGTTCTTTACCGGTCTGATTCACCGTGGCGGATTTCCGGCGTATCGCGCTGAATCCCGCACCAGTTGCAGTCGGCTTTGGCCTGCAATACGCGGTGATGCCATTTATGGGCTGGCTGTCAGCCGAGGCGTTTCAGCTGCCACGCGAGGTGGCAGCAGGGCTCATTCTTGTCGCGTGTTGCCCCGGGGCTGGCGTCGAATCATTACATATCTTGCGCGCGCCGACGTGCCGCTTTCGGTCACGATGACCGCGGTGTCGACACTCGCCGCGGCAGTCGTGACACCGGCGCTGTCGGCCTGGCTGATCGGCGCCCGTGTGCCGGTCGATGTGCTCTCCATGATGGCTGACACCGCGATGGTAATTTTGCCCTGATTGCGCTCGCCCTCGTGGCGCAGCGGATCTTCACTTCATGGACGGCAAAACTCGTGAGCTCGGCCAATTTTCTGGCCGTCGTTGCGGTGACGCTGATCGTGGCCTCGATCATCGGCAGTTCACGTGAAAGAATACTGACAGGCGGTTGGAAAATAGTTGCTGCGGTATTCGTGCTGCATTCAGGCGGATTCCTGTTGGGGTATTTCTCGCACGCGGACTCAGAATGGACATTATCAGGGCACGAACGATATCGATCGAAGTGGGCATGCAGAATTCAGGCTGGGTTGTGCTCGCCACTCGCCACCTTGGTGCGATGGCGGCCGTACCCTGTGCCATTTCGTCGCTCATGCACAGCCTGATCGGCAGTGTGCTCGCGGCATATTTCAGCCGTAGGACAGGCTGCGGCGAGCGCAGGTCCCGTCGAGATGTCCTCCTGGCCGGCGACCGCAGGACGGCGCTGCGGCGAGCGCAGGGGTCGACGGCGGACAGGATGCCGCAGGACGCGCTGCGGCGAGCGCAGGGGTCCTCGGGTCGACGGCGGACAAGGTTAGCTATGGCAAAACACCGTAATCCAGTCCCGGTGGAAATGCTGCACAACCGCTATAGCCGAGAAGACCTGCTAAAAAAAATCGCCGAGGCACCCCCGGTAGAGGCGCACATTTTCCCTTTACCGCTACGTGACGCTGGCTAATCCGCGCGCGCGCTGCGTGACGAACTCTACCGCGAGAGTGGAGTGAATTGGGTGTATTAGGGCGCATCTACCTTGCTACCGAAGGCATCAATGCGCAGCTTGCCGTTCCTGTTGGAAACTTTGAAAAATTCCGGTCACTGCTTGAAGCGAGACCCGAGTTTCGCGCGCTGCGCTTCAATCCTGGTGTTGAAGACAATGGCAACTCATTCATCAAACTCACGATTAAAGTAAAAAAGTACGTAAATCGTCAACGACGGACTGGGGGACTTTGTGCTGACTCCCGACCGTGAGGCTCCGCACCTGAGCCCTTTGGAATTTAACGCAGCCCTCGACGATGGCACCGTTGTGATCGACATGCGAAATCATTATGAATCCGGGTGGGCGTTTCTGAAAACGCAGTCTGCCCTGATGTTGACGTTCCGCGAAAACTGCCAATCGTGGCAGAAATGTTGAAGGAAAAGCTGCCGAAAGCGTTATTGCACCGGCGATTCTGGTGAGAAGGCTGGTGCCTGCGCGAACGCGGCTTCAAAAACGTTTACCAGCTTGAGGGCGGCGTCATCAACTATGCGCACGCCGTGAAGCGTGAAAGCCTGCCGTCAAAATTTAAGGCAAGAACTTTGTCTTCGATGAAAGACTGGGCGAGCGCATCACCAACGATATTCTGGCGCACTGCCACATTTGCGGCTCGGTGAGCGACCGGCAGGTCAATTGTACCAACGAGGTTGCCACGTGCTGATGGTCCAGTGCGAAGCATGCGGGCACAGGCTGGGCAACTGCTGCAGCGAAAGTGTCAGCGCATCAGTCTTTTGCCCGAAGCAGAACGCCGTGCGCTTCGCAAGGCTGACGAATCGCTCAAAAACAAAACCTGGTTTAGTAAGAAAATCCGGCGGCACTAATTTCAGGCATTTGAAGGCGCAGCCCTCAAATGCCCGAAAGATCACTGAGCAGTGCGCGCGTAAAGGATCCAATAAACAGCCTGATGTCTTCCTGCACGCCTTCGTTGGGGCGAAACTTTTTTACCCAGATTTTCATGCCGATACGTATGAAGCGGTTGTCGAGAAATTCCGTCGACGCTGACAGATTCAGATGTGCCTGACCCGATTTTTTCCGCCAGGCAACTTCGGCCCGGGTTCCTTCGCCGCCGTTAGCCTTGAATGCGGTCTGCGCAAATTTATTCATCAGCGTCTGCAAATCAGAGGGAATTGACATGTCGATCAGCCAGGTCGGCAGAATACCAAAGAGCGCACCGGATATTTTGCCTTCGGGCATGCTGGTGATCTTTGCGAAAAAGGACATACGATCGGCGTTAGACTGGTACCTGAGGTATGCACCGATATTGCCGGTATTAATTTTCAGGCCGTGCACATTCACGAAAAAATTTGTGGAGACATAGAATTTATGATCGCGGTTTCCGCTGAATGAAATGGCGTCCTCAAAAACAGGCTGTCCGTCTTTTCCCAGCGGCAGAATTTTGCCGCCCTGTGTGCGGTATGAAAAGAAGAATTCTTCGGTCTGAGCATTCAGAATGAAAGAAGCAAGGTTGCGGCCCTTAATGTCGCTGATATAAACCTGCAGCACGAACAGGTTGCGGATGTCTTTCAGGAACTTACGAAACTGCGGATATTCGGCTTCGACCGCCGCCATTCTGAACCGGCCGCGGATTGCCGCTTCGGTATAGGGTTTTTTTCCGTTGGATTTAATTTCCGCAAAACTTTTGAGTTCGACAAAACGCGAGACCATCGCGGTCGAGCGCGGAAAATCCGCGGCAAACTGGTCGATAATTTTACGCGAAGGCCCCGCCAGTTCGGGAAAGTGGCCTGAAGCGGGGGATTGCAGCTGATTCAGGTTGTCGGGATCCTGTACGCGCAGCATGCCTTCGATCAGGCGCGCCATACCCTGCGCTTCAAACTGTTTCAGCGCGGCATCGAACGCCAGCTGAGCAGTATAGGTCTTGTCTCCCTCGATTTCATTGCGCCGCATGCGGTATTCGGCGCGTGCATTGCCGAGGCGCGAAAAATCGGTTGCCGCAGGCGAAATCGATACAGTGTATGCATCGCCACTGTTGCGGCCCGAGAGGGTAATGCTGCGAAAATTATCCTGCGCGGGGGTGAGCCACGGGCTGTCATAGATGCGCGCAAAGTCGAAGTCTTCGAGCGCGTCGTTCATGAAGAGAAAAAACTGCCGCGACTTTGCGTCATAGCGTAGTTTTTCGCTCATGGTATTGAGCAGTGTCACCAGCTCACGAGCGATCGCACCGCCGTTGCCCGCAGAGCCCATCGAGCGAACGGCATCGCGAAAGGTGCTTGCAGCCGAGGCATTCCCGAAAGAGCCCAAAACCAGCAGCAGAATTGCGAGACGTTTAACCATGGGGAAGAGTCAGCTTTGCCCTCGGTGAGAGAAACAAAAAAAGGATAAATCCCCCCAGTTTATCGGATACTCTGACATAGTCGGAAATTCTTTTGCTTTGGGCTTGACAGCAAGTGAGAATTATTCTCAATAGCTCGTGCTCGAGGGGGCACATATTGATGATCATCTGCTGCTGTGCAAATATCAATGACCGCCAGGTGCGCGAGGCTCTCTCGGGCGGGGCGCGTACGCTCGCCGATATCCAGGTCAAAACCGGTGCTGCAATGGGTTGTGGGCGCTGCAAAGAAGCCGTGGTTGAAGAAATTGCAGCATTCCATGCGCAAGGCGGCCAAAAACAACCTTTTGTGCCAGGCCCTTTCGAACAGACTGCCTGATGGGTGATTCTGTCGATTGTTCCGCCTGAGAATCACTTTGCGGCTAAACTGCGGGGCCGGCAGTAACCTGTATGATCTATTCCCTCGGTTCCCTGAATCCTGCTATTGCCCGTGACGCCTACGTGGCGCGAAGCGCCGAAGTGATCGGCGACGTAACGCTGGGGGCGCAAAGCTCTGTCTGGTATGGATGCATCGTGCGCGGCGATGTGCATTCGATTTCTATTGGTGATCAGACAAACATCCAGGATCTTTCGGTCGTGCATGTTACGGGGGGCAAATACCCAACCGCGATCGGCAACCGCGTGACTGTGGGGCACCGGGTGATTATTCATGGGGCGACGATTCACGACGACGCATTTATCGGTATGGGGGCAATTCTTCTCGACCAGGTTATCGTCGAACCCTTTGGTTTTGTGGCCGCGGGAGCCCTGGTCACTCCCGGAACAACTGTCAAAGCAGGGTGGATGGCCATCGGTTCACCGGCACGGCTCGTGCGCGAAATTCGCAGCGAAGAACGCGAGATGATGGTACGCACTTGGAAAGGTTATGTCACGAACGCCAAACTGCATAGGGAGAACCTGAAGGCGGTAACACAGCCATGAAAATTTACAGCCTGAGACGCGAGCAGCTGGTGCGGGCGCCACTTGCCGAAACCTGGAAATATTTTTCCAATCCGCACAACCTGAAAAATATTACGCCGCCTGAGCTGGGTTTTACCGTAACGACAGAAAACCTGCCCGACGAAATCTACCCGGGGCTTTTTATCGAATACCGCGTATCGCCGCTCTTTAAAATTCCGCTGACCTGGGTGACCGAAATTACGCATGTCGATCAGCAGGTGATGTTTGCCGATCAGCAGCTGATCGGCCCTTACCGCATTTGGTCTCACAAACATTTTTTCCGTAAAGAGGGCAAGTTCACGCACATGACCGATCAGGTCGACTATGCATTGCCGCCGGTACCCTTTTCGGGTATTGTCAATCAGCTGATCGTGAAAGGGAAACTCGAGGAGATTTTTGCGTTCAGAAAACTGGCCGTGGAAAAAATCTGGGCTAATTGAAAAGCTGGCCTATAAGGCCAGCTTTTCAATTACCATCTTCATGTCATTCCACACGTCGCGTTTGTGTGGCGTGTTGCCCGCATCGCCGCCATTGCGCAACAGAAAACTCGGATGGTAAGTCGGCATCACGGCGATGCCATTGTAATTCTGCCATTTGCCGCGTAACTTGGTGATACCTTCCATTGTGTTCAAGAGAAAGCGCGTCGAGGGGTTTCCCAATGTGACGATAACCTCCGGGTTAATGAGTTCGATCTGCCGCCTGAGATAGGGGGCGCATGCCTTAACCTCGTCGGCCTCTGGCGGACGGTCGCGTTGCCCGAGTCCGTCGATGGTCGGCCGGCATTTCACCACGTTCGCGATGTAGACGTCTTCGCGCTTCAGCTTCAGCCCGTTTTCGATGATGCGCGTCAGCAGTTGCCCTGCGCGCCCGACAAAGGGCCGGCCGCTTGCGTCTTCATCCTTACCCGGGCCTTCGCCGATGAACATCAGGCGCGCTTGTGGGTTGCCCTCGCCGAATACAACTTTATTGCGTGTCGCTGCGAGTTTGCAGAGATTGCACGCTTGCGCCTGTGAGCCTAACTCTTCGAGAGTCATCTATGGTTTTTGGGCAGGGGTTTCTTCGCCGGTCACGCGCAGGCCGCGAAAAGCCAGTGTCAGGTGATCGTTGGTGCGAGAATGTTCGATTTTCAGCGTTTGCGGGTACGCGCGCTTTTTAAAAAAATTCCCCAGGTAGAACACCAAAATCTCGCCGCGTACCTTGTCGCGGTAGAAAATCTTCTGCAGCGAAGCCTTGTTGAAATACATCGCCGCTTCATAGCTTGGGTTATTGGCCCTGACAAGGATTTCGCCCGCGCTGGTCTTCGCAAAAGAACTTTCGCGGTCATTGGCATCAGCCGGCAGAAAGCCTCGCATCAGCGGTTCAAAAAAACGCAGCGGAAAAGCACGACCAAACAGATCGACCCACTGGTACTCTGAGCGTGACATCGTTTCGGTTTTGTTGCGCGCATGGTCTTTGAGTTTCACGCGTTCTTTTCCTATGTCGAGTGTCAGAAGTGGTGACAGAAACACCGCGTCCTTGAGGTGAATTTTGAGGTCGTCGCCTTTTGCGCTCAGCTCGCCCTCGTAATACAATTCTTCATTGTTAACCTTGCCCTTAAGGGTAAAGCTGACAGCCAATGATTTATATTGCGGATAGCGCGCCGCCGTCTCTGCGATAAATTGCTGCGTTTCGGTTTTTGACAAGTCGTCTGGCGAACCTGCCTCTGTAGGTTTTTTGACTGTATCGCCCCCGCAGGTCGCGCGCACGGCGAGCAGTAACGAAAGAAAGACTGCCCCGGCTTTTACCCCAGGGCGGCGAAAATTCATGACCTCAGGCACTGTGGAATGAAAGTTCGGTGTACATGAACTGCGCGCAGGCCTCTGATTCAGCCAGCACCTTCTGCATGTTTTCGAGTTCTTTGTCGGTCGGTTGGATGAACGGAATTGTGCGGTCGCGTTCTTTCAGCCATTCACGGAGGCTTTTTTGACCGGCGTCCGCTTTCATCGCTTTGATGACATCAAGCGTATGCTCGTGTGCGAGTTTGCGGAATGTCTTGTCCTTTGCAGTCGCATGTATCGCCTGCCATATTTCGTCTTCGCGCTCGGCATCCATCATTGTGTCGAGAATTGTCGGCTTCTGGTCGAGTGCAATGTCGAGCAGTTTGCCGGCAAACTCGCTCATCATCGGCTGGTTAGATTTGTTGTTCACGAAATCGGTGGCGATTTTTGTGATCGAATCCATGAACGGCGTCAAAAAACCCTTGATCATCTTTTCATCGACGACTTTATTGAGGTCCCCGACCAAAGGCAGTTTAATACTCTTGGTAAAACCGGTAATCGAATCGTGCACAACGTTCAGAAACAGTTCTTTCACCGCTTTCTGGTTCATGATGTCGCGGATTGTCTCCGGCGGAAAATCCACGGGACGCTGTGCGACTTTTTTCCAGTGGTCGATCGTGGCCTGCTCGAAGATGTCGCGGCCCGTTCTCCCATTTTTGACTATGATGCTCTGTGATTTGGGGCGGATATCCTTTACGATGACTTCGAGTGCATGGCGCCATTCGCTTTCACCGTTGCGTTCGGGTGAGATCGTTTCCGCAATTTCGAGCCATTCGACGATGGGTTTATCGAGTATTTCATCATGAATTTTTTTCATGGTTTCGAGTCCCGCCTTGCGGAATTCGGGGCTCAGTGCGCGCTTTTTATACGCTTCGCGAAATTCGTTGAAATCCTTGTACTTCATTTGTTTTCCTCACCTTTTTTACTTTGTTTGTTTTCAGATTCGAGTTTTTTTATCTGCGAGTTGATATATTCCGCATCCATGGGCTCAGACGCTTTTTTAATGTCGTTGCGCGTCTTGAGGTAATACTCCACAGCGGTCACGCGGTTATTCATTTTATAATGCACCTCGGCCAGGTGAAAGTAGATCACCGGATCAACATTCGATTTTTTCTGCGCAAACGATGCCGCAACGGTCAGCTGCTCGAGCGCTTCGCGGTAATTGCCCAGTTTGAACTGTATCCAGCCGAAGGTGTCGAGGTAAGCCTCGTTTTCCGGGTCGTCCTCGAGCGCACGCAGCACCAGTGTATTAGCGTCCTGCAGGTTGATGTTGCGCAGTGAATAAATATAACCGAGGTAATTCAGGTAGGTCGGGTTATACGGGTCGAGTTCAAGCGTGCGTTTGAGTTGTTTTTCAGCGCGAGCGAAGTCGTTGATTTTTTCGAGCGCCATACCCCAGCAGAAGTAGTAGTTCGCCGGTGCGACCTTCTTTTTGCTCTTCTGTTCGGTGATGTCGATTGCCTTTTCAAAATACTGCGCTGCGGTTTTGTACTCGGCGAGCGCAGCGCCTGGCTTCGTTGCAGCAGCGCCAGATTGTGCGTCAGAGACGCTTTTTTCCGCGAGGTTATTGTGGATGATGCCTTTGACGAAGTAGGCCGTTGCATATTCTTTTTCAATCCCCACAGCGGTATCTGCTGTCTTGATCGCATCTGCGATGCCGCCTTTAAGATTCACCTGTGACCATGCCTGGCTGACGCGCGTCTGGTAGAGCTGGTTGTGCGCTTCACGCACCCGCTTTTCGAGTTTAGCCAGCTGTTGTTTGTCCGCCGTCAATTTGGGGTTTTTGAGCATCGTCTGGTACCAGACCTGCAGCTGCTCGATCATCTGGGCCGCGAGCTCCTGGTAGGTGATCGCCACTCCGCGCTCATTGGTGTTTTCGAGCGTCGTCGCATGTGTGGTGTAGAGCTCGACGAAATCAATTGCCAGCTGCTCAGATACAGGGTCTAGCGCCGTTTCACCGATTGTTTGCGCCGGTAAAAAAAACCGTTCGCGAAAATTCAGCTCTTTGGCCTGGCGGTTCAGGTATTCAAGCGTGACGTGAGCATATTCACGGGCCACTTCATAGCCGTTGAGGCGTTGTGCGATTACCACAACCGCAAAAGCTTCATTGCGCGCATCGGCGTGGTTGCCGCGTTTTGAATAGATGCGGTAGCGGCCGATGCGGGCGCTCATGCGGTTCTGGTTGGCGGCAAGAATCTGGTCAAATGCCTTCAGCGCTGCATCTTCCTTGCCGTTCAGCAATTGTTCGATGCCCTCCAGGATCAAAGATTTTTCATTTTTTTTCAGCTTGCGAAACCGTTGGATTGTCGGCAGTGCACGCGCATCGTTCAACACGAAATAGGTTTCGGCCAGCGATTCATAGGCTTGAGCAAAATCAGGCTGGCGTTCGATGAGCTTCTCATGCGTTTCCGCCGATTGCCGGTATTGCCCCGTGATCTTCTGCAATTCGCCTATAATCAGCAAATAACGGCCATTGTCAGAATCGATATCGTGCAATTTTCGGAAATAAGCCAATGAACGGTGGAAATTATCCTGCTGGTAATAATGGTTACCGAGAAAATACAGCGCCTGTGCCTGCACATCGGGGTTACCGCTGCCTTTCTGCACGGCAATGATCAGGCGCTTGTTGTAAGTTGCAGCCATGCGCGGGTCGTTCTTTTGCTGGTAGATGTATGCCATTACCTGCAATGCCCGTTCGTTCAGCGGATCGGTTTTCAGAATCAGCGCCAGCACCCGTGCCGCGTCATCGAGTTTGTTCTGTTTCAGGTATATTTCAGAGAGTAGCTGCAGCGAAATGTTGCCGTTGGGATCGGCCTTGATTGCGCGTTCAAGGTAAAGGGTTGCGCTGGTGATATCCCCACCCGAAAGGGCGATGCGCGCGAGGTAGCGCAGCGCCACCTCGTTCTCACCCTTGATTTTCAGGTATTCTTCAAAAGCGCGCGCTGCGGCGACCGGTTTCTCTGCATAATAGGCGCTAAAGGCCCGGTTAAGCTTGAGGCTTGCTTCGCGTTCCTGGTATTCGTCGAGACCGAAGAGGGCACCGCCGATGAGTAGGGAGGTTGCTACCGCCCGAAAAAATGCTGCATGCATGCGTTTGGTACCTGCATGCTTGTCCGATCTTAGCGGCAAGCCTTTTTGTGCGTACCAGACCCTACGGGGCTGGTACGCGTGGAGGGGAATAGGCGCAAATGTGTCCAAACGCTACGCGTTTGGGTACATTTGCGGAGACCCCCTCCCGCTCCTGACCTTAGTACGTGGCGAGCTTTTGGCCGTTGCGCAGGCGCACGTGCCCCGCATCGGCTTTGCGGACTGTGACGGTGTCCGGGTTTCCGTCGCTCACGAAGAAAATTTCGCGCTTTTCGCGGGCTTGTTTGAACAGCTTTTGCAGCGTCTTTTCATTGCCGTGCAAACGGCGGATGTGGTACGTATCGAACTTTTTGTCGTACACTGAATGGCTGAGGCCGTTTGAATAATCGAAGATCATGTCATGCCTGTACGCCTTGCCTTTATAGGTGCCCGCCCGCAGGCGCGGCTCGTCGGCCTTGGGCGGGAAAATGCCATAGGGCAATGCAAACGCATAAACTGCGTACCCCTTCAGATATTTCTGGATTTCGGCCGTGCCGAGGCCCAGCTGTTCTTCGATCTTGTTGCGGTATTTTTTCAGGTTTGCATGCCAGAGTGTGTGCGAACCGATCTCAAACCCCTTGCCGGTCAGGTATTTCAGCTTGGCACCGATCTTGGCGGGCTGGCCGAAGAAGTTATTGGGGTATTGCGCCTTGGGCAGAACAAAAAATACCCCGCGCAGCGGAAAATCGGCGTTTGCTTTTTGAAAACGATCCATGATTTCGACACCGCAGCCGGGTGTCAGTGAGCCATCCGCCTCGTACTTAAACTGCGATTCTGACGAATCGTCAAAAGTGATCAGCAGCGGGATTTTTCCTTTGGGGGTAGTAATTTTGCCGCTGCGCAGTTCGGCCAGCGCCACAGGGTAGAACCCGAGTTTTTTGAGCTCGACCAGGTCGTTCATGAAACTTGTGCGGCTGCGGGTGTATTCGGTATCTTCGTCAGATATTTTGTGGTAAGTTAATACGGGGATTTTTCCAAGTTCATTGGGCAGCGGCTCTGCGGCAAAAATATGCGCGGATATCAATGGGGTCAGGATAAAGGTTGCAGCGCGGAGCGAAATCATGCGCCATGTCCGGAAATCTATTCAGGCCGAAAATCTTCTGCAGGCATCTATGCGGGCTCTGCAAGCGAAGTCGCGGCATTAGTCTTTGAGTTTTAATCCACTCAATAAAAATTGAAAACAGCAATCAGGTAACCCAGACCCGCTGCAGCGCCGGAAAACAGGTCATAGCGCCAGCGGTAGCCGGTGCGTATGGAGACTTTTTTGGAGAGTTGGATGTTGTTCACCACATCGGCTGCATGCCACTGGTTCGAAGCGTTATTCAGACCCGCAATATAGAACCACGAAATGAACAGGCTGCTGAATTCAGAATAAAAGATTTTTATTCGCCCACGCCCCGAAAGGGAAAATGCCTGATTGACCGTATCGTCGGCGTACGCGGCGCGATCGTATATTGGGGCAATGCTTGCGTCGAAATGGAACTTATCCCGGCGAATGACTGTGTAGCGTGCACCGCCGCCGAGAGCAGTATTGCTATTGAGTCCGAGAATCACACCAAATTCATAATTGGTGAACGCAAAAAGACGGAGTCTGTCCCACGTGATGTCATACCCCGCATTCAATACTCCGTTCGTCCGGCGTATGTTGCCGCCATGTAAGATGCCACTTGTTTCACTGCTTACCAGCAGACGATGGCGGTGCGTCTCAAGCGCAACTTCGGCGAACTGGAATACACCCGAGTCAAGCTGCGGGTATGCAAGGGCGTAACCAAATCCGGTTTTGCCGCTCCACCCTTCGCTGAAAAAACGGAGTGTGTCAGATTCGCTATTCTTTTCAGCGTCTACTGCTGTCGCCGTGTCGCCTGCATGCAGGGCTCTGATGCACCCGCAGACAAGAATGAAACAAAACATAAAATCCCGGATGCGCAGATTCTGCGCTTGTCCGTAACCATTGTGTACTGTCAAACAGGAGTCGATTGGGCTTTGGATTCGCTCTGTATTGCGCGGCGCAACCGGCCGGACAATAGCCTGAGAATGGCGCGCAGAATTTCCGGCCGGCCCGACAGCACATCGAAAAAATCCTGCTGGCCAATGCTTAAGAGTTTGCAATCGGTAAGTGTTGTTGCATCGGCAGAGCGGGGTTCGTTATCCAGGAGTGCCATCTCGCCCAGGAAGTCGCCGCGCTTCAGCGTCGCGAGGTTGCGGCCGTCTTTATGGATGCTGATTTCACCGGAGAGAATAATGAACAGTTCGTGGCCTTCGTCGCCGGCCTTAAAAACCTGCGTCTCAGCCGGCATATCCACTTCGTGCGAAATCTGTATCAGGCGTGAAATGTCTTCACCCGAAATGTCGCTGAACAGACCTACCGATTTTAGCAGCAGAATTTTTTCGAGTGTGGGGTACATGGCAAGGTTGACCTCGGTTTTCAGTTTGTGTTGCAGTGACGACAGATTTTTGGGGGACAGCGATTTTTGCCAGTAGGGCAGCTTCGCCGCCATTTTTCGCAGCAGAATTTCATTTGCCAGCGGCGGAAGTTTGCGCGAAGTCAGAAATTTCCAGCGCCGGTTCGCGTCGGCGCCCGAACCGAGTATAATCAGCACCGACATCGCGGTGGGCCATTCGCCTGCCGAATAGAACCACTGGCTCACGAGATCTTGCGGTTTTTCGACAAGGACTTCAAGGCGGCGTAGCGCATCGCTGTCTGACTTGCTGTCGAGAATCGCCATCAGCATCGCTTTTGCGCGCCCGCGGGTTGCGTTCTCCATGAGTTCGAGAAATTCGCCGCGCTTTGCTGCCTTGAGCCTGCGCCCCTCAAAGCGGGCTTCGAGGTTCTCCAGTCCATGGCCGGCCGTTGCCAGCCGGCAGGCGCCAATAATCCAGCGCGCCATCGCGATTTCGAGCCATTCGAATACCAGCCCGCTTTCGCCGGCAAATTTATTCTGCGAGGCCGCCAGTTTCAGGGCTTTGTAAAACAGGCCGGCAGCTTCTTCAATCTTCGTATCGATGGCTGACCGGTTCCCGTCGTTGCGCTTGCCTGGCTGGATGAGTGCAGCCACGGCCTTGCTCGCGGTGGAAAACAATCTTGGGTCGGCAACCGGCATGCGGCGCAGCACGATCGACAGCGCTTCTTCAGAGCGTGTGCCTCCGAGATAACGAAAAATGCCATGCATTAGGTCGGCATTGGCCATCGCAAAATAGTCATCGGATTCAAATTCGTTATGCACGACCAGAGGATTGAACGTAGCGAGTGCCGTCCTGGCTGCCGCAAAGGTTTTTGCATCCGCGAGGTTATGGATCACTTCGCTGACGAGAATCTGCTTCGTCCCGTTGCGCGTCACATCGAGTGCCAGCCGGCGAATGGACGGTTCGGTATGCCACAGATTTTCGTGCACCGATGGTATATCTGCCAGTTCAGGAAAGCTTGTCGCGGCCATGAGTGCCGATCGACGCTCGACCAGGTCAGAACTGGTGAGGCGGATATTAAAATGCCTGCGCAACTCTGCATTGTCGCCGCCCGAAATCGCACGGCAACACAGCGCAACCATGTCGGCGTAGGGATCATCGACAGCGGCAGGCTCATCCAATATTGCCGTGAGTTCGGGGTAACCTCGTCTGGCCGCGATGATCTGCGCCGCGAGCCGGTGCTCTCCCTGGTCGGTGGCGAGTGCAAGAATATATTCCTTGTCGAGCAATGTGCTGTGCCGTGAAGCCAGTTCGAGAATGCGCGCCTGTATGAGGTGAGACGAGCGCATGAAAACCATCTGCAGGTCAGCTTCCCAGCCTTCCAGTGACTGGTTGGCAAGTATATCGAGCGCGAACGCAACGGCGCCTTCCTCAGTGCTAAGCAACGCATTGCGCAGCGTCTCGCGGATTTCCGGCGAATTGATTTCGATATCCTCGGCCGAAAAATCGATCATGCGGTTTTCGAGCGACTGAATCAGGTACGTTCTATATCCGCGCCGCGAGGCGAATGCGCCATAGAGCCAGACTGCGAGACTCACGATTACGATGGCCGAAACAAGGCTCTGTAGATTATAGAGCGTTGCACCCGACGGCGGAAATATCGCCGCCGATGCGGCAATCAAAAGGCCCGCGATCCCGGACACGCCGTTCTTGATAACGCCCTCGACAGACATTTTGAGCGCCGCTTTGTAGAGCGGTGGCACCGGCAGCCACAGCAGCTGGAACGCCGATTGGTAAATGGTAAATTTGACTGTTTGATCCGTTAAGCGGCCCGCAAAGCTCAGCGCGACCAGAAGCGGCAGCGCCTGCGCTCCGGCGAACATGGCGAGACCCGGCACCGGCAATGCCAGCAGCAAAAGCACTGCGGGCAGAAACGCGAGCGAAAACAGCAGACCGAACCGGGTCAGAAATAACGACGTGAGAAAAACCTGGAACACCAGTGTGAGGCCATTCGACAGCGCATAGTAGCGGCCGAAAAATGCCGTGAGTTTTGCGCCGTCGGGAATCGCGGCCGCCGAAACAACCTTGAACTGGTAATCGATGAGCGTGGCCGCGATCGTCGCGGGAATCAGCAACAGGCACAGTACTTTGACATAGGGATGCGAAAGGTTCCACTGGTTACTGCCGGCGGCTTCGTGCGAAGTCGTCGAGTGACCATCGCTGTCGCGTGATCTTAACCCGAGCGCGAATGGTATCGCCGCCAAAAGTAAAGCGCCTGCGCCGATGGGCAAAAGATTGACGCCATAGCGTTTGCCGAGCGGCACGAGAGCTACGCCCGCGACGAAACCACCGATCGCTCCGCCGGCGCCGATAATGCCGAAGAGCTTTTTGCCGGTGCGGGCGTCGAGCGCGGCGGAGGCGAGAATCCAGAACTGCACGGCAAGAAGCGAGTTCAATGCTTCGGTCCACATGAAGTAGATTACCGATGCGAGTCCCGACATGTTAAAGGGTAAAAAGGCGGCGTACGAAATTGCCCCGAGCAGCGCAGAGGCCACGGCGAGCGCGACCGGGCTCGAACCGCGCGAGAGCACCGTCTGCACGCGCACAATCACATACATCAGTACAGCGGTCAGCGCGATCAGAATCGGCAGGTGTTTTGCGTATTCACCCTGCAGCAGAAAAGTGTCGCGACTGGTGCGTGCGGTAATATTGGACGCAATAAGAAAAAAAAGATAAAAAAACAGGCGAAATGCGACAGCGGCTTCGGGGGTCTTAAACACCATGATCGACTATACTATTATCGGCGATTTTGTGAGTCCTCCCGCGCGGACACCTCATTTACGGTTTTGGCGGGCCCGGCCGAGCAGCCAAAGGGCATAAAAAAAACCGCTCACTGACTCGGCGAAGCCGGGCTTGCGGGCGGTTTTTACTGAAGTCTGTCCCCGGTGGTTTACCTTCTCAGGCAAACCATACGGGGAAAGTCTTACATAGGAGTGACTTTCTGAACGCTGGCAACTGGTACACGTACCTGGCCATCCACAGTCTGGATAGTCATTTGGTCGCCTTGCTGGTTGAAGTAACCTACGTATGCCTTACCGCTCTTTGTTTCGATACGAGCAATACGGCCATACTTAGCTTTGATATCAGCCAGGGTCAGTTTTTTCACTTCTGGTTTCGCTGCTGCCGCCTCAGTCAGAGAAGCTGAAGTTGAAGCACCGGTTGCGTATTTTTCTACGCTTTCAGGTACTACCACTTTGCCGCTCGCCGGAGCGATTTCAACAGTGTTCATCGCCTGGAGGCTTGATTTCTCAGCTTCAGTGATTTCAACCGGTTTCGCTACGCCTGCTTCGGTAGCTTCGACTTTCTGGCCAGCTTCTACCACAGGAGCAGCTGCCATTTCTTCTTTAGTAGCAGATGCTTTCGCAACCTGTACTTTACCTTCGAGCAGTTTGATCTGAGTTGTTTTGCCGTTGCCGACAACTAACTCAAACGATGTACCACGCACACCCGCAACAGCGGTTGGCGTTTTGATCGAAAACTCTGACTGGCCTTTCGCAATTTTGCTGAAAGAACTACCGGTGTTCTGAGACAGTTCGATAACGGGCTTGCCGCTGTCGTTTTTGCTCAGGTTCGCGATAGACAATACAGAGTTAGCTTTCAGAGTGATTGAAGCAGCGCTGGAAAACTGCAGAACTGCCATTGAGTTGTTTTTCACTTCAATAGTAGCATCTTTGCTCACGGTTTGGCCGAGAGTTGCAGGTTTGCCGCTTACCAGTACGTCACCTTTGACATAGGTAAACTTTGCTGAGTCAAGACTCGCTTGTTCTTTTTTTTCGCCGCAACCGACTGCCACCAGGGCAACCACTGCGGTAGAAATGATGAGATTACGCATTATAGATCCTCCTACCAGATTCTTTACGTCTCACTGTTATCTTACAGCTTCGACCACAAGTGTCCATAAAAAAATTCAATTTTTTGCCGGATTTTACGGTGCTTTCTGAATGGGGACAAAAAAGACAGCCTTTCTTCGCTTTGGTGGATTTCGATGGCAATGTGGCTGCGGCACCGGTAAAATGGGCCTCTCCTGGCCCAAAAACTGGCGTTTTACGGGAAAAGGTGGATTTCAGTGGCCAAAACCTGCATTTTCAGTTTTATGTTGCGTTGCACGATAAAGACCCTTCCATTGCAGCTATGGATTTTCACAGCAGGCCCACAATCCTCAAGATCACGCCGCCGCCAAAGCAGCAAACGGTTTCTGCCATACAGGCTCTGCAATCACAGTTGCGCGAAGGGAATTCTTATTTGGTGAACTATTGTTCACAAACATTTGTCGAGTTGGGGCAAGATTTGTCTTCCTTATATACCCAATCCACCGCACCTTTCACTGTCTGGCTCGAGGGCCAGTTCATGGCATTTTCGCCCGAATCTTTTATAACTGTTATGGAAAACCAGATCAGCACAAACCCGATGAAAGGCACCGGGTTCGATGCGCGGCTGCTGCTCAATGATACCAAGGAGCAGGCAGAACATGCGACGGTGGTCGATCTGTTGCGCAACGACCTTGGGCAGGTGGCGCGCGATATCCGCCTGGGCGATTACCGCTACCTGACTGCGATACCACAGGCCGACGGCCGCACGCTATACCAGACCAGCACCGAAATCAAAGGTACCATGCCCGATGACTGGCGCGACCATATCGGCGACTGGCTGCCCCGGCTGCTGCCGGCGGGTTCCGTGACCGGTGCCCCGAAAAAAGAGACAGTGGCACTGATTCGCCGGTTTGAGACAGAGCCGCGCGGATTTTTCACGGGTGTAGCGGTTCTATTCGACGGCGAGTGTCTTTACAGTTGCGTGCTGATTCGCTTTCTCGATCTGGCAGGGGAAACACTGAAATTCCGCAGCGGTGCCGGTATCACCATCTACAGCGATGCCGAACAGGAATATGAAGAAATTTTGAATAAGGTCTATATACCGGTATGATGCCACCCAGCACGAAGTTTATCGAATCCATCTGCCTCGAAAACGGCGAGCTGAAAAACCTGCATCTGCACCAGCGTCGCCTTGATCTTACGACTCTTGCGCATTTTGGATTTTCCGTGCGCATCGATCTGAAAACCCAGCTTGAGAGGCGATCTTTGCCAGCAGTCGGATTGTTCAAGGTGCGCGTGACATACGACCGTACGGTGTTATCGATCGACGTCGATCCGTACCAGCGACACACGGTGCAGCACATAAAGCTTGTTGAGGCCGATAGCATCGATTACCGGTTTAAATATGCAGACCGGCGGCAGCTCGACGCGCTGCGCCAGGACCTTGCGCCCGGCACGCAGCCGGTGATTGTGCAGCGTGGACTGATTACCGACGCCATTTATGCAAATGTGTGTGTCTTCGACGGTGAGCGCTGGCTGACGCCGGCGAGGCCGCTATTGGCAGGTGTTGCGCGCGCCGCTGCGCTCGAAGCGGGTGAGATATTGCCCGCTGCAATTACTGCGGAAGATTTTTTGGCGGGTAAATATTCCCGGTTGAAATTGATTAATTGTATGGCATTGTTTTCCGTAGCTGAGGAGATTGTTTTGTAGAGACGCCCGAATTGCGCGTCTCTGCGAAGAATTGAAATGAAATCCCATATTTTCGACATCGCCGTTCTGGGGGCTGGCCCTGCCGGTGCCGCGAGCGCGCTGTTTCTGGCTCAGGCTGGTTTTCGGGTCGCGCTGGTGGAGAAGAGGTCTTTTGCACATGCGGGACCTTCGTGGGTCAACGGCATCTATCTCGATTCATTTAATGAGCTCGGGCTGGCGCGCCCATCGGGCGGTGAGATAGACCTCGCGGATTTTGGTGTGCTGTTCTTTTCAGCCGATATGCAGCATCGCCTCGCGCTCGCGCCTTCTGCTTTTACCAATGTGCGCATGCGCCCCTTTGTCGACCGCTTGCACCGCGAAGCATTTGCCGCCGGTGTTGCGGGCTTTGATGAGATGCACCTCGTCGAAACCATTTTTACCGGCGAGCGCCCGGTAGAAATGCAGTTCGTGCACGGTGCAGCAGAGACTGGCACCGAAAAAGAATGCCTTTCAATACGGGCAAAATTGTTTGTCGACGCAACCGGGTTGCATGCTGCGCTGCGGCGGCAAATACCCGCATTGCATGAAATCCGCGGTGAGCATACCGACAGCGACCTGTGTACCGCGTTCCAGGAAAACTGCCATATTGCCGACATCGGCGGCGCGCGTTCTTTTTTACGCCGCCACAAAATTGAACCGGGAACACTCGTCAGCATTCTCGGCACCAATGGCGGCTATTCGACCATGACCGTTCACATCTCGCCCGATCTGAAAGAAGTGGGGCTTTTGGCCGGGGCGAGCAAAGATGCGCAATTACTGACTGGTCCGCAGATGCTGAAACGTTTTCGGGATGAGAATAGTTGGGTTGGCGAGCGCATACTCGGTGGCGGGGGTACAATTCCACTGAGGACGCCGCTCGAGTTGCTGAGCGCGCCCGGCGTCGCTGTCGTGGGAATGCTGCGAACCAGGTGTTTTCTACGCATGGCAGCGGCGTGGTGCCGGCAATACAATCGGCGCGCCTTTTGGCCGATGCACTCAAAGGCGCCACAGACCCCGGCGATGCAGATGTGCTATGGAAATACACAGCCGCATTCCAGCAGACTTTGGGGGCTAAGCTTGCGAGCTATAATCTGTTCCGGCGTTTCACGCAAAATCTCACGGGCACAGAGATCGGCAAAATGTTCCGCTACGGGCTCATGAGCGAGGCGGTGGTGTTTGCGGGCATGAAACAAGATCTGCCGCCGCCGACCTGGCAGACTGCGGTGGGGCTTTTGGGTACGGCATTCCACGATCCGGGCTTCGCGCTCAAACTCATGCGCGCGATGGCCGCGATGCCGCTCGTGCTTTTACATTACCGCAATTTCCCGGGGCGCCGCGATATGGCCCGCCTCGCCGGGTGGATTTCTCATGCCCGCAAATTGGGCGTTTGAGATTTGGTGACACCCGTCAGTCGCCAATTCTCCTTAACACGGCGTATATTCATCGCAGTCTGACATCCTGGAGAAAACATGGAAATCCTCTTTATCGCCATCGCGCTTATCATCGGTCTTGCACTCGGTTTTATTATCGGCAAACTTTCCGGTAAGGCGGCGGGTGTTGCCGCGAGCACCGAGAACCAGATGTTACGCGATCGCGTGCAGAAGCTCGAAGCAGAGCAGGGCGCGCTCGCGCAGAAGATCCAGGAAGAATTCAAAAATATTGCGAACCAGGTGCTCGTTACCGGGTCGCGCCAGGTCCATGAAGACGCACAGAAACAGCTTGCGACGCTGTTGAATCCGCTGCAGAATAAGCTCGGCGAATTCCAGAACCGGCTTGAGCAGACGGCGACCGCGCAGGGGCGCGACAGCGCCGCGCTCAAAGAACAGATTCGCTCGCTGACAGATCTCAATAAAAATGTCGGCGATGAAGCGCGTCGCCTTGCCGATGCGCTGAAAGGTGATGCAAAGACACGCGGTAATTGGGGCGAGATGGTGCTCGAGCGCCTGCTCGAAGTCGCCGGCCTCACCAAGGGAACGCACTATGAAACGCAGGTGACGCTCAGGGGTGATGGTGCGGAGTTCAGGCCTGACGTGATCGTGCGCCTGCCCGACCAGAAAGACATGATTCTCGATTCCAAGGTGTCGCTGGTACACTATGAGCAGATGTTTGCGGCACCGAACGAAGAGGCGCGGGTCGCACTGCGGAAAGAACACCTGCTGCGCATTAAGAAACACATCGACGACCTCGGGAAAAAAGATTACAGCTCGCTGGAGGGGGTGAACAGTATTGGCCTGGTCTTTATGTTCGTGCCGATTGAAGGTGCGTTCCTCGAGGCGCTCGCAGCAGATAACCTTCTTTATGACTATGCGTTTGGCAAGAACGTCGTTATTCTCACCCCGGGCACGTTACTGGTGACTCTGCGCCTCGTTGCGCAGATGTGGCAGCAGGATAACCAGAATAAGAATGCACTGAAGATTGCGGTCGAAGGCGGAAAGCTGTATGATAAATTTGTCGGCTTTGTCGAAGACATACAACGCCTTGGCAGCCAGATGGAAACGACGCGCAAAACCTATGACGATGCGGTACGGAAGTTGAATACCGGGCCGGGTAACCTGGTGGTTCAGACGGAGAAACTGCGCGAGCTCGGTGCCAAGACCAAAAAGAAACTGGGCATGCAGAGCGACGATAATGAGAATTAGTTCTTTTCAGGCCAGGCTGGTGGATTAAAACGCAACTCGGCCTTAGGGCCATTATGCGCTCCAGCGATTGGGAAATTAAACTTGCACGGCGCCTGGCCTGGATTACGCTTGCAGGCGGCGTCGTCAGCTGGACAATCCGGCAGGTTCGCCTGGGCATCATGCCCGATGCGCTGAATTTTTATCTCGCGGCATTTTTAATCACGATATCCTTTTTTCTGTATCTCAGGCTAAGCCACCGCGTGATCATCGGTGTACTGATTTTGAACATGGTTTTCATAGCCATGTGGGTCATCTTTTCGACGAGTGAGGCCCGGCCGAGACCCGGGGCACTGCTGATACTCGTGACTGCCAGCACACTGGCGGCCGCCTATTACGGTTTTGTTATACCGCTTCTGCTCACGATTGCGAGCGCAATCGCGATGGTTGCATTTGGCTACTATGCGCATGCACGCGCAATGACCCCGGTCGAGGGGCTGCCTGCGGGAATGACGCATTTTTCAAACTGGTTGAGCACCGCAGCCGGTTATGCGACAATGAGCACGTTATCGATTGCGCTCGTCTCTTACGCAGTCGGAGAGTTGAAAGAGAGTTTGCAACGCCTACGGCACGCACTGGCAGAATCAGAGACACAGAAAGAAATCCTCGAAGATAAAGAACGCCTGCTGACATTGTTTACCGAACTCTCTTCAGACTATGTGTACCAGATCGATCTGCAACACCCGGATCTTGTGCCCGAAGTGTTTGCCGGAGCGTTTAAACGCACAACCGGCTATGAGCCCGAAGAGATACGCAGCAAAGGCGGCTGGATGAGCATTGTGCATCCAGAAGACCAGGAGCGCCTGACCAAGCTGGTGCCGCGCCTGCTCGAAGCCACAAGCCTGGTCTCCGAATACCGAATTATTTCTGCCTCGGGCAAAACGGTGTGGCTGCGCGATCATGTAAAACCCGTGCGTGACGAAAATAGTGGAGCAGTGATAAAACTTTTGGGTGCGGTTCACGATATTTCCGAGCGGAAATCCGCGGAGCAGCAGGTCGAAAATCTCGCATTCTACGACCCGCTCACTGCGCTGCCTAACCGCCGCCTGCTGCTCGATCGCCTCGAACAAGCGCTTGCGCTTAGCGCGCGCACGCAGTTTTACGGTGCCATTCTGTTCATTGATCTCGATCATTTTAAGAACCTGAACGACACGCGCGGCCACGAAGCTGGCGATCAGCTGCTGATACAGCAGGCGCGGCGCGTTGTGCGCTGCGTGCGCGAAGGTGATACGGTGGCTCGCCTCGGCGGCGATGAATTCATCGTGATTCTCGATGAACTCGCTGCGACGGCTGATTCTGCGGCAGGCACTGCAACCGAAGTCGCCCAGCGCATCATTGAAGCTGTTGCCAAACCCGTGTCACTCACGCAGCAAATGATGACTGATTATGAAAATACCTGCAGTATCGGAGTAGCGATGTTTCGCGGGCATGAACTCACCATCGACGAGCTGCTCCGCCGCGCGGACCTGGCAATGTACCAGGCGAAAGCCGATGGCAGAAATACGTTCCGCTTTTTTGACCCGGACATGCAGCGCCTGCTGTCAGAGCGACTGTCACTCGAAGAAGACCTCAAGCAGGCGCTGACGCAGAGGCAATTCCTTATCTACCTGCAGCCACAGATCGCTGCCGACGGTAAAGTTGTGGGCGCCGAAGCTCTTTTACGCTGGCAGCACCCAACTATGGGAATGATTGCCCCCGGAACATTTATCGCCACCGCCGAGCGCACAGGGGCCATTCTCGAAATTGGCAAATGGGTACTCGAGCAGTGCTGCGGACTGTTGCGTAAATGGTCTGCGCACCCCCAGGCACGCCATCTGAAGCTGGCGATCAATGTCAGCGCTCGGCAGTTCAAGCAACGCGATTGCGGGCAAATTGTAAAAGAGGCGCTGCAGCGCACGGGTGCTGATGGTGCTCTGCTCGACCTCGAGCTCACGGAAAGCCTTGCGATCGACAACATCGAAGATACCGTGGTGAAAATGAAAGCACTGAGGGAAATGGGAGTTGGCCTGTCGCTCGATGATTTTGGTACCGGGCATTCATCGCTGGCTTACCTCAAGCGCCTGCCGCTGACGCAGCTGAAAATCGACCAGTCATTCGTGCGCGATATCACCACCGATGCGAACGATGCGGTGCTGGTGCAGACTATCATTGGCATGGCGCAAAACCTGAAGCTCGAAGTTATTGCCGAAGGCGTTGAGACCGAAGAGCAAAGGCAGTTTCTCGAGCAGAATGGCTGCCGGCTTTACCAGGGCTACCTGTTCGACCGACCGATGCCGGTTACAGAATTCGAACGCAAGTTCATCCCGTAACATTCGGGGGTCTGCCATTTGCGGTTGATCAGCGAACCCGTAAGCGCTTGGCAGCGGGTGCGCACGCCTGATTATGTCTCATTCATGGCTGAAACGGTAAAGACGGGTCATGCACCCGTGGCGCTGAGCGAAATTCGCGCAGAACTCGATCGGGTGGCGCAGGAAACCGGTTTCGACGTCCAGAAACTGCAGGTGACATTTGAACGCTCCGATTTTAACCTGCGCACTGAAGTTGCCGACGTCAACGATGCGCTGCTGATCGACGTGATTGCAATCGCCAAGCGCCATCTCGAAAACTGGCGGATTCATACTTTCGAAAAATCTTTTCTCTCAATTCAGGCATTGAATGAAAACCTGTTTCAAACAGAAGGCCTGCTGGATAAAATCAAAATCCGCATTTCGGGCCTCTACGGTGAAAAAGGTTTCGAAATCACCAAGAAGGGAGCGCTCGTGCCGGCGGAACTCTCGCCGGTCACCGCGGTTTTGCGGCGCGCTCGGCAGGGCCGTAAGAAGAGCTGCGCGCTTGCCGAACTCGCGGACATGGGCTGCCACGTTTACCGGCCCACCGATGCTTTGCCGAGTATTGCAGTTGTTCTCAGAAATTGCGCGAAAAACTGCGCGAGACTCCGTGCTACCGCTCAAGAATCGAAATCTACGACAAAAATCGCCAAGGCAGATGCGCAGCGAGTTTGCCGTCAACCGCCGCGCGCAGCAGTGCTCTTTACCGGGCCGCTGGGGTGTACAGGTAAAACCACGATGGCCCGTCATGTTGGCAAAGAAGCCGGCCTGGTCGTGGTGCATGTCGCGCTCGAAAATATTCTTCTTGCCTATTATGGCGAGTCGATTCAAGCGTCTCGCGGGCATCTTGACGTTGCGATGACGTATTCGAGTCCCCTGATTTTGTTTCTCGACGACGCATTGGCGCCTTCGCGCAACGAAATCCTTCGAGGTTTCGCGTCGGTTGCTGTCGGTGTTGAGAAAAATCGACGGACTGGAAACGCAGAGCAACATCATAACCGTCGGTGCTACCAATCGCTGGCAGGATCTCGATTCGGCCCTGCTGTCGCGCTTCGACACGATTCTCGAATTCAACGAACCAACCGAAGAAGATATTCTCCAGTTGATGCAGTTTTATGCGAAACAACTTTCCGCAGATGAGAGCATAAAACTGGCAAAACAAATGGCGGGACTGTCTGTGCGCGCGATAAGGGATGTGTGCCTGCGTGCCGAACGCCATCTCGCGCGTGAGCAGATCGAAAAAAGTCAGGGAGCGCAGGGCAATGTCCTGGTGGCGCTGACGCTGGAATATTATGTGAAAACGTCATGAGTATCGTGTGGGTCGGACTGAAGGTTAAGCAGGCCTAGTGGGCGCTATGCGCCCTAAAGACGTGCGCTCTCATCACCTGACAGAGAAATGAATCTCCTCGGTCACTTCCTGCCCGTCGAAAATGCGCAGGGTGTATTCGCCGCGCGTCAGGCGCCGAAATTCGCGCACTTCGCCCGTCACCGGCCGCCATGGCTCATTGCCGAGAGCGTATGCATAATTCCCTTGGCGCGCGGGCCTTATAATGATTGGTATCTCCTGTCTTGCGGCCGATTCGCGCGGATTCAGAATATAGCGTTCTCCGCTGACGGGGGATGAAACCACCGGTGTTTCCTGTGCATAGTCCTGCTCATGGCCGCTATGCCTGAGGTTGCAGAATGCGGGCGTGGTATGTCCCGCGCCGGCAAAAGCTCCCTGTGCGACGGACAGCTCTCTCGCGCGAGCGCGCCGCTGCGCCGGCAGATGCGCGAATGCAGTCAGTGAACTGCTGTGTGTGAACTGCTGCCGGTTGGCACCACACGAGCCGCATCACCTGGTGAAAAATGCGACTGGCTCCCCATGCGCCGCTGACCGAACGCATCGGCTGGCCCTGCGGATTACCCGCACCCAGACAGCCACGACGTATTTCGGGGTGAAGCCAATTACCCAGCCGTCGCGGTAATCTTTCGAAGTCCCGGTTTTGGCCGCGACTGCAAAGGGAAAATCGAGTTAGTGCCGACCGAAAGCACGCCGCCTG
This sequence comes from Turneriella sp., assembly GCA_046346945.1. GTDB lineage: Bacteria > Spirochaetota > Leptospiria > Turneriellales > Turneriellaceae > Turneriella. Next base: position 51,194 of record JAXMHE010000019.1, read on the forward strand.
AGCGCGCGGTCTGACAGCATGTCGGTCAGTCGCCCGGCTGTTTCATGCGTTAACAGTTCCCGCGTCTGACCGGCTTCCATCCGGTGTTCGGCAGCCAGCCCGCCGATATCGCGCGTTTCATTGTGCCGCCAGAGGCGAGGGCAGAGTAGGTGCGCGCCAGTTGCAGCAGGGTAGCACCCCCGCTGCCTAGTGCAAGCCCGGGCCCGTAATGCTCGGCAGAAGCGGTGAGGTGGTTAAAGCCTGCGCGGCGCAGAATTTGAAAAGCAAAAATGCCGATTCTTTCCGCCGCAATCACTGCGGCACGTTGCGCGACGCAGCGAGGCCTGCGCAGCGTCAGTTCTCCCCCAGTAGCGCATGTCGTTGTTGTGCGGCCGGTAGGTTTCCACCGCGCCCGGTGCCGATCGCAAGATCGCGGTCGGAAAAACTGTCGTGGCATTGAATAATCCGCGGTCGAAGCCAACGCCGTAAAGAAAGGGCTTCAGCGTGCTGCCCGCCGAACGCACGCGCACAGCATGATTAAGCTCGCCTGCATTGTCTGAGAGAAAATCGCCGAACCGACCATTGCCCTGAGTGCATCGGCGCTCAGCGGTCTTTTTGATCACAATGACTGCGGCATACCCTGCTCCGCTTCTCAGCGATTGCAGCTCATTGCCGACGATCTCGCTGACTGCCGCATTGAGCCCCCAGCGAAATGCCGGTATGGATACGGCCGCGGTCGGGCAGTTTGTTTCTCAAGCGAGCCAGTGGATAAAATGCTCTGAGGCAAAGGTAGCGGTTCTGCGCAGCCGGATTTTCCGCTTTGAGCGCCGAGGCGATACTGCGCAGGTCAGGCTCGCGTTTGCCATAGAGCCTTTTCCACAGCCTCAAAAATCTTTGCTCAAAAACCGTGCGAACCGAGGTGCCTCTGGCTGATGATCATCACGCGAGTGCAACGCTCTCTTCGGCGTTCAGAAGATCGACACCTCGTTGAAAATGCGCTGCGCAGCCGAAGCGAGCCCGGCAGAATTGCGCGGCATTGCGACTCCGGTTCAGATAGGCTTCAGCAGTTCTGCCTTTGCTGTGGGTCAGGCTGAGTTTGATCGCGATCAGCGCCTCTGCAACTTTGCGCAGCCAGCGGTTTTGCGGCAAAAGGTCTGCATAGATTGTGCGTGCCAGCTGCTGCGGAATTGTCGACGCCCCGGAGCGTATTTTTCTTTGCCAGAGATTGTCTGCCAGTGCGCGCGCGACGGCAAAGAAATCCACCCCGCTATGGATAAGGTAGCGCGCGTCTTCGGCCAAAAGCACGGCACGCACAAGATCCGCCGGGTATTTTTCGAGGCTCAGCGCCGAGCCATAGCTGCCCTGCCCGTTGCGGAACTCGCGGATCAGAATGCCTTCCTGCGAGTAGAGCTGCAGAGGGTAATGCACATGCAGCCTCGCCTCGCCGATAGGCCAGGCAAGGCAGGCTGAGATCACGATCGCGGCGTAGCGCGCGATGCGCATGGGCCCGGCGCGCAATCTCTAATTCACTTTCGTCTTCTGCGCCGCGCTGCGGCCGAAGATTTCCGGTTCATACATCAGTTTTGCCTGCCCGGGTGGCTGCACACTCGTGCCGCGCACCAGCGGTCTCACGATGTAACGGTATTCGTGGTAGCCGGGCGGAATGTAGTCGAAAAAGAATACGGCCTTATCGTTACGGTATTCGACACGCGAGGGACGCGAACCGTAATAGTAGTCGTCTTCGCCGCGTGGGGCACGGCCTGAACTTTCCTCACTTTCTTCAGCCGGTGCCACATTTGCAGCACCGGCTTTTTCTGTGCTGAAGGCCGCATTCATGACCTCGGTCTGCGAGGCGAGCGGGTCGATGATTACCACATTGTAATAGGGTTTCGGCACGCTCACCATCAGCTTCTGCACATACAGTTCGCCGCGTTTGAGGTTCTCCTTGGAGATTTTTCTCTCCATCTGCCTGCCGTTCACGGTTTCAATTGCGAACAGGTTGCGGTGCAGTTCGATGCCTTCGTCGCGCGCCGCCGAAGCTGCTTTCACGGTTGCATAATTGAGGCGCGCGGTGTAATACAGCCTGCCTTTGTCGCCAGACTTGCTGAAGGCGAACGGCAGCTGCTTACCCGGCGTGCCGAGTTTTCTGACTTCGAGCATATTCCACGATTTGGAGAACACATCGAGGCGGTTTGAATTCAGCTTCTGTGAAAAGATGTTCGCGCCGCCCAGCGTGATGTCGCCTGTAAAATCGAATGGTGTGCCGCTGGTTTCATAGGTCTGCCGGTACTGGTCGAGGCCCATTGCCATCAGGCCAATCGAGTGCGTGTCATACCCGTTCTTGCCCTTGAGCAGGTGGTTTACAATCTGCGGAATCAGCGGGTTGTCGCGGTCGAGCTGAATAAACACAGACAGCACGAGCGACAGCGCCGAGGTCGGCGAATAATATGCCTGCGTCATCTCGGGGTTGGCCATCTCTTTGATCATCACCGAGGTGGTTGTGACTTCGAGCCGGCTGCGGAAAAATTCAATAAGCCGCTTCGTGTCAGAATCATCTTTATAGTTAGTAAGTTTCTGCTTCGTTGCAATCGCCAGCGCAACGCGCGCTTTGGCGCGGACGCTCAAAACCTCTTCGTGCTTCAGCAGGAATTTCGTGAGATCCTTGCGGTATTCTCCCTCGCGCGCCAGCGCGAGATTGATGAGCGCCAGCGATTCGAGCATCCAGTGGCGGCTGCCTTTGTCTTCTGATTTCAACCAGCCATCGAGGTACTTCACGATGCCCGCGCGAATGCTTTTGTTTGTGCGGATATCCTTCTTGTCGGCTTCCTGCATCACCATCAGCACATAGGCTGAAAGGTATGGGTTGGATTTCACCGGGTATATAGGAGATTTTTTCCACGCAATCAATCCGCCGTCGGGGTTTACAAAATCACCCAGCTCATCGATGAACAGTTTTTCGATGCGCGCAAAGTCATAGTCGTCTGACGATTTGGGTTTAATCGCGAAACTTTTCAGCAGTTCACCCGAGGTAATTGCCAGTAGAAATGCCGAGGCGCGCTGCTCGAGGCAAAAGTAGGGGTTCGAGCTGTAGAAGCCGAAAGCCTTGTCGAGACCGACGAGAGCCGTCGACGACAGCGTGACATCCATCGAGCCGAGGTTGCCCAGCACATCGTTTTCGCCGGGAATGATAATCGCTTCGCTGATCGTTTTGTCGGTGAAGCCGGCGATCGCAAATGCCTCGGCAGAGGGCGATTCGAGTACCGGGAATTCAAATTTTACCCGGTCTTGCAGGTCGTCGGCCTTGAAACCCTTTGCCTTGAAAGCATTCACATCGGCAACTGTTGCGGTGACGAAGCCGCTAAGCGTGATCGGGTCGACGGTGGCTTTTTCATTCTTCAGTTCCGCCGGTTTAGACCGGTAATCTTTGAGTAGTTTTGCATATTTCGCGAGATTGAGCTTCGATTTGAAGCTGACCTCGCGCGATTCTCCGGCGGCAATATTCACGGTTCTCTCTGCGCCGTCGGCCAGAAGATCGGCGTTCAGCTTAACCGCAAAATCGGCAGCTTCGCCGGTTTGGTTGATGACCACTGCACCGATTTCGAGCTCGTCGCCGGCGCGCATGAAGCGCGGCATCAGCGGCTGCAAAACCAGTCCCTTGCGCACCTGGAATTCCTTCTCATAGTCAGTGTATTTGCCGTTCGCTGTTGCCAGTGCCATGATGCGGAATGTCGACAGGTTATCGGGAAGTTTGAAAGTAATTTCAGCCTTGCCGTCTTTGTCGGCCTTAATGTCGCTTTTCCAGAACGCAGTGTAGCGGAAGTTCTTGCGTGTGCCGCTTTCACTGTCGAGGTTGAATCCGCCTGAACCCATGCCTTCGCCGGCTTCGCCCGGCCCGCCGCCCGGCGTGCCACCTTTGCCCGAAAAGTCGAACTGGTGGATAATCGCATGGCGGTTTTCGAAGAGTTCGACGGCGAGCGCCCAGTTATTGAAGAACTGGTTCACCGGGTCGGCGAAGTGATAGTTCACGAGATCCAAAACTGCGCGGTCAGCAACCGACAGCGCAATTTCTGCGTTGCTTTCCGTGGCAATCTGCATCTTCACGGTGTCACCCGGGCCATACTGCTGGCGGTCATAGGTGAGTGCAAATTTCGCGCGCCGCGAAGATGGGTCGACTGCGAGGTTCAGCGAACCGAGCTTGAATGCCGGGGCGCCCAAGTCCTGGTATGCGGTGCGTTTGCCCGGCTCGCGCGGCTTCACGACGAGCACGGTCAGGTAAACGTTCGGCAGGTATTCCTGCTTAATTTCGACGGGCACAGTCAGCGCATAGTCTTTGAGCTCAATCTGTTTCTGCCAGTAGACGCGTTCGCGCTCGAGTGTGACAATGGCGCGCCCGGTTTTGAATGGCGACTGAATGACTACCTTGGCGACATCGCCGGGTTTGTATGACGCCTTGTCGGCCACGATACTCAGCTGGTCGTCGTTGCGCATATAAAAACCGTCCGAATATCCCGAAACATAGAACCCGGTGCGGGCAAAGGCGTGAGATCCCTTAGGTTGCGCGATGATGTAATATTCGCCGGCTTTATCGGGCTTAAAAGTATAAGGCACGGGTTTGTCGCTCGCGGTGATGGTTTCGGTCGTGACGATGCGGCGCACCGGTGTGTTCTTGGTCTGCAGCGTATCGTCAGCACCCTGCGTGCGCACACTTTTCCAGGTCAGGTGCAGCACCGTGATCTTGATTTCGCTTGCACCAGCGGGCTGGCCGTCGTTGCCGAGCGCGACGATTTCAAATTGCATGTCGTCGCCCAGGTTCGCGTAGCGTTCTTTGGCGCGAATGCCCGGCACAAATTTGCCCGCGCTGATTTTCACCGAGCGGCGGTTTGCCACGCTCTTGTCATCGACATCTTTGACCGACGCTTCGACGTTCAGCGTATAGGGGCTTTCGAGCACTAATGACTGTTTTTCCGGCAGGTCTATTTTTTCCTTAAAAGCCATGGGGGATAGAGGAATGCGGAAAGACGTTTTTCCATTGGCGGCTAACTTTCCACTCGTGCCGGTGAAAAATCCGGTGTCGGTTTCTTCGCTCTCTCCATAATACGAATAGCGCTGATCGCCGAAGTTGAAATCGGGGTAATTGTCGAACGCGGGTGTGTCTTTGGAGCGGGTGACATCCGCCTGGAAATGCGCATTCTGCATCGGGGCGCCGAAGAGATAATTGCCTTCGACTGTTGCATTGAGGCTACCGCCTGCTACCGCATCTTTAAGGCCACCCACCGATACCGCAAAACTCACCGGTCTGAATTCCTCGATCTGGAAAGTGTCCTGCACTGACTGCCGGCCAAATTCGTCTGGGCCGGTGATGGCAATCGTATAGTGGCCAAGCGGCGCACCCTTTGGTATTTCCACCTCGCCGCCGACACCGCCCTGGGCAGATGTTTTCAGCGATTTTGAATAGACCGATTTCCCTTCGGCATTGGTGATCTCAACGGAAACTTTAGTGTCAGCAAGCGCAGAGAATTGGTCGCCTTTCTTCTGCGTGAGTACTGCTTTGAAGAAGACCGTGTCACCCGGCGTATGCAGCTTACGGTCGAACACAATCAATCCCATGAGGTTCGCGTCGGTCAGATTATATGCAAAGTTGCCGCCGCCCGGCTGTATCGACAGGCGTTGCTCTTTCGAGGTAACAAAGGCGCGGTCATTGCCTTTTTCTGCCATGTAGACCAGGGTTTCGTTTTGTTCGCGCAGATCCCCCTTCGCGATCAGGCAGTAGCCCTCATTGTTAGTTGTGCAGTCGCCGTCGCGGCTTTTGCCGGTGAAGCGTGTGACCTTGGCGCCCGCGACGGGAGAGCCCTGCGTGAGCTCGTGCACCCACACATGGCTGCCACCAATCGCCGGACGCGCGGTGATGCCGAGATCGGTTGCCTGGATGGCTTCAAAGACAGAGCGCTGCTGTGATTTGTCGGCATCGGCGGGGTTGGTAATTTCCGCCAAAAGCCAGCCGCGGCCGTTTTGCAGATAGGGGGCAAGGTTAAAGGCAGTGTGCCCGATCGCATTGTGCGCAATCTGTGTTTTAAAATCGGCGCCGGTCCCGGTGGGCGATTTTTTGTGCACGTAGTCGCTGAGCGAATAGGTGTTGCGGTCGGATGCAAAACCAAGTACGTCGTCGAGTGTGAACGGCGATGCCTGGCCGCGCAATGTCTGTATGTTCGACACGTTGATCGGGTAGTTCTGTGCCATCGTGGCTTCGATCACCGAACCCGATTCGACGCGCTCAAAAAACTGGTCGCGATCGGGAAATGTTGCTTCAAAGCTGCCCCCCTGCACGAGCCGGTTGCCCATCACGTCATTGAAGGACGAGAGTGTGACTTTATATGTCTTGCCCGGTTCGATGTTCCAGGAGCTGAGCGAGAGTTCGGTGATTTCGCCCTGAGGCAGCCAGAGCGCTTTGCGTGCAGGCGAAAGCCTGATCGCCTTCGCAGCCTTTTGCGCAGACACAGGATTCGAAAATTTAAACCGGATATTGTCGCGTTGCGGCCATGAATCTGCCTTGTTCTCAAATTCGGCAGTGAAGTCGCCGTATGTCTCGAAGTCGCGCGTATACGTCTCGGGCAGCTTGGTCAGCAAACCTTTTGCTTTAAGCCCTTTCGCCACGGAGATTTCGATCTTTGCACCCTTACTGAATTTTTCATTTGGCTTGATGCGCCACCTGCGCCCGTCTTTTTTCTGCGCACGACCACGCCAATCGTACTCTTGCGGTTCGCTGATGTCGGCCGCCATAGCCTGCCCGTTTTGTTTTAACACGAGTTTTTCAGCCAGCGCCGCCTGTGACACCGGAAAGTTGAGCGAAAGCCTGAACTGTGCATTGTATTTCAGTTTGCCATAACCTTCGGTCGCAGAAATATCTTCGATGCGCAGGTCGGGTACTTCCATGCGGAACTTAAAGCGTTTGGCATCCTTTAATTTTTGCCCGGTGACTGCGACAGTGTCGGCATTGACGGCAACCGCGTATTCGCCACCCTGCTGCCAGTCTTCGTCGGGCACGAATGCGCAAGATGCGGCTGCCATACCAGCGGTAGCGGCCTTTGACTTTCGGTGAAAACTGCAAAAGCACCTTTGGTGGTTTCTTCGAGCACACCTAATGGCACGACGGGATGGCTGAACACGACAAAAATTTCTTTGCGTTCGTCGCCGAGGCTGATTTTGCCCTCGGGGGTTGCCTGCACAACAGACAGATATCTGTCATCAATCACTGCGGCCTTATTGGCTTTGTCGTCGGGTAACTTAAGCGAAAGGGAATCGGAGCCACCCATGACTGCGACAACTGGCAAACTGATGACGGCGAGAACGCCCGCGACGATAGCGCCCCGTATATATTTTGAGGGGGTAATTTCTGCCAGGCAGTAAACGCCAGCGTGCGCAGGCGGATGTAGATCTGAGAGACAAGCTGCACCCCGCCTGGCAGCTTTAACCGTAACGATTTTCAGCGCAGAAAAACGGTTTTGCAGATTTTTGAGAAGTTCAGTGGAGCGTGATTTTAAGCTTGCCATCGGCCATCGCCGCCGGCGTGATCGCTGAGCAAATCCTTTTTCGGCTGCCCAAGCAGGCCTTTGCTTTTACCACAGCCATTTTAAACCGAGTTTGCTATATTCGGCCAACCCCGATTCGGCGCTGACAAATGTCAGTTCGCGGCCGATTGCCTGCCAGATCAGCATGCGATCGAATGGATCGTGGTGCGCGTGCCGCGGCAGGTTGCGAAACCCCAGCGCGTCGTTTTCACTTAAGGTTAGCCCGTTAAAATCCTGCTCTTTGGCTGCGTGCAGCAGGTCTTCGGGTGAAAGGTTCTTCAGCCGAAGCTTTCCCAGAGAATATTTGAGAGAAATTTCCCACAGGCTGATATTTGAAAACCATACCGCCGTCTCTGATTTTTCGATTAGCTTTCTGGTCTTCTGCGGGATTTTTTTCGGATCGACAAGCGACCAGATGAGTGCGTGTGTATCGAGCAGCAGCTTCATGAATTCAGGAACTCGTATCGCTGAGCTTGAAATTTTCCCGCAAAATTACTTCGCCCTGACCCGCTAGCGTACCCAGTTTGCGTCTCAGTGTTCTTGCCCATGGCGCGGCGGTATTTCTCATAGGGAACCAGAACCGCAATCTTCTCGCGTTTGCGACCATATCCTAAAACGACTTCTTCTCCCCGGCGCACTTTATTGAGCACGTCAGAGAATTGAGCTTTAAAGTCGGCCACCATTAACGGATCATTCATGACAATGAGTCTTGTTTTAAAAGACAAGTTGTCAAGTTCAAAGGCCGGGTCCACTCTGCCCGGACTTTTTTATTATTCGGAAATTATTTTGCCCCATCCAGCGGGCAGGTGATCCAATATATCTCCTGCGAGCATGCCGCGGTCGGCACCGGTTTCGGAGCACCAGTGCTCTGCGGCCAGTGCATGCAGCACAACACCTGCGCACGCCGCATCGAATGGATTCAGCGTCGCCGCGAATGCCGCGATAATGCCTGCCAGCACATCGCCCGAGCCGGCGGTCGCCAGCACCGGATTGGCGAAATCGGCGACACGTATTTCCCCTGCCGGCGAAGCAACCAGCGTGTGCGCGCCTTTGAGCACGACGACCGAGCGGAATTCTTTGGCGGCACGCGCGACCGATGCGAAACGGTCGGCTTCAATGGTCGCTGCTTCAGTTTTTAACAGTCGCGCAAGCTCTCCCGCATGCGGCGTCAGAATGAAAGAAGCATTGCTCTGCGGCAGGCTGCCGTTCTTGGCAACAAGAGTCAGCGCATCAGCATCGACCACTACCGGAACCGTCGCGAGGGAGAGTACTGCCTTCACGAGTTCGGCCGCGTCATGATCAAGGCCTAAGCCGGGCCCAATAACCACCGAAGATCGTTTCGCAAGTGCCTTTGAAACCGTCTGTGCAATATCGCCCGCAGCTATCTCCAGCAACATTGCTTCCCGTGTCCACGCCGCAAGTGCCGGCAGAGCGTCGCTCCAGGTCAGAATGGTCGCGAGTCCTGCGCCCGCGCGCAGACAAGCTTCGGCAACCAGTTTTGCGGCGCCGATTTTGGTGCGCGAGCCTGCGACGACCAGGATGTCCCCCGCGCGGTGCTTGTAAGTTGTCGCACTGCGCGGAGCGATGATTGCACGCAGATCATCTGCCGCGAAAAGTTGTGCCGCAACGCCGGTCGCTTTCAGAATGCGTTCATGGTCTACGCCCAGGTCGACAGTGTGCAATTTGCCGGCGAAGCTGCGCCCCTGCGGTGTCACGAGACCGGGCTTCAGGCACGCGAAGCTCACAGTGTGCGACGCCTTCACCGCGATGCCGAGCTCCAGGCCGGTATCGGCATCGAGGCCTGAGGGTAAATCCAGCGCAACGCGCATCGCCCTGCACGCATTCATGGCTTTGATCGTTTCGGCCTCGAGGCCCGCAACCGGCCTTGTGAGCCCAGTGCCGAAGATTCCATCGACGACAAGATCACTCGTTTCGAGCGCCTGCATCAGCACCGCCAGATTGTTGCTGTCAATCAGGGTAGGATTGACCCCTGCGGAGGCCAGTTCAGCGAGTTTAACGGCGGCGTCGCCTTTGATGCGGTTGGCTTCGCCTACAACAAATACCTGCACAATTAGCCCATGAATTAATTCATGGGCTAATTGTGCACCTACCACAAATCCATCCCCGCCATTATTGCCAGTGCCACAGATAACGGTGATGATTTTTGCCTTCGATTCGGCCATGAGCCGCAGGACAATATCCGCCGCACCGCGGCCTGCATTCTCAATGAGCGTCGTGCCGGGCACGCCGAGTTCTTCGATGGCGATGCGGTCATAGGCGTGTATCTGCTGGCGGTTCAAAATCGGCTGCATTCTAGCTCCACGCTGCAAATTTCATTCTGAGCCGTTTAAATGCCTCATGAATCTGGTCTTTCTTCAGATTGTAGATAATCAGGATGGTAATCAGCAACAGGCCGGTCAGCGTCAGCAAAATAAATCCCACGAACTGGTTTTGCAGACCCTCTTGGACGAGGTTTGCAATGATATTGAGCGTAAAGAACAGCACGCCCAAAAACAGGTAGCTACGGATATGGAAAATCGTGCCGGCGAGAATGCCCGCAAGGCAGACGCCGCCGAAGGCGAGCGAATACATGGGATTCTGCGCAAGCCCCGAGCGCAGTGTGACATGCAGCGCAGCCGGAATGTACGCGATGAGGCCCCCGATCGTGCGCACACGCGCCTGGTTGTCGGCCGAAAGGGAGTCTTTAAAAATTGTAGCAAAGAAGATAATCGTGAGCCCCGCCGGGAAAGCATAAAATTCTGACGAGTCGTACCCCGAAGCCAGCGCCAGGAAAAACAGCGTTGCATTGAGTGTGATCGCGGCGAGCGCAGCAAAGATGTGCCGCTCGCCGAGGCGCGAGAGTAAAAAGTATAGCCCGCTCGACAGCAATGAATAGAGAGCCGTATTGAATGTGCGGAAGCTGTCATTGATCAGCGCAACGACGACCGGCAGAATCGCGGCAAAGCGGCGGGTCGGTTCTGACACGACGGTGATCGAGTAGCGCTGTGCGGCAATGCTCACGCCTAACAGCAAAAAGGCATAACCAAAAGCAAAAAACGCATCCGTTTGTGGCGAGGTGATGCCCATCAACGGCCGCAGCGAAAAATACATGCCGGCAATCGTCGCCTGTGCGACATAGACGTAACGGGTCTTTGACGAGGCGAATGCTGCTGTGATATTGAGCACCAGGTACAGCAATAATGCCGCCAGCGTGAAGAGACCTGCGTAGGGCAGTGGATTGAAGAGGTTTGCGGAAAGTACGATGAATAACACACCGCAGACAACAATGAGCGTGTCGCGCGCGGTGAAATAGCCCGCATAACGACCGGCATCCTTTTCCCGCAGGCGGGGTAATAGCAGGGTGATGATAATCTGGAAAAGCAGAATTACCGTCAGCACAAAGGGCGCTGCAACCAGAAAGTTAAAGGTGTGGCCAATCTTTGAGAGCGCGAGCCAGCCGGCGGCCGCAATGGCCGCGCTCATGAACAGGATGCTCAAAAAAGCCAGCGCTGCCCGTGCCCGGCCTGCAATGACGTTGAGCGATAAGCGAAAGTAAAGTGCGGCCAATAAGAACGTTAATACGAGCGATGCGCTGCGGTAATAGTCGGCGCGCGCGACATAACTTCCATTGGCGTTCAGAACACTGATGCCTGCCTGCAACGCATTTGCGCCCTGGCCTTCGGTCGCGGCGTAAAAAAATCCCGCCAGTACATAAAGTGTGCCGGCCAGAAATGAAGTCTCTGCGACAAAACTTTCCGCCAGGTCGAGTTTGGCGGCGAGCTTTTTCGCAGGCAGAACCATCACAATTGCCATCAGCACGAGAACCGGTCCCGACCAGACAGGATAGATATTGGTCAGGTGCGCACCGCCGTGCACGATCAGGAGTCCGCCGGTAAAAAGAATCAGCGCCGAGGCGCGCACATTGCCGGCAACGAGGTAGAGCGCTGCAACGCCGATGAGAATCACGCCCGGCGGTACCGAAGCCACCTGAAACGACAGCAATGCAATGAAAGCCGTGTATCCGAGGCTCCAGAACCCGGATTCAAACGATACGCCGAGCGAGTTTTTGCTGAACAGCGTGTTGGTCACAAGAGAAGCTGCGTTCTTTCGCTGCGAAACTAACGCGAGGATTGCGAGCAGCAAGACGCCTGCGGCAACACCAAGGACAATATTCTGTCTGAATGCGAGATATGTATAGCCGGGAGCGAGCGTTCCGGCGAAGTTATTCAGCGCATCGCTGGCCGAGCCCGCGAACGCGGTCGGTAGCCATACCCGCAGTTCGTTGGCATTGGAGAGCGCCGGGCCGAGAAAGCTGTGTTCGGCAAAAACCGCGGCAAGAAAAACCGGAACAAATAAATAGAAAGCATGGCGAAAGGGCAATGCGAGCGTGTGCGCCAGAATCAGCGGATAGAGCGCGAGTGCAAGATATGCCGTGGGTGGCACGAACGCGAAGGCGCGATCAAAATCGAAAGACGACACCGCAGCAACTTCATAAAAAAGGAGCAGGGAGAGGCCGATGACGCCGGTGACAGGCACGAGGTAATACCAGATTCCCTGTTTTTCTGCTCCCAGGTAGTTGCCATATTTTGGGCCATAGACTTTGATCGCGAGCGTAACGAGTACCATCAGTGGAAATAGCAGCAGTAATCTCAAAGCCACCGCATCGACCGGTAACGGACGGCCGAGACGATTGATGATTGCTGTGAAAGCAATTCCGAAAAGCAGCACAAACAGCAGCACCAAAGAACCGCGCAGGCGAAATGTGACAAAAACCGGAAGTGAAAAATCAAAATGATGATCAGCATGAAACCGATCTGCCAAACCGGCATCGTGCCCCCGTGCATCGAAGTCGGGATTGCCGATCAGTTGCTCGCATTGAACAATGCAAACAGCAACATGACCAGCGTTGTGACTCCCGCGCCCAAACCGATGTTGTTAATTTTGCCCGCGTCGAACGGTAGTCTCAGCCGCAGCAGAAAGACGCGGCCATGCGGTTCCGATGGCTTTACGGAACTATTGCGCAGGAAAGCAGCGATGCAATAGAGCACCGCAGCGGCCAGAATAAAGAAGATTCCTGCCTCGGCGTGGTCGCGCGGCGCGGCGATGCGGTAAATCGCCGGCAGCACAGCGAGGTGCGCAAAGGAACTGACGAGCACGCTGCGGTCGCGCTGATCATAACACCAGAAACAGGTAGGCCACCAGCACCCAAAGCGGCGCAACAGAATGTCAAATCCGCCGGTCGCCAGGTCCAGCTGCCGGCATCGGTCATAGCGATCGGCAGGGTCAACAGCGCCAAAGCCCCGCAGATGAGCGACAGATCTTCGAGCGGAAAGCCCGGCAAAGCCGCATCTGCAGCGGCGCATGGTCGACCAGATGCCGCCCAGTGCATAGATTACCGCCATTGCAAAAAGATTTCATTCGGCTGCAGAACAATGCCCGCCGGTAAGCGCGACAAATACCAGCACACCGATGGGCGACGAGTAGTACCCAGGCGGATCTCGTCGATCCTGCCGCCCGATGGATGGTGTGCGGTCAATAGGCCCGTCAGCGCCGCGGCAATGTTTGGCTGCGCGGACAAGGTGCGCAGGGAACCACGAATGCCGCTCAATTACCGCGATATAAGAAGATTCTCTTCTTATTTGCATGGAACCCCGACGAGAACCATGGCACCAACAGCGGGAATATGAAAAAAGCAAAGATATGCCACGGATACTCGGGGGTGAATAGTTTTGTCACGCGCAACAGCAGCGCCATGGTGATAAACAGCACCGCGTGGATTGCCGCGTTGTGGTCTTTCGCCGCGCGCAAAAAAATACCGATGCCCAGCGGCAGCGCGAGAATCTTGAAGCTGAACGGGGCAGTGCTGCCGAGCGCGCCGGCCAGTGGTTTTGCTGCGACGAGCGCTATGAGTGCGACCACCGCGTAGGCGGTGATTTCTATCGCGGTGAAAAAATTCGCGCGCGCGAGATCGAGCGATCGCAGCAAAAGCGCAAACTGCCCGAGCACTGCCATGAGCGACATCAACCTGAGCGCGCGCGAGAGATCATCATCCACCGATATTTGTAAACCGGCGAGAATGATCACCAGAATCGCAATACCCACGCTCGCATAGGCAAAACGCAATAGGGGCCTTTCGGTGATTGCGAGGCCAGTACCTGCCAGCACAGCAGCCGTTAGCGCCACGATGAGCACAGGCAAAACAAAGGGTATGGTTGACGATAACCCTGCCAAGGCCCCCAGAGCAAAGGGCACCGGAAGATAGAGCACTGCAGAGATATAGGGGATGCCGAGGCGGCGGGCGAGCGGCAGCAGCGTGATGAATGACAGCAGCAACGAAACTGCGGTTGCTGCGGCGCCTGCTTCGGACGAAAGGCGCACGATCGAATTCGCGATCGAAAACATGAGAGGAATTAATCCTGCTGCGATGATGAGCAGCATTTTACCGGTGCCTGCGCTCTTGCGGTAGAGAAAAATACCCAGCCCGAGAAACATCGTATGGTAAACAAAGAAAGCAAACAAGATCGTGAATGGCCGCAGAATGCCTTCAAACCTGAGCCATGCTTCGCGAATGCCCATGATCGAACCGGAGATGACCAGCACCATCGCGATGAACCACCACACGTACTCATTAAAGAGGGGTTTAAGCGTTTGCGCGAGCGATTCGAACGAAAGCAGCGAATCGACGCCGCCCATCGGTGGTGCGGTGACGTCGCCCCCCTCCCTGCCTCCCCCCGAGTTCGGGGGGACTGCACGGCGGTGGGGGCGCGGACTATCAGGCCTGCCAGCGAAGCGCCGAAAGCCGCGAACAGGGATTGCAGCGCCCCCGACAGCCACGAGAAAAAATCTTCACCGCCTGCAGCACCCGTCTCGGGCGTCACGCTTTTCGGAGTATAGCCGAGCGCAGTGAATATTTTCTGCGCCGCACGCCCGGAGATTTCCCCGGACCTCAGCAGCGACTCTGTCAGCAGTCCGGTTTCTGCTGCGCGTGTATCGCTGCGGGTTTCTTTGCGTTCGGCCACGGGCCATAAAGCGGGAGTTATGTAATTTTCAAAGCCTTTTTAAAACTGAAAATAAATAAACGTCTTCACCTCGGCGCTGTAGATCTGGTAAGTGCCGAGGCAGACGAGGTATGCCAGCGCCGCCTGTGCCGGTGCGGGCAGATTTGAAAAAACAAACTCGCTCAGGAAATGGTATTTTTCCGGCAGCCACTGCCAGATATACGGGACCGATATTGCGGTGAGAATTTTCCAATCCACATTCGGTGTGTTCATGGTCAGCGAACGGAACGAATCCATTACCGCGATAAAAGTGGCGAAGTCATGGCAGCGGAAAAAGATCCACGAAAACATCACGAGGTGAAAGGTCACAAGCCACGAAAAAATGCCGGCACCGCGAAAAATCCCACTGGCTTTGACCGGATTCTGCGCAAAGTAGCCCGCATAGCCTGTAAGCCGTTCGAAGACCAGAACCACCCCATGCAGTGCACCCCACAACACAAAGTTTACACCCGCACCATGCCACAATCCACCCAAGAGCATCGTAAGCAGAAGGTTGAAATAGAGTCGCTTGCGGTTGCCGCCGAGGCTGATATAGAGATAATCCCTGAGCCAGGTCGAGAGTGAGATGTGCCAGCGCCGCCAGAACTCGGTGATCGTGCGCGAGACGTAAGGCCTGTTGAAGTTGAGCGTCAGGTTGAAGCCCATCACACGCGCGGCAGCGATCGCCATGTCGGTATAGCTCGAGAAGTCGAGATAGATCTGTATGCCAAATGCATAGACGCCCACCAGTGTTTCGGCGGAGGTAAACATCGCAGGGTCAGAAAACACGCGGTCGGCAAAATTCACCGAGATCCAGTCGGCGAGAGTTTTCTTGAAGAGGCCTTTGGCAAAGAGATATGCAGCGCCGCCGAAATCGGCTTTCGAGGGAAAAAAGTGCCTGATCGACTGCATGATCTGCGGCAGAAAATCGGTCGCGCGCACAATCGGGCCGGCAACCAGCTGCGGAAAGAACGCGACGAAAAACGCAAAACGCCAGAAACTTTTTTCGGCCGGCATGTGCCTGCGGTACACATCGATCGTATAAGACAGCGACTGGAACGTGTAGAAAGAAATGCCGACCGGCAGCACGAGTTCGAGTACCGGTATCTGGAAAAAATTGCCTTTCGCGAGAAACGGGTTCATCAGCCCCGCGAAGAAGTCATAATATTTAAAGAAGAACAAGAGCCCGAGATTCGAGACGAGCGAAATCAGAAGCCATAGCCGTGCGCGCGCCTTATGTGAATCGAGTGCGCGCTCGATGTAGATCGCCGCGAGATAGTCGATACCGGTCGAAAACAGCATGAGGCCGAGCGCCCAATAGCGCCACGAGGCATAGAAGTACCATGAGACCAGCGTCAGAAAGATCAGGCGCGCACCCGGAAAGCGGTTCAGAAACGCCGCGACGGCAAATACGAGAATAAAGAAATAAGCAACGGTCAGCGAGTTAAAAAGAATCGGTGACGGCGCGGATGTATCTGTTGCGGCAAGCGTGGTGGCTGTGCCGGAAGATTTTCCATCGTAACCGTCATAGAGCTGCCGGTAAATTTCCGTGCCGAGCAGCGCCGAACCCTTGTCGTTGAGGTGAGAGTAGTCGCCGGTGGCGAGACCCTCGCGCGTCATGCGCTCCATGTGCCCGGCGCCGCCAAGAAAAGTGTATGAATCAAAAAAGGCAAACCCCATTTCTTGCGCCATCTCACGCTGCATCTGCCTGATGTCGTCGTGCGCCTTGTATGTCACCCAGCGGTCGCCGATTTTTTTGAGGCGTTCGTACGGTCCAATAATCAGAATGTCGGTTTCAGGAAGTGCCTTGCGTATGCGGCCGAAAAATTCCCGCATCTGCTTGCGGTAGTAGTCGTGAGAAAAATCGAATGCCTTCCAGTCAATCGATGCGCCCTCGTTGATGCCATACTGGAAAACCAGCAGGTCGGGTGCGGTCGCCTTGTAACCGCAGTCGAACACCTCGGGCAAAATCGAGGTCATCCACGCCATGTGTTTGCCTTTGTGTACCAGGGTAGAATAAGACACGCCGCGGTCGGTTTCGAGCAGTACCGCGTCGAAGAACGCCGACCGCGGTTGCGCCGGTGCCTTCGCGCCAAAGCCGACGGCCAAATGCCGGGTTGGGGCAAAATGCAGCGTGTGCGTTGTACATCCGCCTTTCGACAGCGGGAATGAAGACGAACTCAGTTCAGGAGGATTTTTCTCGTAATTGGCAACGGTGACCGTTTCGGAAAAATCTACCGTGTTCTTTGGCGCACGCGCGACGACGGTCAGCTGCGTGAACGGGGCGGCTGTGGGGGCCGCGCGCTGTTCGCTGAATTGGCCCGGGTGCAGCGAGCGGTATGTCCAGGAGGAAAAACCCACTGCAGGCAACCACTTGGGGTCGATGTGGTTAAAATGATTATAGGGAACGGAAATAAACTCGAAATCTTCTTTCGTCAGGTTCTCATGGCCGAAGAGTGAAACCCCCCAGTCCTGGTGCATGTTGATCTGCCCGCGGCCGCCATCGCCAAAATCACGGATGAGACCGGCTCTCAGGTCGCGCGCCACACGTTCATACCAGATGACCGAGTCGCCAAAGTGCATCACGCGCACACGCTCGCGGCGACCGTTCTTCAGCTGTGAAAGTTTGCGGTAGAAATTCTTTAAATTTGTGTCGCGGCCGGCGAACAGCGGTTCGGCAGGTCTTGCCGCTTTCGCAGGTGCCGCTGTCGCTTTGGACGTGAGAAATGCCGGAATAAACTCCCGCGCCGCGGGCAGCAGGTGCAATTTCAGCTGCGGCAGCAGATCCTGTACGGCAATGGTTGCTCCCAAAAACAGGGAAAACCAGAAAACGAATTTGGACGCGTGCCGGGCCATATTTTCAAAGGGCTTTATTAGTCCACCGCTATAGCGGTGGGCGAATAAAGCCGGTGCGCTAAGTCCGTTTTTCGCTTTATGCCGTAATGCCAAAAAGAATTTTGCATTCAGATGAAAATTAAATTGAAAATCTGGCGCCAGGAAAATAAGGATAAAAAAGGCCAACTGCGCGACTACCAGCTCGACAACGTGAACGAGCACATGTCATTTCTCGAGATGCTCGACGTGCTCAACGAAGACCTCACGCAGAAGGGCGAAGAGCCGGTGGCCTTTAGCCACGACTGCCGCGAAGGCATCTGCGGTTCGTGCGGTGTAGTCATCAACGGCCGCCCGCACGGCCCCGAGCGCGGGACGGCGACCTGCCAGCTGCACATGCGCAAATTTAACGACGGCGATTCACTGACCGTCGAACCCTGGCGCGCAAAAGGTTTTCCTGTACTCAAAGACCTCGTGGTCGACCGTTCCGCTTTTGACCGCATTCAGCAGGCCGGCGGATTTATCACGGTAAATACCGGTTCGGCACCTGAGGCAAACCTGACTCCGATTCCGAAGCCGATCGCTGACGAGGCATTTTTGGCTGCAGCCTGTATCGGTTGTGGCGCCTGTGTGGCCGCCTGCAAGAACGCTTCGGCGATGCTCTTTGTCGCCGCGAAAGTTTCACACCTGGCCCTCGTGCCGCAGGGCAAGGCCGAACGCGCCGAGCGCGTGCGTAAAATGGTCGCCGCAATGGACGCCGAAGGTTTCGGCAACTGCACTAACACCGGCGCCTGCGAAGCCGAGTGCCCGAAAGAAATTTCCATCTCTCACATTGCACGCATGAACCGCGAGTACGCGCGCGCACAGCTGGTGAGCGAATACTAAATGAAGATTCTGCAGACTGTTACGAAATCCCTGCTCGTTGTCTCTGTTCTGACGCTCTCGGCAGCCTGCAGTAAAACTCCCAAAACAAAGGCCAAAGCTATGGAAAATGTGAAAGAAAAAATGCGCAAAGATACGAACCCGATTGCTGTCATCGAGACATCGCTCGGTACGATCACTGTTGAACTCTACCGCCACGCGGCACCCAAAACGGTAGAAAATTTTGTCGGTCTCGCAACCGGTACGAAAGAATTTACCGACATTGACGGCAAACAGGCAAAGCGCCCTTATTTTGACGGCCTTGTCTTTCACCGCGTGATTCCTAACTTCATGATCCAGGGCGGCGACATTAAAGGCAACGGCACCGGCGGCCCCGGCTACCAGTTTGCCGACGAGATCAACGCTAAGGCGCTGGGTCTCGACAAGGTGAAGGTCTCTTCATCGCCGATGGCAATGCAGGAAGTGCAGCAGGTCGCGCGCAATGAAGTTTTCAAAAAACTGAATATCAAAAGCCAGGCAGACCTCACGGCAAAAATGAAAGAAGCCGAGGCGATGTTCAAAGAAGAACAGGGTAAGTGGGGCAACAAGTCTATGGAAGAGTTGTTCACCGCGCGTGGCATCACTTACACTCCCAATCTTGAATCGGAATCCAATACGAAGGGCTCACTGTCGATGGCGAATGCAGGGCCAAACACCAATGGCAGCCAGTTCTTCATCAGCGTGGCTGACAATACCTACCTCGACGGCAAACACACGGTTTTCGGCCGCGTGATTGCGGGGCTCGATATTGCCGAGCAGATCACCAAAGTCGAGCGTGACCAGCAGGACAGACCGAAGACCACCGTGGTCATGAAAAAGGTCACGATACTCGAAAATTGAACAAATCAATACGCGTCGGTATTCTCGGCGCCGGTGGCTTTACCGGCCAGGAGCTGATAAGCATCTTTGCGCACCACGGTGCGGTTAGCCTTGTTTACCTGACCTCCTCTGAATACGCAGATAAGCCTTTGTCTGCGGCATTCCCTGCGCTTGCAGCTCCTTCTTTTAAAGACCTGAAATTTTCCCCGCACCCGAAAACCGTTTCCGATGCGCCGCGGCTCGACGCAGTATTCCTGGCGACGCCCGACGACGTGGCGCTCGCATGGGCGCCTCAGTTTCTCGCTGCAGGCGTGCGTGTAATCGATATCTCAGGCGCTTTCAGGCTCGCCGATAAGGCGCAATTCAGCGAATACTATGGTCTTGAACATAACCAGCCGGCGGCACTCGGCGAGGCGGTCTATGGTCTCAGCGAAGTTAACCGGGCAAAGATTTCGGCTGCAAAGCTCGTGGCGAACCCCGGTTGTTACCCGACCGCGGCGCTATTGCCTCTTTACGTTTACCGCGAGCTGTTGGATCTCACGCGTCCTGTGATTATCGACGCCAAAAGCGGCACCTCTGGTGCCGGTGGCCGCAAAGAAAAGGATACGATGGGCTATTCGACGGTCTACGAAAACTTCCGCAGTTATAAGACGGCCAAACACCAGCACGCACCTGAAATTGCGCAGGAACTCAGCCGTTTTGCGGGCATGCAGGCAAAGCTGCGTTTTACGCCACACCTGTTGCCGATGTATCGCGGCATACTGAGTTCAGCGTACGCGAGCATCAAACCGGGTAAATCCGCCGCCGATTTCGAAACGGCTGCGCGTAAGGCAGCGGAAAACGAAACATTTCTGCGCTACCGGGAAAATGTTGACGCTGTGGAACTGCGCCACGTTCAGCATACAAACTTCTGCGACTACGCGCATTTTATCGATGGTGACACAGGCCTCGTACAGATCGTGTCGGGCATCGACAATCTGGTGAAAGGCGCGGCAGGGCAGGCGGTACAGAATATGAATTTGATGTTTGGCCTGCCTGAAACGAGCGGAGTATACTGAATTGGCACAAAAAGAAAAACACATTAAGACGCTGTACCTGCTGCGGCATGCAAAGGCCGAAACGCAGGATCCCAAAAAAACCGACCATGAGCGCGTGCTGATCGACAAGGGGATACGCCACGCGGAAAAAATGGCTAAGCTGGTCGACAGTTTCCGTTTTCCGCCCGAAGCCATATTTACCTCGACCGCGGCGCGCGCGCATGCGACGGCAAAAATTTTTGCCGATGCGCTTCGCCTCACGGGACAGTTAACACCCGACGAAACGTTTTATTCTGCCTCGCACCAGACCTACTTGCAGCGTATACAAAAGTTACCTGAAGATCTCAATAGCGTGATGATTGTCGGCCATAACCCGGTACTCGAAGACCTGCTGGTAATGCTGACATCGCGCTCTCCATTCCACTGTAAAATGCCGACCTGCGCATTGGCCGCTGTGCATTTTCACGTTTCGCTGTGGTCTGAAATACGTCCCGCGACCGGAATACTGCGGGTGATGTTATATCCGAAGCTATTCGCGGATTAATCGAGTGCCTTTGGCACTCGATTAATCCATGTATTACCTTACGGTCAGCATAGTCTTGCCAATAAAATCATGCAGCGCCTGCTTCTTTGAGCTATAAGCGCACAACAGGTAGCCGACGCCGATCGTCAGAGAGCTGACAATTTTTGCAAAATAGCGGGCAGTCGCCTTTTCAAACGTGATGCGTTTCATGTCGGTGTCCGAAACCCGAATGCCAACGGCCAGTTTGCCCAGCGAGCCCTGCAGGCTTGAACTCTCCATCGCGGCGAAATAGATCCATGTAATCCAGAAATCCGCCAAAGCAAGAATAGCCGCATAGATGCGGAATACCATTTCCATCTGGCTGCGCGCATCGAAAACAAAGAGCATCGCATAGATGATGAGACCGATCGCACCGTACACGAAGGCGCGGCCGACGAGCAGAATGATCTGGTCGAGCACGGCGGCGATGAAACGCCGCCAGAAGCCTGCATAGCGGGGCTGCGCGGTCATAGAAACCGGA